>JBGCEW010000015.1:0-163060 GCA_045106595.1 Roseovarius sp. | reverse complement strand
CACCCACTGCCAAACAACTGGCAGGAACAACGCGCTCTCATCGCGACTCTCTGACACTCAAACCCCGGACACTGCTACCGTGAAAATGCGGACTTCAGACCTTGCGCATATTCTGGGGATTTAGGGCCACCACGAGTGTCTGCAGTTCACGCCACCCTGCGTAACCTTCGGAAAACGCGGAGCTATCGCGAGCGACACTCACACCGTCTGCAATCGTGGAAGTGGTTGGCTGGGATGGTAGGATTCGAACCTACGGTACACTGTACCAAAAACAGTTGCCTTACCACTTGGCTACATCCCAACGTGACGCGCTAACTACTCTGCTCTTTTCATCGGTGCAAGAGCAGATGGAAAAAATATTGTGTGGATTTGTGGGAATTCAAGGATGTAAGTCGCATCAAAGCTGTGCATCGGGCTGGTTCAGTTCCAGACTGACGGGGACCGTACGTATCCGCAACGTTTGAGGGCGGTTCCGGAAGCTGAGTGTTTACTCTCGGACTGATTACGCTTTGCACTCTGTTTGCTTCTTTTGAATGACACGCTTTGATGGTCTTCAAACCGAGTGTCAGGGTGGGTATAGATGGTTGCCACACGCTGGTTCGGGAGCGGGCCGGATTGCAATGCAAGCAAATCCTTTAATCGATAATCTCATCTTCGCCGATGCCCCAAAGGGCCGTTTTGGGCGCCCAGCCTTTGTAGCCATCGGCATTCATGCGGCACCATGCGTCGCGGCACTCTTCGATCCGGGCGATCACGCCCAGTTCCAATCGGGCCACGGCCATGGATTTCTGATCGGGCTTTGACAACAGCTCGAGCATATCCTTTTCAACGATCGCTGTGCGGGTGCCCGACAGCAGCGAGTAATGGACCCAGCCCCCGGCACCGTCACGGTCTTGGACGCGGCGCCAATGGCCGTGCTCGGCGGTGATCACGAGAGGCACATCCTTGCGTTTGAACACCCAGTCGATCTGATGGGTCAGGCTGGGCCCACGCCGCACATTGCCTTCAGAGGCCTTCATCGACACAAAGCGCGGCAATGGCAGGTTGGTGACTGATCCGCGGTCCTGTGCGGTCAATGCCTCCGGCATGACACCCAATAGACAAAGCGCCAAGGCGCTGACGATCCACGTTTTCATCTTTTTCGGTCCGATTTCTGCTCGTTTGTGGCCCGGGTTCTTGTGCCCGGTGCGTTCCTGCGTCACTTTGGCAGGACACGCGCCGTTTTGAAAGAACAAGGAAGACCATCATGTCATCTCAGCGCCCAAGTGTTGTTCTGACGCGACGCTTGCCCGACCTGGTCGAGCAGCGGATGGCCGAATTGTTCGACGTGACCTTGCGGGAAACAGACGCGCCGATGACCCAAAGCGAGCTGATGCAGGCGGTCAAAACCGCCGACATCCTTGTGCCCACGCTGAATGACCGGATAGATGCGGCCTTGCTGGCACAGGCAGGCGATCAGCTGCGTTTGATTGCCAATTACGGCGCAGGGGTGGACCACATTGATCTGCAAGCCGCCCGTCAGCATGGCATCATGGTGTCAAACACGCCTGGCGTCTCGGCCGAAGATACGGCCGATATGACACTGGCGCTGATGCTGGCTGTGGCCCGTCGTATGCCTGAAGGGCTGACCGTGATGCAATCGGGCGATTGGGATGGCTGGTCTCCGACGCAAATGCTGGGTGCGCGCATCTCGGGGCGACGTTTGGGTATTTTGGGAATGGGTCGGATCGGACAGGCGGTGGCACGACGCGCTACGGCCTTTGGAATGGAAATTCATTATCACAACCGCAACCGTCTGCGGGTTGAGATCGAAGACGCACTGCAGGCCAGCTATTGGGAAAGCCTTGATCAGATGGTCGCGCGGATGGATGTGATCAGCCTGAACTGTCCGCACACACCCAGTACCTATCATTTGATGAACGCGCGGCGGCTGAAACTGATGAAACCCGATGCGTTGATTGTGAACACGTCGCGTGGCGAGGTGATCGACGAAAACGCCCTGACGCGGATGCTGCGTGCAGGCGAGATCGCGGGCGCAGGATTGGACGTGTATGAAAACGGCGCGGACATAAATCCGCGCCTGAAAGAGCTGAAAAACGTGGTGGCGCTGCCGCATATGGCCTCGGCCACTGTGGAAGGCCGGATCGAGATGGGTGAGAAGGTGATGATCAACATCCAGACCTTCATCGATGGTCACCGCCCCCCGGATCAGGTCTTGCCGCCTTTGGTCTGAACGGGGAGAATCGCCCCTTTCAGGCAGCCCTCCCTGCGGCCCTCAAGGGGCGAATTGGGGGCCGACATGAACCGGAGAATTGACATGAGATACCTTATCGCTTTTTGCGCCATTATGGGCCTGACACCTGTGGCGTTTGCCCAACAAGCCACGGATGCCATCGCACCCGAAGCCGCAGGGGCCGGTGTGGTGGCAGGTTCGCCTGCCGTGATGGCCGCGCAGGATGCCAAGGCCGCAGGGGTGCCTGTTCAAGCTGACACCTGGATGATTGCCGCCGCTAACCCTTTGGCGGTTGAGGCTGGGGCCAAAGCACTGCGTGCAGGTGGCACGGCCGCCGATGCCATGGTTGCCGTCCAAGCTGTGCTGGGGCTGGTCGAGCCGCAAAGCTCGGGTCTGGGAGGAGGTGCGTTTCTGGTCTGGTATGATGCAGCTTCAGGCGAGATGACGACGCTGGACGGTCGCGAAACCGCGCCGCTTGCCGCCACTCCGCGTCTGTTCCAAACACCCGGCGGTGATCCGATGGGCTTTTTCGATGCCGTGGTTGGGGGCCGCTCTGTGGGCACACCGGGCACGCCTGCCTTGATGCAAGCTGCCCATACACGCTGGGGACAACGGCCCTGGGACAGTCTGTTCGAGGACGCTATCACACTGGCCGAAGAGGGGTTTGCCGTCAGCCCACGTTTGGCAATGATGGTTGCGCGTGATGCTGAAAGGCTGTCACGTCAGGAGGCATCTGCCAATTACTTTCTGCCCGGTGGTACCCGTTTGACCACAGGCGCGCTGCTGAAAAACCCGGCCTATGGCAAAACCTTGCGTCTGATGTCCACCGATGGTGCGCAGGTGTTTTACACAGGCGAGATTGCCCAGGACATCGTCACGACCGTTCAGAACAACCCAGACAATCCTGGGCTTTTGGCTGCGGTTGATCTGGCCATCTATCAGGTTAAAGAACGCGCATCCGTGTGCATCAGCTACCGCGCGCATGATGTGTGTGGCATGGGCCCGCCTTCGTCGGGGGCGCTGACCGTGGGGCAGATCTTGGGGCTGGTGGAGCCGTTTGATCTGGCCGCCCTTGGGGCAGACAATCCCGAAGCCTGGAGGCTGATCGGTGACGCCAGCCGCCTCGCTTTTGCGGACCGCGCGCGGTACATGGCCGACAGCGATTACGTGCCGGTGCCCACCAAGGGCCTGCTGGACAAGGGCTATCTTGCCGGACGCTCCAGTTTGCTCGAAGGTGACGTGGCTTTGTCCGAAGTACGCCCCGGCACGCCCGAATTTAACCATGCACTGAACTGGGCTGATGGCGCCCCGATGGAGCGCGCGTCGACGTCGCATATCTCAATCGTGGATCAATATGGCAACGCGTTGTCGATGACCACGACCATTGAAAATGCGTTTGGATCGCGGCTTATGGTGCGGGGGTTCTTGCTGAACAATGAACTGACCGATTTCTCATTCCGATCGCACCGGGATGGCGTGCCAGTGGCCAACCGGGTCGAACCGGGCAAGCGCCCCCGTTCCTCGATGGCGCCGACCATAGTGCTGAAGGATGGCAAACCCGTGCTGGTGGTGGGCAGCCCTGGGGGCAGCCGGATCATCGGCTATGTGGCGAAAACGATCATTGCGCATTTGGATTGGGGGCTGGATGTGCAGGCTGCTGTGGCGCTGCCGCATTTGGTGAACCGCTTTGGCACCTATGATGTGGAGATTGAAACAGTGGCCGAAGCGATGGCCGGGCCGTTGGCTGAGATGGGGTTTGAAATGAATACGCGTGCGTTGACCTCAGGTTTGCATGCGATTTCCATCTCAGATGGCCTGAAGGGCGGGGCTGACCCCCGGCGCGAAGGAATTGCACTGGGTGAATGAAGCGCCGCTTGCATAAGTCTCTGCTTACCGCCGTCCTGTCAGCAAAAGAGTCAGGTATCATTGGCATGAGCAAGGTCTGAAACTCTTGTGGCGTCGCTTTTTCACCCACAAGCGTCGGCTGGACTGTGCGCCAATTCCCTGACCTGCTAAATATGCGCAATCCTTATCCGCGTCACGGGAGTCGCATGTCATGAAAACCCAAGTCAAAGCTCT
Organism: Roseovarius sp.; assembly: GCA_045106595.1. GTDB lineage: Bacteria > Pseudomonadota > Alphaproteobacteria > Rhodobacterales > Rhodobacteraceae > Roseovarius. The sequence continues at coordinate 158,748 of JBGCEW010000015.1, read as the reverse complement.
GGTCGTCGGCGGTGGTGCCGTTGGAACCTCGATTGCCTATCATCTGGCCAAGGCAGGCTGGGACGATGTGATGCTGATCGAGCGTGACGAGCTGACCTCAGGCTCGACATGGCACGCCGCCGGTTTGTTGCCACTGTTCAACATGTCTTACGCGACAACCCATATCCACAAATACTCGGTCGATTTCTACAAATCGCTTGAGGCGGAAACGGGCCTGAACGCAGGTTTTGCTGTGGTGGGCAACCTGCGCATGGCCCAAACCGACGAGCGTATGGATGAATACATGCTTTACGCCTCGACCGCAGAAACCTGCGGGGTGGATTACGAATGGCTGACGCCGGATCAGATCAAAGAACGCTGGCCCCTGATCAACACCGAAGACCTGAAAGGCGCGATTTACCACACTGAGGATGGGTACATTAACCCCGCCGATGTGACACAGGCTATGGCCAAGGGAGCGCGGCAGCACGGCGCCACGATTGAGCGCAAATGGCAGGCCGATGCGTTTGAATGGATGGGCGACCATTGGGATGTGACCCTGACCAAGATGGTCGAAAAGGGCGGCAACCTTGTGCCCTCGGACGAACAGATTATCGTCCATGCCGAACATGTGGTCACAGCCAGCGGCAACCACGTGCAATCCACCGCCAAGAAACTGGGCATCAAAATGCCTGCCATCCCGGTTGAGCATCAGTTCATCGTCATGGACAAGGACCCGGCGCTGGTAGAATTCCGCGCAAACGGTGGCGTTGAACACCCCGTTGTGCGCGACGCTGATGCGCAATCTTACGTGCGCGAAGAGCGCGGTGGCTGGATTTTGGGTGTGTATGAGAAAAACGCCCCGGCTTGCTTTGAGCACGGTGTGCCCGACAGTTTCCGTGCCGATCTCTTCCCGCTGGATTTGGAACGGATCGAAGAGCAATACATGGCGATGATCCACCGCATTCCATCGTGTGAGGAGAGCGGCCTCAAAGACGATTTCAACGGCCCGATCTGTTACACCCCCGATGGTAATCCGTTGGTGGGTCCAGCACCCGGTCTGCACAATATGTGGCTGGCCGAAGGGTTCAGTTTTGGCATCACCGCGGCGGGCGGCACAGGGTATTATCTGGCCCAGATGATGGTCGATGGCGAGGCCGAGATCGATATGGCGTCGCTCGACCCCAAACGCTACAGCCAGAACTGGATGACCACCGAATTTGCCGCGCGCAAGAACGAAGAATGCTACGACCACGTCTATATTCTGCACCACCCCGACGAAGAACGCCCCGCATGCCGCCCCTTGCGCACAGCCCCGGCTTATGACCGTCAAAAGGCCCGTGGTGCGCAGTTCGGTTTTGTGAATGGCTGGGAACGGCCAAACTATTATGGCCCTCTGGACGCCCCCGAGAATTTTGACCACGATGCGCGGTCGTTCCGCCGTGGCGAATGGTGGCAACACGCCGTCGAAGAGGCCAAAGCGATCCGCAACGGTGTTGGCCTGATTGACGCCACCGCCTTTACCAAACATGTGGTCAAAGGGCCGGGGGCGACGCAGTTCCTCGATTGGTTCACCTGCAACAAGCTGCCCAAAGTAGGCCGGATCAATCTGACCTACGCGCTGACCGCCTTTGGCACCACGCGCACCGAATACACGATTGTTCGCAATGGTGAGGATAACTATTACCTCGTCTCGGCCGGGGCGTGGACAGAATACGATGCCGATTTCCTGCGCAAGGCTGCGGCTGACAAAATGGACGACTTTGGCTATATCGAAATCCAGGATGTCACCACGCAATGGGGTGTATTTGCCATCGCCGGCCCCAAATCGCGCGATGTTCTGCGCGAGGTGATCAACGATGCCGATCCCGATACAGCCTTGTCGAACAAACGTTTCCCCTGGCTTAGCGCGCGCAAGATCGAACTGGGCATGTGCCCGGTGAATGCCATCCGCGTCGCCTATACTGGCGAGCTGGGCTATGAGCTGCATCACCCGATGGAAATGCAGAACTATCTGTTTGATCTGCTGGAAAAGGCCGGTGAGAAGCATGGGCTTAAACTGGTCGGTGCGAGGGCGCAAAACTGGCTGCGTCAGGAGAAGAGCTATCGCGCCTTTGGCAACGAGCTGGGCCGCGATGCCACGCCTTTGGAGGCCGATTTGCCGCGCTTTGTTGATCTGGATAAGGACTTCCACGGTAAGGACAAGCTGGTTGAAACTGGCGTGCGTGTGAAATGCTGCACCGTGTTGATCGACGGGCCTGACGATGCCGATCCGTGGGGCCGTGAGGTGCTGTACACCCCCGAAGGCACCCGTGTGGGGCGTCTGACGTCCGGCGGCTATTCGGTGCATTTTGGCAAGTCCATTGGAATGGCTTATGTCACCCCTGATCTGGCGGCTGAGGGCACCAAGCTGAAGGTGAAAATGCAGGACAAACTGTGGGATGCGGTCGTCACATGCGACAGCCCCTATGATCCTAAGAACGAAGTTATCCGCATTGACGGCTAATCCCTGATGAATTTGCAGAAACCCAAAACCCCCGGCCCCAACGCCGGGGGTTTTTCTATTGTCCAAGCGGCCTTGTGCCTGTTGCCCACCGCGTTTAGCGTGACACGAAGCATACTTCTAAGGACATTTTATCATGCCATTGTTACCATTTCTCACCGCTATGTTTGCCCTGCTGATCGGCTTGACCCATGCCGATCGTGCCCACGCCACCAGCTTTAGCGCGCCCAGCGGCAATATCATCTGCTACACGGTCAACTGGGATTACTATACGGACAAATTGGTGCCTCCCGATCAGCGCGAAATGAACTGTCTTGTGTTTGAAGCTGACTGGACGCTGCCGCCCTATTACGGCGATGATAACCCAAATTGCGATCTGGACCGCACCCGCGCGATCATCCTGCCGCCAAACGGCCCGGCCGCGGCGCAATGGTTCTGCCACGGCGATGTGTTCTGGCCGCTGCCCAATCCCAAGATTGCTTATGGCTCAGATTGGAGCGTGTCTAACTTTGCCTGCACCATGCGCGAGGACGGGGTGCGCTGCCAAAACGCCAGCGGCCACGGCTTTCATGTGCGCCGTTCAAAGCTGACGTTGAACTGATACCTTAGTCGGCCATCAACCGGTTCATCACCTGGCTGGGGCTGTCCACGTTCTGACACAGTTTACGGGTCCAGCGGCTGACACAGCTGGGATATTCGGCCACCGATTTCGACCCGCATTTATAGGACCGTATGTACCAAGCCAGATTGCTTTCTCCACCGGCTGAACATCCTGTCTGAATGGCGTTCAGATCGTATACTGGTGGCCGCGTACTGGACAGATAGCGGTGAAAGGCCCAGCCTTGCGCACCGGATTGATGCACCACTGACAGCCATTTGCCCACATGCCCCGTCACATTCAGGCTGGAGCCATGTGGCATTTGACGGATGATCGCCGCACTGCCCGAGGGCCCGGTGCGCAAATTCAGATATCCGTCACCGGGTGAATTCACGTAATATCGCCCACCTTCCATCACGGGTTGCGCGATCAGATAGGATTGATAGGCCCAGCCCACCGTGCCGCTTTCGTGGCGCACTTGCTGCCAGTTGCCCTTTCGCGTGATCACCCAGACGCGCTGTCCATTGTACATTGGTTTGATGATCTCATAGTCGGTTGATGGCCCGGTACGCAGATTCAAAAACCCGTCTCCGGCGGAATAGACATAACGTGTGTCGGCTTGCGTGGTGCCTGCGATGGCCATGAACAGCAAGGCGGCCCAAAGGGTCAGTAATTTCATTGGAAAATCTCCTGTTTAAAATAATGAGTGTGGTTCACCGTGCCCGCTTTTTCAGCCAGGCCTTCCACTGTCGGCGATTGCCCGCAAACACATTCAGATCAACCTCACCCTCAAAACCGGGCACCAGACCGGTGCCGCTGTATTGCCAAAAGCTCCAGGCCTGACCGGGATAAGCCTGCTTGGGGGTTTTAGCCGTGGTGCGCAGCCAGAATTCCTCGGTTCCCATGCGGGACAGTCCGTTGTCTTTATAAAATGCAGGTGTTGTGTAGATGATGGGCCGCTGCCCGAAATGACGTTCAACAACGTTCAGCCAGATGGTCATCTGCCGACGCACCTCGGCGGCTGGGGGCCGGGTCTTGCAGGTGGGGGAAAACGGGTTCCATTCCATATCCAGCACAGGTGGCAGGGCGCCTCGTTTTTTGGGCACATTGCGGATGAACCACCGCGCCTGAACGCGTGGCTTGGTGCAGAAGTAGTAAAAATGATAGGCCCCCGTGGCAATACCTGCACGATGCGCGCCCTTCCAATGGCTGGCAAACATCGGGTCCAGCAGATCACCGCCTTCGGTGGCTTTCACAAAAGCAAACTGCACACCTGCACGCTTGGCCTTGCGCCAATCCACCGATTGCTGAAACCGGGCTGCATCAATGCCCTGCACTTTGTAGCGATCCGGGCCCTTGCCAACAAAGTCAACGGGATCACTGTCACCAAAGTTCTGCGCTTGCGCGGATGCGGCCAATCCAAAGATCAAACCCAGCACCAGCCATATCTGGACCCAACTCACCTGATGCATCCGATCACCCCACCTGACATTGCTTCCGCCAAAGGTCGGGGTCCTGCGCCGGGGTGTCAACTGCAAAGCCGCGGCTTGGGCAAATTCAGGCTTGCGGGTTTATGCTGATTTTTCTGCTATCATGCACAGATTGTTGGCTGGCATTTCGATGACCTGAACCAGCGCCAACCCGGCGCTGTGCAGCCAGTCAATGACATCAAAATCATCTTTGTAGCCAATCAAAGGATCAGCCTCGCGAAGGCTGGCGTCGAACCGGGCGTCGCCCTCCGAAGTCAGCTCGCCTGCGCGCATGAATGGCCCATAGAGGATGAATTTGCCTTTGGGTGCCAAGGCAGTGGCGACTTCGCTCAAAATGACCTGGGCCTCATCGGTTCGGATCAGATGCAGCAGGTTGATCACTATGATCAGATCCCAGGGCTGCGATTGCTTGGCCCAGCCGGGTTTGCTGGCATCCAGCGCGGCGGCTTTGGCCACAGCTTTGATCCCGACTGTCCAATCGTCAATGCTGGCCAGACGAGCAGGGTCCAGATCACTGGGGTGCCATTGCAGGTTTGGCAGGGCCTGGGCGAACTGAACCATATGCTGCCCCGTACCGCTGGCAATCTCCAGCGCACGGCCTTTGGCGGGGGCATATTGCGTCAGCACCCGGGCAATATCCGCGGCATTGCGTTCCGCTGATGGCGCGTGCAACCTGGCCCCAGCCGCATGGTGCGCCACCGAGGCCGTCTCGGGCAAAGATCGTTTGTCGCTCATATGTACCCCTTTCAGAAAACATACCCCGGCTTATCATGAAAAAGAGCCCGACCATAAGCCGAGCTCTTGGTTCAGATTTGGCCATTGGCTTAGTTCGGGATTTCGGCGTCCAGTCCTTCGACGTAGAAATCCATGCCCAGCAATGTGCCGTCATCTGCCACGTCACCGTCGGCCAACCAATCTGACCCGTCTTGCTTTTTGAGCGGGCCGGTGAAGGGATGATATTCGCCCGCCGCAATCGCGGCTTTCATCGCCAGCGCTTCGGCTTTCACCTCGGCGGGCACCGCATCGGTGATTTCGCCAATGCCGACCATGCCGGGGCCGATGCCGTCCCACGTCTGTACGCTTTCCCATGTGCCGTCCATCACGGCCTTGGTGCGTGCCACATAGTACGGGCCCCAATCATCAATGATGCTGCTCACGCGGGGCAGGGGGGCGTATTCAAACATGTCTGACGCCTGACCAAAGGTGATCACACCACCTGCCTTTTCAGCTGCTGCCTGAGGCGCTGTGGAATCGGTATGTTGCAAGATCACATCGGCGCCCTGCTCGATCAGGGCTGTGGCTGCATCTGCCTCTTTGGCCGGGTCAAACCAGGTGAAGGCCCAGATGATCTTGAATTCGACATCCGGGTTTACCTTCTTGGCGTGAATATAGGCCGAGTTGATGCCGCGAATAACCTCGGGGATCGGGTAGGATGCGATATAGCCGATGATATTGCTCTCGGTCATCTTGCCCGCAATATGCCCCTGAATGGCGCGGCCTTCGTAGAAGCGCGCAGAATAGGTGGCGACATTGTCGGCTGTTTTGTAGCCTGTGGCATGTTCAAACTTCACATCCGGAAACTTGGCGGCCACATTCACTGTCGGATCCATGAAGCCAAATGATGTGGTAAAAATCAGGTCTGAGCCTTGAAGCGCCATCTGCGTGATCGCGCGCTCTGCATCGGCGCCTTCGGGCACGCTTTCCTGGTATACTGTCTCAACCTGATCGCCGAACGCCTCTTCAATGGCCAGACGTCCCTTGTCGTGCTCATATGTCCAGCCACCATCACCGATCGGGCCCACATAGATAAAGCCGACCTTGGTTTTGTCTTGGGCCATGGCGGATGTCGCCAATCCCATTGCCAGTGCAGCCCCGGCAAGCAGTTTCTTAAAGTTCATCAGTGTGGTTCCCCTTTTTGGTCGTTTAGCAGCAGCCTCAGCCCGAGGCATGGAACGTGCGGCCCAGTGAGCCCGGCGCGCGGTTGCGCTCGGCGGACATCAGGACCAGCACCAATATGGTAATGATGTAGGGCGACATGGAAAGGTATTCGACAGGAAGTGCAACCCCTGCTGCCTGCAAGTTCAGCTGCAACACGGTGATGCCGCCAAATAAATAGGCACCCAGCAAAACCCGGCCTGCGCGCCAGGATGCAAAGACGACCAGCGCCAGCGCGATCCAGCCCGCACCTGCCGTCATGCCTTCGGTCCATTGGGGCACGCGTACAAGGCTGATATAGGCGCCGCCCAATCCTGCACAGGCCCCGCCAAACAGGATCGCCATGATGCGCACCCGTACCACCTTGTAGCCCAGCGCATGAGCGGCGTCATGGTTTTCGCCCACAGCCCGCAAGATCAGCCCGGCACGCGTGCGGTTCAGCACCAACCAAACGGCCAGTACCAGCCCCAGCCCGACATAAACCATAGGGTCGTGCGAAAACAGCACCGGACCGACGAGAGGTAAATCGCTGAGCACTGGTATATCCAGTTTCAGGGTGGGGGGTGGTTTGATCCCGACATAGCCCTGACCCATCAGTGCACTCAGGCCCAGCCCAAACAGTGTCAACGCCAACCCGCTGGCCACATGATTGGCCAGCGCAACCTGGGTCAGCACGGCAAACAGCAATGACAGCGCTGCTCCTCCGGCTGCAGCGGCGATAAATCCAATCATGGGCGATCCCGTGTTGACCGCAATCGCAAAGCCGCAAATCGCCCCGGTGATCATCATGCCCTCAACCCCAAGGTTCAGCACGCCGGCCCTTTCGACCACCAGTTCGCCCAAGGCGGCCAGTAGGATGGGTGTTGCGGCCACCATTAGCGACGCAAGCAGCAAGGTGGGTGAGATCGAAGACAAATCCATTACGGGCCCGCCCCTTGTGTCATGAACTCAAGTGTCGCCAAGATTGCCCCAATGACCATCAACAACCCAAGCGTCAGGGACACCAGCTGCGAGGTTGTCTTCACTTCGGCACTGGGTACGTGCGGGAGGTCTTGGCGGAATATCCCGGCAATCAGCGTGAATGGCGCGGTTACCAAGGTCCAGATCGTGCCCTCGATAAACCCAATCAACCCGATGAAGACGATCAGACCCATAACAGCCATCCACCCGAACGTCAGCGCGAGGCTCATGAAGAAATATCCCAGCCCAATGATCAGCAGCGCAAACCCGGCGGTGATGCCCAAGCTGACAAGGGTCAAAACTGTGTTCAGAAGGTTCTTCATGACACCCATGTCTGATACACAACCATATCTGTCCGCACTGCCAAAACCATACCAATGAGCAGGCCGACCCAGAACGCCACAACAAAGGCGCGCTGCTCCGGCGTGCGTTTGGCGGGTGGGGCTGTTTCCGCAGTTGGGTTTGCTTTGGCGGTATCTTCGGTTTTGCGAAACGGCCAGCTCAGTAGGTTGAGCACCGCCATGATCGCCCCTTGCCCGATAAGCTGTATCACAAATACAATTAGTAAAATCGGCCAGGCAACGATGACAAACGGCAGATAAACCACAACTGACAACCCTATGATGATCCCTAGGAACAACAGGAACACGAATCGTGCTTTGTCGGCCAATCCCATCGCATTCACGGTCTCAATGAGCCACCTCATGCTTGCGCCCCTCGGGCACGCCGCACCCGGTAATGCCCCAGCACATCAATCGCCAGCAGGAAGAACAGCAGCATCCCCTGGAACATCTGAATAGCCGCAGCAGGCAGGCCCAGATTGCTTTGTGCAATTTCGCCGCCAATATACGTCAGCGCCATCAACAGCCCGGCCAGCAAGATGCCTACCGGATGCAACCGGCCCAGAAAGGCCACAATAATCGCGGTAAACCCGTAGCCTACGTTGAAATCGATGCTCACCTGTCCTGCGGGACCGGAGACTTCGAACATACCCGCAAGCCCGGCCAAAGCGCCGGATACACCAAGGCAAAACAGCACCAGCCGCGTCGGATTGACCCCTGCAAACCGCGCAGCTTTGGGGGCCTGTCCGGTTAGGCGGATGTGAAAACCCAGGATATGACGGCTAAGCAGCACATATGCGAAAATCACCGCAATCAGGGCCGCAACGACCCCCCAATGCATGCCAGTGCCTGTTATCAACTCGGCATTATGCGCCGAGGGGTATTGCTGAAAATTGCGCGATCCCGGAAAGCCACGCCCTTCTGGATTGCGCAACAGCCCCAGCGCCATTGTCGCCAGTACCTGCTCGGCCACGTAGACCAGCATCAATGACACAAGGATCTCATTTGTGCCAAAACGCGTGCGCAATACGCCTGGTATCATCGCCCAGGCCCATCCGCCCAACGCGCCCGCCATGACCATCAGCGGAAAGATGTACCATGCCTCATGGGGGTAAAACGCAAGCCCTACAGCGGCCCCGGTCAGCGCGCCAATGATATACTGTCCTTCGGCACCGATGTTCCAGATACCTGCCCGAAATCCCAGCGACAGCCCAATTGCAATCAGGATCAACGGTGCAGCTTTGATCAGCAGTTGCGGTCGATAGTAAAACGCAAACTCACCAAACAGTGGTTGCCAGAAGATCGTCCCGATCGCCTCGACCGGATCATAGCCCAGCACGGCAAACAGCGCGCCGCCTGCGACCATGGTGCACAAGACTGCCACCAAAGGCGTCAGATACGTCCAGAGTTTTGAGGGATGCGGCCGTTTCTCTAACCTCAGCAAGGCATACCCCCGCTGGCGGTCTGCAATCGTTTTTGGGGCCCGGCCTTACGCATGCGCCACTTCCATGCCATGCGCCCCGCCCATCATCAAACCGATCTCGTCAACGCTCAGCTCCTGCGCCGACTTGATTTCTGACAACCGCCCCTCATTCAAAGCGCCAAACCGGTCCGAGATTTCCATCAGTTCGTCAAGATCCTGACTGATGCAGATGACGCCCGCGCCGGATGCGGCCAGGTCCAGCAAGGCCTGTCTGATTGCGGCTGCTGCTGCCGCATCCACCCCCCACGTAGGCTGGTTCACCACCAGGACTTCTGGGTGTTGCAATACTTCGCGTCCCATCACAAATTTCTGCAGGTTCCCGCCTGACAAAGACCGCGCCGATGTCTCGGTGGACGGCGTGCGCACGTCGAACCTGTCGATGACACGCTGCGCAAATGCAGCGGTTTTAGGCCAGTTGATGAACCCCTGCACGGCCAGGCCCTGTGTTTGTGCGGCGGTGAGCAGAGCATTCTCGTTCAGTGTCATATCAGGGGCCGCGGCGTGGCCCAGCCGCTCTTCTGGCGCACTGAGCAGGCCCAGTTTGCGCCGTGCCACCGGGCCCAGATGCCCGATCGGAGTTTGGTTCATTTGAACCGATGCAGGTTGTGCGCGCCGCTCACCTGACAAAGCCCCAAGCAATTCGTCCTGACCATTTCCGGCCACGCCGCCGATGCCCAGAATTTCACCTCGGCGCACAGCAAAGCTGATGTTTTTCAGCGCGGTTCCAAATGCCCCGCTTGGCGCAAGGGACAGCGATTGCACATCCAATATGACATTACCCAGATCACGCTCTGCGCGTTTGGGAGACGCAAATGCGCTGCCAACCATCATTTCAGCCATATCGCGCGCCGATGTGGTGGCCGGATCACAAGAGCCCACGTTGCGCCCATGCCGCAATATGGTGGCGTGATCACACAAGGCGCGGATTTCCTCAAGTTTGTGCGAAATATACAAGATCGCCACACCCTCGGCTGTCAGTTTGCGCAGGGTCTGAAACAGGATGTCCACCTCTTGCGGGGTCAGCACGCTGGTGGGTTCATCCATGATCAACAACCGCGGGTCTTGCAAAAGGCACCGTATGATTTCAACCCTCTGCCGTTCACCTGCTGACAGATCTCCGACAATGCGAAACGGATCCAGCGGCAGGCCGTATGTATCCGAGACGTCCCGGATACGGGCGGCGAGGTCTTTCATCCGAGGTGGGCGCTCCATGCCCAGGGCGATGTTCTCGGCGACACTCAGCGCATCAAACAGCGAAAAATGCTGGAACACCATGGCGACACCTGCTGCACGGGCCGCGCGTGGCTCGGACGGTGCGAAGGGCGTACCGTGCAATTGCATTGTGCCACTGTCCGGCGTGACAAGGCCGTAGATCATTTTGACCAGCGTTGATTTGCCTGCACCGTTTTCGCCCAGAAGCGCATGCACCTGTCCGGCGTGAATGTCCAACGACACATCATCGTTGGCCACCACACCTGGATAGGATTTGGTCAGGCCCGAAATGTGCAACAACACTTGGGTCATTGAACCACCGCATGGGTATGTTGGTTGTCCTGATGGTGCAGAAGCTGAGACACGATGCCTATGGCAATCGCCTGAGGATGCTTGCCCAAAGTGGGATCACCCACCGGGCAGTGCACCCGGTCGATCTGCCGATCGCTATGGCCACGTTGTTGCAGGTCTTTGCGAAACCTTGCCCATTTGGATTTTGATCCGATCAAACCGGCATAACCAAAGCTGCGGCCCAGCAAGCGGTGGCACAGCTCAAGGTCGTAATCTTGTTCCGGGGTCATGATGAAATGTGCCGCTGTGTCGGGCGCAGATGCCATTACATCCGTGGGCAACAGATTCCAGCTTTGCGACACAGTGTCCGGCAGGTCGTGAAACTGATCTTCGCGCACGTCACTGAGGTGGATATCAAACTGCGCGAACGGAGCCAGAGCAATGGCCAGGGCGCGTCCCACATGGCCCGCACCATAAATGTAGACAGGCAGCTTATTGTCCCATACCGGCTCGACGATCCAGCCATCAATGATCTGTGCAGATATGGGGTGTGAACTGGCAGAGGCTGTTTGGGTCATCTCACGCAGGGTCTGTGGCATTGTCTGATTGTCATCCAACGCGCGCATGAATAGCCCTTGAGTTGCGGCTTGGGCTTCGGCTTTGGTCAGGCTTGTGGCGTCGAACACTTCGTAAACCAGGGTCCTTTGCGTTGAAGTTTCGCACACCAGTGTGCCGGGGGCGCAGTCCAATATCTCACGGGCGCGGGTCACAGCCGCAAATTCCATCTGCCCACCGCCAATCGTGCCGTCATGTGCATCGGCCCACACGATCATCGAAACGCCAATCTCACGCGGGGCTGAACCTTGCACGTTGGCCAAAACCAATCGAACGACTTTGCCATGGCGCGCGACGGCGCGGTGCAGGGCGGCAAAATCAATCATCAGCTAGCGCAGCTCTGATGTGGGCACGTGCAAGGCGCATCAACACCAGCTACGGCGCTTTGAATGGGTTGAATGTGAAGCTCATGCCACCGTCGCATGTTGCAGTTGTTCCCGCTACTTTTGTGTCTCCGCGCTGCAAATCCGAGCACTGGCTATACGCGCGCAAGGCTACGCGCCGTATGGCCGGGATTGCAAGCCCCCAAGGGGTGATCGGATCATCAGGCGTGGCGAATTTCCGGCCATTTGGCCCGCCATGCACCCAAAGGTTGAACGCGATTTTCACGATGCCATCTGGCCCCTTGATGCGGGCTGATTTAGGGTGGTTGGTATGACCCGTTCTGCTCGATTCATCCATCTTCGTGTTCACACCGAATATTCCCTTCTTGAGGGCGCGGTGCGGCTAAAGAAACTGCCGGGTATCTGTGCGGATGCCGATATGCCTGCCGTGGCCGTCACCGATACCAACAACATGTTCGCGGCTCTCGAATTCTCGGTCACGGCCAGTGGCGCAGGGGTGCAACCCATTATGGGCTGCCAGGTGGATCTGGCATATCTGACGCCTGCCCCTGGTGAACGCGCCAAACCTCCTGCCCCTGTTGTGGTGCTGGCGCAGTCTGAAATTGGGTATGAAAACCTGATGAAGCTGAATTCCTGTCTTTATTTGCGTGCCGATGGCGAATTGCCTCATGTCACCAAGGCCGAGCTTGCCAAATATTCTGAAGGTGTCATTTGCCTGACTGGCGGGCCGGATGGCCCGGTAGGGCGATTGCTGCAAGGCGGCCAGCGTCCGCATGCCGAAGGTTTGATGCGTGATCTGTATGCGGCCTTTGGCGACCGGCTTTATGTGGAATTGCAACGCCACCCAGGCGAAGGTGGCTTGCCCGAGGCTGAACGCCTGACCGAACGCGGGCTGATCGAAATGGCCTATGCGATGGATATTCCGCTGGTGGCCACCAATGATGTCTATTTTCCTGCCTCCAAGATGTACGAGGCGCATGATGCCATGATCTGCGTGGCCGAGGGTGCCTATGTCGATCAATCCGACCCGCGCCGCCGTTTGACCAATCAACACTATTTCAAATCGCCTCAGGAAATGATCGCCCTGTTTGCTGATCTGCCCGAAGCGATTGAAAACACGGTCGAGATTGCCCGGCGTTGTGCATTTGGATGCTATCGCCGGGATCCGATTCTGCCCAAGTTTGCCGATAACGAAAACGAAGAGCTGCGTCGCCAAGCGCAAGAGGGGTTGAAGGCCCGGCTGGATGTGATCCCGCATGCAGCAACAGTTCAGGAGTACGAAGACCGGCTGGAGTTCGAGCTGAAGATCATCGAAGGCATGGGGTTTCCGGGTTACTTTCTGATCGTGGCCGACTTCATCAAATGGGCCAAGGATGAAGATATTCCGGTGGGCCCGGGCCGTGGCTCGGGTGCGGGCAGCCTTGTGGCCTATGCGCTGACCATCACTGATCTTGATCCTTTGCGGTACTCTCTGCTGTTTGAGCGGTTCCTGAATCCCGAACGGGTTTCCATGCCCGATTTCGACATTGATTTTTGCATGGACCGCCGTGAAGAAGTGATTGATTACGTTCAGGATAAGTATGGTCGCGACCGTGTGGCGCAGATCATCACCTTTGGTGCTTTGCTCTCCAAGGCTGCCGTGCGTGACCTGGGCCGCGTGCTGCAAATGCCCTACGGACAGGTCGATCGTTTGTCCAAGATGATCCCGGTTGAGGGCGTCAAACCGCTGTCGATCGAAAAGGCGCTCGCCCAAGAGGAACGCCTGCGCGAAGAGGCCCGCAACGAAGAGGTTGTCGACCGCCTGCTGAAATACGGCATGCAGGTTGAAGGGCTGCTCAGGAACGCCTCCACTCACGCCGCTGGCGTGGTCATCGGTGACCGTCCGCTGGACAGTTTGGTGCCGCTTTATCAAGATCCCCGTTCGACCATGCCCGCCACGCAGTTCAACATGAAATGGGTGGAACAGGCCGGGCTGGTCAAGTTCGACTTTCTGGGCCTCAAGACGTTGACAGTCATTCAGAACGCAATTGAGCAAATCCATGCAGGCGGCCGGCCCTTGCATATCGCGGCCGATGGCACCGAGATTTACACGCCTGCACCGGGGGCCGAAAACCAGATCAACGCGATCCCACTCGATGATGCGCCCACCTATGAGATGTACGCTCGTGCGCAAACTGTGGCCGTGTTCCAGGTGGAAAGCTCGGGCATGATGGACGCGCTCAAGCGGATGAAGCCCGATTGCATCGAAGACATCATCGCCCTTGTGGCGCTTTACCGTCCGGGGCCCATGGAGAACATCCCGAAGTTCTGCGAGGTCAAGAATGATCTAAGCGACCGCGACCTGCTGCATCCTTCGATTGACCATATCCTGGATGAAACCCAAGGTATTATCGTCTACCAGGAACAGGTGATGCAGATCGCGCAGGAAATGGCGGGCTATTCCTTGGGTGGCGCCGACCTTTTGCGCCGTGCGATGGGTAAGAAAATCCAGGAGGCGATGGACGCTGAGCGCCCCAAATTCATCGCAGGGGCCAAGGAAAATAACGTTGATGACAAAAAGGCAATCGAGGTCTGGAACCTTCTGGACAAGTTCGCCAACTACGGCTTCAACAAATCCCACGCGGCGGCCTATGCGGTGGTCAGTTACCAGACGGCTTGGTTGAAAACCAACCACCCGGTTGAGTTCATGGCCGGGGTAGTGAACTGCGATATTCACCTGACAGATAAGCTGGCCGTGTATTTCGAAGAGGTCAAAAAAGGTCTCGACCTGCCTTGGGCTCCCCCTTGCGTGAACCGCTCTCAGGCGACGTTTATGGTGCAGGATGGCACGTTGCACTATGGGCTGGGTGCGCTGAAAAATGTGGGCGTCGAGGCGATGAAGCTGATCACCGAAGGCCGCCGCGACGCTCATCCGCCCTCACAGGCGGCCTCGCCAGATCAAGCGAGGCAAGCTGAAAAGCTTGAAGAGCGGCCCTTTGCGACACTATTCGATTTCGCCCGTCGCGTAGACCTTAAACGCATTGGCAAACGCCCGCTGGAAATGTTGGCGCGCGCAGGTGGTTTTGACCAGCTAGATCGCAACCGCCGCCGCGTCTTTGACAGCGTCGAGGCACTGATGAGCTATTCCGCCGCCATCTTCGAACAAAAAACCTCCAACCAGGTGTCGCTGTTTGGCGAGGCAGGCGATGATTTGCCCGAACCACGGCTGAGCCCTCTTGACGATTGGTTGCCCGCAGAACGACTCACCGAGGAATTCAGGGCCGTGGGGTTCTATCTGTCCGGGCATCCTTTGGATGACTACGAGGCTGCGCTGAAGCGCAAGCAGGTCATTACCTTGGAGCAAGCCACGCTTGAGGCCAGTCGCAAAGGGGCTGTTGTGGTTAAAATGGCCGGGGTTGTCGCAGGTCGCCAGGAACGCAAATCCGCGCGCGGCAACCGATTTGCCTTTGTGCAATTGTCGGACACCACCGGCGGGTACGAGGTGACGATGTTCTCGGAGCCTTTGGAAAAGTACCGCGACCTTTTGGAAACCGGTCAGAGCGTGGTCATCACCGCCGAGGCGACGATGGAAACCGAGCAGCTGAAACTTCTATGCCGTGCCGTGCAGCCGATTGACACCGTCGTGGCTGATGTCGGCAGCGTGGGGTTGCGTGTTTTTGTGGACGACGCAAGCGCCATCCCTTCGGTGGCCAGTGTGCTGCAAGGGGCTGCACAGACTGTCAAATCCGGGGGGCGGGGCCCGATTCATTTCTGCCTGCTTGATCCCGCTTTGCCGGGCGAGGTGGAGCTGGACACCGGGATGGAGTTCCCCGTGAATCCCCAAATTAAAGGCGCGATAAAATCGCTGGGTGGCGTTGTCACCGTTGAGGAATTCTGACGCGCGCCCAATGCGAAACGCCGCCTATCCATCAGGGGTAGGCAAATTATCTGGATTTTTATGTTCACATTGCGTTAAAACTCGCGCCAGTCGTTGGGGGCAGGGGGGCCGCTGTTTTGCGCAGGTTTGTTATTTTGGGTGCGTGCCTTGGTTTGGCCGCTTGCAGTGATCCAATTGAGGATATTCCACGCCTGTCTGATCAGGATTTGCCCGAGACTTCCGCTTCGGTAGAGGTTGCCGCAGCCCCTGTGCCAGACAATACCAGCCTGCTTGCGCGGCTGCTGGGCGACACACAACCACCTTCAGTTATGTCCGAACCAGAGGCGTCAGAGACACCGAGTTCTGCCGTGGCAGAGGCAGACGCAACTGGGCTGGAAGACACTCCTCCCACCGGTGCTGATCCGGTTGAGGTGGATATAGCCGCGTCATCGCCTGCCCCTGAACAGGCAGGCCTGTTGGCGTTGTTTACCCATGCGGTGACGCCCAAACAAAAGCCCGCGCCGGTATCAGATACATCGCAGGCCGTGGAGGTTGCATTGGCCGATCCGGATCAAATCACCGAGACCACGCAAGCCTCGCTGCCCGCCACGCCACAAGCCGAGGCTGATCCTGATCCCGCCCCCGGCACCAAACACAAAAGCATTTTTGGGATCACCAAGCCCAAACCACAGCCTGCCGTCAGCGAAATTCCACCCGGTACAGTGCTGCCTTATGGCAAACTGGCCCGTATCTGCGGTGTGCCCAAGCGCGATATGGGCAAACAGGTTGCGCAGTTCCCCGAAAACCGCCCTAAACACCGCATCTATGACACCGCTCCGGGAAGCACTGCGCCGCATACGTTTTATGTCACCGGATTTGACGATGGCTGCGCGCGTCAGTTCACAGCGGCCCTGGCGATGTTTGGATCGGTCGAGATGCACGAGCTATTGCGCTATGGCCTGCCAGCCGAAGTGCAGCCCTACAGCGACACCGACAAGGCGTATGAGACGCTGAAATCGCGCGTTTGCAAAGTGCCGCGCAAAAAACCATGTGGTACCAAAATATCGAGGTTGGGAAATGGCACGGTGTTTATCAGCATCTACGAGCGGTTTGGCAGCAATGCGCGTTGGAAAAGCCTGCTGTTGCATGATGGTGAAGTGTTGGCCCAAGACATTAAGGGCGGCTAAGCCCCGTCAGTAATGCGGCGGCCGTTCATCGCCCAGCACTATGCCACCTGACCCTTCTGCCTCGCGCCCGGCTTCACGCTGCATCAGCATGGCCACACGCGCGTTCAGCATGTCAATTTCACGGCGTTGCTCGGCCACGATGTCCGACAGGTCATCCACTGTGCGAATAAGATGGGCCAGGGTTTCTTCGGTTTTGGTCATGGGAGGGATGTATTTGTCCCGCCGCTTTGCGTCAATGACCGAAGTTTGCCGCGCTGGTGCATATCAAGTGGCCTAGGCCCCGGTCATCGCCATCTTGCCCCCAAGCCCCCCATCCGCTAGACCGCGCGGGCATATGCCTTCAAAGGACAAAGCCCGATGGCCAAGCCCAAGAAAACCCCGCGCCCCAAGGCCGAAACGCCCAAAGGCTTCCGCGATTATTTCGGCGCGCAAGTGGCCGAACGCAACGCCATGTTGCAAACCATCGCCGGGGTCTACCATCGCTATGGCTTTGACGCATTGGAAAGCTCGGCCGTGGAAACGGTTGAGGCGCTGGGCAAGTTCCTCCCCGACGTGGACCGTCCCAACGAGGGCGTGTTCGCCTGGCAAGAGGGCGATGAGGACGGCAAATCCGACTGGCTCGCCCTGCGCTATGACCTCACAGCCCCCTTGGCCCGCGTCTATGCCCAACACCAGAACGATCTGCCCAAACCCTACCGGCGTTATGCCATGGGCCCCGTCTGGCGCAACGAAAAACCCGGCCCCGGCCGCTTTCGGCAGTTTTATCAATGTGATGCGGATACGGTTGGCACGGCCTCTCCAGCGGCTGATGCCGAGATTTGCGCCATGCTTGCGGATACGTTGGAGCAAGTCGGCATCCCCCGTAGCGACTATGTGGTGCGGGTGAACAACCGCAAGGTTCTCAATGGCGTGCTGGAGCAGATGGGCCTGAGTGACGAAACCCAGCGTGATGCTGTCCTGCGCACCATCGACAAGTTCGACAAAGTGGGCGAGGCCGGTGTGCGTGAATTGTTGGGCAAGGGCCGATTGGATGCGTCCGGTGCCTATATTGATGGCGTTGGATTGAGTGACGATCAGGCCGCTCCAGTGTTGGCTTTCCTCACCTCAAAAGGTAACGACGCCGCCACCACGCTGGACAACCTGCGTGCTGCGATTGGGGATAGTGTTGTCGGCCTTGAGGGCGTGCAAGAACTTGAAACCATCGCCGATCTGCTGAACGCCCAAGGTTATGGCCCCGACCGCATCATTATCGACCCTTCCGTCGTCCGTGGCCTCGGCTACTACACCGGGCCGGTGTTTGAGGCGGAACTCACCTTCGAAATCCTCGATGAAAAAGGCCGCAAGCGTCAGTTTGGCAGCGTGGCCGGGGGTGGCCGCTATGACGATCTGGTCAAACGCTTCACCGGGCAGCCTGTGCCTGCCACAGGTGTCTCCATCGGCGTTGACCGCTTGTTGGCGGCTCTGCGCGAGAAGGGCCGCATCGGCCAAACCGCGCAAGGCCCTGTTGTCGTCACCGTCATGGACCGCGACCGTATGGCTGATTACCAGACGATGGTGGCCGAGCTTCGCAATTCTGGCATCCGCGCCGAGGTCTATCTTGGGAACCCAAAGAACTTCGGTAACCAGTTGAAATATGCAGATAAACGCGGATCCCCCGTAGCCATCATCGAAGGTGGGGACGAGCACGACAAAGGCATTGTTCAGATCAAAGACCTGATCCTGGGTGCCAAGATTGCCGAAAGCGCTACGCTGGAGGAATGGAAAGAACGCCCCAGCCAATTCGAAGTGCCACGTGACCAATTGGTCGCCAAAGTGCGCGAGATACTGGACGGCCAGGACTGATGCCAACCCGCGCCGACATTCAGGCCGAGGCCATCCGCCTGCGCAGCCTGTTTGAGGCGCATGGCGCGGTCGTGGTTGAAACACCTGTGCTGCAATCCGCAGACACGCTGCTGGATCTCTATGGCGAGGATATTCGCGCCCGCGCCTATGTCACGTCAGACGCTCTGCGCGGGGAACAGATGCTGCGCCCCGACTTCACCGTGCCCGTGGTGCAGATGCACATGACCCACGGCGCCGAACCGGCCCGCTATACCTACGCAGGCGAAGTGTTCCGCAGGCAAGAAGACGACACCGATCGTGCCAATGAATATACCCAAGTCGGCTACGAGATTTTTGAACGAACTGCCCCCGATGCCTCGGACGCCGAGGTCTTTGCACTGATCCACGATCTGCTGGCCCCGCTGGGGCTGCGCGCCACAACGGGTGATATCGGCATTTTGACAGCAGCCGTGCAGGGCCTTGCCACCACTGAACGCCGCAAACACGCATTGATGCGTCATATCTGGCGCCCCGCGCGGTTCCGCGCCCTAATGGAGCGGTTCTCGGGTCGGGCCGCCATCCCTGACAGCCGTGCTGCCCTTCTGGCTGACGCTGATCCGATGGCGCGCGCCACTCCTTTGATCGGGTTGCGTGGGCCGGATGAAATTCTGTCTCGTATCAATGCGTTGCGGGAAGACGCCGCCACTGATCCGATCTCGGGTGAAGAGGTGGCGCTGATCGATGCTATTCTCAGTGTTAAGGCGTCAAGCGTCGATGCCCTGAGCCGTTTGCAAGACATCGCCACGACCATGCAGGCCATCGCTCCGGCAGTAGACCGCTTGGCACAACGTTTTGCAGCGCTTGATGCCCGAGGCATTGATCCGTCCGCCTTGGAGTTCGAAGCCTCCTATGGGCGGACACAAATGGAATACTATGACGGTTTTGTCTTTGGCTTTCACTCTGATGCCCGGCCCGACCTGCCTGCAATCGCCAGCGGTGGCCGCTATGATGCCCTGACCCGTCGCCTTGGGCAGGGCCGCGAAATTCCAGCGGTGGGCGGTGTCATCCGTCCAGGTTTGGTATTGGAACTGGGGGGTGCGGCATGAGCGTGAAGCTGGGTGTGCCCTCAAAGGGTCGGTTGATGGACAAGACGTTTGAGTGGTTCGCCGCTCGTGGCATCGCGCTGGGGCGTGCCGGGTCAGACCGCGAATATGCAGGGTTTGTGCAAGGCATAAACAATGTCGAGCTGGTCCTGTTGTCAGCCGGTGAAATCCCGCGCGAGCTGGCCGCGGGACGCATTCATCTGGGTGTCACCGGAACCGATCTGGTGCGCGAGAAACTGGGCGGATGGCAAACCCGCGTCGAAGCGTTGACAGAGCTGGGCTTTGGCCATGCCGATCTGATCCTTGCGGTGCCCAACGCCTGGGTTGATGTCAGCACTCTGGATGATCTGGATGCCGCCGCTGCCGCATTCCGGGCCCATCACGGGTTCCGATTGCGCATTGCCACCAAATACCACCGACTTGTCCGTGACTTTCTGCGTGAAAACGGTGTGGCCGATTACCAATTGAACGACAGTCAAGGCGCCACCGAGGGCACCGTCAAGTTTGAAACCGCCGAGGCGATTGCCGATATCACCTCAACCGGCGATACGCTGCGTGCCAATCATTTGCGCCAGCTGGATGACGGTGTGATCTTGCGCTCTCAGGCCACCTTGTTTCGATCTCTGCGCGCTGATCTGGAGGGGGCAGATACTGCCACGATGGACCGGTTGATTGAACAACTCGGGATGGCCTCACCCGAAGCGCGAAAGTTTTGATTAGGGCTGTGTCTTTGATGTGTCGTCAGATGTGCTTTGCGGCGGGATATCATCCTGTTCGTCTTCGTCGGACTGGTCTTCTATCTGGGCATCCAGCCATTTGCGCGCAGTGGACTTAAGGCCGTCTGTGCCAGACCCTATGGCGGCGCGCATCAATCGCGCACCTTGCATATAAGGCTCGGAGGCAATGGCCAGACCAGCGGCATTGGGGGCTGTGACAATTCCCTGGCGCAACAACTGTGCTTGCATCGCATGCGCGGCCTGTGGTGCAAGGCTGAGCTTTTTGGCAAGGATCGCAGCAGAAGACCCCCCGGTGCTGCGCGCCAAATGAGCACCAAGCCCATACATGTATGGCGTAAACGGCGCTGCAGCGCGCGCAGATGCGGCGGCGGCAGGAAGGCCAGGAAGAGCAGGAGCAAGCCCGAGGGCCGCCAGTGATTTGGTAAAGTCGCGTCTGTTCATACAGGTACATGTAGGGGTACATCTGCTCAGTTGCGAGCCATTCGCAACAACATTTTCGTTTTTTGCAATGTAAGCGCAGGAATATCGCCCCATTCAGGCACCCTCCCACCCGCCCTGTTCGCCCTCATGGGGGATGCGCGTTGCGCGGCAGCACCAGATCATCACAGTTGTCAAAACATGCAGGGCAAGGCACGGTAAGCACATGAAAATCCAGTCGATCACCGCCACACCGGTTAACATTCCCTTCGTCGCACCCTATCGGTTCAGCTATGGCAGCATTGCCGCTTTGACCAAAACGATCATTGAGTTGCGCACCGAAGACGGTGTCATTGGTTTAGGAGAATGCGCGGATGGTGACCGTGCTGCTGATATCGAAGCAATGGGGGTCGCCCTGATAGGCCGTGATGTCCGGCTTGTCCGTGACGCTGCACGCGCGGTGGTGCCGGGCATGGCCTATTCACCCTGGGATAACATTCCGGCCAAGCGGCGTGTCTTTGCCGGGATTGAAATGGCGATGTGGGATGCGCGCGGTAAAACCGAAGAAGTGCCGCTCTGGCATCTTTTGGGGGGCAAACAGCGCGATACCATTGCCCTGACCGAATATTTCGCCTTTCGTCACCCCGGAGCATCGCATCCCGGCGAAGCAACGCCGACCCAGATTGCCCGGTTTTGCGCCCAGATGATCGACAACCACGATGCCCAGATTTTTGAAGGCAAGCTGGCGACCGTTGATTTGGCCACCGAAGTGCAAATGGTGCGCGAGGTGCGCGCGGCCATTGGCAGCCGTGAATTGCGGTTGGATGCCAATTTGGGATGGACCTTGCCCACGGCCAAGGCCGCCTTGCGTGCGTTGGCTCCGTTTGATGTAGCCTGGTACGAAGAACCTGTTGAAACATATGAGGAAATGGCCGCCTTGCGCGCTTATTGCCCTGCCAGTTTTTCGTCACACACCGTGGATTTACCCAAAGCTGCGCTGATTGGTGCGCCCGATGCGATTGTCACTAACCTGAACGAGTTGGGTGGCATCACCAGCGCGGTTGAGTTCATTCAGTCCTGTGCGCAGTTCAACATCGGATTCCGGTTTCACTCGGGCGAAACCGGTGTGGCCAGTGCGGCCTATCTGCATGTCTCGGCGGCACTTGAGCATGTTCGGGATGCATCACAAACGTTGTTCCGATGGTATGCGGATGATGTGATTGAAGGCGGGCCCTTTGTGCCCAAATCTGGTCAGGTGAAGGTGCCGGATGGGCCTGGATTAGGCGTGACGCTGGACCAGGATGCGCTGAAACGTTGTCACGCGCGGTATCTGGAGCAGGGCGCCTTTCCGGGGGCACGTGCGAAAGACAGCTATGGCGGTGGCTTCCGCAAAGTCTAGGCAGCCTAACGCAGCCGCAAAGAAAACGGGCACCCCGAATGTGGGATGCCCGAATGTGGTATTGTCTTGCACCTTAGAAGCGGAATGTACCACGCAGTTGTACGGTGGTGGCCTCAACATCGATGTTGGAGCTGTTGAAGTTGTCAAACGCGTGATAGAGCACTTCGCCACCCACGGCGAAGCTTTCGCTGACCAGATGCTCGTAGCCTGCACCGATAAAGTAGCCGTCATCGCTGCCCAGCGTGCTGGTGTCGGCGCTGGCATAACCGCCGGTCGCATAGGCCAAACCATTGCCAACTTTGTAGCCTGCCCGCAGTTTTGCGCGCCAGACGCTTTCCAGTGTGGTGGCTCCGCCTAGGTTGATATCAGCAAAGTCATAATCCAGACCTGCACCGGCGACCCATTGACCAAAGTCATAGTCATAGCCTGCAACGATACCGCCGATGAAGTCATCGCCGTCCACGCCCGGCACGTTGGTGTCAACGTTGGCATACCCCAACTGTCCACCGACATAGCCACCTGTCCAGTCAGGCGAGGCCGGAGCGAAAGGTGCGGCGGCGGGAACGATGGGATCTGGGTCTACAGGTTCGGGAGAGCCTGCAAAGGCAGGCGTGGCCAACAGGCCCAGTGCGGCCAGGGTCATGGGAATAGACTTCAACATTTGGTTTCCTTTCTTGGTTCCATATCTCTAACAGCCCACCACAGAATGCCCTGCTGATTGCATGGGCTTGGCGGGTATGTTGAGGGTCATATAAACGCGTGACCCAAGCCGGAAAGGGCACGATGCGGCACAGTTCTGTGAGCAGAGGTGATCGTGTTAAATCAACACTGATATCAGGCGCTTATTGGCTTATCAGTGCGGATTATCAGCACAAAAATGCCGATTTTGCCGTGGCGAAGTGGTCTCACAGGGTTGTGATGGATGCCCACCTTGCCCTGCAGGCCGCGCCATCCATCGAAAGGCTATAACACCCCGATGTCTGCCAGTGCGGCTGACAAATCAGCAGGCAAAGCATCTTCACTTTGGCGGGTTTTTGGCAAGTCCGGGGGCGCATCGTCTGAGGGCAGATAGCGCCAACCCTGAAAGGGGCGTTTGCGGGCCGTTGCCGTGCGAATGACATCCGGATCGAGGACAATGGCGCAGCGCCGTATGCCGTCTGATCCGATCACCTCATCAAGACGCAGGATGTGCTGGCGACATTGCACGAGGCCCTGAACAACCCAATAGATTGATCCGCCCTGCAACAGCTCGGCCTCGCGGCGGGGCCACATGCGGGTGACGTGACGCGGCAGGCCATCTTCGGTCTGGGCCCGCTTGGTGGCTTGCCAGTCGATCATGCTCTCGACGGTTTCCGAGCCCACACTAAGTTTGATAAGATTGAGATCGGCCACCGTATAGAATCCCCCCGGATCAGGCCACATACAGTAGTGGATATCGGGAGGCATTCAAGGTATTGTGGTCCCCTCAATTCCCGAAGAATCGTTGTTATCCACAGGAATCTGCTGCTTATGACCCGTTTTGCTGCCCCCATCTCCGAAGCCATCTGGGATATGAAATACCGTTTCAAGGATCAGGGCGGCACGCCCAAGGATCTGACGGTTGAAGACAGCTGGCGCCGTATTGCCCGCGCGCTGGCCGAGGTGGAGGACGACCCAAAGCATTGGGAAGACGTGTTTTATGGCGCGTTGGAAGATTTCAAATACCTGCCTGCGGGCCGCATCACCGCAGGTGCCGGCACAGGCCGCCGGGTGACATTGTTCAACTGTTTTGTCATGGGCACCATCCCAGATGACATGAACGGTATTTTTGATGCCCTGCGCGAGGCGGCGCTGACCATGCAGCAGGGTGGCGGCATCGGCTATGATTTCAGCACGATCCGTCCCAAGGGTGCAGATGTCAAAGGCGTGGGGGCTGATGCCTCTGGTCCGCTGAGTTTCATGGACGTATGGGACGCGATGTGCCGCACGATTATGTCTGCAGGGTCACGTCGCGGTGCAATGATGGCCACGATGCGGTGCGATCATCCGGATATTGAGGATTTCATAGCCGCCAAGGCAGATGCCGCCCGGTTGCGTATGTTCAACCTCTCCGTGCTGGTGACGGATGATTTCATGGATGCGGTCAAGGCCGACGGTCCGTGGGACCTTAAGTTTGATGGCAAGGTCTATCACACCATTCAGGCCCGTGATCTGTGGAACCGGATCATGCAGGCAACTTATGATTTCGCGGAACCGGGCGTGATTTTCATCGACCGGATCAATGCGGCGAATAACCTGTCCTATGCTGAAACGATTGCCGCAACCAACCCTTGCGGCGAGCAACCCTTGCCGCCTTACGGTGCATGCCTGCTGGGCAGCATCAATATGGCGCGGCTGGTCAGCGATCCGTTTGAGGACGCTGCTGCCCTGGATGAGGACGCACTGCTCAAGCTGGTCGCCACGGCCGTGCGGATGATGGACAATGTGGTCGATGCATCAAAGTTCCCGCTTGAGGCGCAACGCCAAGAGGCCAAAGCCAAACGGCGCATTGGATTGGGTGTAACGGGCCTTGCCGACGCCTTGCTGATGGTGGGTTTGCGCTATGGTTCCGACGAGGCAGCCAAGCAAACAGAATCCTGGCTGCGCGCGATTGCCCGTGCGGCCTATCTGGCATCGGTTGATCTGGCCAAGGAAAAAGGCGCGTTTCCTCTGTTCGACGCCGAGGAGTATCTGAACTCGGGTACCATGCAGGAGATGGACGAGGACGTGCGCACCGCTGTGCGCGAACACGGCATTCGCAACGCTCTGCTGACCTCGATCGCCCCCACCGGAACGATCAGCCTTTATGCGGGGAACGTCAGTTCAGGGATCGAGCCGGTGTTCGCCTATTCCTACACGCGCAAGGTGCTGCAACGCGATGGCTCGCGCACCGAAGAAGAGGTGGTCGATTATGCCGTACAGCTGTGGCGCGAAAAGTTCGGCGATGTTGAGCTGCCTGAGTATTTTGTCAACGCCCAGACATTGGCCCCACTGGAGCACGTGAAAATGCAGGCAGCGGCGCAAAAATGGGTCGACAGTTCGATCTCCAAGACGATCAACTGCCCGGCGGATATTTCATTTGAGGCGTTCAAAGACGTTTACATGGAGGCTTGGGACACAGGCTGTAAGGGCTGCACGACCTACCGGCCCAATGATGTGACGGGATCGGTGCTGAGTGTCAGCGAGAACGCCGACAAAGTGCCGGATGAAAGCCCGGCGATTGCATCGGTTGAGGGTGGCGAAGTGGTGTATATGTCCGAACCACTGGACCGCCCGAACGAGCTGGAGGGTGCTACTTACAAACTGAAATGGCCCGACAGCAATCACGCAATCTATGTGACCGTGAACGACATTGTGCTGAACGGACGGCGGCAACCGTTTGAGGTGTTTATCAACTCCAAGAACATGGAGCATTTCGCCTGGACCGTGGCGCTGACACGCATGATCAGTGCCGTGTTCCGGCGCGGCGGCGATGTGTCCTTTGTGGTCGAGGAACTGAAAGCCGTGTTTGACCCGCGGGGTGGCGCGTGGATGAATGGCAAGTATATCCCGTCCATTCTGGCGGCCATCGGTGGCGTGCTTGAGCAGCATCTGGTTGCCATTGGGTTTTTGGAAGGCGAAGGCATGGGGTTGAAATCAGACCCACAAGCGCAGGTTGTGAACCTTGATAGCCCTAAAGGCCCCGCATGCCCGTCTTGCGGTCAGTATGACATGCGCATGGTTGAAGGGTGCATGACCTGTGCCAGCTGCGGTCACTCAAAATGCGGATAATGCGTTTAGGGCATCGATAACGGCACTTTCGGCTGGGGTGTGTTTACTGACAAATAGCAGGCCGCAGATCTGTTATCCG
Source organism: Roseovarius sp. (assembly GCA_045106595.1). GTDB lineage: Bacteria > Pseudomonadota > Alphaproteobacteria > Rhodobacterales > Rhodobacteraceae > Roseovarius. The sequence continues at coordinate 132,609 of JBGCEW010000015.1, read as the reverse complement.
AGGTAATCGCGCAGGGCTGGGGGCGGATTGTCCAATAATTCTGTCGTGGGCTGAGGCGGATGGGCTGTACCATCGGCAACTAGGATAGCGTTTTCGGTGATGCGACGGGCATCTTCGGGGTCGTGGCTGACCATCAAAAGCGTGGTAGCGGTTTCTTGGGTGAGCACGGCGACAAGATCCAGCATCTCGGATTTAAGAGCGGGCCCAAGGGCGGCGAAAGGTTCATCCAGCAACAACAGATCACGCCGTTGCACCAAGGCGCGTGCAAGGGCCACGCGCGATTGTTGTCCGCCAGAGAGCTGGGCAGGCTTACGATCCCCCATATCAGGCAACCCGACACGGGTGAGCGCGGCGGTGACCTGCGTTTGCTCATCTGCTGACAGGCGTGTCGTGGGGCGCAGGCCAAGGCCCACGTTCTGCGCTGCGGTAAGGTGCGGGAACAGGTTGCCATCCTGAAACAGCATCGCCACTGGCCGCTTGCCGGGCGGCCGCGTGGTGAAGTCAGTGCCATTCCAGATCATGCGTCCGTTTGTGAGGTCACGAAACCCGGCAATGGCCTCAAACAGGGTGGATTTACCAGACCCGGATGGGCCGATGATGGCGGTGCGGGTGCCGTGTTCAACCTCAAGGTGGGCGGCCAGGGTGAACGCTCCATTGGTGATGGTACACGCGTCAAGCTTCAGCATGGTGACGGCCTCCTTTGTCCAGCAGCCAGAACAGGCCTATGGACAGGATCAACAATAACAGGGCAGCAGCGGCGGCCTGCTCCATCCGGTAGGCCCCCATAAGACGGTAGATTTGCAAGGGCAACGTGGCAATATCGGCTTCGGCAAACAAAGCGATGACACCCAGATCACCCATCGACAGTGCGGCGGCAAGCCCAGCGGCAAACCCGATTTGGGCACGCATCCGGGGCAAAAGCACCAGCGTCGCAAAGCGCCAGCCGGTCAGGTTTAATGATATGGCCAGACGCCCCTGACTGGCCACGACGGCACGCGCCTGTGGCACCAAAATACGCAGGGCGAAAGGCAAGGCCATCACCGCATTGACCATAGCCGTAACAGGCAAGGCCACAGCGAAAGGATCAACAACAGGGCGCAACAGGATGAACAATCCTGTGCCAATCACCAAGGGCGAGGCGGCGAGGCCCAGGATGCCTGCAAGTTCGATCGTTCCACCGCGTCCGATAGCGACAGCAGCGGCCATGGGCAGGGCAAGTGCTAGCAGCAGTGCCGTGCTGGCCAGGGCGATGCCAATCGAGATGAGCGTGGCAGATACAACGCTGGAGGGCAGGGAGCTCAACCCCGTGAGGCCTGACAGAACGATGGCCACAAGGGGTAGCAGCAAGAACGTGGCAGCCACAGTAATCCACGCCGCATCGATCAGGCGCGACATGGTGGTTTGGCTGTCCCAGCGTTGCAGCGCACGGTCAAGGCCCGCACCAAAGCCCTCGCCGCGCGACAGGCGCAGGGCCAAAAGGGCAGCAGCGGCAGTCAGGATCAGCTGGAGCCCTGACAGGAGTGCTGCCCGTCCAAGGTCATAATCATAGCGAAAGGCTTGGTAGATGGCGAGCTCGATCGTGGTGGCACGGGGTCCTCCGCCCAAGGTCAATGCCACGGCAAAGCTGGTTAGGCAGATGGCAAAGACCACGGCAAAGGCACCGGGGCAGCTGCGCACCAATAAGGGCCATTCGATCAGGCGGAACATTGTGCTGGGACTAAGGTTAAGCTGGGCGGCCAGTCGAAACTGTTCGGAGGGGACCTCTTGCCAGCTTTGCAGGATCAGGCGGGTGGCCAAAGGTAAATTGAAGAACACATGCGCCAGCACCACGCCGTGCAACCCGTAGATTTGCAAAGGGGGCAGGCCGATCGTTTCCAGCACTTGGCTGACCCACCCGGAGCGGCCGAAGATCTGCAACAGGCCAAGGATAGCCACGATCACGGGAAGGATAAACGGCGCGCCCAGAAGCGTCACCAATGCGCGGCGACCCGCGAAGCGGCGACGGGCCAAAGCCCGGGCCACAGGAATGGCCAAACCAACACTCAGCAATGCCGAGAGCGTGGCCTGAACCAAAGTGAACCGTAATGCGGCCCAATCTGATAGGCCAAAGCCACGCCCGGCCTCAGCCCGCCACGCGACAGCACCGAGCGTGCCAAGAATCAGCGCGGCCACCACAACGGCGGCCACGCGTCCGGGCCATGGGTTTAGCGGCTGAGCGCTGTCAGCCATTCATCCAACGCCTTATCGCGCAGGGCGGCGGCCTCATCGGCTGAAAAGAGCAGCGATTTTTCAGGGCTGATCGACGTGTCGAAGCCGTCTGGCAGGCCCGCAGCGGGTGTGACAGCCGGATACATCCAATTGGTCGTGGGGATGATCGACTGGAACGTGTCCGAAACCATGAAATCCAAAAACTGATCGGCCAGATCGGATTGATCGGACGAGGCAAGTTTTGCGGCGACTTCAACCTGCATGTAATGACCTTCATCAAAGGTGGCAGCGGCTTTGCTGGCGTCCTGCTCGGCGATCAGATGATAGGCGGGGGATGTGGTGTAGCTCAGCACCATGTCGGCCTCACCTTCCAGAAACAGGCCGTAGGCTTCGGACCATCCCTTGGTGACAGTGACGACGTTGTCGGCCAGCCCTTCCCAGATCATCGGGGCCTGATCGCCGTAGGCTGCCTTGATCCACATCAGCAAGCCCAGGCCAGGCGTGGATGATCTGGGATCTTGAATGACGATTGTCATATCACTGTCGGCCAAAGCCTTGAACGAGGTGGGCGCCGTGGTATCGGTATTGTGCACAAAGGCGAAGTAGCCCCAATCGTAAGCCACAAACATATCGTCGGCCCAGTCAACGGGCAAAGTATAATCGGCCTCAACCGAATGCGGTGCAAAAAGGCCTGTGTCACGTGCGGCGGTCACAAGATTGGTGTCCAGTCCCAGCACGATATCGGCATCGGTGTTGGCACCTTCCAGCCGCACACGTGCCAGCAAGGCCGCACCGTCCTCAATCCCGACCAGTTTCAGGTCGCAGTTACACACAGCTTCAAATGCCTCTTCCACTTGCGGGCCGGGGCCCCAATCGGACACAAAGCTGTCATAGGTATACACGGTCAACTCGGGCGTATCGGCAAAAGCCGAAGTTGCACCAAGAAGTCCCGCAGCAATCAAGTGATATTTCATCGTTATCCTCCATTGCGACGGATGGGCAAGGGAGGACGCGATTGTCCCGTAACCTTCCCTCCGCCGGTGTTAGCCGGTTCAGGTTCAACGGGTCCGCAAATTGTGCATCTCAGCATGGAATAGGCCCATGCACCCCGAGGTACGGCAACAAATATGCATAGAATTGACCAAAAGCAACCCGATTTCCGGTTGCAACTTCCCCGCAACGGACCTTAGGTAAAGCACCGGTTCCGGGGAGCAGTTTTTTGAAAGATGAATATGGTGTGAGCAGCCCACGTATCGCGCGTGACTGGCTGCCGGTGTTGGCCCCCTACCGAGTGGCCGAAACGCGACGCTCGCTTTTGGCGATGGTCACGACGTTTGGTCCATTTTTGGCGCTTTGGGCCCTTGCATGGTGGTCCCTTCAAGGCCCGATGATTGTCACCCTGGGGCTGAGCATCCTCATCGGATCGTTTCTGATGCGCGTGTTTTGCCTGCAACATGATTGTGGTCACGGATCCTTTTTTCAGAGCCGCAAGGCGTGCGACCGGTTGGGTGGTGTTTTGGGTATTATCACCATCACACCCTACGCCGTCTGGCGCGAGGTACATGACCGTCACCACCGTCATTCCGGCAATCTGGATGTCCGTGATATGGGCGAAATTCGGACCCTGACGATTGAGGAATATCGCGCCCGTACACCGCTGGGCCGCCTGCGGTATCGCATTTACCGCAACCCGATTTCGCTGTTTGTGGTTGGGCCGTTCTGGCTGTTTTTCATGCAGAACCGTTTGCCGCTGGGGCTGATGAATGCGGGGCGCAAATACTGGATCAGCGCGATGGGTACCAATCTTGGCATCGCCGCTATTCTGGGAGTGATGTACTATTTTGGCGGTTGGGCACCGATCTTGCTGATCTTCTTGCCCAGCACGTTCTTTGCGGCTTTTGCGGGGGTGTGGACCTTTTACATGCACCATCAGTTTGACGGTGCGCATTTTGATTATGCGGACGATTGGCAAGTGCATGACGCGGCTCTGCACGGTTCGTCTCAGGTGGTGTTACCAAGTTGGTTGCAATGGATCACGGCCAACATCAGCTTGCATCATGTGCATCATCTTTATGCGCGTATCCCGTTTTATCGCCTGCCCGAAGTGCTGCGCGATCACCCCGAATTGGCCGACATCAACCGCATTAGCCTGCGTGAGAGTTTGGCAGGATTGAACATGAAGCTGTGGGATCCCAACGGGCGCAGGTTGGTGTCTTTTGGTCAGGCGCGTTCGCTTTAGACCAAGTCAATGAAAAACCCGCGCTTGTGACAGCGCGGGTTTGTTTGTCGCCAGGGGCATATCTTACCAGCCGATCAAAACCTCAGCCATTGCCATGAACAGTGGAATGCTCAGGATCGCGATAGGTGTACCAAGCCCGGTCGAGGTGCCGACATAAGCCGATGAGTTGGCCTCGGGCAGGGCGCCGCGCATTGTGGGCGGGCCCGAAATATCCGAGCTGGACGCGGCCATGATTGACAAGAGCACCACACCGCCTGCGGAGAAACCTGTCAGTTCATGGGCGATCATGCCAACCCCAAAGCCCAGCATGCCGTGCAGAATGGGGGCGGTGATGCCGTAGATGATGTAAGCATGCGCCACTTTGCGCAGCTCGGCAAACCGTGCCCAGGCTTCCATACCCATGATCAGCATGAGGATGGACAACAGGCCCCGGAACAGCGGCTCGTAGAAGCTTTTGTAAACTGAGTCTGGCTCGGTCATGATGCCGATGGCCAGGCCCACCAGCAGGGCCGAGATGGCAGGGCTGCGGAACGTATCGACCAAGATGCCCCGGATCAGGCCTTTCTCAACTGCTGGTTCTGACGACCCCGTCGTGCCAGTGCCACCCATCGTCGTGTTGCCGCCCATCGTTGCTGTGCCGCCGCCTTGCATGGAGACGGTCGTGGCCGCCTTACGCGCCGAGGCCAGTTTGGCCAATACAATCGCGGTCACAAGGGCTGCGATGTCCATGAAGGGATAAAGTGCGCCAATGAAGCCTTCATACGGTACACCGCCATCATCCAGCATCGCCATGCCCGCAGCCAGCGTAGACGCTGAGACCGCTCCGAAAAGCCCTGCGGTGGCCAAGGCATCTACTTGTGACACACCTTTCCATCTGGCTAGGGTTCGACTGCCGATCAGGACAATTATGATACCAACCAGCGCAGCGCCAATCGCTGGCACGATCAGGGAATAGAGGTCTGCATCACGCACCGATATGCCAGCGCCCAAACCCACCTTGAGCAGCAAAAGGATGACAACGAATTTGTAGACTGGTTCGGGTACCTCGAACTTGCTGCCAAGGGCCGCCAGCATCATGCCGCCAATCAAAAACGCGAGGGTTGGTTTTTGCAGCTGATCTACGATGCTGCCGAAAATCGAGAAGATGATATCCATGATCGAGCTCCTTTGCCGGTGTTGGCGTTGGATATCGCACCAGAAAAACGAATAAAAATATATCTTACTGTCAATAAACATATATATTATAGAATAATGGCAGCATTGAATTATCATCACCTGCGATACTTTCGCGAGGTCGCGACTGAGGGACACCTGGGCCGTACAGCGGAACGGCTGAATGTTTCACAATCGGCATTGTCCATTCAGATCAAGCAATTAGAAGATCGCATCGGGCATAAGCTCTTTGATCGTGTCGGGCGTGTGCTGGTCTTGACAGAGGCAGGCCATATTGCTCTGGACTACGCTGATCAGATATTCTCGGCCGGAGAAGAACTGTTATCGGCGCTGGATCAAAACAGCCAGGCCGCACCGCCCTTGCGGGTGGGGGCTTTGTCAAACCTGTCTCGCAACTTTCAACTGCAGTTTCTGCGGCCTTTGATGACAGATGGCGCATATCGTATCACGCTGAAATCTGGCAACACGCGGATGCTGATGGAGGACCTGCGTGCGCTGACACTGGATGTGGTGCTGACCACCGAATTGCCCCATGCCGAGGACAAGCCCTCTTTCGCCGCCCGCAAAATCGCAGAACAAAAGGTTGGCCTGCACGGCAAACCCGATTTGATGCGCCATGAAACGCTGAGCGCACTGCTGGCCAACGCACCCTTAATTTTGCCAACCGAAAGCATCATTCGCGCTGAATTTGAGAACCTTGTGGTGCAATTGGGTGTGCACCCCAACATCATCGCCGATGTAGACGACATGGCGATGGTGCGTCTGTTGGCACGCGAAGGGGTCGGCGTGGCAGTGGCCCCTTCGGTGGTTCTGGCCGATGAAATCGCAGGCGGATCGGTTGTCAGCGCCCCATTTGATTTAGGTTTTGTCGAGCCGTTTTACGCGGTCACACTACCGCGTCGCTTTCCGCATCCTGCCTTGGCGGATGTTCTGCGCGACTGGTGAGGCGCGGCATTTGCCTGCCCCAAGGGCAATTGGCAATTTACAGCCCGGCTGCATATGTATTCTATTGCGGGTATCAGGGAACGCCTGAAATGATCCCAACGGGCTGGTTTCAGGGCAAGTTCGAGCGGTATGTGAACTGCGGGCGACCAAGTTATACTGGACTTTTCGTTTGTATACACACAAACTACCTGAAAAAATGAGGGCTTAAACCTGCCCGCAATAGGGAGACGAAACATGACCAAGACATTAAAGAACGCTTTTACGCGGCGTGGTCTGCTGAAATCCATCGGTGCGGGCGCTGGTGTGGCTGCGGCCTCTAGCTTTGTGCCGGATGTGGCGCGGTTTGCTCATGCGCAAGCGGCCGGTCCCATCAAAGTGGGCTTTCAAATGCATGCCACGGGCATCGGGGCCTCTTATGGCCGCTGGTATGACCGCACGACCAAAGCCGCCACAAAACGGATCAACGACATGGGCGGCATCAATGGCCGTGAATTGCAAATCGTAACCGAAGACGATGGCACTGATCCCAAGCGTGGCGCCGAAGTGGTTGAGAAATTTGCCACCCAGCACAATTGCGATATCGCCTTTGGAACGCTGTTTTCGCACGTTGTATATGGCTCGGCCCCGCGCGCGGGTGAGCTGAAGCTGCCGTATTTCGTGGTTTCCGAAGGGCATCACGTGGCCAGCGGGAAACTGAACCGCTACACGCTGCAACCCGGTATCACGGATGTCAAAAGCCAGGTGAAGTCGATGGCACCGTTTGTCAGTGAAAATCTGGGCAAGAAAGTCACGATGATCTACCCCGATTTTGCGTTCGGCCATGATCACCGCGATTTCTTTACCGCCGCGATGGAAGAGCAGGGTGGCGAGATTGTTGCCAGTATTCCAATTCCACCAACTGAGACATCCTTCACCAAGTATTTCCCCAAAATTCCGCGGGACACCGAAGTGCTGTATCACGTGATGGTTGGCCCTGGCGTTTTGACCTTCGTAAAGGAACTGGGCGAATTCTTTGGCGGTCAGGGCCCGCAGCTCTTTGGGTTCCTTGACAGTCTTGAGGCGGTCAGCCTGTCCAGCCCCGGTCTGGAATTCCTGGAGAACAGTTATTTCTGGGAGGGTAATCCGCGCCACGCGCAGGCCGATCAATCTGAGCACGACAAGATGTACCGTGCTGCGGTGGGTGTCGATGACATGGGCGCGTCGGTGGATGATCCCAAAGACGTATCGACCTATGCGCATATGTTTGGCTGTTGGGAAACATTGAACGTGATTAAGGCGGGTATGGAGGCCTCGGGTTACTCCAGCACCGATGACCGCGCCGCGTTGATCGAGGCCGTGGAAGCGATGACCGAAATGCCGGAAAGCGACGATCATCCGCAAGGCCCCAAGATGTTCAACGGCAAGACCCACCAGGTGTTTGGACAGCAATACATTTCCAAGGTCGAAGGTGGCAAGCTGGTCAAACAGCACACCGCGTCGATCGAGGATGGGATGTATGAGGACGAGGTGGATTACACCTCGATGTCCTTCTGATCTGACGCACCACGAGGTCAGTAGGAAATGGAGTTTGGACCCCATCTGATGCTGGCCTCGCTGGAAGGCGCAGTAACAGCAGCAATTTTGGCGCTCACTGCCATGGGCCTTAGCATTGTCTTTGGTGTCATGCGCGTCGTGAACGTGGCGCATGGCGAGTTTTACATGATCGGTGCTGTTCTGGCCTGGGTCGTGGCCTCGATGGTTGGGGTCAGCCCGGCGCTGGGCTTTGTTGCTGCTTTGGTTGTGGCACCGATTGTGGTGGGCTGTATCGCCGTGATGGCTGACCGGTTGATCCTGCAACGTGTCGCTTATGATCCGGATCGCACGATTGTGGCCACCATCGGCCTTTTGTACATCATCCAGCAGACGACTTTGATGACCTTCGGCCCTGATGCACGCCCTGTTGAGCCCCCCTTTAACCAACGCCTTGCACTGCCCTGGTTCGAATGGGGTGAAAGCGGGTTTGAGATGTTCTGGCCCTGGGGCCTTAGCATCACCAGTTACAAACTGTTTGTGATCTTCGCCGCGATGGCAATTCTTGGAGGGCTGTGGCTGCTTATGACCCGGTCCAAAGCCGGGCTGATCATGCGTGCGACGCAACAAGACAGTGAAACCGCACAGGCCTTTGGCATACCTGTGGGGCGGGTCTATTCCTACGTGTTCGGACTGGGCGCAGGTCTGGCCGCAGTGGGTGCGGTGCTGGTCGTGCCGATACAACAGGCGCACTACCTGATGGGGCATGATCCCTTACTGCTGAGCTTTATCGTCGTCATCATCGGGGGCCTTGGCAGCCTGCCGGGCACAGTCATTGCCGCCTTCCTTATTGGAATGAGCGACGGGATCATATCGGTGTTCTTTACCCCGACACTGGCCAAGATATTCGCAACGCTGGTGGTGGCCCTCGTGCTGGTGTTCCGTCCCCAAGGCCTGTTGGGGCGGATCGAACGATGAGCCATTCCACCCAGTCTCATATTCTGCATTTCGGTGTGATCGCCGTGCTGGCGGCACTGTTCTTCATCCTGCCGGCCTACCATGTTGGCAACCTGAGCCGGATCATGGTTTGGACGGTCTATGCCATGGGGTTTAATCTTCTGTTTGGCTATACCGGCCTTCTCAGTCTTGGTCATGCGCTGTTCTTCGCGACAGGCATGTACGGGCTGGGCATGGCGATGAACAGCTTTGGCATTGCGGCGGAACCGGCCTTTCTGATCGGGATCATCTGCGCATTGATCATGTCAGCTGTCGTGGGATATCTGGCCCTGCGCACCACAGGTGTGGCGTTTATGATTGTCACGTTGATGTTTGCTCAGGCCGGGTATCTGACGGTGCTGTATTTCGGGGCCTATACCCGCGGCGACGAGGGGTTCGTGATCCAGCAGCTGGACCGTGTTTTGTTTGGCATAGATATCAGCGATGACAGCGCGCGATATTTTGCTGCGCTGATCTTGTTCTCGATTGTGTTTCTGGCCATCGCGCATCTGGTGCGCTCGCCCTTCGGGCGCACGTTAGTGGCCATTCGCGAAAACGAAGAGCGCACCCGTATGCTGGGGTATGACACCGAGAGGCACAAGCTGAAGGCGGTCATCTTGTCAGGAACAATTTCGGGCATCGCCGGAGCGGCCTATGCTTTGCTGTTTGGCTTTGCAGGTGCCAGTTTTGCGACTGTTCAGTATTCGATTTTCCCGCTGCTGTGGGTGCTCTTGGGTGGGGCAGGAACCACGCTGGGTCCGCTGATTGGTGTGGCCTTCATGTTTTATCTGATCGATCTGAGCAGTTCGGTCACTCAGGCCTATATGCTGATCGCTGGGGTTGTGCTGGTCTTACTAACGCTCTTTGCACCGCAAGGCCTGGCAGGCGAGCTGCGGCGGAGGGCCATACGATGGCTGCCGTGATCCTTGAAACCAAGGGCCTGACCAAATCCTACGGTGGCTTGAATGCCAATGAGGATGTCGACTTTCAGCTGCGCCAGGGCAAGGTCACAGCCCTGATCGGCCCCAATGGCGCAGGCAAATCCACTTTTGTGGGCATGGTGAGTGGCCGCATTTCGGCCACGCGGGGTCAGGTCATATTTGACGGGCAAGACATTAGTGCATTGCCCGCCCACAAGCGCATCCAACTGGGCATCGCCTATACGTTTCAGATAACATCGGTTTATGCGGGCCTTAGCCTACGCGAGAACATCGCCATCGCCGCGCGTCGACGTCTGGGCAAGGATCGCAAGGCTGTCATTGCCAAGGTGAACGCGGTGCTGACACAGGTGGGTCTGGCCGACCGCGCAGATCAAGATGCGGGTGATCTGAGCTATGGTCACCAGCGCGTTCTGGAGATTGCTATGGGGCTGGTGCAGGACCCACGCCTTTTTATTCTGGATGAGCCCACACAGGGGCTGGCGGAAACCGAAGTGGATGACTTTGTCAGCCTGATCAAATCTTTGGCGGGTGAGACAACGATCCTGCTGATTGAACACAACATGGATGTCGTCATGCGAACCGCTGACTATATTCACGTGCTGGACAATGGCCAAACGCTTGCCTCTGGTACGCCCGAAGCGATCCGTGGCAATGCTGCTGTGCAAGCCGCCTATCTGGGAACTGATGTCGATGCTTGAGTTGACCGACATTCACGCCGCCTATGGCCGGGTCAAAGTGCTGCATGGTGTGTCGTTGCACGCGCAGGCTGGCGAAATTCACTGTTTGCTTGGCCGCAATGGGGCCGGCAAGACCACGGTGATGAAGGCGATCATGGGGCTTGTGCCACTGTCGTCCGGGGAAATCGCACTGCAAGGGGAACGGCTGGACATCCTGCCTGCTCACGAGGTGCCAAAACGGCGCGTCGGATATGTGCCCCAAGGCCGCCGCTTGTTTCCGGAACTCAGTGTGTCCGAGAATATTGAGATCGGGTTGATGACCTGCAATGCCGATGCCGCCACCCGCGATTGGGTGCTTGATATCTTCCCCCCGCTTCAAGGTCGACTGGACCAGCAGGCCAACACGCTGTCGGGAGGAGAGCAACAGATGCTGGCCACCGCACGCGCCTTGTGTCTGCGCCCGCAGGTCTTGTTGTTGGACGAACCCACCGAAGGGCTGCAACCCTCGATGATCGAGCAGATCCGACAAGTGGTGGTACGTATGAAATCCGAGGGTGTGGCGGTGGTGCTGGTTGAACAACGGGTGGATGCGGTTTTGTCGATTGCCGATCAGGTAACCTTTGTGGAAAACGGCCGTGATCTGGAAACGCTGAGCGCCTCGGCATTGCGTGCTGCCCCGGAGAAACTCAAACAGCACCTGGGGGTCTGACGCAGGGCCTGCCCTCAGCTGATCTTTGACAGCAATCGAACCAGGGTGTGACGCTCGTCCTCACTCAGCGCGGCTGTGGTCTCATTTGAAATCTGAAGTCCAACGGCGTGCAGTTTCTTGATCATCAGCTTGGAACTGCGGGTCAGTCGGATCACGGTGCGCCGTTTGTCTTGTGGATCTGGCTCAAGCGTCAGTAATCCCTTGCGGCTCAGACGGTCTACAACACCCTTGATCGTGGCCACATCCATCGCCGTCAATCGGCCCAGATGGTTCTGAGAGCATGGCCCAACTTCATCAATGCGTACCAGCACCGAAAACTGTCTCGGCGTCAGACCATCAGGACTATGAGTCTGGAAAATGGCCGCATGTCGCTGACTGGCCAGACGCAGAATATACCCAATCTGATGTTCCAACACATAGGGCTCGGACGGGACGCCGGATCGCTCATCGGTGATTTCGGGGTCTGCGTCGCTCACATGAGGCACCTTTTTCAACAGGGTGAAAACGGGGGTTGTCTGATGTTAGTGTGCAAACAATGCCAATGGCAAGGGCTGCAAAACGAAGAATGGCATGACGTCTGAAAGCAGCGCGCGCCATACAGGCCGCGTTGCGCGAGACTGTTGAGTCGTCTTAGCGGATAGCACACGCCACCAGTAACGACACAGCGCTTTCAGCACTTTTTGCAAAGGTGTCATTAAGAAGTATGGTGGAGCCTAGGGGGATCGAACCCCTGACCTCCTGCATGCCATGCAGGCGCTCTCCCAGCTGAGCTAAGGCCCCATACCTACGGGTGTTTATACCCGTCGCCGCGTCTTAGGCAAAGCGGCAGGCGGGATCAAGTGGAAAATCCCGCCCGTGATCAGGATCACGCGTCGTCGTCGTCATCCGCTGCGACATCGGCAATCTCGTCCAAGGACACGTTGTCATCATCGTCATCGTCTTCCAGAACGTCATCGCCCAGATCGACATCAACGTCGTCATCATCATCCAGCACATCGGTGTCGCCATCAGCGTCTGCCGCTTGCATTTTCTTGGTTTCGGCATCTTCTTCGTCTGCCGTGATCGAGCGGCTTTTGCCCGAGTTCACCTCAATCACGTCGCCGGTGTAGGGGCTGACGATTGGATTTTTGTTCAGGTCATAAAAGCGTTTACCCGTTGTCGGGCAAAGGCGTTTCACACCCCATTCATCTTTGGGCATGGGTGATCCCTTTCATCTGTCTCTTGCGATGGGTCTGCGCCAACTGCCATAACCCATCACAGGTGTCAAAGGCTTTAAGGCATATACGTTCTTTGATCGTTAGGAGGCCATATGGGCCAACACATCCTTCCAGGCAACCCCCCTGTTGCCGTGATACTAAAACAATCGGCCCGTGCGCGCCGAATTTCGCTGCGTGTCTCGGGGCTTGATAGCAAGGTCACCCTGACCATCCCGCGCGGCGTGCGCGAACGCGAAGCGCTGGAGTTTGCCTATTCCAAGGCCGATTGGCTACGCGAACAAATGGCAAAGCAGGTGGCGCCCGTGCAGGTGGCCATTGGGGCTGACCTGCCGATTGAGGGGCAGTTGCTGCGAATCGTTCAAGGGTCGCAAAAGGGCGTGCGACAGATGGGCGACGCGTTGCATGTGGCAGGCACGCCCGAAACTGTCGGCATCCGTGTACAGGCCTGGCTAAGGACACAGGCGCGGGACCGGTTGGCACAAGCGTCGGACCGGTATGCGACCGCGCTGGGGCGCAGTTATACGCATATCAGCATCCGCGACACGCGTTCTCGGTGGGGGTCGTGTTCGGCGCAGGGAGGGTTGATGTATTCTTGGCGGTTGATCCTGTGTCCGCCCGACGTGTTGGACTATGTCGCCGCTCACGAGGTGGCGCATTTGCAAGAGATGAACCATTCGGATGCGTTTTGGTCAGTGGTGGCTGATCTGAAGCCGGGCTATCAGGCCCCTCGCCAATGGTTGCGCGACAACGGTGCCGCACTGCACCGTTATCGGTTCAAGGATTGACGGCATGTGCATTTGTGATCACAAGATAGCCCATGCTTTACGCACCACGCCCAGATCCCAAGCCTTCGGCGCATGATACTGTCTATCGCGGGTTGCGCAGCCGTGTGATGCATGGCGAAATTGGCCCGGGTCAGCCGCTGACCCTACGGGGTATCGGGGCCGAGTTCGGTGTGTCCATGACCCCCGCCCGAGAGGCTGTGCGTCGTTTGGTGGCCGAAGGTGCGTTGACCATGAGCAACTCGGGTCGTGTGTCGACCCCCGAGCTGACCAGCGAACGGATTGAGGAACTGGCCGCTTTGCGTGCATTGATTGAGGTGGAGCTGGCCAGCCGGGCCCTGCCGCGTGCGCATATTGCGCTGATCGATCGGCTGCAAAGCATCAATGCGCGCATTTCCGAGGATATCGCGCGCCATGATGCGGTGGCCTATATCCGGCGCAATCTGGAATTTCACCGTGCGCTTTATCTGCGCGCACAGGCTCCTGCGATGCTGGCTATGGCCGAAACGGTCTGGCTGCAACTGGGCCCGACAATGCGGACGCTCTATGGCCGGCTTGAGCGCAAAGAGCAGCCGCGATATCACCGGCTGATCATCGGCGCGCTAAAAGCGGGGGATGAACCGGGGCTGCGGCTGGCAGTGCGGTCAGATGTGACGCAGGGTTTGCGGATGTTGAAGGGGTAAGGCGCGTCAGGCCGCCAGCACTTGATCGCCCATCTTCAGGAACTTGTCGCGCCGCTCTTTGATCAGCTTTTTACGGCTCTTGCCATCAAGCTCGGCCAGCATGGCCTCAATCGCAGTGCCAACGGATTTTATAGCCGTTTGCGCATCGCGGTGTGCGCCGCCCAGTGGTTCATCAATGATACGGTCGGCCACACCCAGTTTGGTCAGGTCTTGTGCCGTCAGGCGCAACGCCTCGGCCGCTTCGCGCATCTTCTCGGCGTCCTTCCACAGGATCGAGGCGCAGCCCTCGGGGCTGATCACGGAATAGACCGAATGTTCCAGCATCGCCACGCGGTTGCCGCTGGCAAAGGCCACCGCCCCTCCTGACCCGCCTTCGCCAATGATAACCGTCACCAAAGGCACGCCAATCGACAGGCATTTCTCGGTCGAGCGAGCAATCGCTTCGGACTGGCCGCGCTCTTCGGCTCCTTTGCCGGGATAGGCGCCCGGCGTATCAACAAGGGTGATCAGTGGCAGGTTGAACCGGTCGGCCAGGTCCATCAGGCGGATCGCTTTGCGATAGCCCTCAGGGCGGGCCATGCCAAAATTCCGTTCGATCCGCGATTTGGTGTCGTTGCCCTTTTCATGACCCAACACCATTACGGGCCGATCGTTCAAACGAGCAAGCCCGCCCATCACAGATTGATCATCGGCAAAATTGCGGTCGCCTGCCAGGGGCGTGTAATCGTCGAACAGGGCCTCGATGTAATCCTGGCAATGCGGGCGTTGCGGATGACGTGCCACCTGGCATTTCCGCCAGGGGGTCAGATCCTTGTAAAGATCCACCAGCATATCGGCGGCTTTTACGTCCAAAGCGCTTGCCTCATCCGAGACATCCATATCTTCGTTCTGACGGGCCAGCGCGCGCAGCTCTTCGGCTTTGCCTTCAATCTCGGCCAGTGGTTTCTCAAAATCGAGATAATTGGTCATTGAACACTCCGACTGTATCGACTGGGTATATGGCGGTGATCGCGCCTATATGCAAACTTTTCTCAGGATGCATTGTGCTGCAAGGCCGCCCGCAGCGCCAACTCAGGCGAGGCCAGAACTGCAAAAGGCATGTCGCGTAGCAAATCTGCCGCCCCGGCCATCGAGGCCTGCGCCAGCACCACGCAGCCCAGATCAGGCAGGGTGGGCGCCAGTTGACGGATTTGCGCGGAGATGCCGATGTCAAATGCCGCGCGCTCGCCTGCCTCAAACAATGGCCAAAGCGCGTTCAGTGGCAAGGGATGTACTTTGCGCGGTGTGCCTGCCTCTTGCAGCGCGGCTTCAAGCAGATCGAGGCTGGGCCCCAGGGTGCTGTTTAGGCAATAGGCCATCACAATGGTGCCCGTCGTGAGTACCGCCGCCTGCATCATCGGCTGATCTATGCGAATGCCACCTGCCGCCTGAACCACGGGCCCCAGCGTAGTACAGGTGCACAAAACCGGGCCACCTGAATGTGCGATGTAACCGGTGATTTCATCACGCAGGGCATCATCGATACCGGATTGGGCCCGTTCCAGCCAATCGGTGTGCACGTGGTGGTTCAGGACCTGATCCGGTGCAATCTGATCGCGCAGGGCATCAAAGGTCTGGCAGTGAACATCGGCGGTATGAAGCAAATGCAGAGTCATGAGGTTGGCCTAGCATGCTGTCTCAATCAGGGCCAGAGTACAGGGATCAGGGTGGCAATCAACAAACCCGCCATGACCCAGTTAAACCGCCGCATATGTGCAGGATTTTTGAGCAATCTACTGAGTTGCTGGCCTAATACAGTCCAACTGGTGGTTGAGATACACGACACAGCCACATACGTCCCGGCCACCCAAAGCACTGATGCAAAATCACGGTTGGCCGCATATAGCGTGACGGCCGAAAGACACATCGTCCAGGCCTTTGGATTGACCCACTGGAACGCGGCAGCCTGCACAAAGCTTAGTGGCTTGCCAGTCGCCTGCCCGGTTTCCGGCGGGGCGGCATTGGCAATTTTCCAGGCCAGGTAAACCAGATAGGCCACGCTGAGTATCTTGAGCACTGTGTAGCTGAGCGGGAAAAGGTCAAACACCTGCATGATGCCCACACCCACAAGGATCACCATCAATGGCATCCCAAGCCCAATACCCAGCATATGCGGCACTGTGCGCCGGAAGCCAAAGTTTGCCCCCGATGCCATAAGCATAAGATTGTTCGGCCCCGGAGTGATGACAGTCACAAAGGCAAAGGTCACAAGGGCTGCAAGAATATCATAGGTCATACGCACCACATTATGCCGAGAAGCACGCAGTGAGGTTGCAAATGATTGATTGATGTACAAAAAATTCACAATATAATGCGGCTATGGACAATATTAGTGAAAAAATATTGCAAGAGCTGGGCCAAAATGGCCGGATAAGCAATCTGGATCTGGCTGAAAAGGTGGGCTTGTCGCCGTCGGCCTGTCTGCGCCGGGTTCAGGATCTGGAACGGCGCGAGGTCATCAAGGGGTACCGCGTGGTGCTGAACAAGACCGCGATGGGTATTGGCTTTGTGGCGTATTCAACCGTGGGACTGAACAGTCATACCAAAGCCAGTCAGGAGGCGTTTGAGCGTGCCATGGCTCAGGCCCCCGAGGTGGTGGAATGTCACAACATAACCGGCACGGTGGAATATTTGCTGCGCATCGAGGTCGCCGATCTGATCGCCTACAAAAGCTTTCACACGGATGTGGTTGGCACCTTGCCTCAGGTGAACTCGATCACATCCTATGTCGTCATGGGCTCGCCCAAGGACCTGCGCGCTTAACCGAAATGAGTGCGTCCGCACGCTTTTGTTCTGCAAGCGGAAAGGTGACGCTTAAATGGTTGGGAGTGGGCCGTTTGCAGAGTGCAGTTTGAGTATTTCTGCCAAGGTGAAACCTGGGCGGGTCGCGTAACGTGACGTATGGGGTGACTTTTGGGCAGGTGCAGGGCAGGTTGCGCCCCAAGTGAAGGAGACTGACATGACCAAGTATAGCCATCTGCTCGCCCCTCTTGATCTGGGGCATGTGACCTTGAAAAACCGGGTTTTGATGGGGTCGATGCACACTGGGTTGGAAGAGACCAAAGACTGGAACCGGGTGGCCGAGTTTTACGCCGCAAGGGCCAGAGGTGGCGTTGGGCTGATGGTCACGGGCGGGATGGCACCCAACCGAGAGGGTGGCGTGTTTCCAGGGGCTGCTGGGCTGTTCTCGGATGAGGACATTGCCAACCATAAGATTGTGACAGACCGGGTACATAATGCAGATGGGCGCATTGCGATGCAGATCCTGCATGCGGGGCGCTATGCCTATAGTAAGGACTGCGTTGGGCCCAGTGCTGTGAAGTCGCCCATTTCACCTTTTCCGCCGACCGAGCTGGACGAAGATGGCATCGAAAAGCAGATCGTGGATATTGTGACGGCAGCCGAGCGCGCGCAGCAGGCAGGTTATGACGGTGTCGAGGTGATGGGCAGCGAGGGTTATTTCCTCAACCAGTTTCTGGTTACTCATACCAATAAGCGCGAAGATCGCTGGGGTGGCAGTTATGAAAACCGCATGCGTCTGCCCGTTGAAGTGGTGCGCCGCGTGCGCAAAGCCGTGGGGCCAGAATTCATTGTGATTTACAGACTTTCAATGATTGATCTGGTGCCCGGTGGATCAACGTTTGACGAAGTGGTGACGTTGGCCCGTGCGGTTGAGGCGGCAGGAGCCAGTATTATTAACACTGGTATCGGTTGGCACGAGGCGCGTATTCCCACGATTGCAACATCGGTGCCACGAGCGGCTTTTGCGTGGGTGACGAAAAAGCTGATGGGCAAGGTGGGCATTCCGGTTATCACGTCCAACCGGATCAACACGCCGGAGGTGGCTGAGGACATTCTGGCCGAGGGAGCCGCCGATATGGTGAGCATGGCGCGGCCGTTTCTTGCGGATGCAGAGTTTGTGAAGAAGGCTGTTGAGGGCCGTGCGGAGCAGATTGCACCGTGTATTGCGTGCAATCAGGCCTGTCTGGATCACACCTTCTCGGGCAAGTTGTCGAGTTGTCTGGTGAACCCACGGGCCTGTCACGAAACCGAGTTGGTGATAAAGCCCGCGGCGGCACCGAAAAGTGTGGCGGTTGTGGGGGCGGGGCCTGCGGGATTGTCGGCGGCTATTACAGCGGCAGAGCGCGGGCACCGCGTGGCACTCTTTGATCGTGCCGATCAGCTGGGTGGGCAGCTGAACATGGCAAGGGTCATCCCCGGCAAAGAAGAATTCCACGGGTTGGTGGATTGGTTCGCCACTATGGTCAAGGAGGCCGGTGTCACGTGTCATATGGGCATGGATGTCAGTGCCGATGATCTGGATGGATATGACGAAGTGATCATCGCCACGGGTGTCAGTCCGCGCGATCCGGGCATTCCCGGTCAGGATGGGCCAAACGTGCTGAACTATATTGATGTGCTGCGTCACAAGGCCCCGGTGGGCGACCGCGTGGCCATTATCGGTGCGGGTGGCATCGGGTTTGATGTGGCTGAATTCCTGGTGCAAAAGGGCACAAGCCCAACGCTTGATCTGGCAGAATGGAAAGAAGAATGGGGCATTGGCGATCCGGAAGAGACCCGCGGTGGTTTGGCCGCCGAGGGCCCGCAGCCCGAAGATCCTGCGCGTCAGATCACACTGTTGCAACGCAAGGCTGAAGCGCCCGGCAAGCGATTGGGCAAAACCACGGGATGGATTCACCGGGCTGCGTTGCGCATGAAGGGGGTCAAGATGTTGGGCGGCGTAAACTATGAGGCGATTGATGCGGAGGGTCTGCATGTTTCATCGGGCGAGGCACGCGAGACCCCTCAGTTGATTGCAGCCGATACGATTGTTCTGTGCGCCGGGCAGTTGCCGGAACGCAGCCTTGCCGATGCGCTTCAGGCTAAGGGTACACCCGTGCATGTCATTGGTGGTGCGGACGTGGCGGCCGAATTGGATGCCAAGCGCGCCATCGATCAAGGCACGCGCCTGGCCGCCACGCTTTAGACGTTCGTCGATGGTTACTCCACCGTGATCGTGATCACCTCGGTCATGACCGGGGGCGTGTGTGGCACGTGATACAAATCGCCCAACACCAATTGCAATGTGTGTGTGCCTGCGGGCAGATCCAGGGTCACCTCGGTTTGGCCGCCACCGAAATGCTTGTGATTGTCATCGGCGGGCAGGCCGGTTTCCTTGGCTTCGGTGTCACTTTCGGCCTCACCAAACGAGGCGCGATTGATCAGGATATGGTGATGTCCTGTGTTGTCCTTTTCCGTGCCGGCCGGAGCCACGCCCATACCTTTGAGGCCAAAGTTGATGGTGACCGGGCTTGAGACTGTATCGCCATCAGACAAGTTGATGAAATACACCTCGGCGCCCTCAGGTGCGGGGGTGCCTGCCACGGCGGGGCCGAAGGAAAGGCCGATGGACAGAAAGGCTGCGCTAAGTAAACGATTCATATTATTACTCCCTTTTTGATGTTTTGCAATTGGAGCAAGGTAGAGGATTGTGCGCGTGTATCATCTTTTGCGCGTCAACGCGGGGATCAAAAGGCCGTGATTTTAACGGTGAAAACCTCAGGCGCCACTGCGTGAGACCGGGTAAAACAGCCCCATGTATCGTTTCCATGCCTTCAACGATCCGCTAGAAAACCCAAGATTTGTCCGGCATGCGCCCCAGTTGTGCCCGATTTACACGTGATACCTGATCCTCGAAAGAACGAGCAGAGGTAGCGAGTATGGATCGCCTAACTGAAATGGAAGCGTTTGCGACAGTAGTAGACCAAGGCGGGTTTACGGACGCAGCGCGTAAGATGGGCATTTCCAAGTCCGCTGTGTCAAAACATGTCTCATCGCTTGAGGCACGTCTTGGCGCCAGATTACTGAACCGCACAACGCGTCGTGTCAGCCCAACCGAGATTGGCCTGGCCTATTATGACCGTGCATTGCGGGTGCTGAATGACGCAGGCGAGGCCGATGCCTTGGTGTCGTCCATGCAGTCTGATCCTTCGGGTCTGTTGCGCATTTCTGTCGCCACGGATTTTGGGGTGAACCACCTCAGCCCGGTTTTGGGCGAATTTTTGGATGAATTCCCGGATATCACCGTCAACATGGTGCTGAACAACCGTTATGTTGAACTGATTTCCGAAGGCTTTGATATGGCCATTCGTATTGGTGAGCTGGAAGACAGCAGCTTGCGGGCACGTAAACTGACCGAGACAACCAAGCGGATGATTGCCAGCCCCGGCTATTTCCAGAAACACGGACGTCCGATGAAAATCGACGATCTGAACGATCACAAGCTTTTGCATTATTCCAGCCAGGCCAATGGCTCGGTCTGGAAGCTGACAGCCCCATCGGGTGAAAAACGTCAGGTGCGCACCGCAGGTGGTCTGAGCGTGAATGACGGGCAGAGCCTGCTGAACGCGGCCATCTCGGGCCTTGGCATCGCTTATCTGCCCAGCTTTCTATATGCTGATGCGCTGGCCAACGGTCAGGTTGAGGATGTGATCCCTGATTTGCCAACCGAAACCCAAGGCATCTATGCGGTGTATCCGCCAGGTCGCTTTACCCAACCCAAAGTGCGTGCGTTCATCGATTTCCTGGTGCGTGCATTTGCGGAAAAAGGCCCAACCGACTGGTAAGCCAATTTTGTTTAATAGTGTTCCCCGGGGTGCAGCAGCGTCTCGGGGTTTTCTGTGTGAATTTGCAAGTCTATCTAATAATCAGATAGCTTCTGTGCATCCATGAGGATTGCCCTACATCTGCCCCTGACGCAAATTACTGCCAAGCACGGGTGACGTGTATTGGATCAATCAAAAAGGGGCCACGTATGGCATCGCTGAAACTTCTGACAATCTCCGGCTCACTGCGCAAAGGGTCATTCAATCGCATGCTTCTGGCCGAAGCGGCAACTGCCTTTGGCGAAGCCGAAGTGATGCAGGCCGATCTGAATTTGCCGCTCTATGATGGTGATCTGGAAGACGCCGATGGTGTCCCTGCCGTTGTTCAAACGCTCGCCGATCAGATCGCAGACGCCGATGCAGTTGTGATCGCGGGGCCTGAGTATAACAAAGGCATTTCGGGAGTGCTGAAGAACGCGCTCGATTGGGTCAGCCGCACAGAGGGCAATCCTTGGGCGGGCAAACCCACCGTGGTGATTTCGGCGGCTGCAGGGCGCACCGGCGGTGAAACCCAATTGTTCATGACCCAGCACTGCCTGGCCCAACTTGGAGTGCTTTTGGTGCCTGGCCCCGGAGTGATGGTCGCTGCGGCCTATGAGGCCTTTGACGACGAAGGCCGCCTGAAAGCTGACAGCTATCGCAAGGCACTGGGTGCTCGTATGGAAAACCTGCGCGCAGCGGCGTCCTAAGTGTTTTATCCCGGCACAGGGTTGGATATCTCGATCAGATTGCGATCGGGATCGCGTATATAGAGCGAGCAAATCGGCCCCGTGGCACCTGTGCGCCTCACGGGGCCGTCCTCGATACAAATGTCGTGCGCTGTTAGATGCGCTTGCCAGTTTTGTAACGGGGCATCGGTCAGAAAACATAGGTCTGCTGAACCCGGCACCGGTGTTTGTGCTTTGGGTTCAAATTCGTGACCAGCCAGATGTAAATTGATCTTTTGCGTGCCAAATTTCAGGGCATAACGGGGCGGGTCTGAGAAGGTGATCACCTCCATCCCCAAGATGGCGCTGTAAAACGCCAGACTGCGCTCAATATCGGCCACGGTCAGAACCAGATGATCGAGAGATGTCACTTTGGGCGTCATGCGGGGCCTAATACGATGTCTTGGGGGCAAAGCCCGGTGGGATCATGTCTTTGCCCTCCAACATAAGATCTGCCATAACCTGGCCTATCTTGGGGGCCATTCCAAAGCCAATCTTGAACCCTCCATTGGCGATATAATCCCCGGACCGCAACGGATGCGCGCCCAGCATTGGTGCCCGCGAGCGGCTGCGTGGGCGCGCCGCTGCCCAGCGTTCAATCACCGGGGCCTTGTGCAAGGCGGGTATAGCATTTACCGCGCGCGCAATTACATCGTCCAACTGGGTGTCGGTTGTGGTGGCGTCGGTGTAATCACGCTCGCTGGTCGATCCAATTGCCACGGTGCCGTCGGCATGTGGCACCACATGTACACCGCCTGCAAACAACTGCGGCAGATCGCGCGCGTCATGCTGCAGCAATGCGCCTTGTCCCTTAACGCCGTTGCCGACCTGCCGACTATGCGCTGCACTCAGCGCCTCTAGATCATGCACACCTGTGGCCCACAGCACCTGGCCCTGTGCGGCGCCTTCGCGGTCGACAGTGCCACCTTGGGCAATAATCGCAGCGGCCAGGGCGGCGCAGGCCCGGCGGGGATGCAGCCGCGCGCTGAGCGTGTCATGGATCAAGTATCCTGTCGGGCTGGCGGGCGCCCAGTTTTGCCCTTCTGCGGTGATGATCTGCCACGTGGCACGCCCCTGCCACAGGGCCTCAGCCGTCTGCGCGCGGGTCTGAGCCAGCGCCAAAGCCGCGTCATCTGCCACGGGTTGCAACCGTCCCAGCCGCCCGTACCCCGGATCCATACCCGAAGCCGCGTGAACATCTCGCCAGAACGCCTCGGCCATGATCAGGCTGTCAAATTGAAAGGCCTTTTTGTCATTCCAGTTTTCAGGCACATGCGGCGCCAATGCACCCACAATACCGCCCGAGGCCCCGGCCCCCGGACCCCCCGGATCGATCACCTGCACCCGTGCGCCGCGCTGCTGGCAGCTCCACGCCACGGATAGCCCGAATATCCCGGCTCCCATCACGGTGACATCTGCCATTGCCAATTCCGGCGCTCCTCTGCATGGTCAAAAAACCTAGACACCTCCTAAAGGATCAAACCATGCAGGACCAGCACGCAGAGCTGGAATGGCGCACAGGCGATGTGCCTGTGTCGACCCGGTTTGATGATCCGTATTTCAGCCTGGACAATGGTGTGGCGGAAACTGCTCATGTGTTTCTGGCGGGCAATGGTCTGCCACAGCGCTTTGTAGATGGCTTTCACATCGCTGAATTGGGTTTTGGCACCGGGCTGAACCTGCTGTGCGCGCTGCAATGCTGGCGGCAGGCGGGCGTGCCCGGCATGCTGCGCTTCACCTCATTTGAGGCGTATCCGATGGCCCCCGATGACATGTTGCGCGCCCAAAGCGCATTTGGTGCGCTGGGTGACATTGCAGCGGAATGTGCCCCGTTCTGGTCTGCAGGCGCGCGCCAGTTTGAATTGCCCGACCTGCAATTTGAGCTGATCGTGGGCGATGCGCGCACCCAACTGCCGCACTGGAACGGATGCGCTGACGCGTGGTTTTTGGATGGATTTTCCCCCGCAAAAAACCCCGAGTTGTGGGACTCTGCATTGATGGCCGAGGTGGCCCGCTTTACGGCGCCAAATGGCACAGCTGCCACCTATACCGCCGCCGGTTTTGTCCGTCGTGGTCTTGAGGCAGGCGGGTTTAATGTTGCGCGTCAGGCAGGGTATGGCCGCAAACGGCACATGACAACGGCCCGAATGGCCCCAAAGGACGATGCCTCATGACCGAGCAAAACACCCGTTTGGGCATCGTGATGATGGTGGCGACCACCTTTGTGTTTGCGGTGCAGGACGGCATCTCCAGCCATCTTGCAGGCGAATACAACGTCATGATGGTCGTGATGATCCGCTATTGGTTCTTCGCCGCCTTTGTGCTGACCATTGCCAGCCGCCACGCAGGCGGTATCCGTGCAGCGGCCGCGACCAAACAACCGCTGTTGCAAGGGTTTCGTGCAGTGCTGTTGGTGGCTGAAATCTGCGTTATGATCCTGGCCTTCACCTTGCTTGGTCTGATCGAAAGCCATGCGGTGTTTGCCTGTTATCCGTTGCTGATTGCTGCCCTTTCGGGGCCCATTCTGGGCGAGCAGGTGGGTTGGCGACGGTGGGTTGCAATCTTTATCGGCTTCATTGGTGTGCTTGTGATCCTCGAACCCGGCTACGGCGTCTTTGAACCCGCAGCCGCCGTGCCTTTGCTGGCGGCATTGATGTTTGCCCTGTATGGCCTTCTGACCCGCTATGTGGCACGTCTGGACACGGCTGCCACCAGTTTTTTCTGGACCGGCACCGTGGGTTCGGTTGCGATGACCATTGTTGGCATCTGGTTCTGGGAGCCGATGACGAGGTCGGATTGGGGCTGGATGGCCGCGTTGTGTGTCACGGGAGCTTTGGGCCACTACACATTGATCAAATGCTACGAAGTGGCCGAAGCCAGCGCCGTGCAACCCTTCGCCTACTTGCAACTGGTGTTTGTCAGTGTCATCGGCATTTCGGTGTTCTCAGAAACTATTCGTCCGAACGTGGCAATCGGTGTGTGTTTGGTGGTTGGGGCAGGCCTGTTCACGCTGTGGCGGCAACGCAAGCTGCAAAGCTGAACCGACTGCGTCAATCTGGCCAAGCGCGCGGCTCCTCCGCCTTTGCTAGCGTGAACGTGATCCGTCGGATAAGTCGGGCAAACGGGTGGCCCTCACCCAAGGGACAGCAAGGACCAACGACCATGTACAGGGCCAAGCCCCGTCATTGGAGAGTACCCCGGCAAGTGATGGCATGTGTGCTGGCGCTTGTACTGGTGATGCGTCTTGTTGCGGCTCCTTATGTGATGGCGTCTCCGGCGCCGGGGATCATGGCCATCTGTTCGGGTGGTGAGATTGTCTACATCTCGATGAAAGATGGCCAACCGGTCGAAGACAACGAAGAATATGCAGCCGAGGCTTGCCCGTTCTTCGGCATCATTTCGGTATTGGACGACACCTATCCACCATCGGTTGCCCCCCGCGTCGTGACCGCGGCACAAGCGGCTACAATTGCGGGCCTGGCGCTGACTTCGCAACGTTCAAAACACGCCTACAACTCTCGCGCACCGCCTGAACAGGCCTGACCCTTCCTTCAATTCAACAGTTCAGACCATCGGAGCGCCGCCTGAAGGCATCTCCGTAGCGAGAGAGATAAGATGACATTCAAAACACTGACGGCACTGTGCTTTGGCGCAGGGCTATTGCTGAGCGCGCCCATAGCCGGAGCGCAAACCATGAACACTGACAAGATGTCAGGTCACGAAGGCCATAAGGATCACATGTCGATGGATCATGGCGATCACGCAGGCATGGGTCACAAGATGCACGGACACGGCCCGATTGGCGTTATGGGCCGGCACTTGATGCCCAAGGGCAAATTCATCCTGGGGTATCGTTATGGCCACATGTCTATGGACGGATTGCGCCTGGGTACATCGGACATCAGCCCCGATCAGGCCGCCACGATCCTTCCCAACCGCTTTGCCGGGATGCCGGGCATGCCGCCCACGTTGCGGGTGATCCCGGATCAGATGACCATGGACATGCACATGCTAAGCGCAATGTACGGGCTAAGCGATAATGTCACCGTCATGGCCATGGTGCCTTATGTTGAAAAAGACATGACAGCGATCACCTATCAGGGGCCAACGGGCACCACTGTGTTGGGGATATCCAAGCGCCACTCTGAAGGGCTGGGCGATATCCGCGTGGCGGCCACGTTTGGGTTGTTGACCGAAGGGGCGCACAAGCTGAACGGCACTTTGGGCCTCAGCTTGCCCACCGGATCGATTACTGAAACCGGCCAGATGCTGACGCCCATGAATATGCGCCCCACGCGGCGGCTGGCCTATGCCATGCAGCTGGGATCGGGCACGTTTGATCTGATGCCGGCACTGACCTACCAGACCACGAAAGGTGCCATGAGCTATGGCGCGCAACTGCGCGGCACTATCCGGTTGGGCAGCAATGACGAGGGCTATTCACTGGGTGACGAAATCGCGCTCAATGCCTGGGCCAGCTACAAGGCTGCACCCTGGCTGAGCCTTTCGGGCCGGGTCGAGGCCAGCCGCCTGGGCCGGATTGACGGGATCGATGCCAATATCGGTGGTCCGTCGCCAGGCGCAGACCCGCGCAGCTATGGCGGAGACCGGGTGACGTTGTTTGCAGGTGCGGATTTCACGCCCAAGCAGGGGGCCCTCAAAGGGCACAAGATTGGGGTCGAGCTGGGCGTGCCAGTCTATCAGGACATGAACGGCCCTATGCTGAAAACCGAGTGGATGCTGGGTGTAGCCTGGCGCAAATCTTTCTGACCGGTCTAGTCTGATGCAATGACAGGGCGCACGGCGATCGTGCTCCCTGTCAATTCCTGACTGAACGACACGGGCAGCGGATCGCGCCCCAATCGCGCGCGGTAGATGGGCAGGCTTTCGGATACACGCATGACGTAGTTACGGGTTTCACGGAACGGAATATGCTCAATCCAATCCACGATGGACGTGTCATCAGGTTTGGCACCGCGCGGATCGCCATTCGCCTCGATCCAGCGTGGTGGGCGGGCAGGGCCCGCGTTGTACGCGGCAGAAATCATGATGATATTCCCGTCAAACCGCTCGGCCATCTGCGCCAGATAGGTTGAACCCAACACGGTGTTATACTGCCAATCTGACAGCACGCGCGTCGGGTCATGCTCCAGCGCCAGATCGCGCGCGACGTCCCGTGCGGTGCCGGGCATCACTTGCATCAGCCCTTGTGCGCCTGCGCCCGACACAACACCAAAATCAAATTCGCTCTCGCGTCGGGCGATGGCCAAAGACAGCTCGGTTGGGACAGGCATGGGCATGTCCATCATCGGATGCAGCGCGTAGTAAGGCGCATGTAACACCAGACCGCGCCGCGCGGCAGTTTTGCCCAGCATGACCTGCAAATGTGCCTCGCCCATGTTATCCAGCAGCTGCGCCAATTGCCCCAGTTCAGCCCGTGTTAAGCGCCTGCCCAGATGGGTCACAAAGCGTTCGGCCAGGTTCAGGTCGCCCATCGCCGCTGCCAGTATCATGGCTTGAACCGCCGACGACGCAGCAAGCTTTGACCCCTCAATAGCCGCGAACGTTTCCTTCCCGGCCAGCGCTGGGTCAAACGCTACACCGGCCCGTTCCGCCGCCAACAAACCGTAAAAAGACGTCTGATGCTGTGCGCCTTCTTCATAGGCCAGCTGTGCGGCCTCGGTGTCGCCCAATGCCTCTTGGGCGCGACCAATCCAGTATCCGGCCCGCCCCAGCGAAATCGGTGTGGCCACCGCTGCCCTGAACCTTTGGAAATGATCCAAGGCCAACTCGGCATCTTCCAGATACGTCAGCGCAAGATAGCCCGACAGCCATTCCAGATCCGAGTAAGACGACCCGCCCGTCAATTGATGAACCGAAGCCAGATCATAGGCCAGCTGTGCCTCGCCTGCCCGCATTTTCGATCGCGCCAAAGCCCTGCGCCAACTGGCCCATTTGGCGGGCTGGCCCAGACCATTCTTGATCCGGCTTTGGCGCAAGATCAGCTTGATCGCGTCATCGTCGCGGTTTTCTTTGATATGACGGTTGAACAGAACATGCGCGATGCGCCCATCCGATTGCAGCGCTTTGGGCAACGCCTTGAATGCATCGTCGAACGCCTGCCCCCCGGATTTGGCCAACTTGCGCGCCCCAATCAGTTTTACGTGGTCTTGTGGCACCAATGGCAACATTTGCTCCACATCCTTCAGACCACGCCAATCGGCCATGTCCAGCCGTGCGATATGATGCTCTGCCAACAGGGCACCATGCTGTTCGATGAACTGCTCATGCTCTTGTGTGCTCAGATCAAAGCTGCGCCAGGCGTCGGTTAAGATGGCTTCGGCCGGGTCTGCGTCTCCATTGGCAATTAAAACGCGTGCGTGTGCCAAAACACCTGCGCCGGTCTGTGCTGGATGATCTGCAAAGAGCGCCATGATTTGTGCAGTACTGGCGTCTTTGATGCTGGCCTCGGTCTGCTTGCGCAAATAGGCACCCGACGGCCAATCCGGATGAGTTTGCAAAAAGGCAATCACCTCGTCAATGCTGCCCCGTGCGGCCAACAGTGAAAACCAGTCGATCATTTGCTCGGCGCCAGGACCATCGCGCGCAGCCAATGCCCTGGCCCTTTCCCACCGCCCGGCACGCATGGCATGCATCGCACTGGCAAGAGGCCGCGGCGCAATGCGCGGTGGTGTTTGGGGCAAAACCTGCGCGACGGGTTGCACTGCGACATCGGTACCGATGGTGGTGTCTGCAGGCACAATGTCCTGCGCGGACACAGGCGCGGCGGGCCACAGACACACGAATAGAATAAAGCACCAGCGCAACATGGCTTGCATTTCCAGCTCAAGCAAAGGATAGACAGCCTACATTTAGGGTTGCCACTGCCTGTCGTCCATTCACAAACTTGGCAGGGTGGCGGGTTGCCGCTAAGGTGACGCCCGATCAAACACCCGGCCAATCCTGGCTAACCTGTTGAAACAACAAAGGAGCGTATCATGTTTCGAGGATCTTTTCCTGCACTGGTCACGCCGTTCAAGAACGGTGAACTGGACATTGATACGCTCAAGAAACTTGTGGAATGGCACGTCGGCGAAGGCTCGAAGGGGTTGGTTCCGGTCGGCACAACGGGTGAATCGCCCACGCTGACTCATGAGGAACATGAAACCGTGGTCGAAGAAGTTGTACGCGCCGCGGCTGGCCGTATTCCGGTGATCGCGGGTGCCGGCAGCAACAACACGCTGGAAAGCATTCGTCTGGCGCAACACGCCGAAAAGGTGGGTGCTGATGCGGCGTTGGTGGTCACGCCATACTACAACAAACCCACGCAGCGCGGGTTGATTGCACATTTCACAGCCATCCATGACAGCTGTGATATCCCGATCGTGATATACAACATCCCGCCCCGTTCCGTGGTGGATATGACACCCGAAACAATGGGTGAGCTGGCCAAACTGCCGCGCATCATCGGGGTCAAGGATGCCACCGCTGATTTGTCACGTGTCAGCATGCAGCGCATGACCTGCGGCAAGGACTTCGTGCAAATGTCCGGCGAAGATGCCACTGCGCATGGCTTTAATGCTCAGGGTGGCGTCGGTGTCATCTCGGTCACCGCCAATGTGGCCCCTGCAATGATTTCTCAGGTGCAGGAGGCCACGCTGTCGGGTGATTATGCCACAGCGCTTGAGATTCAAGACAAGCTGATGCCGTTGCACAAAGCCATCTTTACCGAGCCGGGTCTGGTTGGTGCCAAGTATGCCATGTCGCGTGTGGGACTGTGCTCCGAGGAAGTGCGCTCGCCCCTGACCGGCCTCAGCGACGCCACGCGCGCCCTGGTTGATGATGGGCTGCGCCACGCCGGACTGATGAACTAAGCCTGGCCTTCAATCGACAGATACCGCTTCCGGCGCGCTGGACCTGCGGTATCTGATCCCCTAGCCTGACTTTAGATGTAACACGCCTCTGCGTTGCAAAAAAGGTCAGGCACCCCATGACACACTACACCATGCCGCCCGAATGGGCCCCCCACGACTGCACATGGATCGCCTGGCCCTGCGCCACGCTGACCTATGGCGACACGCTGGACCAAGCCCGCCGCGAACACGAAGATGTCGCGCGTGCCATTGCCCGGTTCGAGCCCGTCTCGATGTTGTTTGACCCCGAGAATTGCGAGGGGGTCGAGCGTTTGAGAGGCGTCGAAAATGTCACCCTGATCGAATGCCCCCTCAACGATAGCTGGTTGCGCGACAGTGGGCCGACCTTTGTGCTGGGGGAGGATGGATCTCTGGGCGCTGTGGATTGGGAGTTTGATGGCTGGGGCAGCGATTGGCCGCACGACAAAGACAACCAGACCGCCGCCCGGATCAGTGCAATGACAGGGGCGACCCACATCAAATCCGACCTGATATTTGAGGGCGGCGCCATGAACATCGACGACAAAGGCACGATGGTCATGACCCGGCAGTGCTTTGAACATCGCACGCGCCGTGGTGGCCCCGAGCGCGCGGCATTTGAGCAAGAGCTGTTTGATAAACTGGGCCAGTCCAAGATGATCTGGCTGAACCGCACGCTTGAGAATGACAGCACCAACGGCCATGTCGATGTGGTCGCGGCCTTTGTGCCGGACGGTGTGCTGTGTCAGGTCAGCGCGGACCCCGAGGATTCAGATTATCAGAACCTACTCGACAACCGCGCCATTCTAGAGCGCGCAACCGATTCCCAGGGTGATCCGCTGACGGTCTATCAGGTCACCGCGCCGCCCGTGGACCGCATGGCAGACGGCACGCGCCGGTTCCTGTCCTACATCAATTTCTATCTGGTCAACGGCGGCGTGATCGTTCCGCAATATGGCTTTCCCGACCATGACCGCGAAGCCTGCAACATGTTGGCAAAGCTGTTCCCAGACCGCGAGGTGGTGGGTGTGATGACCAACACCATTGCCGATGGCGGTGGCAACATCCATTGCATCACCCAACAACAACCCGCAACTCACTGAGGTCCCAATGCGTAACGTCACCCTTGCCGCCACCCAGATGAGCTGCACCTGGGACAAGCCCGGCAACATCGCCCGCGCCGAAACCTTAGTGCGCAACGCCGCCACCCAAGGTGCCAATGTCATCTTGATCCAAGAACTGTTTGAAACTCCCTACTTCTGTATCGAACAGGCGCACAAACACTTCGAACTGGCCACCACGGCGCAAGACAACACAGCCATCGCGCATTTTGCCGCCCTCGCGCGAGAATTGAACGTGGTCCTTCCGATCTCATTCTTTGAACGCGCGGGGCAAAGCTATTTCAACTCATTGGCCATGATTGACGCGGATGGATCCGTGCTGGGCGTGTATCGCAAGGCGCATATTCCCAACGATGTGGCCTATCAGGAAAAGCAGTACTTCAGCCCCGGTGACACTGGATTTATGGTGTGGGACACTGCCTTTGGCCGAATTGGAGCCGCGATCTGCTGGGATCAATGGTTCCCCGAAGCGGCGCGCTGCATGGTCCTGCAAGGGGCCGAGATGCTGCTTTATCCCACCGCCATCGGATCAGAGCCGACGCGCCCCGACGCCAATTGCATCCCGCATTGGCAGGCGGCTATGTGTGGGCATGCGGCGACCAATCTGGTGCCCGTCGTGGCCAGCAACCGGGTCGGGACTGAAACGGCAACGCAGGATGATACCCTGCAACTAAAATTCTTTGGGGGGTCATTCATTGCAAACCCTTTTGGTCAAAAGGTTGCCGAGGCCGCGAGCGAAGACATGACGGTTCTCACTGCCACGTTTGATCTGGACGAGGTCGCTGAAACACGCCGCTATTGGGGCGTTTTCCGCGACCGCAGGCCCGATCTTTACGGCGCAATCTCCACCTTGGACGGGAAGGTGCGTGCATGAAACTGAAACTGCATCACGTCAATCTGGCCACGGACAATGTGGCCAGAATGGATGGATTTTACCGCGATGTCCTTGGCCTCACCACGCCCGAGGACGGCTTGCCAACGCTTGAGAAAAAACAAGGCTATGCGGGGGATGTATCGTTCCTGCACGATGGCGATATCCAAACCCATCTGGCGCAGCGCGATATTTTGGCAGGCTTTTCCACAGGCCACATCGTCAATCCGGTTGCCACCGGTCATATCGCCTATCGCACCGATGATTTGCCGGCCTTCATGGCGCATCTCGATGCCCAAGGCATCCCTTATTCCGATTGGGGTAACACAGCTGTCGCTGGCTGGCACCAGATTTTCTTTTATGACCCTGACGGCAATGTGATCGAGGTTCACGCGGTAGACCCAACGCCGTAACGCGCTGTTTTTCATTTTGTCCGAAATACTCCGGGGGTGCGGGGGCTGGCCCCCGCTTGGTCGGATGGCCGAAGGCCATTCGAAACCAAATCAAAGCGCTGCCGTCTCCATCAGTTCTTTCCAGCGATGACATGCCACTTCGTGACCCGTCCCATCCGCGTGCTCCAGCTTTGGCTCTTCTGCCCGGCACTTGTCCTGAACAAACGGACAGCGGGTATGAAACTTGCATCCTGAGGGCTGATTGGTCGGCGATGGGATTTCGCCCTCCAGTTTTTGCGCCACACCGGTATCATCCGGATCAAGCGACGGAATGGCCGAAAACAGCGCCTTCGTGTAGGGATGGCGCGGCGCTTCAAACAATTGTTGCGTGGGCGCACTTTCCACCAGCCGGCCCAGATACATCACCGCCACATGATCACAGGTATGCGCCACCACCGACAGATCATGGCTGATGAACATGAATGTAATACCCAGATCACGTTGCAATTCTTTCAGCAGGTTCAGCACATCGGCCTGAATAGACACATCCAATGCGGCAACGCTTTCATCGGCCACCACAAATTTCGGTCCTGACACCAACGCACGGGCAATCGATATTCGCTGTCGTTGCCCACCTGAAAACGCATGCGGAAAGCGGCGCAGGTGCTCTAGGTTCAACCGGCATTTGGCGGCAATTTCACGCACGCGGGTGTCGGTTTCTTCGCGGTTTTTGGTCAGCCCCATCACTTCCAGCGGCTCGGCAATAATATCGCGCACGGTCATGCGCGGGCTGAGCGCCGCATAGGGATCCTGAAAGATAAGCTGCGCGCGTTTGCGGTAATCCTTTAGATCGGCCCCATCCAGCGTGCCCAGATCATACTGCACCTCGCCATCATCATAGGTGGCTGTGCCTTCGGTGATTGGCACCGCCTTCAGAAAGGCCCGTCCCAGCGTGGTTTTGCCTGAACCGCTTTCGCCCACAAGGCCAAAGAACGACCCGGACTGAATGTCCACATTCACTTTATCAACCGCTTTCAAGACACGTTTATCAAACAGGCCCTTGCCAATCTGGAACCCCACCGACAGGCCTCTGGCCGAGATCAGGAAATCGTCACTCATGCCTGGCCCTCCTGATTGTATATGTGGCAGGCGACGCGGTGTACCGGGTCCACTTTCACATCTTGTGGCAGATCACGCATGCAGATGTCGCCCACGACTTTGGAACACCGTGTGTTAAACACGCAACCGCGCGGACGCTCCAATGGTGATGGAATGTCACCGGGAATGGGGGTCAACGGCTGGTCCAGCTCATCCAGCTTGGGCAGCGCATCAATCAGGCCCTGCGTATAGGGATGGCGCGGATCACGAATGACTTCGCGCACCGGGCCTTTTTCGATCAAACGGCCCAGATACATCACTGAGACATGGTCACAGGTCTGTGCGACCACACCCAGATCATGCGTGATAAAAATGATGCCCATGTCGAATTCTTTCACCAGATCATGCATCAGGTCGATCACCTGCGCCTGAATGGTAACATCCAGAGCGGTCGTCGGCTCGTCCGCGATCAGCAGCTTGGGGTTGGTGCTCAGCGCCATGGCGATCATCGCGCGTTGGCGCATCCCGCCTGACAGCTCAAACGCGAATTGGTCGACGCGCTTGTGCGGGTCAGAAATGCCCACACGGTCCAGCATCTCAATTGACCGGTCGCGCGCCTGTTTCTTGGTCATGTCCGAGTGCAGCATCAACTGTTCGATCATCTGCTTGCCGATGGAAATGGCAGGGGCAAAGCTGGCCATGGGTTCTTGAAAGATCATCGAGATGGCACCACCCCGGATCACCTTCATATCTTTGGCTTTGCGCAGGGCCAGCACGTCCAGATCACCCTCATCTGTGTGCAGGATGATCTTGCTTTCCGGGGTGTAGACGGCATTTTTGGCATTCAGGTGCATCAGCGCCTTGGCGGTTACCGATTTGCCTGATCCGCTTTCGCCCACCAGTCCCATCACCTCGCCTTTGCGGACGCGGAATGACACGTCTTCCACCGCCGTTATCAGGCCCTCATCGGTGCGAAACTGCAGCGTGAGGTTTTGAACTGTGATCAGATCGCTCATTTGTTGTTATCCGAGTAAGGGTCAGCGGCATCACGCAACCCATCGCCCACAAAGACGAAGGCCATCACAAGCGCAATGAAGAAGATGACGGGAATGAAATACCACTGATAGTTCAGCAGCACGTCGGCATTGGTCACGTTTTGCAGCATAACGCCAAGGCTGTTCACCGGATCCTTCAGGCCCAGGCCAATGAACGACAGCGCGGTTTCTGACAGCACCATGTAAGGGAACGAGATGACCAGATCGACAATGATATAGCTGGTAAAGCTGGGCAGCAAATGGCGCCGGATCACATGGCCGGGGGCCGCACCACACAGCTGTGCGGCCAGCACATATTCCTGGTTCCGCTCAGTCAGCAGGTGGGTCCGAACCCGCCGTGCCAGTGTGGGCCACCCGATGAAGCCAAGTATGAGTGATATGTAGAAAAACCTGGCCTCGGCCGATAATTCGGGTGGCATGAACGCCGCCACCGCCATGAAGAGTGGAATGGCCGGGACGGTACGCACTGCATCGGTGATCATCTGCAAGATACTGTCGATCCAGCCGCCGTAGTACCCTGCAACCCCGCCGATGATCAACGCCAGCACAAATGCAATGAACACGCCGATCGAGCCCACTTTCATTGATGTCCAGATCGCATGCAACGTGCGTGAATAGATGTCTTTACCCGATTGATCCGTGCCAAAGATATGCACAAACCCTTCGGGCGCTCCAAAGAGGTGCGTGTCCATTGGAATGAAGCCGAACAACTTGTAGTCCCAGCCTTCCACAAAGAAATGGATGTACTTGCGGTCTTCGGTATTGATCTTGGTCACCCAACGGAAATTGGTGGCCATCGAGCGTTCACGCTCTACTCCATAGACAAACGGACGTAGGCTGCATCCCGCGTCATCGCAGAACTGCGGCACCTGTGGCGCGCCGTTGGTGTAGTCTTTGTTTTTCCCTGCAATGGTTGGATCATAGGTCGACAGGAACGGCGCAAAGATGCCCGATAGCATCAGGAACACCAGAACGCAGGCGGCAATCATCGCGGCGCGCTGTTTCTTGAACCGGGCCCAGATCAGCTGACCTTGCGAGGCGGTGAAATACGCCTCTTTGGCCTTTTGATCGGCATCCATCGATTGGGGCGTGTTGGCGGTTTGATCTGTCATGTCGGTCACCTGATGATGCTTTTGCGCACGCGCGGATCAAGCACCGCCAGCAGCACGTCAGTAAAGAAGTTCAGCGTCACGATCGAGGCCGTGAGCAGGAAGATGATCGCGCCTGCAAGTTGTTGGTCATTAGACCGCGCAAGCGCCTCGATCAGCAACGCACCCGCTTCGGTCAGGGTCAGGATCAGCGCGACGATGGGCAGCTCGTTAAAGATACGGTTCAGGTCAAATCCAAGGCTGTTCACGATTGGACCCAGCGCGTGACGGGCCGGGTAGCGCCATAAGAGCTTGCCGCCCGACACACCACGTGCGGCGGCGGCGGTGACGTAAAGCTTACCAATCTCATCCGACATCAGGGCGCGTACGGTTTGCAGAGCAAAGGCGGTGGCCGACCAGCCGAGGATGAAAATGGGCAGCCAGGCGTGTTTCATCAGATCGACAAACTTGTCCCAACTCCACGGCGCATCGCGGTATTCGTTCGAAAATAGCCCCGTTAAGGTTTCCCCGAAATAGACCGTGCCGATCAACATGATCATCAGGGCCAGCAGGAAGTTTGGCATCGCCAGACCGAGGTAGCTAAACAAACGCAGGCCGTTGTTCAGGAAGGCGTTCGACGAGGCGGCGGCAATAATGCCCACCGGGATAGCAATGGCATAGGCCAGCGCCAGCGAAGCCAGGCACAGACCCAGTGAGATCCAGAATTTGGAGCCCAGCAGCTGGGCAATGTTGACGCGCAAAATGCAGCTGTCGCCAAAGTCGCCTTGGAAGGCACCACCGATCCATGACACCCAGCGGGTCAGGAATGGGCGATCAAGGCCCAGCCGGATACGCTCGGCGGCCAGTTCGTTGGCAATCTGAATTGAGGAGCCTTGGGTGTTTTTGAAGGCCAGGTACCGCTCGGCGCAATCGCCCGGCACCAGTTCCATCAGTGAAAACACCACAAGCGAAACGATGATCAGTGTGATCAGGGCCATGATGGCCCGCGTCAACACGAACTTGCCGAATTGCAGCATGTAGCTGTCCCTGTCTGTGATCAGGCGCGGTTTGGTCCGCGTCCTTTAATTGATTTGGTCATTGAGAAGTGATCCGGGCAGACGCGCCGCCCGGATCGGTATTATTCGACTGTACCGATTATTCGGTCAACCACCACTGCGACGCGCGGTATGGGTACGTGCGGTAGTACTCATAGCTGTGCGTTTTGAACTCGGTGAAGTTCTGCAGCTTGTTGTTCTGGTAAATCGGTGCTGGTGCGTTGACCGTACCGATAAAGAACAGGTTCTTGGTCATGGTTTCCACCATCCGCGCGCCCAGCTCGGCGTATTCTGCCGAGGACTGATCTGCGGATTGGAAGGCATTGATGTCAGCAATCAGTTGCTTCACATCTTCCGGTGGCTCAACGCCAGCCGCGCCATCGCTGTCGACCCATTCGGCCCACAGCATACCGTTGCGGTTGCCAAAGTAGTTCTCAAACGGAGGCACCCACAGCTCGTTGTTGCCAAGAACGATAGCAACGGGCTGACCTTTGCGCCACATGGACACGTCCAGCTTGTTTGAGGATTGCGCCGAGCGATATTCGTCCGGTGTCACCTCTTTCACGGAGGATTGGATGCCCACATCGGCCCAGTACTGGCTGACCAGTTCAACGGTCTGACCGGCGATACCCTGGGTCGAGTAGTTCAGGTTCAGCACCAGCTTGTCGCCGTTTGGCAGCTCGCGGAAGCCGTCCCCATCGGTGTCGGCCATGCCCAGAGCGTCTAGGCGTGCCATGGCACCGTCTTTGTCAAACTCAGCCATGTAGCTGGTCATCGCAGGATCAGCAAACTCTGGCAGAGGCGAGAAGCCAACATACTGTTTGCCTTCACCCTGACCAAAGAAACCGACTTCGTTCAGCTCGTCGCGGTTGATCGCCAGTGACATCGCTTCGCGGAATGACACATCACCAAAGACCTTGCGCTTTTCAGGGTCCTCGTGGGTGACGTTAAAGCCAAAGGCGCCCATCGTGATTTCAGGGCGCAGGTAGATTGTGTAATCACCTTTTTCCTGATTTTCCAACAAGATAGGAGCGGATGCCAGTTGCAGAGACTGCGACTTGTAGTCAACTTCCGAGTTCACCAGCTTCAGGATGCGCACTTCGTTGTCGTTGATGTACACCTCGTCCTGCTTGCCAATGTAGGGCAGCTGCTGGCCCGTCGTATCAACCTGGTGGAAATACGGGTTTGCGACCAGTTGACGGCCCTCGGTGGTGTCGCCAACGTAGATGTGGCTTTCCAGCGTGGGGTGTGTTGCCTTGGGCAGACCATCGACCAGATCAGGCTTGCTCAGCATCGGTGTGGGCGTGTCTGTCCAGTCCGAGTTGCCGTAGTAGGCCTTGATCGCGTCATAGCCGTTTTCAAAGCCCAGCGATTGCGCCAGTGTGTCGGCATCGGCGTTGATGTCGGGGTGGAACTGACCCAGGAAATGTTTGGGCTGGAAGCCTTGGGCAAAGTGTGTGGCAAAGTGTGCCAGCAGGCCCGGCTTGGGTGCAGGCAGGTTGAAGACAACGGTCACATCATCAGGTGTGTCCACGGTCATCGCTTCGCCAGCAACGGTTGCGTAATCTTTGGGCTTTTCAAAGATGTTCGTGTCCAGCATGATGTTGTTGTACCAAAACGCAACATCGGCCGATGTGAACGGCGCGCCGTCCGACCATTTGTGGCCTTTGCGCAGGGTAAACGTCAGCTGGGTGAAATCATCGTTCCACGACCATGACTTGGCGACGTTGGGCACAATAGTGGCCAGATCATCCGAGTAACGTACAAGGTTGACGTGACGCACTGACAAGAAGTCCGACGTGCCGGCCTCGGTGGCATTGGACAGAACGTCCAGTGTGCCACCATATTGACCAGTGCTGGCGTAAGGCACCACGACCAGTGGCTCCATTGGCAGACGATCGGCCACACCGGCCATATCGCCGTTGCCTTTGATGGCGGCATTCAGTTCGGCCATGTCAGGATGCTCGGAAAACTCCATGGTGCAGCCAGCGGCCTCTTGGAATTCGGCAAGATCGTATTGCTGCGGATAGGCACCCGCGGCAACACCGCCCATATCAGCCACTGAAATGGCTGGGCAATTGGCATAGGCCGCAGCTGGCAAGGCCAGCACAGCTACACCGCTTAAAAGATACTTTTTCATGTTCTCTCCTGTTGTCGGACTTTTACGTGTGGGGTCCGTTTCCCAAAGTGTAAGCCGATGCCTGACAGGCAGACACCCGCAATAGAAATGCGTCCATTACGCGTCACCGGCTGGGGTTCAGCCATGCAAAAACGCCGGATGCGCCAACTCATTGGATAATGCCGTATCCTCACTGCCTCTTGCAGGCGGTTGTGGTCTGAAATGACCATCCGCATCTGCATTTTGCCCCGTTTATGTAAAGCGTTCATGACATTCGGGGTCATCAAGAAGCCTTGGCCGTCTGCGCTACGCGCTCGGGCGTGTTTTGATGACGCGGCATTGTTTTGGCCCCGTCACTTGTGATCATGGTATGGGCAAATCGCCCCCCCGCAAAGGTCATTTTGTGGCTTAGCATCATTTGGGACAGTTCCAGAATGACGGATGCAGCCTCAGGTTGTGCGCTTATGTCACGGACAGCGCCACCTGTTTGTGCCTCAAGCAGCACTGGAGGCAACCCGCCATTGAAGTGCACCAGGGTATGGGTGTCTTTGATTAAAATGGCCAAATTTGCCTGATCACACGGCAGGTTAAGGCGCTGTTGAAACAGCGTTGGTTTCAGAGGGTTGCCATAGTCCAATTCGCAGTAGATGTAATCGCGCCATTCGCTTTGGGTGCCATGTTGTAAAAACCCGCAGAGGTTGCGCCCGTCCATTGTGTCGGGGGGCAAAACACCCGCGATATGCAGCAAAGTTGGCGCAATATCGACCGACTCGGTCGGGTGAGTGATTGTGCTGCCAAACTGCGCCGGGTGATGTGGGTCACGGATGATCAAAGGCACCGCATGGCTGGCGTGGTGATAGCTCATCTTGCCCCAGGCATGGTGATCGCCAAGCATTTCGCCATGATCTGCTGTGACCACGATCAGCGTGTCATCATATTGGTTTGTATCATGCAAAAACTGCACCACACGGCCGATATGATGATCCACTTCGGTGGCCAGACCCAGATAGATCGCGCGCAGCTTGGCGGTTGTTTCGGGGCTGTCATCCAGATCGGAAAATCCGTCTACCATGTTGGCGGCGCGCCGATATTCCATCGCGACGGCGTGGAGCGGGTGCTCGCGTGCGGCGGTGTCCCTGTCCGAGACATTCAACGGATCGGGCAAATCGGCCGGATCATACATGCGATTATAGGGTGCGGGGGCCACCAGAGGCGGATGCGGACGAATGTACGTCAGATGCGCGCACCATCCCGGTGGGCGCTGGGCCAAATCGGCCAACATCTGATCGGTCAGGAACGCGGTATCGCTGTGCTCGGCACTGTACATGGCGGGATCACAAACATCGTCACCCTGGGCGTCATAAATGTTGGGCCAGTTTGACAGATCATAACCCTTTGAGGTCAGGTATTTTCGCCACGGCTCGCCCTTTTCAAGCCGCATTTCAACGACTTCCTCGAACCCGGGCATCACTTCTTCGTACGATGTCAGCACCGGATCAGACGGGTCCAGCCCACGCGGATCACGGCTGCTGTCGTTGTAGCCATAAAGCAACGGAACATATCCCGCGCTGCGCAGTTCGGTGGCCAGATTGGGCGTGTCATGCGGCAAGGGCGTGCCGTTGCGTACCGCACCGTGGTTCATCGCATATTGCCCGGTCAGCAGTGACGCGCGTGCAGGTCCGCACGGGTTGCACACCGAATGGTGATTGGCAAATGTGACGGCCTCTTTGCGCAAGGCTTGCAAGTGCGGCATGTCCACATGATCGGCCAAAGCGCCGGTCAGACAATCGGCGCGCAATTGATCGATCACAATAAACAAGATGTTGCGCTGACTGGTCATTTTCCCCCGCGTGCAGACATGTTCGCGCAGCAAACAGAGATTCGCCCGGACAATCAAGCGGCGTATTTTGGACCCCGGATTATTGCTTTGAAACGCAACGCATGAACGCCCGCACCAAAGGCACGTCGGCCCGCATGGACAGGTGCACCAATGTTTCACGCATCGTCATGTTCAGATCCCGGATTGGTAACTTGTGCAGGCGCGTGTCCTGCCCGCATTCTGCCTCGGATACAAATCCCAGCCCCGCACCCGAGGCCACGACCTCAAGCATCGCCTCACGCCCGTCGACCACAATCGTGGGGCGCAAAACACATCCCCGGCGTGCGGCTTCGGCCTCCATGCTTTGACGGGTGCGCGATCCAGGTTCGCGAAACACCAATGGCTGCGTGGTCAGCGCGTCAAAGTGCAAATCAGTCTGGGCAGAGGGCAAAACCCCCTTGGCCGCAATTGCGATAATGGGCGAGGCGCTGAGATCGTGCATGACCAAATCCGATGCTGGTTCCAGATTGCCCACAACGCCGACTTCGGCCTCGTAATTGCGCAACTGGGTCAAAACGTCCTCGGTATTGCCAGTTTTTACTGAAATCAGCACATCGGGATAGCTGGCCTGAAACCGCTGTACGACCTCGGTGATATGCAGGGCTGAATCCGCGACGATGCGCAATGTTCCATGCACTGACGCGCGCGACTGGCTGAGATAGGCACCAACGGCGGCCTCAACCTCAAAAAACTGCTGGGTCAGACGGAACAACCCTTCACCGGCCTTGGTCAGTTGAACCTGCTTGTGATCGCGTTTGAACAACAGCGTGTCATGTGCCTGCTCCAGCTTGCGCACCTGATCAGACAGGGCAGGCTGGGTCTGGTTCAACGCCTCGGCCGCGCGGGAAAAGCCGCCGTGCAGGGCCACCTGATGAAAGGCACGAAGTTGGCTGTAGCGCATGAGCGTATCACTTATACACAAAAGTTATAGATCAATATAAAATAGAGATTTTACATATGCAACAAATCCAGTCATCTAGGGCCAGAGCTGCCGATAGGATCAAAGCAATGCGCGACGATACCAAACCCTTTCCAACCCCCCATCAGGGTGAGCCCTATTTGCTGACACCTGGGCCGCTGACCACATCGTATGAGGTCAAGCAAGCGATGCTGCGCGATTGGGGCAGCTGGGATGGCGATTTCCGGTCGATGACGCGCGAAATGCGCAGCCGGTTGCTGGATCTTCTGGGGTCCGCCAAAGCTGCCTACGACTGCGTGCCAATCCAAGGTTCGGGCAGCTAT
This sequence comes from Roseovarius sp., assembly GCA_045106595.1. Classification (GTDB taxonomy): domain Bacteria; phylum Pseudomonadota; class Alphaproteobacteria; order Rhodobacterales; family Rhodobacteraceae; genus Roseovarius. The sequence goes on along the minus strand of JBGCEW010000015.1, from coordinate 91,307 downwards.
TGTGTTGAGGCGATGCTGGGCACGTTTGTGCCGCAAGATGGCAAGGTTCTGGTGCTGTCAAATGGTGCTTACGGGCTGCGTGCTGCACAGACGATGGAATATCTTGGCCGGGCTTACACGCTGATCGACAAAGGGGATTACCTTCCACCTCGTGGTGACGAAGTGGCGCAAGCCTTGGCGGATGATCCAAAGATCACCCATGTGTTGTGTATCCACTGCGAAACATCTTCGGGTATCCTCAACCCCGTCGAAGAAATTGCCGAAGCCACGCATGCTGCCGGACGGAAATTGCTGATCGACAGCATGTCGGCATTTGGCGCGGTTGAACTGGATGCAGGCAAGCTGAACTACACCGCCATGGTTTCATCGGCCAATAAATGCATCGAAGGCGTGCCGGGCTTTGGCTTTGTCATCGCCCGCACCGATGCGCTGGAATCAGCCAAGGGCAATTGCCATTCGCTCAGCCTGGATGTGCATGCTCAATGGGCGACCATGGAAAAAACCGGACAATGGCGGTTTACCCCGCCCACCCATGTGGTTGCTGCATTTTTGGAAGCGCTGAAAACCCATGAGGCCGAAGGCGGTGTGGCGGGCCGTGGTGCGCGCTATACTCAAAACCGAGATGTGATGGTGGCTGGTATGCGCAGTCTGGGCTTTGAAACCTTGCTGGCCGATCGCTGGCTCAGCCCGATCATCGTGACATTCTTTTGCCCTGCGGACCCCAAGTTTGATTTCACCCGTTTTTACGAGTTGATGAAAGACCGCGGATTTATCATCTACCCCGGCAAACTGACCGTCGTGGACAGCTTTCGCGTCGGCTGTATCGGGCGAATGGATGAATATGTAATGCGCCGCGTGGTGGAAGCTGCGCGCCAAGCCCTACATGATATGGGCGTCACAAATGCGGCCCCCCCGGCCAAAGCCCTTGAAGAACGCAAGAAACTGGCCGCCTGAGCGCGGCAGATGAAGGATCTGACACCATGACCATTCAATCCCCTGTCACTGCCAATGACCGCACTTATGCTGTGCCTAAGACCTGCGCTATTGCCATCTGTTTGGATGGGTGCGAACCGGAATATCTGGAGGTAGCGATTGCCAAGGGCCTGATGCCCGCGCTCAAGCGGATGCGCGAAACCGGAACAGATCGGATGGCACATTCGGTAATCCCGTCGTTCACGAATCCGAACAATCTGAGCATCGCAACGGGCCGTCCGCCCTCGGTGCACGGGATTTGCGGCAACTTTCTGTATGACCCGGATACGGGCGAGGAAGTGATGATGAACGATGTGCGCTTCCTGCGCGCGCCGACGCTGTTCTCGAAATACTATGAAGCGGGTGCGCGGGTCGCGGTTGTGACAGCCAAGGACAAGCTGCGCGCTTTGCTGGGGGCTGGGCTGAAGTTTGACGAAGACCGTGCTATTGCATTTTCAACCGAGAAATCCGACACGACTACCGTGGCCGAGCATGGCATCGATAACGCCAGCAACTGGATGGGCCTGCCTGTGCCTGAGGTGTACTCCTCGGAACTGAGCGAGTTTGTGTTCGCCGCTGGCGTCAAACTGCTGAAAGAATGGAAGCCCGACGTGATGTACCTGTCGACCACCGACTACATCCAGCACAAGTTTGCCCCCGATGAAAAAGGTGCGCAGGATTTTTATGCAATGTTCGACAAATACCTGGCCGAACTGGACGCGCTGGGGGCGGCCATTGTGGTGACGGCGGACCACGGCATGAAACCCAAGCATGACGCCAATGGTGACCCAGCTGTGATTTACATGCAAGACCAGATGGATGACTGGCTGGGCGAGGCGGCAGCGCGTGTAATTCTGCCCATCACTGATCCTTACGTGGTGCACCATGGCGCGCTGGGGTCATTCGCCACCTGCTATTTGCCCGAAGGCACAGACCGCGCCGAGATTATTGCCAAGGTCGCAGCTTTGCCCGAGATCCTGGAAGTGGTGGACAAAGAAACAGCGATGCAGCGGTTTGAATTGCCCGGTGACCGGATCGGCGACATCGTGATGATCTCGACCGAGAATATGACCATCGGCACCTCGGCGCATCGTCATGATCTGGCGGCGTTGAAGGAACCTTTGCGCAGCCACGGCGGCCTGACCGAGCAGGAAGTTCCCTTTATATGCAACCGTGTGCTGGATCTGCCCAACGCGCCTACTTTGCGCAACTTTGATGCGTTCTATTATGCAGCTCAGGCAGCAGCGCTTGAAGCCGCCGAAGCATAGCACTTTCACGTTCCAGAATTGATCTGGGACGTCACGACCAATAAAGCCCCGGATCAGGGTCCGGGGCGTACCCTTTTTAACCATACCGGGGTTCCGGCTGAGAGAGACAGGAAGACCATGAATACAATGGCCAAAACAGATATCCGCCACGAAGGCATGCGCATTGGTGGCGAAGTTGTCTTTACCGACGATGTCGTCGAGGTGCTGTATCCTTACACCGAAGAGGTTGTGGGCACGGTTCCGGCGGGTCAGGCTGAACATGCCGCCCGTGCGTTTGAAATTGCGGCTGCGTACAAACCCAAGCTGAGCCGCTATGAGCGCAGCCAGATCCTGCAACGCGCGGGCGAGCTGATTGGCGAGAAGCGCGAGTATATGGCCAAATGGCTGACGCTGGAGCTGGGCATCTGCCACCAGCACGCGATCTACGAGACCAAGCGCGCGCAGGATGTGTACCAGTTTGCCGCGGCGCAAGCGATGCATGACGATGGCGAAATCTTCAGCTGCGATCTGACGCACAACGGCAAAGAGCGCAAGATTTACACCACCCGTGAGCCAGTGAATGCGATCAGCGCGATCACGCCCTTCAACCATCCGCTGAACATGGTCAGCCACAAGATTGCGCCGTCGATTGCCACCAACAACTGCATGGTGTGCAAGCCTACCGAACTGACGCCGCTGACCTGTATTGCGTTGGCCGATATCCTTTATGAGGCTGGCCTGCCGCCGGAAATGTTCCAGGTGGTGACAGGCCTGCCCGGTGACATTGGCAACGAAATGATCACCAATGACAACATCGACATCATCACCTTCACGGGCGGTGTGCCGGTGGGCAAGATCATTGCGGATGCGGCTGGGTACAAACGTCAGGCGCTGGAACTGGGCGGGAACGATCCGCTGATCGTGTGCAACGATCTGAGTGAGGCTGATCTGGACAAAGCGGCGACCATTGCGGTGGCTGGCGCCACTGGCAACTCAGGCCAGCGCTGCACGGCGATCAAGCGCATTTTGGTGCAGGAAAGCGTGGCTGATGCCTTTGTGCCGCTGGTGCTGGAGAAGGCCAAGAAGATCAAGTTTGGCGATCCGCAGGACCCTGCGACAGAGCTTGGCTGTGTAATCCACAAAGAAGCGGCAGAACTCTTTGAGAACCGTGTGTTGCAGGCCGAAAAGGAAGGCGCGAAAATCCTCTATCACCCCGAGCGCCGTGGCGCTTTGTTGCCGCCCATTGTGGTGGACCATGTGCGCCACGACAGCGAACTGGTGATGGAAGAAACCTTTGGGCCGGTGATCCCCATCGTGCGCGTGCCCGACAATGACGAAGAGGTCATGCGTATCTCAAACGGCACCGAATTTGGCCTGTCGTCTGGTGTGTGTACCAACGACCTGAACCGCGCCATTGCCTATATCAACGGGCTGAACGTGGGCACCTGCAACATCTGGGAACAACCCGGTTACCGCATCGAAATGTCCCCCTTCGGCGGCATCAAAGACAGTGGCAACGGTGTCAAAGAAGGCGTCATTGAGGCGATGAAGTACTTCACCAACGTGAAGACATACTCCTTGCCATGGCCAGTGTGAGTTAAGAGCAACACGCCTCCGGCGGGAGAATTTACAAAGAAAAGGTGGTCCATGCAGCATACCGAAGGCGAAGCCAACACCAGCGCTGCGCGGGCCGACTGGGCCGCGCGCGAGACCCACGCACCAACGCAAAACCTATTGGATCGCGATTCGAATGCGTTCTTGCACCAGTCGCTCTCCTCGCCCTGTGTCGCGACCATCGCCAAGGCTGAAGGCATCTGGATCGAAGACACGGCCGGGCGCCGGTTCATGGATTTTCATGGCAACTCGGTGCATCACATCGGCTACGGGCACCCGCGTGTGGTTGCAGCTGTGAAGGCACAGATTGATGCTCTGCCGTTTTCACCCCGGCGGTTCACGAACGATGTGTCGGTGGAACTGGCCGAACGGCTGGGCAAATTAGCGCCGGGTGATCTGGACAAAGTGCTGTTCACCACCGGAGGGTCGGATGCCAATGAGGTCGCGCTCAAGATTGCGCGTGCGGCCACAGGCCGGTTCAAGACGATCAGCTTTTGGGATGCCTTCCATGGCGCGGGCTTTGGTTCGGCCAGTGTGGGCGGCGAAGCGACGTTTCGCAGCCATATTGCCGGACCAATGATGCCGGGCACCGAACATGTCGCCCCCTTTCACTGCTATCACTGTGCGTATGGCCATCCCGGACCCGACAGCTGTGGGTTGGCCTGTGCCAAGATGGTAGACTATGTGCTGGGGCGCGAAGGAGACGTGGCCGCCGTGATTGCCGAGCCGATGCGCGCGGTGCCGGTGGTGCCACCGCCCGGGTACTGGAAGGCTGTGCAAGAGGCATGTCATCGCCACGGTGCGTTGCTGATCATGGATGAAATCCCCACGGGCTTGGGCAAAACCGGGCGCATGTTCGCCTTTGATCATGACGAAATCGTGCCTGACATCGTGACCTTGGGAAAAGCACTGGGTGGTGCGATGTTGCCCATCGCCGCCGTGATTGCACGCCATGATCTGGATGTTTGTGGCGAGTTTGCCATTGGGCATTACACACATGAGAAAAACCCGGTAACGGCGCGGGCCGCCTTGGCGACGCTGGATGTGATTGAGGACGAAATCCTGGTAGAGCGCGCCGACCGTCTGGGGCGCGCCGCGATGGAGCGGTTGCAAGCCAGCATTGGCGATCATCCAGCGGTGGGCGACATACGCGGGCGCGGCCTGATGTTCGGCGTTGAGATCGTGAAAGACCGCGAAACCCGTGAAACGGATCATGCCATGGCCGAGAAGATTTACTACGCCTGCCTTGAGGCGGGACTGAGTTTCAAGATCAGCGCCGGCTCGGTGCTGACCCTGTCGCCACCTTTGACGATCCCACAGGATGATCTGGACCGCGCATTGGGCATCGTCGAAGATGCTATTCGGGCGGTTGCGGCGTGAAAATTGTACGCACCGATGCCAATCTGGAAACGCCGCATGTGGATGCTGAACTGCGCCGGTTGGGCCATGATCTGGAACTGTTGCCCGACGGGGTAAGTGAAGACCGTCTGTGCGCTGCGGTCACTGATGCGGAACTTTTGTTGATGTGCTACCAGTCCATCACTGCCCGCGTGATCGCCGCAGCCCCCAGGCTGAAAGGCATCGTGAAATACGGTGTTGGCATTGATGCGATTGATATCAATGCTGCCAAGGCACGCGGCATCGCGGTGGTGAATATCCCCGAATACGCCGAGCAAACCGTGGCAGAGGGCGCATTTGCGTTGATGATATCCTTGGCCAAACGCCTGCCTGCATTGAACCACACCATGCAAACGACAGGATGGGCCTGGCCAGAGGCGCAGCATCTGGGGCGCGATATTGCAGGCAGTACCGTGGGTCTGATTGGTCTGGGTAAGATTGGCAGTTCTATGGCGCGTATGGCCGGGCTTGGGTTTCGCGCGCGTGTGCTGGCCTATAGCCCGCACACCCCGAAAGAGCGCTTTGATGCTTTGGGGGTTGAGCGATACGAGGATTTGCACGACATGCTGGGGCGTTGCGATTTTGTCAGCATCCATTGCGTATTGAACCCCGAGACCCATCACATGATTGGCGCGCCTGAACTGCGCGCGATGCAACGCCATGCTTGCCTGATCAATGTCTCGCGCGGGGCGATTGTGGATGAAACGGCCCTGATCCACGCGCTGGATGACGGCTGGATTGCAGGTGCCGGGCTGGATGTGTTCAGCACTGAACCTTTGGCCCTGAAAGGGCATCCCCTCAGTCCACTATTTGGGCGCGATAACGTAATGCTTAGCCCGCATCTGACGTTTTACACCCACGAGGCCATGCACCGGCTGGAGGCGGAAACGCTGGAACGCTGCCGGGAGGTGATCGAGGGACGCCCGGTGCTCGTTACCTCAGGCGATCCAAGGTTGGCCGGGCAAGGACCGGGTGTGCGCTACGGCGCCTAATCGCGGGCCTGCTGTGTGATGGTCTGCATTAGATACCGATTGCACCCCACAACTGCAGCGGTGTCATCGGTGATCAGCGTCACTGGGATATCCTGCAGGATCGGCTGATATGGTCCTTTGGCGCAGAACCTGTCGTGAAACCCCAGAGGTTTTAGAAACGGGGCCAGGGCACGTGCCAAACCACCAATGAAATACACCCCGCCCATGGGCAGATGCGCCAGAGCCAAATCACCGCAGACCTGGCCCAGCAGTGCCACAAACAGGCGCATGGTTTCGGATGCCTCGGCGGTATCCGCGGCGTGCTGTGCAATTATAGCGCGCGCGCTGAGGTGCGTGCCATGCAGCGCATGATGCATATGCCCCAGGCCAGGCCCGGACAAGGCCGCCTCTAGCGGGCGATGGGGGTGCACCTTGGCCAGCGCATCGATTGCCTGTCCCAACCGCCCGGGTGCGTATGGCAGGTTGGTGTGGCCAGTTTCCGATGGTGGCACCCATAAACCGGTGGGGATCTCATGCACCACCGCGATATTTGATCCGGTGCCCAGCCCGATGACAAGCCGCGTGGCGGTCTCTGCGGCCTGCGCGCCCGCAAAAAGAGGCGTGATGCTGGAGGTGTCCAGATCGTTCAGCGCATATCCTTGCGCTTGCAAGTCATTCAGCAAGGTGACGTGATCTGCGCCGGTGGCCTGTCGCAGATTGGCGTGGTTCAGATGCCAGGAATGGTTGGTGAGTTGTGCGCTGTCGCCGCGCACCGGGCCCGCGACCCCGGCACAAAGCGCGTCAGGCGGGTGCAACGGTTTGATCTGGTTCAGATAATGGCGCAGCAGGTCTTCTGGTGTATCAAACGCATTATTTTTGTAAGTGCGAAGGCTGGCGTGATCCAGACCAGCAGATCCGCCCAGCCCAACACGCGTGCGTGTGCCACCTATATCTGCCAGCAACCAAGGCCTAGTCATCATGCCAACGGGCGACGGTGGCACGTGCGGTTTGGGCCAGCATTAGCACATCAATGCCCACGGCAATGAATTGCGCACCCCAGCTGACGTAAGTCTGAGCCGTGTCGTGATCGACCGCCAGACTGCCTGCGGCCTTGTCCGAGGCGGAAATTTTGCGCAAAGCGTCGCGGATCACATCCTGCACTGGGCCATCAGCCTTTTTGCCCAGATAGCCCATGTCAGCCGCCAAATCGGACGGGCCGATAAAGACCCCATCCACGCCCTCGACCGCCAGAATGTCATCCAGCGCGTTGATGCCGGCCATAGTCTCAACCTGGACTAAAAGGCACATCTGATCATTGGCGGTCAGGGTATAATCGGCAATCCCCGAAAAACCCGAGGCGCGCGCCAATGCAGCACCTGATCCGCGGACCCCATCGGGTGGATAGCGCATTGCACGTACCAATTTGGTGGCTTGCTCGGCGCTGTCGACCATGGGGATCAGCAACGTTTGCGCACCAGCATCCAGCACCTGTTTTACCAGCCAGTCCTCGCCCATCGGCAGACGTACGACGGGATGGCTGTTGTAGGCCTGCGTCGCCTGCAATTGCTGCATTGTGCTGCGCAGATCATTGGGGGCGTGTTCGCCATCAATCACCAGCCAGTCGAACCCGGCTGTGGCCAAAACTTCGGTGGCGTAAGCATCGCCAAATCCGGCCCAGCATCCGATCAGACGCTCACCCCGCGCAAGGGCAGATTTGAAGGTATTTTCAGGTGCAGACATAGCGAGCATCCTTTGCTGTTGGGTCACCGACCAAGATTGGCCACCACCGGGGTCAGCGCCGTCAGGACGACAAGACACACACCAGACCACAAAATTTTCCGCCGCAACGAACGATCCTTTTTCGATGATGCGGCACCGCGCAGATCGCGAAACCACTGTGCAATCCAACCGAAATAGCCACCACCCTGTGCAGCATTGGCCAACAATGAGCGATCGCTTAAACGGAACAGCATGACAAACATGCAAATGGCCCAGTAGGCGAAACTCAGGCCCATCGCGCCCAAGTGAACAAATTGGAAAAAAGTCATGCGCCCTCGTGCGGCATTGTGAGAGCTCAGACTGGCATGCCATCAGCGCATGGACAAGGCCGCAGCCTCATGATTGAGTGAATGCATGACACAAAATCGTACACTGCCTTATATGCTGACCGCCGCAATCATGGTGATCACAGCCTTGATTTTGTTGGCCATGGGGCGTGTGCCCTGGTGCAGCTGCGGCATTGATATGTGGGGCACGGTTGGCACCTCGGAGGGGTCGCAGCAACCGTTTGACTGGTACACCCCCAGCCATCTGCTGCACGGGTTCATCTTTTATGTGGTTCTATGGCTGGTTGCCCGCCGGGTGGATGTTGGCTGGCGGCTGGTGATTGCCATGTTGATCGAGGCCGCATGGGAAATCCTTGAAAACACAAATGCCGTGATTGAACGCTACCGCGAGGTGACCATTTCGCTGGATTATTTCGGCGACAGCGTGCTGAATTCGGTGATGGATATGATCGCCATGTGGGTGGGCTGGTGGCTGAGCATGCGCTTGCCAGTCTGGGCCTCGGTTGCCATCGTGATCGGGTTTGAGATGCTGACCATGTCGATCATTCGGGATGGGTTGGCGTTGAATATTATCATGTTGCTTTATCCACTTGAAATGATCCGCGACTGGCAGGCAGGTGGCTAAGACATGAATGACCATGCCAAGGGGCTTTTGCTGACCACACTGGGTGTTTTGTTTGTCGTGCCGGATTCGCTGTTCGTGCGATTGATTGAGGCCGAACCGATGACCACAGCTTTCTGGCGTGGGATGAGCGCGGGGCTGGTCATTCTGATTGGCCTCTTGGCGGTGCAGGGGCTCAAAGGGTTTCGTGCCGTTTTGCAAGCTGGCCTGCCCGGCGTCATTTACATGGTCTTGATCGGCACGACAGCGCCTGCTTTCGTGTTTGCGATCACTTGGACCAGTGTGGCCAATGTTGTGTTTATCTTTGCCTCTATGCCAATCTTTTCAGCCATTTTAAGCCGGGTGTTTCTGGCTGAGCCTATTGAACGGCGTATGGTGCTAACCATGTTGGTTGTGGGCGTGGGTCTGGCGATCATTGCCTATGGGTCAGGTGAGTCTGAGATTGCACATTGGTCGGGTGATCTGATGGCGGTTTATGTGTGCTTTGCCTATGCCGCTGCCCTGACGGCTGTGCGCAAAGTCAAGAATGTGTCGATGATTCCAGCCATTCCCATTGCCTATATTGGCATGGCATTTGTGCTGTGGCCGTTTTCTGATCCAATGGCCCCGGTTGCGACGCAGTGGCATTTGCTTTTGGGGCATGGTGCGTTCATCGGTGTTGCAACGTGTTTCCTGACGCTGGGACCGCGGTACATCAGCACTGCTGAGGTATCCTTGCTGATCTTGCTGGAATCGATCTTGGCCCCCATTCTGGTTTGGGCTGTGATTGGCGAAGACCCTGGACAGCTGACATTGGTTGGTGGCGCTGTTGTGATCGGGGCTTTGGTGGTGTCGAATGTGCTGTTGCTTATGCGGTCGACACGGCGGGCGGAGTGACGGCGGGGGTGTGCTCAGCTCCGGCCGATGGAATTGTCTTTCGATGATGTGATGAAGCTCAAAACCACAACTTCAGCGCCCGGATACCCCGTTGTGTAGACATGTCAAATATGACATGTCATCGGAAGATACTGTGTTGAAACGAAGTGAGAAAAATCGTTGACCGCGCAGCATTCGTCTTAAAAATCGGGAGTGACCCCAGGCAAGTTCAGAGCTTTGATCAGATCGCGCAATTCCTGCCGGGCCGCCACGTTTGAAATGTTCAATTGCTTTACTCCCACGTCCTTGAGATCCAGCAAGGTCAGCCCGCGTGGGAACAGTTCGCGAAAAATGACCCGTTCATTGAACCCCGGTGCCGTGCGAAACCCGATGCGTTTGGCCAGATTGTCCAGCGCGGCTCCCATCTTCTCTTTGTTGACCATGCGCTGTGCCCCCAACCGGTTACGCACCACAATCCAGTCAATTGGGCTCAGCCCTGCCTGGGCGCGCAGTTGCCGCGCGTTCCACACCATCTCGGCATAGACAGACGGGCCCAGAATCTTGGTGCCATCCTCGTTCACATGGGCCAACAGATCAAAATCAACAAAGCTGTCATTCAGTGGTGTCACCAGCGTATCGGCCAGCGAATGGGCGACCTGAGACAGGCGTGTATGTGAGCCGGGACAGTCGATCAGGATAAAATCACTGTCCGGCTCCAGCTCGGCAACGGCGGCCGAAAGGCGACGATCGTAGACGTTTTCACCGGGTTTCAGGCTGGCCTGATCGACTTCGGGCAGATCATGGTAGCGCGGGCTTGGCAACGACACGTTCGATTTTTTCATGAACCGTTCGCGGTTGGCGGCGTAACGCCCGAAGGTTTTTTGCCGCAGATCAAGATCCAGCGCGCTGACCTGCTTGCCCATCCGGCACAGCGCCGTTGCCAAATGCATGGCCACTGTGGATTTGCCCGCGCCGCCCTTTTCGTTTCCGACGACGATAATATGCGCCATGTCGCATTCCCCTGACTGCCCGGCTGTATTTGTGGCGATACTATCTGTGTGGGCAGGGCTTGGAAAGACAGACTTGCTTTGGATCGAAAAACTATATTTGGGTGAAAACCGGGATGCCCCTTAGGGTCAAATGATAGGAGTATCATGTCACTCTCTGTTATTGATCATCTGTTGACCGAAGTTCAGGCACAGCTTGAAATTGCGGGTCAACACACGCTGCATGGCCCGGTTCTGGAACGGTTGACGGATGCCACGAGACCACGGACCGAAGTGCCCGGTAAGATGCCTGCCCATGCCGCGCTGCTTGTGCAGGCGCTTGAGGCTATCCCTGATCATCCGTTTGGCGGGCTCAAATGCGCTTTGAACGCCGCCAAAGATCATCTGAATTGGAAGGTGGATGATGGTGGGTTTTATGCACCCGGCGATGATGTAGGGGCGGGTTACAGGCAGGGAAATATGCACAGCCTGCTTCTGGAACCTGCGAACGCGCCGCTCTATCATGCGGACGCCTTGCTGGGATTTTTCCTGCTGGCGCCTCATACGCTTTACCGCGATCACGCCCATCTTGCGCCCGAACTATACATCCCCCTGACCGGACCCAGCGGTTGGCGGTTTGATCAAGGCGCATGGGAGGATGCAGCCGCCGGGCAGGTGATCCACAACCCGTCCGACCGGATCCATGCCATGCGCGTCTATGACGTTCCGTTTCTGGCGCTCTTTGCCTGGACCCGCGATATTTCCCACCCCTGCCGTGTGGTATCTGCCGGGGATTGGGCCCAGATCGAGGCTGAGCTGACACAGAGTTGACGCCTAATAAAAAACGCCGCTCCAGATGGAGCGGCGTTTGAAACAGCTATGATCGGCAGGCTTAGAAGCCCAGACCTGCATATTTGTTCTTGAACTTCGACACGCGGCCGCCGGCATCCATCAGGCGGGTGCTGCCACCGTTCCACGCAGGGTGCGCGGAGGGGTCAATGTCCAAAGACAGCTGATCGCCTTCTTTGCCATAGGTCGAGCGCATGGGGACGATCGTACCATCGGTCATTTTGACGTCGATCATGTGATAATCGGGGTGAATATCGGTTTTCATGATAGCGCTCCTTATGCCGACTTGTCGGACTTGGCTTTGTAACGGGTATCTTCTGCGATACGCGCCGATTTACCGCGACGCGAGCGCAGGTAATACAGCTTGGCGCGGCGCACACGGCCACGGCGTACAACAGTGATGCTGTCGATGTTGGTCGAAAACAGGGGGAACACACGCTCCACGCCTTCGCCAAACGAAATCTTGCGAACGGTGAACGACCCGGCAATGCCATGGCCATTGTTACGGGCAATGCAAACGCCTTCAAAGTTCTGAATACGGCTGCGGGTGCCTTCGGTCACCTTAAAGCCAACGCGAACAGTGTCGCCGGCTTTGAAATCGGGAATGTCTTTCCCAAGCGAGGCGATTTGTTCCGCCTCAAGTTCTGCGATCAGGTTCATCTGATCCACTCCTATATAGCTTGCGGTTGTTCCGCAAAGTTGTGCGCGTCCCGAGAGCTCTGATCTTCTATTTCGGGTCCACCGCAGTGCCCGCCAGAGGTCAAGTCGTCATGTCTGTTTGTCCAGCCTGGTGGCCGGTTCCGGAAGTGCCAGGTGCGATGCATATGACCCTAAGCAGAAGACACCAAGAATCGCTATCGCGGGCAGCAGGCCCGGAATGGGCGGGTAATATGGGGAACGGCCATAAATATCAAGCCCCAACGGCTATGATATCACCTCGCCGATCAACATATCCGGCGATACATTGGTGAAATTTGGAATATCATCCAGAACCGGACCTGCAGCCGCCAGCGCAGCATCCATTTCAGCCTGGTCTGAAAACAACAATGTGGCCACCGCATGATAGCCCGGTGGTGTGTCCGGCCCACCGGCAAGGCCGTGGGTCACGATAAAGGACTGGATGTGCTGCCCCATATGATCGGAGACCATGGGAAGATGGGTGTTTTGATAGTAATTCATATCAAACTGCGACCTGTCAGAGACCGGATAGATGACTTGAAGTGATAAGCTCATAGCGTCTTTCCTCCTCAAAAGCGCAAGCCTATGCCAATCGCACTGATGCCGCAATGTTTTGCCATTCCCTTCTTGCTGCAGAGCCGCTAGCGTCGCGCCGATTGCAACCCTTCGGAGGATCATCCCATGGGAAAATACGAACAAGCTCTTAATGAAATGGGCATCACATTGCCTGAGGCCCCGGCCCCTGCAGCCAATTATGTGCCTTATGTACAAGTGGGTGACATGGTTTATGTCTCGGGCCAGATCGCCAAGGATGGCGACACGCTGCTGACCGGCAAACTGGGCGCGGATATGTCAACGGAAGACGGCGCCAAAGCGGCCGAAGTCTGCGCTATTGCTCTGCTGGCTCAGGTCAAAGCGGCCTGTGGCGGGGACCTGGATCGTTTGGTGCGCGTCGTCAAACTGACAGGTTTTGTGAACTCGACCGCTGATTTCACCGAGCAACCTGCGGTGATCAATGGGGCATCCAACCTGATTGGTGATGCACTGGGCGACGCAGGCAAACATGCGCGTGCCGCTGTATCGGCCCCATCGCTGCCGTTTGGTGTCGCCGTAGAAATCGATGGTGTGTTCCAAGTCCGCTAAGGCCTTGTCGTGTTCCGGCTTGAAACCCTGCCTAACCGCTACAGGTTAGAACCAACGGCCGGAATGACTTAGGGACCCATGGCAGAGCACCAGATCACCATCAGCACCCACGAGCGGCTGGACAGTATTGATCCGGCCGATTGGGATGCCTGCGCCTGTCCCGAAGCCGCGGATGGTGGCCCGCCTGAAGACCCTTTTACAACGCACCGGTTTCTGAAAGCGCTGGAAGACAGCGGATCGGTGGGTGTGGGCACGGGCTGGCAACCTCTGTACCTGACCGCCGAATTAGAGGGTCAGGTGATCGCCTGCGCGCCGATGTACGGCAAGAACCACAGTCAGGGCGAATACATCTTCGATCACAACTGGGCCCATGCCTATGAAAGGGCAGGGGGGCGGTATTTCCCCAAGTTGCAAATCGCGGTGCCGTTCACGCCTGTCACGGGCCGCCGCTTGCTGACACGTCCGGGATTTGAGACCGAAGGACGCGCCGCCCTGGCTCAGGGGGCGATGCAGGTGGCCGACCGTAATGGACTGTCATCGGTGCACATCACCTTTTGCACCCAAGTCGAACGCGATGCCGCTGATGATATGGGCCTGATGGCGCGCAGCACGCAGCAATATCATTGGGTCAATGACACCTACACTGATTTTGATGCGTTTCTGGCCGCGCTCAGTTCACGCAAACGCAAAACCATCCGCAAAGAGCGCCGCGTGGCCCAAGGGTTTGGTGGTGTTATTCGACTGCTGACCGGTGATCAGATTGAACCGCATCACTGGGACGCCGTCTGGCAATTCTACCAGGACACCGGCGCGCGCAAATGGGGTACGCCCTATCTGACACGCCGCTTTTTCGACATCGCTCATGACAGGCTGCGCGACGACATTCTGCTGATCATGGCCGAGCAAGACGGCATACCCGTAGCGGGGGCCATGAACATGATCGGGCGATCGGCGCTCTATGGCCGGTATTGGGGGTGTGTGCAGGATCACCCATGTCTGCACTTTGAGCTGTGCTATTATCAGGCCATCGATTACGCCATTCAGCACGGGCTGGCGCGGGTTGAGGCCGGTGCGCAGGGCGAACACAAACTGGCGCGGGGCTATTTGCCGGTGCCCACACATTCGCTGCACTGGGTTGCAGATCCGGGCTTTGCCCAAGCCATTGCCGAATACCTTGTGGCCGAGCGTGAGGCGGTCGACAAAGACATCGAAATCCTGACCAGTTATGGTCCCTTCAAAGCATCAAACACCGAGGATCACCAATGAGCGAGAAACTAAGCGACACTGCCCGCAAGACCATGCTTGAGCCATTGCTGGTCACAGGTTGGGCCTTGGACGCCGACCGTGATGCGATCACCAAGCTGTTTAAGTTCGGGGATTTTACGGATGCTTTGGGCTTCATGGCGCGCTCGGGCGTGTGGGCCGAGAAATGGAACCACCACCCCGAATGGTCGAACGTCTATAACCGCGTGACGGTTACGCTGACCACGCATGATGTGGACGGGTTGACGACGCTGGACATGAAGCTGGCGCGCAAGATGGATACAATCGCCGGTAACACCGGGCTGGGCTGACTTTGACTGCCGTAGAAATGAAAACGCCTACCCGTGACGAAGGGTAGGCGTTTCAAAATCTCAGAGGTCTGGCGCAGTGCTTAGAGTGACTGAAGCAAGGCCTCACCACCGGATACATCACAGACGCCGGGGCTTTCTTCGGCTTGCAGAACGGTCACTTTACCGTCTTCCACCACCATCGCGTAGCGTTTGGAGCGGTCAATCAAACCTGCAGGCGGTGCGCTGAATTCCATCCCGATCGCTTTGGTGAACGACGCCTCGGCATCGCCCAGCATTGTGATGCCGGCAGCATTGGCCCCAGTGTCATCGCCCCAACTTTTCATCACGAAGGGGTCATTGACCGACACGCAGATGATTTCATCAACGCCCTTGGCATCAAAATCAGCCTTGGTGCGCACAAAGCTGGGCACGTGGGCGGAATGGCAAGTGGGTGTATATGCGCCTGGCACAGCAAAGATCACCACTTTGCGCCCGGCCAGCTTGTCGCTCAGGTTCACCTGTTCGGGGCCATCTGCCCCCATGTGGCCCAGGCTTGCGTCTGGCAATGTGTCGCCTACTGAAAGTGTCATGTCGGTCCCTCGCTGAACATTTGCGTTTTGATCTGTCACAGATATAGGGTCGCTGAGGGTCAGTGACCATGACAAATATCGGAGAGCATCATGACAGATGTGGTTGTAATCGGCGCCGGGCAGGCGGGATCGTCCTGTGTGGCCAAGCTGCGCAATGATGGCTTTGAGGGCCGGATCACCCTGATCGGCGAGGAATCCGCCCCGCCTTATCAGCGCCCGCCCTTGTCCAAGAAGTATCTGCTGGGCGAGATGGAGCTGGAGCGCTTGTTTCTGCGCCCCGAAAGTTTTTATACCGATCATGACATTGATCTGCGTCTGAACACTCAGGTGCAGGCGATTGATCGCACCGCCAAGACCGTCTCATTGAAGGACGGCACACTGACTTATGACCATCTGGTGCTGGCCACCGGATCATCGCCGCGGCGTCTGCCGGGCTCTATCGGTGGTGATCTGAAAGGCGTCCATGTGGTGCGTGATCTCAGTGATGTTGATGCCATGGCCCCTGACGTGGTTGATGGCGCGCGCTGTCTGATTGTGGGTGGCGGCTATATCGGGCTGGAAGCCGCCGCAGTGGCCGCCAGCAAAGGTGTCCAAGTGACACTTGTTGAAATGGCCGACCGGATACTGCAGCGCGTGGCGGCCCCTGAAACCTCAGATTATTTCAGGGCTCTGCACGCATCACACGGAGTGGATATCCTCGAAGGTGTGGGCTTGGAAACCCTGCTGGGTGAGGGCCGTGTCACAGGTGCGCGTCTCAGCAATGGCACTGAAATTGAAGTGGATTTTGTGATCGTCGGTGTCGGCATCATGCCCGCCACTGCCTTGGCCGAGGCGGCGGGGCTTGAGCTTGATAACGGTGTTAAAACCAACACCTTGGGTCAAACCTCTGATCCGTCCATCTGGGCGGCAGGTGATTGCGCCTCGTTTCCTTTGGGCGATGGCCGGGGGCGGTTGGAAAGCGTGCCCAATGCCATCGACATGGCGGAATGCGTGGCCGCCAATATTATGGGGGCTGGCATAACATATGTGCCACAGGTCTGGTTCTGGTCTGATCAATATGACGTCAAACTGCAAATCGCCGGGCTGAACACCGGCTATGACCACATCATCACCCGCGCAGGCGACAGCGTGGCAAATGTGTCCTTCTGGTACTACCGCGGTGATCAGCTTCTAGCGGTGGATGCGATGAATGAACCGCGGGCCTACATGGTGGGCAAGCGTTTGATTGACATGGGAAAATCGCCGGCACCCGATGCGATTTCCGATCCTGAAACCGATCTGAAATCCCTGCTCAAAGCGTGAGGATCATCGGTGGTGAATTCCGGGGCCGTCGGCTCAGTTCCGTTGGCAAGGGCGATGCAGGTGCTCATCTTCGGCCAACCACCGACCGCGTGCGTGAAAGCCTTTTCAACATATTGGGCAGTTACGGCATGCCAGACGGCGCACGAGTGTTGGATTTGTTTGCCGGCACCGGTGCACTGGGGCTTGAGGCGCTGTCGCGTGGCGCGGTCCATGCCAGTTTCATTGAGACGGGGCGTGCCGCGCTTAAGCTTTTGAAAAACAACATTGATCTATGCGGTGTGGCAGGGTGCACGGATGTCTCTACCCGCGACGCAAGACGACTTGGGACCAACGCATCGGTGCCTTACGATCTGGTTTTTCTCGATCCGCCTTATGGAAAATCCTTAGGCGAAGCGAGTTTAACCGCCGCGCTTGAAGGTGGCTGGATCGCCCCAAACGCGTTGATCGTATGGGAGGAAAACACCAGCGTCGACGCCCCTGCGGCGCTGACATTGCAGGATGAACGGCGGTACGGCGACACAATGATCCGGCTTTTTACCAGCGATTAACCCGGTTCTGCGAGCCTTTGTTGGACACAGTAAAGGACACTTACCGATGCAAAGCACGCAAGGCCTGGCCGTGGAGCTGGCCGAAATTCAACATCAGATAAATATGCTGGATCGGCGCAAACGTGTTGTACACGCGGCTTTGCATGCCGAAGCGATTCAGCGCCAGCGCAGGATCCGTCAGGACATGACGAAGTGTGGCGCAACGGATGCTGCGTTACTGCCCCGCGCCACACGCCCCGGCGATCCGGTGTCGCATCCATCGCAACGCAGCACCCGTGAAGATATATCTGTCAATGATGAGTTCGAGGTGATCGATATGCTAGATCTGTTCAGCGCGCGGCGTCGGACCTAGCGCATCAACGCGGGCAGCTCGCCAGTTAGCCCTGCTGCCTCGCGAACAAAGGCGCGGCGTAGACCAGGCATCGCGTTGATCGCGCCCATCCCCAGATCTCGACCCAGTCGCAGCACAGGGTTATCGTTGGAAAACAATCGGTTGGTCAGATCTGTCACCACGGCGAGCGAAGCCGTATCAAACCGTCTCCACTGCTGATAGCGCGCCAAAACATCTGCTGCGGCAATGTCCTCGCCGCGTGCGCGTGCCTCGACCAGCACCTGCACCAGTGCACCAACATCGCGCAGTCCGGCGTTCAGGCCTTGGCCTGCCAGCGGATG
This sequence comes from Roseovarius sp., assembly GCA_045106595.1. GTDB lineage: Bacteria > Pseudomonadota > Alphaproteobacteria > Rhodobacterales > Rhodobacteraceae > Roseovarius. The sequence continues at coordinate 73,241 of JBGCEW010000015.1, read as the reverse complement.
CACGCCGTGGGCCGCGTCGCCCACTAGTGCAACACGCGGGGCGACAAAACTATTGGCGATGCTCAGGCTCAGCGGATAAGTGTAGCGTTTGCCTCTCAACAGAATATCGCCCAGAAAATCCCCGAACCGGGGACGCAGCACCTCCAGAAAATCAGCATCATTGAGGGCCGCAAACTGCGCGGCTGATTCATCTGTTTCCGACCACACGATCGAGCTGACATCGCCCTTGAGCGGCAAAATAGCCAGGGGTCCGCTGGGCATAAAAAACTGATGCGCGACACCGTTATGAGGGTGCTCATGTTCGACTGCAGCAACCAGCGCTGTCTGCCCATATCCCCAGCCTGTGCGCGTAATCCCGGCCCGCGTCGCTGTGCCTGAGCCGCGCCCATCCGAGCCAATTAGAAGCTGCCCTGTTACAGATCGCCCCGAGGCCAGCGTGACCTGCACGCCTGATCCGTCAACCGATTGCGAAACCACGGTTTCCCCCGCCAGATGAGTGATCTTGCCCTCATCCTCCATCGCCTTGAGAAAGGCGCGGCGCAAGTGGCGATCCTCCAGCATATGACCCATCGGGCCCTCTTCGATTTCAGCATGATCGAAATGCATGAAAAACGGTGACGCACCTTCACCCGCACGGCCATCGGACACTTTGATTTCCAGCATCGGTTGCGCCTTGTCAGCGACCTGGGGCCATACTCCAATGCCTGCCAGCAACCGTACCGACGCCAGCGCCAACGCATAGGAACGCCCGTCAAAACCAGCGTTTTTCCGCACCTTTTCAGCCAGTGCATCAATCACGGTCACATCAAACCCGGCCTGCGCCAACCCAAGTGCCAAAGCGGGGCCATTCAACCCGCCACCAATGATCAAAATATCGCTGTCATGTGTCATAGCGCTCAATATGGGGGAACGCACGGGATTGTCCATGCGCCGTGCTGCCGCTACCGTCGCAAAACACGCGAACCGATCAGGAGAGGCGCAATGCGGAACTGGCTGAAAATGAGTGCAGGTGATCTGGGCCGTGGCATTGGCACGGGCGAGATTGACGCCGTTGCGTTGACCCAGACCTATCTCGATGCAATTGCAGCCCACCCTGAACAGGCGCGCATTTATTCCATGGTGACCGCGGATCGTGCCCTGGCCGAGGCCCATGCCGCCGCCGAACGCGCACGCGCCAAGCAGCGTTTTGGCGTGCTGGATGGCGTGCCAATCAGCTGGAAAGACCTGTTTGACAGCGCAGGTACCGCAACCGAAGCCGGATCGCTTTTGTTGAAGGGACGCGTGCCAGACGCCGATGCCACCGTGTTGCGCAATGCCACCATGGCGGGTCTGGTGTGTTTGGGTAAAACGCATATGAGCGAGCTGGCCTTTTCGGGGCTGGGGCTGAACCCATCAACCGCAACACCCCCTTGTGTGAACGATCCTGAGGCTGTGCCGGGAGGCTCTTCTTCAGGTGCAGGGGCCAGTGTGGCGTTCGATCTGGCGGCGTGTGGGATTGGATCGGACACTGGAGGATCGGTGCGCATCCCTGCGGCCTGGAATGATCTGGTGGGCCTTAAAACAACGTCGGGTCGGTTGTCTTTGGGCGGAGTTGTCCCGCTGGCTGCCAAGTTTGACACGGTCGGACCATTGGCGCGCAGTGTTGAAGATTGCGCGCTGATGCTTGCAGCATTGGAGGGTGGGCGCGCGGCTGATCTGCGTGGTGCATCGATCAAGGGAATGCGCTTTGCCGTCTTGCAAACCGCCGTTCTGGAGGATGTACGCGAGGCCCCCATGCAGGCCTTTGATACCGCCGTTGCACGGCTGCAAGACGCGGGCGCTGTGGTTGAGAAACTGGATGCACCCGAGGTGGATACTGCTCTGCCTTTGTCAGCTATTTTATATACATCAGAGGCTTACGGGATTTGGGCCAAAGACATTGAAGCGGCTCCAGACAAGATGTTTGCCCCAATACTTGAGCGGTTCCGATCAGGAGCCGCGTTCCAGGCCAGTGATTATGTGGCCGCATGGGCAAAGCTGGATACCCTGCGCGTACAGTGGAATGCCCGTGTGGCTGGATATGACGCCGTGTTGATGCCGACTGCCCCCAACCTGCCGCCGAATGCGGCGCGGTTGATGAGTGATGAACCATACTACCTGACCGAAAACCTGCTGGGCTTGCGCAACACGCGGGTCGGTAACTTGATGGGGCTCAGTGCTGTGACCTTGCCCACGGGTGTCCCCAGTTGCGGCTTGATGCTGTGCGGCAAGCCCTTTGGTGAAGAGGCACTGCTGCGGGTGGCACAGGCAGCGCAAACGGTGCTTGGTACATAATCCGGCACGTCTTGTGCTACGGGTAAGCCGTTGGATTTGAGTATTTTTACGACGAAAAGGCGCGGGTTGGTAAAAAGGCCACAAGTTATCGTCTGAGCGGTGATTTTATTGGACGTCGGGCGGTGATTTCGGTAGTTTCAGGCAAACGGGGCGATCAACGACCCCGATAACTGAGGCAGTTTTGGATGTTCCCCGAGCGGTTTTCGAACCTACCGGCCTATGCGTTTCCGCGTTTGCGGAGCTTGCTTGACGTGCATGCGCCAGGCGGTGACGTCGTGCATATGACGATTGGTGAACCCAAGCATGCCTTTCCCGAGTGGGTGCCCCAGGTGATTGCTGACCATGCAGATGGCTTTGCAAAATATCCAGTGAACGAAGGCTTTGATGGGCTTTTGACGTCTGTTTGTGATTGGCTACAGCGCCGCTACGGGGTGCATCTGCCAAACGATCAGGTCATGGCCGTGAACGGCACCCGCGAAGGTTTGTACAACGCGATGATGGCGTTGGGGCCTGAGCATGCCGGGGCCAAAGTGCTGGTGCCCAACCCGTTTTATCAAGTCTACATGGTGGCCGCGATCAGCGTAGGAGCCGAGCCGGTCTTTTTGCCTGCAACACGTGACACAGGCTATCTGCCGGATTATTCGGCCGTGTCACCGGATGTGCTGAATGATGTGGCCGTTGCTTATCTGTGCTCGCCCTCGAACCCTCAGGGGGCCGTGGCTGACCGCACCTATTGGGAAGGCTTGATCGGGCTGGCGGAAAAGCACGATTTCAAAGTGTTTGCTGACGAATGCTATAGCGAGATTTACCGCGAAGAGGCACCTGTGGGGGCTCTGCAAGTGGCCCAGGACATGGGTGCCGATCCTGAACGTGTTATGGTGTTCCACAGCCTGTCTAAACGCTCAAACTTGCCGGGGCTGCGCAGCGGCTTTGTAGCGGGTGGCCCCGAAAGCATCAAACGCATGCGCCAGTTGCGCAATTATGCGGGTGCGCCATTGCCGATGCCGTTGCAGCATGCGGCGACCAGGGTTTGGGCGGATGAGGCGCATGTGATCGAAAACCGCGCGCTTTATGCTGAAAAATATGCACTGGCCGATCAGATCATGGGAAACCTGCCGGGCTACTCCAGCCCGCAAGCCGGGTTTTTCCTATGGTTGCCAGTGGATGATGGCGAACAGGCGGCTTTGAAGATTTGGCAAGAGACAGGCGTACGGGTCTTGCCCGGTGCCTATCTCAGCCGCGATGCCGAGGGTGAAAACCCCGGCCAAGGATATATCCGGGTCGCCATGGTGGCCCCAAAAGACGAGATGGCAGACGGGCTGACACGCCTGCGTGACTGTCTCTGGCAATAAAAAGGACGAGGGTAGACATGGCATATCAAACACGCGGACGCGATCCACTATTGGACAGCAACATGGCCGAGGCCATTGAGAAACGCGGCAAGGAATTGCTGGGTTTGGTGCTGATCGTGGTGGCTGTGATGGCCGCGGCGATGATCTCCTCGTACCATCCTGATGATCCCAGCTGGATGTCAGCCACGGATGCACCTGTGCATAACATCATGGGTGCAACCGGTGCTGCATTGGCGGCACCTTTGTTTATGATCGTAGGCTGGGGCGCTTGGGGTTTGGCCATCGTTCTGGGCGTTTGGGGTGTGCGATTTGCGTTGCACAAGGGGCAGGCGCGCGCCATTGGGCGGTTGATCTTTGCGCCGATCTGGATTGCTGTTTTGGCGCTTTATGCCTCATCGCTGACACCGGGGACGGTGTGGGCGTCGACCCACAGCTTTGGGCTGGGTGGGCTGTTTGGCGATACGGTTCTGGGTACAGTGCTGGGCATTTTACCTGTTGGCGCGGCCTTGGGGCTGAAGCTTGTTTCGCTTGTCCTGGGTGCCGTCATGCTGGTGCTGGGGGCCTTTGTTTTGGGCTTCACCCGGCTGGAAATTACCCGTGGTGCGCGGTTCTTGTTGGTGGGCGTGATTATGACCTATGCCACGATTATGACCGTGCTGGGTCGGGGCGCGTCAGGCGCTGCGTCTGCTGCGCAAACGCTGAAAGCCCGCAATGACGAACGCCGCGCCATCCGCGCCGATGAGGCCGAAGTGCGTGCCGCAGAAGAGGCAGCCGTGCGTGCCGTGGCCGAGCCTCGTGTGATCCGATATGCCGAGCCGCCTTTGGAGGCCGATGCTGAGGTTCAGCTGATTGAGGCCGAAGAAGACGCATTTTTCGAAGAAAAACCAACCGGATTGCGGGCGCTTATGCCATCGCTGATCCGCAAGCCCGAACCGATGCCGACCCCTGAAATGGTCGAGCATGACAGCATTGCGCAAGATGTCGAAGCGCCCGGCGAAGACCGGATCAAATCGCGCATCAGCGATGTGATCAAAAGCCGGGTGCGCCAAAGCCCACATGTGCAAGTTGAAAGCGTGGCCCCGCTGACCAAAGGCCGTGGTCGTGGCCCTGATCCTTTGGTTCTGAACACGGCCCAGCCTCAGGCTGAGCTGCGTGCCGAGCCACCTCTGACATCGGCCCATGCAGGATTGCCGCCTGAGCCTCCGCTCACGGCGCCTTTGATCCAGGCAACCAACATGCCTGCCGCACCCGCGTTGGATGATCCGCTGGAGGAACTGCTGGCTGACCCGATGCCCAAGACCGCACCCGAAGCGGTCGTGGCGCAGCCTATGGCGATCCCCACCGCAGAGCCGCGCAAAGTGGTGCAGCACCCTGTGAAAAAGGCGCCGCAACCCTCGACCAAAGCCAAGGCCGAAGCCCAGCCGGCTTTGCAATTCGAAGAACGCCCGCAGGTGGAATACGAGCTGCCGCCGCTGAACCTGCTCAGCAATCCCACGACCATCCAGCGCCATCATCTGAGCGATGAAGCCTTGGAAGAAAACGCGCGGATGCTGGAAAACGTGTTGGACGATTACGGCGTTAAAGGCGAGATTGTCAGCGTGCGTCCGGGCCCTGTTGTGACCATGTATGAGCTAGAGCCTGCGCCGGGTTTGAAAGCCAGCCGTGTCATCGGTTTAGCCGACGATATCGCGCGTTCGATGTCTGCTTTGTCTGCACGGGTCAGCACCGTTCCGGGCCGCAGCGTGATTGGCATTGAATTGCCTAATGAAAACCGCGGGATGGTGGTGTTGCGCGAGCTTCTCAGCACCCGCGATTTTGGCGACAGCAACATGAAATTGCCGCTGGCCTTGGGTAAGGACATTGGCGGGGATCCGGTTGTATCCAGCCTGGCCAAGATGCCTCACTTGCTGATTGCGGGGACCACCGGATCGGGTAAATCGGTGGCGATCAACACTATGATCCTAAGCCTGCTTTACAAGCTGACACCAGATGAATGCCGCCTGATTATGATTGACCCCAAGATGCTGGAACTCAGCGTTTATGACGGCATCCCACATCTGTTATCCCCAGTGGTGACTGACCCGAAAAAGGCGGTTGTGGCCCTGAAATGGACCGTGGGCGAGATGGAAGAGCGCTATCGCAAGATGTCCAAGATGGGCGTACGCAACATCGATGGCTACAACAGCCGTGTCGCGGATGCCTTGTCGAAGAATGAAACCTTCAGCCGGACCGTTCAGACGGGCTTTGATGATGACACGGGCGAACCAGTGTTCGAGACCGAGGAAATCATCCCCGAGAAAATGCCCTATATCGTCGTCATTGTGGATGAGATGGCAGACCTGATGATGGTTGCGGGCAAAGAGATTGAGGCGTGCATTCAACGTCTTGCGCAAATGGCGCGGGCCTCGGGTATTCACCTGATTATGGCCACGCAGCGCCCGTCGGTAGATGTGATCACCGGCACGATCAAAGCCAACTTCCCAACGCGGATTTCGTTCCAGGTGACCTCCAAGGTCGATAGCCGGACGATCCTTGGTGAAATGGGCGCCGAGCAGCTGTTGGGCATGGGTGACATGCTTTATATGGCGGGCGGTGGTAAGATCACGCGCTGTCATGGGCCATTCGTAAGCGATGAAGAGGTCGAAGAGGTGGTCAATAACCTCAAGGCCTACGGACCACCCAGCTATATTGGTGGCGTCGTCGATGGCCCCGAGGATGACAGTGCCAGCAATATCGATGCGGTTCTGGGCCTTGGTGGCAACACCGGTGGCGAAGATGCGCTGTACGATCAAGCGGTGCAGATTGCCATCACTGATCGCAAGTGTTCCACATCCTACATCCAGCGCAAGCTGGCGATTGGCTATAACAAAGCCGCGCGCCTGGTCGAGCAGATGGAAGACGAAGGCGTTGTTTCGGCGGCGAACCATGTGGGCAAGCGCGAAATTTTGGTGCCTGAGCAGCACTGATTTGACATACCAAGGCGGCTCATCGCGCGTAAGGTATAGGGTTGCATTGGTTTGCAAAGGCCGCGGTTTGGTAGAGCCGGGGCCTGCGATATTCAGCATGTTATCGCTTAACGGGGAGATATTTGGCAGGATTCCCGCCAAATCAGGGGGTGTAATCCCCGCAGCCCAAACTTAGGTTAAGCATATGAAAAGAATACACACACTCCTTGCTGTCGTCGCAACCACGGCGGCCATGGCACTTCCGGCGCAGGCCGAGAAGCTGTCGCTGAACGCCATTTCAAAGTATTTGAACGGAATGAAAACCGCCACAGGCGCGTTCACCCAGATCAATGACGATGGCACCATAAGCACTGGGCAGATATTTATAAAACGCCCCGGCCGCGTGCGGTTTGAATATAACCCACCAGACAAAACACTGGTGGTGGCCGATGGCGACACGGTGGGTATCATTGATCCCAAATCCAACACCAGCCCCGAGGCCTATCCGCTGAACCGCACGCCATTGAAAATCATTCTGGCACGCAATGTGAACCTGGCGCAGGAAAACATGGTGGTGGGTCACAAAAGCGATGGCACCAGCACCACGGTGCGCGCGCAAGACCCCGAGCATCCCGAATACGGCAATATCGAGCTGGTGTTCACCGCCAACCCTGTCGAGCTACGCCAGTGGGTCATTAATGATGATGCGGGCAGTCAAACAACGGTTGTGCTGGGTGATCTGACCAAAGGCGTGCGCATCGACAACGCCGAATTTGTTATTCCCGGCAAAGGCACCGGCTCGGTGCGCGACTGACATGTGAGAGCTGTTGTTTTGGGTCCATAACTGCAGACCATTTGACGTTTGTCTTCCAGAGGCGGGATCTGCTGGCATGCGTATACCGACACACCGGACATTTGGGAGTGCCCTATGATTTGGGCGACTGAGAGGCCACAGATGCCCGGTAGCGCCTATGCGGCGGCTGAACAGGGCGCTTTCCAGAGCCGCAAGGCGCTGCGCAAACCCGAGGCGGATCGTATTAGTTTGCGAGCGAGGCACTTGGTCAGGACGAACGGGACACCGTGGCGGGGCCCGTACATCGTGTTTGAAGACGGCCAAAACTGTCGCCAAAATACGCAACGGTTCAGACGCGTGCCATGTCACATCAGCGACAGCGACGCAGCTGACCTTGATACATTTTCGACCGCGCCTCGACTTTGCTGGCGACATTCACCAGCCACGGCTTGCTGTTATAGGATCCGCGTGCAAACCCGCTGCGGCCTTCGTGATAGGCCAGATACTGATTGCGCGCATCCGACATCGAAATGCCCAGCCGGTCACGGCTGCCATCCATGTACCAGCCCATAAAGTCAGTGGCGTCACGGATGCTGTTGCGTTTGGCGCGGCGCTTGCCCTGATCCTGCACATATTCATCCCAGGTGCCATCCAGCGCCTGAGAATACCCATACGCCGATGATTGCCGCCCCATAGGGATCACACCCAGCGTATAGCGAAACGGCGTGCGCGCGTCAGACACGAATTTGCTCTCTTGGTGGATGGTGGCCATCTGCACATGCATCGGCACCCCCCATTTGCGCTCGGTTGTGCGGAAGGCACGTTTGTATTCAGGATTGGCGCGCAGGATCGCACAGGCATCGTCCAACAGCTTGGGCGGTGTCCCGGTGCCGCTGCGCCCACCACATGAGGCGACCAACAGCAAGATCATGATTGCGCGAAGAGTTCTGCTCATCTGCCTCTCGCTTTCTTTTTTTTGCCAGTTTACCGCAAAGCCAGTGTTGGTGGAATCGAAAAGTCATGCAATCGGCGGAGGATTGACGAAATGTGAACGAAACCCGGCGCACTGAGCGCGTAAACGAACTGTCACAATCGTTTCCACAGTGTGTTTCCATGAAAATTGCCCGGTTGAAATGGACAAACCCACTCCGAAAAGCTTAGTGTGCGGGTCGAGGGGCTGAATCAATGATGACAAAAATACGTGCCAAATACCATTTGGGCCAGGTGGTCCGCCATAAGAAGCATCCCTTTCGGGGGGTGATTTTTGACGTGGACCCTGAGTTTTCAAATACCGAAGAATGGTATGATGCGATTCCCGAGGAAAGCCGCCCTGAAAAAGAGCAGCCGTTTTACCATTTGCTGGCCGAGAATGACCAAAGCTATTACGTGGCCTATGTCAGCGAGCAGAACCTGGTTGTGGACTATTCCGGCGAGCCGGTGGATCACCCCGATATCCCAGATCTGTTTGGTCCGTTTGATGATGGCATCTATCCACTGCATTTCCAGCTGAACTGATCAGATAGCGCCTGTGGGCGCGCTGCTGCGGCGCACCCATTGTGCGGATCAATATCCCAACGCACATCCATCTTTGCGCGGGTCACTTGCACCCTCTAAAATCCCATCAGCGCGGATTTCGATCGACTGTGCGCCGCCCAAGGCTTGCGCTGGCAGGATGACGTGATGGCCGAGATCCACAAGTTGTTGACGTACAGCGTCAGAATATCCGCTTTCGACTTTCATCTTTCCCGCGTCGGTAAAACACCGCGGCGCATCAATTGCGGTCTGTGGGTCCATTCCATATTCGGTCATGTTGGTCACAAACCGCGCATGCCCACACGGCTGATAGGCCCCGCCCATCACCCCAAAGCTGTTACTGACTTGCCCGTTTTTACAAAGCATCGCCGGAATGATCGTGTGCATCGGCCGTTTCCCGCCCGCCATTTCGTTGGGATGGCCCGGCGTCAGCACAAAGCCCGCGCCGCGATTTTGCATCAGTATGCCAAATTTGTCCGATGCAATGCCTGATCCAAATCCATGGAAAATGGAATAAATCAGCGAAACCGACATGCGATCCTGGTCAACCACGGTGATATAGACCGTATCGCGGTGCACCTGTTCGCTGAGCGGGGCGGCAGCGGACATAGCCTTTTTCATGTCGATCAGGCCTGCTAATTTTTGGGCTGTTTCGGGGGCCAGCATATGGGCAAGCCGTGTGGTATGGTCGGGATCAGCCATAAACCGATTGCGTGCATCATATGCCAGCTTGGTGGCTTCGGCCTCAAGATGGGCACGCGGTGCACCAAGCGGATCCATTGCTGTGAGATCAAACTGTTTTAGGATGTTCAGCATCAAAATCGCTGTGGCCCCTTGGCCATTGGGCGGATGCTCGACCAGATCAACATCATGGTAGTGGCCCGACACTGGCTGGGTGTCGCTGCCGGTATGACCGGCAAAATCCTGCGCGGTATGAACGCCGCCCAAATCAGTGAGGGCCGCAATCATATCTTCGGCGATCTCGCCTTCGTAAAACGCCGCGGTCCCGTCGCGTGCGATGCGGCGCAGCACTTCGGCCTGACCGGGTGCGCGAAACAGTGCCCCGACTTCCGGCACCGACCCATTGATCAGGTAGTGACGCGCACCGTGGTCTTTCAGAACCCCTGCGTCACTGCGCCAATCTGTGGCCACGCGCGGAGCGACGGGCACGCCTTCATCCGCATATCGAATGGCCGGAGCGAGAATTGCATCCAGGCCCAGTTTGCCGTGTCGCTTTGACAAGGTGCAAAATGCTTCAATTGCGCCGGGGATGGTGACAGCTTCGGGTCCGTAGGTGGGCACCGTCTGGTTGCCTGCCTCGCGCAATGTCTGCGCATTTGCGGCCGCAGGGGCCCGACCCGAGCCGTTATAGGCGCGGATGTTCTTGCCGCCTTTGTCCGAAAACAAAACAAAGCAATCACCGCCTATACCGGTCATCTGAGGTTCGCACAGGCCAAGAACCACGGCACCCGCAATTGCGGCGTCCATCGCATTGCCACCGCGCGTCAGGGTGTCCACGGCAATCAGAGCAGCCAAGGGGTGCGACGTCGCGCACATCCCATTGCTGGCATAAACCGCCGAGCGGCCCGGAAGAGAGAAATCACGCATGTTGTATCCTGTTCAGCACTGTCACCGCACAAGGTAGAGCGTTTGGCGTGAAGCTGAAACACTGATTTCACCGCACGCGAAAGGCAGTGTTCAGTTGGGATATCTGGGGAAAGTAGAGGCCTCGACGCCACGCACTGGGTGGGGGCTATTACAGCGTGGCGCCGAGGGAAGCTTATTGCAGCTACAAGACAATATATGCCGTTGGTTTCGGGCCGATTTCCGAACACACCTAGGCCTTATTGAGGCATCTTTGACCGAATTGGAAACAATCAGGCAATGTCTAAGGGATTGGTGCATATTTGGAAACAAATGCGATTTTTTCCGAGCAGACGCTGATAGGTCAGCTTGTCCGTCAGCTGATGAATCAGGAACCATCCGAATCCCCCTTCGGGCAAATCGCACAGCGGGCCATCATTATTGGGCAGCTTGGTTTGGGGTAACTTCAGACCGGGCATCGGTTGCCCGGCATCACATAGTGTAATGGCCAGGTATGCATCATATTTCCAGATGTCGATCTGCACCGGTCCCCGTGGCAAATCTGCATAGGCATGTTCGACCACATTGTTCAGCGCTTCGGCCATAACCAATTCTATGTTGCCCTGCACTTCGGATGCGATAGCTGCAGTGCAGAGCCAGTTTCGAATGACAGACAGCATATTGCGGACAGCCGTCTCATCCGCGATGAAATGAAGCGAAAGTGCCTCCTCGGATGCGGGAGGTTGGGTGTCATGGGAATGGTGCAAATTCGGCATATGAGCAGCAGCAGCTGGCATGGATGTCACCCCGCTATACGAAGCGCCTGTGCGTGTGCCACGCTGTCGTGGATGTCAAAGACCCGGTCCATCCGCGTCAGACGGAACACTTTGTCCACATCAGGGGTCAGCCCGGCGAGTTCCAGTTTGGTGGTTTGACCCAGTTGTTTCATTGCGGCCACGATGGCCCCCAGCCCGCTGGAATCAACGAAATCCACCGCGCTCATGTCCAGAATGACCCGGTTTTCAGGATCGCTTGTGGCGGCGCGCATGGCGTCTTTGAATTGGATCGCCACGCTGGCATCGATTCGTGCGGCATGAATGGTGATGATGGTGGCGCCGTCATCTGATGTGGTTTGCAGGTTCATGGATTCCTCGGTTGATTGGGAAGACGTCCAAGCAGGCTAGACCTTAAACCTTACCATTCTGTATGTAAGAACCTGACATCAGGAGGGTATCGCATGAAAGACGTGGTTATCGCAGGTGCTGCACGCACACCTATGGGCGGGTTCCAGGGGGACTTTGATGGCGTTGAGGCCGCAACGCTGGGCGGGGCTGCCATTCGCGCCGCACTCGACGATGCAGGCGCGCGCAGCGTGGATGAGTTGCTGATGGGCTGTGTGTTGCCCGCAGGCCAAGGCCAGGCACCCGCGCGACAGGCCGGGTTTGCCGCAGGGCTGGGCCAGGGCGTCCCTGCAACCACGCTGAACAAGATGTGCGGCTCGGGCATGAAAGCTGCGATGATCGGCTTTGATCAGATCGCGCTGGGCCACACTGAAACCATGGTGGCTGGTGGGATGGAGAGCATGTCAAACGCGCCATATATGCTGCCCAAAATGCGCGGCGGTGCGCGGATTGGTCATTCGGAAGTGAAAGACCACATGTTTTTGGATGGGCTTGAAGATGCTTATGACAGGGGCCGTCTGATGGGCACCTTTGCAGAAGATTGTGCCGAAAAGTTCCAGTTCACACGCGAAGCGCAGGATGCTTATGCCATTGGGTCACTTGAGGGGGCGCTGGCGGCACAGGCCTCGGGCGCGTTCGAGGGCGAGATTGCACCAGTGACCTTTAGCACCCGCAAAGGCGATGTCACGATCAGCACCGATGAGCAGCCCGCCAAGGCCCGGCCCGACAAGATCCCGCAACTGAAACCAGCGTTTCGCAAGGATGGCACGGTCACGGCGGCCAATTCCAGCTCGATCTCGGATGGCGCAGCAGCGCTGGTTCTGGCCTCAAGGGATGCGGCGCAAGCTCAGGGCTTGCGCGTCCGTGCGCAAATCATGGGCCATGCCAGCCATGCCCAGGAACCTGGTTGGTTCACAACGGCCCCGGTACCGGCCGCACAAAAGTTGCTGGATCGGTTGGGTTGGTCCAAGGACGACGTGGATTTGTGGGAAGTCAACGAGGCCTTCGCCGTCGTGCCGATGGCCTTTATGCATGAGATGGGCATCAGCCGTGACAAGGTGAATGTGAACGGTGGCGCGTGCGCTTTGGGCCACCCTATCGGTGCCAGCGGTGCGCGGATCATGGTGACATTGCTGAATGCGCTGGAAAAGCGCGGGCTGAAGCGTGGCCTGGCTGCGATTTGCATTGGAGGCGGCGAGGGTACAGCCATTGCCATAGAACGCCCATGAGCAACATGCGTGCCGTGAATTACAAGGAATTGGGTCAGTCGCTTTTGGCGTTGACGCAAGGGGAGACGGATGTGGTGGCGTTGATGGCCACCGTTGTCTGCGAGGTTCACCATAGTGATGACCGTTTTGACTGGACCGGATTTTACCGCGTCGTTGCCCCGGAATTGATGAAGATCGGTCCTTATCAGGGCGGTCATGGATGTCTGGTGATTCCATTTGCGCGCGGTGTCTGCGGTGCTGCGGCGCGCTCAGGTGAGATACAACTGGTTGATGATGTTGAGGCTTTTTCAGATCATATCGCATGTTCCAGCAGCACACGTTCAGAATTGGTATTGCCGGTTTGGGACAGTCAAGGTGCCCTTCTGGGTGTGTTGGATATCGACAGTGATCAACAGGCGGCCTTTACGCAGGCCGACGCCGAGGCGTTGTCGGAGTTGATGTCGCAGGTGTTTCAGCAGGTTTTGCCAGAGTAGACAGGCCCAAGTGAACAGGCCGGAGTAGACAGACCACAGGGCCAAGGCATTTGCGTCCGGGGCAATACCCTGCGCTGTAGACATGTCAAATTTGACATGTCTACACAGGCTTTCACTTGGTGCACTGGCACGCTGCGAATACCGACCCATCACCATGAAATATCGTTTGATTTTTTCATGGAATCGGCGCAACGTGAAAATCATTCAGGTTTTTTCACCGAAAGCTCCGATCGCGTTATGCACCAGTTCGACCCTGCCAAGCGGCACACTCTGGGAGCCGACCTTCGCGCTCTGCGCAAATCGCGGGGTATGACACTGACAGATTTGGCAGATCAGCTAGGCCGTTCGGTGGGGTGGCTCAGCCAGGTTGAACGTGACAAATCCGAGCTGTCGATTTCTGATCTGCGCGAGATTGCCAAGGCGCTTGGCGTGCCCATGTCGCTGCTCTTTAGCCATGACAATGCCCCCGCCCATGAACAAGGGTTTATCGTGCGTGCCGGTGCGCGCAGGCCTATGGGCTCAGGCGAAGAAGGGCTGATCGAAGAGCTGCTTTCACCTGATCTGACCGATGATTTTGAGGTGATCCACTCCACCTTTCAGCCCCGGTCACGGCTGACGTCACCGACCACACGCCCAACGCAAGAACTGGGCTATATGATCTCGGGCCAGTTGGACCTGCGCATCGGGGCACAGGATTTTACGGTTGGTCCTGGGGACAGCTTTCGCATTCGCGGTGAGGCGCATCTTTGGGCCAATCCATATGACACACCGGCCGTAGCGATCTGGGTGATCGCCCCGCCGGTTTATTAGAGGTGACATGATGCACACCGGATCCTGTCTGTGCGACGCTGTCAGTTTTGAGATCACCGGACCCTTGCGTGATGTGTTGGGGTGTCACTGCCAGCAATGTCGCAAACAATCAGGTCACTATTGGGCGGCCACGTCTGTCGCGGATGACGCGTTGCGCTTCATTCGCCAGGAGGGGCTAACCTGGTACAACGCCAGTGCCACGGCACGGCGCGGGTTTTGCAAGTTTTGCGGCTCGACGCTGTTTTGGAAACCTGTTGGTGCTGATCGTACGGCTGTTGGTGCGGGATCGCTGGATACTCCGACCGGGCTGCGCCTGACCCGACATGTCTTTATGGCAGACAAAGGCAGCTATTACGACATCGCCGATGGGACCCCTCAGCATGCCCAGTTCAGTGGAGAGGAAGATGCTTAACGGAAGCTGCCTGTGCGGCGATATCCAGTTCACCGTGACCGGCACATTGCAAAGCCAGGCCAGCGCGTGCCATTGCACCCAATGCCGCAAACAATCAGGCCATCACTGGGCGTCACATAACGTGGCCGCTTCGGGCATTGACATTCAAGGTGAAGTCACTTGGTTTGCATCCTCAGAAACAGCAAAACGCGGCTTTTGCACACGCTGTGGGTCATTTTTGTTCTGGCGCGCCTTGGAAGAGGATCAGATCAGCTTTGCTCTAGGGGCCCTGGACGACGCGGCGGATATTGCACTTGAGCGCCATATCTTTGTTGCGGACAAAGGCGACTACTATGACATTCCTGATCACTTGCCGCAGAAGGAAAACTGATGTTCTGGGAGGTTCTGACATCCTTTGATCCGGGTTTGCTTTTGGCCTTTGTGACTGCAGGGCTATTGTTGAACCTGACGCCGGGGGCGGATTTTGTGTTTGTCTCAGCCAGTGGTATTGCAGGGGGTCCCAAAGTGGGCATGGCTGCGGCCCTTGGGGTGAATATCGGGATCGTTGTGCATATTGCGCTGGCCGCAGCAGGCCTGTCGGCACTGTTGATCAGCGCGCCCTGGGCTTATGATACCATCCGCTATGTGGGTGCGGCCTATCTGGTGTGGCTGGCCATTCAGGCCTGGCGGTCCAGCGGCGCATTGGCTCCGGGCCAAGGCTCACAGCGCCTATGGGCTGCAGTCCGGCGCGGGTTTTTCACCAATATCCTGAACCCCAAGACGGCGCTCTTCATTTTTGCGTTCATACCGCAATTCACCGATCCTGTGATTGGCCCCATCTGGGCGCAAATCGTAGTGCTTGGCGCAATCTTCATGGCGGTGGGCTTTGTTTTCTCGCTTAGCCTTGGGGCGGCATCGGGGTTTTTTGCCAACGCTCTGCGGGCGAAATCAAAAATCCTCAACCGCCTCTCGGCTGTTATGTTTGGTGGGCTTGCGGCCCGCCTTGTGTGGGAGTGATCCCATTGACCTTCTATCATGCGCCAGCAGGCGCTCTTCTTCAATCGGAGTACTAGACCATGGCTGACCTTCCAACCACAGCACGGGTTGTCATAATTGGCGGCGGCGTTGTTGGCACCTCGACGTTGTATCATCTGGCCAAGGCAGGCTGGAAAGACTGCATTTTGCTGGAAAAGAATGAACTGACCGCCGGGTCCACTTGGCATGCTGCGGGCAACGTGCCCAACTTTGCAGGATCCTGGGCCGTGATGAACATGCAGCGCTACGGTGCTGAAATGTACCGTACCTTGGGTGAAGACGTTGATTATCCGATGAATTATCACGTCACCGGCTCAATCCGTTTGGCACATTCCAAAGAGCGTATGCAAGAGTTCGAGCGTGTCGCCGGTATGGGCCGCTATCAGGGTCTGCAGATGGACATCATGACCAATGCCGAGATGAAAGAGAAACACCCCTTCATCGAAACCCATGATCTGGAAGGCGGGCTGTGGGATCCATTGGACGGTGATATTGATCCGGCCCAGCTGACCCAGGCCCTGGCCAAAGGCGCACGCGATGCGGGAGGTCAGATTGAACGGTTCTGTCCTTGTGTCGGCATTGAGCGCGATGGTGATGAATGGATCGTCAAAACCCCCAAAGGCGATATCCGCTGCGAGAAGGTTGTGAACTGCGCAGGCTATTATGCGCAGCGCGTGGGCGAGATGTTCAAGCCGTTTGGCGGGCGCACCGTGCCGATGGTTGTGATGAGCCATCAGTATTTCCTGACCGGCCAGTTGCCCGAACTTGAGGCCTTTACGAAAGAGAAGGGCCACAAGGTGCCTTTGCTGCGCGACGTCGATATCAGCTATTACCTGCGGCAGGATAAAAATGGCCTGAACCTTGGCCCCTACGAGCGCAACTGCAAGGCCCATTGGGTGACACCCGACGATCCGATGCCCGAAGATTTCAGTTTTCAGCTGTATCCCGATGATCTGGAGCGCCTTGAGTTCTATATCGAAGACGCCATGGCGCGCCTGCCTTTGTTGGGCGAAGGCGGGGTTGAGCGCAATATCAACGGGCCTATTCCCTATGCGCCTGATGGGTTGCCTATGGTCGGGCCCATGCCAGGTGTGCCCAACGCTTATGAGGGTCACTCGTTTACCTTTGGCATCGCGCAGGGCGGTGGGGCTGGCAAAGTGCTGTCCGAATGGATCATGCACGGCGAGACCGAAGATGACATGTGGGCCATCGATCCGCGCCGCTACACCGATTATTGCGACCACGATTATTGCCTGTCCAAGGCAATGGAAACCTATGGTCACGAATATGCCATGCACTTCCCCTGGCACGAATGGCCTGCCGGACGTGAAAAGAAACTGTCTCCCGTTGATGCCAAAATCCGGGAGCTGGGCGGCGTGATGGGGGCCTACAATGGTTGGGAAAGGGCCAATTGGTTTGCCAAACCTGGCGATGACACATCCGAGGAGAGCACCCAAACCTGGAACCGCGCAGGCCCATGGGAGCAGCGTATCCGCGAAGAGGTGGAAAATGTGCGCGACCATTGTGGCGTGCTGGATCTGCCAGGATTTTCGCGGTTCTGGATCACTGGCGAAGGGGCTGATGAATGGCTGCGTGGCTTTGTCACCGGTGGTTTACCCAAAATCGGGCGTATCAATCTGGTTTATGTCTCGGACAGCCGGGGCCGGGTGTTAACCGAGTTTTCGTGCATTCGACTGGACGAAGACAGTTTTGTCCTGATCACCGCCGCGACGGCGCAATGGCATGATGGTGACTTGTTGCGCAATGCTGTGCCCGAAGGCGTCAGCGTCAATGAAACAACCACTGAACGCGACGCTTTGCTGGTGGCAGGTCCTGCCTCGCGCGATGTGTTGTCGGGGCTGACGGATGCTGATCTTAGCATGGGGTGGTTGACCCATCAGCATTGCACAGTGGCTGGCAAGAAGGCCTTCTTGATCCGCGTCAGCTTTACCGGTGAGTTGGGCTGGGAAGTGCATGCCGCCAACGAAGACATGCCCGAAATCTATGACGCGATCCTTGGCGCGGGGGCCAAACCCTTTGGTATGTATGCACTGAATTCGATGCGGATCGAAAAAGGGTACCGTGCATGGAAAGGCGATATTTCAACCGATTACACCATGCTGGAAGGCGGGTACGAGCGGTTCGTGAAATTCGACAAGCTGCAAGATTTCAAAGGCAAAGCCGCACTGCTGGCCGAAAAGCAACATGGCCGCAAGAGGGGCTTTGTGACACTGAAGGTCGACGCCAGCGCCGCAGATGCGCCGTATATGTCAACGGTCTGGCATGGAGATGAGGTGGTGGGTGAAACCACTTCAGGCGCTTGGGGCTACCGCGTGAACGCATCTGTCGCGTTGGGTGTGGTGCGTGCTGATCTGGCTGAACCGGGCACCGCCCTGGAGGTTGAAATCTTTGGCGAGCGTTGCCCTGCCACTGTGCAACCCGATGCGCCCATGTGGGATCCTGACAACGAAAGGATCCGCGCGTGAGCCTGGAAACCTATCTGATATATCTCGGCGTGCTGGCGGCGTTTTTTGCAACACCGCCAGACACCAGTCAGCTGCTGATCATCTCCAACACGTTACGCCACGGGCTGAAACGCTCGACCGCGACGATCTTTGGTGACCTCAGCGCCAATGCTGTGCAGATGGCCTTGGCGGGGTTTGGCCTCACCGCGATTATCGCCACCTCAGCGGATGCGCTTTGGGTGATCAAATGGGCGGGTGTGGCGTATCTGGTTTGGATCGGGATACGCTTGATGCGCTCACCCGCGGCACGGGCTGACATGCCGCCTGCCCATCGCGGTCAGCTCTTTCGACAGGGGTTTCTGACCTCTTCGGCCAATCCTTATGCGGTTGTGTTCTTTGGGGCGCTGTTTCCTCAGTTTATCGACCCAACCCTGCCGGTGTTACCACAGGTGCTGATCCTTGGTGTGACCTATCTGGTGGTCGACGGTCTGATTTTGTTGATCTGGGGTTGGGCGGCATTGCGCACGCTTGGCCGTTTCAGCGCGCTCAACGGCGTCTGGATCAACCGTATTTCGGGCGCACTTATGGTGGGGGCAGCGGTGTTGCTGGCCTCAAAAGATGTGGCGCAAGGACCGGCGCGATGACTGCGCTGGCTTGCAAAGACACCTCCCTATTGATCGGAGCATTGCAATGACTAAGATCACCCTTCTGGACGGCTCGATTGGGCAGGAACTGGTCAAACGGGCCGGTGACAAACCGACGCCGCTTTGGTCCACCCAAGTGATGATCGACCACCCCAAATTGGTTGGCGAAGTGCATCTGGATTATTTCAATGCCGGGGCCACAATCGCCACAACCAATACCTATGCAGTGCTGCATGACCGCCTGAAAATAGCCGATTTGCAAGACAAGGCAGATCAGTTGACCGAGGCTGCCGTGATGTCAGCGCGCCGGGCCCGGGCGGCTGCGGGCGCAGGGCGAGTGGCTGGAGCATTGGGGCCATTGATTGCCTCGTATCGCCCGGATATTTGCCCTGCTCCGGATGAGGCGGCCAAAGGCTATGCCATCCCCGTGGCCGCAATGAAGGATCATGTCGATCTGTTTTTGATCGAAACAGTGTCATCGGTGGATCATGCCGAAGGTGCACTGCGCGCGGCCACAGGGCAGGGCGTGCCCGTGTGGCTGGCCGTGACCGTGGATGATGATGATGGCACCAAGCTGCGCTCGGGCGAAAACGTCA
Organism: Roseovarius sp.; assembly: GCA_045106595.1. Taxonomy (GTDB): domain Bacteria; phylum Pseudomonadota; class Alphaproteobacteria; order Rhodobacterales; family Rhodobacteraceae; genus Roseovarius. The sequence goes on along the minus strand of JBGCEW010000015.1, from coordinate 53,897 downwards.
GTGACATTGCGCCACTGGTTGAGGCGCATCAACCGGACGCCGTGCTGGTCAATTGTTCGCGCCCCGAGGCAATTGGTGCTGCACTTGCGCTGATCAAACCAATGGGTAAACCATATGGTGCTTATGCGAATGGGTTCACCCATATCAGTGCGGGTTTTTTGAAAGACGCCCCCACTGTGGATGCCTTGCAGGAACGCACCGATCTGGGCCCCGAAGCCTATGCGGCCTTTGTGATGGATTGGATTGAAAACGGCGCCACCATCGTGGGGGGCTGCTGCGAAGTGGGGCCTGCGCATATCGCTGAGCTGGCGAAACAGATCAAAGCAGCCGGTCATCAGATCGTCTGAAACCCAGAAATGAGACACCCCCGCAAGGGGTGAACAATGGCTCGTCGGGCCTTACAGCCCGCCTCGTATGAAGGAGTGAACAGAATGGACCTACCTCAAAAAGCCCGCGTGGTCATCATCGGTGGCGGCGTTGTCGGCTGCTCGGTTGCCTATCACTTGGCCAAGGTTCAAGGCTGGAGCGACGTTGTTTTGCTGGAACGCAAGCAATTGACTTCTGGTACAACATGGCATGCTGCAGGTCTGATCGGTCAGCTGCGTGCATCGTCCAACATGACCAAACTGGCGCGCTATTCGGCCGAGCTGTATCTTGGACTGGAAGAAGAAACCGGCGTGGCCACCGGGTTGCGCCAGGTTGGATCCGTTTCCGCAGCGCTGACCGACGAACGTCTGGAAGAACTCAATCGTGGAGCGGCCATGGCGCGGGCCTTTGGCGTGCCTGTCGAAGAGCTGAGTCCGAAAGAGGTCAAGGAAAAATACGAACATATCAATCTTGATGGTGTCAAAGGCGGTGTTTGGCTGCCCACAGACGGCCAGGCCGATCCCGCCAACATCGCGCTGGCGCTGGCCAAGGGTGCGCGCCAGAACGGCGCCAAGGTACAGGAGCGTGTCAAAGTCACCTCGATTGCCAAACAGGGTCGCCGCGTGACCGGTGTGGACTGGGCTGCGGATGATGGTAGTGCACAGGGGCACATCGAATGCGATATGATCGTCAACTGTGCGGGCATGTGGGGCCATGAGGTGGGCAAAATGGCAGGCACCAACGTGCCGCTGCATGCTTGTGAGCACTTCTACATCGTGACCGAAGCCATTCAGGGCCTCAGCCAGATGCCTGTGCTGCGGGTCCCGGATGAATGCGCCTACTACAAGGAAGACGCCGGCAAAATGCTGCTGGGTGCGTTTGAGCCGAACTCAAAACCCTGGGGGATGAATGGCATTCCCGACAGCTTTGAATTTGACCAGCTGCCCGAAGATTTCGACCACTTTGAACCAATCCTTGAGAACGCCTGCAATCGGATGCCGATGCTGGCGGAGGCGGGGATTCACACGTTCTTCAATGGCCCGGAGAGCTTTACGCCAGATGACGCGTATCACCTGGGTCTGGCACCCGAGATGGACAATGTCTGGGTGGCCGCAGGGTTCAACTCGATTGGCATTCAGTCCGCCGGTGGCGCCGGTATGGCACTATCGCAATGGATGCAGGACGGTGAAAAACCTTATGATCTGGGCGATGTGGATATCAGCCGGATGCAACCGTTCCAGGGCAACAAGCATTACCTTTACGAACGCTCAACCGAAACGCTGGGCTTGCTTTATGCCGATCACTTTCCCTATCGCCAAAAGGCCACCGCGCGCGGTGTGCGGCGCACACCGTTCCATCATCACCTCAAAGAGCACGGCGCTGTGATGGGCGAAATCGCGGGCTGGGAGCGGGCCAACTGGTTTGCCCGCGAAGGCCAAAAGCCAGAATATGAATACAGCTGGAAGCGTCAAAACTTCTTTGACAATGTGCGCGAAGAGCACATGGCAGTGCGCGAGAATGTCGGCATGTATGACATGTCTTCATTCGGAAAGTTGCGCGTTGAAGGGCCAGATGCCGAAGCGTTCCTGAACTATGTAGCAGGGGGCAATTATTCGGTGCCCAACGGCAAAATCGTCTACAGCCAGTTTTTGAATTCGCGCGGCGGGATTGAGGCGGATGTGACCATCACCCGTCTGACGGAAACCGCCTATCTGGTAGTCACTCCGGCGGCCACGCGATTGGCGGATCAGACCTGGTTGCAGCGGCATGTGGGTGATTTCAACGTGGTCATCACCGATGTGACCGCGGGCGAAGGTGTGCTGGCAGTGATGGGTCCAAATGCACGCAAACTGCTTCAAGCTGTGTCGCCTGCGGATTTGTCGAATGAGGTGAACCCCTTTGGCACCACGCAGGAGATCGCGATTGGTATGGGTCTCGCCCGTATTCATCGGGTGACATATGTGGGCGAGCTGGGCTGGGAGATTTACGTCAGCTCAGACATGTCGGGTCACGTGTTTGAGACGCTCTATGACGCCGGTCAGGATATGGGACTGAAGCTGTGCGGTATGCATATGATGGACAGCTGCCGCATTGAGAAAGGTTTCCGCCATTTTGGCCATGACATCACTTGCGAAGACAACGTCGTGGATGCAGGCCTTAGCTTTGCTGTGGATTTGAAGAAGGATAACTTCATCGGCAAGGCCGCCGTGGCAGAGCGCAAGGAAACCGGGCCACACAACCGCATGGTGCAGTTCAAGCTGACCGATGCAGAGCCGCTGCTTTATCACAACGAACCGATCATTCGGAACGGCGAGTATGTGGGCTATCTGAGTTCAGGCAACTACGGCCATAGCTTGGGTGCGGCCATTGGTATGGGGTATGTCCCGTGCAAGGGCGAAACTGCCGCCGATGTGCTGGGATCATCCTATGAGATTGATGTCTGCGGTGTGAAGGTCCGGGCCGAGGCCAGCCTGAAGCCAATGTATGACCCCAAATCAGAGCGGGTGAAGGTGTAGGCGTCACCCGGCTTTAGTGGCCGAAGACTACCGAAATGCCCGGCTTGTTATCATCGCCAGGCATTTGTGGTTTTGGGCAAAGCAAAAGCGTAAATTGTGTGTAAGTCGTGGGTTAGCCCAGCGCTCTCAGGACAGCTTTGGCCGCGCGGCGCCCCGATTTATGCGCGCCCGAAACGGTTGCCATTTGTTTGATATGTGTTGCTTCTCCGGCAAAGAACACTCGTTCGGCATGAGGGCGGCGCAGATCCTTGCGTCGGTCTGCTGCCCCGGGCAGCGCGCCGGAGTAAGACCCCAGAAACATCGGATCGCGGCCATATGCAGTGGAATGCCCTTTGATCACGGCCTTGCGGATATCCTCTCCGAAAAACCCCGCAAGCGTGTCCGTGACATACGCCAGTGCGTCTGCCTCGCCCGCCTCTTCCAGATCGCGGGCAAACGAGCCTGAGCTTTCAAAGTAGGTCAACCCAGAGTTTCCGGCATCACATAAAAACCCGCCACCCTGGGCAACGCCGTCTCTTTCTTCGGTAATTTTATAGGTCAGCCATGTATCGGGTTTGACCGGCAAAGCGCCGGGGCGAAGGTGCAAAACGTTGTGGTTGTATGTTCCCATCGGTATGCCCTCGATGGCGCGCGCATGATCCATTTCCAAAGGAGGATCAAAGCGAATCGCCTCGGACGCCAAAACACCCTGCGACACGGTGACGATCACCGCCGTCGTGCTGATGGACCCTGCGGGTGTGTCGACCGTGACACCACAGGGCGTGCGTGTGATGGCCTGCACAGCTGTGTTCAGCTTCACGGGCAATCCCGCCCCAAAGGCGGCCACAATCGCACCAAAGCCTTGCTTGCAAAACCAGTCTTTGCCGTCTTGATAGGCGAACATATCATGCAGTGAGATATCTTTGGCATCAAACGCATTGCTGATGGACAGCATGAAACGGGCGGTCAGGTCCAAATCGCTGTCGCTGTGAAATGTGCTGAGCGCATCGGCCAGTGATATGTCCGCCTCGTCCTCAGCCAGCGTGCTCAGATGTTCCTCCATCTTGTCCACCAGGTTCCAAAGCGCGTTTTTTTGGTCCGCGCCCACGGTCTTGTAGCGCGCGGGCGCCTTGTACAGATCAAAGCCCAGCTTGAGGCCAATCTTCTTGTATGCATTGGCCTTGGCGTTGTGCAGCCAATGGGCCCCGCGATCAAACGGGATGCCAAAGATTTCCGTATCGGTGTGGGCGCGTCCGCCGATCCGGTTTGCCGCCTCAAGGCAGATCACCTTTTGCCCAGCCTGGGCCAGGTATTTGGTGGCGGCCAAACCAGCAGCCCCGGCGCCGATGATGATCACGTCATAGTCGGTTGTATCTTTGGTCATGACGCGCCTTTCTAATTGAATGCTTGTTCAGTCAAATGATCTGCCGACCTTAATGTGTGACCTGCGAATTGCAACTGTCATGCGCGGGCTTTGCACCGCTGGTACAGCGCGCGCCCATGGTGTAGGCCCATGCCCATGAGCGACTATATCCCACCCGATTACCCTCTTGATGTGCTGCACGAAGATCATGAGATCGTTGTGGTCAACAAACCTGCCGGATTGCTTTCGGTGCCGGGCCGGGGGGCGCATCTGGCCGATTGTTTGCTCAGCCGCCTGCAAGAGGCCTTTCCCACGGCGCTTCTGGTGCACCGGCTGGACCGCGATACATCGGGCGTTATGGTTTTTGGTTTGACCCCGCATGCGCAGCGCCATTTGTCGATGCAGTTTGAAACCCGCAAGACCAAGAAAACCTATGTGGCCCGGGTGGCAGGTGTTCTGGCCCCGCAGACAGGCACTGTGGATGCGCCTCTGATTGTGGATTGGGAAAACCGGCCCCGTCAGATGGTATGTCATCAGACGGGCAAACAGGCCGTCACCCATTGGCGTGTCTTAAAACAACGCGACGGGGAAACGCGGGTTAGGTTGAAGCCCGAAACAGGGCGCAGCCATCAATTGCGGGTGCATATGCTCAGCCTGGGCCACCCCATTTTGGGCGATCCGCTTTATGCCGCCGAGACTGTGCGCGATTACCCACGCATGATGCTTCATTCAGAAGAATTGCGCCTGAGCCACCCGGACAGTGGACGCGGTATGAGCTTTCGCGCCAAAGCACCGTTTTGATCAGCGCAGCATCCTGTCGGTCAGGTTCAGCCGCTGGGCAATGAGAGGCTTGATCGCCTCGGCCAGTGCGGGATCCTTGGCTTGCATCTCGGCCAACTCATCCAACCGATTGGTGGCAATCAATTGCAGCACGTCCAGCCGCACGCTGCCATCCGTGTGACGGGGCAGGGAGGTGACTGGCTGGATCAGTTCCGGCTTGGGACTGGGTGCTGCGGCACGCAGGGTATCGGCGCTTTGGTGAGTTTGCACAAAGGCGTAAAGTCCTACGCCTTTGGCGGGCAACGCATAGGTGCATAACGCCACATCCGTGACTTCTGACTGGGCCATCAATGCGTGGCGCAAGGCAGGGCCTTCGCGTTCAATCCGATCTTCTGTGCCCTCACCGTCGGACCAGTTCATCAGACGGCGGGTGATAAAATTATATGCAGGCTTGGCCGTGGCCATCCAGATGCGGGCAGGCAGTGCCTTGCGATTGAGCATCCGAAGTTCCGAAGGCGTCAGAAGGTCCGGCGCATAGGCGCGCTTTTGTTTTAGCAAATGCCGCAGATCTTCTCGGGCCATGGTGCGATAAAGCCGCCCACGACGGCGGTGGACCGACGCCAGCTGAAAGTCGATCACCGCCGCACGACCCTGGGATGTCATAAGCCAGTTTTGTGGCTTGGCGATATCATTGTGGGTGACGCCTGCGCGGCGCATCTGACGCAGCAGACGCTTGGCGTCTTTATACCATTCCTGATTATTGGGCTTGGCCAATTGCAAAGGTGTGCCCTTGGTCCAGCTGCGCAGAAGACCCACCTTGTCAGCACGGATCAGCAAAGGGCAGCCTTCGATGCCTTGTACGGCCCGCAGCCCTTTGATTTCCTTGCGGGCCAGAAACCATGCAATAGGGCGGGCATAGAGTGGAACACCGTCAAGTTTGCGTAGCACAACCGGCAGGTCAGGATACCCTTCGAGCTGCCCCGAGATGGTTTCGGAGAAGATATCACGCTTGTGCACGGTCTCGGGCACAAAACGGGCGGATGCGATATCTGGGGGCGTTGTCATCTGGGCTGTCTTAGAGGGTTTGAAGCGTCAGGGGAAGTTGCTCATCCGCCCTTTCAGGCGGCTTCGCCATTATAGGCGTATCCATGACGCGGGGCACAGATCAGGGTTGTCCATGCCCGGTTTGGCAAACCAGGCCTTGGGGGCGACAACTTGTTTGCCCGGCGCTGCATTGAGCCATGCGGCCCACCATGAAAACGTGGAATTGGCAATGACGTGGTGGGCGCAAAGCGACTGCAGATGCAGATCGAAGTGGCCGGTGGTTTCACTGTTGATATCCACCACGACAGTATGTTGGCCCAGGTTCAGGTTGTCTTGCGCCCAGCCGGGATCATTTGAAAAAACAAAGCAGGTGACTGCTCCGAGTTGGTCTGCCAGATGTGCTGCCGCTGCTCGGTAATACTCGGGTGTGCAGGCGGCATAAGTGTCGCCTGCCAGATAGTCGCCGCGCCGGACGTGGAAGGACACGGGCGTTTGTGCCGCAGCAATCTGGGCGGCCATCTGCGCGTTGGCGTCGTTCAGGGCGGTGGTGAAACGCAGATCAGCACGCAACTGATCAGCGATCTGTGCAAAATACCTGTCTGATTGCCAGTACCCGTGCAAATAGGTGCCTGCGGATTGGTTCAGCAGCTTTGGATCAAACCCAAGCGTCTGTTCACGGTAGAGTTTTGGGGATTTGCCAAAGAGACGCCACAACCCATAGCGCAAAGCCCCGTCTGATTTGAACGGGGGCAGGGCAGCGGTGCGGGTAAACCGGGCATCAGCGAAATGCGCAAAACAATCGCCACGATCCGCGCTGCCTGCGACATAGCGGTTGTCGATCACCAGATCACAGTCCAGCGTGTCCGCCAAAGCCCGCCCTGCCGCATATTGGAACAGCTGGTTGCCTGCTCCTCCGAAAAGGCGCGTGTAGATCGCATCGTCAGCCATGATCCAGGCCGCCTTTGTCGGGCGCCGTGCTGGCCGCTGATAACCGCGTCACCGCGCGGCGATACCGGCTGCGGGCCACTTCGCGGGTGAGTTTGGCCAGAAGTGGTTTTTTGGCCCCGCCTTGGATGGTCGAGCCGTCCAGCTGATTGCCGATCTCTCGGATGCCCGAAGGATAAATCCGCCCCGGGCGCAGGAGTGTATGCCAATGGCATTGCACAAAAGTATCTACCGGGCGGTCGATGACCTCGGTCAGGCGCAGAAGATGGGCAGCGGCGTCTTTGGACACGATTTGCGCCGTGGTGCGCAGCCCGCCCAGTTGTGGCAGGGTCAGCTGGCAGGGGCCGTTTGTGTCGACAAGGGCGGCGGGGCCGTCCGTCATGCGGGTTTGCAACTGCACATACCCTAGCTGGTCAATGTTGCTGACGGCCAAATTGATCGCCAGCTCATACACATCGGTGTCAATCGCGGCGTCATCTTCGATGATCAGAGCGGCGTCTTCGGGACGGCTTTGCAGATCAGCCCAGATCTGGCGGTGGCTTAAAAAACAGCCAATTTCACCGGTTTTCAGCGCAAAGGGGTATTCAGGTTCAAAAAGCTGCGCACCGACCACTTCGGTCAGGTCGGTGGACGACATGTTGGCACCATCGACCGCAGGCCAAAGCCCACCGGCCACGCCGCAATCTTGCAACAACGCCTGCGCGTTCTCACGCCGGGCCGAAGCCCGGGTGAGATGCAGAATATAGGCGCGTAGCTGCACGTGGATCAGCCAGCGTCGGGACGGTAGCCTGAGATGGATTTCACCTCGACGAAATCCTCAATCCCCCAATGGCCGCCTTCGCGCCCGTTGCCGGATTGCTTCATGCCTCCAAATGGTGCGCCCATGCCACGGGACTGGCCGTTGATTTCAACCATACCGGCGCGCAGGGCAGCGCCCACACGATTGGCGCGGGCTTGGTCCTGAGTTTGCAGATAATCGGTGAGGCCATATGGCGTGTCATTTGCCATGGCGATGCCGTCCTCTTCGCCGTCAAACGGGATGATCGACAGCACGGGACCAAAGATTTCTTCCTGGGCGATTGTCATGTCGTTGGACACATCTGCAAAAACGGTTGGTTTCACATAGAACCCGCGGTTCAGCCCCTCGGGGCGCCCAGTGCCCCCGGCCACAAGGCGCGCGCCTTCGTTGATGCCCTGCTGGATCAGGTCCTGGATTTTGTTGAACTGGACCTCATTCACAACCGGGCCCATATGGCGGCCTTGCTCGGATGGGTTGCCCACTGTGATTGATGCCGCCACGGAGGCAGCTTCCTCAACCGCGGCGTCATAGCGATCGCGTTGGACGAACATCCGCGTGGGCGCGTTGCAGGATTGCCCAGAGTTGTTCATGCAGTGCAGAACGCCGCGTTTGACGGCCTTGTCATCGGCATCGTTGAAAATCAGGTTGGCCCCTTTGCCGCCCAGCTCAAGGCTGACGCGCTTCAGCGTGTCGGCGGCAGCTTTTGAGATCAGCTTGCCTGCGCGACTTGAGCCGGTGAAGCTGACCATATCTACATCCGGGTGTGCGGTCAGTTGGCTGCCGACGCCGACTCCGTCGCCGTTGATCATGTTGAACACGCCATTGGGCAGGCCTGCTGCATCGACCATTTCTGCGAACAGGACCGACGACAGTGGCGATTCCTCAGACGGTTTCAGCACCATGGTGCAACCGGCAACCAATGCTGCGACCACTTTCAGTGTGACCTGGTTCATCGGCCAGTTCCACGGTGTGATCAGGGCGGCCACACCAATGGGCTCGTTGCGGATGTAAGCGCCATCGGTGCCATCGCCCAAGGGTTTTTCAAACTCAAACGTCTGAGCAACCTTCAGGAACGCCGCAATGTGTCCGGTACCACAGGGCGCTTGCTGCTGGCGGGCCATGTCAATCGGAGCACCCATCTCAAGGCTGATCGCCTGCGCCATTTCCTCTTCTCTGGCGTTGTACGCGGCTTGCAGTTTGGCAACCATCGCGATCCGTTCCGCCGGGGGTGTGGCCATCCATGCTGGAAACGCGGCCTTGGCAGCGGCTACGGCGGCATCGGTATCAGCCTGCCCACCAAGCGAGATGACAGCACAAGGTTCTTCGTTGGCGGGGTTGATCACGTTGTGGTCAGTGCCTTGGGCCGGATCGACCCACTGACCGTTGATGTAAAACTGGCGCTTCTCGATCATGTCATATGCTCCTTTGATCGTGAAATTTTCGTTGCGTTGGCGGGGTGTCCTTTGCGTTGCGGCACACCTAATCATTGGCATGCACAGCCTGCAAGGGATCACCGTGCCTTATTCGCAAACAATCACCGACCAGCAGAGATGGACAGTGCCCTGGAATTTGCGTACCCAATCGCAAACCTGCAATTGCGGAACACCCTATATGAGCACGCGCGCCTCTTTTGAAATCAACGGTCACAAGATTGCCCCTGGCACACAACAAACGGTCGATATCCCTGTCAGTACATTGTCGGATCATACGCCGGTCGATCTGTCGGTGCATGTCATTCATGGGGGGCAGCCCGGCCCGGTGATGTTTGTCTCAGCCGCAGTGCACGGAGATGAGGTGATTGGGGTTGAGATCGTCCGCCGCCTGCTGAATGCCGATGGGATCGACAACCTTGCCGGTACGCTTTTGGCGGTGCCGATCGTGAACTCTTTTGGCTTTCTGAACCATTCGCGGTATCTGCCTGATCGCCGTGATCTGAACCGTGTGTTTCCTGGTGTGGCAGCAGGGTCCATGGCGTCGCGTCTGGCACATATCTTTATGACCGAGGTGGTCGAGCGGTGTGATCTGGGCATTGATCTGCACTCGGCCGCGGTGCACCGCACCAACCTGCCTCAGATCCGCCTGACCCCGGATAACCCCCGGTTGGCCGAATTGGGCCGTGTCTTTGGTGCACCGGTGATGATGTATTCCAAATTGCGCGAAGGCTCTTTGCGCATGGCGGCCGAGGCGGCGGGTGTTGATGTGCTGCTGTATGAGGCAGGCGAGGGGCTGCGCTTTGACGAATTGGCGGCGCGCGCAGGTGTTGCGGGGATCCTGCGGGTCATGCACCACCTTGGCATGATTGGCCCAGACAGCCTGCCCGAACCGGGCGCGGCCCCAGTGTTATGCGCAGAATCGCATTGGACGCGTGCGCCGGTCGGAGGCGTATTTCGCGGCTACCTGACCATCGGGGATACGGTTGAAACAGGCACGCTGTTGGGGGCGGTGTCTGATCCGTTCGGCGACGTCGAACAAGAAGTTCAAAGTGAAACGACAGGCATCATCATTGGTCGGACCAATATGCCCGTGGTCTATGAGGGTGACGCGTTGTTTCATATCGCGGATACGCCGCGCGCAGATGCGGCCGCCGAAAGGGTCAACGCCCATATCGAAGCCGCACCTTTGTTTGACGAGGACGAGATCATCTGATCTCGCCCCCTTTGGTGTGCCAGGCGTTACTTCAGCACGTCGGCCTGGGGGCCGTCCAGCAGGCCTGTCTTGAACAAAATACCAGCGGCCACACCGCCAATAATTGGTGCCACGATAAACAACCAAAGCTGACTGATTGCGGTTGAGCCGGCAAACAGCGCGGGCCCGACCGAGCGCGCGGGGTTCACCGATACACCTGTGACATTGATGCCAACCAGATGGATCACCACCAGCATCAAACCAATCGCCAGACCGGCCATGGCCGAAGGCGCTCCTGCGCCGGTCGATCCAAGGATCACCACCACGAATAGGAACGTTGCAACCACCTCAAAGACAAAGGCTGCGGCCATCGTGTATTCGCCCAGATATCCAGCGCCCCAGCCGTTCTGTCCAAGGCCGTTCTCGGCCACGGAATAGTCCGCCTTGCCGGTGGCAATGATCATCAACACCAGTGCGGCCACAATGGCCCCGGCCACCTGTGCGATAATGTACTGAACCGCTTCGCCCACCTGCATGCGGCCCGCGGCCACTGCCCCCAGCGACACCGCAGGATTGATATGGCAGCCCGATACCGGACCAATGCCGTAGGCCATGCCGATCAGCGCCAGACCAAAGGCAAAACTGATCCCCATCAGGCCAATATCAGCCCCCGCAATCACTGCCGAGCCACAGCCCAGCAAAACAAGTGTGAATGTGCCGATGAACTCGGCCATCATTTTTTTCATATTATGTATCTCCCGTTTGCACCCCGGCGTGGGATGCGTCTCACGGGGACGGTTAGAAACTGCCAGGCGCTCTGTTTCACGGGGAAAATAGCAGGCGTTTTGACCCTAAGCGTCAGAGGCGACGGGTTTTATCGGGGTTTTGAGGCATCAGGAAAATCGATACGACCAGCAGGCCAAAAACCAGCTCATACACTTCCCACTTACGCTCGACATCGATGACGGCGATGATGATGCTGCCGATCAGCGCAAGTGCTGCATGCCGCTTGCCCGGTACAGGCAAGGCGATACGGTCAATCATGGCTTTCACCTTGGCAACGCCAGGATAGGCGAAGGGCAGCACCAACAGATACAGCAAGATCGTGAACGTCAGAACCGGTCCGAACAGATGCTTGGTCAGCGCCACGCCACCAATTTCGATGTTGTGAATGGTAGTCTCATCCTGGCGGTTGATCTCTTTCATGGCTTCGCTGGTTTCCCAGCCAAAAATACGCTGACCCCAGGAAATCTCTTCGCCTGCGCCGAAAAAGAACATGAAGGCGTAGAAAAATGTCAGACCCACTGCCAGTTTTGGCGCGTGTCCCCTTAGCGATACCGCGTTGCGCAGCAATATGATCGACGCCATCAGCAGACAAACCGCTGTACCGTATTCCACCAGCCCATCTTCGGCAGCAAACTGAAGCGAAAAATACGACGGGCTGATCAGGTATATCCCAACTGCCAATACCAGCGTCAGGCCTATCAGGCCTAGAATGAACAGATCAATTTGCTTTGCCTGGCTCATCGCCCTTGCCTCTCGTATCGTGCTCGCCCCAGATAAGCGACCGGGGGTGCCCTATCAAGCCCTGACCCAAGCCCATGCGTGGGATCACGCCTGCCTTAAAAAGACAAACCCCCGAAGCATTAGCCCGGGGGTCGTCATCGTTTGGTTGTAAAAAACCGCTAGAAGTGATGCCTTACAGCAACCCTTCGCGCTGAGCCTTTTTCCGGGCGAGCTTGCGCGCGCGGCGGATGGCTTCGGCTTTTTCGCGTGCTTTTTTCTCGGACGGTTTCTCGAAATGTTGCTTAAGCTTCATTTCACGAAACACACCTTCACGCTGCAGCTTTTTCTTCAGGGCACGAAGCGCCTGATCGACGTTGTTGTCACGAACCGATACCTGCATGTGGTTTTCACCACCTTTCTAGTTTGTGTTGCAAGGATTTGCAGGAAGACGCCGTATAGCAAAGCCAGGTTTATTTGTCTAGGGTGCGCCCTAGATGAATGGGCGGAGGTTCATATGACACAAACAGACGCAAAAACCCAGCTTTTACAGGCCGCTGTGATGCATGTGCCGTTTGATGGCTGGTCCGATGCCAGCTTTCAGGCCGCAATTGAGGATTCGGGTGTTGAGCCTCATGTTGCTCATACGATGTGTCCGCGCGGAGCCGTAGATTTGGCAATCGCCTATCACCATGCAGGTGATGCTGCGATGCTGGCGCGGCTGAATGATACGGATTTGTCGCAGATGCGATTTCGCGATCGGGTCGCATTGGCCGTGCGTTACAGGCTTGAGGCAGTGGAAGACAAAGAACTGGTGCGCCGCGGCACCACGCTATTTGCATTGCCGCAATATGCCGCCGACGGCGCGCAACTGATCTGGGGTACATGTGATGCGATCTGGACAGCCCTTGGCGACACCTCAGACGATATCAACTGGTACACCAAACGCGCCACCTTGTCGGGGGTCTACGGATCAACCGTGCTGTATTGGCTGGGTGATGACAGCCCTGATCAAACCGCCACATGGGATTTTCTGGATCGCCGGATCGACAATGTAATGCAGATCGAAACGCTAAAGGCCAAGTTTCGCGACAACAAGATGCTCAGCGGTCTGATGTCCGGGCCGATGTCCGTTCTTGGCCGCATCAAAGCCCCTTCCGACACGCAGCAAGCGGGCATGCCCGGGCGCTGGTCTGGCCCAAAATAAGCAAAGGAAGCCCCGAAAAATGAGCGATATGATGAAGGCCATTGAGATCACCGAGGCAGGCGGTCCGGATGTTCTGCAACCCACCGAACGCCCGCGCCCTACACCGCGCCCCGGCGAGGTGATCATCCGCGTCGAATGGGCGGGTGTGAACCGCCCTGATGCCTTGCAGCGCGCAGGGCTTTACGCACCACCTCCGACGGCCAGTGATTTGCCGGGGCTTGAAGCATCGGGTGAAGTGATTGCCTTGGGCGAAGGTGTCAGTCAGGTGGCATTGGGTGACAAGGTTTGCGCCTTGCTGCCGGGTGGTGGCTACGCCGAATATGTGGCCACGCCTGCCGCGCATTGCCTGCCCATTCCCAAAGGCATGGAGATGCGCGAAGCGGCCTGCTTGCCCGAAACCTATTTCACCGTCTGGTCCAACGTCTTTCAACGCGGTGGATTGCAAGCAGGCGAGCGGTTTTTGGTACACGGTGGATCGTCGGGCATTGGCACAACAGCGATCCAGCTGGCCAAGGCGTTTGGCGCACGGGTCTTTGCCACTGCCGGTTCAGATGCCAAATGCAAGGTCTGCGCAGATCTGGGCGCGGACCAGGCGATTAACTACCGCGATACTGATTTCGTTGAGGTCCTCAAGGCCGAAGGCGGCGCCAATCTGATCCTTGATATGGTGGGCGGTGACTATCTGCCGCGCAATGTCAAAGCCCTGGCCAATGATGGCCGCCTTGTTCAGATCGCGTTTTTGCAAGGTCCCAAGGTGACGCTGAACTTCGCCCAGGTCATGATGCGCCGGTTGACGATCACTGGGTCCACCCTGCGCCCGCAGTCTGATCTGGCCAAGGCCCAGATTGCTGAGGCCCTACGCGACCAGGTCTGGCCGATGCTGGATACAGGCCAGATTAAACCGGTGATGGACAGCGAATATGCGCTGGCTGATGCCGGTGCCGCCCATGCGCACATGGAAGGTGGCAGCCACATTGGTAAGATTGTCCTGAAGGTGAGCTGACAACGCCATGACGACCACGATTATTCTGGCTTTGGCTTTGGTCAGCATTGGGCTGAGCCTGGTGGCATGGCGCAGCCGCGACACGGTGTTGTGGCAGTTTGTGTTGCCCGACATTCCCAAGTCTGACACCCCGCCGCAGTTTGAGCAGGTGTTTGAGTATATCGCCCCAACCGGTCAGGCCCATTCCCCGGCCATTCTGGTCGAGGAGGGTGGCTTTTCGATCCTGTGGTTTGAAGGCTCGGCCGAGGCCCAGGCCGATGTCGATATCCATGCAGCGCGTTTTGCAAATACACAGCAGGGCTGGCAAAGCAGTGCTCCGGCGGCTTTGGTATCACGTCAAAAGCTGTCGCAGGTGTTTGACCCCGAACAGCTGGTCGTGACCCTTGGCAATACCGTTGAAAATCACGCCGTACCGCAGGGCATCTTTGCCACGGTCGTTTCGGTGGGTGGCTGGGCAATGGCATCGGTTGCGGATGTGCGGCTGGGGCATGGCGCTGCACAATATGCCCGCAAACTCAATCTGTCGCCGTTTCTGAACCGGTCTTATCTGGTGAAATCCCCGATGGTGGAAATGGCTGATGGCAGCTCTGCGTTGCCTGCGTATTTTGAGATGGGCAGCACATATGGCGCCTTTGTGCGTCTGGCCTCGGATGGGCGCGTGTGTGATCAGCGCCGTATGGCCGGGCATGGCAGCAAACCGATCCAGCCTATGGTCGTACCACTGGACGCTACACGTGCTGTGGCCTTCCTGCGCGACTTTGATCCCAGCGGACAGCTGTTGATCAGCCATACCAGCGATGGTGGTCAGAACTGGAGCGTGGCCGCACCATCCGGCTTGCCCAATCCCAGCGCCCCTGTGGCGGCACTACCGGTGGGTGGTGGCCGGATCCTGATGGCGATGAATGACGATCCGGGCGGCGCGCACAGCCTCAGCCTGGCGGTGTCCTCTGACGAAGGGGTCAGCTGGCAGGTCATTCACACGCTTGAGCAAAACGCAGGCGATGCCCGTTATCCCATGTTACGCCGCCTGTCGGACGGGACTGTAGTGTTGACCTATTCGTGCGATACCAAACGCGGCGTGCGCGCCTATGTGTTCAACCAAGCCTGGATTGATGCGCAATGACACTGAAATACAACGATATCGCCTTGGGCACGGTGCTGGGCTGGATGGTCTGGTACGTGCTGTCAGCCGGTGTTGCAATGCCTGTGTCGCTGATCATTGCAATGGTTGTCGGCGGTCTGACAATGCGTTTTGCGCGCCATACCTTGCCTGTCCGCGGCGTCATGGCAGTGCTTGATCCGATTGGTATCGTGCTGCCCATTTTGATCCTGTGGCAGGTGTTGGGCGCGCTGGGCCTGCCTCTGGCACCTTTTTCGGCGCTTGAGCTAATCATTTTTGTGATCGTATACGCTGCATTTTTGGCCACAGCCTTCGGTGTGATCCCGGTTGATCTTTACCGCTACGGCTATCATGCCCTGCCCGTGGCAGGCATCGCTCTGGTACTTTGCCTTTACGCTGTGATCACCGGCACATGGATCGTCGCCGTGATTGCTGTGGCAGGCCAAGCAATGTGGGTGTTCAAACAGGGCAGCAGCAATTACTTTGATCACATTCTGCACGCCACGCTCGTGCCCGTGGCGGTGATTGCGTTGGTGGCACGTCTGATTGGGTAACATGGCCGAACCGTCCACGTCTTTCCTGACCAAGCTGCGTGGCAAGGCCGCCAAGCTGCGCCACCAGAAACGGTTTCGTCGCTCCGTGGCACATCTGCACGGTCCGATGCAGCCCACGTTGGGTGCGGACGACACGGTGGTCATTGCTCTTGTTCGGGATGGTGCGTTTTATCTTGAGGAATTTCTGGCCTACTACCGCAGTATCGGTGCTGCGCATTTCGTCTTTTGCGACAATGGATCGACCGATGACACGGTGTCTCAAATCAGCGCACAACCCGATTGTACGCTGCTGCAATCACACCTGCCTTGGGGAGACGTGGAAAACGATTTTCGTCAGCATGCCGCGCGAACCTGCGCACCGGGTCACTGGGTGCTCTATGCTGATATGGATGAGGTCTTTACCTTTGACCGTGCCCCGCAGATCGGCCTTGTCGGGCTGACGCGCTATCTGGACCAGCACGGATACACTGCCTTGATCGCGCAGATGCTGGAGATGTTCCCACGCATGTCGCTACAGGACGCAGGCCAGATCAGCTATGCCGAGGCACTGTCCGAGTTTGACCACTACGATCTGCGGGCCACGCAGGCCCTGGCCTATCATGACCCAAGCATTGGCTTTGGCTGGTTTCTGCAACAAAACAAGGTCTCCAACCCCGAGATTCCCATGCTGTTTGGCGGCACTCGTGCGCGTGTCTTTGGTGAGGCGTGTTGCCTTACAAAGCATCCGCTGGTCAAAGTGGTGCCGGGCGTTGCACCGGGTGTGCACCCGCATGCGGCAGGCTATGTAAATTGCGCTGATTTCACGGCGTTGATCCAGCATTACAAGTTCACCAATGCCTCAATGGCGCGCGATGCGGATACGGCGGCGCGGGGGGTGATCCCTCACGGCGAAGACCTCAAGCGTCTTGCGCAGTTTCGCTCTGATCCCGGCCTCACCCTTTGGAGCGAAGAGGCCGAGCGTTATGCTGGTCTGCGCCCGTTGCAAGACGCAGGTTTCCTGCACCGGTCGGCCCAGTTCGAGACATACCTGCATGAGATCGCCGAATGAGCCGGACCGCAGCGCTGATCATTGGCCGAAACGAAGGCGCGCGATTCAAGGCGTGTCTGGCTTCTCTGCCCAAAGGATTGGCGCAGGTGATCTATGTCGACAGTGGCTCGACCGACGACAGTGTGGCTGCGGCGCAGTCCTATGGTGCCGAAGTGGTCAGCCTTGATATGGCCCAGCCCTTTACAGCTGCCCGAGCGCGTAATGCTGGGTTGGACAGGTTGTCGCCGGACCAGATTGACTATGTGCAGCTGATCGACGGTGATTGTGCTTTGCAAGATGGCTGGATCACCACAGCCCAGGCCGCATTGCAGGCCAAACCCAAACTGGCCGTGGTTTGCGGACGCCGCCGCGAAATGCACCCGCAGGCCAGCGTCTATAACCGTCTGTGTGATCATGAATGGGATACCCCCATCGGCCCGGCCAAGGCTTGCGGCGGTGATGCGTTGATGCGGCTTGCCGCGCTGAAAGAGATTGGTGGCTATAACCCCGCGCTGATTGCCGGTGAGGAACCTGATCTGTGTGTGCGCCTGCGCCAGTCCGGTTGGCAGATTGAACGATTGGACGCCGAGATGACATGGCACGACGCCGATATGCACCGTTTTGGTCAATGGTGGCGGCGTACACAGCGCGCGGGCCATGCCTTTGCGGAAGGATCCGCCCTGCACGGTGCCCCGCCCGAACGCCACTGGGTCACCGAGACCCGCCGCGCGTTGCTTTGGGGGGCTGCACTGCCTGCATTGGCTTTGGTAAGCGCATGCTGGAGCCCTTGGATGCTACTGCTGTTGCTGGCCTATCCGGCACAGGTATTGCGCCTAGGTTTGAAAAACGCCGAACCGGGCCGTTGGGAACGTGCCGTTTTCACCGTGCTGGGGAAGTTGCCCGAAGCCAAAGGAGCATTGGGGTATTACGTTGCTCGGATCAGTGGTCGCAAGAAGGCCCTGATCGAGTACAAATAGACTGATCGCTTAAGACCCCAAGCGCCCCAGCCGCCAGGCCTTCAACGCCTGTCCCGGCAGGATCGCCAGACATTTGGCATAGCGCGGTCCCAACCGCATGGGATTGCTCAGGGCGCGCCACAGCCATTCCATCCGACCCTTGCGCACCCAAAGTGGTGCACGGTTCTGACGACCTGACAGAAAATCAAGCCCTGCGCCGATGGAGGCGAAGCCAACACCAGGGGTCTCCCGGCGTCCTCTTGCGGCAAAGGCCTCTTGCTTGGGGGCTCCAAGGGCAAGAAAACACATTGCAACGTCTTGCGCTGCCAGATCCTGCAAAATTGCACCTGCGGCATCATTTTCTGGGTCAAAACCCATGGGTGGGGCGTGTAGAAAAGCCACCTTCAACCCCGGTACGCGGGTCTGAAGTGCTGTGCGCGCGGCCTCTAGGGCTTCGGGTGTTGAGCCGACAAAGCCAATTTTCACTCCCATTTCTGTGGCCAGTTCACACATAGGCAACACCATGTCCGAACCGGGCATCAGCTCAACCTCACACCCGGCCAACCGGGACAGGCTGACAATCGGCCACCCATCGGCCACCACCAGATCCTGTTCTGCGTAAGCCTTTGTAAACGCTGTTGATGCGCGCATTTTCACCAGATGGTCCAGGTTCACTGTGGCCAGTGCAAACCCATCACGCGCAGCAAACCGACGGCGCAATTCTGCCATCAGCGCGGCCCGACTGGGCGTGTTGACCACAATGGCCTGATTGTGAAACTCAAATTGCAAAGGCTCTGGCCCTGAAAACCGTGGCAGATCCCCCGTCTTTACCCGCCAAATCCGGTATCCGCCAAGAGGGCACGGCGTAATCGGCCTCGGAAAACAGTGAAATGCCATCTGGGAAACACGCTGGATCGTGGTAAATTGCCCGGCAAAACCCGATATTGGCCATTATACCGCCGCATAGAAAGCCTAAGCACGCCCGCGATGCCTAACGCGATAGCATATCTGGCCCTTATGGCCTGGCCCATCGTCTGTGTGATGATGTTCCGTAGCACGACGCCTCAACGGGCGATCATCTGGTCGTTGCTGGCGGGGTATCTGGTGCTGCCGCCGATTGCTGAGTTTGATCTGCCGTTGGTGCCGGATATGGATAAGTTCGCCATCCCCAGCATTTGCGCTTTTGCTTTGGCGCTGTTTTACCTCAAAGACCCAATCCCGCTCTGGCCGCGTCTTTGGAGTGCGCGATTATTGATGCTGGGCTTTGTGCTGGGGGCGATCCCCACGGTGCTGCAAAACGCCGAACCGGTGATCTTTCAGGTCATGGCAGGTAGTGATCCGATTGTATTTGAAACCGACCGTCTGCCGGGCCTGCGCACGATTGATGTGGCGTCGGTGCTGTCCAATCAGCTGATCGTGCTGTTGCCGTTGCTGTTGGGGCGCCACTATTTCGCCACTGAAGATGGTATGCGACAGCTGTTGCGCGCCATTATGGTGGCAGGGTTGGCTTATTCGGTGCTGGCGCTGATTGAAATTCGCTTTAGCCCGCAGTCCAATGTAGTGGTTTATGGATTTTTCCAGCACAGTTTTGCACAGATGATCCGGGGCAGTGGTTTTCGCCCGATCGTGTTCTTGCCCCATGCGCTGTGGATTGCATTGTTTTTCACATATGCGGTCATCGCGGCCTCGGCCCTGACCCGTACGGCAAGCGCCGAGATGAAGACCAAGTTCATCATCGGGACGCTGTATCTGATGCTGGTGCTTTTGCTGTGCAAATCTATGGCGTCTATCATGTATGCCGCCGCCTTGGTGCCGCTGATTGTCTTTGGATCGGTGCGGCTTCAGCTAAGTATCGCATTGGGGTTTGCCGTGCTGGCTGTGACCTACCCGATGTTGCGTAACTTTGGTGTGGTGCCTTTGGATTGGATCCTTGCACAGGCCGAGGCTGTCAGCCCTGATCGCGCCCAATCGCTGGGCTATCGCTTTGGGAATGAAGAACAATTGCTTGAGCGCGCCAAGGACAAGCTGATGTTTGGCTGGGGTGGTTGGGGGCGAAATCTGATCCGAGAAATTGAGACAGGCCAGATTATCACGATCCCGGATGGTCGCTGGATCATCACGTTTGGCACCTATGGGTGGGTCGGATACCTAAGTGAAATGGGTCTGTTGGCCTTGCCGCTTGTGCTGCTGGGGCTCTATGCCCGTTCCTACCGTGTTGAAGCCATGTCGCCGCTGGTGTCTGCCGTGGCGCTTATTCTGGCCATCACCATGGTTGATATGCTGCTCAATGACACGCTGGTGCCGTTCGTTTGGCTGATTGCAGGTGCTGTTCTGGGGTACGCGGAACGGTTGCGATTTGAGGGGGTTGCCGCGCCGCAAATTTCACCTGTTCTTGAGCATGCACCCGGCTTGCCCCAGCGCAAGCGCACCGTGCTTTAGCGCTCGCCGCACCGTGCATTAGCACCCGCCGTGCCTTGCTTTAGCGCTCGCTGAATTGACCTTTGTGCGCGCACCCGTTAGGCGTGTATTCGCGTCAGTATGTGGTTCAATACAAGCCAAGCTCTCTAATTGTTGGCATTTTGGACACGAAGCACGGGGTAAAATCCTAGTTTTTTCACATTAAAAACAAGTTTTCCCGCTCTTATCTGAGCAGGAACGAAGCCGCCCCTAGGGAAACCGCGTTGAATTGACTATATTCAACAGGGGGCTTTTGTGGGTGTGGCATATGGCACAAGTTGGTGACAACGCGTTGACGATGGATCAGGCGCAATGGGGCAAGGATGAGCCCATTGCCATTGTTGGCATGGATGTGGATCTGCCGGGCGCGCCGGGTGTAAACGCCTTTTGGGATAATCTGAAAGACGGTGTTGAAAGCATCGAAGCGCTGGACGAGGCCGCATTGCTGGAGGCAGGCGAGGCGCCCGATCGTATACACCACAACAACTATGTGGCCTCGGCTGCACGCCTGAAGGCGTTTGACGAATTTGACGCTGAGTTTTTCGGTTTTTCTGCCAAAGAGGCCGCAATCCTCGATCCGCAACACCGGAAATTCATGGAAGTCAGCTGGGGTGCGTTGGAAAATGCAGGCCATATGCCTGAGAATTTCAAGGGCGACATTGGCGTTTATGCAGGCTGCGGAATGGGCAGTTATTTCTATTTCAACTTGTGCTCCAACCCGGATTTGCTGGATGATGTGGGCATGTTCTTGTTGCGCCATACTGGCAATGACAAAGACTTTCTGGCCACACGGATCAGCCACATCCTGAACCTGCATGGACCCAGCATCAACATTCAGACGGCATGTTCCACCTCATTGGTGGCTGTGCACTATGCCTGCAATGCGCTGCGGCAGGGTGATTGCGATATGGCGTTAGCCGGGGGTGTCACGATCGAGCTGCCCCACGGGCGCGGCTATTTGTTCAAGGAAAATGAAATTCTGTCCCCCGATGGTCATTGTCATGCGTTTGATCATCGTGCGCAGGGCACTGTGTTTGGGTCAGGGGCCGGCTGCGTGGCCTTGCGCCGTCTGAGTGATGCGCAGGCTGATGGCGATCATATCTATGCTGTGATCCGCGGATCAGCGGTGAACAACGACGGGGCGGATAAGGCCAGCTATCTCGCGCCCTCGGTGGATGGGCAGGCGCAGGCCATCACCAAAGCCCTGCAAAACGCCGATATCACCGCAGATACAGTGGATTATGTCGAATGCCACGGCACGGGCACCTATCTGGGCGATCCCATCGAAGTGTCTGCCCTGACCGAGGCATACCGCGAAACGACAGATGAGACCGGTTATTGCCGCATCGGATCTGTAAAAACCAACATTGGGCATCTGGATACGGCCGCCGGTGTGGCCAGTCTTGTCAAAGCATCGCTTGGCATTCACCACGGCCAGATGCCGCCCAGCCTGAACTTTGAGGCCCCGAACCCTGCAATTGATTTCGACACCAGCCCATTTGCAGTCAATGACACGCTGCGTGAATGGGATGGCCGTGGCACACCGCGACGTGCGGGTGTCAATTCGTTGGGTGTGGGTGGGACAAATGCGCATGCGATTGTCGAACAGGCCCCGGCGCGCCCACCCTCTGAGGAAAGTGACTGGCCGTTTCAGGTGCTTTGCCTGTCCGCCCGTTCAAAATCTGCGCTAGAGGACAATGCCAAAGCGCTTGCTGCCCATCTTCGTGCGCATCCCGAACAGCCTTTGGCCGATATCGCCTGGACCCTGAAAGAGGGCCGTCGCGGGTTTGACAAACGACGTGTCGTGGTGGCCGAAACCCATGCCGAGGCGGCTGATCTGTTAGAGCAAGGCGATACCCGCCGTGTGTTCACCCATGACCATCTGGGCGCCGATCCCGAAACCGTGTTCATGTTCCCCGGCGGTGGTGCGCAATACACCCACATGGCGCGTGATCTGTATGAGACCGAGCCTGTCTTTGCTGAATGGATGGACCGGGGGTTGGAGCATCTGCAAGCTCAACTGGACTATGACATTCGCGCTGTGTGGCTGCCCGAAGACGCTGACCGCAAAGCCGCAGAGGCCAGGCTGAAACAGCCCTCGGTGCAATTGCCGCTGATCATGATCGTCGAATATGCGCTGGCGCAGATGTGGATGGACTGGGGGGTAAAACCGACCTCCCTTGTTGGCCATTCCATGGGTGAAAATACCGCGGCCTGTCTGGCGGGTGTAATGACGTTTGAGGATTGCATTGATCTGGTGCTGCTGCGTGGGCGTCTGTTTGATACTGTGCCCAAGGGCGGAATGCTCAGCGTGTCCTTGCCCGTGACGCAATTAGAAGACCTGGTGGGCGATGATCTGGACATCGCATCGGTGAACGCGCCGGAACTGTCGGCGGTGTCTGGCCCCGATGACAAGCTGGACGCTTTGGCGACAAAGCTGAAATCGCAAGACATTGAATTTCAGCGCGTCGCCATTGATATCGCCGCCCATTCGCGCATGCTGGATCCGATTCTGGGCCATTTCCGTACATTTTTACAGGGTTTAACGCTGAACGCGCCCGCCATCCCCGTCATGTCCAACCGCACTGGCCAGGTGCTGAGCGATGCCCAAGCCACTGATCCTGAATACTGGGTGCAGCAATTGCGCAACCGGGTGGAATTTGGCGCCTGTATCGCCACTCTGGCGGAACGTTCAGACCGGATTTATCTTGAGGTTGGACCGGGCAAGGCCCTGTCATCGCTGGCGCAGATGTGCCCTGATCTGAAACCGGGTCAGGCGTTCAGCAGTCTGCGTCATCCCGATCAGGATATCGCAGATGATGCTTATTTTCTTGGTGTGATCGGTCGGCTCTGGGCATGCGGTGCCCGCGTTGACTGGTCACAAATATGGGGTGAGGCACAGCGCAACCGCGTGCCCTTGCCGCGCTATGCCTTTCAACGCAAACGCTATTTCATAGATCCCGGCAAAGCGGCTGTCAGGGATACGCCCAGCGCCCTGATGCGCGCCGAAGACATGGTCGATTGGGGCTATCGCCCGGTCTGGCGTCCACGTTTTGCCGATAGTAGTTTCGCCGCCGATCAGGACCTGAGCCGCGCAGCCATGCAAACATGGCTGATCTTCATGGATGATGTGGGCCTTGGTGCAGATACCGCCAACCAGCTGGCTGAGGCCGGCCACAGCGTTTCCCGCGTCTGGCCCGGTGACGTAACTGCGCGCACGGGTGATGACACGTTTACGCTGGCCGCTGAGATGGGCCGTGACGCCTATGAGACCTTGTTTGATCTTCTGGCTGAGGCCGAGAAGCTGCCAAGCCGCATCGCGCATTTCTGGGGTGTGACTGAGCGAGAGACCTTCCGTCCTGGCAGTAATTTCTTTGCCCGCAACCTTGAGCTTGGGTTCTTTTCGTTGATGCATCTGGGCCAGTCTCTGAGCCATGCTGATGCCGATAACCCGGTCCATATCACGGCCTTCACCAACGGGGCTGAACAAGTGCGCGATGAGGCCCTGCCTTATCCTGAAAAGGCGTTGATTGCAGGCCCCGCGGGTGTCATGCCCCGCGAATTGCCCGGCGTGACCTGCACCACCGTCGATCTTGAGCTGCCACATCGCCGCAAGACGGGTTGGTTCAGCGCCCCCACTGATATGCCAGCGGCTGATCTGACCAACCGTATCCTTGAGGACCTGCTGGCCGAGCCGGGCAATGCCCAAGCGCTGTATCGTGGTGAGAAACGGTTTGAAAAAAGCCATGAACCTGTTGCACTTAACCCGACTGATACACCCGGCTTCCAACACGGTGGGACCTATTTGATCACGGGCGGGTTTGGTGGCATTGGTGTGACCCTTGCCCATGATCTGGCCGCGACACACAATGCGAATATCGCGCTTTTGTCGCGTGATGCTTTGCCGGAGCGTGCAGACTGGGCCCGTTATCTTGCGGACAATCCCGCATCAGATCGCACCGCCACCCGCCTGCGCCAGATTGAGGCTATTGAAGCCAAGGGCGGTAAGGTGCTGCCGGTGTCCGGCGACGTTTGTAACCGACTGGACATGGAGCGTGTGGCCGCCGAAATCGATACGACCTTTGGTGCACTTACGGGGCTGATACACGCAGCGGGTACCATTCACGACGCACCCCTGTTGGCCAAAGACCCCGCCGAGGTGGACGCTGTCTTTGCGCCGAAAATCACAGGCCTGCGCGTGCTCGATGATATCTATCCTGATGGCACGCTTGAGCTGATGGTGCTGTTCGCATCCTCGTCGACGGTCACCCGCCCTGCAGGTCAGGTGGATTACATTGCAGCCAATGAATATCTGAACGCCTTTGCCAAATCACGCAGCGGTGCCAAAACCCGTGTCGTGGCTGTGAACTGGGGCATCTGGGCCGATGTTGGCATGGCGGCTGACGCCATGGCGCGCCGTACAGGTGAAGACAAGGCCGAAGCGTGGTCACCTGTCGGCGCCGCCCCCTTGCTGGACGAATTTCAACGCACAAACGATGGCACCGTGTATCGGACTGGCCTGAGTGCTGCACGTCATTGGGTCATCGATGGGCACCGCACCGCAGCAGGTGATGCGCTGATGCCTGGCACAGGCTACATTGAACTGGCGGTTCAGGCGATGACCGCACGCGGTGATACGTTGCCGCTTGAGATCACGGATCTGCATTTCCTGCGGGCTTTGGATGTTGGCAATTCTGAAACTCAGGAGGTGCAGGTTCACCTGACACGTGCGGGCGATATGGAATTGCGCAGCGCTGTGCAGGCAGAGGGCCGCGATGGCACCGTCCTGAATGCAATGGGGTCCGTGCAGCCGATGGTGGCACCACGGCCGGAACGGGTGGATATCACAGCCGTGCAATCGCGCTGCCCTCAACATGCAACTGCGACTGAAACGGATCGCCTGAAGACCCCGCAAGAGGCTCATCTGAATTTTGGCCCCCGCTGGCATGTGCTGCGCCAGACCGCTTTGGGCACACGTGAAGGCATTGCACACCTAAGCCTGCCCGCTGCGTGCCGGGCGGATATTGAGGACGGCTATCTGTTGCACCCCGGCCTGTTGGACCCGGCCACGGGATGGGCCATGTCGTTGATCCCTGGCTATCAGGGCAACCACCTTTGGGTGCCGCTTGGCTATCAAAGCATCCGGGTGCATCATTCCCTGCCAGCCGATGTGGTTTCGTGGGTTCGTTTGTCGGATCATGGCGATGGGCATGCCAGCTTTGACATTACGCTCAGCACACCCTCGGGCGACGTATGTGTCGACATCACGGGTTTTCAGATGCAACGCCTCGACAGCCATGCCAGCTTTGGCAAGCCTGCGCCGGTTACCTTGGCAGAGGTGTCATTTGACGACCCCGACCAAACAGCGCCGCTTTCGCCTGACGAAGAGCGCCTGTTGCACAATATTAGCCAGGGCATTCGTCCGCAGGACGGCCCCGATGCGCTGGCCCGTGCCCTCGCGCTTGGTGTGCCGCAGGTCACTGTGTCCTCGCTCGATTTGGCGGGTATGGTGACACAGGCCGATGCCGCCTCGGCGCAGGAGGACGGCGAGACACAGAGCTTTGAGCGTCCCGATCTGGATGGTGATTATCTCGCCCCCAGCACACCAACCGAAGACACGTTGGCCCGGTACTGGGAAAAATTGCTGGGCGTCAGCCCCATCGGCACCGAAGACAGTTTTTTCGATCTGGGCGGGCATTCGTTGATCGCAGTGCGACTGTTTGCGATGATCAAAAAGGAGTGGGGCACCCAGTTCCCCATTTCCGTGCTGTTTGACGCGCCTACAATTGCCAAGATCGCCGCGCTGGTTGATGAGCGCACAGGCGGTACGGCCCCCCAATCCGAGGCAGGCACGCAAGAGCCTGAAGAGGTGCCGCGCGCGCAAGGTTTCACGCATCTGGTGGCGCTTAACCGTGGTGACACATCCCGCGCACCGCTGTTTATTGTGGCGGGCATGTTCGGCAACGTGTTGAACCTGCGCCATCTGGCGCAGCAACTTGGCCCTGATCAGCCGGTTTATGGTCTCCAAGCCCGTGGTCTGATGGGCGAGGATGAACCTCATACGACGATCGAGGCTGCCGCTACCGATTACCTGAGTGAAATTCGCCAGATTCAGCCCAATGGTCCCTATTTGCTGGGTGGGTTTTCTGGTGGTGGCATCACCGCCTTTGAAATGGCCCATCAGATCAAAGCAGCCGGTGATCACGTTGGATTACTGGCTTTGCTTGACACACCCTTGCCCGTGCGCCCGTCTCTGACACGCTGGGACAAGGCATTGATCAAACTGGCCGAGCTCAAACGGAAGGGTCCGGGATATCTGAAGGAATGGGCGTTGAACCGTCTTGAATGGGAATTGCGCAAGCGTCAGACCCAAGGCGACACAGGGCAGGGCTTTAACAACCACAAGATCGAACAGGCCTTTCGTAGGGCAGTGGGCGTGTATCAATTGCGCGCATGGGATGGCCGGATGATGCTGTTCCGCCCGCCGCTGGATCAGAATTGGGCGGTATCGGGCGGCAATTGGGTGAGCTCTGAACGCGAGTATGTTTTCCATGACAACCAATGGACCACGTGGGTGCCCGACACCCAGGTGATCGAAGTGCCCGGTGATCATGACAGCATGGTTTTGGATCCCAACGTGGCTGTGCTTGCGCGCCATCTCAGCGATGAGATTGCGCAAGGATTGCGGCCCGCCGCGTCCGGTAAAAAGCCTGCTGCATCTTCTGATGCCACCATCACGGCGGCGGAGTAAGTGATGTGAGCATGCCGCGTATTCTGACCATCATTCTGAATTTCCGCACGCCTGACCTGACGTTGCAATCGGCCCGCGCCGCACTGTCTGAAATGCAGGCGTTGGACGGTGAGGTGGTGATTGTCGACAATGCCTCGGGTGATGGATCATACGAGAGATTGCGCACGGCCATTGCCGATTGGAAGGCCGGATCGCGCCTGCGTGTCGTGCAAAGCCCGGTGAATGGTGGTTTTGGGGCGGGAAATAACTTTGGCATGCGGATGGGTCTGTCTGATGGCACACAGCCTGATTTTTACTATCTTCTCAACTCGGACGCCTGGCCTGATCCCGGTGCGGTTCAAGCGCTTTTGGATGTCATGCAAACCAACCCCAAAGCTGGCTTTGCAGGCTCGCATATCCGTGGCACGGACGATCAGGATCATTGTACGGTCTTCCGGTTTCCGTCCATCACGGGTGAATTGGAAGGTGCTGCGCGCACAGGCCTGATCACCCGGATGTTCCCCCGTTCTGTGGTGCCGATGGAAATCCCGACACAGACCACAGTCGTGGATTGGACCGCTGGTGCATCGCTGATGATCCGCGCCGAGACGCTGAACGACATTGGCCTGTTTGATGAAACGTTCTTTCTTTATTACGAGGAAACCGAGTTGTGCCACCGCGCCAAACGAGCCGGATGGGAGACTTTTTATGTCCCTTCCAGCCGCACGGTGCATGTTGGGTCGGCCTCAACCGGGTTGAAGGACTGGGCACGCACCCCGCCGTATTGGTTTGCATCAAGGCGCTATTATTTCACCAAGGTGCATGGTCGCGGCTATGCGGCACTGGCCACAATGGCACGCATCAAAGGGTGCCTGATCTGGCGGTTGAGGCGTCTGGTGTCGAATAAGCCGATGGGTGATCCGCCACATTTCCTGCGTGATCTGATCCGCCATTCGCTTGTCGGCCCTGACAGGCCGTCTCGCCCATCGATACCCACCCTTGCGCACCCTGTCACGGAGGACAGTCAATGACCCCGACAACAGCCCTTCTTTTGGGGGACGAAAGCCTAACCATGGGCTGCGGAGACCAATGGCTGGACCACGGCCAGCAGATTGCCGCAGTGGTCACCACAGACGACGCTGTGCGCGCCTGGGCCGTGGGGAAGGGTCTGACAGTGTTGGACGACATTGCCACGCTTCCGGATCACATTGGCGTGGACCAAGTGGAGTGGCTGCTCAGCATTGCCAATCTCAAGATCATACCAGATGCGGTTTTGGGCTTGCCAACAAAAGGGGCCGTCAATTTTCACGACGGGCCTTTGCCAAAGTATGCCGGGCTGAACACCCCGGCCTGGGCGATTTGGAATGGCGAGGCGCAGCATGGGGTCACATGGCATCTGATCGAAGGTGGCGTAGACAAGGGCGATATCCTTGACCAACGCCTTATCGACATTGCCCCGGATGACACGGCCCTGTCGCTTAATTCAAAATGCTATGCGGCCGGCATGGAGAGCTTTGCCGTCGTCATGGCGCAGCTTGGTTCAGGTGATCTGTTGCGCACGGCACAAGACCTGAGCCAACGCAGTTATTTTGCCCGCGATGATCGCCCTGCGATGGCTGGCTTGCTTGATCTGGCACGGCCTGCCGCCGATCTGGCCCGGCAGGTGCGTGCCTTGGATTTCGGCGGTTATGCCAACCCGTTGACCACGCCCAAGCTGATGCTGGGCGATACGTTTGTGACCTTTGCTGGTGCGCAGGCTGAGGACACGGTCAGCGCGGCGCAGCCCGGCACTGTGCTGGAGCAAGCAGCTGACAGTTTGCGCATCGCCACTGGGGCAGGGGTGCTGAACGTCTCGGGCATCAAGCATCTGAATGGCCAGAGTGTGATGCTGGCTGATCTGGTGCAGATTGGGGATCGGATAACGCCCCCTGCTGACACTGCAGCCCTCACAACGCTTGCCAGTGCCGCTGCCCGTGCCGAGCCGCGCTGGGCCGACGCCCTGGCTGGTCTTCAACCTGCGCCCTTGCCAATGGCCCAGCCTGGCCGAGGCACCCCTGAATGGGATAGACACGACATCGCCACCAGCGCGCCGATTGACGCTGGAACTCTGGCCACTGCCGCTCTGGCGCTGGTCCGTATGTCAACCGGCGAAGACCTTGCAGGTGTGGCGCTTGCCACCAACGCGGATCATGCGTTGCTGTCGTCGTGGGTGCCACTTATGGCTGCGCATTCAGCGCCCATCGCAGAGGTCACTGCGCGCCTGAGCGATCAGATCGAGACATTGAACAGTGCAGGCCCGTTTGCCAGTGACATTATACTGCGTACCCCGGCACTGGCCGCGCTGGAAACGCCCGCTATCGCGCTGAACTTGTTGCAGGACACCCCGGTTGAAACCAGCGCTGTCACCGTGACACTGGGGGCAAATGCGCAACCGACACTGCATATCGACACGGTGCGTATTGCGCCTGCGAGCGCTGCTTTGCTCGTCACCCGGTTTGAGCATATCCTGGGACGTTTGGCCTCTGCCATGACGCTGGCCGAAGCATGTGTGATGCCGCAGGCTGAAGCCACCACACTTCTGGATACATGGAACGCAACAGCCTGTGACATCATCGGGCCTGACACGATCCACGCTGGGTTTGAGGCACAGGCGGATAAGGCACCCGATGCGCCCGCCTTGGTGTTTGAGGATGAAACGCTCAGCTATGGGCAATTGGATGCGCGCGCCAATGGTCTGGCGGCAACGCTGCAAGCGGCCGGTGTGAAACCTGGCAGCCATGTGGGTCTTTGCGTGGCCCGCGGGCCTTTGTTGCTGATTGGTGCTTTGGCAATCCTCAAGGCTGGTGGTGCCTATGTACCACTTGATCCGGCCTATCCACCCGATCGCTTGGCGCATTATGTCAGCGACAGTCAGGCCAGCGTGATCGTGACCCAAGCCAGTCTGCGCGATACATTGCCCACTAGCGATGCAAAGATCATTTTGGCGGGAGACAGCGAAACCCAACCCGAGCGCGTTGTGGGCGGTGCCGCCTCTGACGATCTGGCCTATGTGATCTACACCTCCGGCTCGACCGGTACGCCCAAAGGGGTGATGGTGGAACATGGCAATGTCGCCAATTTCTTTACCGGAATGGACGATGTTGTGGATCATGAGCGTGGCGGCGTCTGGATGGCTGTCACGTCTCTGGCGTTTGATATCTCGGTGCTTGAGTTGTTTTATACCCTCGCCCGTGGTTTCAAACTGGTGCTGGTCAGCGATGAAGGCCGTGCCAGCGTATCGGGTGGGCCGATCACGGGTTCAGGCAAGCACGCTGATTTCAGCCTGTACTATTGGTCGAACGATTGCGAAGCGGGGCGCGGCAAGTACGAATTGCTGCTGGAAGGGGCCAAGTTTGCTGATGAAAACGGCTTTGACGCGCTCTGGACGCCCGAACGACATTTCCACGCTTTCGGCGGGCCATATCCGAACCCCGCAGTAACGGGGGCTGCGGTGGCGGCAATCACCAAGAACCTTCAGGTGCGTGCTGGCAGCTGCGTGGCGCCACTGCATCACCCGGCACGCATCGCCGAAGAATGGGCCGTGATTGACAACCTGACCAACGGTGGCGCCGGTATGGCCATCGCCAGCGGTTGGCAGCCCGAGGATTTTGTGCTGCGCCCGGAAAACACCCCGCCGCATAACTCGGTTGTGATGTTCGATATCATTGATCAGCTGCGCCGCATGTGGCGCGGCGAGCCGGTGGAGTTCCCCAACCAGGCGGGTGATATGGTGCCCATCGTCACCCAGCCCCGTCCTGTCAGTGACGAGCTGAACGTCTGGGTCACCACTGCCGGCAATCCCGCGACGTGGAAGAAGGCAGGCGAGGTGGGCGCCAATATCCTGACCCACCTGTTGGGCCAGTCGATCGACGAAGTGGGCGAGAAGATCACGCTTTATCATCAGGCGTTGCGCGACAACGGCCATGACCCGGCCGAGCGCACGGTGACGGTAATGCTGCACACATTAATCGGCGAGGACCGCGACGAGGTTCTGCGCATCGCCGAAGGGCCGATGAAAGACTATCTGCGCTCGGCAGCCGGGTTGATCAAGCAATATGCCTGGGCCTTCCCGGCGTTCAAGAAACCCGAAGGTGTGACCAACCCGTTCCAGCTGGATCTGGCAGCACTGGACACAGAGGAAATGGAAGCCATCCTGCACTTTGCGTTCGAGCGGTATTTCTACGACGCGGGCCTTTTCGGCACGGTCGAGGATGGCATTGCGCGCGTGGAACAGCTCAAAGCCATTGGCGTCGGCGAGATTGCTTGCCTGATCGACTACGGCGTCAGCAATGATGACGTCATGGACGGTCTGGTGCATTTGACCAAAGTGCGTGAACGTTCAAATGCGGGGGCGGAGCTGCGCGAAGACGACTATTCCATTGCAGCGCAGCTGATCCGCCACAACGTCACCCATATGCAATGCACACCTTCCATGGCGCGTATGCTGACCATGAATGATGAGGCGCGTATGGCTCTGGGTGGGCTGCGTTATCTCTATTTGGGTGGCGAGGCATTGCCGGGCACCCTGGTGGGTGAGTTGCGCAGCTGCACCCGCGCAAAGATCACCAATATGTACGGCCCCACCGAAACAACCATCTGGTCGGCCACACAAGCGGTTGAAGGCGACGGCAAAGGACAGGCGGCCGTTTCGATCGGTGCGCCGATTGCCAATACCAGCGTCTATGTCCTGAGTGACGCAGATACCCTAGTGCCCACCGGTGTGGCAGGCGAGTTGCTGATTGGCGGACAAGGTGTGGCGCGCGGTTATTGGCAGCGCGACGATCTGACTGCGGATCGGTTTATCGCCAACCCCTTTGGCGACGGGCGGCTCTATCGTACCGGCGATCTGGTGCGTTGGGCGACTGATGGACGGTTGGAGTTTCTGGGGCGTACCGATCACCAGGTTAAAATCCGTGGCCAACGGATTGAGCTGGGCGAGATCGAGGCACGCATCGCCGCCAACCCATCCGTGCGGGAGTGCGTGGTTGTGGCCCGCGAAACCCCGGCGGGCGACGTTGAACTGGCCGCATATGTGATAGCAGATAGCATCAACGCCGAAGCGATCCGCGCCGATCTGGCCACGCATCTGCCCGACGTGATGGTCCCGCGTCACATCGTGAAGCTGGATCACTTCCCGCTGACGCCCAACAAAAAGATCGATCGCAAGGCATTGCCTGCCCCTCAGGCCCAGACACCAGTGGATCAGGTCACAGCTGCCACCCCCACGACCGGGGCCGCCACCGACATTGCGCGCATCTGGTCACGTATCCTGGGAGTGTCGGCGCCGCGTGGTCCTGACAGTTTCTTCGATCTGGGCGGGCATTCGTTGTTGGCGGTGCAAGCCCACCGCGAAATCCGAACCGAGTTGGATGCGCCCAAACTTTCGATCACCGATATCTTCCGTTTCCCTACTTTGGATGCGCTGGCCGGTCATGTCGATAAACTGCGCGGGGCAGAGCCTGCCAACGCCGAAACCGCCACGCAAGAGGCGGGTGACGCTGACCGTTCGGAAACCATGTCGCGCCGCCGTGCGATGCGCGCAGCCCGAGGCAGAAAGGCCGGATGATGCCCGAATCCCCCATCTTTGCCCCCGATGAGGTTCAGCTGTTGGCGCAGGGCCTCTTTGGGGATGGTGTCCAGGTCGCGTTGGCCTATCCGTGGGCGCCCCCCGACGATCTGCATCCAACTGAACGCTCTTGCCTGCCGCATGCCAATGACAAACGTTTGGGTGAATTTGCGGCGGGGCGGCGTGCCGCGCGGATGGCTATGCTGGCCCTTGGCCATACCCCTGCACCAATCGTGCACCAAACGGATCGTTCACCGCGTTGGCCTATGGGGCTTGCGGGCAGCATCTCACATACGGATGACATTTGCGTCGCTGCTTTGGCACATCTGTCCGATCATGCAGCCCTCGGCCTTGATATCGAAGAAGATGCCGCGTTGCCCGAAGACCTGATCCGCGAGATATGCACCCCGTCCGAACTGGCGTGGCTTTCGATCTGTGATCCGGATTTGCGTAACCGCCACGCTACGCTCATTTTCTCGGCCAAGGAATGTGCCTATAAAGTGCAGTATCCTTTGACCAGTCAGGTTCTGGAATTCGACGCATTTGAGATTACCTTGGATCCTGAAACTGGCCAGTTTGAGGCGACGTTTACCGGGGATGTTGCCCCGTTTTCGGCGCGCGATTGTCTGCATGGTCGATTTGCTTTTGGGGCGAATCTGGTGATGACAGGGCTGGCCTTGCCGCCACAGGTGGCGTGACACCGACCAACGCCTGGGGGAGCGGACTGCGATGAGAACCGTTTTGTATCTGATGTTGCCGCTCATCCTTGTGGCGGCGTTCATGTTTTTCAGACATTTTCTGGAACCCCGCACGCCTGACCGCGAGGCGATGCGCCTGGCCTATGCGCAGCCCTTGGCCAAGCCGGATGCACCGTTGAATATCTTTCATCTGGGTCACAGTCTTGTCGGACGGGATATGCCTGCGATGCTGGCGCAACTGGCCGGTGACGGGCACCGCTATGACAGTCAGCTGGGTTGGGGGACGTCACTGAAGCAGCATTGGCAGGGTCGTGATGCGATCAATGGCTTTGATGTGGAAAACGATCATCCCCGCTACCGGGATGCGCGTGATGCCATCAGTTCAGGTGACTATGACGCCGTTGTGCTGACCGAAATGGTGGAAATTCGTGATGCCACAAAGTACCACCAATCCGGCAAACATTTGACCCGCTGGGCCGATCTGGCCCGGTCTGCGCGCCCGGATGCCAAGGTGTATCTGTATGAAAGCTGGCACAAATTGGATGACCCCGAAGGCTGGCTTGACCGTCTTGATTCTGATCTGTCGCGCTATTGGGAGGATGCTGTGATCGGCCCCGATCTGACCGGCAATGGTCAAACGAACCCCGTGCGTATCATCCCCGCAGGGCAGGTCATGGCGGCCTTTGTGCGCACGGTTGAGGCGCAGGGTGGGGTGGGCAACATTGCGGCACGCGAGGATCTGTTTGCCCGCGACGCAGGCGGGCAAATTGACCCGATCCATGTTAATGACAAGGGTGCTTATCTTGTGGCGCTTACGCATTATGCAACGCTTTATCACCGCTCGCCGGAGGGTTTGCCTCATGAATTGGTCCGCGCGGATGGCACTGTGGCTGATGCCCCAAGTCCTGACGCGGCTGCAGTGATGCAACGCATCGTTTGGGAGGTGGTCACAGGCTATGACAAAACCGGGGTGGTCCAGTGATCCGCCTGCTTGCTCTGCTTTATGCCCTTGGGATGACCAGTCTTGCGATGGCGCAAGATAAACCTGCCCCAATGGGGCTGAACCTGGCTCCGGTTACAGATTGGTCCACCCAAGCGCCGTTTCTTGATGTCATGAAAACCGCGCGACCCTGGATCGTGCACACGGGTGGCGGCTGGGGTGGCGCAGGCGAGGCGGAACTGATTGCAGGGGATCACCTGGATCAATTTGGCTGGCCGAAACGCCTGCCGCGTGAATTGGGCACCGTGGGCACTGTCATCCTGACGGATCTGCCGCCCGAGGCCACAACACTTGCGGGCACTTATCGCCTTAGTTTTGAGGGCACAGGTATTGTTGAGGTCAGCGGCCGTGCGAAGAATGTGCGCTACAGCGACGGTGATGTGCTGTTTGATTACACACCCGGCCCCGGCCCTGTGGAAATCCGCATTCAACGCAGCAACGCGAATGACTATGTGCGCAATATCTCTGTGGTGGCCGAACGCCACCGTGCAGCCTACCAGCAAGGCGCGCTGTTCAATCCTGATTGGTTGGCCCAGATCGCTTCCTTCAAAGTGCTGCGGTTCATGGATTGGATGGACACTAACAATTCACGCCTGTCGGCTTGGGGTGAACGCCCTTTGGTGCAAGATTATACCTTTGCCCGCAACGGTGTCCCGCTTGAAGTGATGCTGGCGCTTTTGCGTGAAACGGGTGCGGATGGTTGGTTTACCATCCCGCATATGGCCGATGATGATCTCGTCCGCCGGTTTGCGGGACTTGTGGACAGCACCCTGCCGGACACAGCGCAAGTTTATGCCGAATATTCCAACGAGGTCTGGAATTGGCAGTTTCAGCAAACCGCCTGGGCCAATGACATGGGGCAGGCGCGTTGGGGGCAGCCAGATACCGGACCGCAGTTTTATGGCGCACGGGCTGCCGAGTTGGCACAGGTCTGGTCGCAGGCGTTTGACGCCACACCCTCGGGGCCTGCGCTGGTAAATGTCATCTCCACCCAAACCGGGTGGCTGGGACTGGAAGAGTTGATCCTCGAGGCCCCCCTCTGGGTCGCCGAAGAAGACAGCCCCGGCAACCCGCCTTGGATTTATTTTGATGCCTATGCCGTGACGGGGTATTTCGGGGGCATTCTGGGGGTTGAAGACCGCGCACCGATTGTTAAATCCTGGATCGCTGACAGTCGCGCGGCGGCCACGCAAGAGGCCGACAAGCAGGCCCTGAAAGACCAGGCGCGCACCGATTACATAATCGCTCACCAGTTTGATCAGGCCTTCATAACCGCAGGGGCCGAGCTGATGGATGGCGCAATCACGGGCGATCCTTTGGATACAGTCGCCGATCTGACCCGTCGTGTGTTGCCCTATCACGCCACCGTTGCCGAAGGTTATGGCTTGCAGATGATCATGTACGAAGGTGGCAGTCACGTGGTGGGCATCGGCCCAATGGTAGACGACGCCGATCTGACCGCCTTTTTCATGGAGTTCAATTACAGCACTGAAATGGGTGCTTTGTACCAGCGCCTGATCCAAAGTTGGATTGATATGGGCGCAGGGGTATTTGCGGCCTACAACGACATCTACGCGCCCAGCAAATGGGGCAGCTGGGGCGCTCAGCGTTGGGTAGGCGATGACAATCCACGCTGGCAAGCCTTGTCGCGCCGCGCCTCCTGTGGGGTCGCATGTGATTAACCCCGTGCTCAGCATTATCCTGCCTGCCCACGACGAGGCCGCCTACATCGGCGCGTGTCTTGAGGCGCTTTTGCGCACGCAATCTGACGGGTTTGCGCCGCATCTGATCGTCGTGGCAAACGCCTGCAATGATGACACGGCGCACATCGCCCAAAGCTTCGCCGAACGCTACACTCAGGCCGGTTGGGGGTTTGAGGTGATTGACACACCCACCCCCGGCAAGCTCAACGCGCTTAATCTGGGTGATGCAGGCTCAGACGCTGATCTGCGCGCCTATCTGGATGCTGATGTGATCGTTTCACCGCAGCTTATGGGGCAAATCGTTACCGCCTTAAACTCGGATGTGCCGCGATATGCGTCAGGGTCCCCCGTTGTGGCTCCGGCTACATCCACAATCACCGGTGCTTTTGCACGTATCTGGCAGCGCTTGCCATTCGTGACAACCGACACGCCGGGTTTTGGCCTTTTTGCGGTCAATGCAGCAGGTCGTGCGCGGTGGGGTGACTTTCCGGTGGATATTGTTTCAGACGATACCTTTGTGCGGCTGAGCTTTGCCCCGTCTGAGCGCATCCGCGTGCCCGCCACGTACAGCTGGCCCATGGTCGAGGGTCTGCGCAATCTGGTCCGTGTGCGACGACGACAGGATGCAGGCGTAGCGGAAATTGCTGAACGCTTCCCGGACCTGATGAAAAACGATCAAACCCCGGGCCTTGGTGCGTCTGGCACGGTGCGGCTTGCCCTGTCTGATCCCATTGGGTTTGGCGTCTATGGGTTGGTCAAACTGCTGGTCAAAACACCCTATGCCAAAACCACTCAGCACTGGGCGCGGGGGCGCTAAGCCTGGCCCTTCGCGATGGCATCCTCAAAATGTTTGGCCAGCTTGGCGGCTTCCACCGTTACATCATGGCGTTGCAACGCGCGTGCGCGGCCATTTTTGCCCATCTGTGTCAACGCCTCAGCCGAGGTGCCAGCCAGTAGTTCAACAGCCCCGACCAAGGCCGCCACATCGCCTGCAGGCACCAGCCATCCGGTTTTGCCCGGCTGCACCAATTCGGGAATTCCTGCGATATAGGTGGCAATCACTGGCCGACCTGCGGCCATCGCCTCCATGATCACCATGGGCAGACCTTCGGCAAAACTGGGCATGATCAAGGCCTGGGATGCGGCCAATTCAGCCCGCACATCCGCCTCAGACAGCCAGCCGGGCAGAGTGATATTTGAGTGCAGATTATGCTGCGCTATGGCTGCTTCTACCTCGGGGCGCATCTCGCCGTCGCCGATCAGCGTCAGATGGGCGTCAGGATGTGCTGCGATGATACCCGCCATCGCCTCAATCAGTGCCAGTTGGCCCTTCTGCTCGGAAAAGCGGCCAATTGATACCAGTCGTGGCGGGCCGTCTATGACGGGTGCAGGATCGGGAAACTTCGTCGGATCAATCCCGCAATGTACCACCTTCAGGCGCGGCCACACCTCGGCCCTAACCCAGCGGCTGAGCTGGCTGCGGCCAAATTGACTGATGGCGACGCTAAAAGCCGCATGCTGCATTTTTTCGGGCAAACCCAACGCGACGGGAGCGTCAAATTCCTCAGGGCCGTGTACTGTAAAGCTATAGCCTGGCCCGCCCATCGCATGTGTGATCATGGCGACTGTCGCTGCATTGGTGCCGAAATGCGCGTGAATATGGCGGATGTCACCCGCCTCGGCGCGATGCGCTATATCGCAGGCCTCGGCCAGGTAAATCATGTGGCGTAATCGCCCGGTCTTGGATTTCGCACCCAAACCCCAGGCCATGCGCATCGCTTTGAAAAACCGGCCTGGGTTGCGTCGCATTGCCCATCCCATCGCTTTGATCAACCCCAGCGCACCTGCTTCCAGCACATATTCAGTGCGGTCTTCTTCGGCCATATCCAATGGATCAACCAAGGGCATGGTGGGACGGCGCATCGCAATGCGCGTGACCTCAACCCCCTGCGCCTCAAGCGCGCTCAGCTCGCGACGGATAAAGCTGTGCGAGGGCTGAGGGTAGGTGTTGAGAACATAGGCAACAGACATGCGGAGACGATCACACCAAAGGTTGTCAAAACGGTTGCCTCCTTCGTAACGCGTTCCAGCCGCCGACAAAAGCTCGCTTGGTCTGGGTTTGGTGACAGTCCGGTGCATTGGCTATGATTATCCCCCAAACCTGTGACATTCGCGCGGAAATTTTGGTGAAATCTGCATGATGCACCCGGTTTCATTGACCCATCCCGTTCTGCCTCATAATTTGCGCGGGTGATTATCCGTAACTCCAGCCCCTGAGGACATCTCATGCGCAGCCCCGTCTCAGCGTTTCAGGGCAATCGCCTGTTTGCGCGCGTGCTGCGCAGTTCGTCCTGGCTGGTGATGGGATATGGCGCGTCGCAGCTGATGCGGCTGATCTCAAACCTGATCCTGGCGCGACTGCTATTCCCCGAAGCGTTTGGCCTGATGGCGCTGGTCAGCGTGGTCACGGTTGGATTGATGATGTTTTCGGATGTGGGGATCGGGCCTGCGATTGCGCAAAACAAACGTGGTGATGACCCGGATTTCCTGAACACGGCCTGGACCATTCAAGTGGTGCGTGGGTTTTTACTGTGGGGGGCAGCCTGCCTGTTGGCTTGGCCTATGGCGCAGTTTTATGCAGCCCCTGAGCTGACCACCTACCTGCCCATCGCTGGCATTGCTTTGGTGTTGGCGGGGTTTAATCCCACGCGCATTGAAACGGCGCACAGGCATTTGTTGGTGGGCCGGTTGACGGTGCTGGATCTGATCAGCCAACTTGTTGGCGTGGTCTGCATGATTGTGCTGGCGCTGATCACCCAATCCGTGATCGCATTGGTCATCGGCGGGGTCATTGGGGCCGCAGCCAAATTGGTGCTGACCCACATCTTTTTACCTGGTGAGGGCAACCGGTTTCGATGGGAAAAACCAGCTGCACTTGAGCTTTTGAGTTTTGGAAAATGGATTTTCCTCAGCACGGCCTTCTGGTTTGTCAGCTCGCAGGGTGACAAGGCAATTCTCGGGAAGTTCTTAAGCCTTGAGACACTGGGCATCTACAATATCGGGTACTTCCTGGCATCCTTTCCGTTGCTTTTGGGTCATGCGGTTAATCAAAGGGTGATGATCCCGGTCTACCGTGAAAATCCACCTGGCGCCTCGCTGGAAAATGCAGCCAAGCTGCGCAAGATGCGCGCGATTATCAGTGCTGGCATCATTGGACTGCTGGCGGTGATGGCCCTGATTGGCCCGCAGTTGGTCGATCTGCTCTATGATGATCGCTATACGTTGGCCGGTGGAATTGTTGCCGTGATTTCGTGTGCCTTGATCCCTCAGGTGATCGGCATGACCTATGATCAGGCAGCTCTCGCTGCCGGAGATTCGCGCCGCTTTTTCATCTACTCAGGCTGTCGCGCCGTGGTGCAGGTGGCGTTCCTGATTATCGGCATAACGCAGTTCGGATTGCTGGGTGCATTGGTGGCGCTGGGCGCTTCGGTGCTGATCGTGCATCCCGTCGCCATTTGGCTGGCGCGGGTGCATGACGCTTGGGATGCACGTCATGATTTGGTGGCCGGTGTTGCGTCGGCGTTGCTGATTGCTTTGGCCGTTTGGGTGCATTGGGACCGGATAGGGGCCCTCACCGCCATCTAAGAGGGCCACACGACCTACATCTTTGCCACGCGTGCTGCGCATTACCCCGCACTTGTCTTAGTATCTCTGAGGTGGTTGATCTCGACTTAGGTGGAACGCAAGCGCTTATGCGGTTTGCTTGCCCGTGAATGCCGCAGGAGTGTCCAACGCAAGTTGTCTCAGGATTTTTTCTTGCCCTGATCGCGCAACGCCTGCCTGTTTCGGGCCTCATGAATATAGCCCGCCAATGCAATCTTGGCTTTTCCAAGGTTTTTGCGCCGCCGCCGGGTAGTTTCCAGCGGAGGAATAGTGACCACAGGAGTGATCCCCACGCGTGATTTCATCTGCGCGGCAGACCGAATGACGGGGTGGCGCATATCCAGCACAAAGGCCACGATAAACCCCAGCGCAACGCTGACAATGCCGCCCATCAACGCCGTGCTTTTGCGGCTTCGGGTGATGGGGTAGTCAGGCAAAGCGGCCTCTTCGATTACGGTCAGACGCTCTGATTGGTTCTGCTCTTCCAGCTTGAAGCCCACTTCAGCTTCGGCGCGGCGGGTGCGGATCACGTCCAATTCGCCCTGTAGATTGTCACGCTGGCGGTCATAGCCTTCCAGCGCGCGCCGCACCTGCGGGTTGGTTTGCAGCGCTTCGGAAAGGGTGCCGAGCCGGGTTTCAAGCAGGGCCTTCTGATCGGCAAGGATTTTCAACTGCGCTTCGATCTCGCGGGTTTGGCGCTCCAGAGTGCTGGCGCGTTGGGTGCGGTCTAGCTGCGTCAGTTCCTGCTCCAGCGTGATGCGTTCACGCTCGAGACTGAGGATCGTTTCGTTCAGAGATCCGATCTGTGTCTGGCGCAATTCCAGGCCACCTTCGATGGTCAGGTCGTTGTCGCGCCGGAAGGCTGCAATCTCGCGGTCCAGACCGTCCAGCTGTGATTGAAGCTTACCCTCTTCCTCGCGAAAGAACGCAAGTGTTTCGCGGGCTTGTTCCGTGCGCGAATTGGCGCTGATTTCAATCGTGCGGCGGGCGAATTCATGCGCCACACCTTGTGCCTTTTCTGGGCTGTCAAAGGTGGCGGATATGGTCAGTACCGACACGGTGCCATCATCGGTGAACCCTTCGCGGGCGGCGGCGACACCGCGGATTGTTACCGCATCACGCACCCGTGCCACGCGCTCGGATGTTTTCATGTTGGGCGCATCGGTGAACAGATCAAACTGATCCGCAATTTCCAAAACCGTGCCACGTGTCATCAATTGCTGTTCAATCAATTGCAACCGGCGGGCCGAAGACCCATCCACAGTCGAGCGTGCCAAATCATCGTCAATCATGGGACGTGACACCTGGATCACTTCTGAGGATTGATACAGGTGCGTTTGGCTGAGCGCATAGAACAACGAGGCCACGCAGCCCAACAGAGTGATCGCCGCGATCACGCCAAGGCGCCGCTTGATCATGTCCATCAGATCGTCAAACGAAAGAAGCTGTTCCACGAATTTGCTCTGCTCTGTTGCGCTCAATAAGCCCGTATTTTCTCGGGGCGTTGGTTTGTTAGGTCACACACTGACATAGGAACCCGGCGAGAATATGGCAAATTTTTCAAGAAACGAAGGGCTTGATAAGGTCAGGCCGCGCTGCGTCCGCGGTTCAGGACCACGCCCAGAAGGGGCGATTGACCATCAAGAATACGCTCGCATTCTTCGATCTGGTGTTTGGTGGTTTTGGTTCCATCCGACACCAACAACACCCCGTCCAGCTGTGGCAAAAACGCGGCCAGATCATCATATTCCAGCATTGCGGGTAAATCATACAGCACGACGTCGGGTGACAGATCTTCCTCGGCATCCTCAAGCACGGCTGCAGTGACATGATCATGCAGTTGCTCAGACGCGTTAACGTTCACTTCGCTGTTCAGCGCCAATGCCAGTGTTTCGGACATACGCACCATATGTTCTTCCATCAGCGTGCGGCCAGACAGAAAATCGGCAATCGGCCAGTCGCCTTTGAGCCCCAACGCATTGGCCACGCCTGGCTTGCGTTGGTCGAGATCGATCAACGCCGAGCGTGAACCGGGCACGCGGGCCAGGCTCAGCGCGAGGTTCACAGCCGTAAAGGTGGCTCCGCAGCCGGTTGTGGGCGCGGCCACACCAATCCGGCTCCAGCCGTTTTGACGCAGGGCCTGCACCAGGCGGGTCCGCAGCAGATCAAACGCTTTGGATGCAGGGTGATCGCGGTGGTAATCCACCAACGGGGCCCCGGCTTGGGCATGGGCTTGGGCATCAGGCAACACCAAAGGCAGCGTATCCCAAGGATCGCTGGACTTTTGACCATCGTCGATCATCAGTGTTCCAGACGGCATGGCAGCTGCCCCGTTTTTCAAGGCTTGAACGCCCTTACGACCATATTCAGCCCGCGCCACCTGCGCGAGCTCTTTGGACGTGGGCAATGGATAACTCATATTCATAGCAGGCCTCTTGGGTTGTGCAACGTGCCCCCACGCCAGACTTAGTACCCGGTTCTGCGCAGCACCACGCCAACGGTCTGAAACAGAATCTTCAGATCCACCGGAAGCGACAGTTTTGCATGATAGTCTGCATCCACCACCGAGCGATGCGAGAAAGAATTTTCATTGCGATCTGACACCTGCCACTGGCCTGTGATACCAGGGCGCAGATCAAAGTAAGGTGCAGGATCGGTATACATCGGCAGCTGCTCGGGCAGCATTGGGCGCGGCCCGACGATGCTCATTTCACCGGTCAGCACGTTGATCAGCTGTGGCAGCTCATCCAGAGACGTTTTGCGCAGGAACGCCCCAACGGGTGTGATGCGCGGATCATTTTTCAGCTTCTGGGTCGTGTCCCACTCGCGGCGCAGGGCCGGATCGGCGTCCAGATAGGTTTCCAGCATCTGATCGGCGTTGCGACACATGGTGCGCAACTTCCAGATCGAGAACAAACCGCCTGCTTCGCCCAGGCGCTTTTGGCGATAAAACGGCTGGCCGCTTTCCAGCCATAGTGCAATCGCGCAAATGACAATGATAGGCAGGGTCATCGGCAAGGTCATGACAACCAGTGCAATATCCGCCAGCCGCTTGCCTGCACGGCGATACAATCCCTTGGCAGGGACTTGATTGGCCGGGGCAACTGGCGCGGATACACCCCATCCAAGAGCGGGCGCACCCAGGCTCATGGCTGGTTGACCAGCGGTTGATGCCGCCAAACTTGGGCGTACAAGACCGGTCGCGTTAACCTTTGTAAACGCAGAGATTGCATCCAAGGGCGCATCTTCAAACACATTGTCTTTCATCGTAGCCCCCCAGCTACATGGTTGCTTTTATACAAGCTGATGCTGGGACGCATGTGATAGGATCCACGACAGATTACTAGCTATCCAGAATGGCAGGGTCCGAATACATGTCGTCGATGACCAGACCTGACACATTCTGTGCCGCGTCATCGCAAGGTTCAAATCTACAGGCCGTTCCACCAGCGCTTGTATGTAGAAACTAGCACTCTTTTGCCTAAATTTAGCCAGTTTTTCCAGCAACAAATTGTTTCTAAACCGCTATTTGGTGGGGAATTTACCCATGCCTTTGTCACTAATGAGTTTTACGTAACGTCATTGTTGTTCTTGGGGAAACAATCAGCGGTCCGGAATTCGGGACAACCATGCCGTGTTCGAAAAATGGGCCGGTTTCCGCCACATTTCTCAGCAAATACGGAACCGAAGTTGACCCAAGGGAATCATGCGTTTGACACTCAGCGAATTGGATCAAACAGAGCCGATGGCAACGTGCAGTCGCGTATCACGTCACGCCCGCATGGTACGGGATCCAAGCTTTTGGAAAGGCACAAGCGGGCCTCTTGGATGCGCCCGTCGCGGCAGGTGATCGTTAACATATCCGGTTCCCAATCAGGGTTGTCTTTAAGGAATGCTGCCTCGACCACCGACGCGGGCAATCTGACCGGATCTTTTAGTTTGCGAAACACATCCGGGCGATTGACGGTCTGGTACGCTTGCCGCGCCAATGCGTAGTAAGCCCGCGCCGACAACCCGCTACACGATCCATGCTTTTTCCATTGATACCAGGCTGACCCGCTGGAGCCCATGATGTCGGCCATCTCAGATGTCATCTGGCGTGAGGGCGGACGTTGGGCTGTGCGGCAATGTGATGGCCAGCCACGATGAAACTGTGGCCACAACCCATGCATCACCCAACCATGATCAGCGGCTGTGTCGCATTGCGGGGATTGACGGGCATCGCCCTCAATTGCGCACCATGTGGGCGACCAGCTAAGTGCTAAAACATAGTAGTCAAACTCACCCGCCTTTTCGCCTTCGGCCCAGGCCGCCATGGTTGTCATCAACAGAACCAGAAACGCGCGCATGTTTTGGCCTTTCATTTTGTGCCGAGGCTCAGTATATGTCCGGCCAAGTTCCCCTACAACGGTAACCCGCCCCGGACCCCGAGGCAGCCATTTAAGGCGAGGGGGAAGATATGCGCAAAGGAGATCTGCGACATGGCAAAACCACTTATGGCCAAAGCCACAGCCGTCTGGCTGGTGGACAACACGACAATCAGCTTCAAGCAGATTGCGGATTTTGTCGGTATGCACGAGCTGGAAATTCAGGGTATTGCCGATGGGG
Organism: Roseovarius sp.; assembly: GCA_045106595.1. Classification (GTDB taxonomy): domain Bacteria; phylum Pseudomonadota; class Alphaproteobacteria; order Rhodobacterales; family Rhodobacteraceae; genus Roseovarius. Next base: position 9,646 of record JBGCEW010000015.1, on the reverse strand, counting down.
ATGTCGCCGCAGGCGTCAAAGGGTTTGACCCGATTGCCAACAACCAGCTGACCCAGGACGATATCGACGCGGCTGAAAAAGACCCGATGACCAAGCTGACGCTGAAGTTCAACGCCGCAGCCGTCGGCGAAGAAAAACGCCGCGGTCCGCGCTATACGCCATTGTCCAAGCGTCAGGATCGTCCCAATGCGATTTTGTGGTTGGTCAAGTTTCACCCCGAATTGGCCGATGCCCAGATTGCCAAGCTGGTGGGCACCACCAAGCCAACCATCCAGTCGATCCGCAACCGCGAGCATTGGAACATTGCCAATATGCAGCCGATTGATCCGGTTGCGCTGGGTCTGTGCAAACAGACCGAGCTGGATGCCGCCGTGCAAAAAGCGGCTGCCAAGAAGGCCAAAGACGGCGAGACAATGGACGATGACGAGCGTCGCAAACTGCTGAGCACCGAGCAAAGCCTTGGGATGGATCCCGAACCCAAGATGCCCACTGCTATCGAAGGGCTGGAAACCTTTAGCCTGGGTGGCGATGACGATGAAGATGACAAGGTCAATGAAAACCTTGATGCGGACAGCTTCTTTAATCTGCCCGACAGCACGGATGACGAAGACGAAGAGACGACGTAAGCTGCATCTTTAGGTTACATTACAAGAAAAAGCCCGACCACATGTGCCGGGCTTTTTCATGTTTCGCCATGTGATAGATGGCGGCAGCACCAGCCCATTCAGGCCTGCACCACCGCCATAAATCAGCTTATTCAGCCGCAGGCATGTCTTCGTTCGAGGCCTTCTTCTGGCCGCCGAACAATGCTCCGGGATACAGGTCTTTGAGCATTTTGCCCATCAGCCCTGCACCAAACAGAACAATCAACATGACGACGATTACAGTGGTCATTGTCATAGTTTCAGTCCTTCGCATGGTCTTGTCGAAGGGCCAGAGGTAGAGGGATAAAATGGCGCAAGCGTGGCGAAAAAGCTAAACTTTGTGGCAATATGTATGTATCAGCCACGCCCAAAATACATCAGATCCTGCATCATTGCCTTGCGATTATACCCGTGTTTGCGGATGCGGCGTGCGGGACGATAAAGAATGTAAAGCGCCAGAAACACGGCAAAAATGGCAAAGACCACGCCGCCCAGTGCCTGCCCAATCAAAATGCCTTGCGGTCCATAAACCTCGGCTCCGATGATAACAAAGGGGAGGGTGCCCAGTGTGTTGCGTCCCCAATTAATCAAGGTGGCATAGGCTGGATGGCCCATATTTTCAAACACGGCCCCGGCAACGGACACGGCCCCGTTGAAGTAATGCCCCAGCGACAGAGGGCCGCAAAACAGCAGCACCAGCCTGCGTGTGTCTCCGGTGGCCTGGAAAAGATCGGCAACAACATCTCGTAAGAGGTATAAAAGCCCGCTCATCGCCAACACGTAGAGAAAGATAAACCGCAGGCCTACGTCAATTGTCTTTCTGATCCGCTTCAGGAACCCGGCGCCAAGGTTCTGGCCCACGATAGGCCCGATGGCGCCCGAGGTGGCAATGACAACCGAAAATACCACCGGTGTCAGACGTCCGACAATGGCCATACCCGCCACGGCCTCTGGGCCGAACTGGGCCATTTCGCGCGTGACGATGGCCGTGCCCACCGGAGCTGCGAGATTGGTCAGTACTGCAGGGACGGCAATGGCCGACACTGCGGGCAGGTTGCGCAGGATCAGCCGTGGGCCCACAGGGTTGAAGGCGCGGTACATCCGCATCGCATATCCGACGGCCATCACAACAGTGACCACCCGCGCGCATACCGTGGCGATGGCGGCCCCTTCCAATCCAAGCCCCAAGGCAAAGATAAAGATCGGGTCAAGCACCCCATTGGTCAGCGCCCCGGCCAATGCCGGATATGTGCCCAAACTGGTTTCCCCATGCGCCCTGAGTGCTGCCACACCGACCATCGACAGTCCGGACAGAAAGGTGAATGGCAACACAATCCAAAGATAGCTGGTCGCTAACTGGGCCACTTCCGCATCAGCGCCCAAAAACCCCAACAGCGTATCAACATAGGCTAGCATGACGCCCGAGATCAGCAATCCAACAAGCACCGACACCACTGCCACGCTACTGGCGGCCTGATGGGCTTTGATCGGTTTTTGCATGCCGACATCCCGCGAGATCAATGCGCCGGCGGCAATCGACAGCCCGATATTGATCGAACTGGCAAAGAACATCAGCGTGCCGGCATAGCCTGCCGCCGCTGCCAGTTCCCGGTGGCCCAGCATCGAGATGAAGATCAGATCAATCAGGTCGACGGCATAGATCGCCATCAATCCGAAGCTGGACATGACCGAGGTTGTCGCGACATGGCGCATCAGATTGCCGCGGGTAAAAATTGCCTCTTGTGTGGCGGGATCGGATTGTGTGGCGCTGTCGCGGCTCATATGCCCTTGCGCGCGCTCAGTGCGGCCTGAATCGTGCCATCGTCCAAATAATCAAGTTCACCACCGATGGGTACGCCCTTGGCCAGTGATGTCAGCGTGACATGGGCGTCCAACTGATCCGCGATGTAATGTGCTGTGGTTTGCCCATCGACTGTGGCATTCAGCGCCAGGATCACCTCGGTGATCTCTTCGCTGGTCACGCGGTCAATCAATTTGGGGATGCGCAGCTGTTCTGGGCCGATCTGATCCAGCGCGGACAACGTGCCACCCAGCACGTGATAGCGTCCCTTGAAGGCCGCCGAGCGTTCCATCGCCCACAGATCGGCGACGTCCTCGACCACGCAGATCTGCCCGTTGGCGCGTTTTACACTGGCGCAGATATCACAGATGTCTGTGGTGCCGACATTGCCGCAATTCAGACATTCGCGGGCTGAAACAGCAACCTTTTCAATGAGATCTGCCAAGGGTGTCAACAGTAACTCGCGTTTACGGATCATATGCAGCACGGCACGCCGGGCCGAGCGCGGCCCAAGGCCGGGCAATTTGGCCATCATCTCGATCAGGGCGTCTATTTCGCGGTTTGAGCTCATTCAGGGGGCCTCGCCTTCCAGAACAACCCGGTCGACCGTAAACCCAGCGCCGCGCAGCATTTCGATCAAGCCTGTGTGGCCTGGCAAATGGAACGCGCCTACGGCAATAACCATATTGCCTTTGTACAGCTCGGGCAGTGCGGCATTGACGAAATCAACATTCCGTTCGGTCAGCAGATACTCATGACTGAGCTGATGCCAGTCCGCCCCGTTGCCATCTGGAAACAACGTTGTGATATAGGCCTTGTCCCAGGCCATCCACTCCCCCAGTCGCCCTTGCAGATAAAGCGCAAAGAAGCTGGCATAATCCTGAGCGGTCACGTCCGGGTTCAGATAGGCGCCATACAAGGCGATGATGGCGCGCACGGTCTGGGTGTCCTGGCCTGTGCCAAACCGGTGATAAAACCGCATCGGGTCTTCCAGGCCCATAATACGGGCTCCGGCGATATCGCCCAGCATCTGGATGCGGAAGTCCTGAATGGGATAGACCCCGGAGGTGAAATCATTACACGGATCGCTCAGCAGCATTTCGGCAATGGCAGGCAGGTTCAGAAGGTCAGGCCCGTCCAAACCCCAGCCAACCGCACGAAAACGGTCGCGTATCCATGTATCGAGCTTGAACGGCAAATCCAGCGAGCTGAACATCGGCTCGTCCGGGTGAACATAGCGATGAACAGAATTGAACTGGTCGTTCAGTTGCTGGCGTGTGGCGGTGGTATAATCAAGCTCAAGCGCGACGATCCGTGCGGTGTTGATCTGATCGATCAACGCCTCAGGTAAATCGAGGATCAGCGGATGATTTGAATGCATGGTGCCCCAAAGATGGGACACTGCGCCATCGGGCGACGTGATCTTCCAGAACCGGCCAACGGGGTTGGACATAGCGTGCGCCGCAAGGCGAAGCGACTCTTTGGTTTCCGGGGCAAAAACCTCGGGGCTGAGCACCGCGTTCTGCACATCACACACATCGCGCGTGGCCCAGCTTTGCGCATGTACAGGCAGCGTTAGCAGGGCAAGCGCGACTGCCGCTATGGCAGAGCGCCAGATCAGAACGGCAAGTCCATATCTTTGGGCAGGCCCATGCCTTCGGTGATCTCGCCCATCTTTTCCTTGGCCGTCTCGGTGGCACGGGTTTGTGCATCCTTGATGGCGGCCAGGATCAGATCTTCGACCACTTCCTTGTCATCGGCATTAAAGATCGACGGATCAATATCCAGCGCTTTCAGCTCGCCTTTGACGGTGCAGGTTGCCTTGACCAGCCCTGCGCCACTTTCGCCTTCGACGGTCAGGATGTGCATCTGCTCTTGCAGCTCGGCCATCTTTGATTGCATTTCCTGGGCGGCCTTCATCATTTTGGCCATATCACCCATTTGGCCCAATCCTTTGAACATCTCAGAACTCCAATTGCTGATGTGATCAGAACTTCCGTTTCTGATACGCGCCTCTGGCATGATGCTCAAGGAAATCACGGAAGAAATATTCTTGATAGTAACAGTCGCCTATAGTTAGAAAATACATATAGCACCGGTCAGCCAGAGCCTCTCCAGCCTGCCGCATCCTTTGGAGAATGAACAATGGCACGCTCACAGCTGACATCTGTGCCGGCGTCCTGCATGTTTACATGTGAAACTTTGTCGAATTTACGTGGGCGGGTTTGATGTGCTGGGTCATATTACGCCAGATGGCTGGCCGTAGGGCGTTCAGTCTTCCTCGAACGGGTCCCATTCATCATCGACCTCGGGTAGCGCGTCGGCCAAGGCTTCGGCTTCTTGCTCTTGGGCGGTGGTGATTTTGGTGATCTTTGATTTCGGGAACTGCGCGATCACTGCCTGCACCAAGGGATGTCCTTCGGCTTGGGACTTCATGGCGTTGTCTTCGGCGTCGCGCTTGGCAGCAATACTGGGTGCGCCACCCTCGTTGACCAGCGACACCGCCCAACGATTGCCAGTCCAGCGTTGCAAGGCACTGCCCAGCCGTTGCGCCAGATCGTTTGGCGCGGCAGGGCTGGGGACAAATTCAATGCGACCGGGTTGGTAGGCGGCCAATTGTACACCGGTTTCGACTTCGACCAGCAGTTTGACATCGCGGTTGGCACGGATCAGTTCGATCACATGCTCAAACGTGGGGTAACGGGCCAGCGCCAGATCGGCCTCAGTCGCGGGAACGGCGCTCATCTGAGGACCAGAGGGTCCAGGCCCGGAATGGGTGGCTTGCGCGTGGCCTTGGGCCTGCGTTGTGTTGGCCGAAGCACTTGCCGTGCCACCCCCGCCAGGCAAAGGTGCGGGAGGCGGAGGCAAATCACCCAGCTTGCGAACAAGCTCCTCGGGGGAGGGCAGATCGGCCACATGCGTCAACCGGATCACGGCCATTTCGGCGGCCATCATGGTGTTGGGCGCATCGCCCACTTCCTCAAGTGCCTTCAGCAGCATCTGCCACATCCGCGCCAATGCGCGCATCGGCAAAGCCTCGGCCATTTGCATGCCGCGGCTGCGCTCATCAGGGCCAATGGTGGGGTCGTCTGCCGCGTCGGGTGTGATCTTGACCACTGAAACCCAATGGGTGATTTCTGCCAGATCGCGCAGCACGGCCATTGGATCGGCCCCTTCGGCATATTGCGCGCCCAGTTCAGTCAGGGCGGCATTGGCGTCGCCTTTCATGATCTGGTCAAACAAGTCCAGCACGCGACCCCTGTCGGCCAACCCCAGCATGGCCCGCACCTGATCGGCCGTGGTTTCACCAGCCCCGTGTGAAATTGCCTGATCCAGCAAGGACGTCGCATCACGGGCCGAGCCTTCGGCTGCGCGGGTGATCAACGCCAAGGCATCCTGGGCAATTTCAGCATCTTCGGCGGTGGCAATCTTTTGCATGAGGGCAATCATCACCTCAGGCTCGATCCGGCGCAGATCAAATCGTTGGCACCGTGACAGAACTGTGACGGGCACTTTGCGAATTTCAGTTGTCGCAAAGATAAACTTCACATGTTCAGGCGGCTCTTCCAGCGTTTTCAAAAGTGCGTTGAACGCCGAGGTCGACAGCATGTGCACTTCGTCGATGATGTAAATCTTGTACCGGGCCGAGGCTGCGCGATAGGCAACCGAATCGATAATCTCGCGGATGTCCCCCACACCAGTACGAGAGGCCGCATCCATTTCCATCACATCTACATGGCGGCCTTCCATGATGGCCACGCAGTGTTCGCATTTACCGCAAGGCTCTGTCGTCGGGCCACCGGCACCGTCTTCGCCGATGCAATTCATACCCTTGGCAATAATCCGTGCCGTGGTGGTTTTGCCGGTGCCGCGAATGCCCGTCATAATGAAGGCCTGCGCAATCCGGTCCGCCTGAAACGCGTTTTTCAGCGTGCGCACCATGGCATCCTGGCCCACCAGATCAACAAAGGTCTCGGGCCGGTATTTCCGGGCAAGCACCTGATAGGCCGGGGCTGGGGTATCATTCATGCTGAGGGGTCAATCATACAAAGGGTTCATGGATTCGGATGCGTTCTGGCACGGTAATATGCACATGGGCCAAGGTCCACCTTGCTTGGTGTTCACAAGCTCCACAATATCGCACCCACGGACAGGGTCGCCAGGGTCATCATTGACGCCAGTATGGTAAAGCTGCGGGTTGGCATCGGTTCGCTGTCTTTGTCTCGCAGCCGTTTGAATGTCTTGATCGCCTGGCGCCGTGCAGCCCAGTAAATCACGATTGCGATGGCAAGAAACAATGAGGCCACCAGTTTGGCAGCCCAGGTTGGCTCAAACGCGCCAAAGACAGCCTTCAGGCCAATCGCGACGCCAACCGCTCCCATGCCGGCCCCCATCCAACTGCTGAAGGTGCGTTCATTGGCCATGATTGTACGATCTTCGGCCCATCGGGTGCGGGTTTCTGCCTTGTCTGCCTTGTCTGTCGTGTCACTCATGGCATCCCCGCTTTTCACATGTTTCTGGGACGAAGCAACGTGCTTTCCCAAGCCACTAGGCATTATAGGGCTTTTGCGGCTATGCTCTACCTCGTTTAAAGGTTGTGGGGGGATGTCATGCGTCTCAGGGGTATCCGGTCCAGCCGGAATGTAGAAGACAGGCGCCGCATGGGCGGTGGTAAGGCGGGTGGTATCGGCGGGGTCGGTTTGCTCGTGGTGCTGGCACTGGGGTATTTTGCAGGCTTTGACGTCACGCCATTGCTGCAAGGGCAGGGCGGGCAATCCAGCGCCCCGCGCGAGGTGACGGCCGAGGAAGAACAAGCCGCCGAGTTTTCGTCCAAAGTGCTGGCCACCACCGAAGAAGTCTGGGGCCAGGTTTTTCAACAACAGCTGAACCGGCAATATACGCCGCCGGTGATGGTGCTTTACTCCGGCGTCACCCAAAGCCCCTGCGGGGGGGCCTCGGGGGCGACGGGTCCGTTTTATTGTCCGGCAGATCGTAAGGCCTATCTCGATACGGAATTTTTTGCCACGATGGCCCAGCAACTGGGCGCCAGTGGTGATTTTGCCGCCGCCTATGTGATCGCACATGAGGTGGCACACCATGTGCAAAATGAGCTGGGTATCCTGCCGCAGGTGAACCAACGCCGTAAGGCGGTGGGCCAAGCCGAGGCCAATGCGTTGACCGTTCGGCTTGAGTTGCAGGCTGATTGTTTTAGCGGGGTCTGGGCGCGGGCGGTCGAAGGCCTGCTGGAACCCGGTGACATGGAAGAGGCGCTGAATGCGGCCCGTCAGATTGGTGATGACACACTGCAGCGCCGTGCGGGCAAGGTGCCGCAGCCGCATACGTTCACGCATGGCACATCTGAACAGCGCCAGCGCTGGTTCGCCATCGGCTATCAATCGGGCGACCCTAACCGGTGCGATACGTTCTCGGCGCAGCAGCTCTGACGTTTGGAATAAAACGGTGAGTAGCTTTGTCATTTTCGCATTTCCGGTGGCAGGGGGTATCCTTGCCATCGCCCCGGTGCCGGGCGGCGGAGGGGACTACCGTGAAGACCTGGTGCATCTGGCAGATTGGAAACCAGCACTGGTGATTTCAATGACGACGCAGTCCGAAATGGCCGCATCGGGTGCTGCCGACCTGGGACCTGACTTGCAGGACGCAGGCACAAGGTGGGTGCACTTGCCACTGGCGGATTACACGGCCCCTGACCTGACCCACGAAGACCTCTGGCACGACATATCGCGTACAGCTTTGGCGGCGCTTCAGGGCGGTGGGCGTGTTTTGGTCCATTGCCGCGGCGGCTGCGGGCGCTCGGGCATGGTCGCTCTGCGGTTGATGATTGAGGCGGGCGAGGCGCCGGATGAGGCGCTCAGACGGCTTCGTTCGATCCGGCCCTGTGCGGTGGAAACCGATGCCCAGATGCGCTGGGCGGTGTCGGGGTAGGGTGGCCAAACCAACTCGGTTGCCCAACACGACGGCATGGCCATCAAACCCAAGGTTCAGATGTCATTCACCGTCTGGCTGACCTGTTTGGCTATGGAACATGCGACGCACGCACGGGCGATCCATGAAAAGTATTTGAATGATTGGATTCAGAGCAGCCTCTGGGTTAACCTGATCAAATACATCTCACAGGGGACACAATTTATGAACTTTAAGTCATTGGCAGCGATCACATTTGTAACGTCAATTTCTCTTTCCGCGACAGCCGCTATGGCAGGCTGCAAGGTCAACTTAACCGTTGAAAACAAAGCCGGTCATTCCATTGTCGTTTCCAGCGATAGCAGCAAAGCGAAAACCAAGGGTGGTTCATGGCGCCGCCTTTATAGCGGCCGTTGGATGGATGATGGATATTACCACACTCTTCGGAAGGGCAAGAAGGTGACGGATGTCTACAATGCCACATATGGCTGTAGCAAAAATCGGCGGTTTCGAATTGCTTACACCTGTGCGAATTCCTATTCCGAAGTAAACAATTATCGTCAGGTTTACTATCCCGGCCCCTCGTCCTGGACCAAAAACCAGAATGTGACGATCAAGCTTGATTGCTGATCTGGCCAATTCCTAAAGTGATACTGCAATCGTCAAACGCACATGTTGGGGGGTCATCCTGCCCCGTGCGTGCGATTTGCAGGGTGGTTTTCTGGCAGCGGTTGCGCCTGCTGGCCCTTCACATATGCGGTCGATGGTACCGAAAGGCGTGCCGATGCTGCGGATGTAGGCCCGTTTTTGCAAGCGCGCTTATAAAACTGAGAGACATAAGAGGGGGTAAGGTGAGAGGCTGGACAACGACAATCGCGCATTCGAATCAATGACTTAAGATGTGTTTTGTAACCGTGTAACCGACCTCAAAATGGGCAAAAAACCTTGCGTCATCTCTGTGCTAGCCCGGTCTAATTGCTTAACCCTAACTTCTCAAAGAATATTGCGTTTCTCGCTTGAGCATCCAAAATCAGTTTTTGGTAGGGAATAACTTCCACATATTGAGCAGCCCCACTTGAGTGGTCCATGTTAAAAGTTAGTGCATGATTGGCCGTTGGTCCATCGGGATGATGGCCTGCTGGCGCAGGTGGGCGGTAGCCCAATGCACTATGGGGTCGTTTGGTGTTGTAATGTTTCCTCCAGCTTTCGATGATGATTTGGGCTTCACGGAGCGAGTAGAAGATTTCGCCGTTTAACAGCTCGTCTCTCATCCGCCCGT
>JBGCEW010000014.1:0-204615 GCA_045106595.1 Roseovarius sp. | reverse complement strand
ACGGCGATGATTTTGGAGCTGTGCGGTGGCGAAGCGTCTGAAATGTTTGTGGCGGGTGCTGTGCCGGATACCGCGCGCAGCTATCCGCTTGACCCAAAACGAGTTGTGTCACTTGTGGGCATGGAGATTGCAGAAGAAGAGCAGTTGCGAATCTTGCGGGATTTGGGTTTTGACCCTGTGAATACGCAATCAGGCATTGAAGTTGGCGTGCCTAGCTGGCGTCCTGATGTGCTGGGCGAGGCTGATCTGATTGAGGAGATCGTGCGCGTTGCCTCTATGACCAAGCTTGTGGGCAAGCCCTTACCGCCAGTGCATGACGGGGTGGCAAAGCCGATTCTAACCCCTATGCAACTGCGCGCCCGCAAGGCTCGCGGGCATTTTGCGGCCCTTGGGTATAATGAATGTGTCACCTATTCCTTTATTGAGCAGAAACATGCGGCTTTGTTTGGGGGTGGGTCTGATGCCACCTCGCTTGGCAATCCGATTTCCTCTGAGATGAGCCATATGCGACCCTCTATGCTGGCAGGTCTGCTAAGTGCGGCGGCGCGCAATCAGGCGCGGGGGTATAATGATCTGTCTCTGTTTGAGGTCGGCACTGTTTTTGCAGGCGGTGAGCCGGGTGAGCAGATGTTGCAGGCCTGCGGTTTGTTGGTGGGTTCCGCGGCTGGACGCGATGCGCATAATTCGCGCCGCCCATTTGATCTGGCGGATGCGCGCGGGGATGCGGATGCGCTGCTTGACGCGATTGGCGCCCCGGCCAAGCGGATGACGATGCGCGGCGCGCCCGAGTGGTTTCATCCCGGTCGCTCTGGTCGCTTAACGCTTGGGCCAAAGGTGACGCTTGCGGAATTTGGCGAAGTGCACCCCAAAATTCTAAGCGCGATGGATGTAAAGGGGCCTGCATTGGCGGTAATTTTGCATCTGGAGAACGCCCCTTTCCCGAAGGTGAAAACAGCCACGCGTGCAGCACTGGATATTTCCGATCTGCAAGCTGTGGAGCGCGATTTTGCCTTTGTTGTGGACGTTGATCTTGAGGTTGAGACGCTTTTGAATGCGGCCAAGGGCGCGGATAAAAAGCTGATCGAAGCGGCTTATGTGTTTGATGTGTTTTCCGGTGAAAAGGCCGAGGCGCAGATGGGTGAGGGCAAAAAATCCGTCGCCATTTCAGTGCGTTTGCAGCCGCGCACAGCAACGCTGACAGACAAAGAGATCGAGGCGGTGAGCGCAAGTGTTGTCGAAAAAGTAGCCAAGGCCACTGGTGGCACGCTGCGCGGTTAAGAAGGGTTAAGATATGACGTTGAAGGTTTATCTTTCGGGTGAAATTCACACCAATTGGCGCCAAGAGATTATGGATGGGGCCAAAGATCTGGACGTGAGCTTTTCCGCACCTGTTACCGATCACGCCGCGTCGGATGATTGTGGCGTGGCGATACTGGGTCAAGAGCCGAACAAGTTTTGGCATGATCACAAAGGCGCCAAAGTTAACGCGATTCGCACGCGCAAGGGTATTGAGGATGCGGATGTGGTGGTCGTGCGCTTTGGAGAAAAGTACAAACAGTGGAACGCAGCCTTTGACGCTGGCATGGCCGCCGCTTGGGGGAAGTCTTTGATCATCATGCATGGCGATGATCACGCGCATGCGCTCAAAGAAGTGGATGCGGCTGCTTTGGCAGTGACACAAACACCTGCACAGGTGGTCGCGATTCTAAAATATGTTCTGAAAGGTGAATTAACCGGCTGATCGACTATGGGTAATAGCACCTATGTTGGATTCGTTAATATCCGGTTGCCCTTTGGGCGACAAATACTTATGGTGCCGGCTGTCAATATAAGCGTTTGCATGGGAAAAGACTGATGCTTCAAGAATTCAAAGACTTCATTGCCGGCGGCAATGTAATGGACATGGCCGTAGGTATCATCCTCGGCGCAGCAACAACAGCGATCGTTACTTCGCTTGTTGGTGACCTTATCAATCCAATCATCTCGCTCTTCATGGGCGGCGTTGATTTCTCTGGCCTCTATGTTCTGCTTGGTGAAGGCGAATTTGCCAACATGGGCGCAGCAGAAGAAGCTGGTGCAGCTGTATTTGCTTACGGTCGTTTCATCATGGCGATCATTAACTTCCTGATCATCGCATTTGTTGTGTTCATGATGGTCCGCAAAGTGAACCAGATCAAAGCAGCTGCAGCTGCTGAAGAAGAAGCAGCGCCAGAAGAGCCAAAGGGCCCATCCGAGCTGGACGTTCTTTTGGAGATCCGCGACAGCTTGGCAAAACAAGCTTAAGCTTTTCGATACTTAGAAACGGCCCTGCCTGTGATCAGGCAGGGCCGTTTTTTATGCCTTGAGTGCCAATGCTGGCGACAGCACGTCAATGCCAAGTGCTTTGCCCACTGCATAATAAGTTAACTGCCCTGCATGCACGTTCAGGCCGTTCAGCAGATGCGCGTCATCTTCGCAAGCTTGCCGCCAGCCTTTGTCGGCCAATGCCAGCATGAAGGGCATCGTCGCATTCCCCAGTGCAATCGTTGATGTCCGTGCCACCGCACCCGGCATGTTGGCCACGCAGTAATGCATGATCCCGTCCACTTCATAGATCGGATCGGCGTGAGTTGTGGCTTTGGAAGTTTCAAAACACCCACCCTGGTCAATCGCCACGTCCACCAGAACAGCGCCGGGCTTCATCGACGCAAACTGTGCACGGCTGACCAGCTTGGGCGCTTCGGCACCGGGGATCAGAACGGCACCGACGACCATGTCAGCCTCGGTCAAATGCTCAGCCAGCAGACCCGCGGACGAATAGCCCGTGTTGAACTGGTTTCCGAATACATCATCCAAGTAACGCAACCGAGGCAAGGACCGATCCAGCACGGTGACATCCGCGCCCATGCCAGCTGCGATCTTGGCGGCATGGGTGCCCACGACACCGCCGCCGATGACCAGAACCTTGGCCGGGCCAACACCCGGAACGCCGCCCATCAGGACACCGCGGCCACCATTGGCCTTTTGCAACGTATACGCACCAACCTGCGGAGCCAGACGACCGGCAACCTCGGACATAGGCGCAAGCAAGGGCAAACCGCCGCTGTTGTCCGTCACCGTTTCATAGGCGATCGCAGTACAGCCCGAGCCCAGCAGATCATGTGTCTGATCAGGATCGGGGGCGAGGTGCAGATAGGTGAAGAGCAGCTGCCCTTCGCGCAGCATCTTACGCTCGCCTGCCTGAGGCTCCTTCACTTTGACGATCATATCAGCGGTGGCAAAGATTTCTTCGGACGTGTCGATGATCACGGCACCTGCAGCTTGATAATCGGCATCGGGAAACCCGGCCCCCATGCCAGCACCGGCCTGAATGATCACGTCATGTCCGTGGTTCACAGCCTCTTGGGCGGCGTTGGGTGTCATGCCGACACGGAACTCTTGCGGTTTAATCTCTGTTGGGCATCCGATTTTCATGGGGTTTCTCCTTGCACCACTTTGGGACAGAATGCCGAAGATCACACGCAATGTGATATGAAAGTTCATGCACCATTTGGGGTGTTTTTCGAAGATATGATCGTATATTGTGCAAATATTCGAAGAGGTTTGCACAAGATGTCACTTGATCCGATTGATCACCGCCTGCTGGCTGTATTGCAAAAACGCGGTCGTATCTCAAATGCGGAGCTGGCCGAAGAGGTGAACCTGTCGGCCAGTGCCTGCCACAGACGGGTGCACCGCTTAGAGAACGAAGGCTATATCCGGGGATACGTGGCGCTGTTGGATGCGCGCAAACTGGGCGTGCCAACCATGGCCTTCGTCGAGATAACGCTCAGCACCCAAGCCGATGAGGTGCTTGAGGCGTTCGAGAAAGCCGTGTCACGCATTCCCGATGTGCTGGAATGCCATCTGACAGCGGGCACGGCGGATTACATTCTGAAACTGGTGGCCGAAGACACCGAGGACTTTGCCCGCATCCACCGCCAATATCTGACGCGGTTGCCAGGCGTATCCAAGATGCAATCCAGCTTTGCCTTGCGCACCGTTGTTAACACCACGGCGCTGCCTGTCTAAGGCAGGTTGATACATCACAGAGGCATCGCGTCAGCGCGCTGGCTGCACATGTCAGTCGAAATTCATACAAATTTGGCAGAACAAATTGGCACTGTTTTGGTGTTGTAAACAAAGTTTTGATCCGGCTTTGACAGGATACCCGCCTGGGAAAGGCGGGATATGGTCACAGTTTTTGAAGCACTGGACAATGAGTTTGCAGCATCTACCGGGAGCAATGTAAACAGCTCGCCGGGTCGCTCGATCTTTGACTATCCACCAAACAGCACAATGGATCTTGTGGTTACCTCCAAGCCGTCTGACGCAAATCCAGGCCTGTTCGAGCTGGGTGAGACCTATGAGCTAAGCTGGGCGGGTTCGGGCGGTGGGGGCACAATCACCGATGCAACCGTAATCCGCAGTGACCCGGCCCCTGGCGTCGGCGATGGCGGCGTGATCGTCTTTGAAGGCATCGACGAAAACGGCGATTTGGTGCAGATTGTGTGGACGCCGGATTTTGACCTCGAAAGCTGGTATTTTGACAATTTCGACCAAGGTCAGCCCCCTGAATTCTATACGACCGACCAGGATGCCACCTATTCGCATAGCGTGATGTGTTTTGAAGCCAAGACGCCTATTTTGACGGATCGCGGCAGGTGCCAAGCGGGACGGATCAGGGTCGGGGATCGCGTCTGGACATTGGATGGCGGTTATCGCGAGGTGCTTTGGGTGGGACATCAAACCGTGCCCGGCATAGGAAGATACGCGCCAGTGCGGTTTGAGGTAGGGACACTCCGCAATAAACGTACCATTTTGCTGTCGCAGCAGCACCGTGTCCTGATCCAGTCCGCCCAGGCCGAATTGCTGTTTGCCGATCACGAGGTTTTGGTGCCCGCCAAGGCCATGGATGGTATGCCGGGGATCACACTCGCGCCTTGCAGCGCAGTGCATTACGTACATTTATTGCTGGGTGAGCATCACCTGCTTAACGTGGCTGGTGGCCTGTGCGAAAGCTTGTTTTTGGGGGATATGACAGACCTGATCACAACCGAGCAGATGTCCCCGGACACAAAACAGATGGCGTCACAGCTGCGCCATATAGCGGCGCGCCCAATCCTGACCTACCGCGAAGCGAGATGTCTGTTGAGGCGCACCAAACCTGTGGTGACAGCAGGGGCGAGTTTGTAAAAAGCCCCGACGTTTCCGCCGGGGCCTAGTGGTACGCGATTTCCGTGAGTGGTGCGCACCGCAAACATGTGATTTTTACTCTTTACACCGCTTAACTTATAATTGTGTTAATTTACGCGATCACACGTTTTGCTTGTGTGTATTGTTGCGTATCGCATGGGCTGAGTAATGGGGAAAAAACAGAGGATTCGTCCCGTAAGGAAATCCATACCTTTGGGTTATGTGACGTAGGGTAACGACAGCTTTTTGCACGATAAGCTGCCGTCTCGGGCTGAGGCCTTCACCGGAACGCGCGATGAATGTCACCGCCACCAAACACCCCGGTGATGTCGATGGCATCACGCGCCGTGTCGTCAAAGGTGGTCAACACCGCAGACAATCGTCAGATTTTCAAATAAGCATGAACATGGCCTGATCGTTATGGGCAGTGTCGCTGACAAAGTGAGCCGCCTTTCCGAATGCCCGGATCTTATAGTGTGAGGATGACAATGGCGTTGGATATACAATCTTCGATGTCTTCGGTGACAGCCAAGTTAGACCCCCGCCCGGTTGCCAAACGTATTGGGTTGGTGGCACTGGCAACGGACCATACCACCGAGACTGATTTTGCCCGGATGATGCAGGGACATGACGTTGGTGTGTATGTAAACCGCATTGGATTTGAAAACCCGACCACGCATGATAGCCTTCTGAAAACCGGCCCGCGGCTGGCCTGTGCTGCAAAAGACATCCTACCCGACGAGCCACTGGACGTCATGGTATATGGCTGCACGGCGGCCTCGGTGGTTTTGGGGAACGACACCGTGACCAGGCACCTGAACAGCGCCAAACCTGACACACCCTGTGTTACGCCCAGTTCAGCCGCCTTTGACGCGTTCGACGCATTGGGCGTGAAAAAGATCAGTGTCCTGACCCCCTATACGCAGGATGTAACGGATTCTCTGGTCAGCTTTTTCGCGCAGCATGGTCCCGAGGTGGTGAACGCAAATTGCTTTGGATTGTCCGATGACCGCGACATGGCGCGTGTGTCCAAGCACAGCATCATCGAAGGCGGCATTGCAGCATGTGATCCAGACTCAGATGCACTTTTTATATCCTGTACGGCCGTGCGCGCCGCCTCTTGTGTGGCACAGTTAGAGGCACAACTGGGCAAGCCGGTCATCACGTCCAATCAGGCAATGGTCTGGCGGTGCTTGCGGTATCTGGGGATCACATCGGACTATCCCGCTGGTGGAATGCTGTTTAAAACGTAAAGCAAAGACAGGACCATAAGATGGGATCTGAAATCACTCTTCAGGACAGCTATGCCGCGCGCAGACGCATTGCCGGGGCAATCCGGACAACGCCGACAGTGCAATCACCTGCGCTGAGCGAGGCTGCAGGCGGCGACATTCACCTGAAGCTGGAGCAGGGCCAGATCACCGGCAGTTTCAAACTGCGCGGGGCCACCAATGCTGTGCTTTCGCTCAGTGCAGCGCAGCGCGCCAAGGGGGTTGTGGGTGTTTCAACCGGCAATCACGGGCGCGGGTTGGCTTTTGCCGCCGCGCAAGCCGGGGTGCGGTGCATCATCTGCATGTCCGAACTGGTGCCCCAGAACAAGGTGGACGGGATCAAGGCGCAGGGCGCCGAGGTGCGCATTGTCGGCCACTCGCAGGATGACGCGCAGGTCGAGGTCGACACGTTAGTTGGCGAAGGCATGGTGATGCTGCCGCCATTTGACCACCCCGACATCATTGCCGGGCAAAGCACCGTAGCGCTGGAAATGCTGGAGCAGATGCCCGACCTGCAAACCGTTCTGGTGCCCTTGTCGGGCGGAGGGCTGATTTCGGGTGTGGGGATGGTGATGAAGACGGTCAACCCGCAAATCCGGGTCATTGGTATCTCAATGGAGCGTGGGGCTGCGATGTATGAAAGCCAGAAGGCTGGCAAACCGATCTTCGTACCGGAACTGACCACATTGGCGGATTCGCTGGGTGGTGGTATTGGGTTGGACAATCAACATACCTTTGCCATGACCCGCGCCTTTGTCGATGATCTGGTTCTGGTAAACGAGGCCGAGATTGCCGCCGCGATCCGTCACGCCTATTGGCACGAACGCCAGATCATCGAAGGCTCGGGCAGTGTGGGTATCGCGGCCCTTCTGGCAGGCAAGATCACAGATCCGGGACGATGCGTTGCGCTGGTGTCGGGGCAGAATATCGATATGGACCTGCATCACCGGATCATATCCGGCGAAGATGTGGATGTAACGGCGGAGGGATAAATGCCTGACATCAAATTATTGACCGAGGCCGAACTGCGCGATCTGGTGCCGCTGGACATCGATGCGGTGAACTGCATCGAGCAGGGGTTCACAACGCTGGCCGCGGGCCATGTGGTGATGCCCCCAATCATGACCCTGATGGTCCCTGATCATAATGGCGAGGTGTGCGTCAAGTCCGCTTATGTCCCCGGCATCGACAGCTTTGCCATGAAGATGAGCCCCGGCTTTTTCGACAATCCCAAGCTGGGGCTGCCCAGCACCTCGGGCCTGATGGTACTGTTTTCCAGCCAGACAGGTACGCTTGAGGCGCTACTTTTGGACAATGGTTATCTGACGGATGTGCGTACGGCGGCGGCCGGGGCAGTTGCAGCCCGCCATCTGGCCCGCAAGGATGCGGCACGGGCCTGTATCATTGGCGCAGGTGTGCAGGCAAAACTGCAGCTCAAGGCGCTGATGCTTGTGCGCCCTATCACCAGCGCGGTGATCTGGGCACGCGACAGCGCCAAGGCCAAAGCGACAGCAGCCAGTCTGCACGCCGAGTTGGGGATCAACGTGACAGCCAGCCCGGATGCCGTCAGCGCCGTGGCCACGGCTGATATTGTTGTCACCACCACGCCTTCAGCTACGCCACTGGTGATGGCGGATTGGCTGCATTCGGGGCAGTTGATCATCGCGATGGGATCAGATCAGGACCACAAGGGTGAATTGGAGCCTGCTTGCCTGACCAAGGCCACACTGTACGTGCCTGACAGCCAGTCACAATGTGCCGTCAAAGGCGAACTGCGCAGCGCTGTTGAAGCAGGTATCATCCCCGCCGACCGCGCCTTTGCTGAATTGGGGGATATCACCGCACGCACCGCCAGGGGTCGTCAATCTGACAGTGACATCATCATCGCTGATCTGACCGGAACAGGCGTGCAGGACACCGCAATCGCGACCCTTGCGCGCCAACGCGCGGCAGCCGCAGACAAGGGAACCACCTTCACCAGCTAAGGATCAGTGAACATTGCGCGAGGCCCCAAACGCCTTGTGTCGCTCAAGAAATAGCATGACGCCTTTGAATACGGTCGCGACGGGCGTGTCTTCGACCAGTGATGAAATGACAAACACATTCAGATCGACAGGTGGCGTGATCAATCCCGGCTCGACCACGATCAGCGCCAAAATCCCGAACCAGGTTTTTAGGCTATCGGCATCCAGTCAGAAGGCCGATGTTTCAGGCCCTTGGCCCCTTCCGATGCGCGCACTGGCGTGCGGGCGAAATGGATCAGATTGCCATGGTGGTTGTGCAGGGTCAAATCACGCGGCTTGGCAAAGCACAAGCTTAAGCCACTGCAGCCTTCAAACCCAGGATCGACCGCGCCTGCGCCACGCTGGCCACCGGGCGTTCGTGTGAGTTACAAACCTCAACCGTGCGGGCCACCAATGCGGCGTTTGACGGGGCCAGTTGTTCCCGGCTCAGGCGGACGTTGTCCTCCATCCCGGTGCGTGCATGCCCGCCTGCGGCAATCGCCCAATCGTTCAGCACAATCTGGTTTGGCCCAATGCCCGCGGCACACCACGGCGCATCCCCAAACAGCCGCTTGACCGTTTCAACATAGTAGTCAAACACGTGTCGGTCGGCGGGCATGGCGTTTTTCACACCCATGACAAACTGCACATAGGGCACATCCTTGATCTGGCCTGCGCGGTGCATTTCAGCAGCTTTCAGGATATGCGACAGATCAAACGCCTCAACCTCGGGTTTGACGTCATATTTCACCATTTCCGAGGCCAGCCATTCCACCAGATCCGGCGGATTTTCATAAACCCGCGTGGGAAAGTTGTTCGACCCAACCGACAATGATGCCATGTCCGGGGCAAGCGGTAGCATGCCGCCACGTGCCAACCCTGCACCCGAGCGACCGCCCGTGGACAGCTGCACAATCATGCCGGGGCAATGTGTTTCGATCCCCTCTTTCAGGCGGGCAAAGCGTTCAGGGTCTGAGGTGGGCAAACCCGCATCATCACGCACATGGCAATGTGCAATCGTGGCGCCGGCCTCAAACGCTTCATGTGTGCTTTCCACTTGCTCGGGCACAGTGATGGGCACAGCCGGATTATGCGCCTTGGTGGAGACTGATCCGGTGATCGCCACACAGATGATACAAGGGGTATCAGTTGGGGTTGCAGTTTCAGACATCTAGTAACACCGTTTCATTTGCGCCCTGAAGGCAGGTATCAAACCGAAAACCATCACCCTCTTTGGTCGGGATCAAGGTTTGG
Organism: Roseovarius sp.; assembly: GCA_045106595.1. GTDB lineage: Bacteria > Pseudomonadota > Alphaproteobacteria > Rhodobacterales > Rhodobacteraceae > Roseovarius. The sequence continues at coordinate 194,873 of JBGCEW010000014.1, read as the reverse complement.
CGGCGGTGGATTTACGCAATCAGGTGCAGCACCCTGCGCTAGGCCAATCTGCACAAACGGCCATGCGGTTTGTGATGGCGATTGCCTGAGGTGGTCCAACGTTTGCGTCATGATCAATTCGCCTCGTTCCAGGGTTCAAAATAGGCCGCGCGCCGCCTGCGCACAACATTGTTAAACTTGCACGCTATACTGTCCAGCAACACGGTGGCATTCAGATCAAGGGCAACCACCATCTGTGTCTGCTTGGGTGCGGTCATGAACAGCGCAAACCTAATAGGTCTGAGCCATCGCCATGTGTGCTGCAAGGTTTGTGCGCAACAACGCAACTTCGGCGGGGTGCAGGTCTGATTGGCATTCTGGCGCGGGCGGATGGCACCCTGACACCGCTGGTGCATCTGGTTCAACAGGCCGCAACCCGCGCAGTAAAAGACCTGCACCTGCGTTGAACCCACACGCGGTACACCATATCTGAACGGGTAATTGCCGTTCTGGTGCGGCTCTTGTATGGTCCGCGCCAAAGGCCGACGGGCGGCCTGCGAGACCCGTTTGAAACCTGGTGAGGCCTTTTGTGCGAGAGCATCAACGCCCGCACCCCCCCTTCGGCAAAGTGAATTGAGACATGGCGAACCACCTTTACAAGAATGATCTGCCTGACGGGCTGGACCTGGGCCCGGTTGTGGCGATTGACTGCGAAACCATGGGGCTGAACCCCCATCGTGACAGGCTTTGTGTGATCCAGATGTCAGGCGGTGATGGCAACGCCCATCTGGTGCAGGTTGCCAAAGGCCAGACCGAGGCCCCTAACCTGTGCGCAATGCTCACCAACCCGGATGTGTTGAAGCTGTTTCACTTTGGCCGGTTTGATATCGCGGCGATGCACAATGCCTTTGGCGCACTGACGGCCCCGGTCTATTGCACAAAGATCGCCAGCAAACTGATCCGTACCTACACCGACCGGCACGGGCTGAAATTCCTGCTTCAAGAGCTTCTGAGCATCGATATCTCAAAACAACAGCAAAGCTCGGACTGGGGTGCACCTGAGTTGAGCGAGGCACAGCTGGCTTATGCGGCGTCGGATGTTTTGTACCTGCACGCCCTGCGCGATGAGCTGAACACGCGGCTGGAACGCGAAGGCCGCGACGCGCTGGCGCAATCGTGCTTTGATTTCCTACCCACCCGCGCAGTGCTGGATCTGGAAGGCTGGCCTGACACGGATATCTTTTCGCATTGATGACGTGGGAAACCGATCTCTATTCCCGCATGGTGGCATGGGCCAAGATCCTGTTGCCACTGGCTGCTCTTGCCTTGCTGTCAACGCTGTTTCTGATTTCGCGCACCATCGATCCGACGCAGCAACCACCCGTCACCCAGGTAGACCTTGAGCAACGCGCCCGCGATCAGGGTGTGACCAACCCTTCGTTTGCAGGCACCACCAGCGGCGGCGACGAAGTCATGATCAGCGCCCGTATGGCCCGGCCTGATCTGCAAGACCCAGACCGGCTTAGCGCTGATGATGTGGTGGCCAACATCCGCCTGAACCAAGGAACTGTCGTTGATATCACCGCCGACCATGCCGATATGCGTCAGGACGACTATACCGCCGCGATGGATGGCAATGTGACAATTGAAACCACAACAGGGTATGTGATCCTGACCGACGCAATCAACACCCGCTATGATCGGCTGTTTGCTCAGACACCCGGTGCGGTCACCGCATCTGGCCCTCCGGGGGACCTGACCGCCGGGCGAATGCGCCTGACATCTAACGAAGACAGCCAAGACGCAGAATTGCTTTTCACCGATGGAGTGAAGCTGATATACACACCCCATAACTCTGAGGAATGATTTCCGTGCGCCTGTTGAATTGCCTTGCTTTTTTCGTTTGTTTTATGGGCATGCCTGCCCTGAGCATGGCCCAGGGTGCGCAAATCGCCTTTGGCAACACCGAACAAAACACCGACCTTCCGGTTGAGGTAACCGCCGATAATCTGGCTGTCAGTCAAAGCGACGGCACAGCTGTGTTCACCGGCAACGTATTGATCGGTCAGGGTGAAATGCGCCTGTCCGCACCGCGTGTGTTGGTTGTCTATCTGCAAGATCAATCCGGTATTGAACGCCTGCAGGCCTCGGGCGGGGTGACGTTGGTCAGTGGTGAAGATGCCGCCGAGGCATCAAATGCAGATTACAACATTGAATCCGGCCTGATTGAAATGCAGGGGGATGTCTTGCTGGTGCAGGGGCGCAATGCGCTGACCGCGGACAAGATGTTTGTCGACACCAAAGCAGGCACCGCCCGGATGAGCGGAAGGGTTAAAACCGTTCTGCAACCTGAGCAGGACAATTGAGCCATGGCCAAGCCTGATCTTCATATCGCGCACGAAAATGACGGCCTGCGCATCCAGAACCTGCGTAAAAGCTACAACAAACGCGTGGTCATTCGTGATGTATCGATTGAATTGCAACAAGGCGAAGTTGTTGCCCTGCTCGGCCCCAATGGCTGCGGCAAGACGACAACGTTTTACGCGATTGCCGGGCTGATTTATCCCGAAGGCGGGCATGTTCTGATCGAAGGGCGCGATGTGACGAACCTGCCGATGTATCGCCGCGCCAAGATGGGTATCGGGTATTTGCCTCAGGAAATGTCGATTTTCCGGGGTATGTCGGTTGAGGATAATATTCTGGCGATCTTAGATATCTCTTACTCGGATCGCCACAAACGCCGTGAGCGTCTGGAAGAATTACTATCAGATTTTTCCATTGAGCACCTGCGTCGCGCACCTGCCTTGGCTCTGTCCGGGGGCGAGCGTCGCCGGGTTGAGATTGCGCGCTGTCTGGCCGCAAACCCGCGGTACTTGCTTCTAGATGAACCCTTTGCCGGGGTGGATCCGATTTCGGTTGGCGATATCCGGGCATTGGTGGCCGACCTCAAGAAACGCGGGATCGGCGTTTTAATCACTGATCACAACGTGCGCGAAACACTGGAAATCGTCGATCGCGCCTATATCCTGCATGACGGCAAGGTGCTGATGTCCGGCACGCCCAATGACGTGGTCGAGAACGAAAATGTGCGCCGGGTCTACCTGGGCGACAATTTCCGGATTTCTTAACATGTGTTAACAGAACCCTGCCAAAACCGGCGAATTGCACTCTGATCCGGTGATCATCATTGACAAGCCGGGGGTTTGAGGCGTCAAATAAGGGAATGATGTTTTGGAAAACTGAGGCACCCGAACCACGCCCCTGTACGCAGGGGTCCGGGATAAAGTTAACCACTCAAAACTCATACTCCCCCATACAGTCCTAAATCCTGTCGCAGATTATCTGCGTGGATTTATGCCTGTTTTGTCAATTAAAGGAGACAAGATGCGCTATCAAATCAGTGGAAAACAGATCGATATCGGAACCGCTTTGCAAAATCACGTGAAGGAGGATCTGGGCAGTGCAGTACAAAAATATGCCGAACGCCCAACCGACGCCAATGTGGTTTTCTCAAAAAGCGCGAATGAGTTTGTCTGCGAAACCACGGTGCATCTTTCAACCGGCCTGACCACACAGGCCAAGGCACACGCCCATGAAATATATGAGGCTTTTGATAAATGTTGCGACAAAGTCGAGAAACAACTCAGACGATATAAACGACGTCTTAAGGATCATCATAAAGACCGTGTTGAACCGGTTGAACTTATGGGCGCTTCCTCGTATATCCTCGCATCTGAAAGCGAAGATCAGGAATCAGAGCCCGACAGCTTGCAGCCTATGATTGTCGCAGAGATGGAAACGCAAATCCCATCTTTGTCAGTCGGAGAGGCGGTAATGCAAATGGAGCTGGCAGGCGCTCCGGTGCTGGTCTTTAGAAATGAGGGAAAGCAAGGGCTCAATGTCGTGTACCGCAGGGATGACGGTAACATTGGATGGATTGACCCTTAATCGAAACGGGCATTAGGCCAAGGCCAACGCGCATTCGGAGCAGTTTGAACATGAATATAACGACGATCCTCGCACCTGAGGCCGTTCGGGTATTACCGTCCGCATCCAGCAAGAAACGTTTGTTTCATGTGTTCGGCGAGATGATGGAGCAGCTGCACGCCATTCCGCAGTCCAAAGCGGTCGAAGCCCTGCAGGACCGCGAGGCTTTGGGGCCAACCGGTGTGGGTCATGGCGTGGCTCTGCCGCACGCACGGATTGATGGTATCGATAGTGTCGTGGGCGCTTTGGTCATGATGGATACGGCAATTGATTTTGACGCCGTGGACCGTCAGCCAGTGGATTTGGCCTTTGCCTTGTTTGCACCGCATGACGCTGGTGTTGAACACCTCAAGGCGTTGGCATTGGTGTCTCGTACGCTGCGCGATACGTCGATTTGTGCAAAATTGCGGGCCAATGCGGACCCGGCCACCTTGTTCACCATCGTCACCGAGGCACACGCCCGGCAAGCGGCCTGACGCCCCGGCGCGTTCAGTTCCAGTTTTTGAACCCAAACATCATATAGTCGCGCTGGTAGATCTCTCTTACCAGCGCCTCTATTTCTGCATCGTAAATTTCGGACAAGGCAATGGGGTGATCATCCACAGCCACCAGCGGCTTGCCCGGCTTTAAATACCCCACCTGCCGCGCGAGGGCCGTCAGGTATCCGGGCATTTCACTTTCGCGGATGATCATATCGGGCAGGGCAAAGACACTCATCCCTTGGATCACGGCCGCCTGCGTCGCCCAGTTGGCATCCACCCGAATGCCAGTCTGGCCGTTCAGGTTTGCCTTCAGAAACTCCAGAAACCCCATGAACGCCTCGCGGTGCGTACGGCGGTCATAGTCTTCGGTGATCTGACCGGGCAAAGGCACCTTGTAAAAGTTGCGCAGGGTCTTGCGGATTTCGGTGAACGTGCCCGGTCCGCGGTTCAGGATTTTGGCACAAAACGCAGCATGCGCGCGGGCCACGGGGTGGCGTATCACAGTAAAACTGCGATGACCCTTTTTCAGCCGTTTCCATTGGCGCAGTGATTTCTGATTATGTTTGACCGCCAGCGTATCAGGTGTCACCTCATCCAGCTCGGCCAGCCATTGAACCACTTCTGCCTCAGGGCCTGACCGCACGGGCATATACAGCAAAGGCGCATGGGCCGCGGTCACAAATCCCGGCACACCTGGGCCACGACGCGGCTCAAAATTGGGTGTGCGGGTGAGATTAAACGCATCACCGCCCGCCAGCAGCGTTTGCATATCGTCAAAATTGGCAACTTTGTCCTGCAACGATTTTGGATTTTGCTTTTTCAGCGTGTCGTCCAGCGCTTCTAATTGCTCATCTGCGCCCAGAAACTTGGCAAGGCCGTTCATCACATCAACGGATTGCAGGTCTTCATAGGCCACATAAAACGCGCTCTGCCCTGATATTTGCAACCGGTTCAGCAACTGCACCTGGAACTGTTGCAGGGCGGTGATGTGCTGCTCAAACTCGACCCCGTCAAAGGTGATCTTGCTGGCTTTGCGGCGCTTTACATTGGTCAGTTTCCACTGCCCGGTGGCCTGAGCAATCTTCCAGCTGACATAGCTTTCGGCGGGGTTGCGGGTGAGAATGATCTTGGCACAGCGCGGATCGTTCAATGCAATATCAATCGCACGTTGGTCATGATCGTGAAACAGCCGGAACCCGCCCATACCGCTGGAGTGCTCTTTGATTGTATTGATCAAACGCTCGGGGTCACCGTCACGCATGTCTTGTGTCACACCAAGAATGTCAGTGGCATTTGGGTACCCAATGAAATGCGGATTGAATGCCTCGCCATGGCAGGTGAAACTGTCAAACGCGTTCAGGTTTGCCTCAAGAAAATTGGAACCGGTGCGCATTTCAGCAAACACCACAAAGTAATCAAACCGATCCGACATGCCGTGTCACCGCACCAGATAGGGTTTTGGCTGGGTCTGACCAATGTCGCCTTGGCTGTGCGACACCGGGAAATCCCCCATTAGATAGGGATGCATTCCCTGGTTCTTGAGGTTCTGCAGAAATTGACCAAACCCGGTCAGGTCCGACATCTTGGGCACCTCAGCCAAACCGCGCAAGGATTGCTGGCCTATCTCGTCAATGATGGCTTGCAATGGCTCCATCGGGGCTTCAACGAATTCTGCCATCGACCAGATCCGCACCCGCGCTTTGGTCCAGGGGGAGCGTAGTGTTTTCAGGTGCTCACTTTCGATTTGTTGCAACAACGCCGCCTCTTGGCGGATGTCCGAGAAATTCCGGTTGGACTTGAACAAAGGCACGGCCCAAGCACCGGTGATCACCGAAATCTGAGCATTGTGGTCTTTAGCGATATCCCATTCAATATCCTGCACATCGCGCGGGCCGAACTGAAAACACTGCCGCTCGCCGCGGGTGTTCCAAATCAGGCTGGCCAGAAACGCCTTGGGGTTATAATCGCGCAGCTTGGCACTGTCTGACAAAGCTCCGTTCATCACCGTCTGACCATCCGAAAACTCGGCCCGGTCTTCGGCAAACAGATGGCCATGCACGCGGGTGTTGGTGGTTTTGGCCAGCCATGGTTCAAAGTTTTCAAAAAGATCACTAAAGCCTTCGAACACCGAATACTGCGCACAGGTCAGCCCGTTTTCACGCCCTTCCACCGGAAAGCGCGATTGCATCAAAAGCCCCGGCCTTCCCCGCGTCCGACGCTCGACCGCCTTGGCAAAAATGCGGTCGATCTTACCGGGGTTTGGTTCCGTGCGTTTCATGGCGCCGGACGCATCGGTCAAAAACGCATCATAGAGTTTGTTGGCAAACGGCCAGATTTTGCGTGCAACAAAACAATCAGACCGGCGCAGCAATTGCAGGTGGTCATCATAAAAGATGTGCGGTTTGCCCTGATAATCGAACTTGGACAAGGTCAGCGACCGGCTTTCAATCTGACGCGAGTAGAGCCGTGCCAATGTCTGGAAATAACTTTCGTCAGGGATCCAGACCTTTTGGAAATATCGGTCATAATTTACCCGCTCCGGGTCTTCCAGAATGGCCGATAGTGTTTGACGGGTCAGGCACCACCACTGGCTGCCCATGTGGGGGACGATGCCGTTGGGAATGCGCCGCTTGAAGCGCACCATGCGCTGTAATGCGACGTAGCGATCAAACAAGAAGCGGTTTTTGCGCCACGAAAATGGGAACCGCAGCGTAAAACGTTCGTGATCAAGGCCCCCCATGGTCCAGGGAACATCTGCGGTGGTGGCGCTTTCGATGAAATCCGTATGCGGACGCTCGATCAGATAATCGATCAGTTCTTGCACGGGGCGCAACGGCAGGCACGATCCCGAGGACAAATACACATGTCTTACCTCGGGAAACTCATCCAGCATAATCTGGCTGGCCTCTTGGGTGGCGGCCACCAGCCCCCATGTGCCCCATTCACAACGATGCCGTTTGGCAAACCGCACATCCGGCAGATCTGCCAGCTTGGCCTTGAATGCAGCATAGGTTTTACGCGGCACGGATTTGTCAGAGTGGATCACAATCGGGCAGCCAGACGCCGCCCAATGCCGGGCGATCTGCTCGGCCCGGCCAAAGGCCGTGTGTACCAACATGATGATCCCGACGCTCACGCGATCTGCCCTTTTTTCATGCCCAGTTTCCTTTGGACATCAGCCCAAGGATTTCCAACTGACGCCAGTTTATATATTTCTCAGACCATTTGCACCAAAGGTCTGGGGTGTGCTCAAACTGTTCGGCGTAGGCCTTGTATTCAACGCTTGCAGAATAGTGTTGCTTGCGCGTCAGCTCTTCGGCGGCCTTGACGGTGAATGTGTCCAGGAACTTGGCATGCAAAAGCACCCCACTGGCCTTTTCGCCACCCCATTCATCATATGTCAGGTTCAAACCTCGCGGCAGCAACATATGGGTCGAGCTTTCATAGGCATAATTCTTGTGCCACTTGACCAGTGGTATCTTATTCAACGCCGGCGATTTCTTGGGTTGGTTGGGGAAAAACACCCGAGCCCGAGGGCCGCCTTGAATCCACAAATTGCCAAACTTGTGGTTCTTGGTCACCTGATAGTTGCCGGGGTCGAACCAGGATGCGATTTCAATCGGGTTTTGGCCGGGCATGTAGGGCACAGCATCGATCCGGCCTTTGGGATACATATCCAACAACATCGCGCCAAAAGATTTGACCTGGCTGACGTCCAGCCAATCGGTCAGCGCGCGAATTGGGCGCGTATCGCAGAATGGATAGACAAACAATTCATCCGGATCGACAACAAGCGTCCAATGCCCGTGGGCATATTTCTGTTGCAACCAGTTCAGCCAATCCACACCAAAACGCGACCGTTTGTAGCTGGCGTCGGTCGACCACAATGAGACATCATTTTGCTCGGCCAGATACTCGGCCCCGCCATCGCTGCTGCCATTGTCAACAATCAAAAAGTGCTGCACGCCCAGGTCGCGGTAGTATTTCAGGAAATAGGGCAGGCGCACATGTTCATCGCGCAATGTCGAAAACAACAGAATATCACCGGGTTGGATCTGATCAGTCCGGTTGGCCCGGCACCGCAGCGAAAAATGCTTGCGCCACGCGCGAATTTTAGCGCGCTTGCGCCGCAGCCGCATGCGATATGATTGCCAGAACTTCACGCCTCAGGATACTCCCAAACTCTCGTCGAACCGCACTATTGCAGAGTGTGTTTGACACTTAATTAAACACGTTTCGAGGAATATTGTTTCGAATTCGGCAACAAACTGAACTTTTTCCGTTTTATGACGCGTGTTTAGGTGGCTCATATCCAATTTCCCTTGGACATAAGCCCCATCGCCTCAAGCTGGCGCCAACTGGTCAGGCGCGTGGAGCCTTCACACCACAGGTCGGGATTTTCGGTCAGGCTGTCGTAGTAACTCTCGTAAAGATCAGAGTTGGCGAAATGCTCGGCGCGGTGTTTTTCCTCGGCGGACTTTGCAACGACCGTGTGCAGAAACTTGGTGTGCAGCAAGATACCCGACGTTTTTTCGCCGCCCTGATCATCATAGACATGGTTCAGGCCACGCGGCAGCAACGAATGGGATGACGATACATAAGCATAGCCCCGGTGCCATTTCACCAAAGGTGTCTTGCTCATTGTGGGGGCACGTTTGGGCCGGTCAGCAAAGAACATGCGCGCGCGCGGGCCCCCTTGTATCCAAAGGTTCTCAAGGTCTGCCTTTTTCTGGATCATGTAATTGCCGCCATCAAACCAGCTTAGGATGTTAAACGGATCATCCCCCGCCGCATAGGTTTGCGCATTCAGTGGCCCCTTAGGATACATATCCAACATCATCGCGCCAAAAGACCGCCGCCCGTGGCTGTCCAACCAAGCGGTAAGCGCGGGCAGCGGGCGGGTTTCGTGGTGCGGATAGATCAGGATTTCATCGGCATCCAGCGTGAGACACCAATGATTATGCCCATAGCGCCGTTGTAACCATGTGAGCCAGTCAACCCCGAACCGCGACAGCTTGTAACTGTCGGGCGTGGTCCAGAGCGAGACATCTGGCTGGCAGGCCAGATACTCACGCGTGCCATCATCACTGTTGTTGTCCACCATCAGAAAATGCTGAACACCCAAAGCGCGGTGATGATCCAGAAAGAACGGCAGGCGCACCATTTCATTGCGGATGGTAGAAAAGGCCAGAATATCGCCGGGCGCAATCTGAGGTGTCCGGTTGATCACCGGATTGAGCTGTCGACGTTTGCGAAACGACCGAAACAGAAGCCTGCGGCGTTTCCACCGCATTCGGTAGGCAAATACCAGCTTTCTTAGCCTGTCCATCCCATTGCCCGTACGTTGCCTGCCTCTATTTGTCGTAATGTCCTGTTTGGTGCCAACGCCAGGCATCTTCGATCATCTGGCGCATATTGGAACGCTTTGGTGCCCAGCCCAGTTCGGCTTCGGCACGCGTAGAGCCTGACACCAGCTTGGTGCAATCGCCCGCACGGCGCGGCCCTTCGATCAACGGAACAGTGCGGTTGGTCACGACGCGCGATTGCTCAATCACGTCCCGCACGGAAAATCCGGTGCCTGTGCCCAAATTGAAGACCCGGCTGTCTTTGCCGTCTTCCAGCCACTTCAGGCCCTTAATATGCGCATCAACCAGATCCATTACATGCACGTAGTCGCGAATACAGGTGCCATCGGGCGTGTCGTAATCTGTGCCAAAGATCGTCAGCGCATCACGTTTGCCCGTGATCGCATCCAGCACCAGCGGGATCAGATGGGTTTCGGGTTGGTGAAACTCGCCCACTTCGGCCTCGGGGTCACATCCGGCCACGTTGAAGTACCGAAAGATCACGTGGTTCAGTCCATGCGCGCTTTCAAAGTCACGCAGCATGTCTTCTATTGCACGTTTGGATGCGCCATACGCGTTGATCGGATGCTGGTCACTGTTTTCATCCAGCACGACATTGTCCTGATCGCCATAGGTGGCGCAGGTTGAGGAAAAGACGAACTTGTTACAGCCACCCGCGACGGCCGCCTCAAGCAAGGTCAGCGACCCGGCCACGTTGTTGTGCCAGTACTTACCCGGCTGGTTCATGCTTTCGCCAACTTGACTGAGAGCGGCAAAATGCATGACGGCCACAGGTTGATACGTGGCGAACACCTCATCCAGTCGGGCTCGGTCAGTCAGGTCGCCCTGAACGAAGGGACCGAATTTAACCGCCTCTTCCCAGCCTGTGCACAAGTTGTCAAAAGTAACCGGCGTATAGCCTTCACGCGCCAAAACCTTGCACGCATGGCTGCCGATGTATCCGGCACCACCTGTGACCAAAATTGTCGACACGCTTAAGTCCTCAGCCGATTATTGTGCAGCTTTGTCCGCATGCACCACGTCATTCAGATAACCCCAAAGATCATCGCGCAGATCATCACGATCAAGCGCAAAAGCCACTGTGGCCTGAAGGAACCCGGCCTTTGATCCACAATCAAACCGGCGGCCCTTGAAACGGAAGCCATACACTTCTTCGCCATCCATGCGGGCATCAGCGATAGCGTCTGTCAGCTGAATTTCACCCCCGGCACCGGTTTTCTTCTTGTTCAGCTTTTGCAGAACTGTGGGCGTCAGGATGTAGCGGCCAATCACGGCAAGGTTGGACGGCGCGGTGCCCGGTGCTGGCTTTTCCACCATTCCCTTGGTCGACACCATAGACCCCATGTCTTCTTTGATATCCAGAACGCCATAAGACGACGTCTGTTCATCCGGGACTTCCATCGCGGCGACCATGTTGCCAGGATTTTCTTCAAACGCCTCGACCATCTGCGCAAGGCAGGGCTTTTCGGCGGCAATCACATCATCGGGCAGAATAACAGCAAAGGGTTCATTTGCGATCAAGCGCCGGGCGCACCACACGGCATGACCCAACCCCAAGGGCTTGTGCTGGCGCATGTAAGCAATTTCACCGGAATCCATGTTGGTGGATTTCAGAATTTCCAGCAGCTCGTCTTTGCCCTTGCGGCGCAGTTCCTGCTCCAGCTGAGGGGCATTATCAAAGTAATCCTCAAGCGCGCCTTTGCCGCGCGAGGTCACAAAGATGAATTCCTTGATGCCAGCCGCACGGGCCTCATCAATGGCATATTGCACCAGTGGACGGTCCACCAATGTCATGATTTCCTTGGGTACAGATTTGGTTGCCGGTAAGAACCGGGTGCCCATCCCAGCGACCGGAAAGATCGCTTTTGTCACTTTGTTACGCATCACCGCTCCTCAAAAGCGTTATTTTTTCAGTCACTTTACACAATTACATCAGGAAGTGCATGGATTTTACTGGGAAAAACCTGCGAATTTTAGCTGTGCGCGGCCCAAATGGGACATATCGCCATCGCCAATTATTTCCGCAGCGTTACGACATCCCCATATCACGCATCATAGCCTCAAGGCGTGGCACGTCTTCGGGATTGTTCAATTCCCAGAACTGACGATCACGGGCGTGCACCTGGGTACACAACACACGGCGGCCATTTTCCAGGAACCGCAGCTGTTCCAGACCTTCCAATGCTTCCAGCTGGCCTGTCGGCCATGTCGTGTATTCAGCCAGCGCCGCAGGGCGATAAGCATAGACCCCCACATGATGAAACACAGGGGTGTCTTCGGTATCAGCATAGTCATGTCCGGTGTACGGGATCACCTCTTTGGAGAAAAAGAGCCCGTGCCGATTGCAATCAAACACGGCCGTAGTTCCGCCCACACGGCCCTGTTTGCGGTCTTCAAGAAACCCGTTCAACGCCCGCCCGTCACACTGCAGCACAGGCGTGGCTACATCTGCCTGTGGGTTGGCCGATAAATCTGCCACCAGATCCTCGACAAACCAATGGGGCGTCAGGGGGGCGTCGCCTTGCAGATTTACAATGATATCATAGGGCTCACCCAGATTGCTCAGCGCCTTGGCACAGCGTTCCGTGCCATTGGTACACTCAGACGATGTCATGACCACCTCAGCCCCAAACGCCTCGGATGCGGCTTTGATCCGGTCATCATCTGTGGCCACAACCACACGGTCTGCGCCAGACACAGATTGCGCGGCCTCCCACGAGCGTTGGATCAGGCTTTTGGCCATACCGGACGCGCCTGTCAGTTCCACCAAGGGTTTGCCGGGATAACGCGTCGAGGCATAGCGGGCGGGGATGACGATCAGCACAGACATCAGGCAGGCTTCAACGCAACATCAGGCGAATAGGCAATGAAGAACGGGTTGGCGAAACCGTCTTTGCCATACTGCAATTCAGAATGATCATCAAAGCGCACCACACGGCCACCGGCACCGTGCAGCACGGCATGACCTGCGGCTGTGTCCCACTCCATTGTGCGACCGACGCGTGGATAAATATCCGCCTCGCCTGTAGCGATCAGGCAAAACTTCAGCGAGGAACCTGCACTTTTCATATCTTTGACAGAGTATTTGCCGATGTAATCATCTGTCGCCTGATCCCGGTGTGACTTGGACGCCACGACCATCAGCGCGGTATTGTCAGGGTCAGAGACGTTGATCGGCGCAAGTGTTCCCACACGGTCATGATCCAAAGCACCGGTCTCTTCGATCGATGAACCATCCGCCTGCGTAAAGAACATCCGGCCTTTGGCAGGTGCATAAACCACACCGCGTGTCGGCACACCGTCTTCGACATAGGCGATGTTCACAGTGAAATCACCGCGGCGATGGATAAATTCTTTGGTGCCATCCAACGGATCAACGATCAAAAACGTATTGGCTGTCTCGGAATGCGACGCGGCTTGTTCTTCGGTCACAAGGGCCACATCCGGAAACGCGGCGCGCAGCCCAACCGAAATAATAGCGTCCGCTGCCTCATCTGCGGCTGTGACAGGGCTGTCATCTGATTTGACCTTCACGTCAAAATCATCCGCCTCATAAATTTCCATGATCTTTGCACCGGCTTCCAGCGATAGACGGCGCATGACTGTGATCAGTTTGTCGTAATCCAAACCCTACTCCTTCACGATACCGCCATTTTGGGCAGGCATCTGTTGATCCGTTAAATTTACCCCCTTATGGTACGACGCTAACGGAACAACAAGAAATCCGTGTCAGATATTCGCAAGGCAGCATAAGCAGAGACATGTTTCAGAACGTCCAACCCAGATCGACCCTTCAGTCGATCGTCGTCACAGGCGAACTTATCTACCACGCCACCGTACGGGACGTGCGCAAGGCGCATGGCAATGCATTCATCGCGATCCTCAGCAATATGATGGTGACGGTGCTGTTTGTTATGGCCTTCTACATCATGTTTATCATCCTGGGCCTGCGCGGTGCGGCGCTGCGTGGGGATTTCCTGCTGTATATTATGTCAGGTATCTTTCTGTTTCTGACCCACACCAAGGCATTGGGGGCCATTGTCGGCTCCGAAGGGCCAACGTCCCCGATGATGCTGCACGCGCCGATGAACACCATCGTATCGATCTGCGCCTCGGCACTGAGCGTGTTGTATGTGCAGACGCTGACACTGGTTGTCGTGCTGTTCATCTATCACGTGGCCTTTACGCCCATCACCATTGACCGGCCTATTCCGGCATATGCCATGTTCCTTCTGTCATGGTTCTCGGGTCTGTCGCTGGGGCTGGTTTTGTTGGGGCTCAAACCCTGGGCACCGGGATTGGTGGGGATGTTCACCACAGTCTATCAACGTGCCAGCATGATCTGTTCGGGCAAAATGTTTGTCGCAAACACCCTTCCTGGCTTCATGATTGCGATGTTTGATTGGCACCCACTGTTTCACACGATTGATCAGGCGCGCGGGTTTGCGTTTATCAACTACTTCCCGCGCAATTCTGATTACAATTATACGCTCTACATGGCGCTCACCTTTATTATGATCGGCATGATGGGTGAATTTTACACCCGTCAGTATGCCTCAAGCAGCTGGTCAGCGCGTCGCTGAAATAGCGCCTTGCTATATATGCTGATGGGATGCTTTCTGAGCCAGCTGCTGTCCAGGCGCGTCCTGACAAAACGCGTCCCGGTTTTTTCAACGCTGCCCGAATTCGCGCCGAGCAATATGGCCGGTTCTTGCAAGTCTTTGCTCATACCTTAGCCGTGTCATAACCAGTATTGTCGTCACGCCACCGTTCTGCGACCGCTCATTTCTGCAGCCTCGCAGGAAAGGAAGCGACACATGTCACAAGCAAATGCACTTGAGCGTCTGATGCTCGAACTTATCAACGAGGAACGCGCCAGCGCGGGGTTACAACCCTTGCGGTTCAACGGTGATCTGAACGAAGCCAGCGAAGATCACAGCGATTGGATGCTGAACCGCGATGTCTTTTCACATACGGGGCAAAACGGGTCCTCTGCCGGGGATCGCATCCAGGATGCGGGTTACGAACTGGAGGGCAACTGGACTTGGGGAGAAAACATCGCCTGGCAATCCGAGCGCGGCGCGCCGGGCCTTGAGGATGATGTGCGCGATCTGCACGAAAGCCTGATGAACAGCCCCGGCCACCGCGCCAACATTCTGAATGCCGACTATGAAGAGATTGGCATTGGTATCGAGCAAGGTGACTTTCGCAGTTATGACAGTGTGATGGTAACACAGAACTTTGGCACCACCGATGCCACCTCGGCACCGTCACCCGCGCCAACACCGACACCTGCGCCAGCGCCAACACTCCCAACTTTGCCTGAACCCGTCACACCAACACCACCCCTGGTGGCCGAAGTGCCTGACGCGCCCAGCATTCCCACGTTTACGCCCGGAACGCCGGTGGTGCCTGAGCCACAGCAACCACCCACACTGTTTGAGAGCCTGTTTGGAGATACGTTTGACTTCACGCCAGCACCGACGCCATCACCAACACCGGTGTTTTCGCTGAGCGATCTGTTGAATGATCTTTTGGGTCTGACATTGCCCGATCCAACACAACCCGGCACGCCACAGCCACAAACACCTACGGTAGCGTCGCCTCCTGATGCGCCGGATCTGCCTGCCTTTGCAACGTTTAGCCTGACGATTGGGGTTTATGACGGCTTTGATCTGGGGGCCTGATCTGGCCTGACTGGCCTGACTGACCCCAGCGCAGAACAAATCTGCGCCGGGGTCAGTCCACCACCCGCAAAGTCAGATTGATCCGCCCGCCCTTGGGCAACAAAGAGGATGAGCCAAACCTGATCCGGTCCACCCCGTGATAGGTCAGCCGCGCATCCCCTCCCATGACCACCACATCGCCTGAGGTCAGCCAGATACTCTCGGTTTTCCCACCCCGAGTGGTGTTGCCCACCCGAAACAGCCCATCATCCCCCAGTGATACCGATAATACCGGCCAATCAAAATCAGCCTCGTCCTTATCTTGATGCATCCCCATACGCGCACCTTCACCGTAGAAGTTGATCAGGCAGCAATCGGGGTCGCGGGTCTCGTTGATCAAGTGCTGCCACAACCCAAGCACTGACGCCGGAATGGGTGGCCAAGCCATACCTTCAGGATGGTGCGTGGCATAGCGATACCCAGAGCGATCAGAGTACCACCCATACTTGCCCGCCGAGGTCAGCTGAACCGACATCGGTTTGCCATAGGGTGTTTGTGGTGAGAATGGCGGGGCCATCTTGGCCACCTCGCGCAGCTCTTCAAGCATCGTCACCTGTGAGGGACCGTCCAGAAGACCTGTGTAAATCTTGAATCCGCGGAGATTTAGAGCAGGCGTTTGCATGGAATGACCTAAGGATGTTGTGTTCTGTTTTGTGAAAACCGATATCTCGAACAGTTCTCGAAACGCTTTAGCAATTCCTTTTTGCAGGAACGGATGACCTGGAAACTCATGTACGAGCGTGTTTGCGATCGACGCTGCTTCAATTCCAGCAATGAACTGAGAAAAAATCTCACTGTTTTAGCAAGAACGTGTATCAGTAGTACTGTTCACTCATCTCTATCATTTCAGGCGTAAGGCCCGCATCGCCGACTATTGTTGCGAGCAGATCACCATCTAAATATACATTTGTTGTATCACTTAGGTCATCGTAAGACACACTAACTGTGGGCTCAATTCCCTCCTGAAATTGATATTTAACCTCAAGGGAATCGATTCCGGGTTCGAAATCAGTGATATGGGCAACGGGCGTTTCTAGACTGCCTGTCCCTGCGACACTGAAGGAGTCATTGCCATCGCCGCCGATGCCAATCTCACCTCTGTTCATGATCAGTATATCATCGCCGGGACCACCATCCAATGTATCAATCCCCGTTCCCAAATCATTGGAATTGGGACCATTCGTGTAGGTTCCAGCCAACACATCGTTTCCCTCGCCGCCATTTATATAGTCCGCTCCCTCATGGCCATTCAGGCCGTCGTTACCAGGGCCGCCAAATATTGAATCATCTCCAATCCCACCACCAATTACATCTCCATCACTTCCGCCATAAATAGTGTCATTTCCCGCGTCACCGCCAACCAAACCAAGTTCGCTCTCATTGACAATCAAGTCATCTCCGGCACCACCAAAAACCCTGTCTGTTCAAGATCCGGAAAAAATAGTGTCGTCACCTTCCATTCCTGCAAAAAACTCTGAGCCGGAAGTGCCAACAATCAAATCGTCGCCCGCGCCAAGCAAATATGATGCATCGCGCCCCGCTCCACTTTCATCCGTGACCAAAATTTGGTCGTCCTGCAAACTGCCAAAAAGCGTTTCTGAGTGCTCTTCAAGATAAAAATTGAAGAAATCAGGCACCTCAAACCCCTCCGGCTGATCAGGAATGAGAGGATCACTGTTTAGAATCGTCTCGGGTTCAGGTGTGTTGTATTCCTCAAATGCATCAGCTTCTTCGATCAGTTCTTCCTGCTCGGGATCGGAAACATCATCTTTGTTGGAACCATCATCGAACGGATCAAAAACAAGCGTCGATACCAAGCCCAAGCTAAGCAGCGCTGCAAACATCATCAACATTACAAATGCCTCCATACAAAAACGCCACCCGAACCTTAATCTAACGTTAGCAAAATTAGAGGAATACGTTTCGAGTTACACTTGGGATACGATTAAGGTTTAAGGCACTCTTGATCTAGAGATATTGTACTCTGTTTTCTGAAAGCGATGTCTCGAACAGTTCTCGAAACACTTTATTTGCCCTAGTCGCACGATTTTAGGCAAAAATAGCGATATTGCCCTGCCCCCAATGCTTGCAGGGGCACGTGGGCCTGCCTATATACGCCCGGAACGGTGAAGCTGTCTGACTGGCAGCTGCGCCACTCAAACGGGGCATTGATGCCATAACGGGTCAATGTCTTCTTATCATCGCCTTAAGTAGAAGGGATCGAAAACATGTCCAAAGTCATTGGTATTGACCTCGGAACCACCAACAGCTGTGTCGCCATCATGGACGGCAGCCAACCTCGCGTCATCGAAAACTCGGAAGGTGCCCGCACCACGCCTTCGATCGTCGCTTTCACAGATGACGAGCGCCTTGTGGGCCAGCCGGCGAAACGCCAGGCCGTCACCAACCCATCCAACACAGTGTTTGGCGTCAAACGTCTGATTGGCCGTCGTGCCGATGACGCAGATCTAGCCAAGGACAAAAAGAACATGCCGTTCAACGTGATTGACGGTGGCAACGGTGATGCATGGGTCGAGGCACAGGGTGAGAAGTATTCGCCCAGCCAGATCAGCGCGTTCATCTTGGGTAAGATGAAAGAAACCGCCGAGTCGTATCTGGGCGAAGACGTCACCCAAGCCGTGATCACCGTGCCAGCCTACTTTAACGACGCCCAGCGTCAGGCCACCAAAGACGCCGGCAAAATTGCTGGTCTCGAGGTGCTGCGGATCATCAACGAGCCGACAGCGGCCGCTTTGGCCTATGGTCTGGACAAAGAGAATACGCACACCATCGCGGTTTATGACCTTGGCGGCGGTACATTTGACGTGACCATCCTGGAAATTGATGACGGCCTGTTCGAAGTAAAATCCACCAACGGGGATACGTTCCTGGGTGGTGAAGATTTTGACATGCGCATCGTCAACTATCTTGCAGATGAGTTCAAAAAGGAAAACAGCGTCGATCTGACCAAAGACAAGATGGCGCTGCAACGGCTGAAAGAAGCCGCTGAGAAAGCCAAGATTGAGCTGTCCAGCGCCTCGCAAACCGAAATCAACCAGCCGTTCATCTCGATGGGCGCAGACGGTCAGCCGCTGCACATGGTCATGAAACTGACCCGCGCCAAGCTGGAAAGCCTGGTCGGTGATCTGATCAAAGCCTCGCTCAAGCCATGCCAGGCCGCGTTGAAAGACGCTGGCATGTCCGCCAATGAGATTGATGAGATCGTTTTGGTTGGTGGTATGACCCGCATGCCGCGCGTTGTTGAGGAAGTGACCAAGTTCTTCGGCAAAGAGCCCCACAAGGGCGTGAACCCCGACGAAGTAGTTGCCATGGGTGCCGCCATTCAGGCCGGTGTTCTGCAAGGCGACGTCAAAGACGTGGTTCTGCTGGACGTCACACCACTGTCGCTTGGTATCGAAACGCTGGGTGGCGTGTTCACGCGTCTGATTGACCGCAACACCACGATCCCGACGAACAAGAGCCAGATCTTCTCGACTGCCGAAGACAACCAGTCGGCCGTGACGATCCGCGTGTTCCAGGGTGAGCGTGAGATGGCTGCAGACAACAAAATCCTCGGGCAGTTCAATCTGGAAAACATCCCGCCTGCCCCTCGTGGCATGCCCCAGATCGAAGTGACCTTTGACATCGACGCCAACGGCATCGTGTCTGTGGGCGCCAAGGACAAAGGCACCGGCAAGGAACAGCAGATCACGATCCAGGCCTCGGGTGGTTTGTCGGATGATGACATCGAAAAGATGGTCAAAGACGCCGAAGACAACGCCGAAGCGGACAAGGATCGCCGCGAGCTGGTGGAAAGCCGAAACCAAGCCGAGAGCCTGATCGATTCAACCGAGAAGTCGGTAGAAGAGCATGGCGACAAGGTGGACCCCTCGACCGTGGAAGCGATCGAACTGGCCGTGGCCGCACTCAAGGATGAGCTGGAAAAAGACGACGTCACCGCCGACAAGATCAAGTCGGGCATTCAGAATGTGACCGAAGTTGCCATGCGTCTGGGCGAAGCGATCTACAAGGCGCAAGCCGAGCAAGCCGAAGACGAGCCAATGGCCGCAGATGAAGCGGGCGAAGACGATATCGTTGATGCCGATTTCGAAGACCTCGACGACGACAAACGCGCCTAACCCGCGCAACTGGGACCTTCACAGGGCCGGTCCGAACCAACCGGGCCGGCCCTGAGCGTTCCCACGAAGGAGTTCTTCCATGGCAAAACGCGACTATTACGAAGTGCTTGGGCTCTCGAAAGGGGCCTCGCCCGAGGAAATCAAGAAGGCCTATCGCACCAAGGCGAAAGAGCTGCACCCCGATCGCAACAAAGACAATCCCAAAGCCGAAAGTCAGTTCAAGGAAGTTGGCGAAGCACATGACGTGCTGAAAGACGCTGACAAAAAAGCGGCGTATGACCGCTTTGGCCATGCGGCGTTTGAGGGCGGTATGGGCGGCGGCGGCGGACGTCCCGGCGGCGGGTTCGGCAACCAGGGCGATTTTGCCAGCGCTTTCTCGGACGTGTTCGACGATCTGTTTGGCGACATGATGGGCGGTCGCGGTGGTCAGGGTGGCCGAGGCCGTGCTGCCCGTGGCGCAGACCTGCGATATAACCTGCGTGTCACCCTGGAAGAGGCCTTTAGCGGTCTGCAAAAAACCATCAACGTGCCCACCTCAGTGGCATGTGGCTCGTGCGATGGATCAGGCGCCGAAGGCGGAGCCGAGCCCTCGACCTGCCCGACATGTTCCGGCATGGGCAAAGTCCGCGCACAACAGGGATTCTTCACCGTTGAGCGCACGTGCCCCACGTGTTCGGGCTTGGGTCAGATCATTTCAAACCCCTGCAAATCGTGCTCGGGACAAGGCCGCGTTGAAAAAGACCGCTCCCTGAGTGTGAACATCCCAGCTGGTGTTGAAACCGGCACACGTATCCGTCTGGCCGGCGAAGGTGAGGCAGGCATGCGCGGCGGACCGACCGGCGATCTTTACATCTTCATCGATGTTGCCCAACACGAGCTGTTTGAGCGCGAAGAAACCAACCTGTTTTGTCGCGTGCCTGTGTCGATGGCCAAGGCCACACTGGGCGGTGACATCGAAGTGCCTACCATCGACGGTGGCCGAAGCCGTGTAAAGATCCCCGAGGGCAGCCAATCAGGCCGACAAATGCGCTTGCGCAGCAAAGGCATGCCCGCCCTGCGCGGTGGTGGTGCCGGAGATATGTTCATCGAGCTGGCGGTGGAAACACCCGTCAATTTGACCTCGAAGCAAAAAGAATTGCTGAAGGAATTCGCGGATATGTCTGAGGACAATAACCCCGAAAGCAAAAGCTTCTTTTCATCGGTCAAAAGCTTTTGGGACAGCATGAAAAGCTAGGGCTCAGTGTGCCCCCTGCACAAAAAGGCGCGCCAATCGGTGCGCCTTTCGTTGTTTTTGGCTGACGTTAATCAAAGAGTAACCCTCTTCCTCCAGCGTGAGAGCATGAACAATGCAAGCTCATTCGCGGAAAAGCCTTTACCTTTGTTTGGCGGGGATCAGGAACAATCGGTGGCGGTCTGGCCTAAAAACCATATGCCGTCCTACATACGTGATCATCGCAAGCGGTTGCGCGAACGTTTTGTCAAAGGCGGTGCTGCGGCCATACCTGACTACGAAATGCTTGAATTGATTTTGTTTCGTGCCATCCCGCGCAAAGATGTGAAACCTCTGGCGCGACGTCTGCTTGAACAGTTTGAAGATTTCAACGGTGTGATCTCTGCCAGTCCTGACCGTCTGGCTCAGGTCTCTGGTACAGGTGAAGCGGTAATATGCGAGCTAAAGATTGTTGAAGCTGCAGCGCACCGTCTTGCCCAATCCAAAATCATGCAACGACAGGTGATATCCAGCTGGGATCAAGTCATCCGTTATTGCCACACTACGATGGCGCATCGCCAAACCGAACAGTTTCGTATCTTCTTTCTGGATCGGAAAAACACGCTGATCGCGGATGAGGCACAGGCACAGGGCACCGTTGATCATGTGCCCGTATACCCGCGTGAGGTGGTGCGACGTGCGCTGCAACTGAACGCCAGCGCGGTGATCCTTATCCACAATCACCCCTCGGGAGATCCGACCCCATCCACCGAAGACATTGCCATGACGCAAAAGGTGCAAGACGCCTGCGACGCGCTCAGCATTGCGTTGCACGACCACATCATTGTCGGCAAATCCTGCGAGATAAGCTTTCGGTCGGAAGGGTATTTATAAACTGCCGCGCGATTGGCTCAACGAACCCATACTTCGACCCTGCGGTTCACCCGGCGACCCCATTCACTATTGTCACAGGCCATTGGCATTGCCTCACCAAACGCAGTGCTTTCAATTCCAATCCGTCCCAGAACCGCCGTTTCAGCCGCCCGCGTCACGGCCTTGCGCACCGCATCGGCACGTTGTTGCGCGATTTTCAGATTGCCTGCTGCCGGGCCTTGCCCGTCGCTGAACCCCACAAAAACCAATCGGCGCGCATCATAGTGTCCCAACTCTAACGACCGGGCCAGTTGCAAAACATTTGACCGCGATTGTGCATCCAGCCGCGCTGAACCCGGCTCAAACCGAAATGTCGTGGTCAACCGCCGCAAAGGTGCCAACGTCGCCACCATGCTTTGTAACTCGCGCAGCGTCACCTCGTCGCCTGCGCGCGCAATCGCGTTCGCAAACCTGTCACCCTGCGCGTTGATTTCAATCTCTTCTGGGGACTGATCCACAAACCCGGCCCGGCGGATCACCAGCTGTGCGGAAGGATCCCGAAGATAGGTTAAAAACTCGCGCGTCAACTTGGGAAACCGACGGGCTGGCATGTACAAGAACAAAGGTGCTGTCAGTGGATAATCTTCTGTTTTTACTGCACGGCGCGTGGCCTCCATGGCAAACCCACAGTCCCCTTTCAAGGCAAGCGGCCAGGTGTTTCCGGTTTCAGACTGGCTGGTCACACCAATCGCAAACGGATCAGCCATCACCGCGTCGATCAACGCCAGGTCGCTAGGGTGGCGGGTTGCATTTTGGTCCAAGGTGGCTCTGGCAGGTTTCAAAATCTGATCCACAGTCGCCTGTCCCAACCCGGATGCATCATCCACTATATGCACTGCAATCGGGGCATCCGGCCCGCCCAAAAGCGCCCAATTTGTCAATTTGCCCGCGTAGACATCTGCCAATTGTGGCGGCGTGATATCCTGAACAGGATTGGTGGGCGAAACGATGGGCACCAGCGCGTCCAAGGCGACCACCCGGTTGCGCCCTTTGGCCGATAGATCACCCAACCCCGCCTCGCGGCCACGTGTCACCTCAGCGTCACGCACCTCGCGCATGGACATTACGATATCAGCCTCGTTTGCCAGAAGATCGGCGAACCCTTCGTCTGAATTGGTCATGAGAAAGGTGAACTCGCCAACCAACTGATCGCTGGCTTTGTCTGTGATCAGATAAACGAAGGCCTGATCGGACAGTGGTTTGCGTTCCAGCTCAAGACTGTTTTTGATTGCAAATGCTTCAAGCAGACCGGGCATCAGAACGCGGCCGATTGTTGGCGTGCCGGCAAACGTCTGTCGCGCGACAAACTGGTCCAGGTTGGGACAGCCCGGCCCATCGCAGCGCACGCCGGATCCGTCAACCGTCAGTTCGCCGTAGATTGTATCAATGCGGTAAAATTCACCATCAAATCCCAGCAGGTTGCCCGAGATTTCAACCGCGCCATCCGACGAGGTGAGTGTAACGTCTTGCGCTGAAGCAGGCAGCGCATAGATCAAAAGAGTAAGTGCGGCGATAATCGCCGCACGGAACTGTGTCATAAGATGACCCCAGGCTCGCCGCGGATAGCGGCCAGTCTAGTTGCCTGCGATTTTCAGGTCACTCAGCAGGTTGTTCAACACCAGAAAATCACCAACTGTGTTGCAATCGGGCATGGCCAGCACCAAATCCTGCGTTTTCAGGCTGCCATCCGCGGTTGTTTGCAGGGATTGCGCCTCGATGTCGCGTCCACAATTGGCCGCTGTGATCTCGGCTTCGACACTTAGCACCACATCACCGTCACGTTTGGCCATCCCAGATGGGAAGGTATAGACCTCGGCCACCAGAGCATTGTCGACATCACCTGAGCCCAGACGGGTCATAAACCCACCTTCACCCAAGGCTGCAGCGGAATGATCCCGCGTTGACGCCAAAGAAACATGGCCTTCATCGCCATAAGTCGAGCCATATTCCAGAGCATGAACCTGCATGCCGGACTGGCCCTTCCACTGCACAACCGCACGGTCGTAGTATTCCAGTGAAGACACGGTTGTGTTGGCCACCGCCCCTTCGCCATTGGCAAAGGCCACGATGAACACGGCATTTTCAGTCAGGGCAGGAGCCATGAATTCAATCTTGCCATCGGTGTCCGTCGCTTGCGTGAACATCATGCCATTGTGGTGCAGCGTGAACCGTTCGTTGCTCATGCAGGGCGCATCCAACGTCAAGCGCACCATCGCAGCAGCCTCAGGTGTTGCGGTCAATTCATACTCACAGGCAAAATTGGGGGCAGCTTCCTCGGCGGGCAAATCATCCGCCATGGGGGCATCTTCCAATGCTGCATTCACCACCGGCTCATCTGGCAGGGTCGTCACTTCGGGCGCCTGAGGAAGAGTGGGGATAGCCGAGGCCGCAGAGGCAGACGTCAGAATAACTTCTTCGACCTGCACATCCGATTGTGCTGCGTCTTCCTGCGCTTTTTCTACCGCAGCGTCTGTGGCCACGTTGATCGCTTGTTGTTGAGCAGCCGCTTGGGCCTGAGGCGGCTCAGCACCGGCTTGCATGAAGTATCCAATGCCCAGCGCACACGCGAGCGTGCCACCGGCAGTAATAAGGCGTTTCGGTTGGATCATAACGATCTCCCACAGCTTGGTTACTGTTGAAGATAGTCAATCAATTGGGCCGTCTTGTGACGCAGACGGGGAGTCAACAAGGCGTCTATGTGACGTCTGACCTTAGGCCAGACGCCCGTGACAATGCTTGAACTTGTTGCCCGATCCACAAGGGCAGGCTTCGTTTCGGCCAGGATTTCCCCAGGTAGAGGGGTCATTTTCATCAAAGCCTTCTCGTGCAAACTCGGGGTTGCCCACTGGCGCATCGGGTTCTGCAGCCTGAGCCATCGCAGTTTGCTGGTCTTGCATCTGTTGAACCAACGCGTCTTGTTCTTCCTGGGTCATCGGCCGAATTTGTGACAGCTTTTGCGTCACTTCCTGACGCAGGCTATCCAGCATGGTTTCGAACAACTGGAACGCTTCGTTCTTGTATTCGTTCAGCGGATCACGTTGCGCATAACCGCGGAACCCAACGACCGAACGCAGGTGTTCCAGCGTCAGCAAATGCTCTCGCCATTTGGCATCGATCGTGTTCAGCAAAACCTGCTTTTCGATCATGCGCATGTTCTCAGGGCCGAAGGCTTCGGCCTTTTCAGACATCATCTTGTCTGCGGCTTCCTCAATACGATCTGCGATGTCATCATCATCGACACCCTCTTCGGCAGCCCAGTCCACCACGGGTACATCCATGTTGAACTGTTCCATCAGTGCCGTGTGCAAACCTTCGGTATCCCATTGATCTGCATATGTTTTAGGGGGCATGTAGGTGTCGATCATATCATCGATTACCTCGCCGCGCATGTCTTGCACGATCTCGGACAGGTCTTCGGCCTTCATGATATCGAGGCGCTGTTTGAAGATCACTTTCCGCTGATCGTTCATCACATCATCGAACTTGAGCAGCTGCTTACGAATGTCAAAGTTGCGGCCTTCGACCTTCGCCTGCGCGCGCTCCAGCGATTTGTTTACCCATGGGTGAACAATCGCCTCTCCCTCTTTCATGCCAAGGGTCGAGAGCACTTTTTCCAGACGCTCTGACCCGAAAATGCGCATCAGGTCATCATCGAGGCTGAGCAGGAAATAGGATTTACCAGGATCCCCCTGACGGCCAGACCGGCCACGCAGCTGGTTATCGATACGGCGGCTTTCGTGACGCTCTGTGGCCAGCACATACAGGCCCCCTGCATCTTTCACAGCCTGTTCATCAGCAGCATGTTCCGCTTCGATCTTTGTGCGGATTTCTTCGGGATCAGCATCAGGTGCGGCAGCAATCGCTTCCATGATCTTGAACTCGACGTTGCCGCCCAGCTTAATATCTGTACCACGACCGGCCATGTTGGTCGCGATGGTCACAGCGCCTTTCTTGCCAGCGTCTGCCACAATCTGGGCTTCTTGTTCGTGCTGACGCGCGTTCAGAACGTTATGCGGAATGTCAGCAGCTTTCAGCATGTCGCTGATCATTTCAGATTTCTCAATCGAGGTGGTGCCAACCAGAATTGGCTGACCCTTTTCATGAGATTCGCGGATCACGTTGATAGCTTCGTCAAACTTTTCCTGCGCGGTGCGAAAGACTGCGTCATCTTCATCGATCCGGGCGATTGGCATGTTGGTAGGCACTTCGACCACGCCCAGGCCATAAATCTCGCTAAATTCATCGGCCTCGGTGGCGGCAGTGCCAGTCATGCCTGCCAGCTTGTCATACAGCCGGAAGTAGTTTTGGAACGTCACCTGTGCGAGCGTCACGTTTTCAGGCCGGATATCGACGCCTTCCTTGGCCTCGATCGCCTGATGCAGCCCCTCGGACAAACGCCGCCCGGCCATCATACGCCCGGTGAATTCATCAATCAGCACCACCTCGCCGTCGCGCACGATGTATTCTTTGTCACGCGCAAACAACTGGTGCGCGCGCAGGCCCTGATTGACGTGGTGCACAACTGTGGTGCTTTCAGGATCATAGAGCGACTGACCCTCTTCCAAAATGCCCTCGCGGTGCAGAATCTCTTCGAGAAACTCATTCCCTTCGTCGGTGAAGGTTACATTCCGGTTTTTCTCATCAATCGTAAAATGCTCTTCGGTCAACTCGGGGATCAGCTTGTCAACGGTCAGATACAGCTCGCTGCGGTCCTGGGCCGGGCCCGAAATGATCAGCGGAGTACGTGCTTCATCGATCAGAATGCTGTCCACCTCATCGACGATGGCAAAGAAGTGATCACGCTGGTTCATTTCTTCAAGCGACGATTTCATATTGTCGCGCAGGTAATCAAACCCCAGCTCGTTGTTGGTGGCATAGGTGATATCGGCGGCATAGGCCGCTTTCTTCTCGTCGTCGGGCTGTTGGGGGTAAACAACACCAGTGGTCATGCCCAGCGCCGTGAACACATTGCTCATCCATTCGGCGTCGCGTTTGGCCAGATAGTCGTTCACAGTGACGACATGCACGTTTTGGCCGGTCAGAGCGTTCAGATAGGCAGGCAGGGTAGCAACAAGCGTTTTACCTTCACCCGTCTTCATCTCGGAGATATTGCCCTGATGCAGGAAAATTCCGCCCATCAGCTGTACATCAAAGGCGCGCAGGCCCAGCGCGCGGCGGGCCCCTTCACGACAATTGGCAAAGGCCTCGGGCAGCATCGCGTCAAGGCTTTCACCGCCAGAGACACGCGCTTTGAACTCGGCGGTCTTTTCAATCAGGCCCGCATCCGTCAGCTTTTCAAACTCAGGCTCTAGCGCATTGATCTGCTCAATCAGTGCACGCGTGGCTTTGATTTTACGGTCATTCGGCGTTCCGAAGATCTTGCGTGTGACCGCTCCAAATCCTAGCATATTCTATCCGTTCCGGTGTTTCGCCTTTTCGTGAAAGGCTATTGCTTGCCCCATCCGTTGCAGCACCCTACAACATGCGCAACATGTGGCTCGTTTTCCTTGTTCTTAAGGCGATGTAAGGGGCCACCCCAACAGTGTCAACGTCACGAACGATGTTGATGCTTTATCCCCGGGCCGCAAAGGAACCCTGCATGACCTTTCACACACGTTTTCTGGCCGCATGTACGCTTTCACTGGCAAGTTTTTGCGCCACGCCCCTGCTGGCCCAAGACACCCCAAACGCTGATACGGTTCTTGTCACAATTGATGGCACGGATATCACGCTGGGTCATATGATTGCCCTGCGTTCAAACCTGCCTGCGCACTACGATCAATTGACAGATGAGGTTCTGTTCGAAGGCATCCTGGATCAGCTTGTGCAACATACCTTGCTGGCCCAGTCGCTGGCCGACGGCCCATCCCGGCAAAGTGCGCTGATCATTGAGAACGAAACCCGCGCAATCGCAGCGAGCGAGGCCATAAATGCCGTCACAAGCATAGACATCACAGACGCTCAGATTCAATCAGCCTATGAAGAGGCCTATTTGAAAACTGATCCGGAAACCGAATACAGCGCGTCGCATATCTTGGTCGAAACCGAGGATGAAGCAAAGGATCTGATCCAGAAACTGTCAGACGGTGCTGACTTTGCCGAACTCGCACGCGAATTTTCAACCGGCCCATCCGGTGCAAATGGCGGCGCTTTGGGCTGGTTTGGAGCAGGCGTCATGGTTGAGCCGTTCTTTGATGCGGTGGTCGCGCTAAAGGCCGGTGGTGTATCGGACCCGGTACAAACCCAGTTTGGCTGGCATGTGATCATGCTGAACGAAACCCGCGACCAAAGCCGCCCCGCATTGGAAGATGTCCGCGAGCAACTGGAGGAAGAGCTGCGCCAAACTGCGTTTGATGACTTTGTCAGTGCGCTTGAAAAACGTGCAGACATCAACCGCGCGGATATCAGCATGATTGACCCCGCACTTCTGAAAAGCAAAGACCTGCTGGAGCAATAACTATGGGCGCACCTCCTCCTACGTCACCTCTGGCACCATCGGCCTTTCCGGATCTGCCTGAAATCGATGGTGTTTCATTTGCCACTGCCGAGGCAGGCGTGCGTTATGCAGGTCGGACCGATGTGATGTTGGCCCATTTGGCCTCTGGCACCACCATCGCGGGCACATTCACCCAGTCGTCAACCCGCTCTGCGGCGGTGCTGGATTGTCAGGACAAAATTGGTGGCGATCCATCTGGCCCCGCTGCGATCATCGTGAACTCGGGCAATGCCAATGCATTTACCGGCAAAAACGGGTTTGATGCTGTGCGCGCTGTCACCCTGGCTGTGGCTGAGGCCACAAATGTGCCCGAGGACCGCGTGTTTTCATCCTCGACCGGGGTGATCGGCGAAACCTTGGCGCACCACAAGATCACCGCCAAATTACAAGACATGAATGGCGATCTATGCGCTGCTGGCATCAGTCAGGCCGCACAGGCCATCATGACAACCGACACTTTCCCCAAAGGCTCGGGTACATCGCTCAGCGTGAATGGCAAAACGGTTAAGATCGCTGGCATCGCCAAAGGCTCAGGGATGATCGCGCCAGATATGGCGACAATGCTGGTCTATATCTTTACGGATGCGAAGATTGATCAGAACACATTGCAAAACATGGTTTCTGCTCTGAACAGCGCCACATTCAACTGTATCACTGTCGACAGTGACACCTCTACGTCTGACACATTGTTGGTGTGCGCGACAGGCACATCTGGTGCACAAATCGATGACCAGAATGTCGAATTTATCGAAAGCCTGCGTCAGGTGATGTTGGATCTGGCGCATCAGGTTGTCCGAGATGGAGAAGGCGCCACAAAGTTCATCGAAGTGTCTGTCACGGGTGCAGCCAGCGATGACGAGGCGCGTGTGCATGCGTTGTCGGTGGCCAACTCACCCTTGGTCAAAACCGCAATTGCTGGCGAAGATCCAAACTGGGGCCGTGTCGTAATGGCCGTTGGAAAGTCCGGTGCGCGGGCGGATCGGGACACGCTATCGATCCGGTTTGGCGATATACTTGTGGCCAGCAACGGCTGGGTTGATCCCGACTATGATGAAACCCAGGCTGCGGCCTACATGAAAGGCCAGGACCTTCAAATCAATGTGGATATTGGCCTCGGCGGTGGTACCGCCAAGGTCTGGACTTGCGATCTGACCCATGGCTACATCCAGATCAACGCGGATTATCGATCGTGAAAACCGTTCTTGTTTCTGCGGTGGCCCTGATTGATATCGATGGGCGCATTCTGCTGACGCAACGCCCCGAAGGCAAATCGATGGCGGGTCTTTGGGAATTTCCGGGTGGCAAAATTGAACCGGGTGAAACGCCCGAGGCCGCCTTGGTCCGTGAATTGCACGAAGAACTGGGGATCGATACGTGGTCTTCTTGCTTGGCCCCACTGACGTTTGCCAGTCACAGCTATGACGATTTCCACCTGCTGATGCCATTGTTTGCCTGCCGCAAGTGGGAAGGCACCCCTCAGGGGCGCGAAGGTCAGGCACTGAAATGGGTGCGCGCCCGCGATCTGCGCGACTACCCCATGCCCGAAGCTGATGTTCCGCTGATTCCGATGCTGCGCGACTGGCTGTAACACCTGCGCGCGCCAGATAAACGCAGTGTTGGTGTTGTTGCGCGAAAACCTCTTTTGATCCAAGGCGAATCAGATAAGGTTGGGATACCACTATAGAGAGCGAGCTTTTTGGCAGCTCTGCGTGTCCATTCGGGGGGATTTGACATGCTTAGAACCATCAAACTGGGAAAGTATATTTCTGTACAAGGCATCTGTGTGCGCACATTGCCGAACGGACAAATTCAGGTCCGTGACGGCGACAAACTGTATTCGGGCGACCCGGTGACAAAGGCAGCCTGAGGCCGATACGACCAAATGACAAAAGGCGGCAAGGGTATCCCAGCCGCCTTTGTAATACTTAGATATGCGCAGTATCAGTCCAGCTGACGCTCGACCTCTTCACGCTCGAAAATTTCAATAACATCATCAGCGCGGATGTCTTCGTAGTTCTCAAACGCCATGCCGCATTCCTGGCCGGATTGCACTTCGGGCACCTCGTCCTTGAAGCGTTTCAGCGTCTTCAACGTGCCTTCGTGAATCACCACATCATCCCGAAGCAAACGCACACCAGCAGACCGACGCGCCACACCTTCGGTCACCAGACAACCGGCGACTTTGCCGACGCCTGTCACCTTGAAGACCTCTTGGATTTTGGCGTATCCAATGAAATTCTCGCGCACTTCGGCAGACAAAAGGCCAGATGCCGCGGCTTTCACGTCATCCACCAGATCATAGATCACCGAGTAATACCGGATCTCAACGCCCTTTTGGTTGGCCGAATTTCGCGCCGGCGCATTGGCCCGCACGTTGAACCCGATCACAGGCGCGCCTGAGGCTTCGGCCAGGCCGATATCGCTCTCGGTGATGGCGCCAACGCCCGAATGCAGCACGCGCACGCGCACTTCCTCGTTGCCGATCTTTTCCATCGCCTGAACGATGGCCTCGGCCGAGCCTTGCACATCGGCCTTTACCAAGATGGGCATTTCGGTCAGGTTTTCGTTCTCTTTGGCCTGCGCCATCAACTGTTCCAGCGATGTGGCAGCGCCAGCAGCAGCGCGTTTTTCCTTGGCGGCCTTTTCGCGATACTCGGCGATTTCACGCGCCTGTGCATCGGTCGCCACAACGTTGAGAACATCGCCCGCTTCGGGCGTGCCATTCAGGCCCAGCACTTCAACCGGCACCGATGGACCGGCCTCATCAACACGATCACCCCGGTCGTTGATCAGCGCACGGACTTTACCGTATTGCTCACCCACAACAAAGATATCGCCCTGACGCAGCGTGCCTTTTTGAACCAGAACGGTCGCCACAGGCCCGCGGCCCACATCCAGCTGCGCCTCGATCACAGCACCTTCGGCGGCGCGATCGGGGTTGGCTTTCAGTTCCAGGATTTCAGCTTGCAGCGCGATGGCTTCCAGAAGTTCATCCAGGCCCTGACCCGTGATGGCCGACACTTCGACGTCCTGCACTTCGCCTGACATCGCCTCGACGATGACTTCGTGTTGCAAAAGGTCTGTTCGCACTTTTTGCGGATCAGCCGCCGGGCGGTCAATCTTGTTGATGGCGACAATCATTGGCACCTGAGCAGCCTTAGCGTGGTTAATCGCCTCAACCGTCTGCGGCATCACAGCGTCATCCGCCGCCACAACCAGCACAACGATATCCGTCACCTGAGCACCGCGCGCCCGCATCGACGTAAACGCCGCGTGACCAGGGGTATCAAGGAACGACAGCACGGTGCCGCCATCGGTGGTCACCTGATAGGCACCAATATGCTGAGTGATCCCGCCAGCTTCGCCTGCGACAACCTTGGCATCGCGAATGGCGTCCAACAACGAAGTTTTGCCGTGGTCCACGTGGCCCATGATGGTGATGACCGGAGGACGTCCTTTGAGGTCTTCGTCCTTGTCATCCACAGCGGCAATCACGTCTTCGACGTCGGCATCAGACACGCGCACAACGCGGTGGCCAAATTCTTCGATAATCAGTTCGGCTGTGTCGGCATCAATGGTCTGGTTCTGAGTGACCATCATGTCGTTGCTCATCAACGTCTTGATCACATCCGCGACACGTTCGGACATACGGTTGGCCAACTCAGACACCACAATGGTTTCCGGCAGCTGCACGTCGCGGATCACCTTCTCGCGCTCTTGAGTGCCGCCCATTGCCTTTTGGCGGGCGCGCTCTTGCTTGCGCTTCATCGCGGCCATGGATTTCTGGCGACCACCTTCACCCGAAAGGGCTTGGTTCAGCGTCAGCTTGCCCGAGCGGCGACCATCGTTTTGGCCACGACCACGGCCGCGCTGATCACGGTCCTTGGTGGTGTTCTCTTGCTTGCGCGGGGCTTGCTTGGCGGCAGGCGCGCTGCGCTGCGGCTGTACGTTTTCCTCGGGCGGCGCGGCAGCAGCTGCGGCGGCTTGCTTGGCCGCTGTTTCGGCCTCGTCACGCTTGCGCTGTTCTTCGTCGGCCTTCGCCTTGGCGCGTTCAGCAACCTCTTGCTCTTCGCGCTCTTTGGCTTCGGCCTCGGCACGACGGCGGTTGCGCTCTTCTTCGCGCTCTTTCTCGTCGGCTGCGCGTTTAGCGGCGTCTTCGACTTCACGGGCTTTGGCAGCCTGCAATGCCTTCATCCGGCGCTCCATCTCGGCTTCGGAAATCCCGGCCGGACGTTTGGAGGGATCGCTTTTGGGCGCAGCAGTACCAGACGCACCCGCAGAGGCGGCACCGGGTTTCGGCACCACAACGCGCTTGCGCTTGGTTTCCACCACGACGTTCTTGGTCCGTCCGTGGCTGAAGCTCTGCTTCACATTGCCCCCGCGAGGACCACCCCGCACACCCAAAGTTTTCTTTCCGTCGTTATCGCTCATTCCGGTCCATTTCCTTTCCGGCGGATCTTTTCGCCGTCCGAGACGCGCAGGCCTTGTAGCCTTGACGCCTCCTCTACAACACGTTTGGACAAACCTCCAGCGCGCAATGCCGCATGGATCGTGGTCTGTTTCCCAAAAGCACGGCCCAGCTCATCTGCTGTCAGCCATCCAATGAATTTGCCGCCATACGGCGTGCTTAGCTTTGATTTCCCACGCTCCGAGCCATCACTGGCCTGAATAAGAACGTGGGCATCTTCCATCTGCAAAAGGCTTTTCACCTTTTCATACCCGGCCACAGCCGCGCCACCCTTTCGGGCCAGGCTGATCAGATCAACCACCCGCTTGCCCAGCTGCACCTCAACCAGATTGGCCAGATCATCCGGCACGGTGACAGGCTGCTTGGCCGCACGGGCAAACAAACCCTTGGTCGCCGCTTTGGTCAAAGCATTAGGTGTGGCACTGACCCAAATCCCGCGACCCGGCAACTTGCCTGCAAGGTCGGGCACGATTTGCCCATCTGGCCCAACCACAAAGCGGATCAGCTCATAAAGCGGACGCACCTCACCTGTGGCAATGCACTTGCGTTCGGGACCGTTATCTCGATCTTTGGATTGCCCACCGCGACCCATCAGGTGCCTCCGAGGCCTGATAAATCAGGCCTCAGCCTCCTGTTCTTCTGCGCCGTCTTCGGCCTCGGTCTCTTCTGGAAGCAAGTCATCCGGATCGACCCAGCCCAGCATCACGCGGGCGGTCATCACCATGTCTTGGGCTTCTTCCAATGACATTTCAAAGGGCTCCAGGATGCCATCGTCCTTGATCCGCTCGCCGTCTTGAGTTGTCCAGCCGCCAGCCAGTTCCCAATCAGCACAGGTTGCGAAATCTTCCAGCGTTTTTACACCATCTTCGGCCAAGGCCTGTACCATTTGCGGTGTCAGACCTTCAAAGGAAATCAAGCTGTCCTCAGCACCCAGTTCGCGGGCCTTGTCCAGCGCTTCGCGGGCTTGGGCTTCCAGCACGTCACGTGCACGCGCCTGAAGTTCTTTGGCTGTGTCTTCGTCCACGCCGTCAATGACCAGAAGTTCATCCAATTCGACGTAACCCACTTCTTCCAAAGTGGTAAAGCCTTCGGACACCAGAAGCTGAGCAAAGAACTCATCCAGATCCAGCGCTTGCATGAAGAGACCGGTGCGCAGTTCAAATTCTTTTTGACGACGCTCCGAATCTTCGGCTTCGGTCATGATGTCGATATCGAGGTTGGTCAGTTGGCTGGCCAGACGCACGTTTTGACCACGACGGCCAATGGCTAGGCTTAGCTGCTCTTCGGGTACAACAACTTCGATGCGCTCTGCTTCCTCGTCCAGAACCACTTTGGACACTTCGGCAGGTTGCAGGGCGTTCACCAGGAACGTCGGCTGATCTTCGTTCCATGGAATGATGTCGATCTTCTCGCCTTGCAACTCGTTCACGACGGCCTGCACACGGCTGCCGCGCATACCCACGCATGCGCCAACAGGGTCGATCGAATTGTCATAGCTGATCACGGCAATCTTGGCGCGCGAACCAGGATCACGGGCAACCGCTTTGATCTCGATGATACCATCGTAGATTTCAGGCACTTCCATTTTGAACAGCTCGGCCATGAACTCAGGCGCGGTGCGGCTCAGGAAAATCTGAGGGCCACGGGCCTCGCGGCGGACGTCCTTGATATAGCAGCGGATACGATCATTCGGGCGATAGCTTTCGCGGCCGATCTTTTCATTACGACGCAGGATAGCTTCGCCGCGGCCCACATCGACGATGACATTGCCATACTCTTCGCGTTTGACCTGACCGTTGATGATGGTCCCGGCGCGGTCCTGAAATTCCTCGAACTGACGATCACGCTCGGCTTCACGCACTTTCTGCAAGATCACCTGCTTGGCGGATTGAGCGGCAATGCGACCCATTTCAACCGGGGGGACTTCTTCGATGAATTGATCACCCACAACAGGGTTTTCCAGATACTGCTTGGCCTGTTCTACGGTGAACTCAGCCTGGTAGTTTTCCAGCTCTTCTTCCTCAACCACGGTGCGCACACGGGTGAAGGTCGCCTTGCCGGTTTTGCGGTCAATCGCCACACGAATGTCCATCTCGGCGCCGTAACGCGACTTGGCGGCACGCGCGAGGCTCTCTTCCATAGCCTCGACCACCAGACCGGGGTCGATCATCTTTTCGCGGGCCACGGCCTCGGCGGTTTGCAGCAACTCAAGCTGGTTGGCTGATGTGATTGCCATGGGTCAGTCCTCCTCAGAACCGGTTATGGTTTGAATTTCGTCAAATTGTTCTTCGCTGATCTGGCCCGCATCCTTGCGTTCCTTCAGCATGGCTTTGATCAGATCGTCTGTCAGCACCAGCTTGGCCTCGGCCAGCCAGTCAAACTCCAGACCAATCGTGCCCTCTTCGATGGTGATCAGCACCTCGTTGCCTTCAACGCCTGCCAGCTCGCCCTTAAAGCGTTTGCGGCCATCGATCATTTCGTCGGTTTCCAGCTTGGCCTCATAGCCCGCGAACATCTCAAAATCCTTGAGACGCGTAAGCGGCCGGTCGATCCCGGGGCTTGAAACCTCAAGCGTGTATTCATCCACAATCGGATCTTCGACATCCAACACGGCACTGATCGCGTTTGAGATTTTGGCGCAGTCATCCACCTCAATCCCGCCTTCGGGCTTGTCGGCCATAACCTGCAACATGGTGCTTTTGCCAGACATCAACCGAACGCGCACCAGTTCATACCCCAGATCCTCAATCACCGGGGTGATGATCTGGGCCATACGTTGGTCAATAGCAGCTTTGGCGATCAGGTCGTTGGTCATGGTGTCCTTGATGTAGTGGCACAAAAAAACGGGCGCTGCGGCCCGTTACGAATTCCGGTGGAGCCGTTCGGTGTGGACCCGAAAGCGCCGCTGTTGTTAGGGGATATAGAGAGGCCCGGGTGAGTCTGCAAGGGGCAGTTTCAAACCTGCGCCGATGCCCGCCGCGTTTGCACCTGCCGCCGCAGGAACGCGACAAGGAACACAACCGTTAGAATCAGCACAATCGTCGGTGCGGGCGCACTATCGAGGAAGAAACTAAGGTAAGTGCCCAGCAGCATAGACGCCATGCAGACCACCACCGACACCCACAGCATTGTGCGAAAGTTGCGCACCAGAAGGAAAGCAATTGCACCGGGGGCAATCAAAAGACCAATAGCAAGGATCAGACCTGTGGCCGTCAGCGTGGCCACAACGGTCAGCGACAAGGCCGACAGCAAACCGTAGTGAAGCCAGGTGACCGGAAGCCCCGAGGCCTGCGCCTGTGCGGGATCAAAGCTGTGCAGCAAGAGGTCTTTCCATTTCACCAGAATGCCCAGCGCCACCACCGCCGAGATAACGCCAGCAGTCAGCAACTCGTGCGGTTCGACCCCCAGCATGTTTCCAAAGAGAATGTGATCCAGATGTGCATTGGTCTCAATCGAGACATACATGACGATCCCAACCCCAAACATACCGGAAAACACGACGCCCATCACCGTGTCCTGTTTGACCCGGCTGTTGCCTGCCAGATAGCCAGTGGCCACGGCACAAGTCATCCCGGCGGCGAAGGCCCCGAGGATCAGAGGCAGCCCCAGAATATACGCCAGCACGATCCCTGGCAGCACCGCATGGCTGACCGCATCGCCCATCAGCGCCCAGCCTTTCATCACCAGATAACAAGACAGCAGCGCCGCAGGCACCGATACGATCATGGAAATCAGAAACGCGTTCTGCATGAAAGGAAACTGAAACGGGAACAAGAATGTCTCGATCATGGGACGCTCTCCAACGCCAGCCGTGCCTTGCGTTTGGCCGCCAGCAGCCCGTGTTTGGGCGCAAAGATAAAGGCCAAAAGGAACAACAGGGTTTGCAGGCAGACAATCACACCGCCCGTGGCCCCATCAAGGAAATAACTGATGTATGCCCCAAAGAAACTGGTCAGAGATCCGATCAGAACTGATACAAGGATCAACCGTGGGAACCGATCACACAGCAGATAGGCCGTGGCGCCGGGTGTTACCACCATAGCGATCACCAAAAACGCACCCACGGTTTGCATCGCGGCCACAACACTGGCCGACAGCAGGGTGAAAAACACGGCCTTCAAAACACCGGGATTCAGCCCAATGGTGCGCGCATGGTTTTCATCAAAAAAGGTGACCATCAGGTCCTTCCATTTCGCCAGCAATACGACAAGCGTGACAAAGCCAATGACAGCTAATTGCAACGTATCCTCGGGCGTGATGGCCAGAATGTTGCCCATAGTGATCGTCTGTATCGAAATTGACATCGGGTTCAGGGACACAATGAACAGGCCCAGCCCAAAGAACGACGTGAAGATCAGCCCAATGATCACATCGACCTTAAGCCCGGAACGCTCTGACAAAAGCAGCATCGCACCGGCCGCCAATCCACCCGCGATAAAGGCGCCCAACGCAAAGGGCAGGCCCAGCATATAGGCCCCGGCCACACCCGGCACGACCGAGTGAGACAGCGCGTCGCCAATGAGCGACCAGCCTTTCAGCATCAGATAGGCCGACAAGAATGCACAAACCCCACCCACAAGCGCCGATACCCACATA
Organism: Roseovarius sp.; assembly: GCA_045106595.1. Classification (GTDB taxonomy): domain Bacteria; phylum Pseudomonadota; class Alphaproteobacteria; order Rhodobacterales; family Rhodobacteraceae; genus Roseovarius. The sequence goes on along the minus strand of JBGCEW010000014.1, from coordinate 157,491 downwards.
GCGTTGGTCATGTAGCTGTAGGTAAAGGGTTGCAGCAGCACTTCCATCAGTCGTCACGATCCGTGCGTTGCGTTTTTTCGCCGTATTGCACAAAGGGACGTTCATCATCCGTCATGATGATCACTTCGCGGGCATCGTCATCATCGTGCAATGCGGCCCCCCCGATGGTGAAGTGACGCAGCACGCCACCAAACGCCTCTTGCAGATTATCACGGGTGAATGTCGTCTCGGTCGGGCCATAGCCCAGCACTGTGCCTTTGACCAAAACCGTGCGGTCGCAGAATTCGGGCACCGAACCAAGGTTATGCGTTGAAACCAGCATCACCCGGCCTTCATCTCGCAACTCTCGCAGCAAAGCGATGATCTGGTCCTCGGTGTTTACGTCCACGCCGGTGAATGGCTCGTCCAGCAAGATCACTTGACCGTCCTGCGCCAAAGCGCGAGCCAGGAACACACGCTTGCGCTGCCCACCTGACAATTCGCCAATCTGACGATGACGAAACTCTTGCATGTTCACACGGGTAAGGGCGTCATCAACGGCGGCATGATCGGCGGGTTTGGGACGGCGCAAAACACCCATATGGCCATAACGGCCCATCATCACGACATCCTCAACCAGCACGGGGAAATCCCAATCGACCTCTTCCGCCTGAGGGACATAAGCCACCAGATTGGCCTTGAGCGCCTCACGCACGGTACGGCCCAGAATGCGGATTTCGCCCGAAGCAGCAGGGACAAACCCCATGATCGCCTTGAACAGAGTCGATTTTCCGGCACCGTTTACGCCGACCAAGGCAGTCACAGTGCCGCGCGGGATTTCGAAACTGGCATTCCATAACGCAGTGTGACCGTTACGATAGGTAACGGTCACATCCGACGCGCTGAGGCCGGGATTTTCAAGTTGTTCGGCTGCAGGCAAATTCACTCAGTGGCCTTTCGGTATCCATCGACGATGGTCTGTGACGTGACCTTCAGCAGGTCCAGATATGTAGGAACAAGACCATCCGCCTTGCTCAGAGAATCCACATACAATTCACCGCCATAAGCGGCGCCGGTTTCGCGGGCAACCTGTTTGGCGGGGCTTGTGTTAACCGTGCTTTCGCAGAATACGACCGGAATGTCGTTGTCGCGCACTCCGTCAATCACACTGCGCACTTGCTGCGGGGTGCCCACCTGATCGGCGTTCATGGGCCAGAGGTACAGCTCTTTCATGCCAAAATCACGGGCGATATAGCTGAAGGCGCCTTCGCAGGTCACCAGCCAACGCTCGTCCTCGGGCAGTTGCATCACAGCGGCACGTAGAGGTTCAATCGTGGCGCGCAATTCGTCCTTATAGGCCGCCGCATTGTCCAGATAGAGCTGAGCGTTGTCCGGATCATGGGTGCCAAAGGCTGCGGCAATGTTGTCGATGTAGACAAGCGCATTATCGAGCCCCATCCAGGCGTGAGGATTTGGTTTACCCTCGTAAGACCCAGTGGAAATCATGATCGGTTCAATCCCATCAGACAGCGTAACCGAAGGGACATCCCCCAGATTTCGCAGGAATTGCTCAAACCAAAGCTCAAGGTTCATGCCGTTCCACAGGATCAGATCTGCGTCGACAGCCTTGACGATATCGCGCGGCGTGGGCTGATAGCCGTGGATTTCCGCGCCGGGTTTGGTGATCGAAACAACCTCAGCCGCGTCACCACCTACGTTTTGCGCCATATCGGCCAAAACGGTGAATGTGGTCACAACTTTGAACCTATCATCAGCATGCGCCATTCCGGCGCTAAACGTCAGGGCAAGGGTAGCAAGGGCAGTACGAACCGAAGGCATCAGGCCGATCTCTCCTGTTTGAGTGAATAACTGTACATGAAATTGCGAGTCATTCGCAAAAAGTCAAGGCAATTGCGAATGATTCTCATCTTCTGCCCACCGCCTTGTCATTCTACCGCGCCATTCACACCTTGGTCTGGTATAGTTGTTTTGTTGAAACTCAAAAGGATACACAGATGCGACGTATGGTGTTTGGATTGATATCTCATGGCTTTGCTCTCGCCGCTGGCTTTGGGCTGGGCATTTACTTTTTGCCCATCCTGACAGCACCCCCGTCACCCGATGCGGCCGTTTTAGAAGAATCGGCCCAAGGTGCTATGTTCACAGCCGAACTGACCCGCGATCTGCGTGGCAGTGATGCGTTGCATTGGGGCGAAGGCACAATCAGCATCACCGAGACCCAGTTTGTACACAAAGGCAAACTGGCACCGGGACCAGATTACAAGCTTTATCTGTTGAAAGAATTTGTTGAACATGAGGACGAGTTTGAGCCCCTCAAAGCGGGCGCACAGCTGGTTGGCGACGTCAAAAGTTTTGGCGGCTTTTTGCTGGATGTCCCTGCGGATGTAGACGTGTCGGATTACACCACGCTTGTCATCTGGTGCGAAGCATTCTCGGAGTTCATCACGGCGGCGACGTACCAATAGCCCGGATCAACGCAGCGCCAGACGGTTCATTGTATTGACCAACTCGGCGCTGATACCCGGCTCAGACAAGGCATGGCCCGCCATTGGAATCATCCGCAGATCGGCATTCCTGCCCCAGGCTTCGGCCAGAGCATAGGCACCCGAAGGCGGGCAGATCATGTCATACCGACCCTGCACAATCGTACCTGGGATATGAGCGATGCGGCTCATCCGGTTCAGGATGTGTCCGTCTTCGTGCAAAAACCCGGCATTGGTGAAATAGTGATTCTCCAGCCGGGCAAAGGCATGGGCATAGTCCGGCGGGCTGGACCCACCATGGCCGTTTGACGTGACAGTCGCCAAAGCGTTTTCCCATGCAGACCAGGCGCGCGCGTGCTCTACCTCTTCGTTGCGGTTGCCCGAAAACAGCCGCCGGTGATAGGCCCCGATCATATCGTCACGCTCGTCTTCGGGGATCAGGGATTGGAACGCATCCCAAGTTTCCGGCCAGAATTTGCCCGCACCACCGCCATAGAACCAATTCAATTCCGATTGCGTCATCAGGAACACACCGCGCAGAACCAGATGCCGGGTACGGTCAGGGTGTGTCTGGCCATAAATCAGTGAAAGCGTAGCCCCCCAGCTGCCACCAAAGACAATCCAACGGTCAATGCCCAAGGTTTCCCGGATCTGTTCAATGTCCGACACCAGGTGCCATGTCGTATTGTCCTCAACCGATGCATGCGGACGCGACCGGCCACAGCCGCGTTGATCAAACAGGATAATGCGATACACACTGGGATCAAAATACCGCCGCATCGCGGGGCTGCATCCCCCACCGGGGCCACCGTGCAACACGACAACCGGCTTGCCATCAGGCCTGCCGGATTGCTCGACATACACGGTATGTCCATCACCCACATCCAGCATCCGCCGATCAAAAGGTTCGATGGGCGGGTGCAGATATTGGATTGCACTTTTACGGTCCGGGCTTTTATCCATAACCAACCTATATGGAACGTCAGACACACAAGACCACATGGAGAGCAAAATGCAAACCGCTCAGTCCACGATTGATGAAAACGAAGTCGCCAAATTTCAGGCCATGGCCGCCGAATGGTGGGACCCGAACGGCAAATTCAAACCGCTGCACATGTTGAACCCGTGCAGGTTGGATTATATCACCAGCCAGATCGCGGCCGAGTTTGAACGGGATCTGACGGTTGACGCTCCTTTTGCTGGGCTGCGCATTCTGGATATCGGGTGTGGTGGCGGACTGCTCTCTGAACCAATGGCGCGCCTGGGAGCTGAAGTTGTTGGTGCAGATGCGGCCGAGCGCAACATTCCGGTGGCCCAGGTTCATGCCGAACAATCAGGCCTGAATATCGAGTACCGCCACACCACCGCCGAGGCGATGGCCGCAGACGGCGAGCAGTTTGATGCCGTTCTGAACATGGAAGTGGTTGAACATGTCGCCGACCCGCAGGAATTTCTGGACGTCTGCGCGCATTTGCTGAAACCCGGTGGGCTGCACGTGTGTTCCACCATCAACCGCAATACCAAAAGCTATATGATGGCCATTATCGGCGCAGAACATGTGATGCGCTGGCTGCCCAAAGGCACGCATGAATGGTCCAAGTTTATCACCCCGGATGAGCTGTTTGGCTTTCTGGAAAAGGCAGGGCTGGATCCGGTGGATCGCAAAGGTTTCGTGTTCAACCCAATCAGTTGGAGCTGGTCTTTGTCGGATCGCGACCTGAGCGTGAATTACGTGACCGCCAGTATAAAGCCACACTCGGGCTAAGTTAGCCTTCGTCACGTCCCAGCTTGGCGCGCAGCTCTCGCATCACAGGCAAAGTTGCGCGTACTTTGGCCTCACCCAGCTCGGCGACGACCTCAGAGATCAAGGGCATAATAGCGGCCAAAGCAGAGTCACGGGCCGTACGCCCTGCAGGGCTCAGTGCCACGCGTTTGCGGCGCGCGTCGTCCCAGTCAGGCCGAATATGCACATATCCCGCCCATTCCAGCTTGGATAACGTATTGGTCATTGCGCCGCGTGTGACATGAAAACTTTTGGCCAATTGCGCAGGGCTTCGCTCTTCTGACGCACCAGCCAAATGGTTCAGCACAGAAAAATGCGACAGCTCCATGCCCTTGGGCAGGACCTTGCCCAATCTGTTGCGGATCAGCTGTTCATTCGTCAGGATTTCGCTGAACAGGGTCACCGCAAGGCTTCTATCTGTTTTCTCAGTCATTGAGGTCCAACAAACTCAGTTTCTTGTGTCATCGCCGGAATGCTTGCCCGTGCTTTTGCCACTGCCTTGGGGTCAAGATCAACGGTAATCATGCCCGGTCTTTCCCCGGCATCTTCCAATACAGTGCCCCATGGGTCCACAATCAAGCTGTGCCCCCACGTCTGACGTGAACCACCAGACTGGGCGGCATGTACCCCGGTCTGAGCTGGTGCAAGAATATAAGCCCCGGTATCAATCGCCCGCGCCCGCATAAGCGTTTCCCAATGTGCCTCACCAGTGGGCCTTGAAAACGCCGAAGGCACGGTGATCACGCTTGCCCCGGCTTGGGCCAAATGCCGGTAAAGCTGCGCGAACCGCAGATCATAGCAAATGGTCATACCCAAAATACCAAATGGCATAGGCGTTATGACGGCTTGGGCACCTGGACGATAACCTTGGGATTCGTGATACGTCTCAGCCTCGGACACGGCCACATCAAACATATGGATTTTATCATACCGCGCCGCAATGGCGCCGTCCGGTGCAATCAAAAACGACCGGTTTGCAAAACGCCCATCCGCGTCAGATGTCCTCAGCGCAAGCGACCCGATCAGAATCCATATCCCATGCCGGGCCGCACGTTCACGCACGGCAGCAAGAGTGGGATCATCTGCCTCATGTCGCAACACGCTGAATTGATGCGCACGCACCAACGACACGCAATTGGTAACCTCGGGCGTTAAAACAAATGCAGCACCACCTTCGGCGGCCTGATCAATAAAGTCACAAACTAGGGCTGTGTTGCGCAGCGGATCATCCGAACTGGTTAGTTGGATCAGCGATGTCCGCATCACGCTCACACCTTCAGCAAGGCATCCAATTTGCCCGCCTGCTCTAACGCATATAGATCATCGCATCCGCCGACATGCGTCTGGCCAACAAAAATCTGCGGCACGGTACGTCCGCCATTGGCGCGCTGGATCATCTCAGATTTGCGTCCCGGATTGGTCAAAATGTTGATTTCGGAAAACGTGACGCCCTTCTGGGTCAGAAGCCGTTTGGCCGCAGTACAAAACCCGCAAAGGGGCGAGGTGTAGATTTCAACAGCTTGCATGGATAGCGCCTTTCAGGATCTCAGTGTTGATCCCTATTTAGGCATCCTTGACGACACGCGCCAGTGTCAGCGTCTGCACATCTTTGGCACCCCCCTGCAACACGACCTGCGCCGAAGCCGACAGTGTGGCACCTGATGTCATCACATCATCCACCAGCAAAACGGATTGATCTGCCAGTTTACCTTGCCATCGCGGGTTCAATGAGATGCTCTGCTGCAACTCTGCAAATCGTGCATCCCGGTTCAGCCCATCCAGACCTTGTGTGCGTTTGGTCCTGATCAGCAGATCAGGCACAACTGGCAATTGACATAATTTACCAACCGCCTGCGCCAACAGCGCTGATTGATTGAACCGCCGTTTCAGCAACCGCGTCCAGTGCAACGGCACCGGCACAATATGGGTTACGCCATTGTGCAGCAAAGGCTTTGCGGCAGTGTGCATCCAAACCGCGGCGGGACGTAGTACTTCGTGGTGATCGCCATGCTTCAGCGCCAACACCAGCTTGCGGGCATTGTCCCGGTAAAGCAGTGCGGCCCGTCCGTGCGACCAGGGCCGGGCAAGGTGCAGGCAATCATCACAATGCTCTGGGTGGCCGGTATCCTCACCGGGCAGAGGCGCACCGCACCCATCACAACACAATCCGGCAATTATCGGCGTGTCACGCCAGCACGGACCACAAAGCGCAAAGTCGTCCTCCACCATCTCGGAGCAGATCGTGCAGCGCGGGGGATAAACCAAATGAAGCGCCTTTTGCACGCCTGCACGAACGCTGGTTTGAACAGTTTGCAGCTTCACTCTATGTACTGCGCCATGACACGCCCTTTGTTTGATCGTTCTGCGCTGATGCGCCAACGCCACCGTGCACAGGCTGGTTTTGCCAGTTTCCTGCACGAGCACGCTGTGGATGAGATCAAGGATCGTCTGTCTTTGGTTAACAAATCCTTTACGGATACCACCATTGTCAGCGCCACTCCCGTCATTTGGAAGCAGGCCTTTCCCGAGGCCGCGCATGTCGCGGAAGAGGAGACGCTCGCTCTGGCTGAGGCATCACAGGACCTGATCATTCATGCCCTTGGTTTGCATTGGTCCAACGATCCGCTGGGGCAACTGATCCAATGCCGCCGCGCACTGCGTCCCGATGGGTTGCTGATGGCTGCGCTGTTTGGCGGCACAACACTGCACCAGTTGCGCGCATCATTCGCCCAAGCCGAGGCTGATTTGTACGGTGGTCTAAGCCCACGCATCGCACCCATGGCCGAGATCCGCGATCTAGGTGCTTTGCTGCAACGGGCAGGGCTTGCCTTGCCTGTGGCCGACAGTGTTCCACTGACTGTCAGCTATGAAACACCACTTCACCTGATGCGCGATTTACGCGCCATGGGGGAAACAAATGCCATGACAGATCGGGCGCGCACCCCCATGCCCCGTGCGTTGCTGCAGCGCGCATGCGAGGTGTACCGCGATAGCTTTGCCGATACTGATGGTCGCGTCCTTGCCACGTTTGATATGGTGTTTCTGATCGGCTGGGCTCCGGCACCGGATCAACCTCAACCCCTGCGCCCCGGTAGTGCCAAAGCCAGGCTGGCCGATGCGTTGGGTGCAAAAGAAACCCCGCTCAAAGATTGACCATCTGACTTTTACCGTTATGTCGAACACCAATTCACCTTGTACCAGGATAGACCAGCACATGTTTGATGCGTCCTCAGCCAAACGCCCGGACCACGCCCAAGCAGACCACCCCGTGGTGCCAGCTGCGAAAACCGGCATTCTGTTGGCCAACCTGGGCACGCCTGACAATTATGATTACTGGTCAATGCGGCGCTACCTGAACGAATTTCTGTCAGATCGCCGTGTAATCGACCTCTCACCCTGGAAATGGCAACCTTTGTTGCAGTTGATCATCCTGACAAAACGCCCCTTCAGCAGCGGCGCGGCATATAAGTCCATCTGGAACGAAGATAAGGGCGAAAGCCCCTTGATGACCATCACCCGTGATCAAACCCACGCTTTGGCCGATGCCCTGCATGCGCAGTACGGTGATCAGATTATGGTTGATTTCTGTATGCGTTATGGCAACCCTTCGACCAAATCCAAAGTCCGTGAAATGACCGAGGCTGGATGTCGTCAGATCCTGTTCTTCCCGCTGTATCCACATTATGCCGGCGCCACATCCGCCACGGCGATTGATCAGTTCTACCGTTCGCTGATTGATGAAACATGGCAGCCTATTTCACGTGTGGTTGGCCCGTATTTCGATCACCCGATGTATATCGAAGCATTGGCAAACTCGGTTGAAACCGCCTATGCCGAGGCTGAACATAAGCCTGAAAAGCTGATCGTTTCCTATCATGGCATGCCGCAACGCTACTTGATGCAGGGTGACCCCTATCATTGCCAGTGTCAGAAAACCACGCGCCTGCTGAAGGAACGTCTGGGATGGGACGACACCCAGATTGGCACCACGTTCCAATCGGTCTTTGGCAGCGAAGAATGGCTCAAGCCTTACACTGTTGACGAAGTCGCAAGGCTGGCCAGCGAAGAAGGCAAAAAACGCATCGCGGTCATTGCCCCTGCGTTTTCGGCTGATTGCATCGAAACACTTGAAGAGATCAACGAAGAAATCAAAGAGAGTTTTGAGCACGCAGGTGGCGAGGATTTCTTGTATATCCCCTGTCTGAACGATCAACCTTTGCACATCAAAGCGCTGACTCAAGTGATCTCGGACAATTTGCAAGGCTGGGTAGACTAAATCGCACCCAGTCTGAGGCGGCAAACAAAAAGGCAGCGCTGATGCACTGCCTTTTGAAACTTTAAAGTGCAGATGCGCCTTAGTCGGCGACAACCACAGCAGCCACGATGGCCAACAGGACCAGTGGAATCCAGATGCCGTTTGCAGAGGAGCTTGCAGCTGTCTCCTGAACGATCACGGGCGCTTCCATGATGGGCTCTTCCATTGTTCCGGCAAACGCGGATGTTGATGCGACTGCAAAGGCAGCTGCGAGTGCAATTTTCTTCATGTCTTCCTCCAGATGAAGGCACACCGTCACTGTCCAAGCGGGCGGCCTCAAGGCTTCTTCGTATCTCGTAATAGACAGCAAAGTTAACAGATTGCAAATCAAAGCTTGGCGCGATTTAGCCAACACGTGCTAGTTTCAGTTAAATAAGCAACACTTGCGTGCCCACCTTGGCCATGCTGAACAGCTCTGCGATATGCTCATTGTATAGCCCGATACATCCGTTGGATGACCGCCTGCCAATCTTGCGCGTATCGTGGGTGCCGTGAATACGGTAGTATGTCCAGGTCAGATAAAGCGCATGCGTGCCCAGCGGGTTTTTGGGGCCCGGCTCAATCACACGGGGCCACTCGGGATTGCGCCTAAGCATTGACGGTGTCGGCCGCCATGTGGGGCCTTCCACTTTGCGGATAATCTTGGTGCGCCCCTTTCGGGTCAGATCTGGGGTCAATGGCACGCTTGAAGGATACAGCTTGTACGTCTCAGCGCCCGGCGACCAGTAGTGCAACGCCCGCGAATCAATATCCACCAGGATCGCACCACGATTAAGGTTCGAAAAATACGGCCGCCAATCCAGCCTGCGAAAACTGGAAATGTTGCGGCGCACGGTTTGCGTCACTTCACTTTCGATTTCAGTTGTTTCGTCAGCATTGGTGGTCTGCCCCAATGCAGGCGTTCCAATCGCAGCAGCGGTTCCAGCCAGAAAATGGCGGCGTTTCATATTAAAATCAGGTTTTACAGGCATCGTGTCACTCCGACATACGCAAACTAATCAATGTAAACATATGGCGAGAAAGACGCAGTCGCAATTCAAACCAGCGATATTCAGCAGACTTAGACTGATCTGGGTTTGAAAGACGCCGCCCAGCGATATAAAGCTCTGCAAGACGTTAATTCTGGTGGGACACGAGAAATGCTGCGTATTTTTAGTCTTTTGTTTACAGTCTTGTTGGCTGTTTCAGCATGTACAACACCCGAGCCACAGCTGGCCGCAGATGGTAAACCCTTGCCGCAAGTTTACAGAATTCGCTCAGGTGATGTGTCAAAAATTCAGTTTCGGATGCTCGATTCCGTTAACTCATTGCGTCAGGCTGCAGGCCAGGCCCCCTTGGAATTCGATGCCAAGCTGAACGCCGCCGCCGCCACGCATGCGCGCGACATGTCAATTCAGAACCGCCCCTGGCATTTCGGATCTGACGGATCGTCGCCCATCGACCGGGTGCGCCGTGTTGGCTATCCCGGTGAACTGGTCGGCGAGAACATCTCGGAGACTTATGAAAATGAAGTCGAGACTTTGGGCGCCTGGATGGAGCAAAACGATACGCGACGCGTGATTCTATCGCCCAAAGCCCGCAATCTGGGCTTTGCCTGGCAACAAGAAGAAAGCGGCAAGTTGTGGTGGGTGCTGGTTACCGGTGAATAAAGCCCGCTGCACCCCGGCCAATTACGGGTAGATTGTAATATAGGTGCCGTTTTTGACCATCGCATAGATCTCTTCGATCTGATGGTTTTTCACCGAAATACAGCCAGCTGTCCAATCGGGGCCCGTGCCACGCCGCTTGTTTGGCATGCCGTGGATAAAGATTTCACCGCCCGCACTTTTGCCATTCGCCGCAGCAAAGGCCACATCCCGCCTGTTGGGATATGAAATCCCCAGCGACAGATGGAAATCACTATTGGGGTTACGTCGGTCAATCCGGTACGTTCCCTCTGGCGTCTTGCCATCCCCTTCGAACTGCTTGTGGCCATCAGGGGCAAATCCCAGCTCAATGTTGTATTTCTTGAGCACGCGCTGATCATTCATCAGCCACATTTTGCGGCGTCTTTTTGAGACAACCACATGGGTCACATCAGGACCGTTATAGCGCCGAAAGCGTGAGTTTGATTTTGAAGTGGCGCCTGATGAGCACCCGGCCAACGCGGTCGTGCCTGCCAACATCAATGCAACTGCTGTACGTCGTGAAAAGCGCATCAGATTTTCCTGTTTTCCGCCTGTGTTTCCTGCCTGCGCAGTAGATACACCAAAATAGATACCAAAAGGTAGAAATTTTTTAGGTTTCAGTGTGCGTTCCGCAGGAATTTCGAAACGATTTCCACATGTGGCGACCATTTAAACTGATCCACAACCCGGATCTGCGCCAACGTAAACCCTGCCTGAACCAGCTGAGCAGCATCACGCGCAAAGCTGACCGGGTTGCATGACACATAAGCAATCACCGGAACGTCAGACTGGGTCAGCTCGGCAATTTGCGCCTCAGCGCCGGCGCGCGGAGGATCAAGAACCACTGCATCAAACCGCGCCAGTTCATCCGGCATCAAAGGCCGGCGAAACAGATCACGCGCCTCGTGGGTAACAGCCTTCAACCCGGCCGTGCTGCGCCAGCCATGATCCAACGCCTGGGTCATCGCCGCATCGCTTTCAACGGCATGCACCTCATGCGCACTTGCAAGATCCAATGCGAAAGTCCCGCAACCCGCAAACAAATCCACCACGCGTTTGGCCCCTGCTGTAAAGGCGCGCACATCGCTTTGTAGGATCGTCTGCCCGTCCTCTGTGGCCTGCAAAAACGCCCCAGGTGGAGGTGTAACCTGTGCCAGGCCAAACCGTTGCACTGGCGCGCGCCGTGTCACGACTGGTTCGCTCCCCCAACTAAGACGCGCCAGATCATGCTGTGCGGCAAGCCCGGCCAGTTCCATATGCATATGGTTTTCCAAAGGTTTACCGTTCAACACACAGGCATCCACACCCGCCTCAGACAAGGTTAGCATCACTGACAACGGGTGTTTACGGCTGGCTCCGACCCGCGCCAGGTCGGACAACGCGGGCATTGCCTTGATCAGATCAGGATGCAGCAGCTGGCAATCGGGCGTTTCAATCACCACGTCCGAGCCCGGCGCATGAAAGCCTACCATCGCGCCCTTCTTGGTGCGTTTGGCTGACAGTGTCGCCCGCCGCCGCGTTGACGCGTCCGAGCAGTGCGTGGGCAAAAACGATGCCTCAATCCCATGGGCCAGCAAAGCCTGCCGGACCACATCGGTTTTCCAATCACGCAGAAACGCATCTGAAGCATGTTGCAATTTGCACCCGCCGCAGGCCGGAAAATGCCGGCATGGCGCTTTCACCCGATCCGAAGACGGCGTGACAATCTTGGCGTTGCGCACCACTTGCCCGTCGATCTGACCGGTCACGCACTCACCCGGCAAGGTGTAAGGCACAAAGAGCGGGCCGTCGGCAATACCGTCGCCTTGGTGTCCCAGACGGTTGATCTGATATTCGTCAGTCATGGCTTGTCCACATGGCGCAATAGGGCGTTGCGATCAGGTGACAAATCCGCATCAAGCCAGTGTTGTTCTGCCTCTTTCAATGCACGCCCCAGTGCAGGCCCTTGAAACGCGTGCTGCAGATCGGCTGCTTTGAGCGGAAACTCAGCGCCTGAACCACGTTCGACCTGTACCAATGCCGCCTTGTCGACCACGCCGCCCATCACCGCGGCGCGCACAAGCAGCACATCCAAAGCGAGGATCGCGCCATGCCGATATCCCAACTCTAGCGCAGACATCATATCGCCCGTCATTTGCTGCAACTGATCCAGCGATTTGGCGTCGGTCCGGCTCAGGCGCAACCGCTTGGGCACAGTATCACCGCCCAGAACCGAAAGGCGACGCAGGGCGACGGGCTCAATCCCCATCTCACCTTCAAGATGCACAAGCGGGCCTAACGCGCGATCATCTGCGCCTGGCAAAACGGCATGCAAAACCCCGCACTGCCGCATGGCTGCCACAGCAAAGCACGGGTCAGGTGCAGATAAAAGTTTCAGCATTTCGGATCCAACCCTTTCACGGGACAAGGTTGAAAGGCCGTCCAGATGAGCGGCAATCGCAGCCAACGCCTCATCATCCAGCCCAGCCGAAGGATCGCCGTACCACGCATTGAACCGGAAAAACCGCAGGGTGCGCAGATAGTCTTCTTGGATGCGTTGGGCAGCATCTTCAATAAACCGAAAGCGGCGCGCGTGCAGGTCAGCCAGGCCACCCAAAGGATCAATCACTGTCCCATCGGGCTGCGCATAAAGCGCATTCATGGTGAAATCGCGTCGGCGCGCATCCTCGATCACATCATCGGCAAAGGCCACAACAGCATGGCGACCGAAGGTTTCGACATCATTGCGGAAAGTAGTGATCTCATAGGGTGCATTGCCAGAAACAACAGTGACTGTGCCGTGATCCATACCCGTCGGAATTGCCTTGAGCCCCGCCGTTTTGGCCAGCGTCATCACGGCATCGGGGCGTGCATCAGTGGCAATGTCGATATCCTTGACCGGGGCACCCAACAAAGGATTACGCACACATCCACCAACAAACAGGGCTTGATGTCCGGTATCTGTCAGCATGCGGCATACGGCCTGCGTCGCCTCAGAATTGATCCAGTCACCGGTGATCTTCATGCCCGATCCACCGCATCACTCAATGCACGCAGGATACGCGCGGTGGCGCCCCATATATAATAGGGGCCAAAAGGAACAGTGTAGTACCGCCGCACAGATCCGCGCCAACGCCGCCCCTGAACCGAGAAGTTCACGGCATTCAGGACGTGACTGAGCGGTACGTCAAACACTTCATCCACTTCGCCCGGCTCTGGTACAGGCACAAACGGTTCACGCACGACGGCCAACACTGGTGTCATTTGAAAACTGCTGACCGTTTCGTGGGCATTCAGCGTGCCCAACACATCAACATTTTCAGGGTGTAACCCGATTTCCTCATGGGCTTCGCGCAAGGCAGTGGCGGTGATATCAGCATCACCTTCGTCTTGCTTGCCCCCCGGAAAGGCGATTTGGCCCGGGTGGTGCTGTAGCGCTGACGAGCGTTTGGTCAGGATCAGCCGCGCCTGCCCCTCACGTAGCAAAACAGGCACTAACACACCTGCATTGCGCAGTTTTCGGCCCTCGGGCAATACCACGCCCGCGTTCAGATCATAATCAGACGACGGCGCGCCCTGCATGCCCAGCGCGCGGATCAGCGGATCGAGGGGATCAGGCGGTGCCATCATTCGGCTCGGTTGCCTCAAACCCGACTGTAACCGGATCAAGCACGTAATGAGCACCACAAAACTGACAATCAGCGGTGACTGTGCCCTCATCCGTGGTCATCTTTTCGATATCCTTGGCCGAATAAATCGACAGGCTTTGGCGCACGCGATCCTCGGAACAGGTACAGCCAAATTGCACCGCCTGCGCATCAAACACGCGCGGCGTTTCTTCGTGGAACAAACGCACCAGCAAATCCGAGGGCGACACCAGCGGCCCGATCAGCTCCAGCTCCTCAACCGTGTCCAGCAGTGTATTCACGCGGGTCCAGTTTTCGGAATCGTCGTCCGACACCAGATCCGCTGCTTCCAACAGCCCACCTTCACCCGAGCCACCGCCCGTGGCAAACGGGGAGGCCTTGGGCATGTGCTGGATCATCACGCCACCAGCACGCCAATGCTCATTTCCACCTGCTTCGGTAGACCGGCCATAGCTCAGCGCAAACCGTGTTGGCAACTGCTCAGATTGGGCAAAATATGCCTCGGCGCAATCGCTCAGACGCGTGCCCGCAATAGGCGTGATCCCCTGATAAGGCGTGTTGCCCTGCCCCTGGTCGATCATCACAGCGAAATACCCCTCACCCAGCTGGGCAAATGGGGCTTCATCCGTCAAACGATCGGCATCAAAACTGGCATAAGCGCGAATGCGTGCAGGCTCACCGTCGGACTGAGGCGCAAGGTAATCGGTGGCAATCATGCGTACCGCCCCTTTGGTTTGCACCTGCAAGGACAGCTTCCAACGCAGCTTGATCGTTTGACCCACCAACGCGGTCAGCAATGCCATTTCAGCCACCAACGCCTCAACCTGCTCGGGATAGTCATGTTGCTTCAGGATACCGCCCAACACGTTATCCAACCGCGACACGCGACCGCGAATATCCGAATTGTCCAACTGAAACGGCAACACAGTGTCGTCCCAGGCAATTTTTTGTCCAAGCGTCATGGGGTTTCCTTACAGGCCGGGGTTTGGCATATCGCGTCTATATAGGCGGTGCAAGGCACACACCAAGGGGCAATGCGATGATCAGACGGTTCGGTGAAAAACCAGAAGCAGGCCAGCGTTATCAGATGCGGCACGGCGTCTATGCCATTTTGCCGCTACGCGATCAGTTGCTTTTGACCTGGCAGGACGATCCACATTACGAATTGCAATTGCCCGGCGGCGGCATTGATCCCGGTGAAAGCCCCATTCACGCCCTGCACCGCGAGGTAATGGAGGAAACCGGTTGGAGCCTGGCCACCCCGCGGCGCCTGGGCGCCTTTCGGCGGTTCACCTATATGCCCGAGTATGACATGTGGGCCGAAAAGTTATGCCATATCTATGTCGCACGCCCCGTAAGGCGCATTGGACCACCTACCGAAACAGATCACACTCCGCTGTGGTCAGACCCGGCGCTGGCGATTGAAAAGCTGTACAACGAGGGTGACCGGTATTTTGTCAGCCAATATTTGGGGTGGGCTTGAATTCAAGCAAAACTGCTGACACGTCATCATCAAAATCATGGTCACCGGCAAAATCGTTTAGCTTCCAGATAATCGATTCCAGACAAGCACTGGCACGGGTTTGTTTCAGCCCCCGCAAGATATCGGCCAACCCGTCTTCACCCAGCAACTTGCCATCTGGGTCTGCGCATTCGACCATACCATCGGATTGGATCAGCATCCGGTCCCCAGATTTCAGCCATAGCGCGCACTGATCATAACTGGCCCCTTCGATCAGGCCCACGGGCAACCCACCTTCGCCGACATATTCAAGTGTACCATTGGCACGTTGGATCACTGGATGTGGGTGCCCGGCCTGCGCAATATCCACCTGACCTGTATCAAGATGCACATCAGCCAGCAGCATAGTAAAATAAAGTTCGGTCTCCATCTCCTCAAGCACCAGCTGGTTGAGTGACGCAATGGTCTGTGCAGGTGGTCGCATATCATACCCACCAAAAGCCGTTTTTTGCAGCGCTACGTTTTGATCCGGCGCTGACGCAGACAAGTATCCCGCCAAGCGTGCCGTCATCAAAGCGGAACTGATCCCGTGCCCCGAAACATCAATGCCATACAGCCCAATACGCGTTTCATTGACCGGGAACATTCCAACCAAGTCACCGCCAACATGCCCACAAGATTTCAGCAACAACGATACGTCAGCCATACCAAAATCACGGTAACGGTCACTGACCAGCGATTGTTGTAGTTTCTTGGCCTCAAGCAAATCACTGTCCAGCGCATCATAAAGCGTTTGCAGCTCGGCCATGTTGGCTTCGATCAGCTGGTTCTTGTCGCTCAGTTCGCGTTGCATATGCAAGATACGCTCGCCCGCTGCCAAACGCGCGCGCAACTCGGGTGCATTGACTGGTTTGGTCAGGAAGTCGTCCGCACCGGCATCCAAGCCGTTGGCGATCTCTTCCTTTTCACTTTTTGAGGTAAGCAAGATGAAGTAACCGTACGCCTCACGGTCCATGGCCCGAAACGCCGTGCAAAACTCCAGCCCCGTCATGCCCGGCATCATCCAATCGCTTAGCACAATGTCAGGAGGATGCTCTTGGCACATCGCCAATGCCTTGGTGGCATCATCTGCCTCGTGCACCCGGTATCCCCAACGGCGCAGCGAACTGGACAGAATTTTCCGCTGCAAACGGCTGTCGTCCACGACCAAAACATCTTTCGTTTCGGGCGCGTCCTGCTGCGGGACAAGTATATGTTCTGAAGTACGCACAACGACCGCCTGTTAAACCAACATGCCCTGCCTATCTCACCTGATTTAATCAGTTATGAATGCTAAAATTGGATGCGTTTTACCCAAGATATGAACCTGCCGTTAAGGCTGTTGCGTCATAGATGCCTGCGGGCAAATGGGGAACACAAAGATGATTGATTGGTCCCGCGTGGATGAACTGCGCGATGAAATCGGCAAAGAAGATTTTGACGAGGTGGTTGAGATCTTTATGGATGAGGTCGAAGAGACGATAGCCGTGATTGCGGGCGATGTTCCCGATGATCAGCTTGAAGGCCATCTTCATTTCCTGAAAGGCAGCGCGCTCAATCTGGGGTTTCGCGATTTTTCATCGTTGTGCCAGGCTGGTGAAACTGCTGCAGCACAAGGTCAGTTTGATCTGATTGATCTGCCAAAAGTGATTGATAGCTACGAACGTTCCAAGGTCGAGTTTCTGGATGCCCTGACCGAGCGGCACGCCGCATAGAAACTATCATCCACCCAATCAGCCACAGATGGTACGCTAAATCAGGAATTCAGCCAGAACCGCATCATTGGTAATATCACGGTATTCAAACCCGCCCTGGATCAGCTTCTCGAACAACTGCTCAAAATTCTCAGGCGCGCTGGTTTCAATCCCGATGAGAACCGATCCAAAGTTTCGGGCTGATTTCTTCAGGTATTCAAATCGGGCAATATCATCATCCGGGCCCATCATGCCCAGAAAATCCTTCAACGCACCAGGGCGTTGCGGCATCCGCAATACGAAATACTTCTTTAGCCCAGAATAGCGCAGGCCTCGTTCCTTGACCTCAGGCAGACGTTCAAAATCAAAGTTGCCACCGGTCGTGACGCACAGCACACGCTGGCCTTTGATCTGATCCGCCACGTCTTTAAGCACATCTATCGAAAGCGCACCCGCAGGTTCCAGCACGATGCCTTCGATGTTCAGAAACTCCATCATGGTGGTGCAAAGCCGATCCTCAGACACAGTCAACGCCTGCGCGGGATTAATGCCCTTCAACCTCTCAAACGGGCGCTGCCCGATCTGGGCCACAGCCGCGCCATCAGCAAAGGTATCCACATGGTTCAGGCGCACAGGCTTGCCAGCTTGCAACGCAGCACTCAGCGATGCGCCACCTTTGGGCTCAACCAGCGTATAATCGACACGGTCACCAAAGTAACTGACCACCCCCGCTGACAAACCACCGCCCCCCACAGGCATGATCATCCGGTCAGGCAAAACATCCATTTGCTGCTCAATCTCGGCCGCAACAGTGGCCTGACCTTCGATCACATCCTCATCGTCAAACGGTGACAGAAAGTGCCCCTTCACCTGATCGCAATAGACCTGAGCATTGGCCAATGTATCATCGAAATAGTCACCCACCAGCCGCACAGTCACGTATTTGCCACCAAATGTCCGCGTCTTCATGATCTTCTGCTCAGGAGTCGTGACAGGCATGAAAATTACACCGTTCACCTTGAACGCCTTGCACATAAACGCCACGCCCTGCGCATGATTGCCCGCACTGGCGCAGACGAATTGTGACACATCCGGCGTGTGCTCTAGCACTTTGCGCATAGCGTTGAACGCACCGCGCAATTTGTAGGATCGGACCGGCGTTGTGTCCTCACGCTTAAGGTAAATCTCAGCGCCATACATCTCAGAAAGATGATCATTCTTGTGCAGCGGCGTGCGCTTGAAAAGCTTGCGCATGGCCGTCTCGGCCGCGCGGACCCGGGTTTGAAAATCGCTCATATCAAAAGCTGTGCCGCAGCAGGCGCGTGCTTGCAACCCTGCTTTGCTTGAACCTGCCTTGCCGATGCCTGCAAAACCCGTTAATCGCGTGGCCGAAACCCCCTTATGCAAAAGGATACGTTCATGTCCGCGCCCAAGAAAGTCGTGTTGGCCTACTCCGGTGGCCTCGATACCTCGATCATCCTGAAATGGCTGCAAACCGAATATGGCTGCGAAGTGGTGACCTTTACCGCCGATCTGGGCCAGGGCGAGGAACTGGATCCGGCGCGTGAAAAGGCCGAGCTGTTGGGGATCAACCCCGACAACATCTTTATCGAAGATGTGCGCGAAGAGTTTGTGCGCGACTTCGTGTTTCCGATGTTTCGCGCCAATGCCGTGTACGAAGGGTTGTATCTGCTGGGCACTTCCATCGCCCGCCCATTGATCTCAAAACGTCTGGTTGAGATTGCCGAAGCCACGGGTGCTGATGCTGTCGCCCACGGCGCAACCGGCAAAGGCAATGATCAGGTTCGGTTTGAACTTGCCGCCTATGCGCTGAACCCCGAAATCAAAGTGATCGCCCCATGGCGCGAATGGGATCTGACAAGCCGCACCAAGCTGATTGATTTTGCCGAGAAGAACCAGATTCCGATCGCCAAGGACAAGCGCGGTGAAGCACCGTTTTCTGTCGATGCCAACCTGTTGCACACCTCGTCCGAGGGTAAGGTACTGGAAGATCCGGCCGTTGATGCGCCCGACTATGTGTATCAACGCACCGTGCATCCCGAAGATGCACCCGACACACCCGAATTCATCGAAATTGGGTTCGAGAAAGGTGACGCTGTCAGTATCAACGGAGAGGCCATGTCGCCCGCGACAATCCTTACCCAGTTGAACGAATATGGCGGCAAGCACGGGATCGGGCGGCTTGATCTGGTCGAAGGGCGCTTTGTGGGGATGAAATCACGCGGCATCTATGAAACGCCGGGTGGTACGATCCTGCTTGAGGCGCATCGCGGGATCGAAAGCATCACAATGGATCGCGGCGCTATGCATCTGAAAGACGAGCTTATGCCAAAATATGCCGAGCTGATTTACAACGGTTTCTGGTATTCGCCCGAACGCGAAATGCTGCAAGCGGCAATCGATGCCTCCCAGAAACATGTCACCGGAACCGTGCGGTTGAAACTGTACAAAGGATCGGCGCGCACTGTGGGTCGTTGGTCAGATCACTCGCTTTATTCCGAGGCGCATGTGACATTTGAGGATGATGCAGGCGCTTACGATCAGAAAGATGCCGCCGGGTTCATCCAGTTGAATGCGCTGCGTCTGAAACTTCTGGCTGCACGGGATCGTCGTCTGAAAGGCTGAGATCTTCGGATGACGCGTCTGTTGGGGGCGCGTCATCTTCAAACAGCTTCTCTGCCATTTCTTTGGCCTTTGCCTTCATCTCATCCAGCCGGCCTTTGACGATGTAACCGCCTTGCGGATTATACTCGACCACCTGGCTGGTGATCCGCTGAAGCGGCTCGGCCAGCCGCACCATACCCTGTGCATTGGGCTCTCCAACCACACCGTTGCGTACCATTTTGCGGATAAAGCCCCGTGCGGTTGCGGGACGAACATCAAACATCTGCGATATCATTTCGGCCGATACATCAGTCCGATTATGCGCCAAAGCCACTGCAAAAATGTATTTGCTACGCTGCGCCTGCGCTGCTGCGGCCCCGGCAATACCAGAGACAGGCACTGCCGCAGCAACACCCGTTCCAACCATCATTTTTCCAAATTCACGTCTGTTCATGAGGGGTATATGGGGATGCTGCGTGTCCGTTTTACGGGGAAATCTTCAAATCTTATGGCATTTCAACGCTTCGTAGGCAGGCATAGCAGCTTCCACCAACCGCTTTA
Organism: Roseovarius sp.; assembly: GCA_045106595.1. Taxonomy (GTDB): domain Bacteria; phylum Pseudomonadota; class Alphaproteobacteria; order Rhodobacterales; family Rhodobacteraceae; genus Roseovarius. Next base: position 137,236 of record JBGCEW010000014.1, on the reverse strand, counting down.
ACGCGCCTTCAACCAGGGGCAGTTCCCTTTCGGCAGCGGCAAACCCGGTACTGCGATGCACAGCCCCGTACCAATGTGAGGCCCAAACCCCGTCATCCTTGTGCCCACCCGCAGACCAGGACAACATCGCCGGATCCCACGGTAAATCAATAGCGGCACACAGACGTTTCAGCATCCGCTCTGGATCCGCGCGAATATCATGCGAATCGATCACCACAGTGCTGTGCCCAGCGCTGCTGAGCTGTTCAAATAACTCGGCCTGCTGAACAAAGCCGATATCCTTGAGCGTGGGCTTTTCGAACTTCGCAGCAAAACTGGCGGCCACGCGCGCAGGATGGCGGATCAGGAACACATTGGTCACGTCATCCACCCAGCCACGCGGGATGACATCAATCATATGCTGCGACATATGCTTTTGATAGAAATGCGGCTTGCCACCGGGAACCGAACCGAGCAGGTCTGCGATGACCTGAGAAGGGTCCGTTGGTTGAGACGCCAATATCTGATCGCGCATTGGATGGTCCAGACCTGTGGCATACAGGTAAGCCGCGTAAAACGGCTCGTCCACCACAGCCATATCCGCCCTCGCACCAAAGCTATACATCATAGCGGTCGACAGATTGCGCGGCCCAGACCACATTGCAATGCGCATGCTTTACTCCGTCTGGCCGTGGATCAAAGCCTTGTACAAACCCTGAATCCGTGTCGTCATCGGCCCTGTCAGGCCGTCTCCGATTTGCCGCCCATCAATATGGCTTACCGGCGTTTGTGCGCCGAATGTTCCTGTCAAAAACGCTTCATCCGCGCCGTAGGTATCAACCAGCGAGAAATTACGTTCATAGACCGGAATGTCATTCGCACGGCATAAATCAATCACCTTTTGTCGGGTGATCCCGTTCATGCAGTAATCGCCCGTACTGGTCCAAACCGCGCCTTTGCGCACGATGAAAAAGTTGCAGGCGTTGGTGGTATTCACAAACCCATGCACGTCCAGCATCAGCGCCTCATCTGCTCCTGCCTTTTCCGCAGCGATGCACGCCAGAATGCAGTTCAGTTTTGAGTGCGAGTTCAACTTGGGATCCTGGGTCATTGGCAAGCCGCGTATGTGCGGAACAGTTGCCAGGCGAATAGGCCGCGCGATCTTGGGTTGTGAATGCTCCATGATAATCGTCACAGTTGGTCCTTGCTGGGACAAGGACGGATGCTGAAATGGTCGCGTTTTCACTCCACGCGTCACCATCAGCCGGGCATGGGAATCTGTGGTCATATCATTTGCGGCTTGCGTGTCCACAATGGCCTGCATCACCTGACCGCGCGTCATTCCAATATCCAGATCAATTGCTTTGGCAGCCTCAAACAACCGCGCAAGGTGTTCATCCGCGAAGGACCAGATGCCATCATACAATCGCAACCCTTCCCACACACCATCGCCCAGCATGAAGCCACTGTCGTAAACACTGACCAAAGCCTGGTCTTTCGGCACAATCTGGCCGTTCAACCAAATACGAAGTGTTTCATTCCGCGCATCCTCGGCGGCCTGATGGGTGGTTTGATGCTCTGTCATGGGACCCTCATTGTTACAAAACACGCTATTGGGGTGTGTATCCGATGCCAAGCCGTAAATTCGGCTCACGGGCCCGTGACCTCACCACCCCGTGACTTCTCATTTCAGCGTGTTCGCGTCACTCTGCTCGCAGCTGATGGAGGGCTGTTCGATGACACTGAAACTACGCGAGATCAAAGCCATGGCACTGGCCGGGCTGATCATGATTGGACTTGTTGCTCATACAGGGGCGGCCAAAGCGGCTGGCACAGAAGAATTGATCGTCGCAGGCGGTTGTTTCTGGTGCGTTGAATCGGATTTTGAATCCGTCAAGGGCGTGAAGGAGGTGGTATCGGGCTATACTGGCGGCAAGACAGCCAATCCATCTTACAAGGATGTCACAAAGGGCGGGTCTGGCCACTATGAAGCCGCACGCATCTTGTTTGACCCAACGAAAGTTTCGCGTGAAGATCTGTTGAGCATGTTCTTCCGGTCAGTTGATCCCACCGACGCAGGCGGACAATTCTGCGATCGCGGTGATAGCTATCGCACAGCTGTTTTTGTCTCAAACACAGCGGAAAAGCAGCTTGCGACAACTGCCAAGACCGAGGCTCAGTCAGAACTGGGCCAAAAGATCGTCACTCCAATCTTGCAGACATCCGAATTCTACGAGGCTGAGGACTATCACCAGGACTATTACAAAGGCACCAAGATTGTCGTCACACGGTTTGGTCCACGTAAACAATCAGTGGCATATCAGAAATACCGCGAAGCTTGCGGACGCGATGCCCGCGTCAAGGCGCTTTGGGGGTCGGCTGCTCCGTTTGCGGGCAAACACTAGGCCAGAAACGCTTCAACCTCGGACAAAGACGGGATCGCTTCGGCGGTCCCTTTCTTTTGCACCTGCAAAGCCGAGGCGGCAGAGGCGCGACGAAGTGCTGTTTCCGGCTTCAAACCTTGGTCTAAGCCAGCAGCGACATAGCCAACAAAGCAATCGCCCGCTCCTGTGGTATCAATGGGTGTGACAGGGAAAGATGACATGTGAAAGGAGAGGGCAGGCTCAATCCAATCTGCACCATCAGCCCCATGCGTGATCAGTTTATGTGGCACGCCCACGTCGCCCAGCGCACAGTGCAATTGCGTAGCTTCGACAGCGTTCATAACCAACAGATCAATATACGGCAGTACTGCATGCACTGCTTCTGCATCAAAAGGTGCGGCAGTGTAGATCACATATAGCCCCACACCTTTGGCGAATTGTGCGACTTCAGGCTGAAGGTTTGTCTCATTTTGCAGCATCAGGATATCACTCTGATCAGAGCCTGATAATGCCTGTTTCAGCTTTGTTAGGGACTGTTTTACATTCGCGCCCGGGTGCAGAACAATCGCATTTTCACCCTGCGTATCGACGTTGACAACCGCATGCCCGGATACGCCATCCACGGTCGTGATATGCGTGGTCTCAACGCCGTAGTTGCGCATTGCCTCTTGCATCCAAGTGCCATCAGCGCCGATCGCACCAATGTGCCTGACAGACCGACCTGCACGTGCGACAGCCACCGACTGATTGGCACCCTTACCGCCTAATTGTCGACTAAAACCAGTCGATGCCAGCGTTTCCCCTGGGCCAGGCAGATGCGGAACATCATAGATGTAATCCGCATTGATCGACCCAAAGTTATAGATCATGCCACTAGCCCACCTTGCATGATGCCAATACTGCCATGTTCAGAATGTCATTCGCGGTCATCGTCATCGAGCAAATCTGGATTGACGCATCAACCCCCGACAAGATCGGTCCGATTACAGTGGCACCAGCCATCTCTTGCATCAGCTTGACCGAGATCGAAGCCGAATGCCGCGCCGGAACAACCAGAATATTTGCAGGGCCGGTCAGGCTTTGGAAGGGAAAGTTTTGTTGCACATCTGTGTTAAGCGCCACGTCAACAGTCATTTCGCCTTCGTATTCAAAATCTGCACCTCGCGCTGCCAGAACCTGTGGCGCCATGTGCATTTTCTCTGCACGTTCTGAACGCGGATATCCAAAGGTCGAGAAACTGACAAAGGCCACACGCGGTTCAAGCCCCAGATGCCGGGCAACGCCTGCGGACCGTTCTGCGATATTGGCCAAATCGTTTTCGTCCGGCCATTCGTGCACCAAAGTATCGGCAATCAAAACGATACGCCCTGAGTGCAACAACGCAGTCACCCCAACGGCACCGTGTTCCGCATCAGCATCAAACACATGGTTGATCAAATCCATCACATAAGCCGATTTGCGCGTGGCCCCAGTGACCAATCCATCGCCATGCCCATGCGCCAACATCAGCGCTGAAAACACGTGCCGGTCACGTGCAGCCAGACGGTGCACATCATGACGATCAAACCCTTTGCGTTGCAGCCGCGAATACAGCATGCGTTTGTACTCGGGCAGATGCTCGGAATTGGCAGCGTTGACAATCTCCAGCTCGGCAACGGCATCACCCAGGCCAGCCGCTTCCAGCTTGATGCGCACATCAGCCTCACGCCCCACAACAACCGAATGCCCCAGGCCAGAACGTTGGTATTGAACCGCCGCGCGCAAAACACGAGGGTCATCCCCTTCGGCGAAGATCATGCGCGCCTGCGCATTCCGGGCACGGGCATTGATCGACCGCAAGATGTTTGCGGTCGGATCCATGCGGGCCTTTAGCGACACCTCATAAGCTTCCATGTCAATGATGGGACGGCGCGCCGCACCCGTATCCATGCAGGCCTTGGCAACCGCAGGTGGGATCGTATGGATAAGACGCGGATCAAACGGTGCAGGAATGATGTAGTCGCGCCCGAAGCTTAGTTCGCGCCCATACGCCATCGCAACTTCGTCCGGTACATCTGCACGCGCAAGCTTGGCCAGGGCCTCGGCGCAGGCGATCTTCATTTCGTCATTGATCGCACGGGCATGCACATCAAGCGCGCCACGAAACAAGTAAGGAAAGCCCAATACGTTGTTCACCTGGTTGGGGTAATCCGAGCGACCTGTAGCTACGATCGCATCTGACCGCACAGCGTGGGCCTCTTCTGGTGTAATCTCGGGATCGGGGTTTGCCATGGCGAAAATCACTGGATCAGGCGCCATTGAGGCAACCATATCTTCGGTGACTGCACCTTTGGCGGACACACCCAAGAACACATCAGCGCCTTTCATTGCCTCTTCAAGCGAGCGCAGTTCGGTCTTGACGGCATGGGCTGATTTCCATTGGTTCATACCCGCTTCTCGGCCCTGATAGATCACGCCTTTGGTGTCACATACGACGCAATGGTCGTGCTTGGCGCCCATGGACTTCAGCAGCTCGATACACGCGATACCTGCAGCCCCGGCCCCGTTCAGAACAATCTTGACGTCTTCGATCTTCTTACCGGAAATGTGCAGCGCATTAATCAGACCCGCCGCACAAATCACCGCTGTGCCGTGCTGGTCATCATGAAACACCGGAATGTCCATCATCTCTTTGAGCGTCTGTTCAATGATGAAACACTCAGGCGCTTTGATGTCTTCCAGATTAATGCCCCCAAACGTGGGGCCCATCAATTTGACAGCATCGATGAACGCTTGCGGATCTTCGGTATCAAGTTCGATATCAATCGAATTCACATCGGCGAAGCGTTTGAACAAAACCGCCTTACCCTCCATCACCGGTTTACTGCCCAGCGCCCCCAGATTGCCAAGACCCAGAACGGCCGTACCATTGGAAATCACCGCCACAAGGTTACCCTTGTTGGTGTAATCATACGCTGTCTCAGGATTCTCAGCGATGGCCATGCAGGGCACAGCAACACCGGGGGAATACGCCAGGCTCAGATCACGTTGCGTGGCCATGGGAACAGTGGCCTGGATTTCAAACTTGCCTGGAGTTGGTTCCATGTGAAAGGCCAGTGCCTCTTCGGGGGTGAACTTGGGTTTGGCCATTGTTTGGGTCTTTCGTGTATCCGCAGTCCAATCCTCATTAGCCGGGGTTGCAGGCAGGCTCAACCGATCTGCGCTTTGGCCTTTCGCAAAACACCCATGGTTTGTAAGGTTTGCAGACAAGGAACCGGGGGGTTTTATCTGTGACGTCTGCCAAATCAGCCGTAACGCCCATGATGGCGCAATATCTTGAGCTTAAAGCAGGCTATCCCGATGCTTTGCTGTTTTATCGGATGGGTGACTTTTACGAGCTGTTCTTTGATGACGCTGTCGCAGCATCTGCTGCGCTGGATATTGCCCTGACAAAACGCGGCAAGCATTTGGGCGAAGACATCGCCATGTGTGGTGTGCCGTTCCATGCAGCCGAAGGGTATTTACTGACGTTGATCCGCAAAGGATTTCGTGTCGCTGTTTGTGAACAGATGGAAAACCCAGCTGAGGCAAAAAAACGGGGCTCAAAATCTGTGGTGAAGCGCGATGTCGTGCGGCTTGTTACACCCGGCACCCTGACCGAAGAAAGCCTGCTTGACGCGCGCCGTCACAACTATCTGGCCAGTTTTGCTGATGTCCGTGGATCCGCCGCTTTGGCTTGGGTCGATATCTCAACCGGGGCGTTTCACGTCATGCCTATGGCGTCTTCCCGGCTTGGCCCCGAACTGGCGCGCCTGCGCCCAAGCGAAGTGTTGGTGGCCGATGGATCAGACGCAATCACGGCCGAGATCGTCGAAGACACTGGTGCATCGCTTACACCCCTTGGGCGCGCATCTTTCGACAGCACAAATGGGCAAGCGCGGCTATGTGCTTTGTTCAATGTCGGCACGCTTGAAGCATACGGCCAGTTTGAAAGATCTGAAATTGCCGCCATGGGCGCGATCGTCGATTATCTTGAGATCACCCAGAAGGGTAAGCTGCCCCTGTTGCGCGCACCCCAACGCGAAAGCGAAGCACGTGTGATGCAGATAGATGCCGCCACGCGCCGCAATCTTGAACTGACACACGCTCTGTCAGGTGGGCGCGCAGGATCGCTTTTGTCGGCAATAGATCGAACGGCCACCGCAGGCGGTGGGCGCTTATTAGAGCGTCGGATTTCATCACCCTCTCGCCAGCTGGATTTAATCCATGACAGGCAGGCATCCGTTGCTTTTGCGCTGGAACAGACCCACATTTCCAGTGATCTAACTGCTGCTTTGCGCAAGGTACCTGACCTTGATCGCGCACTGTCCCGCCTTGCATTAGAGCGCGGTGGTCCCCGCGACATGGCTGCAATCCGCAACGGGTTGACCCAAGCTAATGACATTGCAACCTTGCTCAGCGCTACTGATTTGCCCAACTTATTACGATCCGCAATTATAGGTCTGAAAGGGCATGCTGATTTGCTGGACCTTCTGGATCAGGCTCTGGTGGCTGAGCCACCTTTGTTGGCCCGCGACGGTGGCTTTATCGCTCCGGGATACAACACCGAGTTGGATGAAGTCCGTAAATTGCGCGATGAAGGCCGAAGCGTCATCGCGTCTATGCAAAGCGAGTATGCCCAACTAACCGGGATCCAAAGCCTGAAGATAAAGCACAACAATGTTTTGGGGTACTTCGTTGAAGTCACCGCAACCCATGCTGAAAAAATGCTGTCTGCCCCGTTGTCAGACACCTTCAAGCATCGTCAGACAACCGCCAATCAAGTTCGCTTTACCACATTACCTCTGAGCGAGATGGAAACCAAGATACTGAACGCTGGGGGTCATGCTTTAGAGATTGAAAAGCGGCTCTATGCTTGCTTAAAGCAGTCGATTCTGGATTGCGCTGCACAAATTTCCCAAGCTTCAAACGGGTTATCAGAATTGGATCTTGCCACATCACTGGCCGATCTTGCGCGGGGTGAAAACTGGTGCCGTCCCAAGGTTGACAGCTCACGCGCACTTCACATCAAGGGCGGCCGTCATCCGGTGGTTGAACAGGCCCTGCGTGTCCAAGGTGGTACGCCATTTATTGCCAATGATTGCGATCTGGGGGATGACGCAGATATCTGGTTGCTGACCGGGCCCAACATGGCTGGTAAATCCACTTTCCTGCGCCAAAATGCGCTGATCGCATTGCTGGCACAAATGGGCAGCTACGTCCCGGCGGCTAAGGCGCATATCGGGATTGTCAGCCAGTTGTTCAGCCGCGTAGGTGCGTCGGATGATCTGGCACGCGGACGATCAACTTTCATGGTGGAAATGGTCGAAACAGCCGCGATCCTGAACCAGGCCGATGACAATGCATTTGTTATTCTGGACGAAATTGGCCGCGGGACCGCCACTTACGACGGCCTAAGCATTGCCTGGGCGACTTTGGAACACTTGCACGAAGTCAATGGTTGTCGCGCTTTGTTTGCTACCCATTATCACGAGATGACCAATCTTAGCGAAACGCTGGACCGCGTCGACAACGCCACAGTGGCCGTCAAAGAGCACGAAGGCGACGTGATTTTCCTGCACGAAGTTCGCAAAGGCGCAGCTGATCGCAGCTACGGCGTGCAAGTGGCCAAGCTGGCAGGATTACCCGAACAGGTAATCAACCGCGCACGTGTCGTTTTGGACGCTCTGGAAAAAGGCGAGCGGGAAGGCGGCAGCGCGCGCGAAGCATTGATTGATGATCTGCCTTTATTTGCTGCAACTCCACAAGCCCCCGCAGCGACGAAGGTGGAATCAGAAGTTGAGGATCGCCTGAAATCAGTCCTACCCGATGAGCTGACAGCCAAAGAGGCATTGGATCTTGTTTACGAATTAAGAAAGCTGCTGAAATGATCACCGATATGGATTTTGGCATTCCCCTGCCCGACGGCACCCGATTGTCCGCGCGTATCTGGATGCCAGACACAGCAAAAACAGAGCCTGTTCCGGCCATATTAGAGTATTTGCCCTATCGAAAATCTGACGGCACCATCGACCGCGATGAAACCATGCATCCTTGGTTTGCCCAGCAAGGCTATGCTTGCTTGCGCGTGGACAGGCGTGGAACTGGTGATAGCGAGGGTACTTATGACGACGAGTATTCCGAGCAGGAGCTGCAAGATGGCGAAGCGGTCATTGCATGGATTGCACAACAGTCCTGGTGCACCGGGCGTGTCGGTATGCAGGGCATTTCCTGGGGTGGCTTCAACTCCCTTCAACTGGCGGCACGCAAACCGCCTGCGTTGAAGGCTATCGTTAGCATTGGGACGACCGTTGATCGGTACATGGATGATATCCACTACAAAGGCGGCATTCAATTAGGTGAAAACATTGGCTGGGCAGCGACTGCATCCTCTTGGTTTTCAGCCCCTCCTAACCCGAATCTGCGCGAAGATTGGCGAGAAACGTGGTTAAGTAGGCTTGAATCTGCGCCTTTCCTGGCTGAACGCTGGACACAGCAATCTGACCGATCCAGCTATTGGAAACACGGCTCTGTTAGCGAGGATTACAGCGAGCTTGAGGCTGCTGTTCTGGTGATGGGAGGTCAGCATGACGGATACCGCAACGCGATGGCCGCTTTGCTGGAGCATGCAGAAAGCCCAGTAAAGGCAATCATGGGTCCCTGGGGCCACAAATATCCACACATAAGCACAATCGGCCCGTCGATTGATTATCTGAATGTTGCTCTGCGGTGGTGGGATAAGTGGTTGAAGAATGCACCAAATACTGCTGACGATGATCCTGCTTACCGCGTCTATCTTGTGGAGAGCGAAACACCTGATCCTTCCTTTACCAAACGCGCAGGACGATGGCTGGCATTTGAAACTTGGCCCGCGCCAGAAATCCACAGTATCTCGCTTCCGTTCGGGGATGGGATTTTGGGGCAAAAACAGGCGTTTTGCGCCAAAACAGAGTCTGATTTAAAAACTGGACAAGCCTGTGGTGAGTTCTTCCCGTTTGGCTTTGGGCCAGGGGAATTGCCCGACGAACAATCATCAGAAGACGAACGTTCCGTCTGCTTTGACAGTGCGGGCGTCGAAGACATGTCAATTGTCGGCGCGCCAGTTGTGTCGCTTCGGTTGGCCTGTGATGCAAAACGTGGGCAGATCATTGTCAGACTGAACGACGTTCGGCCTGATGGGTCTGTGGCGCTGATCAGTCTGGGGATGCTGGATTTGCGGTATCGGAATGGGTTTGACCAAAAAATCGATTTGGATCCGGATGTGGCCTTTGACGTAGCGCTAACACTGGATCAATGCGCCTATCACTTGCCCAAAGGGCACGCCTTGCGTGTCGCAATATCAACCAGCTACTGGCCATTTTGCTGGCCAGAAAGCACGGAATTTCAGGTGTCTGTGACAGCTGGTTCGCTAGAGATTCCCGTGGTGTCTGGTGACGTGCCTGAAACGCAGTTCCATGCGCCCAACCCTATTGAGCCTCGAGAGGTAACCCAACTCCGCAAGCCGGCTGAAAGCAAGACGTGGCAGACACAACCGGACGGGACCATCACATTGGACATCATAGGGGACCACGGAGCGCGCTTAGATGCAACCACCGGCCTGACCACGCAGAGCAAAGTACATGAACATTGGAGTATTCACCCCAAGGACCCTGCCAGCGCATCGGTTCTGATGAGCTGGGACAGGGGATTTTCTGCACAGGGTTGCAATACAAAAACCAAGGTTGTCATGCAGATGCGAGGCAAATCCGATGCCTTTTTGATTGAGGAACATGTGCAGGCTTGGGAGAGTGACGAATTAGTATTCAACCGTCGTCGCACATGCTCAATCCCGCGCTGATCTACCAGCTGCCACTTGCGCCCCCGCCCGAGGATGACCCACCGCCAAAAGACGACGACCCGCCGCTCGACGATGAAGACGACGATTTAGACACCTTGGGGATCACCTTGGTGACAGAGTAGGCCTCGTCGCAATTGTGGCAGCTGTAATCGATCCGCTTTGAGCCAGTTGAGGATGTGGTGGCGCGGCTGAGAATGAATGTGTCGCCTTGCAGCGTTTTGTATCCGCATTTGCGACATGCACTGTAGCGGCTGGACCATTTTTTATAAGCTTCGATTGTGATGTGTTCGCATGTTTCGCAAAACCAAACATCGTAGTCGACGCTTTCCAGTTCTTCCTCGGTGCGCTCGCCTTGTTTGAGATGCTCATCATCCCAATGCTCGGCCAGAAGGATCATGTTATTGTGATCTCGCGGGCATCGGCGCGGACGGTACCGCAGCCATCTGCGAAACACCCAGAAGCCAAACACGCCAGTCCCGGCAGAAAGCGGCCAGATCATCCACTTGAAAAACTCAATGGTCCGGCTGGCCCACCCTTTGGCCTTTTGCAGTGGTGTGCCATCAATTTCACCTGGGTATTCGCCTACCAGGTTAAAGATCACAGCCTCGACCCCGTCACTGATCCCACCCGCATAGTCACCTTCTTTGAACTGCGGTGTGATTGTTCGGTCAATGATGCGCTTCATGGGTGCGTTTTTTGAAGTGCCGTAACCTGAACCCACCTCAATGCGCATTTTTCGATCATTGCGCGACACCAGCATCATAACGCCATCGTTACGGTCAGCATTACCAACGCCCCACTTGTTAAACAGCCCGGTGGCAAACGGTTCGATGTCTGCGACATGTTGATAGCGGCTCATGCTGGCGATGGTCACAACAGTAAATTCTATCCCGCGCTTGTCGCGCAACTCTTTCAGATCTGCGCGAATTTCACGCTCTTCCAGAGCAGTGAGAAGGTTCCCAAAGTCATTAACATACAGTTCTTCGTATTCGGGGTAGGTTTGAGCAAGTGCAAGAGTTGGAAAAATAAATGCAATGAATACAAATCGATAAAGACGTTTCATTAATACCTCGCGCAAATGAAAGGGGCCCAAAATGGCCCCTTACGTTTAACCTTGATGCGACGAAACCCCAACCTGGGCCGGTCTTAGAATACGGTCGTGTAACATGAAACCCTCAGCCGAGACCTGAATAATGTCGCCTGCGTTTGTGCCGGGTAAAGGTGCTTCAAACATGGCTTCGTGCAGCTGGGGGTCAAACTTGTCGCCGACTTCAGGTGAGATCACCGTCATACCGTGCTTGCCAAACACATTGCGCAATTCGCGCATGGTCAGCTCAATGCCTTCAATCAGGCCTTTGGCACTTTCGCGCTGTTCTGCTGTCGCTGCCTCAAGCGCACGTTTCATGTTGTCATAAACTGGCAACATATCCCGCGCCAGTTTTGAGCCACCGTATTGATGCGCCTCGCGACGGTCCTTGTCTGACCGCTTGCGTGCATTTTCGGCTTCGGCCAAAGCACGCATGAATTTATCCTGCAAGGCATCACGCTCAGCACGCAATGCGTCAATCTCGGCTTCTTCATTTGAGATTTCAGACATTTCTTGCTCAAACTCGTCTTCCATGGCTTGCTCAATATCGTCCAGGAAATCGTTTTCTTTTGGGTCTGCCATGTTTCACCTCTAACTGCGGTCAGCAATAATTTTGCCGACCAATTGTGCCGTATAATCGACGATGGGCACAATTCGTCCGTAATTCAGGCGGGTCGGGCCAATGACACCTACCGCACCGATGATCTTTCGATCGGCATTCATATAAGGAGACACCACCAAAGAGGAACCCGAAAGTGAGAAAAGTTTGTTCTCAGAGCCAATAAAAATGCGCACGCCTTCGCCTTCATCGGTCAGTTCCAGGAAATCCGCGATATCGCGCTTGCGTTCCAGGTCGTCAAACAGCGTTTTGATGCGGTCTAGTTCTTCTTCTTCGGTCTCTGGGTTCAACAGATTCGAACGGCCGCGCACGATCAAACGCTCATATGTCTCTTCGCCCTCGTCCCAAACGGCCAGTCCGCTTTCGACCAGGCTATGTGCAAGCTGATCAATCTCCTGACGACGCTGATCAATCTGCAGGGCAATGTCAGTCTGAAGATCGGACAAGGTTCTACCCTCAATCAACGCATTCAGAAAATTAGCCGCCTCACGCATTGAAGACGGTGTTTGTCCGGGGGGTGGGGTGAATATGCGGTTTTCTACATGTCCATCCGCAAAAACCAGAACAACCAACGCACGGTCAGGGCCAAGGCCAACAAATTCTATGTGTTTAATCGGCGCTTCGTGTTTCGGTGTCAGCACCAATGATGCGCCATGCGTCACCCCCGACAAGGCCGAGCCTATGCGATCTAGTGCTGTGGTCACATCATCTGAATTACTGCCTAAAGTCGCGTCAATCTGCTCCCGGTCCTGCTCCTTCAGGTCACCTACATCCAGCAGTCCATCAACAAACATCCGAAGACCCTGTTGCGTCGGTATCCGACCTGCGCTGACATGGGGGCTGCCCAGCAATCCCAGATATTCGAGGTCTTGCATCACGTTGCGCACAGTGGCGGCACTGACTTTTTCACTCAACTCGCGGGTTAGGGTGCGTGATCCAACTGGATCACCAGTCGCCAGATAGGCCTCGACCACACGGCGAAATACTTCGCGCGAGCGATCGTTCATCTCATCCAGTATTTGACCTGCGTCGTTCATAAAGCCTGTGTTCCTGTCTGGCATGCCATTAAAGACGCCATTGCAAAAAGGTCAATCGGGGTTGCGCCGCTCGTTTGGCCCCCGTATCCCAAACAAGACACAACAAAGGATAAAGCGATGCGCCCGTCAGGTAGAGATTTAAGCGAAATGCGTCCAGTTTCAATCGAGACGGGCGTAACAAAGCATGCTGAAGGGTCCTGCATGATCCGGATGGGCGACACACATGTCTTGTGTACAGCTACAATCGAAGACCGCGTACCGCCCTTTATCAAAGGGTCTGGCCTTGGGTGGGTGACTGCCGAATATGGCATGCTGCCCCGATCAACAACCAGCCGGATGCGCCGTGAAGCGGCTGCAGGTAAACAAGGTGGGCGCACGGTAGAAATCCAGCGTCTTATTGGCCGGTCTTTGCGTGCAGGCGTAGATCGCGTGGCCTTGGGTGAACGCCAAATTACGATTGATTGCGATGTCATTCAGGCCGACGGTGGCACACGCTGCGCGTCTATCAGCGGTGGTTGGGTCGCCTTGCGTCTGGCGGTTAACAAGCTGATGAAAGCTGGCGATGTGACAAGCGATCCTCTGGTTGATCCCGTAGCCGCAATCAGCTGTGGGATTTACGCGGGCCAGCCTGTGCTGGACTTGGATTACCCTGAAGACAGCGAAGCAGGTGTTGATGGCAACTTCATCATGACCCAATCCGGGAAACTGATCGAGGTACAGATGAGTGCCGAAGGATCAACCTTTAGCCGCGATCAGATGAACCAGCTGATGGATCTTGCTGAAAAAGGTGTGGGCGAGCTGGCGGAGATGCAGCTGGCTGCGTCCAATGCGTAAATTTGACGGCGATACTCTACTGGTCGCGACACACAATGCGGGCAAGCTTGAGGAAATCGCCGCCCTGCTTGATCCCTTTGGCGTGACCGTTGTAGGCGCCGCCGAGAAAGGTCTGGATGAGCCAGAGGAAACGGAATCCACATTTGTTGGGAATGCCCGTATCAAAGCACACGCGGCAGCCAAGGCCACTGGATTGCCTGCGCTGTCTGATGATTCAGGTGTTGAAGTCAATGATTTAGGTGGAGCACCAGGTGTATATACGGCCGATTGGGCCGAAACGGATCAGGGTCGCGATTTCACAATGGCGATGACCCGTGTGCATTCCGAACTTGTCACCAAGGGAGCACCAAAACCGTGGCGAGCACGGTTCTGCTGTACGCTTGTGCTTGCTTGGCCTGATGGTCATGACGAGGTGTTTCCCGGAACAATCGATGGTGAAATAGTCTGGCCAATGCAAGGTGATCAAGGCCACGGTTATGATCCGATTTTTCTACCCAATGGATATACTCAAACATTTGGTGAAATGGATCGGTGGGAAAAGAACAAAATCAGCCACCGCGCGGATGCTTTCGCAAAATTCGTAAAGGGTTGTTTTGGCTGAGGATTGGCAAGCCGGCGGGTTTGGCCTCTACCTGCATTGGCCGTATTGCGAGGCGAAGTGCCCATATTGCGACTTCAACTCTCATGTTGCGCGCCAAATTGACCAAGGCGCCTGGTGCAATGCTTATCTGGCTGAAATTGATCGCTATGCGCAATTACTTCCAGGGCGCGTTCTGAATTCGGTATTCTTTGGCGGCGGAACACCCAGCCTGATGGACCCAGACAGCGTTCATCAGATCATCGCACGGATCCGTCAAAGCTGGCCCACGGCCAACGATCTTGAGATCACCCTAGAGGCCAATCCAAGCTCAGTCGAAGCGGGTCGTTTCCGCGCCTATCAACAGGCAGGTGTGTCACGTATTTCGATGGGTATTCAGGCCCTGAATGAGCCTGATCTTAAACGGCTCGGTCGAATTCACACAGTGGATGAAGCCAAACAAGCGTTTCAGATTGCAAGGTCAACCTTTGATCGTGTCAGCTTTGATCTGATTTATGCGCGCCAGGATCAAACGCTCGACAGTTGGAAATCCGAATTGAAGTCGGCAGTAAACATGACGGTTGATCATCTGTCGTTGTACCAGCTGACGATTGAACCCGGGACAGCATTTGGTGATCGCTTTGAAAATGGCCGCCTGAAAGGTCTGCCCAAAGATTCGCTATCCGCCGATATGTATGATGCCACCCAAGAGATTTGTGATGCGGCGGGAATGTCGGCTTATGAAGTCTCTAACCATGCACAATCGGGGTCTGAATCGCGACACAATCTGATCTATTGGCGCTATGGCGATTACATCGGGATCGGTCCGGGTGCACATGGGCGTATCACCTTGAACGGTGTTCGCCACGCGACAGTGACGTATGCCATGCCCGATCGTTGGCTTAAAGCTGCAATGATCGGTGCAACTGAAAAAGAATTCACGCCCCTGTCGGCAATCGAACAGGCGGGCGAATACCTCTTGATGGGGTTAAGAGTATCAGAAGGTATTGATTATAAAAGATATTCTTTACTTTTGGGAAAAGAGCCAGATCGCGACGTGCTAGAGCATCTTGTCACTATTGGTATGATCGAGCCCGACTTAAGCAAAATACGGGCTACACGCAATGGGCGTCTGGTGCTGAATTCTGTAATCGAGGAGTTGTTACCAGATCCAGGCGTCTAATCTAGCGGTTCCCACTCAGCAATCGGCACAAATCATCCAGCTCTTCCAGGTTGGAATAACGTATCGTCACAGCGCCATCTTCGCGTCCAGGTTTGTGATCTATCGCCACCTTCATGCCAAGGTTGGCCGATAAATCACCTTCCAGCATTTTTGTATCCGCATCTTTGCTGGAAACAGGTGATTTGCTTGCCTTGCCTTTGTCAGCAAAAATGTTTGAAATCCCTGATTTGGCAAGTTTTTCAGTCTCTCGAACTGAAAGATCTTTCTTAATAACTTCGCGCGCCAATGCCACTGGGTTATCAGCAGTGATCAACGCACGTGCATGACCCGCTGACAGCTTTCCATCACGCAGAAACGCACGCACTTCTTCAGGCAGCTGCAACAAACGTACTGAATTGGCGATGTAGCTGCGGCTTTTGCCCAGAACTTCGGCCAACTTTTCCTGGGTGTGACCAAACTTGTCCATAAGCTGGCTGTACCCTAGTGCTTCTTCCACAGCATTCAGGTCGGCACGTTGCACATTTTCAATAATTGCAACTTCCAGTACTTCTATATCGTCAAATTCTCGAACAATAACTGGGACTTGATGTAGCTTGGCCATCTGAGCTGCCCGCCAGCGGCGCTCACCAGCAACAATCTCAAATTCAGCTTTCCGTTTAGGGTGCGGGCGTACAATCAGCGGCTGGATGATACCCTTCTCTCGGATTGAATTGGCCAGGTCATCCAGCTGATCCTTATCAAAACTGCGCCGAGGCTGATCAGGATTTGCGCTGATCTTTTCGATCGGCACCAGGATATCCGAGCGTGCGGCAGCGGAATCAGGTGTCGGTGCATCCTGAACATCCGCCATCAAGGCTGACAAGCCGCGCCCCAGGCCTCGTTTGGATTTTTTATCTGCCATAAGAACAATCCCCTTTGATCACGCCGCAGCGACGGTCTGGTTTTTCATCAATTCTACTGCAAGCGCCCGATACGCCTGCGCCCCCTTCGAGCTTGAATCGTAACTGATTACAGGCTGCGCAAACGACGGCGCCTCGCTTACCCGAACATTTCTGGGAATGCGCGTCTGAAATACAAGCTCACCCAGGTTATCCCGGGCATCTTGTTCGACCAGGGTCGATAAGTTGTTACGGGCATCAAACATTGTAAGAACGATACCCTCAATTCGAAGATTAGGATTGGCAGTTTGACGGACTTCGCGGATGGTCAACATCAACTGTGACAATCCTTCGAGCGCAAAAAACTCGGATTGAAGCGGCACCAACACCGAATGAGAGGCGACCATCGCGTTGACTGTCAGCAAGTTTAAAGACGGCGGACAATCGATCAGAATATAGTCCAGTTCGAACTGATCTATCGCTGGTTGTCGCAAAGCATCATGCAACATGTAGCTGCGTTTTTCGTTTGAAATCAACTCCATATCAGCAGAGCTGAGATCCACAGTCGCTGGTATTATCGAGAGGTTTTCAGTATTACTTTTCTGAATCACCGAGCCAAGCTCGATCTCCTCCAGCAGCAGTTCGTAAGTGGTGAATTCACGATCATCCGGGTTTATACCAAGACCGGTTGATGCGTTGCCTTGCGGATCAAGGTCAACAATCAACACCCGCTCCCCCGTCTCAGCCAAGGCAGCTCCGAGGTTAATGGTGGTGGTTGTTTTGCCCACGCCTCCCTTTTGGTTGGCGATCGCAATAATTTTCGGACCACGAGGGCGCGTTGGGTCAGACACGGGACACTCCTGTGATGCCAAGGATAACGGGGCCGTTTTCCGTAAGACTATTATCAACACGGTATTCGAAGTTCCACTCGCTTTGTGCTGACAATAGCTCTTTTTCCCACTGAACACCCTTGAGAAACAGCGCTGTACCCGTTTTCGCCATATGACGCTCTGCAAATTCCAGCAATGTTGATAGATCTGCCAGGGCTCGCGCGGAAATGACATCAGCATTTAGTGGGGCGATATCCTCAATTCGATCAGTCAACACTTCGGCTGGAGCATCAGTTTCACGTATGATCGTTCGCAAAAACGCAGCTTTTCGCTGGTCACTTTCAACAAGCAGAACCTTCTTGGGTGAATTGGTTTCGATAGCCATTATCGCGATAACAAGGCCTGGAAACCCTCCGCCCGAACCCAGATCAGCCCATGTTTTGCTATGGTCTGGCGCAAGTTTGAGCAATTGTGCAGAATCTAGGATGTGGCGAGTCCAAACGTCTTTGAGTGTGGACTTTGAGACAAGATTGATCTTTGCATTCCATTTCCCAAGCAAGTCAACGTAGATCTGTAAGCGGTCGAATGTTTCACGTGAAACATCCAGATCTTCGTGGGACATCATGCTGATTTGCTCCTGTCTGCCTGACGCAGCCGCATCAAAAGCAGCGTGAGCGCCGCAGGGGTCATACCATCAACGCGACCCGCTTGTGCCAAAGTTGACGGCCGCGCAGCAGCAAGTTTGGATTTCAACTCATTAGACAGCCCCTCGATGCTGTCATAATCAAAATACACAGGAATCGCTTTGGCTTCATCCTTCTGCATTAACAAGACATCGCGCTTTTGTCGTTCAATATAAGTATGATACAGCGCGTCTCGCTCAACTTGTTGCTTTATTTCAGCGTCGATCTTTTCAAGTGATTCATCAAGTTTTTGGATGTCTTCAAACCCAATATCCGGGAATGACAAAAGTTGAAACGCCGTCCGGCGCGTGCCATCTTCTTTCACATCAAGGCCATTTGTGCGCAATTGCTTTGGCGTATAGCTTTGTTGCTCCAAAACTGATCGCGCCGCCGACAATCGTTCCATCTTCTCTGAAAACAGTGCTTTTCGTGGCTCTTTCACTGATCCAATCGAAATCCCGACCGGCGTCAGGCGCTGATCCGCATTGTCCGCACGGAGCGATAAACGAAACTCAGCCCGCGATGTGAACATTCGGTAGGGCTCGGTGACACCGCGAGTAGTCAGATCATCAATCATAACCCCGATATAACTTTCAGAACGGCTAAAGGTCACAGATTCCTTGCGCTGAGCGGCCCTGGCTGCGTTGAGGCCTGCGACCATCCCTTGAGCCGCGGCCTCTTCGTATCCTGTGGTGCCATTTATCTGGCCCGCCAAGTACAGACCAGGCACATCGCGTACAGACAGTGTGCTGTCTAACACACGAGGATCAACGTAATCGTACTCAATAGCGTAGCCAGGCTGAACAATCCTGGCGTTCTCCAACCCACGAATTGAATGCACATAGGCCGTTTGCACATCCTCCGGCAGCGATGTTGAAATGCCATTTGGATAGATCAAATTGTCAGACAGACTTTCCGGTTCAAGAAAAATCTGATGCGATGTTTTTTCCGCAAAACGGACGATTTTATCCTCGATCGACGGACAGTATCGTGGGCCAACACCATCGATATGCCCACCATACATCGCCGATCGCGACAGGTTTTTTTCAATAATCTCATGTGTTTGAGGATTTGTATGCGTGATACCGCATGCTATTTGCCTCGCCTTTGGCTCTTTCGACAAGAAAGAAAACAGGACTGGGTCATCATCACCTGGCTGCTCCTCAAGCAAATCCCAGGCAATTGTTTTGCCATCCAGACGAGGCGGCGTACCAGTCTTCAGACGGCCCAATGGCAATTGAAAGCTGTCGATGCGCTCCGCTAGTTTGATCGAGGGCTTATCCCCCATTCGGCCGCCCGGGCGTGACACGTCCCCAATGTGGATGACCCCGCGCAAAAAAGTTCCTGTAGTGAGGATCGTTGAAGGCGCGCTGATAGACGTTCCGTCTGCCAGAACCACACCGCTTACTGTGTCGCCCTGCATCAAAAAGTCGACAGCTTCTCCTTGCACGACCTCTAAGTTCGGCTGAGCATCAGTCAACGCAAGCATGGTTTCACGGTATATTTTCCGATCAGCCTGCGCGCGGGGACCTTGTACAGCAGGGCCTTTACGTCGGTTCAATAATCTGAATTGTATGCCTGCAGCATCCGCAACACGCGCCATCACACCATCGAGCGCGTCAATTTCTCGTACAAGATGGCCTTTGCCCAATCCACCTATCGCTGGATTGCAAGACATCACACCGATACCGTCGCGCGTCAGCGTCACCAAAGCCGTGCTCACACCCATTCTCGCCGCTGCGTGTGCCGCCTCGCAGCCTGCATGACCACCGCCGATGACTATGACGTCAAAATGTTTCACGTGAAACACTCCTCATTCAGAAACTGTTACTTGCCCAGACAAAAGCTCGCGAATATCTCGTCCAGGATATTCTCCACATCTATGCGTCCTACCAGAGAATCAAGGGCCCGAATAGCTGATCTGATTTCTTCGGCTGCTATGTCAGTCGCGGCCTCACCGATCCGAACCAAGTCAGCGCTTGCGTTCAGATGAACAAGAGCGCGCTCCATCGCCTGCTTGTGGCGCAAACGTGTTGCCACACCTATTCCACTGGCACGAGAGCTGAGAGTTTCGGTGATAGCCTTTACCAAACTCGCTACACCAAGTCCCGTTTGACCCGATATGCCGCCCGCAGGATCATCGCGCAGATCTGCCTTGGCAAATAGCATCAAGTCACCACTTTCTTGTTTTATATCAATTACTTGATCACCTTCTAACAAGAAAACGCGCAAGTCAGCACGCTCAGCGCGTGACTTTGCCAAATCCACGCCAATCGCCTCGACAACATCATCGGTTTCACGCACGCCTGCGGTATCAAGGAAGGTCACAGGTAACCCATCCAAATCCATACGCACCTCAATCACATCGCGTGTTGTGCCAGCGTATTCAGAAGTGATTGCTGCTTTTCGGCCTGCCAATGCATTGAGCAGCGTCGATTTACCCACATTTGGCGCACCAACAATGGCAACCTCAAACCCCGCGCGCACACGTTCAGCGGCCTGGACCCCTGAGGCCTGAGATTGCAGTGATGTCTGCACCTGAGCAACTAACTGCGTGACTTCCGGCGACACATCAACCGGTACATCTTCGTCCGCGAAATCAATCGTCGCTTCCAACAAAGCTGCAGCGCGGATCAGATCGCGACGCCAGCTTTCGGCCATATCACCGAGCTCACCTGAAAAGACCCGCAATGCCTGGCGACGCTGGGCTTCTGTTTCGGCCTCAATCAGATCGGCCAAGCCTTCGACCTGTGCCAAATCCAGCCTGCCATTTTCCAACGCGCGGCGCGTGAACTCTCCTGGTTCCGCTGCCCTGAGATCAGCATTTTCACCCAGTGCTTCCAGTACCGCAGCTATGATTGCGGGGCTTCCATGGCATTGAAATTCAACGACAGCCTCGCCGGTGAAACTGTGCAGCGGTTCAAACACCAGAACCAATGCCTCGTCGAGTGGTTCGCCCGCCTGATCCCGAAGCGCACGCACTGACGCCCTACGGGGCGCTGGAAGCGTTCCACACAGCGCCATTGCGGCGCCATGAGCATGAGGTCCGGAAATACGGATAATGGCCACACCTGCCTTACCAAGCGCGGTGGAGAGAGCAAAAATCGTGTCCATCGGGATAAACCCCCAGCGGTATCGCCTTTAGGTGTTCATCGAATCGAAGAAATCCGAGTTGGTTTTGGTCTGCTTCAGCTTCGAAATCAGGAATTCGATGGCGTCTGTTGTGCCCATCGGATTCAGGATGCGGCGCAAAACAAAGGTCTTTTGCAGATCGATCTTGTCGACCAGCAACTCTTCCTTACGGGTGCCCGACTTGAGGATATCCATCGCTGGGAACACACGTTTGTCTGCAACTTTGCGATCCAGAACAATTTCGCTGTTACCTGTGCCTTTGAATTCTTCAAAGATAACCTCGTCCATGCGGCTACCGGTTTCGATCAAGGCTGTCGCGATGATGGTCAGCGATCCACCCTCTTCGATGTTACGTGCCGCACCGAAAAACCGTTTTGGGCGTTGCAGGGCGTTTGCATCCACACCACCTGTCAGAACCTTACCAGAGGAGGGAACAACCGTGTTGAAGGCCCTGCCTAGGCGCGTGATGGAATCGAGCAGGATCACCACATCGCGCTTGTGTTCAACAAGTCGCTTGGCCTTTTCAATTACCATTTCCGATACCGCGACGTGGCGGGTGGCGGGTTCATCAAAAGTCGAGCTGACAACTTCGCCTTTGACCGAGCGTTGCATGTCAGTGACTTCTTCGGGACGTTCATCAATCAACAGCACGATCAGATAGCACTCAGGGTGGTTCTGTTCGATGCTGGTCGCGATATTTTGCAGCAGGACGGTTTTACCGGTGCGCGGCGGGGCCACGATCAGTGAGCGTTGACCTTTGCCAATTGGAGCCACCAGATCAATGATCCGGGCTGATCTGTCCTTGACCGTTGGATCAGCGATTTCCATCGTCATCCGCTCATCAGGATAGAGGGGCGTGAGGTTGTCAAAGGCAATCTTGTGACGCGCCTTCTCGGGCTCTTCAAAGTTGATCACTGTGACCACGGTCAGCGCAAAGTAACGCTCACTTTCCTCAGGCTGTTTGATCTCACCTTCGATGGTGTCCCCAGTACGCAACGAATGCTTGCGGATAATTTCTGGCGACACATAGATATCGTCCGGGCCTGGCAAATAGTTGGCTTCAGGTGACCGCAGAAAACCAAACCCATCCTGCACCACTTCCAGCACACCATCACCGAATACGGTCCAGCCTTCCTCGGCCCGTTCTTTCAGGATCGAGAACATCATCTCGCCCTTACGCATGGTGGAAGCGTTTTCGATCTCCAGCTCTTCGGCCATGTCCAAAAGATCCTTGGCGGTTTGCGCCTTCAGATCGGACAGGTTCAAACGTTCGTCTGGGGTTTGGTCTTCGGACATATCACTATACCTCAACGCAACACATGACCGGTCATGTGGGCGTGTTTTTCTATCAATGGAAAGCCGGTACCCCGGACGGGGCCGTTAAGGTTGTGTAAGCAGCTACACAGCGCGAGTCAACGACAGCCTCAGAACCGCAGCACTACGGCAAAGACAATGACAAACATCAATACAGTCGGAACTTCGTTCATCAGCCTGTAAGTTTTGCCCGACCGCGTGTTGGCACCCGATGCAAATTCCTTGCGTCTCAGACCCAACCAATGATGCGCCCATGTCATCCCAAGCACACCCGCGGCTTTCGCCCATGGCCAGATCGAAGACCAATCAACAACTCCTGGTGTGACCACCAATACCAATCCAAATATCCATGTGGCGATCATGGCTGGGGTCATGATCACTCTGAGCAGCTTACGCTCCATTTCCTGAAATACACTATCACGCGTATCACCAGGTTCGGATTGTTCTGCATGATACACAAAGAGACGTGGTAAGTAGAACATACCCGCCATCCACGATATCACCGACACAATGTGAAGCGCTTTGACCCAAGGATAGGCGGTACTCAAAAGATCAAACATATCTTCACACTCCCTGTTAATCTCTCTCTATAAATAAAAAGAAATATTAGAAAGGATGATGTGATTTGTAGGGCGACCAATTTGTGTGGATTAAATACTTACGAGCAGCTTTATACACACACGCAAAAGATCTGCACAGGATCAGCGGCATTTTTTAAATTCATTAATATCTGTTTATAAACAAAGGCTTATACATAAGTATTCCCTGAATAACTGTGGATAAACTAAGGATGAACTGTGAATGATCTATTCCGTCCACGATCAAAACTTATCATACTCCACATACGTATAAACACTGAACATCTTACCTGAGCTTTGGCATGTTTGCACAAGACATAAACCAAGGTAGATTTCTCGGTCATCTGTCCTTAATACATTGTTAAGATTTACACTGGGTTATCCACATGACTGCCCCCATCATATTGGCCTCAGCATCGCAAATACGGCACCAATTGCTGACCCAGGCTGGTATTGCACATCAGGTGATTCCAGCCCGGATTGATGAAGAAATGATCAAATCTGCTCTTCTGGCCGAGGCGGCTCCACCACGAGATATTGCCGATACATTGGCTGAAATGAAAGCGCGTAAGATTTCAGAAAAGCATTCGGATGCGATGGTCCTGGGGTGTGATCAGGTTTTGAGCTTTGACAACGCGATCCTGTCCAAGCCCCGAGATCCTAATGATTTGCGCGACCAAATGACAGCGATGCAGGGCAAATCACATCAGCTTTTGTCAGCGATTGTGCTGTATGAAGGGGCTAAACCAGTTTGGCGTGAAGTGGCCCAAGTCACTTTGACCATGCGTCCCCTTAGTCAGGCATATCTTAACAGTTATATTGACCGCAATTGGCACAGCGTCCAACATTCAGTTGGTGGCTATAAACTGGAAGAAGAAGGCGTGCGTTTGTTCACAAAGATCTCTGGCGATTACTTTAGCGTACTGGGCCTGCCCATGCTTGGCCTAATCTCATATCTCACTCAACGCGGGGTGCTCAGCGCATGACCACAGCAAAAATTCCATTGGCTGGTGTCATCGGGTCCCCCATCGCGCATTCCAAATCACCACAATTGCATATGCACTGGCTGAAAACCTATGGCCAACAGGGGTATTACATTCCTATGGATGTGGCGCCTGATGATCTTGAACATGTCATTCGCACCTTGCCTAAACTTGGCTTTGTGGGAGTCAATATTACCGTTCCCCACAAGGAAAAGGTGATGGAGATCGCTGATTTGGTGACAGACCGCGCCATTTTGATCGGGGCGGCCAACACGCTTATCTTTCGCAAAGATGGCAAAATCCATGCCGATAATACGGACGGCTACGGGTTTGTTCAAAACCTCAAACAAAACGCACCAAACTGGAATCCTAAATCAGGCCCAGCGGCTGTGTTGGGAGCGGGTGGTGCTGCGCGCGCTGTTGTGGCGTCTCTCTTGGATGTGGGCGTGTCAGAAATTCTGATCTCGAACCGTACTCGGGTACGGGCTGAGGCGTTGAAATCAGAATTTGGCAAACGCTTGCGCGTGTTTGATTGGGTCAAGGCGGGCAACATGCTGGAAGAGGCAAGCTTGGTGGTAAACACCACATCTTTGGGCATGATGGGCAAACCGCCCTTACGCGTGCCATTGGATGGTCTGCAAAAGGGCGCTTTGGTGACGGATCTGGTATATGCGCCACTTAAAACCAAGCTGCTGCTTGAGGCAGAAGAGATAGGATGCACCACAGTTGATGGTCTTGGTATGTTGTTGCATCAGGCCGTTCCAGCGTTCGAGCGCTGGTTTGGCATCCGCCCAGAAGTTGACAGCGCCACACGTGCCGCAGCGCTGAGATGACATTCAAACTGGGGCTTACCGGATCCATCGGCATGGGCAAATCGACCACTGCCCAAATGTTTGTCGATTTGGGGTGCGCACTTTGGGATGCGGATGCTGCCGTTCATCGGTTGTATGCCAAAGGTGGCGCCG
Organism: Roseovarius sp.; assembly: GCA_045106595.1. GTDB lineage: Bacteria > Pseudomonadota > Alphaproteobacteria > Rhodobacterales > Rhodobacteraceae > Roseovarius. The sequence continues at coordinate 112,318 of JBGCEW010000014.1, read as the reverse complement.
CAGTTGCACCCATGAGTAAGGCCTTCCCGGACGCCATAGAAAACGGCGCAGTTTCGCGTGATCGCCTGAAGGAAATGATATCGAAAGACCCTTCAGTCCTAAAGCAAACCGAAACCATCGTGCATCCTTTGGTGGCCGCAGATCGTATGGCGTTTCTGGAGGGATCGACTGCTGATATCAGCGTGCTTGATATTCCCCTGCTTTACGAAACAGGTGCCGACGTCACGATGGACGCCGTCGTCGTGGTCAGTGTTAACATCGATGAACAAAAACGTCGGTTGATGCAACGCGCGCGCATGACCGTTGATCAGATTGAAACGATCATGAATATGCAGGCTCCCGATGCCGAGAAACGCGCCAAAGCGGATTATGTGGTTGAGACGGACACTCTTGAACACGCTCGCGCGCAAGTGCAGTCTGTGGTTCAGAACATAAGGACAAGGCTGGCCAATGCGTGAAATCGTACTGGATACGGAAACAACTGGGTTTGAGCCGGAACAAGGCGACCGGATTGTCGAAATTGGAGCGGTTGAGCTGTTTAATCATATGCCGACTGGCAAAACCTACCACCAATACATCAATCCCGAGCGCGCTATGCCAAACGAAGCATTCGAAGTGCACGGTTTGGGTGATGATTTTCTGCGTGACAAGCCGGTGTTTGCCAAGATTGCACAGGCCTTTGTCGATTTTGTTGGTGATGCCAAGTTGGTGATTCACAATGCGTCCTTCGACATGAAGTTCCTGAACGCCGAGCTGGGGTGGGTCAACCGGCCGAAACTGCCGATGGATCAGGCGATTGATACGCTTCTGATTGCACGCAAGAAATTCCCGGGCTCGCCTGCATCACTGGATGCGCTGTGTCGTCGGTTCAACATTGATAATTCCGCCCGCACTTTGCACGGTGCTTTGCTCGACTCCGAGATTTTGGCCGAGGTTTATCTGGAGCTGATCGGTGGGCGACAGCCAGATTTTGGGCTGGCTGGTAACACTCAGACAGGTGCATCATCGAACACGGGCCAGGATGAATGGCGTCCGCAACAGCGGCAAACCCCATTGGCGGCGCGAATTACCGACGCAGAGTTATCGGCGCACCAGGCCATGATTGATGGCCTGGGCGATGATGCTATTTGGAAAAAACTAGGCTGACGGCGTAGCCTGGCCTTCTGCTGCTGCGGCGGCTTGGCGACGCGCCACTTCATTTCGGTACAGCGATACGAAATCGATGTTTTCCAGGTTCAGCGCAGGAAAGCCTCCATCGCGGGTCACATCGCTGACGATGCGGCGCAGGAATGGGAACATCATGCGCGGGCATTCCACCAACAAAAATGGGTGAAGCTGCTCTTCGGGCAGGCCTTCGATATGAAATACACCGGAATACTCCAGCTCCATAAGAAACAATGGCTCGCCGCCGTCTTTGTTCTTGGAATCAACTTTTAGCTTTGTGATCACCTCGTATTGGTTTTCAACAGCACGTTTTTTTGGCTCAAGATTAACACTGACCGTAACGTCAGGTGTCACTTCGCCACCAGCGCCGCGCTGTGCCAGAAGGTTTTCAAAGGAAAGGTCACGCACGAACTGGGTCAGGATGTTCATTTTGACCTGAGGTGCTTCGGTTTGTGCCGCTCCGTTGCCAGATGCAGCGCCGTTTTCAGTATCAGCCATTTAAGGTCTCCGACGGAAAATCAATATCGCCGGCACATGTAGCAGGATGGGGCGCACGCCTCAATGGCCGGATCAGTGCTTTGTCCAACCAGAGTTGGAATGCGTGGGTTTTTTCTGGGGCGTTACTTCTGTGTAATCACCTTCAATCACCGTATCATCTGCAGCGTGGGGGCGATATTCCTCGCGGCTGGGCTGTGGACCTGTGCCGCCCATATCAAACTGCTGAACTTTCACACGCTTCTTCAGATACCCGAAAACGGCTGTGCGCACGGGTGGCATCAATAGTGCAAAACCAACGGCGTCTGTGAAAAAACCTGGTGTCAGCAACAAAGCGCCAGACACAAGGATCATTGCGCCATGAGCCAATGGTTCGGATGGATCTTCAAGTCGGGAAAACGAGCCACGCAAATTGTTCATCGCCATAGCACCTTGGGTTTTTACTAAAAATGTCCCCAATATGGCTGTCAGCACCACGATTCCCAAAGTTGGCCACAACCCAATAAGGCCGCCGACTTGAATAAACAGGGCGATCTCGATCAATGGAACTGCCAAAAATGCTAAAAAGAGCCACATAAGATCTCTCCATAACTGAAAGGGTGCCGGATTCTTGACCGGGCGATGGTGGACTTGGGCCACCCTGTCACCTACATAAGACCCGAAAGGGCATGTTTCCATGCCTTGCCTGAAATGAGGTACGTATGAACTCGCCAATTTTGCAATTGCTGGTGCTGGCTGGTATCGCAATTTTCCTGATCCTGAGACTGAAGAGTGTCCTTGGCACCCGCGACGGTTTTGAAGGCCCCCCGCGCGGTATGGCTGATGACACAGCTGCAACGCAGCGCCGCAGTGATTTTGAAGTGGTCGAAGGTGGCCCGGATTTCGATATCACGGATCATGTCGCTGAAGACACTGACGCCGCAGGTGCCTTGGCTGATATGAAGCGGATCGAACCTGCATTCAGCGTCACCGAATTCCTGCAAGGGTCGCGCGGCGCCTATGAAATGATTCTGATGGCGTTTGAGAACGGCAAACTGGATGAGGTGATGCCGTTTTTGTCCGAAGACGTCTATGAAACCTTTGTTCAGGTTGTCGATGCCCGCCAAGAGCAAGGTTTGACGATCGAAGCTGAGTTTGTCGGAGTGCGTGAAACGTCACTGGCGGATGCAGCATTTGACGATGCCACCAACCGCGCTGAAATTACTGTCCGCTATGTGGGCGAGCTGATCTCGGTTGTGCGCGACGCCAGCGGTGAGGTCGTAGAAGGCAAGCCAGGCCAATCCAAAAAGCAAAAAGACAGCTGGACGTTTGAGCGTGTCATGGGCGCGGATGATCCTAACTGGCGGCTTGTTGCCACGGGCGAATGAAGCGGGCGTGGGCGGCAGCATTTTCAATTTGGGCGTCCCTGGCGGGCGCTCTTGTTGCAGATGAGCTGACCCACACGCTGCTTCGGTTTGACGACCTGGAAGGCTGGCAAACAGATGACCACGAAAAGGCCCTGTCGGTTTTTTTGAACACTTGCGGCGACATGCGCGACCCTGATTGGCAATCTTTATGTGCCTTGGCCAGCGATCAACCAAATGCCAAATCATTCTTCGAGTTGTTCTTCCGGCCTGTGATGATCGAGGATCAAAGTCGATCATTGTTCACCGGTTATTTTGAACCCGAACTAAACGGCTCACTTACTCAAAGCACACGCTATCGGTATCCTTTGTACCGCGAACCCAAAGCGTCAAAGGCATCAAATCCGTGGTACACGCGGCGCCAGATTGAAACTGGCGATTTCATGCAAGGTTATGAAATCGCCTGGGTCGATGACCCGGTTGAGAAGTTTTTTCTGCAAATCCAGGGCTCAGGTCGTGTGCGTTTGCCCAGTGGAAATGTAATCCGTGTGGGATATGGCGGATCTAACGGGCACGAATATCGTTCGGTGGGCGTCGAGTTGGTGCGCCGTGGGATCTACAAAGCACATCAGGTATCAGCTCAGGTGATCAAAAACTGGGTGCGCCGGAACCCGATTGAAGGACAGGAGTTGCTGTACCATAACCCGTCTTATGTGTTTTTCCGCCGGATCGATGACATCCCTCCGACGAGCGGTCCAAAGGGTGCAATGAACCGATCGATCACGACGATGCGCACGATTGCAGTTGATCCAAGCTATTACTTGTTGGGTGCGCCGGTATGGATTGAAAAAGGCGGTGCCACTCAGATCAACCGTTTGATGATTGCGCAGGATACCGGTTCGGCCATTAAGGGTCCGCAACGTGCAGACATCTTCTTTGGTACAGGAGATCAAGCTGGACGCGAGGCAGGCAAGCTGCGTGATCCCGGCCGTATGGTGGTACTACTGCCGATCCAACGCGCCTATGCCATGCTGCCGGAGAATTTGTGATGGCCGGGCGCCGCCCCCGCCAGGACGAGCTGGATTTATGGCGTAAGGTGGCTGAGAATACACAGCGCTTGCAGGCTGAGAACACTCGGGCGCCGTTGAACATTCTGAAACCTTCAACGCCAGCACCGACATCCGTGTCAAAGCCGCGACTGACACAGTTTTCTCTGGGTCAAAACGCAAATGGACGGACGCCACCGCATGACGTGTTGCCGGGCGTGCGTGAACAGGTTGCAAGTGCACCTGTGGCGATGGATCGCAAAGCCTTTGGAAAGCTGAAACGCGGCAAAATGAAGCCCGAAGGCAAGCTGGATCTACACGGTATGACACTGGATCAGGCACATCCGGCGTTGACGCGGTTTATCCTGTCTGCACAGGCCAACGGGAAACGATTGGTTTTGGTGGTCACTGGCAAAGGCAAACACCGGGATGATGGCGGCCCGATCCCGACGCGGTTGGGTGTGCTGCGCCACAACGTACCGGGATGGTTGGCACAACCTCCTTTGGCCCAAGCAGTTTTGCAGTTAACCGAAGCACATCTGCGCCATGGCGGAGGTGGGGCGTATTACGTCTATCTTAGACGGGCGCGGTGATCAGGCTTTTGTAGCGCGCCACACCTATGACCATCATCACCGTGGCAAATACAAAGTACGCCGCAACGACGATATACTGTGCCTCCAGACCCACGCCCATATCGATTCCCAAACCAGTGATCCCCGGACCAATCGCCGAGCCCAACACCATCACCGCTGCAGCCATCGCCTTGATTGATCCAAGGTAACGCGTACCAAAAAACTCGGCCCAAAAAGCATTGGGCAAGGTCGTATTGGCCCCTGTGGTGATCGCCAGAAAGAAAAACCCGAGCAACAAACTGGCATAGCTATCTGCATAGGCGAACACGATGAACGCCGCGACCATGGGAAGTTGGAACCACGGGATCAACTTTGGTGTGCCAAACTTATCCAGCGCCCAGCCAGACAATGCCATGAAAGCAATGCCTACGATTGTGTAAAACGGAAACATAGCTACCAGCTCGACATGGGTGACGTTCTTGATTTTGGCAAAGTGCACCTGATGAAAGAAAAACGCTGTGTTGAATGCACCCGGCCCCAGAAGTGCGGGCACCATGAACCAAAAAAGAGGATGCCGCAGCGTTTCGTTTCTGGTCCATTGATGCCGATGCATGCCAAGTGATTGATCTGAGCTGGCCATAGATTGCGGTGTGCGTTCTTGTTGCAGCAGGCTGATCAAGGCGGGAATGCCCATTGCAGCAATCAACGCAGCAGCGACCCACAAAAGCCGCCAGTCATAAATTGCAATCAACGCCACGAAAACCAACGGCAAGATCGCCTCACCCAAGGCAAACCCCAGGGTTGCAACTGACAAGGCTTTGCCGCGTGTTGCGATAAACCATCGGCCCATTGCGACAACTGCAATGTGACTGGTCATGCCTTGGCCGGCAAAGCGCAGGCAAAATATGACAAGCGGCAACAGCCACCACACTGGATTGATCGCCATGAAAATGCAGGCGGCCGCCAGCATTGCCAAAACAACAGCCCCCAACGTGCGCGCGCGAAACTGATCGGTCAATCCACCCGCCCAGACCATGACAATGGCCGAGGCCGTGGTGCCCAACGCATAAATTCCGCCCCATTGGCCATGGCTGATCTGAAACCCCTCACGGATTTCCCCAGCAAAAATTGAGATGAAAAAGGTCTGTCCAAAACTGCTGAGAAACGTCAGCAACACCCCGGCACTCAGCCAGCGGAGGTTTTCACGGAAGAAAGCAACAAAGGACATGACTCCTCTGTCGCTTTATTTATGCATGTTGGAAAGAGTGTAGATGCGCAGTTTGAAGGTTTTTGCTATCCGCGGGGGCATTTAGCGCCAGAAGAAGAGCGATCCGCCAGCACAGATTACAGCACGTATCGGCTAAGGTCTGAAGACTTGGCAAGCTCGCCTAGATTTTCCTCAACAAACGCCGCGTTTACCTCAACCTTGTCACCCGAGCGATCAGGCGCAGTAAAGCTAAGCTCTTCGAACACACGTTCCATAACTGTGTAAAGGCGGCGCGCACCAATATTTTCAACTGACTGGTTCACTTCGGCGGCAATGCGGGCCAGGGCAGCGATGCCATCATCGGTGAATGTTACCTCAACCTGCTCAGTGCCCATAAGGGCAGTGTATTGCAGGGTCAGGGCATTGTCTGTTTCTGTCAGAATACGGACGAAATCCTCTTCCGTCAAAGCACGCAGTTCAACCCGGATGGGCAGCCTGCCCTGCAACTCGGGCAGCAAATCAGAAGGTTTGGCGATGTGAAATGCACCAGACGCAATGAACAGGATATGATCAGTTTTTACCGCGCCGTGTTTGGTGGATACGGTTGTGCCTTCGATCAAGGGCAGCAAATCACGTTGTACGCCTTCGCGGCTGACATCGCCGCCACGTGCATCTGACCGCGCACAGACCTTATCAATCTCATCCAGAAACACGATACCGTTCTGCTCGACCGCATCCAGTGCAGCCTTGTTTACGGTTTCGTCGTCCAGCAGTTTGTCAGCCTCATCGCTGATCAGGATTTCGTAGCTTTCAGCGACAGTCATCTTCTTGCGCATGGTGCGTCCGCCAAAGGCTTTGCCAAAGATATCGCCGATGTTCATCATACCCATCTGGCTACCAGGTTGGCCAGGTACATCCATCATGCCGCCCATCGGATTTGATGTGTCGGCAATCTCAAGTTCGATCACTGTATCGTCCAGCAATCCGTCTTTCAGCTTTTTGCGGAACATATCGCGGGTGCCTTCGCGTGCGTCTTCGCCTGCAATTGCGTCGATCACACGTTCTTCGGCTTGGGCATGAGCGCGCGCTTTGACGTCTTCGCGCATCCATTCGCGGGTTTCAATAATGGCTGCATCCACCAAATCACGAATGATCTGTTCGACATCGCGGCCAACATACCCAACTTCGGTGAACTTGGTGGCTTCAACCTTGATGAAGGGCGCGCGTGCCAGTTTAGCTAAGCGACGGCTGATTTCAGTTTTCCCCACGCCGGTGGGTCCGATCATCAAAATGTTCTTAGGATAAACCTCATCACGCAGATCATCGCCCAGTTGCTTGCGCCGCCAACGATTGCGCAATGCTACAGCGGTTGCGCGTTTGGCGTCGCTTTGACCGATAATGAAACGGTCCAGCTCGGATACGATTTCGCGGGGTGTGAGATCTGTCATGGTCACTCCGAATAAGGCGGCAATCGATCTTTGCCGGGGAAGTTGGGCAAGGCATGCATAAGCCGCACGCGCAAATTGGTCCAGAAGGTGCCGAGATAGGTCACGATCCCGCCCAGCACAAGCATCAAGGTGGGAATAGTCAGATCGCCGCCGCCTTCGCCAAGCAGGCTAAAGATCACGGCGGCCAGATATCCCAAACCTGCAGTCAGAAACGAGCGCCGGTCAATCACCAGCGCAAAAAGCGTGACCAGCGCCAGGCCAATGATGGTCAAAATCATCCCGGCGGCACCTTGGACATTGTAAGCGGTCATCATCACGGTGTTGACCATCGCAGGAGCGGCCAGCAAATGCAGCCAAAACGCAGAACGCGCCATGCGACCCACACGGTGAGGATCTTGCAGATCAAACCAAAGCCCTGCCGCAAAGACCAAAAGACCAAAGACCAGTGTTGCGATCGCAAAGCTACTGCCCTGGCGCAGATCAAAAAGCGTATCAAAATCGCTGGAGAACATATCATCCAGACTGATTTCGGCAGTGAAGCCAAACACGACGAGTATCCCGTAAAGCCCGGCCAGGAACATCGAAAACGGCACGTGGAATTTGCGAAAATGCACCAGCATGGCGAGGATACCCAAGATGCCAAGCACCACGATACCCAATCCCGAGTCGCCAATGCCACTTACATCCAATAGCCAGGCCATGAATGAACCAATGCCGATGGAAAACCCAGAGACCAATACGATTGATGGCAACGTCATGCGGCGTTTCATGGTGAAATAGAGGCTTGCCATCCAACACAAGCCAGCAAGGCCAAGCGTGATTGCAAATACTCCGCCCACAGCTGAGGCAAAGGCCACAGCACTGCCAATCAACAAGATCAGACCAAGAGATACGAAGATTTCAGCGAAGCCTTTGAACAGTTCAAACGGTTCATCTTCGGGCAGGCCCCGGGCCAGTCGCCCAGCACGTTGGTGGATCAGCGTCATCAGGCGTGTGGCTTGTGCTTCGTCCAGAATGCCAGCGGCTGTAGCTGCGCGAATATCATCTTCTGTGAAATTCATAATAAAATACCCAATCGTAACAAGCGTGATGCGTATCTAAGGGCTTTTGTGCCCCAATTGAAGCGTATGATCAGAAATCACGCGATATGCCAACTCGTTCAGAGAGACGGCCTTGATCAAAGTCAGAACAAATGAACTGTATGCGGGATTGAATGCTAAGTGCAGTTAGCCTGCTATTTTTTCAACGGTCAGATTGCCGTTTGTGTAAACGCAAATATCAGCGGCAATCGCCATGGAGTCGCGCGCCACCTGCTCAGCGGATTTGTCAGTGTCCATCATCCCGCGTGCTGCAGCCAACGCAAAGTTTCCACCCGATCCAATTGCAGTTACATCATGTTCGGGCTCAAGCACATCACCTGCCCCGGTGATCACCAGAAGATCGGTACCGTCGCTTACAATCAACATTGCTTCCAGTTTTTGCAGGTACTTGTCCGTGCGCCAATCCTTGGCAAGTTCAACACTTGCGCGCTGCAATTGACCGGGTGTCGCCTCAAGCTTGGTTTCCAACCGTTCAAGCAAGGTGAATGCATCAGCTGTGGATCCTGCAAAGCCTGCCACCACATCATATCCACCGGGGGACAACCGCCTTACCTTGCGCGCAGTGCCCTTGATCACGGTTTGACCCAGACTGACCTGACCGTCACCGGCAATCACCACTTCGCCGCCTTTGCGCACGCCAATGATGGTAGTGCCGTGCCATCCGGGAAATTCGTTGTCTGCCATGGGGTCAGCCTTTCTTGATGTTGCACCTATATGGCCTGTGCCGATGCGGCCCGCAAGGTTAGACCAGGCAAAGAAAAAGGGCACCCGCTGGGGCGCCCTTGTCTGCATATTGTCAGAGACAGGATCAGATGCTTTCTTCGATCCAGCTTTGCAGGGCGGCTTTGGGCGCTGCACCTGCGCGGTTTGATACCACTTCGCCATCCTTGAAAATGAACAGCGCGGGAATACCGCGCACACCCATTTGAACGGCCGAGTTAGGATTGCTGTCTACGTCGACTTTGGCAATCTTAATCTTGCCTTCCATCTCGGCCGCCAACTCCTCAAGAGCGGGTCCGATCTGTTTGCAAGGGCCACACCATTCGGCCCAGAAATCCACCACAACGGGGACATCGGAATTCTTCACTTCGGCATCAAAAGTATCATCGGTTACGGCAACAGTGGCCATGAGAATCTCTCCTATAGGGGGCGGGCACAGATCAGCAACCTAGGTAGCCGGCCCCGCCACGTCAAGATATATGGGTGTTCGCCACGGCATCAGTCACAAGATCGTGTGGCAGGACCATCAATTCGGCTGTTCTGGTCCAAAGCAGTGCAGTTTCAATTTGTCGGTCTGGATAGACCTGTGACAAAGCCAGCGCATAGGCGCCCATCTGCTGCAGCAATCCTTCGGGGCAGGTCTGGGCCGAAGAAGGCACCATCGCGTTGGATTTGAAATCAATGGCCAGAACTTTGTTCTGATCTACCAACAGCAGGTCGATGATCCCATGCACACGGTGCCCACCAAGCTGATCAAGGGTCGCAGTGACGCGAACTTCGCGTAGGTTGTCCGGCCCAAAAAGTGGCTGCAACGCGGATGAGGCCAAAACGGCAGTCACTTCTCCAAGCACATCGACTGCTTCTGGTTCAGACCCTGCAAGTCTGGAGGCAATAGCTGGCCATGTCTCGGGTGGGGTTTCTGGCAAAACCTCTAGCAAACGGTGAATGAGCGATCCACGACGCATGGCGGCCTCTTCGTCACGTCCGTCTTCGCCCGGCAACGCCTTGGCCTTGCCCAGATCAGAGGGGCGCAGCGTGGTGAACGTATGGGCAATTTCGGGTGCATCTTGGGTGAAAAACCCGGGCAACTGTGGTGTTTCATCTGGCACATCCTGGGATGAGATGTGCGCATTGGCGGCCCAGTCACCATGCTCAAACCGCAACCCTTCGCCGCCTTCAAATGCGTGCGTGCGCGCACCTGCGGCAGTCATCCCTGCTTTGACCTTGTCGTACCAACTGTCGCCGTTTTTGCCCAAATCGCCCGCTGCTGCCACGATCAGCCATTTCTCGGCGCGGGTCATCGCCACATAGAGCAACCGATCGCGTTCGGCGCGTTCTGCATCTTTGATCGCATCAACTGCCGCGGTAATCGCACCAGGCGAGGTATCCGCGCTGGTGCGCCACAATGGTGTGTCGTCGGGCGCCAGAATGATTTGATCACGTATTGTAAGATTGCGCTGTCCGGTATCGGGCAAGATGACCACTGGCGCTTCAAGTCCCTTGGAGCCGTGCACCGTCATCACTCGGATACGGTCACCGGCACTATCCATTTGCCGTTTGATCTCCAGCTCATCACTTTCCAGCCACACCAGAAACCCTGTCAGGCTGTCAACCGCGTTGCGTTCATAGGCCATGGCCTGCGCAAGCAGTGCATCAATGCCATCTTCAGCCTCAACACCCAGCCGGCCCAAAATATTGCGCCGCCCGTCATGACGCGTCAGAATGCGCTCAATCAGATCATAGGGCCGCAGAAAATCTGCCTGATCCCTCAGATCCTGAAGAATTGCGACCGTGTCAGGAAAGTCGCTGCTGCGATTGCGAAGCTCGGCCCAAAGGTATTTTTCTTTGCGTCCCTGGGACAATTCATAAAGCTGTGCTTCGGTCCAACCCAAAAGGGGGGATTTTAGCGCAACGGCCAGTGAAAGACTGTCTTCCGGTGTGGCCAGAAATGTCAGCATCGCAGCCAGATCACGCACGGCCAGTTCCGACGCAACCTTTAGCCGGTCAGCGCCGGCAATGGGCAGCTTCAGCGCTTTGCACTCGCGGATGATCTCGTGAAACAGGTCGTTGCGGCGTTGTACCAGGATCAAAAAATCACCCGGTCCAACCGCCCGGTTCAGATATGGCCCACCCTTTTCAGGCTCTTGCGGGATGGGATGCTGTTGATCGATCAGGGTCTTGATGGTTCTGGCAATCTGGCGTGCCAAAATCACTGCAGGGTCATTCGTTGCTTTGACATCGACGGGTGTGTACCACTCTGGCTTTTCTTCCTTGTCCGACTTGGGGATCACAGGCCACAGATCTACCCGGCCCGGCATATCCGCCTTGAACGCCTTGTGCGCATGATTAGAAGAAAACCCGCTTTGTTCGGCTTTGCTGAACGTGGCATCCACCAGATCGAGGATTGCCCGCGACGACCGAAACGAAAAACCCATCTCCATCGTTTGCAACGGATTGTTGCCTGTGGCCAATCTGTCCGAAAACTCTTCGCGCATACGATCAAATTCGCGCGGGTCAGCACCCTGAAACGAATAGATCGATTGTTTCTTGTCGCCCACCACAAAAATCGTGCGCATCACATCTGCGCGCGCGCCTTCGCCGCTGGTAAACTCCTTGGCCAAGCGTTCAATCACTTGCCATTGCACCGGGCTGGTGTCTTGGGCCTCGTCCACCAGTATATGATCAATGCCACCGTCAATGCGAAACAAGACCCAATCTGCCAGGTCGCGGTCGGTCAGCAAATCCCGTGCGCGTTGGATCAGATCGTCAAAATCCAGCAAACCACGGTTCAGTTTGGCGGTTTCATACATCGGCAAAAACACATTGGCGAAGCGATGCAGCGCACGTGTCTTTGCGATTGCCCCCACGACCAGCCGGATATCACGTGCCGCTTCCACGCGCGCCATCAGCTGTTCCAGTTCGGGTATCAGATGTGGCACGATGTCTTTGCAGGCTTTGGTGGGAAACTTTCCAATCTTTGCACCAAAGGGTGATGCGGCACTTTTTCCAAATAGAAATTCAGACTCTAATAAGGGCAAAGCACCCGCATCCAGCCCACGCAGAGACTTCAGCTTTTTGCCAGCCTTTTGGTCGTTTGGCCCGCTGGCCAGCAGAGCTGGAACCAGACTGTCAATCAACGCCTGTTCGGATCCAAGAAAAACCCGACCGGCGACATCTGCGTCAGTCAGATCTGGGTCCTGGCCAAAGTGAGCCTGCAAAAATGCATTGCTTAGCGGTGTCTCAAACTGCGCGCGTCGCCGGACAATCTCGGCAGTGAGATCTTCGAAACTGCCATCACTGTAATTACGCGCCACGTCGTAAAGCAAATTGGCATTGGGACCGTTTGCAATCTCTTCGGTGATCTCAGATCGCAGGTGCGCAGCGTCACGCTCTTCCATTTCTTTGAACTGTGGTGTTACACCTGCCTCCATTGGAAAGCGCCGCAAAAGCGAAGAACAAAACGAATGGATCGTTTGAATTTTCAATCCGCCAGGTGTTTCAATCGCGCTGGCAAACAGCCTCCGCGCCAGACGTAGATCATCTGATGGGATTGGGCCCTCCACACCAAGCTCACGCAATTCTTCGCGCAAAGGGTCCTCGGCTAGCATCGCCCATTTGCCCAAGCGTTTGAACAACCGGTTCTGCATCTCACTGGCGGCGGCTTTGGTATAGGTCAGACACAAAATATTCTGCGGATTGACCTTGTCCAATAACAGCCGCGCCACACGGTCGGTCAAAACCCGTGTTTTACCTGAGCCGGCATTGGCCGAAAGCCACGTAGAGCGGTCCGGGCGTGCAGCTGTCACCTGTACCTGAGTGGCCTCGTTTTGCTGGGTCATTTCAACACCGCCTTGTCAGGTGTGGCGACAATATCCCATTCGCCAAACCGGGCCAGTTGGTCATAGTCAGACACATCGGATGTTGTCTTCATCGCGCGCCGCGCCGTGTAGCCGGTATCGGCGTTTTGATAGGTTTGGATCAGCGTCTGCAATTCGTCCCAAACTTTTTGTGTGGGCTCTTCTTGCAAGGGCGCGGCAACTTCTCTGGCATCGTTTGACAGGCCGATGAACATGGCACGCTCTACCGGGCTGGGTGAAAGATCACCAAAGCCTGCAGTTTCGGCAATGGCAGCTTCAAGCAGCAATTGCTTGTCAAAGTAACGCTGCTCGTCCGGCGAAGGAGGCTTGCCGGTTTTGTAATCATAGATATGCAGATGTCCTGCCTCATCCATGTCAATGCGGTCAGCCTCGGCGCTGAGAGTGAAATCCAATGCTTCGATCCTGGCACGCCCTTTGACCTCGAATGTTGTGGGTTTCGCCAGCGCACGGCGTTGATGTTCTGTATCAATGAACCAGTCAGCCACCCGCTCTAGCCGCGCCAGCCATGCCGTTCGGGTTTCTGCCCAGGGCACGTTTTGGGCCAGAATAGAGACTGCTTTGCCCATCAGCACATTCCTGTTGCACTGCTCGGGTGCATTGGCCGTATCGCGAATAAACTCTTCCAACACGCGGTGTAGAACGATGCCGCGCAACATTGCATCAGGTGCACGCATTAACGGATTCAAAGGCCGTAATCGCAAGATATGTTTGGCGTAGATCGCATAAGGATCGCGGATCAGGCGCTGAATTTCGGTGACAGACAACCGATTGGGTCGAACCGCAGGCGCTGGGCACGGGGCAGGACGAGGTGCTGGATCAGCGGGCAAAGGTGTCTCTAACACGGCAGCTTTTTGCATCCAGAGCACGCCACGCTTGCGCATGGCGTTCAAAGCAGCCTCGCCGCCCTGGTCAGGCAAACCAGATAATAAATTAGTCAGCCGGTTTACCCACCGCGACGCCACTGTTTCAGTATCATCCGACCGCACAGAACGTGATATCCAAACCTCTTTGGCGGCAACGGCCTGTTGAAAATCATGCGCGGCCAATCCGATACGGCGCTCGGGCACCAATAGCCCTGCTTGATGCCGTAACGCGCGGTTCAACCACGGATCGGGGCTGGGCACTGCGGGCCAGCTGCCCTCATTCAAACCTGCGAGTATCACCAGATCAGCGCCTTGCACCCGTGCCTCAAGTGTACCCCAGATCAGGATTTTCGGGTGTGGTGTTTGTGGATTGCGCACATCCTCGTTGGAAAACACAGAATAGAACAGCGCGGCGTAATCCTGCGCGCTGATCACACCACCATGGGGCGCTTGTTCGATCAGATGACGCGTTGTGTCCCAGGCGGTGCGCCCGGCGGTGTCCTTCCAAAGCTCGCTTTGACGTTCAGGTGCTGATCCATCGGCGATCTGTTCGGCCAACGCCATATGCCGCGTCACCTGATCTGACAGCGCCAGCGGCATAGTTTGAAGCTGATCCATCAAGCAAAAGCACAACCACTCTGCCCATGGTTTGGCGAAGGGATCGTTTTCGTCAGCAGCCCAGTCTTGCAACGCCTGCGCTGTTGGAAAGGGCATGCCAACATCGCGAATATGCAACTCCAGCTCGCGGGTGAGACGAAGATGCGCGCCACGCTTACCCCCCGAATGGGCCAGAGGATGCTTTAGCAGGGTCAGAACCTGTTCGGCGGTCAAACGCTGACATGCCAGATCAATCACGTGACGCAGGAACCGGCCAGGCGGTGACAAATGCAAAGGCCTCCCGGCGCTGTCATCGGGCACGATACCCCAACGATCCAGCGCTGCGGTGACCTGACGGGTCAGCCCACGATCTGGCGTGATTAATGCAGCGGTGACTTCATTTTCAGCCGCCTCACGCAGTTTCATAGCTATGCACAAGGCCTCAATCCGGGATGAGGGCGCTTCGAGCAGCGTCATGCGATCGGTGATCTGATCCAGTCGGCCCAGCTTTGGCCCATCACGCAGCCATTGATCAGTAACCGGCACAGGACGCAGCGCCAGTGACATCATCGCATTACGGGCAGGGTCTGGAGCAGGGGCGTCGTGCCAGGGTGTGACCTGGTCAAACTGCATATCCATTTCACTGAGCATTCGGTGAAAGCGATATTGTGGATGATCCTCCAACGGCAAGGCGTTGGCCCGATCCACTTTTAGCGCATTCCAGACCTCGCTGGTCATATCAAAGTCATAACCAGGCAGGACAACCGCTCCCTGCGGTAGCCGGGCAATTGCCTGCATGAGCATCAGTGTCGATCCACGGGACCCGGTGGAGCCGGCTAAGATAACTGGGTGCTTTGGTGGTGATACCTGCCAGAGCGCGATCAACCTGAGGATTGTCTGGCGCTGTAAATCCTCGGCATCGGGCTGATCCCGATCTGTGGCATAGACAGACTTAACAATGTCCAGAAACCCAAGAATGCGCGCCCAATGGCCCGACTGATCGGAAACATCCAGCCCCTTGATCACATCAGGTGACACGCCTTCACCTTGCATTTCATCCATCAGATTGGCCAGGCTGTCCGCAAGATCATAGAGCGCGGATCGAGGAGCCAAGTCGCGTTGTTGTTCTAACAAACCTGAAATGAGCTGCGCGAGTTCCAGCCGCCGCCGCAAGGGCGAAATTGGACGTGGTATGTCATGTAAGGCAAAGCTCTCTGCCAGCTCTGTGACCAATGATATCTTTGGCAAAATCCGCGCCGGACCCTGATCAAACAATTGGCGTATCCGTCGGGCCATGCGCCGTGTGTTGACGATGATATGCGCGCGCGCCAGTTCTTCGGGTGGATGGGTGCCAAGGTGGCTCAGGGTTCCGTCGATCAGGGCTTGTGGGAAATCCACACCGGGGGCCAGCCCAAAGATACGCGGATGATCAGTGGGATCAAACATCGACATCTTTTAACATTGCTTCAGCCAGTACAATGCCCTTGGGGTGCCCAACATCACACCAGCGGCCAGGGTAAGATATGCCGTACAAACGACTGTTCTGTAGCATCATATCCCACAAGACATTCAGCGAAAACGAATGGTCTTGAATGTCATGTAGCATTGAGGTTTTGATGATCTGCACTCCGGAATACACCAGCCCCGGACCTCGGGTGATTTGCCCGGTCTCAGACAGTATGAAATCGCCAGAGCCAGTATGTCCTACTGCGTTTTCAAGAGGGATGCACAGCAATAGCGCATCCATTACATCAGCGTCCCAAACCTTTGCCAACTGCATCAATGGATTGGGCCCGCGCCAGACCGCATCGGTATTCATCGTGAAATGCGGACCATCCCCCAACAAAGGCAACGCTGCGCGTAGCCCTCCGCCTGTTTCCAGAATCTCAGGCTGTTCGATAGAAAAGGCGACATCACGCCCGGCCAGATGTGCCTGTAGCATTTGAGGTTTGTAGTGCAGGTTGATAACCGTGGTTTTGGCCTCAAACTCCTCAACTTGGTCCAGCGCATGGTCAATCAGAGGCTTACCTGCCACTTCGATCAGCGGTTTGGGGCGCTGGGCGGTCAGCGAACCCATACGGGTTCCAAACCCGGCGGCGTATAGCATTACAGAGCGGGGTACGTCGCGCATTTGGCTTTCAGACCTTCCAGAAGGGCAGGTGTTGGTGCAGGCAAGTCATCAGAAAGGGTCTGCGCAATCGAGTGCAGGGCAGGATGGCGCAAATCACGCTGCAATGCCTCCCATACCCGAGGGATCAGATCCACGTAATGCGCCTTGCCATCACGCACACAAAGGCGCGCAAAGACACCCAAGATGCGCAGGTTCCGTTGCGCACCCAACACGTGATACGCCGCGTCGAACTGCGCGGGGTTTTGACCAGTAGCTTGGGCATAATGGGTGATCATCTGCTGCTCGATCTCAAGCGGCACATCACGTCTGGCGTCTTGCAGCAATGACACCAGATCATACGCACGGTGGCCAAGCATTGCATCCTGAAAATCCAGCAGGCCAACACGGGCCACTCCAGACCGTTCAGGCAACCAAAGCAGGTTTTCAGAATGATAATCGCGTTGGATCAGTACATCAGAGGCGGGGGCATGAGTGCTTAGCAGATCGGTCAGCTGCGCGATGAAATGTGCCTTGGCTTCGTCATTTGGGCCGGACACGGCGTCAAGGTACCAATCATAGGCAAGAGCTGCCGCGTTGGTCATTACCTCGACCGAATAACACTCAAGCTGACTTGGGGGTTGGATATCATGCAGCGCACCCAAAAGGTCAGTTGCGGCGCAATAGAGCCGCATTTCTAACTCAGGATCGTCTGGTACAACCCGCGCAAACAGCGCATCTCCCAGGTCCTCCAGTAACAAAAAACCCAGCTTTTCATCTTGCGCAAATATCTCAGGCGCACTGAAACCGGATGTCTTGAGCCAAGTTGCGATGCGAATGAACGGACGTACGTCTTCGCCCTTTTCAGCAGGTGCATCCATCAACACAGCTTTGTCACGTCCCGCATCGCGCGAGAGCCGCAAATACCGGCGGTTTGACGCATCTCCCGCCAATGGGGCAACACTTGCATTTTGCCACCCGGCGTGGGTTAGAAACCTATCAATCTCGGCATCACGATCAGTCATCCACAAGCCCTTCTATAATCGAAGTCCAGCGCGGGTTGGACCAGTTGAACGTGATCTGTCTGCAATCTGGCGCATCACCTTGCGCAAACTGTATATTCATGGCGTTGTCGGGGGTAAGGTCGTGCAACCGGTCAGGCCATTCAACCAGACAAATCGCACCTTCGAACGCCTGAAGCAAACCCAGCTCTTCAATCTCGGAAAGGTCTGTTAGACGGTAGAGATCAGCATGCCAAATCTCGCCAACGCGAGCGTCATAGGTTTGAACCAAAGTATAAGTCGGCGAGGGCACATCTTCGGGTGTAAGTATCAGATCTTGTATGACCGCACGTGCGAAATGGGTTTTTCCGGCCCCCACTTGCCCATCCAATAACAACGTATCACCGGGACGCAGAGACGCGCCTAGGCGTTTTGCCAAATCACTGGTTTGATCGGGGCTGACTGACACAAAGGAATGGGATTGCACGGACATCCCGCCAGAATATACGTGCGTTATCTACCTGCAAGAGCGATTACTATGCCGCGGTGAATGATGGTGAAGTTTCCACCTGCAAGACCTTGCTAAACCCAATCATGCGCGCGCCACCAGGCAGCAATTTGATCCGGTATTGCAGCCGTCCACCACGACGCATATTCAAAAACCGGTCATGGCAATTACTGTTGGCACTGGCGTCGTTAACGCTGGTTTCGAAAATTGACCAAAGACTGTCACTTTGGAACTGATCGCCACAGGCGCGAAACAGATCGCTGACAGTCATATCAGCAAAACTATTGGCTGGATCAATCTTCAGCAAGTCCGAACAGGCAGTATTACACAGCAGCACCAGATCATTTGGTGCAATAACTATGATCGCCTCCTCCAGCCCATCAATCACCGATTGGCTCAGATCAATCTGAGTGCGAAACTGGCGCGTTTTCAGAACTTCGGCCGAAATGTCTTCGATCAAAAAGGCCACAGCGCCATCAGGATGGGGGCGACCTGTGACACGGTAGGTCACACCGCCGGGCAAATTCCATGTTTCCAGATAATTGCCTTCGTTCGCCTTGGCGATTACCTCGCGGATGTGGGTGCGGAAGCTGGCATAATTTTTGGGCTCAGGCAGGACCTGACGTTCGCGGAGCTCATCAAAAAAGCGGATCACATCGGGACGTCCACTGAGAAAGCTGACCGAAATACCAGTCAGATCGACCAGCGCTGGATTAAACAACGCCAATTGCCTGTTTTTATCGAAAACGGTAAGTCCGGTGGTCAGGTTGGCGAACGTTTTGGTAAGCGTTTGCACAAAATCGCGCTGGGCGGTCTCGGCCCGCACCACCTGATCGATGCCAGTGGCGATGTGCAGCGTTTCATCCGTTGAGATTTTCTGGGTTTCAACCTCGTACCAGGAAGGAGGTTTTGTGCTGGATTGGGGAACCGAAAAACGCGGCAAGGCTGTGCTGTCGCCAGACGCAGGGATGACATTGGGCACGCCCCCGAGTTTGCCAATGACACTGGCCATGGCGGTATTGCGCCAGATCAGATCGCCTGAAGCATTGCTTTTCCAGATCGGGAAGGACACGTGATCAAGCGTATTTTTTGATTCAACGCTCAGATACGCAGCCTGGCTGGCGCAATGCCAGGCCGCACCTGAAACATCTTGCCCTAAAACAAGCGCGATACGTGTCGTTTCGCCTTGCTTGGTCAACTTTAAGCCCAGCCGCGGCTCTTCTTCGATCTTGTCGACATAGACATGTTCTTGATCAGGGCTGTCGATGAGTGATTTTGGCAAACCATCAAACCGCAGACCCAGCCAGGCCTTTAAATCTGACCAGTCGCGCAATTCTTCAATGTCCTGCAGATAGGGCGGCATCTCGTCGATATCGTGGTCGATAATCGTATCACCGCGCAGCAAGAATGTGTTCGTTGGCCGGAAGTCGTGCAATGGAATAGCTGCATCGTTTACCTTTGATGGGCGTATGAATCCTACAGCCCAAATTACCAGAAGCGACCCGCAGAGCGGCATCAGGATCATAGCAATGACGATATTCAGGCTAGACAGTTCCATCTTCGACACCTCTGTGCAGGTCGATGGCTATATCTGCGCCCGTAATGTTAATGTCAGGTTAATGCGCCGTTAATTTTAATTACCAATGCGGACGCTCAACGGATTGGCACGTTTTCGCCTAGTGCAGCACGCCCAAGTGGATCGGTCTCGCGCTCAAGTGCGGCCCGTGGCCAGATAACTTCGACCACGGCACCCGTGCGGTCGCTGTGTTCAGGCGCGATCTGAGACGATTCAAACCCATTGGCAAAGCTCAGCTCGGCGCCGGAGCGTTCCAGAAGCGTTTTGGCGATGAACAAGCCCAGCCCCATGCCCTCGTATCCTGGCCGTGTCTGATCTGGCACACCAGATCTTTGGCGCACGAAAGGATCGCCAATTCGGCCCAGCAGCCCTGGTGGATACCCTTTGCCGTTATCAATAATCCTGAGGGTGATGGCGTCACTGCTCCAGTCGGTTTCAACCCAAACTGTATCGCGGGCAAAATCCACTGCGTTTTGCACCAGATTGCGTACACCGTGGATCACCTCGGGGGAGCGTTGCACAATAGGTGGGTTGGTTTCGTTGGCCTCTTCAACACCGTGCAGAAACACCACGTCTATGCCTCGGTCAATATGAGGCTCTGCTGCATCTTCGATCAGCGCACTCAAAGGTGTGGTGCGCAGATGCAGATCATCCTTGCCTGCACGTCCCATCGACCGCAGAATATCGCGACATCGATCTGCCTGTTCAGAAATTAAGATGGCGTCGTCATAAAGGTCATCATCGCCTTTTAGTTCATGCGCCAATTCCGAGCTGGTCAGTTTGATTGTGGCAAGTGGCGTTCCCAATTCGTGTGCCGCCGCGGCCACGACACCGCCCAGATCCGTTAGCTTTTGTTCGCGCGACAAGGCCATTTGAGTGGCCTGCAATGCCTCGGACATGGATTGCATTTCAGTGACAATCCGCCGCGAATAAGCACCCAGAAAGATCACAGCGATCACAATAGCGGCCCAGTTGCCGAACAAGAACACATCGGGCACACGCAGAATAAACCCTTCTTCGGTGCGTAGGGGCAGGTGAAATTGGGTCAGAAGGCTGACAATCAGAATTGCCATGAACCCTAAAAACAACGACGAACGGGTGGACAAAGCCGAAGCCGTCACCATCACCGGCCCTACGATCAGGATCGAAAACGGGTTGTTCAGCCCCCCTGTCAGATACAGCATCAGCCCAAGTTGCAACATGTCGTACAACACGACCAGTAACGTTTCGGTTTCCCGCAGCCGCTTGGTTTCTGGATAAATGAACGCCGCCACGATATTGGTCATGACGCTGACACCGATCACCAGATACAAAAGTCCGACATCAAGCGTTAGATTGTAGAGCCTTTGCGCCACAACCAATGCCGATATTTGGCCAAAGATCGCCCACCACCGCAGCACAACCAGCGTTCGCAGGCGGATCCAATTGCCATGTTGGCGCGAACTGGAGATCACATTAGTGCTATCGGCCATCTGCGCGCTCTCGTCTCATTGCATGTCTGTGGCCTGATGCTAAATGTGACACAGAGAAGTGCCAAGGCCTATCACCTGAACTGACCCCACGGAGCAAATCTGATGACACGTCGTTTCGCAATCGCTGCCTTTCTCGTTGCTGTGCTTTTGTTAGGGGGGCTGTACGTGATTTCGGGTGGCGGCTCATCATCCGATGATCAGTTTGCCCAATGCCGCACAACTCAGGTGGCCGGGGGTGCCGGGCAAATTGGCGGACCGTTCACTTTGGTGGATGAAGATGGGCAAACCGTGACCGACAAGGATGTGATTGATCAGCCAACGCTGATTTACTTTGGCTATACGTTCTGCCCTGATGTTTGCCCGCTGGATGTCGCCCGCAATGCCGAGGCTATCGCCGTGCTGGAAGAGCAGGGTACAATGGTTA
The DNA here is from genome assembly GCA_045106595.1 of Roseovarius sp. Lineage (GTDB taxonomy): Bacteria > Pseudomonadota > Alphaproteobacteria > Rhodobacterales > Rhodobacteraceae > Roseovarius. The sequence continues at coordinate 90,797 of JBGCEW010000014.1, read as the reverse complement.
AACCTGTGTTCATTTCGATCGACCCTGCGCGTGATACACCCGAGGTGGTCAAGGAATATACCGGGTATATGCATGAGCGTATGTTGGGGTTGACCGGAACAGAAGAACAGGTGCGCGCCGCCAGCAAGGCTTACCGGACGTTCTATCAAAAACAAGAACCCGAAGAAGGTGCCGAGGAGTTCTATTTGGTAGATCACTCGACCTTTTCCTATCTGGTTCTGCCTGAACATGGGTTTGTTGAGTTCTTCCGCCGTGCCATCAGCGCCGAAGATATGGCCTCACAAGTACAGTGCTTTGTCGATGCTGTCTGAGCTTGCCGTTTGACCTGAGCCGTTTCCGGTGTAGGTTGCTTTCGCGGTAAGAACGGGACGCTTTTAATATGAACGACGACCAAGGCCCGATGGGCCAAGACAGATCATTACTGTTGATAGACGATGACGAGCCGTTTCTGAGGCGGCTGGCCAAGGCGATGGAAAAACGTGGTTTTGATGTTGAAACCGCGGGGTCTGTGACTGCTGGCAAGGCGATTGCCACTGCGCGACCGCCTGCTTATGCAGTATGCGATTTGCGCTTGGAAGATGGTAATGGGTTGGATGTGGTCGAAGTCATTCGTGAGAAGCGCCCCGACAGCCGCATCGTTGTTTTGACAGGATACGGTGCGATTGCAACGGCAGTGGCTGCTGTTAAAATTGGCGCCACCGATTATCTCTCTAAACCAGCGGATGCGACTGACATCACCAATGCATTGCTGGCCACGGGAGATGAAATGCCGCCTCCTCCGGAAAACCCAATGAGCGCAGACCGTGTGCGCTGGGAGCATATTCAACGAGTGTATGAACTGTGTGATCGAAATGTGTCTGAGACAGCGCGCCGGTTGAATATGCACCGTCGGACTTTGCAGCGCATATTGGCAAAGCGCAGCCCCAGATGATGGGTACGTGTACGCGCCTTTAAAGCGTGTACCGTTTAGAAATTTTGTCGACGATTGAACCGTCTTCAAGGGCGACATCGGCATGGCGCGCATAGTCTTCAAATCCACGGCTTTGGTAATAGGCAAGCCCGCCTGAATTATCGGCGCGAATTGTGGCGTTGATCCATTCAAACCCAAGTGCGCGCGCCGCTTTGATCGTTTCGGCAAAAAGAGCCGAGCCAATGCCGGACTGTGTCAAGCCAAGCTTGGTGAATGTGCCCACGTCACAGGCTTCCGGGGGCAAGGGCGGATAAGGTTCTATCAGTTGAAACCCCAATATTTCGCCAGCGTCGTCCTCGGCGACCAACCAGCAAGATCGATCCGGACAAGCCGTCATAGCATCGATCATATCCTGGCGCGTGCGCGGTTTTGTATGGGCTGTGGTTCCACCCTTGGCGATAATTGCATTCAGCAGATCAGCCATGGCTACAGCATCAAGCGACCCGGCGCGGCGAATGTGAATCATGTCATCAATTCCAGCAAGGCATGGTGCCGGTTCGTGAAATCGACACGGGTTTGCATTGGCGGGCGCAACAAAATGTCGAGGCCCGAAAGCATACGTTCGTCCGGAGCGCCAAAAAAGCGGGTCGCCTCATCAACAGAGAATCCGGCAATGCGCGTGGCTTCCATCCAGGCACTGATTTTGTCTGCTTTCTTGATCTGGCGCTTAACGGCAACGGGTATTGCAGCAGGCAGGCCAAAGCGAATGTGAATGGCTGCTGTCAGACGTTTGTCCAGTTCGTCGTAATCCGGACCAACGGCGGCTTTGACCGGTGAAATCATGTCGCCGATCACGTATTCCGGTGCATCATGCAACAGCGCTGCCAATTGCCATTTTGGTTCGGCTTTTGGGGTCATACGGGTGTAAAGCTGCTCTACCAGCAAGGAATGCTCGGCTACGGAATAGGCGTAGTCACCGATGGTTTGCCCATTCCAACGGGCCACAAAACTTAGGCCATGGGCAATGTCTTCAATCTCGATATCCACCGGGGTGGGGTCAAGCAGGTCAAGTCGGCGACCAGAGAGCATTTTTTGCCAGGCGCGGGCAGGTTTGGGCGGCATGGTTTTCCTCAGACTGTTGCGACCTGCATAATCTGCCAATGCTGAAGGCGCAATTCCCTGCAGAAAAGGCCCGTGCGGCCATTCGTACGTTGCCCAATGGTGGTTCCGATGCTATCTGCCGGTCAAACTGTTATTTCGAGGAGCCTGAGTGATGGCAAAAGACTATATCGTTAAAGACATCAGCCTTGCGGCGTTTGGTCGTAAAGAGCTGGATATTGCTGAAACCGAGATGCCGGGCCTGATGGCGTTGCGTTCTGAATATGGTGAGAGCAAGCCACTGAAAGGTGCGCGGATTGTTGGTTCATTGCACATGACCATTCAAACCGCTGTTCTGATTGAAACACTGGTTGAATTGGGTGCGGATGTGCGCTGGGCGTCGTGCAACATTTTCTCGACCCAAGATCACGCAGCGGCTGCGATTGCCGAAGGCGGTACGCCAGTTTTTGCGATCAAAGGCCAGACACTGGAAGAGCATTGGGACTACCTGGACAAGTCATTCATGTTCCCTGAAGGCGCGAACATGATCCTCGATGATGGTGGCGACGCGACGTTGTACATTTTGTTGGGCGCACGCGTTGAAGAAGGCGAAACCGATCTGATCGAAACGCCGACCTCGGAAGAAGAAACAGCAATCTTTGCCCAAATCAAAAAGCGTATGGCCGAAAGCCCCGGTTGGTTTGTGAAAACCCGCGCTGACATCCAAGGTGTGTCGGAAGAGACAACCACCGGTGTGCACCGCTTGTATGACCTGCACAAGAAAGGCCAGCTGCCTTTCCCTGCGATCAACGTGAACGACAGTGTGACCAAGTCGAAGTTCGACAACAAATACGGCTGTAAAGAATCGCTGGTTGACGGTATCCGTCGCGCCACTGACACCATGATGGCCGGCAAAGTTGCCGTGGTCATGGGCTACGGTGATGTGGGCAAAGGCTCGGCCGCGTCACTGGCGGGTGCGGGTGCACGCGTCAAAGTCACCGAAGTTGATCCGATCTGTGCCCTGCAAGCTGCGATGGACGGTTTTGAGGTTGTCGTGCTGGAAGACGTTGTCGACAGCGCCGACATCTTCATTACGACAACCGGCAACAAGGATGTGATCCGCATCGAGCACATGCGCGAGATGAAGGACATGGCGATCGTTGGCAACATCGGTCACTTCGACAATGAAATTCAGGTGGCGAACCTGAAGAACCACAAATGGACCAACATCAAAGAACAGGTCGACATGATTGAGATGCCCAATGGGCACCGTCTGATTCTGTTGTCTGAAGGTCGTTTGCTAAACCTTGGCAACGCCACGGGTCACCCATCCTTTGTGATGTCAGCGTCGTTCACCAACCAGGTTCTGGCTCAGATTGAGCTGTGGACCAAAGGCGATGAATACGACAACCAGGTCTATATCTTGCCGAAACACCTGGATGAAAAGGTGGCTCGCTTGCATCTGGACCGTATCGGCGTGAAGCTGACCGAAATGAAAGCTGATCAGGCGTCATATATCGGGGTAAACGTCGATGGACCGTACAAGCCGGAACACTATCGCTACTAAATGCGATAGCTGAGATCATTCTCGATACTATCAAAAGCGCGGGTCCCGGTGTGGACACCGCGCTTTTTCTTTGCGCTGGCATGAGAACAAAAGTGCGGTCTGACCAATATCAATCCTAACATCCTGTCCGGTTCTAGACTCTGAGTGATTTAAAATCATCAGAGGAGGATGGAATGAAACGTTTCAAAAAGATCGTATCACTTATCACCCGCCCTTTGCCTTGGGGCGCAACAATACTGGCTGCTGGTCTTGCCGTTCCGGCGCTTGCTAAGGATCAGGTTCACACATGTGTGGCCAACCCCGGTGCACAGGAAACGGCGACGTTTGTATTTCATCCTAAACTGTTTGGAGTGGACAGTGATGAAGGTGACGGAGATGTGTTTACCGACGATTTCGAGCATCAGTTTACCTATTGGATCAGGGTGAACGAATACGACCCGGCCAGACCTGATTGGACAGGGCCAAATCTGTGTGACGTGTTTTCGGGATGGCAGATCAGCTGGGATATGCCGAACCTGCGTTACCAGTTCATGGAGCAGAACCCGGGCGGTATTATCTATCTCAAGAATGTTCCCAGATTTTCACGGATATCCTTGAATTTTTCGGCGAAGGAGATGGATGGGGGATCCGACGATCATCTGGATTTTGATCCTTCACCCAATACGACCGGCTCGCTAGGTTTGACGGTCCTTGTGGACGAGATGAAAGTGCAAACCATGGTGGGCGAGCGTGCTGGCCAATGGGATGTTGACCTGAACCGTGCGAAACGCGTGATTGGTGACGGTAAAAACAAACTGGCCGGGGACAAGGTGCGCGCCTTTCTTGAATTCGTTGTCAATCTGCATGTTGATCAACCCAAGTCCGATCAAGACTTCACCAATGTGCTTCCTGCCCCGGATCCGCTTGTTCCGATCACAGGCGCGGTTGTCACATATGAACCGCTGTGCCGCGACTATGCAGAAAAAGCCGTTTTGTTGAACGCAGAAGCGCAAAAGCTTGGCTGTGGGTTTGCGGCGCCAGTCTGGTCGAATGATGAAGAGGGCCATTTCAAGTGGTGCATGCATGGGGGCAATGCCTCGAGAGCAGGAAAGGATAACATCAAGCGTGCGGTAGATCTGAACGCATGCGCCATTCAGAAAGCAGCCGCTTTGAAACCGGAAATGGCAGTTTGTGTCGTCTATGCAAATGAGGCGGTCAAGATGGTCGTCGCCGCGAATGCACTGCAATGTGGGTTCACGGGGCCACGATGGGATGCTTCCAACCTGGCGCATTACCAGTGGTGCAGCAGTGGCGTTGACCAAGGCGCGTTGCTGATAGAAAGTCTCGCGCGCTCGGCCCAGTTTGATGCGTGTCAAAAGTCCAAATCGCCTTGATCGTATCTGCCCCATCCAGCTGAGTTTTGGGTGGGGATTTACAAAGCCAAAAGGCTAGACGTTGCTTGGCCGCAAAAGGTAAAGCGCTGTCGTCGTCATTCTCCCAAATTCCGCTGAAACGACCGAATAGAAGACCGGTTGCTTGCATCTTGCTCGTATCGGCATGAAGCTGACTGAAATGGTGTCAGATCAGGTTTATGTGTCGGAGTATTTACAGATGGTTTGCGCAAGTCAAAGCACCATGACTGCAAGGCGTTTCTATGGCGTGCTGATCGGTTTGGGGGTCTGTCTATTGACAGGCACCGTTGCTTTTGCAGAACCAAACATAACGGTGTCTGAGCGCCCCTATAAGGTGGATGCGATAACCAAGCAGGGCTTGTTGTTTCAAATGAGCACGCGTGGCCCGGTCGGGTTCTGGGCCTTTACGCGCACCAATGTAGCTTGGCGTGGACAGTGCAACGTGACGGTGAAAATTAGATACACTATGCCAGAGCATGCCAAACCTCAGGCAATGCCGCCACAGTTGCAGGCTGAATGGACGCGGATGATTACTGCGATGCGCAAACACGAAGAACAACACGGCCAGCATGCCATCAATGCTGGGCGAGAGATCGAGCAGGCGGGCTGTGTGAATGGCCTTGCCATCTTGCGCAAATGGCGGGGGCAAGACAGATCGTTTGATGTCCGGACAAGCCATGGCAAAACGCAAGGTGTTGTTCTGCAGTGAAGCATCTATTCAAGGCCCTTTTGGCAGTTGCTTTTATTGTATGTGGTGCTGCTGTGTTTCACCCTGACACCCCGCTGCCAGATGAGTGGAATCCCACCAAATCCTTGCAGGTCACGGCACCTCTGACCCCGCTGACAAAGTGGAAACTGCGCGCAGCCCTTGGCAATGATGCTCAATGCCTGATGGTCATGAAGGCGGCGGGTCAGATCACGGCTTTGTCCCCGCTTGAGGACAGTGACCAGTGCTTCATTTCTCCGCGCATTCGGCTTGGGTCTGTAGGGCAGGCCAAGATGCGCCCGGTGGATACACGCTGTCAGACCGCCCTGCGCATGGCGATGTGGGAAGCACATGGGTTGCAAACCGCCGCCATTAGGCATCTGGGCGTGCCAATCGCAGAGATCCGGCATTTTTCAAGCTACAGCTGCCGGCAGATGCGCACCAGTTCAGGCGGTGCCACCCGGATGAGCACCCATGCAACCGCGAACGCGATCGATGTCTCGGGTTTTGTCACTCGCGATGGCCGCACACTGGACCTTAAACAACATTGGCCGCAGATCGGGCCAAAGGCTGATTTTCTGCGCGACGCGTTTCAGTCTGCCTGTCTGTGGTTTCCCGTGGCGCTGGGCCCCGAGTTTAATGCACTGCATGCAGATCACTTTCACCTGCAGACCACAGGATGGGGTTTGTGCCGCTAGCATGCCCAAACAAACATACTGTCAAATCAAACACCCGGTGCGATCTTTCGAGGGTTTCTCCATGTGACGGAAACCGCCAATTCGGTGATCTGACGCTTACAGGGGAGAAGCACCCAAGTTTTCCCTTTGTGCGCGTGTAATCTGACGCTATCGTTCAATCGACGTCTGAGAAATGGCGGCAATTTTACGAAATCCGGCGGAATGCCGGCCAGGTGGGAGACTTCTAATGGGAAAACGCGACGACCTTATCGCGCAGTATGCGGACGATCTGAAAAACAAATGCGGGATGACACCCGATATGGATCTTTTGACAAAGGTGACAATTGGCTGTGGTCCGGCAATCTACAATGCTGATGCATCCACAGTGGCAGGCAGCCAAAAATCCGAGCTGGAAACAGTCAAAGAGAACTTCTTGATGAAGAAGCTGGGCCTTGCTGATGGTCCACAACTGATGGATGCGATTAATTCTGTTCTGGAAACATATGGCAAATCCGAGCGCAATAAATACCGCGCCGTGGTGTATTACATGCTGACCAAGCATTTCGGCAAAGAATCCGTTTACGGCTAAACTTTCGTCGACATCACTTTTTAGCGCTCGCCCTATGTGGCGGGCGTTTTGCGTTTAAAAGTCGGCCGGAATTGAAACGTTTTCTAAGCACTTGGAATTTGCTTTGAGACCGAGATCCTTCTATCTGTCTATCAACAGTCCAGTATGGCTGAACCGATATAGAACCAGAGATGCGTGTGGTGCGCTGGGAACTCGTGGGGAAATGAAGGGTTCAGGCGTGGTGTCTGGACCCTTCAATTTTTGCTTAATCAGAACAGTGTCAGTACTGCACCGATGATGGCGCAGCCAAAGGTGGCATATCCGCCGTCAATCAACGTCAGCTTGAAGGGCCGTCCGCCGTATCCATTGTTGATCATGATCCAGGGTGAGATGAAGAACAGCCCGATCCCCAGGCCTGAAACCAATCCTTCGCCAAATGTATCAACGCCGCCCAACTCAAACACATGGCGCATCATCCCTGATACCAGCAGCATCGCAAAACTGGCCATAATGTAGGGGGTCACGGATTCGTCGACGGGCTTGCCGTTTTCATCAACTGCAATTCCGGCCGCTTCGGTCCATGGCTTGGCCAGTGTCATGTACCAGACCGCACCAAAGGCAAATCCGGCAATCGCGGCCACTATGACATTCAGAAACTCCATCTTTCATCCCTCGCTGTTGGTTTTTTCCAAGGATGCACGACGGGTGTGACTATTGCTAGGGCCTTAGGCCTGCCAGTTCACAGATGATGCGCCATTCCGCATCAGTGACGGGCTGCACCGACAAACGTGAGTTGCGCACCAGAACCATGTCACTCAGTCGCGGATCCTGTTTGATCATCTCAAGCGACACAGGGCGCACAACAGGCTCTACAGCTTTGATGTCCACACAGTCCCAACGGTCATCATCGGTGGTGCTATCAGGATGGGCCTCGGCGGAAATTTCAACGATGCCCACCACGGCCTTTTCGGATTGGCTGTGATAGAAAAATCCGCGGTCGCCCAAAGCCATGTCACGCATAAAATTGCGGGCCTGATAGTTGCGCACGCCGTCCCATTCTTCGCCGGCCTCACCTTTCGCCATCTGGTCGTCCCAGCTCCAGGTGGATGGCTCAGATTTGAATAGCCAATAGCGCATGGCTCAGATCACCTTGTTCCAGGGGATCAGCTCGACCGAAGCAAAGAGTCCGGCCTTGCCATAAGGATCATCCGCAACCCATGCTTCGGCTATCGCCATATCCGCTACGTCCAGGATTACCAGCGAGCCCATCATCTGGCCTGCGTCGTCCAGCAATGGCCCAGCCTGAGACACGACACCTGAGCCTTTCAGATAGGCGACATGGGCGTCTCGGTTGTCCAGACGGGTTTGCAACGCACCGGGTTTGTCCCGGCCAATCAAAGCTATCAGCATCATTCCTCCTTGAGTGGTCTTGAGAGAAGCATATCCATTGCCTCGTGAACCTGCAATTTACCAGCAGCCAATGCCACAACGGCCTTGGTGACAGGCATATCGATGTTATGTGTTGCTGCGTCTTGCATCACGGCGCGTGCTGTCGCGGCCCCTTCAACGGTGATTTGCGGATCAAACGGCACGCCTTGGCCCAAGCTGAACCCAAACATGTAGTTACGCGACTGATCCGAGGTGCAGGTCAGCGCCAGATCACCAAATCCTGAAAGGCCAGCCAATGTGCCGGGATCAGCGCCCTTGATGGCAGCCATACGGCTCATTTCCGCAAAGCCACGGGTCATCAAAGCCGCACGTGCGCTGACCCCGAGACCTGCTCCCATAACAGCCCCGCAGGCAATCGCCATCACGTTTTTCAATGCGCCGCCCAACTCGGCTCCGATCACGTCAGTGGTCCGGTAGATCCTCAGGCTCATGGTGCTTAGCCCGGATTGCAGCGCCTGTCCCTGCGTATCATCCGTGCAGGCCAGCGTCAGGGCTGTGGGCAATCCACGGGCAACATCCGCGGCAAAGCTTGGCCCGGTAAGAATGGCTGTGGATTGATCAGGCAGCACATCGGCAATCACTTGTGTGGCACTGCGGCTGGTGTTCAGCTCAATCCCTTTGCAACACGCGACCAAGGTTTGATGGCTGAATGAGACCGCATTTTGTTCGAGAACACCGCGCAGCTGTTGCATGGGGACGGCGAGCAACACGGTGCCTTCAAAATCAGGCTCGGCCGTGACGCGCAGTGCGTCTGGCAAACGCACACCGGGCAGGCGCTTGGTGTTTTCGCGATCAGTTTGCATGGCGTGCGCCTGCGCTTCGTCACGCGTCCAAAGAGTGACATCGTGTTGTTCGGCCATGGCAATTGCTAACGCTGTGCCAAACGCACCGGATCCCAGAATTGTGATCATGCCTTTGCGCCTTTCTTGCCGCTGCCCAGCATTGTTGGGCTGGTGGTATCCAGGGGCCAGCGTGGTCGGGCGGATAATGTCATATCATCCCGCTCGCCTGCCAAAAACCGTTCCGCACCGGCGTAAGCGATCATCGCCGCATTGTCGGTGCACAAGGTCAATGGTGGTGCGGTGAACCGTATGCCGTGATCGTTAGAAACAGTCTCTAACCCGGCGCGAATGGTTTGGTTTGCAGCAACGCCACCAGCGACGGCCACGGCAGGGTCAGCAGGGTTATGCTCTAGGTAAAGGGCAATGGCGCGGCGTGTTTTCTCACTTAGGACATCACACATGGCTGCCTGAAACGCGGCACAGATATCAGCACGGTCCTGACGCATTAGCCCACCGTGTTCAGCCACCTGATGGTCGCGCAGCCGCAACACTGCGGTCTTTAATCCTGAAAATGACATGTCACAGCCGGGACGATCCAGCAAAGGACGCGGCAGGCGAAAGCGCGTTGGGTCACCGGATTTTGCCTCGGCCTCAACTGCGGGCCCACCGGGTTGCGGCAGACCCAAAATGCGGGCTGTTTTATCAAAGGCCTCACCGGGAGCGTCATCAATGGTGCCACCCAGACGCTGAAAACTGTCGTGCCCTTTGACCACCAGAAATTGGCAATGACCACCTGACACCAGCACCATCAGATATGGATAGCTTAGCTGATCAGTCAGCCGAGGCGTCAGCGCATGTCCAGCCAGGTGATTGACCCCAACCAGAGGTACACCCGAGCCGACGGCTAACCCTTTGGCGCACATCACGCCTGACATTACACCACCAATCAGCCCCGGCCCGGCAGTCACGGCAATGGCGTCGCACTCGCGCAGACATATCCCAGCATGATCCAGTGCCTCTCGTACGCAGACATCCAGCTTTTCGGCGTGAGCGCGCGCAGCGATTTCAGGCACAACGCCTCCGTAAGCAGCGTGCAAACCGTCCTGTCCAAAGACTACGGACGACAAGATTTCTGTAGGGCCATCGTGCGACACACGCAAAACTGCAGCTGCCGTATCATCGCAACTGCTTTCCAGTCCCAGTATTGTCACCTGTGAAGTCATACACCCGCCCGTTGCGTGATCTTGCTTGCGCAGGTAACACCAGTACAGCCCTGAAACAACTGCAGAGGACGTATGTCACTGACGGTGCTGATCACGCGACCCGAACGCTCAGCCTTGCAATTGGCTGATACATTGCGCACCCGCTGGGGATGCGGGGTTGAGATGGTTGTGTCTCCGGTATTGGAGATTGAGCCTACTGGTGAGACAGTTGATTTGGACAATGTTCAAACGCTGATCTTTACATCACAACACGGCGTTTCAGCGTTCTGCGATGCCTCGGACCGGCGTGATTTGCCGTGCTATGTGGTTGGTCCTGCAACCGCAGATACCGCGCGCGCTGCTGGTTTGAAAACAGTTCAGGCGGATGGCGATGCAAAGGCATTGATACATGTGTTGATCTCTGCCGGGGCCACACCGCCATTTCTGCATATTCGCGGCACCCATGTAACAGGTGATTTGGCGCAAACGCTGGAAGCCGAAGGTCTGCCGACGGTTGAGGCGGTGCTGTATTCTCAGGTTGAACAACGCCTGAACGAGCGGGCCAACGACTGTCTGACGCGGGGAACGCCGGTGATTCTTCCCCTTTTCTCGCCTCGCAGTGCAAAAATACTATTTTCACAGGTTCATCCCGCGGCGCAGTTATATGTCGCAGCGATCAGCCCAAACGTTGCGGCTAATGTGCCAGAGGCCGTTGTAAATAGTCTGTTGGTGGCAGAAAAACCAAACTCTGACGCCATGCTGACGGTGTTGGACCAGGCGTTTGAGCAGGCCAAGCGCCTTGAGGGTGCAAATCGGGCGAAGTAAGGTCAACGGGGCTGAGTGCAGTCAAGATTCGATAAAGGTGGTTTGACGTGGCAAAAAAGAAGACATCAAAGTCCAAGGCGGACCCAAAATCGGCCGAGACTGATGCATCCCAGGATATCAATAATCTGGCTGAAACTGCGCCTGTGGACACTGCTGACGATCCTGTAGCGACCGACGCACAAATCGAAGATGTCACGTCTGACAGCCCCGTTGAAGCCGATGAGCGTGCGGAACAAGACGCCGCAACCACAGACGAAACTATCGAAGACAGCAGCGAAACTGACGTGAGCAAGCCAGACGAGCATGCCCCGATCGAAGATGGTTCACTTGAAGCGGAGCAAACGCTACAGGATCCTGAGCCTGAGCCTGCAAAAAGCACGCCTGCCGCGACCGGCACAACTGATCAACAAGGCGGTTTCATTCCGCTTCTGCTGGGCGGATTGTTGGCGGGTGGTATTGGCTTTGCGGCCTCGCATTATCTGAATGGATCGTCCGAAAGCGCCGGAGTGGACGCCCTGAACAAAGCCAGCGCGCAGATCAAAGAGAACGCCAGCGCCATTGCCGCGCTGGATGAAACGGTTGGCGCTGCACCCGATATGCCTGATTTGACGCCAATCACCGATGCGCAAGGCAACATGTCGGCGGCACTGGACCAGATGACAGGCCGCCTTGACGCAGTGGAAGCCGAATTTGCGGCGCTCAGTGATCGTCTGACCGAGGTTGAGAAGCGGCCAATGACCGAAGGCGCATCCGATGCCGCCGTCGCCGCCTACGAGCGAGAGCTGCAAGCATTGCAAGATACAATGGCGGCACAGCGCGCTGAAATAGAAGCGATGGCCGAAGATGCCCGTGCCATGGAGGGCAATGCCGAGGCAACGGCCAAGGCCACAATGCTGCGCGCGGCGCTCAGCCGTGTGCAAACAGCGATTGACAGCGGCAGTGGCTTTGCCCCGGCGTTGGGTGATTTGCAAGCTGGCGGTATCGAGGTTCCGGCAGCCTTGTTTGATGTCGCCGAGGATGGCGTGATGTCACTGGCGCAATTGCAATCCGGCTTCCCCGATGCTGCACGTGCTGCTTTGGCCGTATCACGCCAGGAAGCGGCCCAAAGCGGCGAGCAAAGCGGATTTTCAGCGTTTCTGAAAAACCAGCTGGGCACACGTTCTCTGGAGCCGCGTGAGGGCAATGATCCTGATGCGGTTCTGTCACGCGCCGAGGCTGCGGTGCGGGAAGGTCGGCTGGCAGATACGATGGCCGAGCTTGAAGCTCTGCCCGAAGCCGGGCGCGCCGTTTTGGCGGACTGGACGGCAAACGTGACCCTGAGGCAGGCTGCGGTTTCCGCAGTCGAGGTCTTGGGCCAAGAACTTAACTGATCGCGGAAGGGCACGTTACATGCTTTGGTCAATATTCAAGATTGTGGTTTTCGTCGCTCTGGTTGCGGCACTGGCCTTTGGGGCGATCCAGTTACTGGAACTCGAAGGTTTTGTTCGAATCCAGATGTTTGGTCAGGAAATCAGCCTGACTCCGCTGATGACCGTTATTTGTCTGGTCCTGCTGGTGCTGACCATTTGGGTGGTGCTGAAACTTCTGGGTCTGCTTTATGCGACGCTTAAGTTCATCAACGGTGACGACACTGCCATCTCGCGTTATTTTCAGCGCAACCGTCAGGAAAAGGGTTACAAGGCCCTTTCAGAGGGCATTATGGCGCTGGCCTCGGGTGAAGGGGATGTCGCCATGGCACAGGCCTCGAAAGCTGAAAAATACTTGCGCAAACCGGCCCTGACCAATCTGATCACCGCCCAAGCAGCTGAGATGAAAGGCGACCGGCGTAAAGCCGAGGAAGTGTACAAACGCCTTTTGACCAACGAGAAGACCCGGTTTGTCGGGGTGCGTGGTATTTTGCGGCAAAAGCTGTCTGATGGCGATACAGACACGGCTTTGAAGCTCGCGCAAACCGCATTTACGCTCAAGCCGAAGCACGCTGAGGTTCAAGACACGCTGTTGCAGCTTCAGGCCCAGACCGAAGACTGGAAAGGTGCCCGCGAAACTCTGAAAGCCAAGTTGAAATACGGCACGCTGCCACGTGATGTACACAAACGCCGCGATGCGGTTTTGGCATTATCCGAAGCCAAGGAAATCTTGGAAGACGGCAAGTCGATCGAAGCCCGTGAAGCGGCGATTGAGGCCAATAGGCTCTCGCCTGATCTGGTGCCTGCCGCCGTGATGGCCGCGCGCAGCTATATTGAGCAAAGTTCGAAACGCTATGCGACGCGCGTGATCAAAAAAGCCTGGGATGTGCAGCCGCACCCTGATCTGGCTGCTGCGTTTGCCGAGATTGAGCCAGATGAAACGCCTCAGGCCCGGATTAAACGCTTTGCCAAGCTGACCCGGTCGCAAGCGGATCACCGAGAAAGCAAATTGCTGGAAGCCGAACTGCAGATTGCAGCTGAGGATTTCCCTGCAGCCCGTCGCGCAGTGGGCAATCTGATCGAAACCGACGCCGATGCACGGTCGCTGACCATTATGGCAGCAGTGGAGCGCGGTGAAGGTGCGTCTGACGCGGTGGTCAAAGGCTGGTTGGCGCGTGCGCTGTCTGCGCCGCGTGGCCCGCAATGGGTGTGCGACAATTGCCATCACATTCATGCGGAATGGGTGCCTGCCTGTGAAAACTGTCAGTCCTTTGACACTCTCAGCTGGACAGCGCCGCCTGAATCCTCGGTTATGACGTCGACTGGTGTGGAAATGCTGCCGCTGATTGTCGGGGCCATTGAAGATCAAGCATCCGAGCCAGAGCCGGAGGCTGAAGATGGTTCTGTGGTTGATGCCCAAATTGTCGATGCTGAGGTGGTAGAACCCGCGCCGGAGGATGACAAACCCGAAACGCGCCCAGCCAGCTGACCTGAGCCTGTTCAAATTGAAATGACATTGCGGCACTTTGAGCCGTGATACATGGATTTCCCAAGGCAACTGCCCCATATCGAGACATATGGCGCAACCTTCGGAGCCCCCATGATCACATTGACCGTCAACGGTAAGACCCATCAGGTCGATGTCGAAGAGGACATGCCCCTTTTGTGGGTGTTGCGCGATGAGTTGGGGCTAACCGGTACCAAGTATGGGTGTGGTGTAGCCCAATGCGGGGCGTGCACTGTGCATATGGACGGCGTTGCCGTGCGCAGCTGTCAAACGGATGTGGTATCCGCAGCAGACACTCAGATAACAACCATCGAAGGCTTGGGCACGCCAGATGCCATGCATGCTGTGCAAGCCGCTTGGGCGCAACATCAGGTGGCGCAATGCGGGTACTGCCAATCAGGTCAGATCATGCAGGCGGCTTCGCTGCTAAGCGATATTCCTGATCCCACAGATGAAGACATCAACGATGCGATGAATGGCAACCTGTGCCGTTGTGGCACTTATCCGCGTATTCGTGACGCAGTGAAATCTGCAGCACGCATCCTGAAAGAGAGCTGAGCAATGGGGCGCGCAAGAAATATCGCCCGTCGTAGTTTCCTAATCGGCTCGGTCGCTGTTTTGGGTGGTGTCGCCTTTGGCGCTTATCTGGTCAAAAAACCGCATGAAAATCCGCTGGAGCAGGGTTTGGAACCCGGTGCCGCAGCGTTCAACCCTTATGTTAAAATCACCTCGGATCAGATCACGCTGATCGCGCCGCATGCAGATTTAGGCCAAGGTGTTCAATCCGCGCAGGCTGCCCTGATCGCCGAAGAGCTGGATGTAGATTTGGATCAGGTGTCGATTGTCTTTGGGCAACCGCATCCGGCGTATTACAATACCGTGTTGGCAGGCGAGCTGGCACCTTTTGCGGCATTCGACGAAGGCTTTACCGCCCGCACTGCGCGTGGTGCATTTGGGGCGGTCGGCAAAGTGATGGGCATCATGGGCACTGGCGGGTCCACCTCTATACCTGACAGTTTTGACAAATTACGCACAGCAGGTGCGGTTGCACGAGAGACGCTGAAACTGGCGGCCTCTCTTAAATCGGGGGTCCCTGTTGATCAGTTGATCACGGCAAAGGGTGCGGTTGAACTGCCTGATGGCACCCGGCTGGCGTATACTGACCTAGCTGCTGATGCTGCTGGGATTGAGCCGGTAGTTGATGTGCCTTTGCGCGACCCTGTTGATTGGAACCTAATTGGCAAACCGATGCAGCGTACTGATAGTTTGGCCAAAAGCACCGGCACACAAAACTATGGTATCGACGTGAGCATCGACGGCATGGTGCACGCCGCTGTTCGGACCAACCCACGCAAGGGTGGCGAAATGCTGGGTTTTGATGCCAGTGCGGCCAAGAAGATGCGCGGTGTGCAACAGGTTTTGACGCTGAGCAGTAAAATAACCCGGCGCGCTGAGGACGGCACGCTATCGCACAGCCAGGGGACGGTTGGCGTTGCAGTGGTAGCCGATAACACATGGCGGGCTTTTCAAGCTGTTGATGCAATTGAGGTGGATTGGGGCCCGGCCCCCTACCCGGCTGAGATGGACGAGCATTGGCAAGAAGTCTTGGACAGCTTTACAAGTGATCGCCTTGATGCCGAATGGGTCAACACTGGCGATGTGGATGACGCGCAGACCAAAGGCAACCTTCTGCAAGCTGAGTACCGCGCGCCCTATGTTGCCCATGCCCCACTTGAGCCATTGAACGCCGTAATTCGCGCAGATCAGGACGTTGCCGAAGTTTGGACAGGTCACCAAATGCCACGCTTTGCCCAACAGAAAGTGGCTAAGACTTTGGGTATGAGTGATCCCAAAAAGATCGTGTTCCACAATCAATTTATCGGTGGCAGCTTTGGCCATCGGTTAGAGTTAGAGTACCTGACGCTATGCGCTGATATTGCCCGGCAGATGCCTGGTGTTCCAATCAAGCTGACCTACAAGCGCGAAGAAGACTTTGCGCAGGACTTCCCGCGTCAGATTGGGATGGCGCGGATGACGGGCACAGTAACGGATAAGGGCATCGAAAGTTATGATGCTCAGGTGGCTAACGTGTCGACCAGCGCGTCGCAAACGGCGCGCCTGGGCCAGCCTTTTTTCGGGCCTGACGGACAGATCGTTGCGGGGCTTTGGAATATGCCGTTTGATATTCCCAATATGCGGGTACGTGCCTACCGTGTGCCGGAACTGGCGCCAACATCATCGTGGCGGTCAGTGGGCGCATCCTCGCAAGGGTTCTTCGGAGAAAGCTTCATGGACGAGCTGTGTGTTGCCGCAGATATCGATCCAATCGAAGAACGCCTGCGCCTGATCAACAATGACATTCATCGCAAGGTGCTTGAGGCTGTGGCCGAGATGTCAAACTGGGGCAGTGAACTGGGGGCAGGTCGCGGCAGAGGTGTGGCGATGGTTGAAAGCTTTGGCGTACCAACCGCCGAAGTGGTCGAAGTCAGCATGACGGAAGATGGCATTCGTATCGACAAGGTTTTTGTTGCGGTTGATGCGGGCATCGTCGTGGACCCCGACAATTTTGACAACAACGTCAAAGGCGGCATCATCTGGGGCTTGGGCCATGCAATGAATTGCGAGATCACATACTCCGATGGGATGGCAGAGCAGGCAAACTACTATGATCACGAAGGGATGCGCCTGTCCCAATGTCCGCAGATCCAGGTGAAAGCCCTGCAAAACGCGCCGCGTATTAGGGGAATTGGTGAGCCCCCAGTGCCACCCGCAGCCCCCGCCTTGGCCAATGCCATATTCAACGCCACGGGTCAGCGTTTGCGGGAAATGCCGTTCAACAAGTTCATCGATTTCGCCTGAAAGCTGCATCAATCTGAGACTGGTTTCAAAACGAATGTCATTCAGGGCTTTGTTAATCTGAAACCAAACACTGATTCCATTGACGCTCGGCTTAAACCGCGACAGTATCCGTTGAGGCGCTCGATTGAATGGGCGTTCAAAGGATTCTTTTCGGAGCGGATGAGATATGAAATACGTGAAGCCGGACAGCCTTGAAGCAGCCGCAAAGTTGCTCAGCCAGCAAGAGGGTACGACCCGCATTTTGGCAGGTGGAACCGATGTGATGGTGCAACTGCGCTCAGAGATGGTGGAGCCTGATCTGATTGTAGATCTCAAACACCTTGATGGGTTTTCCGAGATCACCAGCGAAGATGGCGGGTTTCGTATTGGAGCCGGTGTGCCAAGCGCGCAGATGTTTGAACACGAGGCTTTGCACGCCGCATGGCCAGGCGTTGTCGAAGGGGCCGAACTGATCGGCTCGACACAGATCCAAGGCCGCTGCACCATTGTGGGCAACCTGTGCAACGGGTCGCCTGCTGCAGATTCAGTACCCGGCATGGTGGCTGCAAACGCAGTGGCGCGGGTCTATGGCCCGGATGGTATGCGCGACGTTCCCGTGGCTGACATTCCAACAGGCCCCGGCAAGACGTCATTGGCCAAGGGCGAATTCATCTCTTCGATCTTCCTGCCTGCGCGTCCTGAACGTGCATCAGATGCCTATCTGCGCTTTATCCCGCGCACGGAAATGGACATCGCAGTCTCTGCCGCGGCGGCCAATATCGAACTGGCAGAAGATGGTAGCGTCAGTGCGGCGCGCATTGCCGTTGGTGCGGTAGCCCCGACCGTGCGCATGGTCGAAGACGCGGGTACCGCCCTTGTTGGTACTAAGCTGGACGATGATGCCATTGCCAAAATGGTTGCAGCCGTCGAAGCCGCCTGTTCGCCGATCAACGACAAACGCGGCACGATTGAGTTCCGCACCAAAACCGCTGGTGTGCTGGCCAAGCGCGCTGCCAAAATTGCCTATGACCGTGCCGGAGGCCAATCATGAACAAGACTGTTGTATCCACCACTATCAATGGCGACCAAACTGATTTTCTGTGCGAGCCCGATGAAAGCCTGCTGGATGTCCTGCGCGATCGCCTGGGTTTGACCGGTGCCAAAGAAGGCTGCGGCACGGGCGATTGTGGCGCGTGTTCTGTTACTCTGAACGGTCGTCTGGTTTGTTCCTGTCTGGTGCTGGGCGCCGAGGCTGAAGGCGCTGAGATCGAAACCATTGAGGGCATGGCCGAAGGTGAACAGCTGCACCCCTTGCAGCGCATCTTCATTGAAAAAGCCGCCTTGCAATGTGGCATCTGCACGCCGGGCATTCTGGTGGCCGCCAAGGCGCTTCTGGAAAAGAACCCTGATCCAAGTGAAACCGAAATTCGGTATTGGCTGGCTGGCAATCTCTGCCGTTGCACCGGCTATGACAAAATCATCAAAGCTGTGCAGGACGCAGCCGCTGAAATGAGGAGCGCATAACATGGCCTTCGACGAGAATGTGAAAACGGAATTCAAAGTCATCGGTCAGCGTGTGGCGCGCCCTGATGGCATCGACAAGGTGACGGGAAAGGCGTTGTACGGCGCCGATTTGACCGCCCCGGGCATGTTGGTTGGCCGCATCCTGCGAAGCCCACATGCTCATGCCAAGATCGTCAGCATCGACACATCCGAGGCAGAAGCGCTGCCAGGTGTGAAGGCAATCGTCACCAATAGCGATCTCGCAAATCCTGAAGACGAGTATTTTGCCGATATCCGCGATAACGTGCTGGCACGCGACAAGGCACTTTATGACGGTCACGCCATAGCTGCTGTGGCGGCCACCTCGAAATCTGTTGCCCGTGCTGCGATCAAGGCCATCAAGGTTGAGTACGAGCAACTGCCCCACGTGACCGATGTTGATGAGGCGATGAAGGCCGATGCTCCGGTGGTGCAAGAAGGCCGTGCGGACGAAAGTGTGCCCGCCGGATCGTCGCCCAACGTCACCAGCTATTTTGAATTTGGTCATGGCGATCTGGATGCAGGGTTTGCCAAGGCTGATAAAGTTATCGAACGCAGCTTCAAAACTGCCGCGACGCACCAGGGCTATATCGAACCTCACGCCTGTCTGGCGACGATGGGTGCCGATGGTCGGGGTGATCTGTGGTGCTGTACGCAAGGTCAATACAACGTCCGGGCGATTTGTTCGGAGGTGTGCGGCATCGAGGCCACGCATCTGCGGGTGACGGCTTCGGAAATTGGCGGTGGATTTGGTGGCAAGACCACCTGCTTTATTGAACCAGTTGCACTGGCATTATCGCGTAAGTCCGGCAAGCCCGTCAAAATCGTGATGAGCCGAGAAGAGGTGTTTCGTGCCTCTGGTCCGACTGTATCGTCCTCCTCGGACGTCAAGATTGGCATGACCAATGATGGCCGCATCACGGCTGCCACTGCCAAACTGCGCTATCAGGGTGGGGCCTTTCCCTGTGGTACGGTGGAATTCGGCGCGCAATCTGCGTTTGCTTGCTATAATCTGGAAGCCGTTCAAACGCTGGGTTGGAACGTGCTGACAAACCGGCCCAAGGAAGTGGCGTACCGCGCCCCTGGCGCACCCATGGCGATCTATGCTGTCGAAAGCGTTGTCGACGAGCTGTGTCAGGAGTTGGGCCTTGATCCACTGGACGTGCGCCTGATGAACGCGGCCAAAAAGGGCACACTTTCGTCCTACGGGCCGACCTTCAATGATATCGGTCTGGTGGCCACGCTGGAAGCTGCCAAGGCGCACCCGCATTATTCGGCACCGATTGGTGAAAACCAAGGACGGGGCTTGTCGTGTGGGTTTTGGTTCAACTTTGGCGGCAACACCTGTGTGTCGCTGAACGTGAACCACGATGGCACCATCGGTGTCGTAGAAGGCAACCCTGACATTGGTGGATCGCGTGCTGCAATCTCAATGATGGCAGCCGAAGAACTGGGCATCGGGTATGACAAGGTACGCACTGTCATCACTGACACCAATTCGCTGGGGTTCAATGATGTGACTGATGGCAGCCGCGTGACATTCGCGGTGGGCCTTGCCACGATCGAGGCTGCCCGCGCTGCCAAACGTGAAATGTGTAAACGTGCCGCGCAAATGTGGGGCATCGACGCCGAGGCCGTGATCTGGGAAGATGGCGCAGCCAAGCCTTCGGGCCCCAATGCCGGTGAATTCCCACCGATGTCACTGGCCGATATTGCCGCTGTAATGGACAATACCGGTGGTCCGATTGCTGGCCACCACGAAGTCAACGCTGACGGTGCTGGCGTCAGCTTTGGTGTGCATCTGGTTGATACCGAAGTGGACGCCGAAACCGGCCATACCAAAATCCTGCGCTACACAGTTTTCCAGGATGCTGGCAAGGCGATCCATCCCGACTATGTAGAAGGTCAAATGCAGGGCGGATCGGTGCAAGGTATCGGCTGGGCTTTGAACGAGGAATATATTTATGGTGATGATGGGCGTCTGCAAAACGCAGGCTTCCTGGATTACCGCGTTCCTGTGGCGTCGGACCTGCCCGAGATTGAAACAGTGATTTTGGAAATCCCCAACCCCGGCCACCCCTACGGTGTGCGTGGCGTGGGCGAGACATCAATCGTGCCGCCTTTGGCTGCTGTTTCCAATGCTGTGTCTCGTGCTGCGGATGTGCGAATGTTCGAATTGCCAATGTCACCGCCGCGCCTGCTCAAGGCGATGTCGGATCGCTAAAAGATGGTCAAGGTCAAGCTTTGGGGTTCCCTGCGTGACCTGGCCGACGGGCAGGATATCGTCGAAGTTGACGCCCGCAATTTTAAACAATTGCTGGATCAGCTTGAGACAAAATATCCTGCCCTGCGCCCGCAGATCAAACGCGGCGTGTCTCTGTCATTGGATGGTGTGATCTACCGTGAAGCGTGGTTCACGCAAATCAGTGAGGAAAACGAAGTGGTTCTGATGCCTTACATGGTTGGTGGCTGAGCCCTCGTTTACCGAATGTTGTAACAAGTTTAATTGTTAAGCCGTGCTTAATCCCCACCTGCTAAACCTTAACTTGGGTGAGTAAAAAAGGTGGTGGAGATGAGTGCCGATAGCAATGTCGCGCCTATCATCATCAAAAAGAAAAAGGTCACGGGCGGTGACGGGCATCATGGTGGTGCCTGGAAAGTTGCTTACGCTGATTTTGTAACGGCCATGATGGCCTTCTTTTTGTTGATGTGGCTTTTGAATGCGACAACAGAACAGCAACGCAAGGGAATTGCAGATTATTTTTCGCCGACGATTGCGATCAATCGTGTGTCAGGCGGGGGTGATGGTGCATTTGGCGGTGATAGTGTCTTTGCCGAAGAAACCTTGCCTCAAAACGGCACAGGCGCAACCAATCAGCGCCCGACCGAATCCAATCAAGCGCGTGGCGAGATGGGTTTGACGGCCGAAGGACAAAGTGCCCAACAAGCCGAGATGCAGGCCCTGTCCGAAGCGGTAGAGGATGCCTTAAGTGCGCGCAGTGGTGAAAGCATGGTGTCAGAGGAAACGCGTCGGCATATCCTGACCCGCGTCACTGATGAAGGGCTGGTGATCGAACTGTTCGATCTACAGAATCGCCCGCTGTTCGTCGATCTGACGTCTGAGCCGACGCCGTTGTTGGAGGAGCTGGCAATCCTGCTGAGTTCTGTCAGTCAGCTGGTCGAAAACGAGATTGCGGTGGAAGGTCATACCAAATCCAAGCCTATCGTACTGGCGGCCAATCCGGTCTGGGACCTGTCGACTGCACGTGCCAATCAGATGCGCCTGTTGATGCAAGAGCGCGGTTTGGCGGCCCCTAGGATGCGTCGGGTCACGGGACATGCGGATCGTGAACCCGCTGTTCGCAACCCAATGTCGTTCCGCAACAACCGGTTAGAGGTGATCTTGCTCCGCTCGGATGGGTAATCCGGGCGGGCAGTAAGCGCCACGCACTGAAAATAGAACGGATTTTAATTGTTAGCCCGCTGGTAAGGCGGGGCGCCTATGCCTGTTGTCAGAACCTATTGATGCAGCAGAAAGGCGTATCCATGACAATTTCCTCTTCTCTCAACGCTGGTGTGGCGGGTCTCAGTGCGCAAGCAACGCGACTGGCCGCCATTTCCGACAATATCGCGAACTCCGGTACATACGGCTATAAACGTGTCGAGGCTGACTTTCAGTCGCTTGTGATTTCATCCAATGGCGGCAGCTATTCTGCGGGGGGTGTGCGTTCGACCACGCAGCGGTTGATCGATGAGCGAGGATCGCTGGTGTCGACCAACAACGCAACTGATTTGGCTGTGCGCGGCCGCGGTATGCTGCCTGTTGCACGTGCCTCAGAGGTGGAAATCGCCAATGGCGATCCCCAGATGCTGCTGACAACGACCGGGTCATTCCGCACCAATGATGCTGGACAGTTGGTCACTGAAAGTGGGCTTGTGCTGATGGGGTGGCCCGCCAATCCGGACGGAACCGTGCCTGAATTCCCACGTGACACAGCCGATGGGCTTGAACCTGTACAAATCAATGTGAACCAATTGACAGGTGAGCCGACAACAACCGTCAATCTTGGGGTGAACTTGCCCGCCACTGAGACCGAGGCGGGCGCTGTCGGCAACCCTCAACAATTATCGATTGAGTATTTTGACAACCTGGGCAAATCCGAAAACCTGCTGATTGAATATACACCTACCGTGCCCGGTGTTGGCGCTTCAAACGAATGGACGATGACAATCGCCGATTCGGCGCAAGCTGGGGCGATCATTGGGGAATACACTCTGACATTCGACGATGCGCGCGCCTCGGGTGGCACATTGTTGAACGTCGCAACTGTATCAGGCGGTGCGTATGACGGCACCTCTGGCAGCATGATTGTTAACGTGGCAGGCGGCCCGATGGAAGTGAACATTGGCACATTGGGCGCCGCTGACGGCATGACACAGTTGTCCAACAGTTTTGCGCCTCTGTCGATCTCCAAGGATGGCTCTCCTGTGGGTAACATGACCTCGGCAGAGGTGGATGCAAACGGCTTTGTGCACGCATCTTTTGATACTGGAATCACACGGGTGATCTATCAGGTGCCGCTTGTCGATCTGCCCAACCCAAATGGCATGGTCACACTCGATCAGCAAACTTATATGCCCTCTCCTGACAGCGGCTCATTCTTCCTTTGGGATGCTGGTGATGGACCGACCGGTGATATCGTGGCCTTCGCCCGCGAGGAAAGTGCGACTGATGTCGCAGGCGAGCTGACAGACATGATCCAGACCCAGCGTGCGTATTCTTCCAACGCCAAGGTCATCCAAACCGTGGATGAGATGTTGCAAGAGACCACAAACATCAAACGATGACCACGTCGTTAAACTGATCCATTCTGCAGGGTGGCGTTTTTTGTTTGGCCATCTGATTGAACAAAACTCGCCCCCGCCCTGCACTGATATGAATGTATTTTTCTGGATGTTGTTGTTTCTGATATCCCGGAAAATGCTCTTACAAAAGGCAATGACATGAGCATCACAAGTGCGCTGAACTCAGCAATCTCAGGACTTACAGCAACATCGCGTGCTGCCGAGGTGGCATCGACCAACATTGCCAATGTTCTGACACAAGGATATGCTCCGCGCGCTTTGTCACAAGGGGCGTTGGGCTATGACTTAGCAGGGGTGCGCGTTAACGGTATCACTCGTCAGGTCGATCCTGTCATATTGGCAGATCGACGGGCGGCAGATGGTGCTTTGGGCTATGCTCAGACCCGGGCGGAGTTTACCCAGAGGCTTGAAAGTGTACTTGGGACACCGGATCAGGCCTCTTCCTTGGCGGGCCGCTTGGCCGCATTCGAAGCCAGCATGCTTTTTGCCTCAAACAATCCCGAAAACACAATCGCGCTGCAGGATGTGGCTCTGCGTGCGAACGAACTGACGCAAAGCTTCAATACTGTGTCAGACGAAATTCAGCGTCAGCGCAGTCAAACCGAGGGTCAGATCAGTCAGACTGTGGACAGGGTGAACACCCTTTTGGGTAATATTCAGGCGTTGAACGTCGAAATCGCCACGAATTCGAACAAAGATCACATGTCAGCCACATCATTGGATCAACGTCAGCAGCAGATTGATGAGCTATCCCAGCTGATCCCTGTGCGCCAGATTTCCCGTGACAATGGGCAGGTCGCCCTATTGACACCAGGCGGTGCCATCTTACTGGATGGTCAGGCTGCACAACTTGAATTTACGGCGTCAAACGTCGTGGCACCACATATGACCTTGAGCAACGGACTGTTGTCGGGTTTGACCATAAACGATGTGGCGGTGACGCCTTCTGGTCCTAACAGCCCAATAGAAGGAGGCCGCTTGGCGGCGCTCTTCTCGGTACGCGATGATCTAGCCATAGATGCCCAAACTCAGGTAGACGCCTTGGCGCGTAATCTGGTGGAACGGTTTCAGGATCCGGCAATTGACGCCACTCGCGCAGCTGGTGATCCGGGGCTTTTCACTGACAATGGTTTGGTTTTTGACGTGACCAATGAACCGGGCTTTGCCAGCCGCCTTGCTTTGAATTCTGCAGTGGATCCCGCCCAAGGTGGGTCTGTCTGGCGCATACGCGACGGATTAGGCGCTTTGGTCCCCGGCCCCGAAGGCAATGCCAGCTTGTTGAGCGATCTCAACACCGCATTGTCAGGCACGGTCGCGTTGGGTTCAGGCAATCTGGGTGGGTCGGCGCGCTCATTTGCCGGTCATATAGCGAGCCTGTCTTCTCAGGTTGGGCAAAGCCGCACTACTCTTGATCAGAGCCTGAGCTTTGCATCGACACGCCAAAGCGCCCTGCTCAATCTTGAACTGGAAAGCGGTGTCGACACGGATGCGGAGCTGCAACAAATGTTGTTGATCGAGCAAGCCTATGCTGCCAACGCCCGCATGATCCAGACTGTCGATGACATGATACAATCTTTGCTGAGGATTTAACCCATGACGTTCAATTCAATCGGTGATCTGGCCCAAGGCTTTGCGCTACGCCGCCAGAACACGCTGCTTAATCAACAAATGTCACGCTTATCACAGGAATTGACCAGTGGGCTGACATCGGACGTGTCCGACCATCTGAAGGGTAATCTGTTTCAGCTGGCCGACATTCAGCACCGTCTAAAACTCAACGAGAGCTTTGAACGCGGTGCTGCACAGGGCCGGGTGGAAACTGCTGTCATGCAAACCGCACTTGAAACCGCACAAGGCGCAGCTTCTGCGCTGAGTGCAGTAGCATTGGCATTCGGGTCTGGCACAGGTGTGTCGGATGTGGGTGTCTTTGCGGGTGAAGCACGGTCACAGTTCAGTCAGGTGGTAATCGCGTTGAACGCTGATGTTGGCGGTCGCGTTCTTTTTGGCGGCGATCAGGTGACACGTGCGCCCTTGCCGTCTGCTGATGAGTTTCTGACGGCAGTGCAAACCGCAGTTGCCGGCGCTGCCAGTGCCGCTGATGTGAACACTGCACTTGATGCGTTTTTTGATCCGGGTGGTGATTTTGAAACGTTGATCTACCAAGGTGGTAACACCGCGCGTGGCGCCTACCAGTTGGGCGATGGTGACACCGTTGTACTGGATTTGCGCGCTGACGCTCAGGCGTTTCGCAACGCGTTCAAACAAATGGCACGCACGGCGGTGTTGGATGATCCAGGGGTTACCTTGACCCTGGCAGATCAATACGCATTGGCTTCGCAAACGGGTGAGGCGCTGCTTGGAACAAAAGATCAGCTGACAATCATCCGTGGTGATCTGGGTTTTGCCGAAGCGCAGATTGATCGCGCGGCCACCCGCATCGCCGCTGAGCAATCCAGCCTTGCGCTGGTGCAATCCGATCTGCTGGCCGTTGACCCATTCGAGAAAGCGACCGAGTTGGAAACTGTCCAGCTCCGACTTGAGACGCTTTATACAATTACATCCCGCATGTCGCGGCTGAACCTGGTGAATTTCCTGTGATGAACATTCTTAAATCTCTGATCCTTTGCGTGCTCACATTTGCATTGTCAGCTCCGCCACTGATGGCCAGCCCCATTCGCATAAAGGATCTGGTGGAATTCGATGGCGTGCGCGGCAACGACCTTGTGGGGTATGGCCTTGTTGTGGGTTTGAATGGCACAGGCGACGGAATTCGCAACGCGCCTTTTACCGAGGAGATCATGTCGAACATTCTAGAACGACTTGGTGTCAACGTCACAGGTGAGCAGTTTCGCCCGAAAAACGTGGCGGCTGTGTTTGTTACAGCCAGCTTGCCGCCTTTTGCGCGAACGGGTGGCCAGATTGACGTAACCGTTTCCGCGATTGGCGACGCCAAAAGCCTGCTGGGTGGAACCTTGGTCATGACCCCGTTGAATGCCGCTGACGGTGAGATTTACGCGGTGTCTCAAGGAACCATCATTGCCGGCGGCGTAGCGGCTGAAGGCGCCAACGCGGGAGTCGTACAAGGCGTGCCCACTTCCGGTGTGATCCCGGCAGGTGCCCGGGTCGAGCGAGAGATCGAGTTCGAATTTGCCTCGCTTGATACATTACGCCTTGCCCTGCGTGAGCCAGATTTCACCACAGCGGGTCGCATCGAAGACGCGATAAATTCAAACTATGGGCGACGCGTGGCGCTTATGTTGGATTCCGGCACAGTAAGGATCAGTGTGGATGGTACAAATGCTCGCTCAGCAGCGCATGCTCTCAGTCGGATTGAAAACATTTTGGTTGAACCCGAGCGTAAAGCCCGAGTTGTGGTAGATCAGCGATCAGGCACGATTGTGATGGGTCAGGAGGTTCGCATTTCGCGGGTCGCCGTGTCGCAGGGCAATCTGACATTGCGGGTCGAAGAGGTGCCGCTTGCTATTCAACCCAACCCTTTTGCTGCGGGTGAAAGCATCATATTGCCTCGCACTAACGCCGAGATTGAGGAAGAGCCGGGAACAGGTTTGGCCGAAGTACCACCTGGCACGTCCTTATCCGAAGTGATTGCTGGGTTGAATGCCCTGGGTGTATCCCCGCGTGACATGATTGATATCCTCAAAAGTATCAAAGCTGCGGGCGCACTGCATGCAGAGTTTGTGGTGCGGTAAGGTGGAAATATCGACGCGGGTTTATGGAGGCATTTGCACCGATTGGAAGGCGGACGGTTTAGAAGTAACCGCGCACCAAACTGTCTGCTATCAGCCGCCAGCCATCTGCAATTACGAAGAAGGCCAGTTTGAACGGCAAAGAAACGATCACAGGTGGTACCATCATCATACCCATCGACATCAAGATCGCTGCCACAACTAAATCAATGATTAAAAAGGGCAGAAAGATAAGGAACCCCACCTGAAATGCCCGTGAGATCTCGGACAACAAAAAACTGGGTATAAGGACCGACAACGGTGCATCTGGTCCGGCTTCAATATCAATTGTGTCTGGGCGCAGATCAGCCATTGCGGCAAACGTTTCTTGATCCATTCGACCCGCCATAAATGTGCGAAATGGATCCAGTGTGCGCGCCACGGCTTCATCCAGCGGCAGATTTTGGGACAGCAACGGATTGATACCGTCTGTCCAGGCCGCAATGAAAACAGGTTCCATTACGAAATATGTCAGGAACAATGCAAGACTGATGATCAGCATATTTGGCGGCGATTGCTGCAACCCAATCCCTTGTCGCAAAATTGACAAGACGGTCACGATGAAGGGAAAGCAGGTGATCATGATTGCAAGGCCAGGGGCCAAGCTGAGAACCGTGATCAGTAGGATCAGCTGAATGCTGCGTGCTGACAGACTGCCCTCATCACCCAGTGAAATTGAGATATCCTGAGCATGGGCTGGCATAACAGTCGCCAGAAATAGACCCGAACATAAGCCGACCAACCAGAAGGGACGTATCATCCCAGACCGTCTTGCAAATTGGCGACTTCGGTCAAGCGCACTGCAAGCTGGCCGGGTGTGTCACCTTCTACTTCCTCCAACTCGCCTCGAGCGATCAGACGATCACCGACATAAAGCTCTACTGGATCGTCCACACGCTTATCCAGCGGCAACACGGCGTCTTGTCCCAATTTCAGCAATTCGCGGATCAATGGGCGCGCCTTGCCAACAGATATGGTGATTTCAATTGGAACCGACGAAAAGGGATTTGAAGTATCTTTGGTTTCCGGAATCGAAGAAGGAAGGTCATCAGTCATGCGCTTTGCCTTTCGGTTGAATTAAAAAACCCGGCGATGGCGGTGTCGATCCCATCCAGCACTTGGGTTACGTCTATGTCACGTTCATGATCACCCATGCGCAGCAACACCTGGCCTTCAGCCAATGATGGCTCCTCGACAACAGTGGTTTGCGCTGGAGCATCTTGGTTAATCATCTGCTCAACAACTGCCAGATTGGCGGGAGAGACCACGATTTCGATTGGTTTTAGGCCATGAGAACGGGCGAGATCATGCAATTGCTCTGAGACCTGCAAGCCCAAGGTGTTTTGCGCAATGCTGGGCAGAACAGACGCCACCATTTGATCCAGTAAGGGTTTGAGCGCCGACAACGCAGCGGCGTGTGCCTCTTCATAAGTAAAGGTCAAATCCCGCAAACTTTGCGCCAGATCCGCCGAGACAGATCTGCTGTCATCACTGGCAGACTTCACCGCATCTTCCCATCCGGCCTGATAACCCTTTTCAAACGCATCAAGCTTCAGTTCTTCGAGAGACACATCGGTCAACGCAACCGGAGATCCGCGTGAGAGTGAACCAAAGTCTTCAAACAAATGTGATATGCTCATCAGACAGTTTCCTCTTCGCCTTCCAGCCAGTTGCGAAGGATTTCAACGGTCTCTTCCTGACGTTCACCAATCAGCGTGCGAAGGCGTTCTACGGGATCTTCACTGTTGTCATCTGACAGACCCGTCAAAGCTGGCACCGTGCCATCGCTTGGTCCGGAGTCATCTCCAATCACAGGCATGCCCACTGGAGTAAAAGTGCCTTCGTCAATTTCGCCGGTCAGCGGTGTCAACGCGGTGTCTTCATCATCAAGGAGTGGAGGAGCTGCAAGCGCTGGCAACACGGTATCCGCAGGGGGTTTGCTGAGCAAAGGACGTACGACAAAGAGACCAAGAACTAAGGCTACAATGGCAAGCACTGCGGCTTGTATTATCGACATCACATCAATCGCCATCCGGTCCAAAACCGATGCTTCGGCTGCAGTACCTGACGGTTCAATTGGTTCAAATTGCATGGTTTTCAATGTGATCACATCACCACGCGCTTCATCGAAGCCAACAGCAGACGCAACCAGTTCGCGCAAGGCGCCTAGCTCTTCTTCTGTACGGGGCTGGAAAGTTTCGGTGCCATCCGCGCCCGGTTCTGTTGTGCCATTCACCAACACCGCTACAGTCAGCCGTTTTATTGCACCGGGCGCCATTGTCACCTGGCGTTCGGTTTCGGACACTTCGTAGTTCACGCGTTCACGTGTCTCTGATGTTTGACTGGAGGAACTGTCACCGCCCGCGGTGTCCCCATCTGGAAGGTTTGAAGCAACGGTTACGTCCCCACCCCCTTGATCTGAAGAAGAATCAGAGCGTTCCTCGGTGTCTGTGCTGATCGCAACCCGACTGTCAGGATCAATTCGGCGTTCGCGAATGGATTCGGTGCTGGTGATTGTATCAAGGCTCAGCTCGACCACGGCATTTCCAGTGCCGACGCGAGCGGCCAGTAGGCGTTCTACCTTCTGGCGAATCGCTTCTGCACGGTCATCGGCAGTGTTGGTTGGCGCTTCATCTGCGGCACCTATCAGGCCACCCTGACCATCAATGATTGACACATCATCCGGCGTCAGCCCCGCCACGGCAGAAGCGACCAGAAACTTGAGTGCACGTGCATGTTTGGGAGTGATTTCATTACCATTGGTCGCTATTGACACCGAAGCGCTGGGTTTCACATCGCGTTGAAACGGGTTGGATCCGCCGCTGGCCAGATGAACACGGGCCGAGTTGATAGCAGGGTGTGATACGATTGTGCGAGCCAGCTCACCTTCTTTGGCGCGCCAGTATGCGGCATCAAACATCTGCGATGTGGTGCCAAAGCCAGTAAGATTGTCCAGCAATTCATATCCGCCGCTGGCATTGCTGGGCAGGCCTTCGCTGGCCAAAGTCATGCGCAATTCATCTCGCCGGGCCGAATCAACAAAGATGGACCCACCGCGCACTTCATAGGCCGCGCCTTGCGCTTCCAACGCTGATACAACTTCGCCTGCCGGACCACTTTCAAGCCCCGCATATAGCAAAGTCAGGCTGGGCTGCGCAGCCATACGTGCAAGGGATAAAACGGCAGCAAACATGGCAACCGTGGCCAAAACAACGATCACACGTCTTTGTGCGCTTAAAGATGTCCAAAGTGACGCAAGTTGCTGCAATTCTTTGCCTCCTGACCTATGGCATTCTGCCTTGGTGATTGGGCAGACTTTGAATGATCAGCCTTAACAATCGGTTAGTTCCTGTCGGTTAAACGTTACTCAAACAACTCTCAGGGTGACACGCATGGCTGATGAAGTAGGTACCGGGGAAGAGACCCCGAAAAAGGCATCTAAATTGCCGATGATTTTGGGGCTTGTGCTTGCATTGGTTGGTGGCGGCGGTGGGTTTTATGCTGTGCAATCGGGCTTGTTGTTTGGTGCTGACAAAAGCGCTGACATGTCCGATGGTGACATGGCGGATGACACCAAAGACACTTCTGAAAATGCATCAGAAAAGGCCAAGCCATCTATCACCGATGTCAGCTTTGTACCGATTGATCCATTGGTAATCGCCCTTGGCGAGCCGCATGGCCATCTGCTGTTTCGCGCGCAGCTTGAAGTACAAAGCGCTTACTCGGACGATGTGACCAAAATGATGCCGCGTGTGGTGGATGTCTTGAACAATTATCTTCGCGCTTTGGACGTAGAAGATTTGGCTGAAACCTCGTCACTTGCACGTCTGCGGGCGCAGATGCTCAGGCGGGTACAGGTTGTGACAGGAACGGGCCGTGTTGATGATCTGTTGATCATGGAATTTGTACTAAATTGATGAGGATCAGATGGAATTGATCGCAGATATCTTGTTGGTTGCAGGCGCTTTGGGCGCTGCAATTTATTGCTTTGTTCTGGCGCGGCGTTTGTCGCGTTTCAACGACCTGGAAAATGGTGTTGGGGGCGCTGTTGCCGTCTTGTCGGCCCAGGTTGATGACCTGACAAAAACGCTTCAGGCCGCGCAGCACACAGCCGGTGCATCTACGGACAAGCTGGAGGGTCTGACGGACCGGGCTGAACAGGTGGCCAAGCGACTTGAGCTATTAATGGTTTCAATGAACGATATTCCTGAACCATCCTCTCCAATACCACCCACGCCAGCTGCGGCACCTGCCCCAGAACCGCCTATGGCACGTGCCCCTGAACCAGTTGAGCCAGAGCCATCGGGACCAATTTTCAGGCGACATGTTCAAACAGAAGCAGGAGCCGTGTGATGAAGAATTCTAAGCAGAAACCACAAAAACGCGGAACGCGACGTAAACTGGCACAACGCAGCGGGTTGGTTGTGATCGCGGCTTTGCTTATTGGATCTGCCGCTCTGCGCACAGGAGAAAATGCGGGACAAGCTTTTGCGCTGGCAAACGAAGCAGATAAAAATGCATCCCCAGATGTGGCGCCCAAAAAAGATGTGGAAGGCTATGCCACCGAAGACCTGCAGGCCATGCTTGAGGCATTTCGTATGCGTGAAGTTCGCCTAAAAGCTCAGGAAGATGCTTTGCGCGACAGGATGCATGCGTTGAAGATTGTTGATGAACGGGTGGCTCAGAAACTAGAGGCTCTTGCCGCAGCTGAAATTGCTCTGCGCGACACCATCGCATTGGCCGAAACCGCTGCCGAAGGAGATTTGGCGCGCCTGACCAAGGTCTACGAAACGATGAAGCCCAAACAGGCCGCCGCCTTGTTCGAGGAAATGACCCCTGAATTTGCAGCGGGGTTTCTGGGACGTATGCGCCCGGATGCCGCCGCTGCCATACTAGCAGGTCTTAACCCTGAAGCCGCGCATCGGTTTAGTGTGGTTTTGGCTGGCCGGAATGCGAACGTGCCCAGTGAATAACTGACGCCTGCGCACGGTTTCTTAACTCACCCATGAGATAGTTCCCTGACGTGAGAACAGGCGGAGACAGCGATGATTGGGTTGGTCGGAATTCTGATGATTTTCATCATGGTTTTTGGTGGATATTTGCTGGCTGGGGGCAAACTTGGCATTATTCTCAAGGCTCTGCCGTTTGAGATGATGATGATTGGCGGCGCTGCAATTGGTGCCTTCTTCATTTCCAATGATATCCCTGCAGTAAAACACACACTCAAAGACATTGGAAAGGTCTTTAAAGGCCCCAAATGGAAACACGAAGACTACCGTGATTTGTTGTGCCTTTTGTTTGAGTTGATCCGCCTTGCTCGATCAAACCCAGTGGCGATCGAAGAGCATATCGAAGAGCCCGATAGCTCGACCATCTTCTCAAAGTATCCAAAAATCCAATCAGACGGTGAGGTTGTTGCCCTGATCAGCGACACCATGCGTTCAGCGTCAATGAACTATGATGATCCACACCAAGTGGAAGAGGTTTTGGAAAAGCGCATGGATGCCAACATGCATCACGCCATGCATTCCAGCCATGCTTTGCAAACCATGGCCGATGGCCTACCGGCTTTGGGCATTGTGGCTGCGGTTCTGGGCGTGATTAAAACCATGGCATCAATCGACCAGCCGCCGGAAATTTTGGGCAAGATGATTGGCGGCGCTTTGGTGGGTACATTCCTGGGCGTATTTTTATCCTATGGCCTTGTGGGGCCGTTTGCCAGCAAGGTCAAAGCGGTCGTCGAAGAAGATGCACATTTCTATCAGTTGATCCGCGAGGTGTTGGTTGCAAATTTGTATAATCACGCAACTAACATTTGCATCGAAGTGGGTCGCCAAAATACACCTTCGCATTGCCGACCAAGTTTCAACGATCTGGAAGAGGCTTTGAAATCTGTCAAACAGGATGCTGCATGATGCGCTTTGCTCTCGTTTTGCTCTGTCTGGTTTGGATAGCTGGTTTCGCTCAGGCACAAAGCACCATTTCCATACGCTCGGGCGAGCACGACAGTTTTTCACGACTTACGATGTCATTGTCCAATCGTGTGAGCTGGAAGATAGTTAACACTGAAGCTGGTGCTAGGCTTCTCTTTGAGAATCCAGATTTTGAACTGGACACGAGCTCGATTTTTGAGCGCATCCCTAGCGACCGGCTGATCCAAGCGCGATGGGATTCCGACAGTGCATCACTTCAATTGGATTTTAACTGTGATTGCAGGGCGGAGGCGTTTTGGTTTGATGCGTCCATGCTTGTATTAGACCTACGCGACGCATCTGCGGAAACACCTTCCTACGTGCAGCAAGCGGGCATTGAAGAGACCATACCGGCCTTGCCAGAGCCCGCAACGCAGCCACAAAACGCCGTAGAACCGAACGAATTTGAAGGCGCTCGCAGCTCAACTGCTGTTGATCTAACCCTGAATGCTCTGCCTGCCGTACATTCCCCAACCGCTCTAACTGGGCGCGATACCACCATGACACCTCAAGATCCCGTGGCATTAGTCTCCCCGGATGTACGGGACCAGCTGTTGAAACAGGTGGGACGCGCGGCCACTCAAGGGCTACTTACCCCTCGACTGAGTAGAACGGAGATGACTCAAAAAAAATCCCAGCTCGAAAGAACGACTGATCCTGAATCAGAACTTGAAACGACTCTGATGCCGACCGCTTCGATCGACCACCTGAACGTTACGGCCCAAAGCAGCATTGATCGGGATTTCCTTGGCACTTTAATGGATCAACAAAACAACCTTATAGCTGCAAGTTGTATCAAGAATTCACGTATTGATGTGGCGTCATGGGGGAATGACTTGCCGTTCTCAGCACAGATATCACCGCTGCGCGGGCAATTGATGGGCGAGTTCGACAAGGTTAACACTGATACTGCTGTAGAACTGGCGCGCAAGTACTTGTATTTCGGGTTTGGAGCCGAAGCCTTGGCCACATTGGAGTTCTTACCTGACGATCATCCGGACCGCCCGTTGTTGAGTCGTCTGGCACAGAGTGTTGACGTAGGGTATGCTTTAAGTGGCCCACTTCCCGCCGGGCAGTTGGATTGCCCATCTTCTGCCGCTTTGTGGGCCGCAATGACGTATCAAACCCTACCTCGTGGAACGACGATTGATACTGATGCGATCTTGCTCGCGTTCAGCGGTCTGCCCGTGCATCTGCGTGGCCTTACCGGACCAATATTGGCAGAGCGCTTTCTGCAATACGGAAAACCGGATGTTTCCAATAAACTCCTTCGCATCATTGAGCGGAACAGCGACGCACAGTCTGCAAATTCTGATCTGGTCGCAGCAGACCTACAGCGCAGCAATGGTGATATCAAAAAAGCCGATGAAACCCTTCAAGAAGTGATTGGCACCAACACTGCCCCATCTGCCGAAGCCTTGGTTCAGATGATTGATCAGCGGTTTCGAGATCAACGTGCGATTTCATATGAATTGGCCCAGCTGGCAGGTGCTTATGCGTTTGAAGCACAAGACCAAGAGATTGGCCCGGTATTAGACCAAGCATATGTTCGAGCACTTGCTGCATCAGGTGCATTCGATCAGGCATTTGCCAAATTTGGTGTTGTTGCCAAAAGACTGTCAGACGTGCAAGCGGCTGAACTTTTCTCTGATACCATGCAGCGTCTTTCAACTCAGTCTGATGACATGACATTTTTGCGTTTGGCGCTGCCAAACCTCAAAACTGCGCCTGACAAACTAGATGTCATGGCGGTACATGATGTAGCATCACGGCTGTTGATTTTGGGCTTTGCAGAACAGGCTGATTCAATTCTTGACCAAAGCTTGCCACCAGGGCATTTCGCTGATCGCGATCGCAAAATTCTGCGGGCAAAAACGTCTCTTGCTTTGTCATCGCCACGCCGCGCCATAGTCGAACTTTTGGGCCTTGATGGCCCGGATGTAACCGGAATACTGGCGGACGCTCGTGATATGGTTGGCGAGCACAACGCTGCGCAATACCTCTATGCCGCGGCAGATGATCCGCAGGCTGCACAACGCCAGGCGTGGCTCGCCTCTGATTGGACTGCGGCAGGATCGCCAGAAGACCCAATCTACACTGAACTTGCCGGATTGCTGGGCCCTACGGATCCAGACGACAGCGAGAACACACCCTCCTCGGAAAGTGAGGCGGCGTCACCTGAACTTGCTACCCTTGCCCGTAACCGCGAGATGCTGGAAAGCAGTCAATCCATGCGCGATACGTTCAACACCCTTTTGGCACTAAAACCCCTTCCAGATGTGGACATGCAATAGTGTAAATCAATCATGGTTACTAAATCTAAAGGTGCAGCGCATAGCCTTTGAGTCAGGCTCCAGAAAGGGGTTGATGACAGGGGTCTCAGAACGTGATCACAGCGATACTTTCGTCCAGAGTTATCTTGCGCAATGCTTCGATAATCCAAAGTTTCAGTGCTGTACTTTTGGGCGTGATCCTGGTGGCATCGTCCGCATCCGCTTCCTCTCAAATTGCGGGTAAATGTGATGTTGCGGCCCAGACGGCGGCACGCGAAACTGGCGTACCATTGGCAGTCCTGAAATCAATAACGCGCACTGAAACTGGCCGTGCGCGCAACGGTATTCTGCAGCCTTGGCCCTGGACAGTAAACATGGAAGGTACCGGCAAATGGTTTGATACCGAAGATGCTGCACGGACTTATGTGTTCAAACATTTCAAACGAGGAGCGCGCAGCTTTGATGTTGGGTGCTTCCAGATCAATTACAAATGGCATCACGGCGCTTTTCGTTCGATCGATGAAATGTTCGACCCTTTGGAAAACGCGCGCTATGCGGCCCAGTTCCTGACCCAGCTCTACGCGGAAAGCAACGATTGGTCGCAGGCAGCAGGCGCTTATCATTCCCGCACCCCTAAATACGCCAAGAAGTACCGTGCGCGGTTTGAACAAATTCGCCGTGATTTGTCCAATGCAGGCCCAGCGCAGATTGTCGACTTACAACACTCTGAACCAGCCCATCGGTCAAACTCATTTCCTTTGCTACAAAAGGGTGCAGTTTCTGGCGCGCATGGTTCGCTGGTGCCTCTGCATGCAACAGGTGCAAAAGCGATTATTCAACGCGTGCAAAAGTCTGGGGGGTCTTGAACGATGGATCGCTTCAGCCTGGGAAATATCTTTCATCCAACAGTGTTGCTGGCGCTGGCACTTATGGCAATCATCGTGATGATGATTTTGCCTGTCCCGTCTTGGGTGTTGGACGTTGGTTTGGCTGCGTCTTTCGCATTGGCAATATTGATCTTTACCGTGACGCTTTTCATTGAACGCCCGCTGGATTTCTCAGCATTTCCAACCATCCTTCTGGCTTCACTGATGCTACGCCTGTCTCTGAATATTTCTTCCACAAAACTGATCATCGGCGAAGGTCACACCGGCACAGATGCTGCGGGTGAGGTAATCGAAGGGTTTGCCAATTTCATCATGGGCGGCAGCGTTTTTCTGGGCCTGGTGGTGTTTGGTGTCCTGCTAATCGTGAATTTCATGGTTATAACCAAAGGTGCCGCTCGCATGGCAGAGGTCAGCGCGCGGTTTGCCTTGGATGGTATGCCCGGCAAACAGTTGGCCATTGATAGTGACATGTCCGCCGGCGCCATTAACCACCAAGAGGCGAAGGAACGCCGAGAGCGCGAGCAACAAGAAACCACGTTTTTCGGATCCTTGGATGGTGCGTCAAAGTTTGTGAAGGGTGATGCTGTTGCCGGCCTGTTAATCACGCTGCTGAATCTTGTGATGGGGCTGATCATGGGCATCATCGTTCATGATATGCCGCTTGGTCGCGCCTTTGAAACCTATACCATTCTTACAGTGGGCGACGGTTTGGTAACGCAAATTCCCGCTGTGATTATCTCGATCGCCTCAGCGTTGCTTTTGGCACGCGGGGGAACCACCGGCGCTACCGACTTGGCATTGGTCAAACAACTGGGTCGACATCCTTCCGCATTGGCAACTGTTGGCGTTTTGATGGCGCTTTTTGCGCTGGTGCCGGGATTGCCATTTTGGCCGTTCATGCTGGGTGCTTTGGCCTTGGGAGCAATGGCTGTTGTTATGTGGCGTTCACGGGAAAGCCAGATGGAAGCCGCTCCAACTGATGACAAGATCGAAGAAGTGCCTGCCGAAAAATCTTTGGGTGACATTCTGGAATTAGATGACATCCACGTGGAATTCGCCACAGATTTGGTCAATCTGGTGTTGGACCCTGGCACGGGGCTGGATGTTCGGATCTCAAATATGCGCACTCATATCGCTACACGTTACGGGATGATTCTACCTGAAATTCGTCTGACCGATGATCCTGGTTTGGTCCACGGCAGCTATGTCATCCGTGTCCAAGGCGTCGAACAGGCTCGTGCTATATTACGCCCAGATCTGTTGATGGCGCTTGACCCTCAAAACCATCCCGATGTGCCTATGGGCGAAGATGTGAATGAGCCCGTTTACGGCGCCCCTGCACGTTGGATTTCCGCCGAAGCGCAGGATGGTTTGGCCATTAACGGAATCACGACAGTCGCCCCGGCCGAGGTACTGGCGACGCACCTGTTGGAGGTCATCCGGCGAAATCTCAGCCGTCTTCTATCGATGAAATCCATGCGTCGTCTCTTGGACGAGATGATCAACCTGTCGGATTCCACCCGATCTGAGGCGAACCGAAAACTGCTGGATGAGATCATACCTGACCGTGTACCGCCCGATTTGTTGCACGCTGTGCTGCGGCTCCTTCTGGCCGAGCAGGTGTCGATTCGTAACTTGCCTTTGATCCTTGAGGCCACGGCAGAAGGTCGACAAATGTTTAACACCAATGCTGAGGCCATTTGCGAACATGTACGCCAGCGTCTTGGGTTCCAACTTGTTGCATCGCTTCAACGTGAAGATGGCAGCCTGCCTCTAATCCAGCTTGCGCCCGAGTGGGAAAACACATTTTCTACCTATCAGATTGATGGCGAGCCCAATCGTCTGGACGTTGCATTGCCGCCTGAGCTGTTCAACACCCTCACCGAAGCTGTTTCAGATGAGGTTGGCAAAGCAGGCGATCTGGGAATGTTCCCCGCTATCGTAACCTCAACAGCACGGCGTCGGTTCCTGCGGACAGTTCTGTCGGCGCGCAACATTACAAACCCGGTTTTGTCTTTCGAAGAAATTGGCAGTGATGCCAAACCGGCTCTTGTGGGTATGGTTGCCGCATGAGCAATCTGGCCGATCTCTTGCAGCTCAGCCAGGACGTGCTTTGGTTGCATTTTTTGGTGCTGTTGCGTGTTGGTCCGGTGATGTCCCTTTTTCCCGGATTTGGTGAGCGTTCGGTACCAGCGCGGATAAAGCTCGTGCTGACGCTTGCGATGACAGTGATCATTGCCCCTGCCGTGCAGCCCGTGCTTGTTTATTTGGTTGAAACCCCTCCGCCGATTGGACGATTGGTGCTTAGCGAAACTCTGATTGGTCTGACGATTGGGATCGGCATTCGCCTTTTCATTCTGGCTCTGCAAACCGCGGGATCTATCGCGGCCCAATCCATTTCTCTCGCCCATGTGTTAGGCAACGCCGGTGTCACCCCCTTGCCTGCGATGGGTCATCTTTTGGTTGTTGGTGCCTTGGCACTGTCGATGATGTTGGGCCTGCATGTGCTTGTGGCGCAAATGATGGTGCAAACCTATACAGTGTTTCCAGCGGCACAGTTTCCTGACGCCGGTTTGGTCTCGAATTGGGGTATTTCGCAAATCTCTAACGCTTTTGCGTTGGCGTTCACTCTGGCTGCGCCTTTCGTCATCGTCTCGGTGCTCTATAATTTGACCCTGGGTATCATCAACCGGGCCATGCCGCAGATGATGGTCGTGTTTGTGGGCGCACCTGTCATCACTTGGGGTGGGCTTGTTCTGCTTATGCTTCTCGCACCCACGATGTTGACGGTTTGGGTCGAAGCACTGAACCGTTTCATCATGAACCCCTTCGGAGGTTAAGCTATGGCTGACAAGGATGATGATGCTGAAAAGACCCACGATCCGACGCCACAGAAGCTGGAAGAAAAACGCAAGAAGGGTGAAGTTGCTAAATCCGCCGACCTGACAACGGCGGCCACATATGGCGGGTTTCTTCTGACGGGTCTTGCGATCGGTGCAAGCAGCCTGCAGCAACTGGGCACCTCCTTTATGGTTTTAATTGATCAATCTGATGCCCTTTCAGAGCTGATCTTTGAGGGGCGTGGTGTGCCTGCTTTGAATGCGTTAATGCTGACGATTTGCATTGCGCTTTTGGGGTGGTACGTGATTCCAGCAGGATTGGGTGTCCTGTCAGTTGTTGCGCAACGCGCTTTTTTGGTGGCCCCGGATAAGCTGAAGCCAAAGATGTCCAGGCTCAATCCGATTGAAAACGCCAAAAAGAAATACGGCCTGTCCGGTCTGTTTGAGTTTGCCAAGAGCTTTGCAAAACTGCTGTTGTATTCGATACTTCTGGGCGTTTTGCTGGTTTATCGGTTCGATCAAATGGCCGGTACACTACACGCTGAACCGCATATTATCGGCGCAATTATGGCGCGCATGATGATCGAATTTATGTTCGTCGTTCTACTGATCTCTGTGTGCATCGGTGGGGTAGACTATCTTTGGCAGCGCCATGACTTCATACGACAAAACCGTATGTCTCATCGCGATTTGCAGGAAGAGCACAAGCGCTCCGAAGGTGATCCACATCTGAAGCAAAAACGCCGTCAGCGCGGCGCCGAGATTGCTTCGTCGCAGATGATGGCCGATGTTCCGACAGCTGATGTTGTGATCGTCAATCCGACGCACTACGCAGTTGCCTTGAAATGGAGCCGCACGCCCGGTTCTGCACCGATCTGTGTTGCCAAGGGCGTGGATCATGTTGCTCACACAATCCGAGATTTGGCGCAGGAACATGGAATTCCCATCCGGCATGATCCGCCCACTGCACGCGCCTTGTTTGCGGGCACCCCTTTGGGTGAAGAAATCGATCCTGATCATTACCGCGCTGTGGCTTCAGCCATCCGGTTTGCTCAAACGATGCGGGATCGCGCGCGGTACTTTGGATGACTAATACCAAACTGGGACAACTGACAAAACTGAGTGATGTGCTATATGAAACCGAGCGCGTTAAACTCCATCGGGTGATTGAACAAGAAAGTAAACTGCGCTGGGATCTTGCTCGTCTTGACGCCGCGCGTGATAATGGTTCAACCCTACCAACCGCTGAAATGGATATGCTGCGCCGTGTAGGTGCTGATGTACAATGGCAGGCTTGGTTGGGTCGAAAGCGTGCCGAACTTAACCGTCAGTTGGCTTTGGTTTTGGCCCAAAAAGAGATCATGATGCCAAAGCTTCGCCTTGCCTATGGGCGCAAGATGGCTGCAGATCACATCTTAACGGTTCAGCTACAACAAGATCAACGCGTGCAGCGAGCAGATGAACTTTCAGAAAATCAGAAGTTTGCGCTGCTTCGCGAAATGCAAAACCGACGCCAGGCCAATTAGTCTAAATGCTAGTATTCGTTCAGACATCCTGACGGGCAATATCGGTAATTACAACTCCAGTGACAGACTTTCCAATAATACCTTGTGCTGCTTCTGTAAGGGCGACACGCAAGACATCCATGTTGTTGCCATCGGTAAACCGGCCCCGGAAACCACCAACATTGGCGTGATCAAACATCACCTGCAACATTGCATCGCGCAATTTGGGTTCACGCGTGTAGATGATCTCGGTCTGGCCCGCTTCAACTTCGATACCGATGGACATGACAACCAGTGAATCGACCATATCATTAGTGACCACAGGCACGACAAACTGGTTGTTAAGCTCAACATATTCGGGTGCCACGTTAGGGTCAGTCACAATTATTTCGGCCTCTGTGGTTTCATATTCGTCCATATCACCGCAAGGGTTAGCCATATCATCTTTGGGCGGGTCAGAGCGCAGTATAACGCCTGCGCCAATGCCAGCACCGGTGCCTAGAATTATGAGCAGTACGGGAAGAAGTTTCTTGATCATGAGACTCTCTTAAAATGGCAGAACAGCATCTAGAATTTGCTGACCGTAACGCGGTTGTTGCACATCGGTAATCTGACCACGCCCACCGTAAGACACGCGGGCCGAAGCGATTTTGTCATATGTGATTTCGTTTTGGCGCGAGATGTCCTCGGGTCGAACATAGCCGTTCACCAGAAGCTCGCGCAGTTCAAAATTCACTCGAACCTCTTGGCTGCCCTCGATCTCAAGAATACCGTTTGGCAAAACCTGCGTGACCGTTGCGGCCACGCGCAGCTCCAGCTTTTCATTGCGCTTGACCGACCCGTCACCGCCTGCGGCGCCGGAGCTGTCAAGCTGCACAGCGTTATCCAGAGACGCCCCTTCAGGCAAGTCTTCGTTGATACGTTGTGGCAATCCCAATAGTTGCGGCACGCTCAGATTTTCGGATCCGCTGCGCGAACGCGAGGATGAATTCGAAATTTCAGCTTTTTCATCGATTTCAACTACCACGGTGAGAATGTCCCCGCGTTGCAAGGCGCGGCGATCCCCGAGCAGTGATTGCTTACCTCCCGACCAAAGCGAAGCTGCATCGGTATCGCGTTCAGGATCAGCGCGCAGAGGCAAGCCAGGATTAAGCATCGCTGCGCGTTCTGTACTTTCCAATTGTGGAGTCAGTGTCGGTGGCTTTCCGATGTGATCCATTCTTGCACAGGCCGAACTGAGAAAGATCAGGCAGAAACAGAGACTATTTTTTAACATTTTCGTCCTTTCAGCGAGAGACCAGCACCCGGCCATCAGCCATCACCAAACCCATAACGGTGTTGCGAGAACTAAGATTCATTACGCGTATGTGTTCACCCACACCCGCCCGTGCCATTGAGCGACCCTCTGTTGTGATCATCAGACCATCCGTGGCAAACACCAATGGGACAATCTGATTGCGATCCACCAAAGCAGGTGGGCCTACATCGCCAAGTCGGATCGGGCGATCCGCGTATAGCGCCACGCGCGCTTCTTGTCCTATGATGGCGGACGGATCGGCGATGGCGCCTGGAACATTGACATTTTTCAAGATCAGATCTTGTGCGGTCAAAATTGATTGCGCGCGGATGGTCCGCGCGGCAAACACGGTGTCAGCCGCGACAGGCCCCCCAACACAAAGCGCAGATATCAAAACTATAAAGCGCATCAGCGCACCTGCGTTGTCGCGCCGAGCATTTGGTCAGCTGCCGAAATCACTTTGGAGTTCAGTTCGTATCCGCGTTGCGCCTCGATCAGCTCGGTAATCTCTCGCACTGGATCGACTGAGCTGTCCTCAAGGTATCCTTGACGTAACGTGCCCAGACCATCCTCACCCGGATTGCCGATCACCGGCTGGCCCGAGGCTTCGGTCTCGACAAACATATTGCTACCAATCGCCTCAAGCCCCTTGGGGTTCGTAAACGAAGCCATCGTGAATTGGCCTAATTGCTGGGCTTCAACTGCATCACGAAAATAAGCAAATACTTCGCCTGCGCTGTTGATTGACAGGCTAATAGCATCGTCTGGAATCACGATCTCGGGGACCACGGGAAACCCATCTGAGGTAACAATCAACCCTTCTCCAGTGCGTTTAAGGGCCCCGTCGCGCGAATAGGCGGCCTGACCAGAGGGCAAAGTGATTTCCAGATACCCGCGCCCGTCAATCGCCACGTCTAAGTCGCCATTTGTCGCGGAAAGCGTGCCTTGCGCCAGGTTCATTGTCACAGCCGAAGGGCGCACACCCAGACCCAGCTGAACACCAGTCGGTAAGACGGTGCCGTCGGTGGCATTCACAGTGCCGGGTCGCGCCATCTGTTGGTAATGCAGATCCGCAAATTCAGCACGCCGCGTATTATAGCCGGTGGTCGACATATTCGCGAGGTTGTTCGAGATCGTCTCGACCCGCATCTGTTGTGCTGCCATACCTGTGGCGGCGATGTTCAGGGCTCTCATTGTGTGGGTCCTTTCGGGGCTTAACGAATGAAGGTTTTGATAGCTTCGCGGATGCGTTCATTTTCGGCGTCAAGGAAGCTCTGTCCCATTTCATAGGCGCGCTGTACTTCGATCATGCGGGCCAGTTGCCCCACGGGATCGACATTTGCCTTTTCCAAAAACCCCTGCAGCACGCGGCCGTCTATTACTGGTTCAACCTCGCCAACGGTGCGGAACATGACGCCGTCTTCTCGGATCAAATCGATCGGGTCGGTTGGTTTCATCAAGCCAAGTTGCGATATGGGCTGACCATTAACGCTGAGCGTTCCATCGGGTGACACAGAAACATCGGTGGCATCCGGTGGGATGAAAATTGGGGCGCCACCGGCATCCAAAACACGAAACCC
The DNA here is from genome assembly GCA_045106595.1 of Roseovarius sp. Taxonomy (GTDB): domain Bacteria; phylum Pseudomonadota; class Alphaproteobacteria; order Rhodobacterales; family Rhodobacteraceae; genus Roseovarius. Next base: position 47,363 of record JBGCEW010000014.1, on the reverse strand, counting down.
ATCATTGGTGACCATATCTCCTGCAGCCGATAGTGAAAAACTGCCCGCACGGGTCAGACGTGGCCCTGCCTGAGTTTCAATCTGGAAAAACCCGTCCCCCTCAACCGCGAAGTCAAGCGATCCGCCGGTCTGAATCAGACCACCCTGAAGCATCGACGTGTGGCGCACGCTGCCCAGCGCCATCGAAATCGAAGGCCCATTTTCAGTGCGTTGCACATATTCCCCAAAAATCAGCCCCTCTTGCCGGAATCCGGTTGTGGAACTATTGGCGATGTTGTTGGCGATCACCTGCATTTCATTCACAAGGCCGGATTGGCGGGTCAGCGTAGTATATCCAGTGTTTTCCATAGTTTACCCTCCTATAATCAAGGGGATCAGGTGCGATTGAAAGAAGGATACAAGTGTGTCGGTCATGAACCCCATGGTCAGCCAAAACACGATGACAATGGCGGCCAGCTTCGGGACGAATGTCAGTGTCAGTTCCTGGATCGATGTCAGGGCTTGAAACAAGCCCACGGTGACACCTGCCAACAAGGCCACACTGAGGATCGGAAACGAAATAATGACAGCTACCCACAGCCCTTGGCGTAGAGTGTCAAAGAAAACCACTTGGTCTTGCATGGGTTACACCGGCATCCGCAGGATTTCCTGATATGCCTCAACCACCTTGTCACGCACGGTGACTGCGGTTTCAACGGCCAGTTCAGTTTGCGCTAATGCATGCACCAAAGAGTGCGGGTCGGCATCGCCCATCATGGCCGCGTTTGATGTTGCCTCGCTTTCGCGCAGGGTGGCGGTAAAATCACGAGCGACGCCCATTGCTGCGTCTAAAACGCCGCCTGCCCCGGCCTTTGGCGCGGTAGCAGGGCGGCTGGCTGCGTAGTTTTGCACAGCATTCAGGGGATTGATTTCCATTCTGGAACTCCTTGGACTGATAAGTGGATTAAGAAGGTTTATCGCCGCAGTAATTCACTGAGGCTGGAGGACATTTGACGAGCCTGATCAAACATTTTCAGGTTGGCCTCGTAACTGCGTTGTGCTTCGCGGGCATCGGCGATTTCGATAACCAAACTCACGTTTGAGCCATCATAGTGCCCACTGTCATCGGCGAGTGGATGACTGGGGTCAAAGACACGCGCCAAATCTGATTTATCTAGTCTTACGCGTCCGGTTTCGACGTGCCCGGGCGTGCTAGATCCGCCAAATTCGGTCTCAAAACTGACAGTTTTGCGGCGGTATCCGGGGGTGTCGTTGTTGGCAATATTCTCGGACACATGACGCAAGCGTTGGGCTTGTGCCTTGAGCCCGCTGGCAGAAACGGAAAGGGCGTTCTTAAACTCACTCATGATCCACCCTCACCCACGGCCAAGTGAGGTGCGCAACACCTGCAAAGATGATTTATAGATGCTCAGCGCACGGTCATGCTGACGTTTGGTGTCGACGGCATGCATCATCTCGATCTCTAGTGATACGGAGTTGCCGTTAGGATCTGTTTCGTCCGGACGTTCAAAAATCGAAGCCTGATTGGGGTTTGTCGCCCCACCCAGATGCAGCGCCCGTGTGGCGCGCAAACCAGTCGACAAGCCGGAGCCGGAGGCGATTTCAGCGAAGGGCTGCATATCACGCGCGCTGTATCCGGGCGTATCTGCGTTGGCCATATTTTGGGCCACGATAGACTGACGAGCACCTGCATGTTTTGCCATGGCTTGTGCCGTCTTGAAAATAGTGAGTGGTTCAAACACCGGGGCTTCTCCCTCGATCAAAGTCAACCAAGGTTTAACCCTGATTCCTTTAAAAACTGTTTTCAAAGCAAAAACGGAGCGAACGATGGCAAAACACCTTATGGCTGGTCTTCAGGCCGAGATTGCAACACTGGATCGCGTGCGTGTGTCCGGGCGTGTCACCGCAGTGGAAGAAAGCGTGTTACGCATCAGTGGTATGTCCCATGACTCAAAGTTGGGCGATCGAATTTCCGTTCACCGCCAAGAGGATACACCGTTGAGTGGTGAGGTGGTGCAGCTGTCGGCTGAGGCGATTGTGATGTTACCCGAGGAGGTTCCACAAGGCGTGGCATTGGGTGACAAAGCCGTGTTGTTGGGTCAAAGCACTATTTCCCCGTCTGACGATTGGATTGGGCGAATCGTTGATCCGTTTGGTCGTGCAATGGATGATTTACCGCTTATGCGTGGCCCCGCGCCTCGCGCATTGCGGTCAGATCCACCATCACCCGCCCGACGAAAACCTTTGGGCCCGCGGCTGGGCACTGGCATGGCTGCATTTAATACGCTGTTGCCAATTGTTCAGGGTCAGCGGATCGGGCTTTTTGCGGGGTCTGGCGTGGGCAAATCCAGCCTTCTGGGTCATCTCGGCCAACACATGCAGGCGGATGTCGTGGTGATTGCCCTGATTGGCGAACGTGGGCGAGAACTCCGTGACTTCGTTGATCAAGTGTTGGGATCTGAGGGTATGAAGCGTGCAGTCGTGGTCGCGGCGACATCTGACATGTCGCCGTTGGTGCGCCGCCGTTGCGCCTGGACTGCGATGAGTGTGGCTGAGTACTTCCGGGATCAGGGCAAGCAAGTGTTGTTACTCGCTGATTCGATCACCCGTTTCGCCGAGGCACACCGAGAAGTGGCTACCGCAACAGGTGAAATGCCCGCACTTCGTGGCTTTCCGGCGTCAACCGCACACACAATTATGTCGCTGTGCGAACGCGCTGGGCCAGGTGAGCTGGGCCAGGGTGATATCACGGCTGTTTTTTCGGTTCTTGTCGCGGGCTCTGATATGGATGAGCCGGTTGCGGATATTTTGCGTGGGGTGTTGGATGGGCATGTCGTCTTGGACCGGGCCATTGCCGAACGCGGGCGCTATCCTGCGATTGATCTTTTGCGATCGGTGTCGCGCAGCCTGCCCATGGCGGCCAGCCCAGAAGAAAACGTGTTGATAAAACGCGCGCGCGTGCTGCTGGGGGCCTATGCCAGATCTGAAACGATGGTCAAAGCAGGGCTTTATGCCGAAGGGACCGACCCAGAACTAGACCAGGCAATTCGTATCTGGGCCGAATTGGACAAATACCTTGCCGAACCCGAATCCCAATCTGTGCAAAACAGCTTTGACCGGCTTGGTTTGATCCTGCGTCGCGCCGGAGGTGGGGTGCCGGTTGTCACCCGCACACCAGATTCAGTTGCGGAACATGCTCAATGATCACACTCAGCGCGCCGCCGATTGTAGCAAAGTCAGTGCAATCGAAGCACTGCTGAAAGATGAGGCATTCTGCTTGATTTGATCGCGCAGCAAATAGCGTTCAATCAGGCTTTCCAGTCGCTCTGGATCGGCCAGATCGGTAATGCCGTTGATACCAAGCTGACGTTCAGCGCGGTCCTGAAATTCCTCTAGCTGCTGATCCAGATCCAGCTGCCCAAATCCAGGAGGTAATCCAAGCACTGTTTCAAACACCTCACGCAGAGGGGCGGTCCCCATAATGGTAAACCATTTGGCATTTTCACTTTCATCCGACGTGACGATGTCGGCCAACTCGCGCTGCGTGTTCAATGCCAGCCGCAGTGAGTTGTCCTGATTCCCAACCGCAATTTCAAAAGACCGTGAACGGAACTTTTGAATGATATCGGTGGCAAAGCCCGGCAGCAGTGTCTCAGGCACCAGTTGATCAAAGCCAAAAGCCTCAGACAGCGCTGAATACCGATCATCTGTCAAACGATTGGCCAATGCATCATCGTCACTTGTGCCTTCAGACAGAATGGTTTCGACAAAAGCACGACTGTTGATATCGTCCTGCAAGCCAAACGCGCCCAAAGCGACCCGCAGCAATCGGCGATCAGATACAAGATCTTCGGCTGTGCGCACCTGGCCGATATTCTGCTCAAAATAATCGGTATCGCGAATAATCGCAGGCGAGGCATCAAACTGCGCAGTTTGACGATCCAGCGTCGATTGCAGGAAAATCCAGCCATTCAGGCCTGAGGTAGGAACGACGGGTTGAAAGGTCATTGCATGCGATGCGCCAGCAGGCGCTCCTCTCGTGGCAACAGTGCGCGCAAGTGTTTCAGACATTGGTAATGCTGTTCGTCCAGCAGCGCGTCGGTGGCCCGTTTCAAGTGTTGATGGCTGTCCGGATCGGTCATCACCTGACTGAGTTCTTCGATATTGCGCAGCAATTGGTGGCGTGCATCCCCGGCCGTGACATCGCCCGACAAAACCAACTGCGTTGCATAGCAGACTCTGCGCACTGGCGTGTTGGCTTCTTCTGGATGAATGGCATCGCGCAGGCGCAGGATATTGGCATTGGGCGTCATGATCGATAACCGCGACCGCCGGTCACCATTTTCAATGACTGCGCCGTTGACCAAAACCCGCTCTTTCGGACCAAGCTTTAAGACGAGACCGCTCATTGTGTAACACTTCGCATGCGCAGACCGGACATTACGGCTGTGTTGATTTCAACCAAAGTATCGGCTCTTGCTTGTTTGTTCAGAACCTTGCTGCTGTGCAAGCGGGTGAATTCGGCCAGATACAAAATGCGCGCGCGCAGTTCTTCGGGCAAACCGTTTTCGGGCGTCGCCACATCAGAGGCCAAAGCGTTCCACAGTTTGCGATTGTCATGGATGGCCGCGATCATGGCGCGGGTCGCATTTGGGCCGCGCGCGCCACCTGCTTGTTTCAAGCGATGCGTGATTTTGGCGAAGGCCTGATACTCGATACCCCGGGGGGTCTGCGTGGGTTGGTTCACAGTGCGATAGGCAGTTTTAGCCTGATGAAGAGCATTCACGTGCTGATCCTTCCGGAATTTTCCAGTGTGTTATTGAAGGATGGGGGCACCAGTGCGGTGCCCCCAAACCCCGGATTTATTACCGGAACAGAGACAGGATCGACTGCGGTGCCTGGTTGGCAATCGACAGCGACTGTGTCGCCAGCTGCTGCTGTACCTGCAAGGCCTGCAAACGCGCTGAAGCTTCTTCCATATCGGCATCCACAAGGGCGCCAACACCAGATTTGATCGCATCTGTCAGCTTGCTGACAAACTCGTTCTGGTCAGTAATCCGCTTGGCCGAAGCCCCCAGTTCCGCCGCACCACTGATTGCGATTTGAAGGAAGCCTTCAATTTCGTCCAAAGCCGTTTCAGCTGTTGCTTGTGTGGTGATGCCTGTTCGGCCTGCCACGTCAAGATCAGCTTCGAAATCCGCACCGGCGACGTCAATCGTTGTCACTGTGGGCGGGTTACCGTTGGCAATGTCGTTTGGACCCGCACGATCAAGCGAGGACAGAACGCTCAGCTGTGTGCCACCTGCGCCGTCCACATCCGTGGCCAGAAGGTTGACCCCATTGAACTGCGATGCAGCAATAATCGCTACAATTTGATCTTCTTTTTGCTGAAGATCAGCTTCGATTTTGGCGTAGTCGGCTGTTTCGCTGGTACCGGCAACAGCCAGCGACTTCATTTCTTCCAACACTTGAACGATCTGTTCGGCACCGGCCGAGGCCACGGCCACTGTTGCCTCACCTACGGACAGAGAGTCAGAAATCGCCTTGAAGCCCGCAACATCTGATTCCATCACCTTCGAGATCGCCCAGATGGCCGAGTTGTCCTTGGCCTTCGCGATGTCTTTGCCGGTTGAAATCATGTCCTGAGTTTTGGACAGGTCACCGTTGATCGATTTCAGAGTTTGCAACGCAACCATTGCGCTGTTGTTTGTAATAATGCTGGACATAGCATTTCCCTTCAGATGTGACGCCTTTGGCGTCAAGTTTCACGACCCGTCCCAATCCAAGGGACGGCCTAAGCTGTCGTTCTGACCTGTGCGGAAAGCTATTGCCTTGGTCCGCGCCACCCAATTCGGATGCACGCTTAGAATGGTCCGTGAAGTCCTAAAGGTTTGCTAAATTCGCTGGGTGATGTTCCCGGCATTTGAGACAAATCGTCAGGCGCGTTTTTCCACCTTGCGCTCAATCTCGCCTTGAATGACCTGTTTTTGACCGGTGGCGTCATATGTCTCGAGGGTGCGGCGAATCTTACGCAATGCTGCCAGCCGGGCAGCCACATTTCGGATGCCTTGCAATGCGCCGTCCAGCAGCACCTGATTGCGCGCAACTTTGCTTTGCAAATCCGCTATGTTGTACGCAGGATCAGGTTCCAGGCTGTTCAACGCATCAATCAGGCGCTCTTTTTCCTTAGCAATGCTGGCCATGGCTTCCAGCTGGCCTTCCAATAAAACATCGCGTTCTTGTTCAAGAAGCCCGTCTAGTTGATCGATCAGGTCTTGCGATTGTGAAAGTGTCATGCGCTGCGCTCCATCATTGCATTATAGATTGTTTCGGCCAATCCGATCCCGCCACTTTCGACCATCGCATCAGCCAGGGCTTGCCGGTGAAAAGAAGCAAACTGATCCTCTCCGATCCCGCCACTCATGCTGTTGGCTTGGGTGCCAAGCCCCGCAGATTTCAGCATTTCTGCTAAGAATGTGGCTTCCAACTTCTCAGCCGCCTCTCTGGCGGCCTGTGCGTTGGGGGAATGTCCGGTGTTTGTCGGTTTGGACGGGGGTATAGGTAAAATTTCTGTCACTGTTTTCCCTCGAATTGCTGAAATTCAATCGTGCTGATCTGCATTTGAGCGCAAATCAGTAAAGAAGCAGTAACCAGAATCTGCCAGTTTTCTCGGAGCGGAAGAACTCCCGGAGTGCGACATGCAACAAATGAACAACGTTAATGTATCAAACGGCCTTGCGGGCAATCCTGTCCGTGCTGATGGTGGCACAGGCGATCCAGTGCTCGACGGGCCTGTCCCGGATAGGGATACTGTTCCATCCGAGAGTTTTGAGGAGATGGTCGAGCAAACCGGGCGCGACTTAACTCGCAGCACCAGTTCAACAGGACGTGATTTTGAGGCCGACGACCAACCAGATGGTGATGTTGTTGACCAAGAGCGCTCCGATGTGGACAACCCCAGTGACGAAGGCGTCGATACAACCCGGACTGAGCCTGCTCTTAGCCCAGTTGCGCCACAGACCCTGGACCAGGGGCGCACGCAATCGCAACCCGGTGTGCCGTCTGCGGATCAGGATGAAGAAATTCTACACGTGGCCCAGGACGAGCCTCCCATTGCACCGTCACAACCGCGCCCTGAGTTTCATGCGCCACCTGATTCCAATCCAATAGGCGTAGATCCAATTTCCCTGGCCCCAGTCACACCGTCCGCTGGCCCTGGTGAGGGTCGATCAGCGGATGTAGCTATTCCGGACAACAGCACGCATGTGCCAAACCGCGGAATAAGCACAGTCATACCTTCAGATGCTGCACCAACTGCACGCCCTACGGTGCAAACCTTGCTGGAAACGCCAACGCGCGTAGCCCAGCCTCAATCCCTGCCCACCACATCTGGCACATCAGCACAGTCGCCGGTTTTGCCTGATGGAGATTTGGCGCGTCTTGATATCGCTGGCCGCGAGATGTTGACGCGGTCTGAAACAGGGCATGATGCTACCTTGCCTGCAAACCACATAGCCCATGCAGACCGCTCTCCACTTCCTGATTCGGCTGCACCAATGGGTCGCGCCGCATCCACAGCTGAAGTTGCTCTCAAACCGGCGTCACAAATTCCCGTCACCTCTGGCAGAACTTCGAACGATCTTCTGATAGCGCGTGACGCGCCGACATCCATCACTGGTGCGTCGCAGCAAACCACGGATCCAGCCCAGCGATCGCCAATGCCTGCACTTTCGGCTCAGGTACCTTCATCGGCATCAAATCAGCCTCAACTGCCTGGCGACACGCGCGCACAGCGTCAAATTGTCGAGCCTTCTAGTAATTCGCGGTCCTTTGGTGACCGTGAAATACGCAGAGCTGCTGCACCGGAAACACATCAAAACACGCCTACCGTGCAGCGTGCATCTTCGTTGTCTACCATTTCTCCTCAATCTGTCGCTGTGGCACCTCTCGTGCCCGCTTCGATGAAAGAGGTAGCGACCGAACGTGTCACGTCTGATCTGTCTCCGATCTCAGATGTTCGGCTGATCTCTGATTCGGCATTGCTGCGCGCCACGTCCGAGATTGCAGCTCAGCGGCCTGAATTGCCGCGTCATATCGCGATGCAATTGACCCAAGCCTTGCAACAGGTCAGCGCAAGTCGTGCGGTAGAATTGGCTTTGAATCCAGCGGAATTAGGCCGTGTGCGTATTGCATTGAAAACAACTGACACGGCCGTTCTTGTGCAGATCACAGCAGATCGCCCTGAAACGCTGGATCTGATGCGACGGCATGTGGATGCCCTGGCACAAGAATTTCACGCTATCGGCTATCAGGACGCGCAATTCTCGTTCTCTCAACAGAACTCCGATCACAATCAATCAGAGCCATTGATCGCTGATCAAGATACGCCACGCCAGTCTGGTGAAATCTCAGCTGATCCAACCCTCATCCCTTCGACAACGCGGGCACTGTACATTTCAGACCGCGTTGATATTCGCGTCTAAAGGAGACCTTTCATGGAAATTGGTTCACTTCTGCAAAACAACTCACTGAACGCATCTGGCGGTTCCAGCACGGGTGGGTCCTCAGCGATCAGTTCGGATTTTGAAACGTTTATCAAGATGCTGACCGTTCAGATGGAAAATCAAGACCCCTTGAACCCGGTCGAAGCCTCGGACTTTGCGGTTCAGTTGGCGACTTTCTCAAATGTGGAACAGGCGGTTTTGACCAACAATCTGTTATCGTCCCTCGGGGCTCAGATTGGGGCGCAAAGCATTGCCCAGTTGTCAGGGTGGGTTGGTATGGAAGCACGTGCTGAAATGCCGGTTGAGTTCAGCGGAACCCCCGTCACGCTTAATCTGCGCCCTGATAATTTAGCCGATGAGGCCGAGCTGGTGGTGACCAACAATCTGGGTCAAGAGGTGTCACGGATAACCGTGCCCACGCAATCTGACGCTTTTGATTGGCAAGGTACGGATGATTTCGGCAACCCTCTGCCTGATGGCACTTATGCGATCAATGTTGAGTCGTTCTCAGCGGATCAACTCCTGTCGACAAGTCCCGTTGAAGTGCACGCTGTGATCGTTGAAGTGCGCAACGATAATGGCATACCGACTTTGCTTATGGACAGCGGTCAAACTGTAACGTCCTCGCAAATTCTTGGGCTGAGTAACCCAGCTTCATAGCCGCACGTCCTTGTACACATGCAGTGTAAAGGTGTAAAAACCCAATCTGTTATCCATGCAATTGCCGGATACCTTGGTCCTGTGACTTGGTGAATACAGTCTGCATTTGATATCATGGGGGTTGGTTTTTTTGCCTGAGACGTGCGAAATTTGCAGATGCAGAATCGCCTTATCCGATTGCTAAGAAACTGTTTTTTGCCGAAATTTAGAATTGAAAGGCATGTTTCCGCTAACTCAGTCGGTTTGCTATTGCAGCATTTTACACTCTGTTAAGCATTTTATACTATTGAAATCATACGGTTATGGGCGTTGTGGCAATTTTGCGTATGTTTGGACGGATCCACGTTTTCTAATAAAAAACTGGGTTTTAATGTATTCTCACATGTGCAATAGTCACTGCGATCCTATATCAACGGGATCTAAGGATCTCAAAATACCGGTTTTGGAGAATGTGATGAAAAAGTTTACTACAATCGCTGCGGTTGCCGCCATGATGGCATCTTCTGCTTTCGCGGGCGACAAGCTTGCGCCAGCAGATGATAAAGAAGTGTTTATCCCTGTAGCACCTGCAAGCAGCTCCGGCAGCTTGGGTGGCGGCGCTGGCGCCGTTATTGCTGGTGTTGCTGCTGCTGCTCTGATCGCAGCCGCTGCTTCTGGCGATAGCGACTCAGCTGTTACGCACGCACCTGCGAACTAAGATACGTATCTCGATCGCTATTCGCGCAAAGAGATGTGGAAATATGGTCCGATCCAATAACTGGGTCGGACCATTTTTTATGTTGAACGTCTGTAATTGATTTTGCCAGTCAGCGCACATGAACCCGCAAAGGGTCAGTGCCGCTGTTCGATGTCAGTGATTGTAAGGTTTCGATCAGCGCAATTGCTGGATGACGGTTGTACCGTAGAAATCGTTCAACCATTGAACTGATTGCAAAACGCGTCCAGACCCATCCACACGGTAGATATTTGTAAAGCTCCGCTCAGGGCTGTCACAACGCTCGGTCATCTCGGTGGCAGTACGGTTGATTTCACCAATCTGCACCTGGGTTTGTCCACCCTTTGATACCGCACATGTCACCCGAATCTCAAAAATCTGATCCTCGCCATTCAGATACCGCTGTACCCGCGTTGCTGACCCGGATTGACGGGCTTTCAACAAGGACAAAGTCTGCGATACATCCGACGACATCAGATCCTGATTCAATCCCCGTGTGGCGGTCAGAAGCCCGTGGCGTGTAGTGACGCTGCGCCGGTCCGCACTGCCTGCACTGGCCCATGTTTTATACGAGCCATTGGTCGCAATCGGACGCAGAACCACATTGTTGTTGGTCTTTTCAAAGGTCGCCAACGCAAGCGGACCCGGAACCACAGCAAGGGTCTGGGACACATCATTGGCCACCTGATTAGGATCAGATACCACAGGGATTGATTTGGGTTTTGCCAATGACTGCACGATCGCCAGACCGGGCCGATCCTTACGTGTGTTGGTGCAGGCCGCAACACTCAGTCCAGCTACGACCATCACGGCGAGAGAGGCGAGTTTCATGCTCATTTCCAGAACTTCCCCCAGCTCTTGGCAATTTCGGGCTGATGCGAATCTCTGATTACATCATACAGCCGCCCATCGACATTTACCCGCGCGCCGCCATCACGTTGGAAGGGACGCAAGGTCATGTCAGTTGTTTTCTTGGTTGGTTTCCCGATAGCCCAGGCCAGTGGAATTTCAAACCGGATACCTTTGTCAAACGACCCGTTGCCAAATTCTGTTGACGATATGTTGGTTTTAGTCGCAAACGCGCCGACCTTCCAACCGTTGGCAAACTCACGATCAAGCGAGAAGGTGGCACCCCAATCACCGGCCAAGTAGCGGCCGACATCCAGTTGCGTGTGAAACCCGTTGCCCAGATCATAATAGGCCGACACATGGCCACTGGCGCGCGGAATGACACCGCTGGGCGTTACACGTGATCGCAGACCAAGCCCCTGATCAAAATCACGCGGTTCAAGATAGTTGGCCTCCACTCCGAGTGCCAGGCGGCTGTCGACGGGCTTCCACAGCAGTTCACCCGAAACACCAGCATAAACCGTTTCCAGATAACCCAGCGTGACACGCCCATACAAATCCGGCGCTGGGCGGAAGTATTTGGCCAGCGTTAGCTTGTCGATCCGTGGATCGCGGTTTTGTAGATATTGTGCTTGGCTGGTGCGGACCCTTGGCAAAACAGAATCGTTGATGGTGCGCACATCATCCAGATTACCGAAGGCCGGAACCGAAACCGACCCCGCTGCCACAAACCCGGACCCAAACCGATATTCGGCGCGAGCACGCACACCGGCATCGGCCAGTACTGGGTTTTCGACGTCAAAGAACACGGTTTGCAGATAAGGCTCAATCCACCAGTTGAACTGCGGATAGAGCCCATCCAGGGCAGGGGGCAAATCAGAGAACCGCAGTGGATCCTGGAAATCGGCAACAGCCAGCGCAGCAGAGGCCGGAGCATGCTCCAACCGCTCAAGGTCTGAGCGTTTGAACGTCAGAGTGTTCACCGGAATGCCTTCTTCCATCAACGTGACACGGAAGGTTTCAACTGTATCAGGCACACGGCGCGACATGTTGCGCAGCGTCCGGCCCAGTGCTTGTGATCCGGCGTTGTACTGTTGGTTGCGGATGCGCACATGGGCGACCGTGTCGGTCACAGATATGCCATCAAGGTCGATATTATCGGTGCTTAGGCCCTTTTGGACAGATGTGGTAACAACCTGAATGTTATCAGGATCGTTGGACCAACCCAGTTCAACCGCCGATGGTCCGCTGCGCACGTCCAGTGGTACCGGTGCTGTTTCAACCCCGCCTGGGGCAGGAGCGTTTCGCGGGTTCAGGGTAAAGTTAAGCTTGGCACCAATCTCAGTGCCATGAAGATAAAACGCGCTGACGTGGAAATCGTCACGAACCTTATAGTTCAGACCAAAGTTCCAAGGTGTCTTGCGCTCAAATATCCCGGCGGCTTTTTCCTGGTCATAGGCGTCTGATGAATACTCAACCCCAAACGATAGCCGGTCATTAAAGTCATAGCTGGCGCCGCCAAAGAATGAGTAATCACCGCGGAACCAATCATCGATTGAGAATTCGCCACCTTCTGATCGAATATCAAACCCCGGACGCGTGCCGTATGACCCAAAAGAGTTGTAGCTGCCCAGTCTGCCCCAGCCAATACCGCCTGTGACCCTGAGTTTCTCACCAATGCTTTTGGTGGCCACAATGTACTCAGCCCCCAAAAGAGAAGTGCCTACAAAATCCTGTAATCCCACGGCAATCGCCGGATTGTATTTGCCTTCATTCAGCAGGCGAAACCGCAGATCAAAGCTGCGGTCATAATAGGTGGTAAAATTTGGGTCCAGATTTTCGGTGGCGGCCAGTCGAAAGCTGCCGGTCAGACGCGGCAGAATTTGAAAGGAAAGCGTGGTTTTGCTGCTGCCGTCAAAATACGAAAACGTCGTATTCAGCTGACCATCGGGAGCCATTTCAGCAGTGGGCATGTCGATCAAGCCACTGGGCGTGCCGTAGGTGTTGACCACAGTTGTGGTCAGATTCTCGGGTATAGCTGCAACAGGCCAGGCCAAGGCTACGGCTGTAAGTGCAAGCTTACTGGTTTTTGCGGTCACGCAATGACCTCCCACCACATTCAATTGTTCTGGGGCAGACTAGCCAAAACCTGACGCTGCGACAACGCTGTGTTAGCGAGATCGGCGTGTTCATTCACATTGTTACAAATTGGCGACGCTTCTGCGCGATTTTTCGCTTTAGTTCAGCAACATGACCAAGGTGCTGATCCCGATACCAATCACCGACCCCAACGCCAACAGCGCCAGTCTGCGTGGCCAGGTGTTTGAGGGCGCTGGCTCAGGTGGATTCGAGTGCCGGATCAGCGCATTTTCCACGATCATCGGCAGGCGCGGACCATAGCGGGCCAGTACGGCCAGTGTCTTGCCCAGATCACGCGCTGCTGCAATGGGCCCGATGCTTTGCTTGATATAGCTTTCAACCACGGGCCGTGCGACTTTCCAGATGTTAATCTCGGGATCAAGCGACCGTGCCACGCCTTCGACCACCACCATAGTGCGTTGCAACAGGATCAGTTCGGTGCGGGTTTCCATGCCAAAGCGTTCGGTCACTTCAAACAGATAGGTCAGCAAACTGCCCATACTGATCCGGCTCGCATCCATCCCAAAAATGGGCTCGCCCACAGCGCGCAGAGCACGGGCGAATTCATCGACATCCTGGTCCGCGGGCACATAGCCTGCTTCAAAATGCACCTCGGCCACGCGGCGGTAATCGCGACGGATAAAACCATAGAGAATTTCGGCATAAACCCGGCGGGTGTATTCATCAATATGGCCCATGATGCCGAAGTCATAGGCAATGATATCGCCGTTTGCCGCCACCTTCAGGTTGCCTTGGTGCATATCTGCATGAAAATACCCATCGCGCAAAGCGTGGCTGAGAAACAATTGCAACACGGTTTCACCCAGCCGCACACGATCATGGCCTGCAGCATCAATGGCGGCATTGTCACCCATCGGCACACCATCGGCCCACCCCATCGTCATCACACGGCGCCCGGACACATGCCATTTGATGCGCGGTAGCTGAAAGCCGGGATCGCCTTCGGTATTGGATGCAAACTCACTGGCGGATGATGCCTCAAGCCGCAAATCCAATTCGCCCATCACCACACCTTCGAAGTGCGCAATAACATCCGTAGGCCGCAACCGCCTGGACGCAGGTGATAGCAATTCAATCACGCGCGCAACAAAGTAGAAGGCATCGATATCCTTGCGAAACGCCTTTTCAATGCCGGGGCGCAATACTTTGACCGCCACATCTTCACCTGTTTCACGCAGGGTCGCGCGGTGCACCTGCGCGATCGAGGCTGCGGCCACAGGCTCGCTGAACGTTGAAAACACCTCTTCCACGGGCTGGCCCAGTTCAGCCGCGGCACTGGCCTTGGCCACATCAGCTGAGAACGGTGGCAGTTTGTCCTGCAACACCCGCATTTCGGTGGCCAGTTCTGACCCCACCAGATCAGGCCGTGTCGACAGGATTTGGCCAAACTTGATGTAGGCCGGACCCAATGCAGTCAGGGCACGCGGGGCGGGGGGTTGTGTGGTGTCCCCACGATACCCCAACCATTGAAAGGGCCATGCCAGACATCGCAACGTGCCCCGCACCAAAGGTGGGGCGTCCATGGCATCCATGATCAGACGCATCGCACCGGTGCGTTCCAAAGTGGCGCCCGTTCGGATCAGGCGCAGGATATTATGAGGACCGCGCAAGAGTTACAGCTTCCAACCAGAATGCAAACAGGCAATGCCCATGCTTAAGTTGCGGTACTTAGCCTGCTCAAATCCTGCGGTTTTAACCATAGTCAGAAAGGTCTCCTGATCTGGGAAATTCCGAATGGATTCGACCAGATACTGATAACTCTCCCGATCGCCAGCAATCATCTGGCCCAGCTGTGGAATGATGTTGAAGCTGTAAAGATCATACACCTTTTGCATCAGATCATTGGGGATCTGGCTGAATTCCAGCACCATCAGGCGGCCACCCGGTTTGAGAACGCGAAACGCTTCGTTCAAAGCCTCTTGGGGACGTGTGACATTCCGAATACCAAAGCTGATCGTGTAGACATCAAATGTGTTGTCTTCAAATGGCAATGTCATCGCATCACCCACGACCCAATCCAGACTGTCGGCCATAGCGTCGGCCTCGGCGCGTTTGCGGCCTTCGATCAGCATTGGCTCAGTCAGGTCCAGCACGGTTGCATGGCCCGCGCGAGCCCGTTTCAAAAACCGGAATGAAATATCCCCGGTGCCACCTGCGACATCCAATAGTTTTTGCCCGGTACGTGGCGCCAGCCAATCCATCATCGCCTCTTTCCAGATGCGGTGGATGCCCATCGACATGGCGTCGTTCATCACATCGTATTTTGAGGCCACATCGCTAAAGAGGCCGCGTACGCGACCTGCTTTTTCTGATTCAAGAACCGTTTCAGATCCGAAATGAGTGGTTTTGTCGGTCATGGCTGATGCCTCTTTGAACTTCGAATGACGTTATAGAGTGTGCTTGGCCGAATACAATGTGACGGATTGAGCAATTGCTCCTTAAGAGCTGGGTTGGCTGACGATGGTTCAAGGTCCGCACAAGACCCGTTGTGGTAGACGTGTCAAATTTGACATGTCTTGCGCAGGTCTCTTTAGCGTTAGGCACTGCGAGACATCCACCACTGGTGCTTTCAATCTGCGCGGCCTATTTAATGGGGATATCCCATCACAACAAAGCGCGGTCCCATGCCTGAACTACCCGAAGTCGAAACTGTCCGCCGTGGTTTGGCCCCGGTGATGGAAGGCCAGGTGATTGCGCAAGCCGACGTTAACCGCCCCGATCTGCGATGGCCCTTTCCTCAGAACATGGCGTCTCGCTTGACCGGGCAGAAAGTGCTGGGGCTCCGCAGGCGGTCCAAATACATCCTGGCTGATCTCAGCTCGGGCGAAAGCCTGCTGGTTCATCTGGGCATGTCAGGCCGAATGCTGATCTCGGGCGATCCTCTGGGGCAGTTCGTGCATACCCATCCGGCGCCCGAAAAGCATGACCATGTGGTATTTCACATGGCAAACGGCGCACGCATCACGTTTAACGATCCGCGGCGTTTTGGAGCAATGGATCTGATGGACACCGCCACCGCTGACACCCATCCCTTGCTGGCCAAACTGGGCCCCGAACCTTTGGGTAATACCTTCAACGAGGCGTATCTGGTCGCGGCATTCAAAGGCAAGAATACCCCCATCAAATCGGCCCTTCTGGATCAGAGAATCATCGCGGGTCTTGGCAATATTTATGTCTGCGAGGCGCTGTTCCGAGCGCGTATTTCACCAAAACGCCGCGCCGGGCAGATATCCGCCGGACGTGTGCGCACCCTTGTTCCCATCATCCGCGATGTGATTTCCGAGGCGATCGAAGCGGGCGGTTCCTCTTTGCGTGATTTCCGCCAAGCCGATGGGGAACTTGGATATTTTCAACATCGGTTCGATGTTTATGACCGTGAAGGTCAGCCCTGCCAGCATGCCGATTGCACCGCGACCATATCAAGGATCGTGCAATCGGGTCGGTCCAGCTTCTATTGTGTCAAGTGTCAAAGATAGGTTGAACCGCTCCGTCACAGTGATATTCAGGCACTCTTAACGGAAACAACCGAAAGCAGACCAATGGCTTTTGAGACGATCATCGTCGAAGTAGAAGACCACGTCGCCAAAATCACCCTTAACCGTCC
Organism: Roseovarius sp.; assembly: GCA_045106595.1. Lineage (GTDB taxonomy): Bacteria > Pseudomonadota > Alphaproteobacteria > Rhodobacterales > Rhodobacteraceae > Roseovarius. The sequence goes on along the minus strand of JBGCEW010000014.1, from coordinate 30,871 downwards.
GGATGCGATGAACGCATTGAATGACCAGCTTTTGACCGAGCTGGCGGCGGCCTTGGGTGAGGCACAAGATAATGACAAGGTACGCTGTGTCGTGCTGACCGGATCAGACAAGGCCTTTGCCGCCGGTGCCGATATCAAAATGATGTCCGAAACCTCGTTCGTCGAGGCGTTCCTGGGCGATCTTTTTGGCGCTGAACCTTCTGCCATCCTGCGCTTCCGCAAGCCGATCATTGCGGCTGTTTCGGGTTATGCGCTGGGCGGTGGCTGCGAATTGGCCATGATGTGCGATTTCATCATTTGTTCGGATACCGCCAAGTTCGGCCAACCCGAGATCAATTTGGGCGTTATGGCCGGCATGGGTGGATCACAGCGTTTGACGCGCTTTATAGGGAAATCCAAATCGATGGACATGAACCTGACGGGTCGTTTCATGGATGCGGACGAAGCCGAACGTTCGGGGCTGGTGTCTCGTGTGGTGCCTGCCAAGAAGATGATGGAAGAAACGATGGCCGCGGCGCAGAAGATTGCCGAGAAATCGATGATCACCACGATGGCTGTTAAAGAAGCAGTGAACCGCTCTTATGAGACAACATTGTCTGAGGGTCTGTTGTTTGAACGCCGCGTGTTCCATTCTTTGTTCGCCACCGAAGATCAGAAAGAGGGCATGGCCGCCTTCATCGAAAAACGCGAGCCTCAGTTCCGCGATAAATAGCAGCGCAGCCTAGGCTGTGAGATCTGCAATCGGTTGACCCAGACGCTCCCAGTCTGGCTCAACCCCAAGGCCCGGTTTGTCTGACATCGCCATGAACCCGTCTTTGATCACCGGGCCGCCTGTGGCAATCGGGTAGGTCGCGTATTCGTGAAACGCCGAGGACTGGAAATGCAGATCCGCTGGGGTGGAATGGGCCAGATGGGCGATGGCGGCATCACAAATCTCGCCGCCCCAGGTGTCCTCAATTGTCATCAGGATACCCAGCGACTGACACACATCCCGAATGATCCGCGATTTGGTTAGCCCGCCCATACGGCTGATTTTCAGGTTGATGGCGTCCATCGCCCTGTCTCGCGCCCCGCGCAGAACAGCGTGCAGGCTGTCCATACATTCGTCCAGAATCATTGGATGGTTAGAATGATCCCGCACCACGCGGCATTCCTCATAGGTTTCGCAGGGTTGCTCCAGGTAGAACTCCAGGTCGGACACCGCCGACACCACGCGCACCGCATCATGTTGCTTCCAGCCACAATTGGCATCGGCACCCAGACGGTTGCCTGTCCGCAACTTATCGGTCACTTGGCGAATGCGCTGTATGTCCTCATCCGCACCAGCGCCAACCTTCATCTGAAACTGAGTAAAACCTTGCTCTTGGTAGGCGACCAGTTTGTCAGCCATCTCTTCGGGTGCTGCGCGCGAAATAACCTTGAACAGGCGCACATTGTCTTGCACCCGACCCCCCAACAGATCGCAAACCGGCTGACCTGTGGCTTGCCCCAGAATGTCATGGCATGCGATGTCGACGGCGGACTTGATATAAGGATGCCCCTTGAGCAGTTGGTCCATCATCAGGTTCAACTGGCTCAGGTTGCGCGGGTCCATGCCCATCAACCCCGGCGCCATCACGGTGATCCCGGTACGCGCTCCTTCGGCAAAGGCTGGCAAATAAGCGGGACCAAGCGGGCAAATCTCACCTACACCCGACAGGCCTTCGTCAGTATCGATTTGCACAATCGTGCTATCAAACGCCGCGAAGCTTTGGTTCGACCACGAATAGGCCCCTTCCTTCATTGGCAAAGCAACTTGGTACAGACGTATGCGGGTGATTTTCATGAAACAGTTTCCCTGGCGTTTGCTTTCTGTGTTCAGGACACACCGAATGGGTGGAAAAAGTAAAGACAGGATCTCGTCAGGCGGGTTGTTCGCTGTGCGCGCTTTGGGCTTTGCAACTGCGGCAAACTTGGCTATACGGCGACCCAATAGATGCGCGTGCGGCCCGCTCTGGCCAGAATCACCCCGGTTGATGCCTTGCCGGTTTGGGTTTGCTGCTGTGCGTATTGCAAATGTTTAACTCGAAGAAAAAGGCTGGTCCAAAATGGCAAATTCACCACAAGCAAAAAAACGCGCCCGTCAGAACGAGCGTCGTTTTGCTGTGAACAAAGCGCGTCGTTCACGCATCCGTACCTTCATCCGCAAAGTCGAAGAGGCAATTGCCTCGGGTGACAAGGACGCAGCGTCAGCTGCCCTGCGCGAAGCACAACCCGAGCTGATGCGCGGTGTGACACGCGGCGTCTTTCATAAAAACACTGCTGCACGGAAAATGTCGCGCCTCTCGGCCCGCGTCAAAGCTCTGGGCTGAGAATATCTCCTAACATACTGATTGAAAAAGGCGCCTGACCATGGGCGCCTTTTTTCTTTGAGGTGCTGAAAAAACAGGCTGAGAGATTCTTTTTCGAGTAAGCCTGTGTCAAGCGAGAAGATAGGTTGATATGGCCGCTGCGCGCACGCTACTTTCGACAGGCGATTCACGCTTGGGGGGACAGGCAAGGGCGCTCAATTTATGATGCACGCAGTTTGTGGGGCATCATATCAGGGCCGTTTTATCCTTGTATTGTTCTGCAGGTTGGCACGCGACGTCGGACAGGTTTGCGCACGCTTTGGGAACGCGTGTTGGCAGTGTCGCGACAGGTCAGCGTGTTACCGAACAGTTGAAACCGGCCATTGGCCCTGTCGTATCACGGCAGGCCTATAACGGTTTCGCCCTATCCCAGCACGAGCCGCAAAGTTCGGTGTTCGAACACCGGTGGGAAAAATGAAGAGTTGCGGATTAGGGTGGCATGACAAACGAAGAATGGGATCAGCTCAAAGAGGATCTGCAACGGTCGGTTGGGGCAACAAACTACAAAAATTGGATTGAACCGTTGGAATTCTCGGCTGTGGCCGATGGTATTGCGGTGTTCTTTGTGCCAACCAGTTTTATGGGAAACTACGTGTCGCAAAACTTTGGCGATCGGATCCTGTATCACATCAACCTGATAAACACCGCCATTCGCCGCGTTCAGTTTAAAGTGCCGCCCAATGTGGCCCGCACTCCTGTCCAAACCCAACCAAAACCTGCCACACCCACTACCACATCTGCGCCGCTTGAAGACGAGTTTATGATTCCGGCCGCGCCTTTGGATAAGCGTTTTACATTTGACAGCTTTGTGGTCGGCAAACCCAACGAACTGGCCCATGCTGCCGCCAAACGCGTAGCAGAAGGGGGCCCTGTCACATTCAATCCGCTGTTTTTATATGGTGGCGTTGGGTTAGGGAAAACGCACCTGATGCATGCCATCGCCTGGGATTTACAGGTGAACCGCCCTGAACTGAATGTTGTGTATCTGTCCGCCGAGCAATTCATGTACCGGTTTGTACAGGCCCTGCGGGATCGCAAGATGATGGACTTTAAGCAGATGTTCCGCTCGGTCGATGTGCTGATGGTGGATGATGTGCAATTCATTGCGGGCAAGGAAAGCACGCAAGAAGAGTTCTTTCACACGTTCAACGCGCTGGTCGATCAGAATAAGCAGATCATCATCTCGGCAGACCGTGCGCCCGTGGACATCAAGAACCTGGAAGAGCGGATCAAATCACGCCTGCAATGTGGTCTGGTTGTCGATCTGCACCCCACTGATTACGAACTGCGTCTGGGCATTCTGCAATCCAAGGTCGAACGTCACCGCGAGCAGTACCCTGACCTGCATATGGCCGAAGGTGTGCTGGAATTTCTGGCCCACCGGATCAGCACCAATGTGCGCGTGCTCGAAGGGGCTTTGACCCGGCTCTTTGCCTTTGCATCGCTGGTCAAACAAGAGGTCACGTTGGAACTGGCTCAGGATTGCCTGGCTGACGTGCTGCGTGCCTCCGAGCGCAAAATCTCTATTGAGGAAATTCAGCGCCGCGTGGCCGAGCATTTCAACATCCGACTGAGCGAGATGATCGGCCCTAAACGCCTGCGCACCATCGCGCGGCCAAGGCAGATGGCGATGTATCTGTGCAAGCAGATGACCAGCCGGTCCTTGCCGGAAATTGGACGTCGTTTTGGTGGACGTGACCACACAACCGTGATGCACGGCGTCAAACGGATCGAAGAGCTGCGCAGCCAGGATGCGCAAATTGCCGATGATCTGGAAATCTTGCGGCGTGCGCTGGAAAGCTAAGCCTTGTGGGGTCTGCTTATCCGTCCTGACAGACGGCTTCGCGCAGGCCCGTGCCCTTGACGCGCCGGGGATTTAATCCGACAACATCAACAAAATGCTTGAGCCGAAGGGGGAAGGTGATACCTTGCCCCTCCCGGCACAGGTTGGGCACCCCAAACAGGGAGCGAGGGCATGAAATTCTCAATTGAACGCGGCACATTGCTGAAAGCTGTGTCACAGGCGCAATCTGTGGTCGAGCGGCGCAATACCATTCCGATCCTTGCCAACGTGCTGATCGAGGCTGAGGGCAGCGATGTATCATTCCGCGCCACCGATCTGGACATTGAAGTGGTCGACAAGGCCGCCGCTCAGGTAGAGCGCGCCGGTGCCACCACCGTTTCGGCTGTGACCCTGCATGAAATCGTGCGTAAGCTGCCCGATGGTGCGCTTGTCACGCTGACAGATGACAGTGCCGCAGGGCGTCTGACGGTTGAGGCAGGACGCTCAAACTTCAACCTGGCCACCTTGCCCAAAGAAGATTTTCCGGTCATGGCGACCTCGGAATATGCGAGCAACTTTTCGGCCAAAGCCGCCGAGCTGCGCAGGTTGTTCGACAAATCCAAGTTTGCCATTTCAACCGAAGAAACGCGGTATTACCGGAACGGTGTCTATATGCATGTTGCTGATGCAGATGGCGGCAAGAAATTGCGCTGTGTGGCCACCGATGGCCACCGTCTGGCGCGGATCGATGCTGATTTGCCCGATGGCACCACTGAGATGCCCGGCGTGATCGTACCGCGCAAAACGGTGGGCGAGCTGCGCAAGCTTTTGGACGAAGATGATATGGAAATTGCCGTGTCGGTGTCAGAAACCAAAGTGCGCTTTGCGACGCCGGATATCATTCTGACGTCCAAGGTGATTGATGGCACCTTCCCTGACTACACCCGCGTTATTCCACAGGGCAACACCCGCAAGATGGAAGTGGATGCCGCTGAGTTCGCGCAAGCGGTCGACCGTGTGGCGACTGTATCGTCTGAGCGGTCGCGCGCGGTTAAACTTGCGTTAGACGAAGACCGGTTGGTTTTGTCCGTGAACGCGCCCGACAGCGGTGCCGCCGAAGAAGAGCTGGCTGTGGCATATGGCGACGAGCGGTTAGAGATTGGGTTTAACGCCAAATACCTGCTGGAAATTGCCAGCCAGGTGGATCGCGAGAATGCCGTTTTCCTATTCAACTCATCGGGGGATCCCACCCTGATGCGCGAAGGCAATGACACAAGTGCCGTCTATGTTGTTATGCCGATGCGTGTGTAACATCTGTCAGGCTGCCTCCGGCGGGAGTATTTTTGCCAAGAAGAAAGGGGGCCGCAGATGACCGGCCTGTATCTGTCTTCTCTGAGCTTGTCGCATTTCCGGTCGCATCTTAGTGCAAAGCTGAGCCTTGATGGCCGTCCTGTGGCGATCCACGGCAACAACGGGGCTGGCAAAACCAACATTCTGGAAGCGGTATCGCTGTTTTCGCCCGGGCGCGGTTTGCGGCGCGGCGCAGCGCAGGACATGGTGCGACGGCCCGAAGGACTGGGGTGGAAGCTGCGCGGTGTGCTGCATTCATTGCATCAATTGCACGAGGTCGAGATTTGGTCAGACGCAGGGGCCGCGCGTCAATTGAAGATTGACGAAAAGGCCGCCAGTCAGGTGGCGTTGGGGCGGATTGCACGGGTGCTTTGGCTGATCCCTGCGATGGACCGGCTGTGGATTGAAGGGGCGGACGGACGACGGCGCTTTCTGGACCGCATGACGTTGAGCTTTGAGCCGTCGCATGCCGAGGCGTCGCTGGGATATGAGAAAGCGATGCGTGAACGCAACCGTTTGCTAAAGGATCAGGTGCGTGACGGGCATTGGTATGTCGCCATTGAGCGACAGATGGCCGAGACCGGCGCTGCGATACATGCCAATCGCATAAGGACATTGGAACAGCTGCAAGCGGCCCAGAGAGAGGCCGAGACCGCCTTTCCGACTGCTGAGCTGGATTTGATGCAAACCGAAGGGGAGATGCCTGAGAGCGCCTCGGATTTGCGCGATGCCCTGTCGGAAAGCCGGTTTCGTGATCTCAGCGCCGGGCGCACGCTGGTTGGACCGCATCGCACGGATCTTTATGGCACCTATGCTGCCAAAGGGGTGCCCGCCAAGGATTGTTCAACCGGGGAGCAAAAAGCGCTGCTGGTATCGTTGATCCTGGCCAATGGTCGGGCGCTGAAACGCGATTTTGGTGCGCCGCCGATATTGCTGCTGGATGAGGTGGCAGCCCATCTGGATGCAGACCGCCGTGCTGCGCTGTACAATGAGATTTGCGCACTGGGGTCTCAGGCCTGGATGACAGGCACGGGCCCCGAGCTGTTTACCGAGTTGGGCAACCATGCGCAACACGTGGTTGTCAGCGACGATGCGGGCGTTTCAGAGGTCAAACAATCCCCATCGTGACGGATGTAAATCGATCTTGTCAAAGACGCGAAGACGGTGTTGTTCCGCTCTTGTTATAAATGCCACGCTGACCCACAAAATATTGTGTCTGTCGCGTGACAATGCCCCTGAAAAATCGTATAAAATATCGAAAACATGAGGGACATTCCGAATGGCAGAACCCGCCCAGCAGCCCGAAGAATATGGCGCTGATTCTATCAAAGTTCTCAAAGGCTTAGAGGCTGTTCGCAAACGGCCTGGCATGTATATTGGGGATACCGATGATGGCTCGGGTCTGCATCACATGGTCTATGAGGTCGTCGACAACGGTATTGATGAGGCTTTGGCCGGTCATGCAGACGCCGTAACCGTGACCATTCACGCAGATTCCTCGATCTCGGTCAGTGACAATGGCCGCGGCATTCCGGTCGATTTGCACGAGGAAGAGGGCGTCTCGGCGGCCGAAGTTATCATGACTCAGCTGCACGCGGGCGGTAAGTTTGACAGCAATTCCTACAAGGTGTCGGGTGGCCTGCACGGCGTGGGTGTTTCGGTGGTCAACGCGCTGAGCGATTGGCTAGAACTGCGCATCTGGCGCAATGGCAAGGAACATGTCGCACGTTTTGAAGGCGGCGATACGGTTGAACATCTGAAGGTCGTCGGTGACGCAGATGGCCGCAAGGGAACCGAAGTGCGCTTTCTTGCGTCCACCAACACATTCTCGAATCTGGAGTATTCGTTTGAGACGTTGGAAAAGCGTCTGCGCGAGCTGGCCTTTCTGAATTCGGGCGTGCGTATCATCCTGACAGATGAGCGCCCTGCAGAGCATCTGAAATCTGAGCTGCATTACGATGGTGGCGTCAAGGAATTCGTCAAGTATCTGGACCGGAACAAGCACCCGATGATCGACGAGCCGATTTTCATTCTGGGTGAGAAAGACGACATCGGCGTCGAAGTCGCGATGTGGTGGAACGACAGTTATCACGAAACGGTGCTGCCCTTTACCAACAACATCCCGCAGCGCGATGGTGGCACGCATATGGCGGGCTTTCGCGGTGCGCTGACGCGGACCATCAACAACTATGCGCAATCCAGCGGGATCGCCAAGAAGGAAAAGGTCAGCTTTACCGGCGATGATGCCCGCGAAGGGCTGACCTGTGTGCTGTCGGTCAAAGTGCCGGATCCCAAGTTCAGCAGCCAGACCAAAGACAAGCTGGTCAGCTCTGAGGTGCGTCCGGCGGTCGAAGGCCTGATGAACGAAAAGCTGGCCGAATGGTTTGAAGAAAACCCGAACGAGGCCCGTATGATCGTCAGCAAGATCATTGAGGCCGCCCATGCCCGCGAAGCCGCCCGCAAAGCGCGCGAACTGACCCGGCGCAAGACGGCGATGGATGTGAACTTTCTGGCGGGCAAGCTAAAGGATTGTTCGGAAAAAGACCCCTCCAAAACAGAACTGTTCATTGTCGAGGGTGACAGCGCCGGAGGGTCCGCCCAGACGGGGCGCGATCGGGGCACGCAGGCCATTTTGCCGCTTAAAGGTAAAATCCTGAACGTGGAACGCGCACGGTTTGATCGGATGCTGGGCAGTCAGGAAATCGGCAATCTGGTTATGGCGCTGGGCACCGGAATTGGCCGGGACGAGTTTAACATCGACAAACTGCGTTATCACAAGATCGTTCTGATGACCGATGCTGACGTCGATGGCGCCCACATCCGCACGCTGTTGCTGACGTTCTTTTACCGGCAGATGCCTGAACTGATCGAAGGCGGCTACCTCTATATTGCGCAGCCACCCCTGTTCAAGGTGATGCGGGGCCGCTCGGAGGTGTATCTGAAAGACCAGCCCGCGCTTGAAGATTACCTGATCGAGCAAGGCACGGATGACGCGATGCTGCGGCTTGGCTCGGGCGAGGAAATCACCGGTCACGATCTGGTACGCGTGGTCGATGATGCACGCACCGCCAAACGTGTGCTGGATGCATTCCCAACGCATTACTCGCGACACATTCTGGAGCAGGCCGCCATTGCCGCAGCCTTTGTGCCGGGACGTGTGGACGAAAATCTGCAAGCAGTGGCTGATGCTATCGCCACCCGTCTGGATCTCATTGCACTGGAATACGAGCGTGGCTGGCTGGGCCGCCCCACCCAGGATCACGGCATTCGCCTGGCGCGTATCCTGCGCGGTGTAGAAGAAGTGCGCACCCTGGACGGCCCTGTGCTGCGTGGCGGTGAGGCGCGCAAGATGGGCACCATCACTCAGGGGCTGCGCGATATATATGAGCAACCCGCAACGCTGAACCGCAAGGACCGGTCTCAGGCCATCAATGGCCCGCTGGACCTGTTGAACGCCATTCTGCAAGAAGGTGAGAAGGGTTTGACCCTGCAACGCTACAAGGGATTGGGTGAAATGAACCCCGATCAGCTGTGGGAAACCACACTGGACCCCGACGCGCGCACTTTGTTGCAGGTGAAAGTGGATGATGTGGCGGATGCCGATGATCTCTTTACCAAACTGATGGGTGACGTGGTTGAGCCGCGACGCGAGTTCATTCAGAAAAACGCGTTAAACGTCGAAAATCTGGATTTCTGATCGGATCATAGCCAAAAGGAGTGCGCGATACGCGCACGCATGATGTGTCGTTGCCGGGCATGGCCCGGCGGCCTCCGGCGGTTTGGCAGGTGTGACGCTTTTTTCATAACGCTTGACAAAATGGTGGAACGGTCACAGCGTCAAAGGGCTGTAACCGAGTGGATGGATTGATGCCACATCAAGTACAAGACAGACGCATCGGACGTCGCGCCGAGCGGGTCGATCTGGTGATCTAGACCGGGCGTATATCAGGGCAGCCCGCCCTGTTATCGCTTTTGGCATTGTTGCGCTTTGCGCCAGATCTGCGGATATTCTCATGACAGTATTACACGACTTACGGGTCGCGGTTGATATCGGTGGTACGTTCACCGACACCGTATTGATGGATGCCTCACGCTCCATTTTGGCCACGGCCAAGACCCCGACGACCCCTTTGAACCCCGCCATAGGCGCGATGGATGGCGTCCAGGATGTGCTGGCAACGGCTCAAGCGGGCTGGACTCAGATCACCGGTTTCATTCATGGCACAACCCTGGCCACCAATGCCCTGATCGAGAGGCGTGGCGCGCGCGTGGCGACCATCACCACCGAAGGGTTCCGCGATATCCTTGAGATCGCCTATGAGCGCCGCTACAGCCAGTATGATATCTCGATTGAAAAGCCTGATCTGCTGGTGCCAAGATCCCGCAGTTTCACCATCGGCGGACGCGTGGATGCCAAGGGGGCAGAGCTGACACCGCTGAACGAAGCGCACGTGGATCAACTGGTGCAAGATCTTCGCGAGTGTCAGGCCGAGGCCATCGCCATTTGCCTGCTTCACAGCTATGCCGCCCCTGAACATGAACAACGTTTGAAGTTGCTTCTTTCCAAGAGGTTACCCGATTGTACCATCTCTATTTCCAGCGATGTAAGCCCCGAAGCGCGCGAGTTTGACAGGCTGTGTACCACCATCGCCAACGCTTATATTCAGCCCCTGATGGCGCAATATCTGACCGAATTTGATGCCATGTTTGCGGGGGCTGGCCTGCGCTGTCCGATCCTGATGATGACGGCAGGGGGCGGCATGACCACGGTTGAAACTGCTGCAGCTTTGCCCATCCGTTTGGTTGAATCAGGCCCCGCTGGTGGCGCTATTCTGGCGGCTCAGATTGCCCAGCAGGCCGGCGCACACGAAGTGCTGAGCTTTGATATGGGCGGCACCACGGCCAAGTTATGCCTGATCGATAACTACCAGCCCCAGACCGCCCGACGGTTCGAAATTGCCCGCGCCGAGCGGTTCATCAAAGGCAGTGGCATGCCCGTCCGCATCCCCGTGCTGGAGATGATTGAAATTGGGGCCGGTGGCGGATCAATCGCAGGACTTGACCGTTTGGGTCGTATCCAGGTGGGCCCGCTAAGCGCTGGCAGCGAACCGGGGCCTGCCGCTTTTGGCAAGGGTGGCACCCATGCCACTGTGACGGATGCTGACATCCATCAGGGCCTGATCGAACCTGCCAGTTTTGCCGAAGGCCGGTTACAGATTGACGCCCACGCCGCCGAGACGGCCATCCGCCATTGTTTCAGTGATATGCCTGAGGTGACCCCGGATGAGGCCGCCAGTGGGATCAGCGAGATCGTGGACGAAAGCATGGCAGGTGCCGGGCGCATGCATGCGGTGGAATCTGGAAAAGACCTGAGCGCGCGCATTATGATCGCTTTTGGGGGCAACGGCCCGCTGCATGCCACCCGTGTGGCGCGACGTGCCGGTGTGTCGCATATCCTGATCCCCAATGATCCGGGCGTGGGTTCGGCCGTGGGCTTTTTGTATGCGCCGGTATCATTTGAGATTGTTCGCAGCCGTTATGCCACCATGGATAGGTTGGACATGGCCGGGCTAAACGTCTTTTTCCAAACCATGATTGACGAAGCCAAAACTGTTGTGCGCGCAGGTGATGCGACAGGTTCGCTGCACATTCGGCGCACAGCGTTCATGCGCTATCACGGTCAGGGCCATGAGATTGAGATCACTTTGCCGAACCGCGCGTTGACACCTGAGGACCTTCCTCACCTGCGCGATTTGTTTGAGGCCGAGTACAAGACCCAGTTTGCGCGTGCAGTGCCAGGCATGGTCATTGAAATCCTGAACTGGTCGGTCAGCGTTTCAACCCGGTTTGAGGCAAAGCTGACGCCGCCTGACACCCCCAAACGCACCGACGCCACCCCGCAGCGGAATCACTCGATCCTGTGCGAAGTCACACAGCAGCGTCGCGATGCCCCGGTATATGATCGCAAGTTGCTGGGTCCTGGCGATCACCTGACCGGCCCGGCGCTGATCGTCGAGCCGCAAACAACCACATATGTCAGCGCCGACTTTACCGCGCAGGTTGCAGGCGACGGGGTGATTGTACTGACCAAGCAAGGAGCAGGCTCATGACAGCTATTTCAACGCCCAGATTGCAAGTGATGTGGAACCGTTTGCTGGCCGTGGTCGAAGAACAGGGGCAGGCGCTGATCCGGGCAGCGTTCAGCCCTATCGTGCGCGAAAGTGGTGACATATCCGCCGGGATATTTGATCTGCGTGGTCGCATGTTGGCACAGGCCGTCACTGGCACGCCGGGTCATATCAATACCATGGCAGAAGCGGTGAAAAACCTGCTTGCGCGGTTCGACACGCAGCTGATGCAGCCCGGCGATATTTACATGACAAACGATCCCTGGCTGGCCTCGGGGCATCTGAATGATTTCCTGTTGATGCAGCCTGTGTTTCACAAAGGTCGCGTTGTTGGGTTCACCTCCTGTACCTCGCATCTGGCTGATCTGGGAGGGTTGGGCATGGGGCCGGATGGCTCGGATGTGTATGACGAAGGCCTGATGATCCCACCCTGCAAGCTGGTTGATGGGGGTGAAGTGAACGCGCTTTTGATGGACATCGTGCGCGCCAATTCGCGTGAACCGATTGCCAATGAAGGCGATATTTACGCGCTGATTGCTTGCTGTGAAACAGGTGCGCTGCGGCTGTCGGGGATGATGGCCGAGTTTGGCATTGATGATCTGGACACGTTGAGCGATTACATCATCGACACCTCGCGCCGCGGCACGCTTGAGGCGATCGCAGAGGTGCCCAAAGGCGTCTACAAGCATCAAATTCAGGTCGATGGGTACGACACGCCAATCACGCTGGCTGCAACCCTGACCGTGGCAGATGACCATATTTTGCTGGATTATGATGGCACATCCGGCTGTTCACCCAAGGGTATCAACGTCCCGTTGAACTATGCGACAGCCTATTCGGTCTTTGCCCTGCGCTGCATCATCGGCGCGGATATTCCCAACAATGCAGGCTCGCTTGAACCGTTTCGCGTGACCGGCCCGCCGGGCTGTATTTTAAACGCACAACCGCCTGTGCCGGTGGCCATGCGGCACTCATTGGGGCAAATGACACCCGATCTGGTCTATGGGTGTCTGACACAGGCCTTGCCTGACAAAGTTCCGGCCGAAGGGGCATCGTGCCTTTACGATGTACCCATCCGCCACACGCCTGAAACGGCGCGTGATGGCGGGCATCCCTTCGCGCTTGAGCTGGTATTCAATGGCGGTACGGGCGCACGGCCAGACAAAGACGGGCTGTCTGCGACGGCGTTTCCCAGTGGGGTCTGGGGCTCTCAGGTTGAACCAACCGAGGCCGTGGCCCCCATCCTGATCACCCGGCGCGAGCTGCGCAGCGACAGTGGCGGTGCGGGTCAGTATCAGGGTGGACATGGTCAACACATCGAAATTGCCTCGGCCAATGATCAGGACTTTCTGGTGTTTTTGTCCGTGGAGCGCGTTCGGTTTGCCGCTCAGGGCCGTCATGGCGGCAGGGCTGGTTTAAAGGGCCGTATTCGCCTGGGCAAAGATGGCAAGGATTTGCCCAGCAAAGGCACAATTCGGGTGCCCTCGGACAAGCCGTTGATCCTGGAAACACCGGGCGGTGGTGGCTTTGGTGATCCCGCTCAGCGTCCGGGTGACACGGTCCGGCGTGATCTGGACGATGGGCTGATCAGCGCCCAGACCGCCGCCGAGCATTACCCTCAGGCCAAAGATGGGAACACGTCATGACCAATCCCGTCCCTCATATCGCTGATATGGCTGCCTATGCCTTGGCCGATCTGACAGCACCCAAAGGCAAGCGGCTGATTTCGCTGTCCCAGAACGAAAGTGTGCGCCCACCCAGCCCGGCTGTAGCAGAGGCAATGCGGCAGGCCACACAGACGCCGCACTTGTACCCCGACCCTGACTGGACCACGTTGCGCACGGCCATTGCTGATCTGCATCAAATCGATGCAGCAGATATCATCTGTGGCAATGGATCGCTTGATCTGATCGGAGGTATCGCACGCGCGTATCTATGCGCGGGCCGGGCAGCGCTGGTGCCCGAGCACGCCTATCCTTTCTTTCGCACCGCCACGCAGATGACAGGCGCACGCATTGACATTGCGGCTGAAACAAAGGCGACCGTCGATGTGGATACACTGCTTGCCCAGACGAAGCCCGACACGTATCTGGTGTTCGTCGCCAACCCCGGCAATCCAACCGGCACCCGCCTGCCGCGCTCTGAATTGCTGCGTCTGCGGGATGGTCTGCCCAATCAGGCCATTTTGGTGATTGATGAAGCCTACGGCGAGTTTTCCGATCACCTGAACGAGCCGATGTTCGACCTTGTGACTCGGGACGATACTATTGTGTTGCGAACCTTCTCCAAGGCTTATGGCTTGGCGGGATTGCGCGTGGGGTGGGGGCTGTTTCCGGCCCAGATTGGCGCACAGATGCGCAAGCTTTTAAACCCCAACAACGTGGCCTTGCCCGGACAGATGGCCGCCACCGCAGCCGTGCACGACCAAGCCTATATGCGTGAGACCTGCGATATCACAATCGCGCGGCGTGATGCATTTGCCACCCGGCTGCGGCAGATGGGCCTGTCTGTGCCTGACAGCTTTACCAACTTCACTCTGGTCCGTTTCCCCTCGGCCGTGCTTGCAGCAAAGGCTGATGCAATGCTGCGCCACGTAGGAGTGTTTGTCAGACCACAAACCGGGGCGGGTTTGCCGGATTGTCTGCGTGTCACAACGGGTGCCGCAGAAGATATTGATGTCACGGCTGATTTACTGGCAGACTGGTGCCACAACAACGGGGTATTCTCATGACATATGCCACTTCTCGCGGACGGGCGCGCATTGGGGTAATGGTGCCGTTCACCAACACCAACCTCGAGCCTGATTTGATCATGATGTGCCCACCCGGCGTGTCGGTGCATATCACGCGCCTTGGTGGTTATGACGAGGATGAGATCCCCGACGAAGACCAGATGGCAGGTCTTGGCGCGTCAGATATGGGCGGCACGCTGTCGCTGCTGCAAGGCGTCAAACCTGATGTCATTCAATATGGCTGTACCTCGGCCACTTTGGCACATGGACCGTCGTTTGACAGTGCTCTGGCGCAGCAGATCAAGGCGCAGGCGGGGGCGCAGACCGTGACGGCTGCCGGGGCTGTCGTGCATGCCCTGAAATCCCTTGGTGCGCACAACGTGGCCTTTGCTTCGCCCTATGTGCCCAGCCTGAATGATCGCGCCATTGCCTATCTGGCTGACGAAGGCATCACAGCCGTTTCGCGCGCAGATGTGACCGAGCGGTTGGGCAATGCAGGCCAGGGGGCCATGACACCCGAGGCAGTGAAAACCCTGGCCCGGCGCGCCGATTGCGATCAGGCTCAGGCGATTGTGCTGTCGTGTACCGACATGCGCTCGACCGAAGTAATTGCCCAGATTGAGGCCGAACTGGGCAAACCGGTGGTCACCTCCAATCAGGCGATGATGTTTCAGACGCTGCAATGCCTGGGCATCACGGATGTGCCCGCAGGATTTGGCCAACTGATGGAAAGGCTGCACATATGAGCGATGCACCGCGGCGTATCGCCCAGCCCAACGATGTGCAATTTGCCCGCATTGCGGACTTTGTCTTGTCCCAGGATCTGCAGGTGCCCGAACCTGCCCTGCGCCATTGCGCCACTCTGTTGATTGATACGATTGGCGTGGCTGCAGGTGCAACAGCACTTGATGTGGCCACCATTGCACGCGATCACGCCGCTGAATTCCACGCAGCCGGATCCGCCGCCACAGCCGCGCCAATGATGTTCGACGGTCGTCAGGTCAGCATACCGGGTGCAGCCTGGGCTCTGGCCACGCAGATCGACAATCTGGATGGTCATGATGGGTATATGCCAACCAAGGGCCATATCGGCTGCGCAGTGGTGCCTGCGCTTGTGGCGTTTGCCGGGCGTCATCCTGATCTGACCGGTCCTCAGGCGCTGAGCGCGCTTGCCATGTCGTATGAACTAAGCGCGTGTGCCGGTATCGCCTTGCACGCAACTGTCAGCGATTATCACACTTCGGGCGCGTGGAACGCATTGGGTGTTGCCGCTTTGGCCTGTCGATTAGAAGGCAGTGATGCTGCCACCCTGCGCCACGCGCTGGGCATTGCTGAATATCATGGCCCACGCAGCCAGATGATGCGCGAGATCGACAATCCGACCATGCTGCATGATGGCTCTGGCATGGGTGCGCTGGTGGGGGCCAAGGCCGCCCTTCTGGCGCAACGTGGCTTTACGGGTGCACCCGCCATTACGGTTGAGGCCGCCGATGTGGCCTCGCATTGGCAGGACCTTGGCCGTGTCTGGACAGTGTCCGAGAATTACATCAAACTCTATCCCTGTTGCCGCTGGGCCCATGCCGCAATTGATGCGGTACATGCCTTGATGCAAGATCACGCGTTTACGTCAGATCAGATTGCATCGGTTGAAGTGCGCACTTTTGATGAGGCAGCACGGCTTTTTGCGGGCTTGCCTGACACCACCACGCAGGCGCAATATTCCATGAACTTTGCTGTGGCCACGATGCTGGTGCATGGCAAGATCGCTCCCCGGCATATTGGCGGCGCAGGTTTGCAGGACCGCGATGTTGCCGCGCTTATCCCCCGGATCAAGGCCGTGTCAACGGATCAGCACAACAATCGCTTTCCAGCTGAACGCCGCTCGGATGTTGAAATTACTCTGCGTGATGGTACGCGCCTGCACTCGGGGGATGTGGCCGCGCGTGGTGGGCCAGGGGCATGGATGAGCGATGCACAGGTCGAAGACAAGTTTCACAATTTCTGCGCCACCTCGCTTAGCCCTGATCGCAGCCGTGCCATCTGGGCCATGCGCGATCATCTGCTAAAGCCCGAAAGCCGGTTTTCTGATCTCAGCCAACACCTCTTTGCCCCCGGAGACGCCACATGACCCAAGCCCCCAAAGTTATCGTTCTGAATGACGATCCGAATCCTTTGGTGGCGCGTCTCAACGAGGCCATGCCTGACGTCGTCGCCACACCGTGCGATAGCTATGACGCGATGCACACTCTGGTGCCGCAGATCAAACCAGATGTGATCTATTCGGTCACCTTTGCCGGGCGCGCAGGGTTTCCGCTTGAGGCGCTGCTGGGGTCGGATGCTCCGGCATGGATATCTGTGGGCGGGTCAGGCTGTGATCATCTGGGTACATGGGATGCCCAGCGCGTGACGGTGACAAACGCCGCCGGGGTCGCATCGGCAGCAATGGCAGAATACGTGTTCGGTACGGTGCTGCATTACACGCTGGATATCGAAGGGTTGATGCGGGACAAGGCCGCGCAACATTGGGATCTGTCGCGTATGGTGCAGCCTTTGCAAGGCAAAACCATGCTGATCGTCGGGCTGGGTCAAACAGGACAGGCCGTCGCACAACGTGCCAAGGCGTTTGACATGCACGTTTTAGGCGCGCGTGCCCGTCCGCAACCTATGCCTCATGTCGACGAAGTGCATCCCAGCGATGCGCTATCTGATCTGTGGCCACGCGCTGATGTGATCGTGGTGTGCGTGCCTTTGCTGGCGTCAACACGCGGTATGATCGACGCACGCGCCTTTGCCGCGATGAAACCCGAGGCCATGCTGGTTGACGTCTCACGCGGCGGGGTGGTCGACAATGATGCGCTGATCAACGCGTTGCGCAGCGGTGCGATTGCCCATGCTGCACTGGACGTGTTTCCCACCGAACCCCTGCCTGCTGACAGTCCCATGTGGGCGTTGGAGGGTACGATCATCTCGCCGCATTCCTCGGCTGTATTTGAACAATGGGCTGCGCGCTCGTTTGAGTTGTTCGTCGAAAACCTGGCCCGCTGGCGCGCGGGGGATCCATTGCACAATATCGTCGATCCTTCGCGTGGATACTGAGGCGCGATTGTAAAGCCTGCTCAGCTTTCTTATCGTGCAGGTCACGCCGGACATGCGGAGGTGTCATGCACAGGGTTCAAATCATCCTGTCCTTTCTGGTGCTGGTGGGTGTGATATCCGCCGGTGTCTGGTGGGTTGGCTATCGCACAGCAGTCGGTCAGGTCTCGGTCGAAGGGGCAGCGGCCCTTCGCTCGGCCTCGGATCGGTTGGTGGGTCAGCTAAGTCGCTACCGTTTGTTGGCGGTCACCATGGCCGATCATCCCGATATCATCGCGCTGGCCTCGGGTCAGGATACGGCTGCACAAATCGAGCCGCTGCTGCTGAGAACGGCTGATTTCAGCGGCGCGCTTGAGATTTCATATCTGGCCCCCGATGGGCGCCGTATCGCCAGCTCGGTGCAAAAAGATGCCTTTCCGCAGGTGGCGGATCAAACCAGTCTGCAACGCCCTTTGACAGGGGCTCTGGGGTTCAGCCACGGGCAATCGCCGGATGGGCAGCTGCGTGATTTTGCCTTTCTGGCCCCGGTGCACACAGCGGCAGGGATTGCCGGCACACTTGCGGTACGTGTGGATATGGAAACTGTCGAGGAAAGCGATTGGCGCGGTGCGCCGCAAGTGGTGCTGTTCACCGATGAAACCGATCAGATCTTTGTCTCGAACCGGTCCGAGTTGCTGTTTCGTCAATTCGACCCCACCCGCGCGGACGGCGGGTTTGGGCCTGATCGCAAATGGTCGATGGCTGGCCTGACGCTGTGGTCCACGTCAGAAAGCCGCTATATCCCGGATCGCGCTGTATATGGCGCGCTGCCCCTGCCGGTGATTGGCATGACCGGCCACTCGCTGATCTCAACCCGCACAGCCGAGCGTATTGCCCTGTTGCAAGCGGCGGCTGTGGCTGCGCTGTGTTTGGCCTTTGGCGCTATTTTGTTCTGGGCAACCGAGCGCCGTCGCACTCTGTCCGAGGCCAATGCCCGGCTGGAACACCGCGTCGATGAGCGCACTCAGGAACTGACCCAGGCCAACATCCATTTGCGTCAGGAAATCACCGAACGGCAAGAGGCCGAGGCGGCGTTGCGGCAGGCGCAATCTGATCTGGTGCAGGCGGGCAAACTATCGGCTTTGGGGCAGATGTCGGCAGGCATCAGTCATGAATTGAACCAGCCGTTGATGGCCATTCAATCCTTCTCGGAAAACGCCAAGCTGTTTTTGGACAAAGACCAACCAGACGAGGCGCAAACAAACCTGGGCCGCATCGCCGAGTTGTCGCGCCGAATGGGCCGTATCATCAAGAACCTGCGTGCTTTTGCCCGCCATGAAACCGAACCGATGACCCGGGTAGATATTGCCGTCGTGATTGACGCCGTGCTGGAATTGACCGGCCCCCGTATGACATCTGAACGCGTGGTGCTGGAATACACTGCACCCGCGCAGCCGGTTCTGGTGCTGGGCGGCGAGGTGCGATTGCAACAGGTGATCATGAACCTTGTGACCAACGCAATGGATGCGATGACCGGCCTTGATGACAAGAAAATAACCATTGCCATAGACAGCGACACCGACGCCACCCGTGTCAGCATTCGCGATACCGGGCCGGGGCTGGATGACCCTGAAAAGATATTTGATCCGTTCTACACCACCAAAGAGGTGGGCCAGTCCGAAGGCATGGGTCTGGGTCTGTCGATCTCATACGGATTGGTGCAAAGTTTTGGGGGTGATATCACAGGGCGCAATCACCCGCAGGGTGGCGCAGTGTTCCAGATCCGGCTGTCCAATGCCCCCGCCCAGGTGCAAGCCGCATGATGGGGCGGGTTCTGGTCGTGGATGACGACGCCCCTGTGCGCGATGCGTTGGCCCAGACGTTGATGCTGGCCGATTATGATGTGACCACTGCCACCGGGTTCACTGATGCGCTGGCGCATATCTCGCCCGGATTTGAGGGGGTAGTCGTGTCGGATATACGCATGCCGGGCCAGGACGGGTTTGATCTGCTCGCCCATGTGCGCGGTGTGGATGCAGACCTGCCTGTGATCCTGCTGACCGGTGAGGGTGATGTGCCCATGGCAGTGCGTGGGATGTCAGATGGTGCCTATAGCTTTCTTGAGAAACCCTGCCCGCCGGGTGATTTGCTGGCGGTGGTGGGGCGGGCCATGCAGACCCGCGTGCTGGTGCTGGAAAACCGACACCTGAAGCATCAGCTGGAACAAGGCGATGCGGCAGAACGCCTGCTCTTTGGCACGTCGGTGCACGCGGATGAACTGCGCCAGAATGTGCGCACCTGTGCTAGCGCCAATACGGAGGTGTTGATCACCGGCGCTCCGGGCACGGGTGTGGCCAAGGTGGCGCATGTGATCCACCTGCTGTCACGTGCGGGGCACCCCTTTGAAAAGCGCGCCGGGGCTGCGCTTGATACCGCAGGCCTTAGCCAGGCGATGCACATCGCCCAAGGTGGTACGCTCTTTATTGACGAGATAACGAACCTGCCCGCCGACACTCAGCTTGCCTTGCTGGATGCGCTTGAACCCGGCACTGGCCTGCGTGTTCTGGCGGGCAGCTACCGTGCCGTGGCTGATACAGATTTCAACCCCGATCTCTTTTACCGCCTCAGCGCGCTGAGTGTGCACATCCCTGCCCTAAAGGAACGCCCTCAGGACATCCCGGTTCTGTTTCGCCATTATGTGCAGTCCGCCGCTGAACAAGCGCAGATGCCAGCGCCTGACATTTCGGCAGAGGTGGTTAGCCGTCTGATGACCCGTGACTGGCCCGGCAACAGCCGCGATCTGATGAATGCCGCCACGCGATATGTGCTGGGGCTGAGTGATTTTGACACCGCAGACACCCCAAGTCTGAGTGATCAGATGGCCAATGTCGAAGCCGCGCTTTTGGTGCAGGCCTTGCAACAACATGCAGGCAACGCCACTGCCGCTGCCAAGGCGCTCAGACTGCCGCGCAAGACGTTTTACGATAAGCTGACCCGTCATAACATACGCCCCGAGGCCTATCGCGGGTGATCTGCCTCGACGCAACGGCGTTGCAGTGCTAGCATTCTGAAAACCCAAGATAGATCGCCTGCCAAAGGCGGCACACGAGGAGCAGAGCGGTCATGACCAATCCCACCCCTGATGCCATGCCCAAAGGCATGATGGCGCGCGCCATCTGGGCGGCGGAAAACACGCCCGCCAAACGCAACCGCGCGGTGGATTTTTACCGGGCTTTGGCGATTTCATTCGTCATTCTGGGCCATTGGTTTCTGGTGGCCCCGGTGCTGCGCGCGGGTGATATCGAACTGACAATCATTCTGGCCGAACAACCCTGGACACAATACCTCACATGGCTGTTTCAGGTTATGCCAGTGTTCTTTTTCGTCGGTGGCTTTTCAAACGCTCTGTCGTGGAACTCGGCCCGCAAAGACGCTGAGAAACGCCGCACATGGGCCTCAGGTCGGCTTGCGCGGTTGCTGAAACCTTGTGTGCCGCTGGTGATCCTCTGGGCGATTGCCGCCTTCGTTGCTGCGCGACTTGGGGTCGAAAGTGACCTGATCATCGCCACCTCGCAGGCGGCTCTTGTGCCTATTTGGTTCCTGGCCGTGTACATCGTTATCACCATGGCCGTGCCCGTGTCCTATGCCGTGTGGGAACGCCTTGGTATTTGGTCTGTTGTCTTGCTGGCGCTTGGCGCCATCGCCGTAGACAGCATCGCATTCGGGCTTAATCAAAGCTGGCTGCGCTGGTCGAACTACGGCTTTGTCTGGCTGGCCGTGCATCAGCTTGGGTATTGGTGGCAAGGGGCCGCGCGCCCCGGCATGGCAGCATTGGGCTTGGTCGTGCTGGGCGTCACATGGCTTTATGTGCTGATCGGTCATCTGGGGTTCCCCGTCGCCATGGTCAGCGTGCCGGGGGAAGAATTCTCAAATACCCGCCCACCGACGACGGCCATGCTGGCGGTCGGATGCATGCAGATCGGGGTGATCTTGTTGATGACTGCGCCCATTTCAAAATGGCTGCAAAGAACCAAACCCTGGGCGGTGGTGATCTTGATGAACCAGATGATCATGACAATCTATCTGTGGCACATGTCTGCGCTGGTTCTGGTTGTCGGCTTGGCCTTCGCGCTGGGTGGTATCGGTCTGAGTGTTGAGCCCAGCACCAGCACATGGTGGAGCCTTCGCCCCCTCTGGCTGGTCGTCTACTTGGCCGCCCTTATCCCTCTGGTTCTGATCTTTGTGCGGTTTGAATCCGGCACCAAGGGTGGACCTGCCAAAACCCCCGGCCCCTGGCAATCGGTGCCTGCCGCGCTGCTGACGTGTGGTGGGTTGATCATGATGGCGCTGACCGGCGTGGGCGCAGACACAGCGCTGGGCATCAACTGGATCGCTATTGCGCTGGTACTGGGCGGGGTGTTTCTGGCCACACGCCGGGTGATCTGATCAGGCGTGCGTGCGGGATTCGACACACCCAGTCCGCCGAGTTGTGTGACATTCCGCTCACTTGCTGTGTGCAGACCAATGCATATCGGGTACGAGATTTGATCAAACATCTGAAAATAGTAGATAAATTATCTACTCTCTTTTCTCGCGTCCTTCCCCTTACGCAGATGTGATCGTTGGTGTCTTCTAAGCCAGCACGCGCGATCCCGCGCGCCGAGAACACCAAGACGCAAATGAATATCTGGGAGGATACCATGAAATTTCTAAGCACCGTTGCCGCCGCCGCACTGGCCATTGGCATGACAGCCACCACAGCGATGGCGGCCTGTGATGATGGCGAAGTTGTCATCAAGTTCAGCCACGTCACCAACACCGACAAACACCCCAAAGGCATCGCCGCCTCACTGCTGGAGCAACGCATCAACGACGAGATGAACGGCAAGGCCTGCATGGAGGTGTTCCCCAACTCGACGCTGTATGATGACAACAAAGTGCTTGAGGCGCTGTTGCAAGGCGACGTTCAGCTGGCGGCTCCTTCGCTGTCCAAGTTCGAGGCGTTCACCAAAAAGTACCGCATCTTTGATCTGCCCTTCATGTTCAAAGACATCGGTGCCGTGGATGCGTTCCAGGCCTCTGACACCGGTCAGGCGCTCAAGGACAGCATGCAACGTCGTGGCCTGCAAGGCCTGGCGTTCTGGCACAACGGGATGAAGCAAATGTCGGCGAACGTGCCGCTGATTGCCCCGTCAGATGCCAACGGCCTGCGCTTCCGCGTGCAATCATCTGACGTGTTGGTCGCCCAGATGGAAGCGATCGGCGGCAGCCCGCAGAAAATGGCCTTCTCCGAAGTCTACGGCGCGCTACAACAAAAGGTTGTGGATGGTCAGGAAAACACCTGGTCCAACATCTACGGCAAGAAGTTCTTTGAGGTGCAGGACGGCATCACCGAAACCAATCACGGCATCATCGACTATCTGGTCGTGACCTCTGTGGAATGGCTCGACACGCTCGAGCCCGACACCCGCGAGCAGTTCCTGACCATTCTGGCCGAAGTGACCGCAACCCGTAACGGCGAGTCGACCAAAGTGAACGCCGAGGCGCGCGCCTCGATTATCGAAGCGGGCGGCGAAGTGCGCGAACTGACAGCCGAGCAACGTCAGGCCTGGGTCGATGTCATGAAACCCGTCTGGGCGCAGTTTGCCGAGGATGTGGGCCAAGAGACTATTGATGCCGCACAGGCGATCAACGAAAGCATGTAAATGCTGACTGGGCAGGGCTGGCGCATAAGCTGGCCCTGCCTCTTTATAACACACGCCACAAAAACGGGCGGGGGACACCAGATGAACACCACACACAGCCATACATTCATGGACCGGATTGAGGAAAATCTCATCGCGATCCTGCTGGGATGTATGACGCTATTAACCTTCGCCAACGTGATTGCGCGCAAAGGGTTCAATTCCAACATCCTCTGGGGGCTGGAACTGACTGTGTTCATGTTTGGCTGGCTTGTTTTGCTGGGTGCGTCCTATGCGGTGAAGAAAAACGCACATCTGGGTGTTGATGCTGTCCTGAATATGGTGTCACGCCCCACCCGCCGCGTCATGGCGCTTGTATCTGTTGCGGTTTGCATCGCGTTTTCGTTTTTGCTGCTCAAAGGGTCTTGGGATTATTGGGCCAACTTTGCCAATCTGCCCGGAACCGAGGGCCGTTGGTTTCCCACTGGGTTCGAAGAGATGAAGCCCACCAGTTATCGCGGATGGTACGAGGTGGATGATATCCCTCATCCCGGCTTTTTGAAATGGATGGAAGACGTTTTCAACGAAGGCGAAAGTTATTCCAAGCTGCCACGCATGATCCCCTACACGGTATTGCCCTTGTCCACGGCGCTGCTGCTTTACCGGTTTGTGCAGGTGGCGATCAAAATCTGGCAGGGCAAGATCGACCGGATCGTCGCCAGCCACGAAGTTGAGGACGAACTTGACGATATCCGAGCCAGCCACGAAGGAGCAAAACCATGACAGTCCTTCTTCTGTTCTCGATGGTTATCGGATTTTTGCTGATCGGTGTGCCAATCGCAGTCAGCCTTGGCATGTCTTCGGTGCTGTTCCTGCTGATGTACTCTGACACGTCGCTGGCCTCTATTGCGCAAACCTTGTTTCAGGCATTTGCAGGCCACTACACCCTGCTTGCCATCCCGTTTTTTATCCTTGCCTCGTCGTTCATGTCCACAGGGGGCGTGGCGCAACGGATCATCCGTTTTTCAATCGCCTGCGTCGGGCATCTGCGCGGTGGTCTGGCCATTGCGGGTGTGTTTGCGTGTATGATGTTTGCAGCCCTTTCCGGATCATCCCCTGCCACCGTGGTGGCCATTGGCACAATCGTAATCGCCGCGATGAAACAGGCGGGCTACACCAAGGAATTTGCTGCCGGCGTCATCTGCAACGCAGGCACGCTGGGCATTCTGATCCCGCCGTCGATTGTCATGGTTGTCTACGCGGCCGCCGTCGAAGTGTCGGTTGGTCGGATGTTCCTGGCGGGTGTCATTCCCGGTCTGATGGCCGGTGTCATGCTGATGATTGCGATCTATGTCATGGCCCGGATCAAGAACATGCCCGCGGGTGAATGGCGCGGCTGGTCCGAAGTCTTTGCCTCGTTCCGCGATGCGGCGTGGGGTTTGTTGCTGATCATCATCATCATGGTGGGCATCTACGGCATTCCCGGTGTCACAGGGGCGTTCTTTACCCCAACCGAGGCCGCAGCGGTGGCATCCGTCTACGCCTTTTTTGTTGCGTGCTTTATTTACCGCGACATGGGGCCATTGGCAGCCCCTGAAGGCGGGCACCGCAAATCGCTGATCGAAAAACCCATCGCGCTGGTCACGGCGTTTGTCCACAAGGACACCCGTAAAACCCTGCTGGATGCCGGCAAGCTGACAGTGACGCTGATGTTCGTGATCGCCAACGCACTGATCCTGAAACATGTCCTGACCGAGGAACAAATTCCGCAGGCGGTCGCGGGTGCCATGCTGGACGCGGGCTTTGGTCCAGTGATGTTTTTGGTCATGGTCAATGTGATCTTGTTGATCGGTGGGCAATTCATGGAACCTTCGGGCCTTCTGGTGATCGTGGCGCCCTTGGTGTTCCCGATCGCGATTGAACTGGGCATCGACCCCATTCATTTGGGCATCATCATGGTGGTCAACATGGAGATCGGGATGATCACACCGCCTGTGGGCCTGAACCTGTTTGTCACCTCCGGTGTCGCTGGTATGCCCATGATGAGCGTTGTGCGCGCCGCGCTGCCGTTCCTGGGCGTGCTCTTTATCTTCCTGATTATGGTGACCTATATCCCTTGGATATCCACGTATTTGCCCAATACCCTGATGGGGCCTGAGATCGTCAGATAGACAGACAAACTCAGATCAGGGGTATCGCTTTGTTAACCTTGATTGTGTCTTATGATTGACCAGTGGGTGCGGCTGTGGCCTTCTGTATGAGGGTTAGTGTGGATACTGCGTTATGATGTTGCTTGTTGGATTGATGGGGTTGATGGCCGTGGGTGCAACGGCCATGTACGGCTTTGACACCCCCGCCAGTGATGACGACGAAACCGACCCCTCCGAAGCGGTTGACGGCTCTGCTTCGGGCGATGAAACCGAAACGGACGGTCTGGCCGATCTGTTGGATGATCCCGATACCTTCGAAGAGGATTCGCCTTCTGCGCTTGATGTGCAGATCGAAGGCATTGATTGGGGCGACGCAGGTGATGATACCCTGACTGGCAGCGATGGCCTGGATCAAATCAACGGCTACGCTGGCGATGATATGATCTCAGGTCAGGGTGCCGGTGACGTCCTGCACGGCGATGAGGGCGAAGACACCCTCTATGGTGACGCAGGCAATGACACCCTGCACGGCGAGGAAGGCAATGACTTGTTGCTGGGTGGCGCCGATGATGACGAACTGTACGGCCATGACGACGAAGATACCCTGTACGGCGAAGCGGGCAATGACAGCCTTGTTGGCAGTGGCGGCAATGATCTGCTTTTTGGCGGCTCCGGTGATGATGCGCTGCACGGCGATATTGGCGATGACACTCTGACGGGCGGTGAAGGCGCAGACACTCTTTTTGGCGGGTGGGGGAATGACCTGATCAATGGCCCGGGCGCGGACGGCGCTGATGACACGAATGTGGATTACCTCAATGGCGGGGGCGGCGATGATATGATCATCGCAGGCAACAGCGATATCGTCACGGCGGGCGAGGGGGCGGATACCATAGCTCTGGGCGATTGGCTGGGTCAGGATCACCAGGCTGAAATTCTGGATTATACCGCAGCCGAAGACAGCCTGATGGTGGTCTATGATGATGTGGGCGGCCCTGATCCGACGTTGGCTTTGGAAGCCGACGAAGGTAACCCTGATACGCAACATATCTTGCTGAACGGCGTGCGGATCGCTGCGGTGGCAAATGCGGCTGATCTGACGCTTGATCAAATCGTTCTTGTGGGCCAAACGGCCTTTGATGCCCAATCTGCGGCATAAGCGCGAACCCGGAAATTTTCCTTTCCTTTCAGAAAAATATCTCATATATGCCGGGAATTCCCGCGCCACTCGTGGGGGTATTTCTCTACGGACCTTGCTGGACGACATCCCGGCCTGTGCCCATCACCCTTTGACGTAAGGAGACCCCGATGTCGATTACTGCTGAAGAAAAAGCAAAAGTCATGAAAGACTTCGCAACCAAAGACGGCGACACTGGCTCGCCCGAAGTACAGGTTGCCATTCTGACCTCGCGCATCACCACGCTGACCGAGCACTTTAAGACCCACAAGAAAGACAACCACGGACGCCGTGGCCTTTTGAAAATGGTCGCCCAGCGCCGGAAGCTGTTGGATTACCTGAAAGCCAAAGAAGAGGCACGTTATACCGACCTCATCAAACGCTTGGGTATCCGCCGTTAAGAATTACAGATCCAGTTTGGATCATCAATCGCCCGTCTCTGAGAAGAGGCGGGCGTTTTTGATTGTCCGCCAGGAACCCAAATTGCCCCAGGGCCTCATTCAATCGAACGGTTTTGATCGATACAAAGCACCCCTTCAAACAGCGTGCGCCGCGCTGAACCAAGTCGGGCGACACAATTTGCGCACGGAGCCGATGCCCTGACGACCATTCCGCCTCACAAGGCACTTGAAATGTAACCATATGCGATCCGGTATCGGTGGTCGCACCTTCGCAATCGGATCATGACTACGGCGTGACCTCGGCCAGCACATCATCAAGCGCTGTGACTATCATGTCGATGTCGTCCATTTCGATGGTAAGGGGCGGGCGGATCTTCAGGATGTTGTCGAAGGGGCCTTCGCTGCCAATCAGGATGCGGTGATCGCGCATGCGATTCTTGACAAAACTGCACAGCTCGGTCGCGTGCGAGCCATCTGGCCGGATCAGTTCCACTCCAACGAACAGCCCCATGCCGCGCACATCTCCGACGCAGCCATATCGCTGTTCCAGCGCGCGCAGCCCGTCCATCAGCCGTGCGCCAGCCATTCGGGCGTTGTCTTGCAAGCCCTCGTCCTCGACGATTTGCAGCACCTCGCGTCCGATCCTGCAAGACAAAGTTGAGCCGCCAAATGTCGAAAAGAACTCGATCCCGTTGTCGAAACTCTCAGCAATCTCGCGGGTGGTCACCACCACGCCGATGGGATGGCCATTGCCGATAGGTTTGCCCAGCACAACCATATCCGGGCTGGCACCCTGTTGTTCAAACCCGAAGTAGTATTCGCCCAGACGGCCCAGCCCTGTCTGAACCTCATCTGCAATGCACACTCCGCCCGCTGCGCGTATCTTGTCATAGACCGCAGGCAGATACCCTGGTGGCGGGATGATCTGCCCTCCAACTGAGGGAAAGGTTTCGGCGATGAACCCGGCGAGGCCTTGCCCGCGTTGGGCCAAGGCCGCAATCGCAGGGTCGACCAGATCTGCGAATTTCTGGCCCCGGTTGGGATCATCGCGCTGGTATGTCCCGCGATAATCATCTGCCACTTCGACCAGTTCGACCCAGTCTGCCTTGCCGACGCCACCCGGTTTGTTGAACTTGTAGGCCGAGATGGCCACCGCACCGGTGGTGTTGCCGTGATAGCCGTGATCGGGGGTGACCATGCCCTTGGCCCCGGTGTGTGTGCGCGCCAGCCGCAGGGCCAGCTCGTTCGCCTCGGTCCCGGAGTTGACGAAGAAACAGACCTGCAAATGCGCGGGCAGTTTGGACAGCAGAATATCGGCAAATTCCGTCTGTGCGGGGTGCAGATAGCGGGTGTTGGAGTTCAGGCGGCGTAGCTGATCGGCGGCCACGGCCTGAATGCGTGGATGGGCGTGGCCCACATGCGGTACGTTGTTATACGCATCAAGATAGGGCCGTCCCCATTCATCAAACAGATGATGCCGCCAGCCGCGCATAAGCATCACCGGCTCGGTGTAGGTCAGGCTCAGGTTGCCGCCGAAATGCGCGCGGCGCTTTGCCAATATAGCTGTGCGATCCGTAGGCGCGTACCGGACCTGTGTGTCCGGCAGATTGAGCAGGGCCGCGGGGTTGGGGCAAACAGCCTCCCACAAGGCGATGTCGTCGGGGTCGCAAACGCCCGGCCAGTCGTCGCCAATCTCATCGACGGTCAGCGCCAGTTGAATATGCAGATGCGGGGCCCAGCCGCCGTTCTGATGCGGAGCACCAAGATGGCAAAACACCTCGCCGCGCGCAACGCGGTCACCGGGTTTCAGCGCGTCCAGACAGGCCGGATCAAGATGACCGTAGAGCGTGTAGAACGCATCGCCCTCAGGCGTGGCATGGCGCAACACAATGACGCCGCCGTAATCAAGATTGCCGGTGCGGTTTTCAATCGCCAGGACCTTGCCGTTCAGCGGGGCATGCAGCGCGGTGCCTGCCGGGGCAAAGACATCCACCGCCAGATGCACCGTGCGCCGGTTGCTGGCCTTCCACGGGCCAAGGCGAAAGGCAAGGTCGGTGTAAATCAGGCGTGGTTCCAGATAATATCCCAGCCATATTTCATCTAACGGGCCGTCCTCTTGGCCTATCTGCTCAGCCTCGGTCGGGGTGAGATCGAAGGGATTTTGCGGGGTGGCACAGGCCTCAACCGACAGTGACCGCAGGGGCGCATCGTGGATGTCGGTGCCAAGGATCGGGGCAAATCCCCCCCGTGCACCTTCAAGCCAATGCAGCACGCGCCCCGCTGCATCGCTGATCGGCAAGTCACAGGCGGCGCGCAGGCGGGCGTTCAACAAGGGCGGTGGCGCTGGATATTCCTCAAGAAACCGCCATGCGGGCGCCTGAGAGATCACAACATAAGGGTCATCTGGCGTCTCCAGCGCCATCAGATGAGAGTTGACGACACTCACCGCCAGCCGCGCCCGGATCAGCGGCCACAGCATATCAAGCTCGGCCCCGGTCAGAGGGAATGCCGCGTGGTAGCCCTCGATCATAGCGGCAAGCGCGCGGTTGGGCTGTGGATGATCCAGAACAACATAAGCGGCAGCGATGGCCAGATCACAGATACGCGGACCTGCGCACATATCGCCAAAGTCGATCAGGCCAGAGACATTCAAGTCTCCCGGCTCGCCCGCCACAAGGATGTTGTAATCATTGGCGTCATTATGAACGGCCTGCCGCGGCAGATTTTCTAACGCGGGTTTAATCGCCTCAAACCTGGCAAGGTCAGACGCCAGCAGCGCCTTGCGCACCGGGTCTGGCAGCGTGTCCAGATGCTCGGCAATCCAATCGGCGCGCATCAGGTCCCATTTAAAATCCCGGTTCAGTTCGGGGTGCGAAAAGTCGGCCAACGCCCGTGTCGTGCGGCCCAGAGTCTCGCCCAGCTGCCGGATCAGCGGCTCGGTCTTAGGCGTCGCCTGCGCATAACACTGGCCCGGAAGCCGTGCGATCAGCCAGACCAGACGCGCAGCACCGGTTTTATCCGGCAGGGACAGAACATCGGCCCCGGTCTGGGCTGCAATGACGCGCGGGATCGGTGCGTCGGGATCATGTGCGGCGATATGGGTCATCGCGGCGATCTGCATCTCGACCAACCACGCGGGGCAATCAGGGCGCATCGCCTTGAGGACATAGCCCGTCCCCTCGGCCGTTTCGGCCAGAAAGTTCAGGTCATATTCGCCGTCCAGCTGTGTCACATCTGCGGTGACGCCCCAGTGACGGTGCAGGATGTCTGCCCAATGGTGCATGATCAATATGTCTGACTATAGGCAGCGCACCGCGCGGCGGCGTCCATTTCGGCCACGTGGGCGATCTCGGCCTTCTTATGCGCCAGATAGACCTGGGCAAAGATTTCCGGGAACCAGCTGCGCACAGTGTTGTTCGCCTCAAACCGTTCCAACGCGGCCTCCAACGTCTCGGGCAGACGCACAAAACCCCGCGCTTCAAGCTCGGCATGTGCAAGCAACGACAGGTCCTCTTCGGTTGGATCAGGTGGGGTCAGCCCGTCTTCGATACCCTGACATCCGGCATGCACGATGGCGGCCAGCGCCAAGTGCGGGCAGGCGGCGGCATCGGCGGCGCGGTATTCAATGTTGAATTGCCGGGCAACGCTTGCGGGGTCTTTGGCCGTCAGGGGACACACCCGCAATGACGCCTCGCGATCCCGGAATCCAAGGTTGTTATAGGCCGCCGACCAGCGGTGCGGCGTCAGCCGCAGATATGAGATCACCGACGGCGCGGTCAGGGCAAGGATGCTGTCGAGGTATGTCAGAACACCAGCGGAAAAGGCCGCCGTCAGCTTGGACATACCGCAGGGACCGTTTTCGTCGTAGGTGGCCGGTGCGCCATCTGCGTCCAGAAAGCTCATGTGGATATGAACTCCGTTGCCCACGCTGGCCGGATCAAGGATCGGGGCATATGTTGCATGCTCGCCCGCGTGGCGTGCCGTGGCACGGGTCAGTTCGCGCAC
>JBGCEW010000013.1:0-58512 GCA_045106595.1 Roseovarius sp. | reverse complement strand
TGACCGTTTGCTTTCGCTCGATCAATCCATTCTGCATAGGTTCCTATGGATAACGCGCGAAGTTCATCGACTTGCCGACCAGTGAGTTCCCCGAGCTGTGCACGGCACTGACATAAATCAACAAACAGGCAACCGTTTGGCATGCCGTATTCTTGATGGTCTCGCAGGATGTACGCGGTCAGGGCTTCCAGCGCAGTTTCAAAGGGTTGATCGACAGCCAACAATTCGTAGAGCGGTGCCATCGTCATCTGGTGATAGTCGACAAGCACCGCCTGCTTAAGCCCGTCTTCACTGCCAAACTCTTTGTAAAGCGATGGCTTGGACACGCCCGCGCGTTGACACACCGAGTTCAGCGACACCGCTGCTTGTCCATTCTGCCAGTAGGCCTGCATTGCCACACTCACGACATGGTCACGATCAAACGTCTTTGGTCGTCCTCTTGAGGGCTTTTTTTCGCCTGCGTTCATTTTAATACCACATGGTTTTTTTATAATTGCCAGAGTTTGCATGTATATTTAATACCAAGTGGTAATAAAAATTTCAACGAGGAAGCATCATGAACGAACTTACGATTTCCGGCCTCGGACTTATCCTATGCCTTGCCCCGGCTATTGTTCATGCCGTTGAAGTCTACCGGCCTCTTTGGGCACGATGGGTTGTGAACTGGGTTCTGCCGTTTTTCGGGCCTGGATTACCGCGCCCATCCAAGGCGCTGACCCATGATGACGAGATTGCCATGCTTGACGCCGCGCTTGGGGCGGCACCTGCAGACAAAGCCCCGGCCGGAGCCGATTACATCTTCGTAATACTGTTCGAACAACGTCAAGGGGCGCTGGCCTTCATCTCCCTCGCGGCGGGCATTTTCTATGGGCTGACGCTCCCATTGGCTGATCGTCATACTTTGCATTTCGTGTTGGGGATCATGGCAGCCTTGTTCGTGCTGGTGAACGCTAACCACGCTGGTATTCCGGGACTTGGGCATCATCCCAGAGTTACGAGACACGGCCGCAATGTCGGCATCGCCTTTGGCGCGTTTTGGGTTGTCGTCGCTACACTGAACTGGTTGGGGTTCACATACGCTTTGGCATAGGTTCAGCGGCACGCGCACTTTCTTCAGGAAAAAGCGGCCGTTCGAACACTTTGCAGCATCATGCACTTTGGGCTCAGACCGTCCATCAGGCAACAGGTCTCTCAATGCACCGTGACAGGCACCATGTTGTTCTGCCGCGCCAGCACAAAGGCCAGTTCGCGGTCCTTGACAAGCGCCAGGCGCTCGCCCTCGACGGAATGCACGGCATAAAGCGTCTCAAGCCCCTGCGCATGGTCGCGCACATCCTTGGGCAGGTCCGCCACATTCACCGACCGCACATAGACGATCGACTGGGCAATTTCCTGCGCTTCGGTGTCAAATTCAAATTTCGTGTCCATAAATTACCCTTTCCTGATTTGAATGGTCTGCACCACGGTTTCGGGGGCGGCGCGGGTCAGATCGACGTGCAGCAGGCCGTTCTCCATCACCGCCTCACCCACTTCGACACCGTCAGCCAGCACGAATGAGCGCTGAAACTGTCGCGCAGCAATGCCGCGATGCAGGAACACACGCCCCTCACCATCGTCGCGCTGACGGCCCCGGATCACCAGTTGGCGGTCCTCGACGGTCAGCGATAGATCGTTTTCGCCAAACCCGGCCACAGCAAGGGTTATACGGTAAGAATTGTCGGAAGTTTGCTCGATATTGAACGGAGGGTATCCCTCATTCCCGGATTTCGCACTGCGTTCCAGCAGGCGCTCCAGCTGTTCAAACCCAACGATATAGGGATGGGCCCCCAGGGTAAGTTTTGTCATCGACACGTCCTTGGCTTAAGCGACAGTCCAGTTTACGCCGGATCCCTGAAAAGGCGGTCCGGTGATCGAAATATGGGGTCTCAACCATAACTGTGCAAGAGCTTTGAGAAATCATTGCAAACGCGTATGATAACGGACTTGCCGCTGTTCCAGGGGAATCGCATCACGATGAACATGTACCGCGATCTTTCGATGAAATCCGACGAGGTCCTTCAGGTTGAGCTGGAGGAATTTCGCCGCCAGCACCGTGACTTGGACGAGGCGATTATCGCGCTTGAGGAAAAAGGCGCGCGTGATCCGTTGACGATCAAACGGCTGAAACAGCAGAAATTGCGACTGAAGGATGTGATCGCCCGGATCGAAGACCGGCTGTACCCGGATATCATCGCCTGACGGCAAACGCCGCGTCCGGGCTGCATGACATGACCTTTGTGAGCCATGAACGCGGGTTGCTCAGCGTGGAATGATCGCACCAAAATCGTTTTCCAACACCCTGTCGAACACCCGCATCACGACGTCGGGATCATGGTCACAAGGGCGCTTGGCGAGCAAAGACACGCGGACAAGAACACGCCCATCGACAAACGCCGAAATCCCGGTTCCATCCACAGCCTCGGAGCCCACAAAACGGGCGGTGTTGCGCCGTTTATAGGCATGGGTCACCTTGCCATCCTCTCCGCCGGGCTTGGCCCATCGCCGCCCGGTGTGTTGCGCCTCATAGATTTCTCGAGGCCCCGCAGACAGGTCAACCACAACCTCACACCCTTCCAATTCAAGCGTGATATGTGCAGCAGGCAAAGACGCAAGCAGCAACGATTTTGGAAACATGACAAAAGTCTTGGTCCCACTTCGCATCGCACCTTTTGATTTGGCACTTTGTTGATCCTGAAACGGCACGGATGAGGCCAGAACATCACTCTGAGCATCTAAAGCTGTCAAAAGCCGTTGCAGCGTGTCGTCATATTCAGCGGAAGTGTCCGTTTCCAACACGTCCGACAGATCTAGTTCCTGCATCGCCACTGCAAAATCTTTGATAGAGGAAGGCCCGGCCGCAATGGCAGCACTGCTCCTGTCTCCTGCGGCCTTCAAAGCGACGATGCCGCGATAACACCCCGATATATCGATCTTTCCCTGTTGGATTTTCCAGTCCCCTTTCTCAAAAATGCCGAAGCGATCTGCCGGCAATGTCCCATTCGCGATTGAGGATTTCTTGTGATCAATCCCACCACAGACCGCTTTGGCAGCCCCCTCGTCTATCATAAGCGTCACGCGCAGGTTTTGATCGGAATGGTCGCATATCAAAGACAGTCCCGGCAGCGCGGATACCTGTCTGTTGCGCTCGCGTCTTTCGTCGCGCTCACAGGTCCATCCGGATATCGCGGGAAATCGTTCAAGAATTTGGGCTTCCAGAGAACGCGACACCTGGCTCTCTTGGTTTTGAAGCTGTTTAACGCCTATTTCATCGGTGGTGGTTTGCGCCGCTCCGGCACCGCCCAGAAGCGTCCCGATACCCATCAGCAGCACAGCCAACTTGCAAGGGCGTTGGTCAGGTTTCACACTGTCTTCTCACTCAAGCTTCTTGGCCACCAGCGTGAAACACATCGGCAGCTGCGCGTCTTGGCCCTGATAAATATCGTAATCCACCTCACGGTTGGAATGAGGATATTCCGTCAGCGTTTCAATCACCAACCCCGCCTGCACACAACCCGTCACAATCGCGCCCAGTGTGTGGATGAACCAGTAAGATGCAGGGGCAGCACCTGCGTCTGATCCGTCATAGGTTATGGCTTGCTCCTCCACAAACGGGTCCTTGCGGAAATAGGAATAGGTCAGCGCATGCGGGTCATCCGCGCCGGGTTCGACCATTTCCAGAACCGGGTGGGTCTCATAGATCACCAACCGCCCACCGGGGGCCAGCAGCGCCGCCACCTCGCCCAGCATGCGCGGCAAATCAGGCATCCAGTTCAGCACACCGATGGTGATGATCGCCAGATCGAAGTCATGCGGCAGATCATCAGGCAGATCATAGATATCTGCGCACTCGAACCGGCACTCAGACCCCGCCCGCGCCGCCAGACGCCGGGCTTGGTCCAGAAACGCCTGTGATTGGTCGATCCCCAGCACCGGCACAGCGCCAAGGCTGGGCATGGACAGCAATTCGCGGCCATTGTTGCAGCCCACCTGCACCACTCGCGCGCCGGTGATCTCCAGCGCCTGCAATGTGGCTGTCATGGTGGCATCCAGCACCGAAAACCCCGGCTGCGCCACATCTTGCCACAGGGCCTGCCACCCGGGCCCGGCCTCATGCGCGGCAGCCGACGCATCCCACGCCGCCTTGTTGGCAGATGTATACGTTTTGTGATCGGTCATGTGAGCCGCCCCCTTGTGATGTTCCTGATCATTCGGGCCAGAGCCCCGCATCCTTGGCAATTTGCACCATCAACGCCTCGATCGTGCTGTCAAACACCCGTTCGTTCAGCTGGTCCAATATGGCGTTTTCTGCCGCGCCAAAGCCCTGCATCTCAACGCGCCGCGCATTGGTGTCCACCGGATAATTCTCGCCAAACAGGGCCATGCCAGCCTGCAGACCACTGGCAAAGATATCATAGCCGTATTTTGCAAATATCCCGGCCATTTCCGGCACCAAAGCGCCTGAGGAATTGCTAAAGACCTGAGGCACGCCGCCATTATAGGCCTCGCCCAGAAACATATTCAGCACATAAAGCTCGCGCACCGCGGGCGGCAACGGGTCAAGTGCTGCCTTGGCCTCTTCCGGGCTCCACCAGCTCAGATCGGCACAGTCCCAGATCAGCCCAACCAGATATCCCAGCTTGGTGTCATCCGCGACAATATCGTGCTTGGCCTTGTAGTGGGCGTGCAACTGAGGATCGCGCTCAAGCAGCTGCATCGCCTTTTCAAGGGGTGTGACATCCGCCGCCAGAAACATGACCGAGGTCTCTTTGAGCACCTCCAACAGCGCGGGGCCCGTTATGTTGCCCACCCCGTCCGTCCATTGCAGGCGTCGGCTTTCGGGGGTGCCCTGCCATGGATCAAACGCGGCATAGGCCACGCGCATCGCCTCGGCCTGTGCGGTCAGACCCTGCCGGTCAAGCACATCAAGAAACCTGTCATACACGGTCGACGCGGACGTGGTGGTCAGGTTCACCATCACATCCCCTTTGGGGCCCGCCGCCACGTCCAGCAAGGCCAGCAGCCTGACATCTGCGTGGATGCCTGACAGGGGCGCAAGCGCATCCTCCACAATCTGCGCATAGGCGGTCCCATCTGGGGTGAACGAGCCCCTGGCATAGAGCGCGTCCCAATCCACCAGCTCATATTCCAAAACCTGCAACTGCGCCGCCTCAATGCGCAGCGTGTTTGAGACCGGATACCGCAACCCGGTCTGGCCCGTGCACACGGTTTCAGCTGTCACAACACCCGCCCCGCCGATCCAGCAGATCACCCATATGAACCATCCGAGCCTCAATTCTGCGCCCCCTCAATCGCGCTTGCCACAAAGGCGCGCATCGCTATAGTGCCGCATTCCAAACAAGGTGGAAAGCGCCATGAGCACGCAAAGCGACGTTAAAATCGGGATCATTATGGGCAGCCAGTCAGACTGGCCCACCATGCGCGAAGCGGCGACCATTCTGGATGAATTGGGCGTGGCCTATGAGACGCGGATCGTCTCGGCGCATCGCACACCTGACCGGCTGTGGGACTATGGTAAAACCGCCGTCGATCGCGGCTTGCAGGTGATCATCGCAGGCGCGGGCGGAGCGGCCCACCTGCCCGGCATGATGGCGTCCAAAACCCGCGTGCCGGTGATCGGCGTGCCAGTGCAAACCAAGGCTTTGTCAGGTGTCGACAGCCTCTATTCTATCTTGCAGATGCCCAAAGGCTTCCCCGTGGCCACGATGGCGATCGGTGCACCGGGGGCGGCCAATGCCGGGCTGATGGCGGCCGCGATCCTGGCCAATGGCGATGCAGAACTGGCCGCGCGACTGGATGCATGGCGCGCGGCCCTCTCGGCCTCCATTCCTGAGGAGCCGACAGATGACTGACGCGTTGCACACCGGATCAACCATCGGCATCTTAGGCGGCGGGCAGCTGGGCCGTATGCTGTCCGTGGCCGCATCGCGCCTTGGGTTCAAAACCTGCGTGTTTGAACCGGGCGGCGATTGCCCAGCCAGCCATGTGTCCAACTATCACTTTCAGGCCAGCTATGACGACGAAGACGCGCTGCGCAAATTTGCAGCCGCCGTGGATGTGATCACCTATGAGTTTGAAAACATCCCTACCGAGGCGCTGGATATTCTTGAGGCTCTCAAGCCCGTGCGCCCGGGCCGCGATGCCCTGCGCGTCAGCCAGGACCGGCTGGTGGAAAAGGCATTTCTGAACGATATAGGCCTGCAAACCGCGCCTTTCGCGGCCATTGACGACGCCGTTGATCTGGACGAGGCGATGGCCGAAATCGGCACGCCTGCCATCCTGAAAACCCGCCGCTTTGGCTATGACGGCAAAGGACAGGCCCGCCTGTCAGGCCCCGATGACGCCGCACAGGCGCTTGCCGACATGGGGGGCGCCTCCGCCATTTACGAAGGCTTTGTGGATTTCAGCCACGAAGTGTCAGTGATTGGCGCACGCGCACTGAATGGCGCTGTGGCCTGCTTTGACCCCGGTGAAAACGTGCACGAAGGTGGCATTTTGCGCACCACCACGATCCCTGCGCGCCTTAGTCCCTCGCAACGCTCGGACGCTGTCCTTCTGACTGCCAACATCCTGAACAAGCTGGATTATGTGGGCGTGATGGGGGTGGAATTGTTCGTAACATCCACCGGTTTGATCGTGAATGAAATCGCCCCGCGCGTGCACAATTCCGGCCATTGGACGCAAGAAGGCTGCACGGTCGATCAGTTCGAACAACATATCCGCGCCGTGGTTGGCTGGCCATTGGGCGACGGGACGCGTTTTGCGGATGTGGTAATGGAAAACCTGATTGGGGACGATATGGACCGCGTGCCTGATCTGGCCGCGGCGTCACACACCAGCCTGCATCTTTACGGCAAGGCCGACACCAAGCCCGGGCGCAAGATGGGGCATGTGAACCGGATCACATCTGGGTAGCTGAAGCGCCCGAGAAATTGCGTCCCGCGCCGTGGGGGGGCAGCCCCCACATCACCCGGAGGCTCTGACCCGGTGTGCTCGCGCAGTCAGCCGATCATCCGGGTGGCGACCTCGCCGCTGAGGTAAGACACACGCCCGGCACACAGCGTGGCGCAGACACTGCGGGTTTCGGCGTCAAGAATAACCAGATCAGCGCGTTGACCCGCCGCCAGCGTTCCCCGATCCGGCAGGCCCAGCACCTGCGCGGGCCCCAACGAAATCAGACCCCATGCAGTGGCCAGATCACACACGCCGCCGTCCGCCAACAAAAAGGCCGCCCGGCGCAACGATGGGTAGTGATAGTCTGAGGCCAGCGCCGATACATATCCCATCATCACCATTTCCGCCGCCGAGGCATTGCCATTGTGCGACCCGCCGCGCACCACGTTGGGTGCGCCCATGATCACCGGGTCACCCACGCTGTGGGCGGTTTCAACGGCTTGGGTGGTTTCAGGGAACTCGGCAATATGTACACCCATCGCACGCCAATAAGCCCGTTCATCCGCAGTCTTTTCGTCGTGGCTGCCCATTTGCACACCCTGTGCAGCAAGCTGTTGGCAAAGCTGTTCCAACGCCGCGGGCACCTGCGCCATACGCGCATGCAAAGCGTGCATATAGGCCAGGTGCTTTTCCGGATTGCGCCCGATCCTGAGGGCTTGTCCAGTCAGTCGCTGGGGCCGTTTGCCTTTGGCCAAAGCGTCATGCGGCAGATGGTCGTTAAAGACGACATAGGGAATATCAAACCGTGCGATCATGTCTTGCACGGCCTCGTAGTCCTCTAGCATCGGGGTTTCAAACCGCAGCTGCGTGCGCAGATCTGTGACAACACGCGGGCGGATCACAGTGAGGGCGTCAAACACACGGCTGGCAAATTCGGGGCCGCGCATACCCCCTTCCCAACTGTAGAACTGCGCCAGTACAGCAGTGGTGATGCCATTGGCGGCAATTTCAGCTTCGGCGGTGACAAGCCCCTGATCGATGTCTTTCATCGCTCCTCGACGGGGGGCCAGATGCCGCTCAAACCCATCGCCGTGAATGTCTACGATACCGGGCAGGATCATATAGCCCGTCAGATCGACGTTGCGCGCACCGGGGGCTGCGTCAACGATCTGGCCCTCGGCAATGCTCAGCGGCGCGGCGTGCATCCCATCCGGGTGCAGGACCTGCGCACCTGTCATGCGCAAGGCAAGCGCGCTCACTCGTCCGACCCCCAGATCAGGCTGTTCATCGTGAGGGTACGATCAAACTGACCTGCCCCCAAAAACGCCTGCACCTGCGCAATCACCAGCGGGCTGATGGTGATGAACGTATGGGTCACTGGCAGTTCCAGATGATCGGTCATGCCCTCAACCTTGGTCGATTCAACCGACACTTTGCCATCATCCACGCCCTCAATCAGTGATGAGAAATAGGGATTGAGCGTGCGCGTACCGGCGATCACGCCCAGTTCATAATCAACTGAAGGCAATTGCGCGGTAAAGCTGGTTTGCCCGGTCTCAAGCTGCAATCCGGCAGGTCCGTTGATCCAAGCAAACAGCTCCAGCCCGCCCAGTTCATCCACCAGCTCCGAGCCCTTGTTGGGCGGCGCTAACATCACCACACGGCCCAGATTGGGCAGCTTGTTTTCGCCCAGCCAGTGACGCAGCAGGATGCCACCCATCGAGTGGGTCACAAAATGCACGCGGTCGCCTTCACAATCGGCAATCGCTCCGGGCAAGGTTTCTGCGGCCAGCCGTTCAATTTCGGCGCGGGTGCTGTCATATTCGGGACTGGTGACAGTGTAGCCTTGTTGGCGCAGCACCTCTTCGAGCACCAGAAACGAGCTGTCCGAGCGCAAAAGCCCATGCAGCATCACAACGCAATCGGCCCGGGCCATGCCAGGCAAGGCAAACACCAACGCCAGTATACAGATAATCCGTTTCATACAGCACGAGATAAGCAGTTTTCGACCCCGATGAAAGTGGGGGAAACATGACCCTGCGTCACACCCGGCGTTTCATCGCCAAAAGCCCGGCTAAAACGATCAGCGCAATGCCTGTCAGGGCCAACCCGTCAGGCCGCTCGGCAAAGAACACCACGCCCCAGATCGTTGCAAACCCCACATAGGTGAAATCAAACGTGGCCACGGTTGAAGAGCGCCCGATTTGATAGGCAATGCTCGTGCCGATGCTGCCCAGCAAGATGGCCACTGTCATCAGGCCCAGGGCCCCTATGGCAGTCAGGTTAAGCGGGCTCCAGAGCGGAGAGAGAAAATCAGATGTGGTGCGCCCAATGGCCAGCAACACCAGACTGGCCGCAACCCCCGTCACAATGAATCCGACATTCAGCATGGCAGACAACACAAGCGGATGTTCCGCGCGGCATTTGGTGCGGGTCAGGATCATTGCCAATGCGTATAAGATGGCCGATCCCAGAGGTAACAGCGCCATTGGCGTGAAGGTATCACTGGCCGGGCGCAGGATCACCAGAACCCCGACAAAGCCTATCGCGACAGCGATCCAACCGGTCCACCCCACTCTGTCCCCCACAAAAATTGCTGAAAACATGGTGATGAACAGCGGCAGCGTGTAGTAAGCCGCAGCCGCGAGGGACAGCTCAAGATGCGGCAGAGCAGCATAATACAGCACCCACATCATGGCCAACATCGCGCTGCGCAGAGCCGCCCAACCAGGGTGCATTGGCCACAATGAGAGGTGCGAAAACCGCATTCGTATCAGCAAGATCAGCACCGGCAAGGCCACCCCCGAGCGGATGATAAATATCTGCCACAACCGCAGATCTGTGCTCATCCCCTTGATTGCCGCGTCGCCCAGGGTCAGCACAAATACAGTCATCACGATGATCAAAACCGCCAAGGGCGTGTTGTCTTTTTGCAGTGTCATACTGGCGACCCCGTAAACATCTTCAGGGACTACATATTCGAAGTAAGGCGCATATTAAATTGACTAATATTCCAATTAACATTACCAAAAGTTATGCATTTTTCGCGCAAAACCCTGCCCCCGCTTTCCACTTTGCTGCCGTTTGAGGCCGCTGCACGGCATCAAAGCATTACTCTGGCCGCCCAAGAGCTTGGTCTGACCCAAGCAGCCATCAGCAAGCAGATCAAAGCGTTGGAAACGCATCTTGGGACTGCCGTTTTTGAGCGCCGCAACCGGGCTGTGCACCTGAACCAGGACGGGGCGCGGCTGCATAGGGTTGTACAGGCGGCGCTGACAGATATCGCAGCCTCGTGCACGGCCGTTCAGGCCACTCAGGGTGAATCCGAACTGGTTTTACGATCCCAGCAATGCGAGGCAATCTATTGGTTGATGCCACGTCTGTCGGGGTTTTATGAGCAACACCCCGGCATCAATCTGCGCGTCAGCGTGTCCACCACGCCCCTGACCCATGCCACCGAGCGGTATCATCTGGCCCTACAGACCCTTCGGCGTGATCACGCCCCTGCGCAGCTGGTGCACAGCGCTGAGGATCAGATATTCCCGGTTTGCAGCCCCGCCTACCTGGCAACGGATACCCAGCTATCTCCGGCAGACATCAGCGCGCACCGGCTGTTGCATCATCAAACGGATCAACAAGATTGGATGACATGGGCCGACTGGTTCGCCCAGCACACTCTGCCCGCCCGCGATCACCACCTGGACCAGATGTTTGACAGCTATCCCATGGTTATGCAGGCCGCACTGGCAGGTCATGGCATAGCCTTGGGATGGCACCGCACATGCGAGCATTTGTTGGCCACAGGTGCGTTGATCCGGCCCTGTGGAGAAGCGGCAGTGCTGACATGTGGATTGGGAATATATGCACCGGATGATCAGCCTCTCAAGCGGCGGACACAAGCCTTGCTGGACTGGCTTCAGGCTGAATTAGCCTGACGGGTGTTACGCCTTATCCGCCGGTTTTGGCCCCCGGCCCTGCCGCACTGAAATGGCCACGCCGCCCAGCACCAGCACCGCCGCCAGCACAAAGCGCAGGCTTAGCGCTTCATTCAGCCACACCATGCCACCCAGCATGGCAATCACCGGCACAGTCAGCTGCGCCACCGCTGCCACCGCCGCCTGAAGCTGTGGCAAAACCGTGTACCACAGCGCATAGCCCAATGCCGATGTGATCGCCCCCGCAACGCAGGCCAGCAGCACGCCGTTCAGGGGCATTGCATGGATCATGTCCTGCGCCCA
Source organism: Roseovarius sp. (assembly GCA_045106595.1). Lineage (GTDB taxonomy): Bacteria > Pseudomonadota > Alphaproteobacteria > Rhodobacterales > Rhodobacteraceae > Roseovarius. Next base: position 47,323 of record JBGCEW010000013.1, on the reverse strand, counting down.
TGCCGCCCCTGACATCGCACTGCCCCCCCAGGCCAACGCGACGATTGCAGCCGCCATGATAAAATTCGCCGCCGTGCCTGCCAAAGCGTCCGGCTCTTTGCGCCCGGCCAGCGAATACATTCCCCAGCCGACGCCCGCCAGCGCCATGGCCAGCCCATGCGTCAGGCTTACTGCCGCTGCCCCCGAAGGCCACAGCAGCCACACCAGACCCAACGTGGCAAGCCCGGCGCCAATCCAGCGTTGCCGCGGCAATGGCTCGCCGTTCAGCAACGCGCCGGCAAACATGGTCACCTGCACCATGCCAAACAGGATCAAAGCGCCCATGCCGGAATCCATGCCCAGATACGCCACGGAAAATCCAAACAGATACAGCAACAGCGACGCAACACCCGTCAGCCGGACACGCCCGCTCCAGCGCAGCGCGCTGCCGCGCCACATCACCAGGACGGCCAACATAAGCGCGCCTGATCCCAACCGGATCAGCGCGAACTCCACAGCGCTTAACCCTCCCAGCGTGACCCCTGCGCGGGTCAGCAGGGAATTGCCTGCAAAATTCAACATGGTCAGCGCCACCAGCGCGAACAGTGGCATCACATCTCTCGTATGGCGCGTGGATAGATCAGCGTGTGCTCTGGCGTATCCTGACCGGGACCGGCCAATAGCATATTCTCGGGCGGGTACGGGCCTTGCAGATGCACCGCCCGTGCGCGCTCAAATCCGGCGCGTTCATAAAATTCAGCCTCGCCCAGCACGATCACATATTGCCCGGCTGCCTGCGCCCATGCGCTCAGCTGGCCAATCATGCGTCGCCCCAAGCCTTTGCCCTGCCACTCCGGGTGCACCGCCACCGGTGCCAGACACAGCCACCCTTTCGGGGCCTGCATCGCGGATAAGGCGTAGTAGCCGACAATGCCGCCCTCCTGATCGGGCAACACCATCTCGCCCGCAATCACCCGGTCTTTGCGCAACTGCTCCACCAGACGCCGCTCTGCAGTGCTCTCAAAGCAGGCCTCCAGAAGGGCTGCCACAGCCTGTGTCTCATCGCGCCGCATCGCCCGGCAAAACGCCACTCCGATCATCGCTTGTGCCTTCTGTGATCCATGCGCTCACCAAACGCCCTGCACCGGGTATTGTCCAGCCCGGTCAGATACCGCACATCCTAACGTCTGCGTGAAAGCGTCACCTGCGCACCCGCCCCGAGGCCAAAGGAGGCACGACGACGTCGAGATACAAAGCATGCGGGCTTGTCCCGCATTCCATGTGGTTACGGTAGCGGAATGAACTCGGCGTCATCACCGGGTGGCAGTTGGAACCGGCCGTGTTCCCAATCGCCTGCGGCCCAGGCTTCTTTGGCGGCGTCAATCTTTTCACGGCTGGACGACACAAAGTTCCACCAGATGTGCCGCGGGCCATTCAGTGTTTCGCCGCCCAGCGCCATCAGCCTTGCCCCGCGCGCACCCGCCGTCAGCGTGATCGCATCGCCGGGGCGAAACACCATCATGCGCCCGGCCTCGTACACATCGCCTGCCACCTCAATCGATCCTTGGGTCACGTAGACGCCACGGTCTTCGTGATCATCGGGCATCGGCAGTTTGGCCCCGGGTTGCAAAACAACATCGGCGTAAAACATATCGGTGAAGGCACTGACCGGGGCTGTCGCCCCCCATCCGCGCCCCATGATCAGCCGCAGCGCTTTGCCTTCGCCCTCTAAAAAAGGCAGCGCATCTTGGCTGTGATGCTCAAAACTGGCCGGGCGGTCCTCATCGGCCTCGGGCAACGCCACCCAGGTTTGAATGCCAAACAGTTTGCTCTGGCCCAGACGCGTCGCCTCGGATGTGCGTTCGGAATGGGTCACGCCGTGGCCTGCCACCATCCAGTTCACCTCGCCGGGGTAAATCATCTGATTGGTGCCCAGACTGTCGCGGTGCTGAAATTCGCCCTCATACAGATATGTCACCGTGCCCAACCCGATATGCGGATGCGGGCGCACATCGATGCCCTGCCCGGTCAGAAACTCGGCCGGGCCCATCTGATCAAAGAACACAAACGGCCCCACCATTTGCCGCTCGGGTGCGGGCAAGGCGCGGCGCACTTCAAATTCACCCAGATCGCGCGCACGCGGAATGATCAGCGTCTCGATATCATCCAGTGTGCCTGCATCAGGGCAATGCGGCTCTAATGTGGGGTTCCAGCTCATGATGTGATCCTTTGGTGGGGGGCTGTGTCTATGGCCACCCTATCGGATTTGCCAAACTGGTCTATTACCCGGTCACGCACAGGGTCTGTGCTTGGGCTCACACATGAAAAAGCAGGCCACCCGGACCTGCTTTTTCATTCTTTGGGGAACCCCGTGACAGGGCCTTTACTCGTCCTCGGCCAATGCCGCCATCACCTCATCCGAGGCTTCAAAATTTGCGGTGACACGTTGCACATCATCGTCATCATCCAGCGCGTCCATCAGGCGCATCAGCTTTTGCATGCCCTCCAGATCCAGCTCGGTGGTGGTGGTAGGACGCCATGTCAGCTTGGTGCTTTCGCTTTCGCCCAGCTCGGCCTCCAACGCAGTGGAGACATCATTCAGGTCGGTGTCAGCGCACCATACCGTGTGGCCCTCGTCCGAGCTTTCCACATCTTCGGCGCCCGCCTCAATTGCGGCCATCATCAGCGTGTCGGCGTCCCCTGCTTCGGCGGGATAGCTGACCTCGCCTTTGCGCTCAAACATGAAACCCACGCTGCCGGTTTCGCCCAGGTTGCCACCGTGTTTGGTAAAAGTCGAGCGCACCACGCTGGCCGTGCGGTTGCGGTTGTCGGTCATCGTCTCGACAATCACAGCCACCCCGCCGGGGCCATAGCCTTCATAGCGGATTTCCTCGTAATCCTCGGCATCGCCGCCCATCGCCTTTTTGATGGCGCGTTCGATGTTGTCCTTGGGCATGGATTGCGATTTGGCTTCCTTGACCGCCAGCCGCAGACGCGGGTTCTTTTCGGGGTCGGGGTCACCCATCTTGGCGGCAATGGTAATCTCTTTGGAAAACTTCGAGAAAATCTTGGCGCGGATTTTGTCCTGACGCCCTTTGCGGTGCTGGATATTTGCCCATTTTGAGTGGCCGGCCATGGCGTGTCTCTCCAAGTTAAATCAGACGTTTGAGCCTCTATACGGCAGGGGTGCCCCCGCTCGCAACCCGGTTGCGTTTACAGTCCGAATAGGATTGGCTGCGCATAACGAAAGGCCGCGTCATGACATCAGATCAGATCATTCTCTTCAGCCTGTTTGGGGCGGTCTTTGGCATGCTGCTTTGGGGCCGCTACCGTTATGATCTTGTTGCCTTTTCCGCGCTCATGATCGGTGTCGTACTGGGGGTTGTGCCCACCAAAGACGCATTTTCCGGCTTTGGCCATCCGGCCACTTTGGTGGTGGCGCTGGTATTGGTTGTCTCGGCCGGGCTGGTGCGCTCGGGGGCGGTGTTCCTGATCACCCGCACGCTGGTGGACAGCAGCCGTGCCTTGGGCGCACATATCGCCATCATGGGCGGTGTGGGCGGTGTTTTGTCAGCGTTCATGAACAACGTCGCGGCCCTTGCACTGCTGATGCCCGTCGATGTGCAAACCGCCCGCAAGGCCAAACGCAGCCCCGGTATCTCACTGATGCCGCTGAGTTTTTGCACTATCCTGGGCGGCATGGTCACATTGATCGGCACGCCCCCAAATATCATCATCGCCTCAATCCGCGAAGAGTCTTTGGGCGAGCCGTTCAAGATGTTTGACTTTGCCCCTGTGGGCGGCGTCACAGCGATTGCCGGATTGCTTTTTGTGGCGCTGATCGGCTGGCGGCTGATCCCGCAACGCGAAGACGGCGCCCTGGCCGAGGCCGATTTGGGGCAGTACATTGCCGAGCTGACAGTGCCCGAAGGATCCGCGCAGATCGGCAAACGTGTGATCGAATTAGAAGAGGCCGCCGACAAGGCGGATGTCGCCATCATCGGGTTGATCCGGGACGGTAAGCGCCGCTATGGCTCGGCGATCAATGCGCACCTGCGCGAAGGCGATGTGCTGGTGCTTGAGGCCAGCCCCGACGCGCTGGACGAATTTCGCACGGCGCTGAAACTGGCATTCTCAGACCAGAACCGCGAAGAGCTGCTGAAGGCCGAAGGAGCCGGTCTGGACCTGATCGAAGTGGTCGCCACCTCGGACAGTCGCATCACCGGCAAGACGGCACAAAGCATCGGGCTGCATTGGCGGCAACGCTCGGTCTTGATGGGGGTGTCGCGACAAGGGCGCAAGATCACCAAGCAAGTGCGCAAGACCGTGATTGAGGCGGGCGACATTCTGCTGGTGCTGGCCCCCCAAGACAAAGGCACCGATGTCACTGATTGGCTGGGCGCCCTGCCCCTGGCTGATCGCGGTCTGGCGGTGACACAAGACAGCAAGACCTGGCTGGCCATTGGGCTGTTTGGGGCTGCGGTCGCTGCGGCCTCGGTGGGATGGCTGTATTTGCCCATCGCGCTGGGGCTTGTTGTTGTGGCTTATGTGCTGGCGCAGATTGTTCCACTTAAGGAACTCTACGATCATATCGAATGGCCCGTCGTGGTGTTGTTGGGCTCAATGATCCCATTGGGTGCGGCACTTGAAGACGTGGGCGGCACCCAGTTGATTGCCGGCGCTTTGGTAGGGTTGACCGAAGGCATGCCCGCCTGGGCCATTCTGACCGTGCTGATGATCGTCACAATGAGCCTGTCAGACGTGCTGAACAACACCGCCACCACGATTGTTGCGGCCCCTGTGGGTATTCAAATGGCGCAATCGCTGAACGTGTCACCCGACCCATTTCTGATGGCCGTGGCCATTGCCGCATCCTCGGCGTTCCTGACGCCCATTGGGCACAAGAACAACACCCTGATCCTTGGCCCCGGTGGGTACAAGTTTGGCGATTACTGGCGCATCGGGCTGCCGCTCGAGGTGCTGGTGGTGGCCGTGTCTATTCCGGCCATACTGGTGTTCTGGCCATTGTAAGACGCAACTGGGGATCACCCCCAAGCGTTGTGTTTAATGTGGCACGAGGGGTCAGAGCGTCAGGGCGTCAGAGGCCAGATAAACGGGATCAGCGCCGAGGCCAGAAGGCCAATGCTGACATTCAGGGGGATGCCAACTTTCATGAAATCGGTGAATTTGTATCCTCCGGGGCCATAGACCAACGTGTTGGTCTGATAACCAATGGGAGTGGCAAAACTGGCCGAGGCAGCAACCATCACGGCCACCACAAGGGGGCGCGCATCTATTCCCATCGCATCTGCAAGGCCAATGGCGATGGGGGTGACCACCACGGCAACGGCATTGTTCGAAACCATTTCCGTCAGCACCGAGGTTAGCAGGTAGATCGCCCAGATCACCATCACACCGGGCAAAAGGGACAGGCCGGGCGCAAGGAAATTCACGATCAGCGACACCGCACCCGAGGCTTGCAGCGCAGCACCGATGGCCAGCATTGAAAAGATCAGCGCCAGCAGGCGACCGTCTATGAAGGAAAATGCCTCGTCGGCATCAATGCAGCGCACGATCAGCACAAAGGCAACCGCAATGGCGGCCAGCATGAAGATGGGCGCGACGCCCAGACCTGCCAGCACAACAATGGCCGCAAGGGCCGCAAAGGCCAAAGGCGCATGACCGCGGCGAAACGCGCGGGCCGAAGGGTGCGAGACATCGACCATGTCCATCTCGCGGGCAAGGCGCTGAATGTCTTCGGGCGCCCCTTCCAGCAGCAGCGTGTCGCCCACGCGCACCACCAGATCATCCAGCTGACGGCCAATGTTCTGGTTCCGCCGGTGCACCGCCAACGGATACACCCCGTAACGCCGCCGCAGTCGCAGCGCGCCCAGCGAACGTCCCACCATTTTGCACCCCGGTGTGATCAGCACTTCGACGGTTGACGTCTCGACGGCGGACACCTGATCAACGCGCTTGAGCTCCTTGTTGCGTTGCAGGCTTAGAAGTTCCGTCATCTGCGTGCGCAGAACCACGCGGTCGCCCACAGCCAAGGCCACGCCTTTGAGGTTGCGCCGCAAGGACAGATCGCCCCGGATCACGTCAATCAACCGCACACCTTCGCGTTTGAACAGCTGAACTCCGGTGACTTCGCGGCCAATCAGGTTGCTGTCAGGCGGGATCACCGCCTCGGTGAAGAACTTCATCTTGGATTTATCAGACAGAAGATCCGCCATACTGTCGCGATCAGGCAGCAGGTAGGGGCCGAAAAAGCGCAGGTAGATCATACCCCAGATCACCAGCACAATCCCCAATGGGGTGACCTCGAAGATCGTGAAAGGCTCCAGCCCGTTGGCGCGGGCCACGCCGTCCACCAGCAGGTTCGTCGAGGTGCCGATCAGCGTCAGCGTGCCGCCCAGAATGGCCGCATAGCTGAGCGGGATCAGCAGCTTGGACGCGGTCAGACCCAACGAACGCGCCAATTGCACGAACACAGGGATCATCACCACCACAACGGGCGTATTGGACACAAACGCCGAGGCGATGATGACAAAAGCCAGCAACATCCCAATCGCCAGCGCGGGGTTGGTTTTGGCCTGTCGGTCTGCCATGGCGGTAAAGGCGTCCAGTGCCCCGGTGCGCACCAAAGCGCCCATCACAATGAACATCGCAGCAATGGTCCACGGCGCGGGGTTGGACAGCACATTCAGCGCGTCGTCATACGGCAACACGCCCAACGCCAAAAGCAAGGCCGCCCCGGACATGGCAACCACTTCGGTTGGGTATACCTCGCGGATGAACAGGACAAACATCGCCAACACCACAAGCAAAGTGATGACCGCCTGACCGTTCTGGGAAATCTCAAAATACTGGACCACGGCCACACACCCTAGATGATGGTTTTACCCACTTTCCCCCATGCCCGCGTCGGGGGCAAGCGGCTTTGCCGGGCGGGGCTGAATTAGGAACATACCAAACATCATCACCCCCAGCGCCAGCCAGACCCAGTGCGAATAGGTTTCCGACAGCAAAACCATCGACGACAGCACGCCAAAGGCCGTGACGATATAGGCTGATTGCGCGGCAAAGACTGATCCCGCCCGCCCCACCAGCCAGACATAGGTCGCATAGACCACCGCATGCAGGGCAGCCCCCATGGCCAGCGCAGTTTCCGCCCGGCCAAAGTCAGCGAAGGGGTTGATCCACTGCCCTGACCCCACGGCCAATGGCGTGGCAAAGACCAACCCTATGATAGAAGCACCCAGCACCACCTGAAGCGGATCGAGCCCCTGCGTGCCCCACCGCGCCACCAGATTGCCTTCGGTGGCATACAAAAGCGGCCCCAATAGCGCGATGAGCACCCAGATGGCGTTTGTACCGTCTGGCAGGCTGGCCTTGGGCGCCATCAACAACACGATCCCGGCAAAGCCAAAGATCAGACCAAACAGCCGCTGCGCCTCAAACCGTTCGTTGCGCATGGCAATGGCTATGGGCAGTGAAAACATCGTGGTGCAGGTGGCGGTGATCGCCATGATCCCACCGGGCAGATGAATGGCCGACAGATAGTAAAAGATGTCCGGCAACACCGCCCCAAACAGCGCCACCATTACAAAAAGGCGCAGATAGACGCGCCCCACGACAATGCGTTTGCCCCGGATCAGCGTCAGCGCGCCCAGAAACAGCACCACAACAACCAATTGCCAGAAGATCAGGCCAAAGGGCTGGTGCCCGGTGCTGACGGCAATCTTGGCCATGGGAATGGTCAGCCCCCAGCCGACCCCCATCGCAAAAAGCGCCGCATAGGACAGCACCCGCGGGGTCATGGCCCGGACTGCTCCAATCGGCCGCCCTGGCGGACCATTTTAATGACGGTGGCCTTGCCGGACTTGTCATCGGTTTCGATGTAAACGCCTGACAAAGTCGCCTCGCCCATCGCGGGCGTGAACCGTTCGCGGCCCATGCCGGTGACAAAGCGGCGCATCGGCTCGGCCTTGTCCATGCCGATCACGCTGAGATAGTCGCCACACATGCCCGCATCGGCCTGAAACCCAGTACCGCCGGGCAGAATTTGTGCGTCCCCTGTGGGAATATGCGTGTGGGTGCCCGCCACCAGACTGGCACGGCCATCGCAGTAATGGCCCATGCCCATCTTCTCGGATGTGGCCTCGCAATGGAAATCCACGACTGTGGCTTGAACTGCGCCACCCAAGGGATGCGTGCGCAACACCGTATCCAATGCAGAAAACGGATCATCAAAGGCGCGTTTCATAAACACCTGCCCCAAGGCTTGGGTGACCAGTACCTTGCGTCCGCGCGCGTCCGTGAACACACCGTGCCCCCGCCCCGGTGCATCCTTGGCAAAGTTCAGCGGCCGGATGATGCGCGGCTCACCCTGAATGAATTGCAGCATATCTTTTTGGTCAAACGCATGGTCGCCCAGCGTGATGCAATCGGCCCCTGCGTCCAGCAGAACCTTGGCGTGGCTGCCACTAAGCCCCATGCCGCCAGTGGCGTTTTCACCGTTCACCACCACGAAATCCAGTCGCCAATCGCTGCGCAACCGGGCCAGGTTTTCGGTGATCGCGCGCCGCCCGGCACGCCCCACCACATCTCCGAGGAACAAAATTTTCATGGGGATCGTGGTAGAGCGGCCAGCCCACGAGGGCAAGCGGGATCAATCGCTCAGCCACAGGGCGGGGTCAGCGTGCTCAGATCCGCATCGCTGAGATCATCGCGCAGGTTGTCGCGCTGGGTGAGGATGGCAAAGCGATCCAGCTCGGCTGTTTTCAGATAGACGGTTATGGGCAGCGGATCAGGTGGGGCAGCGTCCTCGTGACACAAATCTGCATTCACCGTCAGCGACCCCTGCCCGCCTGTAGCCTTGTTGGCCTGCGCTGCGGCGCGGAACGCCTCAAATTCAGCCAGGCTGTCGGGGTCAATCTGGTATTCGTGACGGACCAGCGCATCCAGCGCCTTGGTATCTTTCGACGTATTGCCCGCCATGCGTAGCACGGGTGCCAGGTTGAATGTATACATATCATCCTCGCCATCCGGTGGCATCACACGGCCCAACATCTGAACCCCGCCGGGCATCAGCTGGATTGAGCGCGGCACCGCCACAGCCACCCGCAGCGCGCGGGCCTCGGTGGTCATGGGATCAACCTGAGACAAAGCATAGGCATCGCGCAACGGTGTGCCCTCGCAGGCGGTCAGAGCCAACAAGGCCAGACCACCTGCCGCGTATTTCACAAGTTCAGGCATCAGAATTTCCGGCTCAGACCGAGGGTGAACTGCTGCACGCCGCTGTCGAGATCAAACAGAGTGCCGTTGATGTTGCGGTCATCCACATCCAACCCATAGGTCGTGGCCTCTACCCGCAAGGACCACAGATCACCGGTGGCATATTCCATCCCGACCCCTGCCGCCCCGCCAAGGGTGAGATTGTCACTGTCGCCCACGCCGTCAATGCCCAGATCGGTCAGGCCGAGGCCCAGATGCCCGTAGAAAAACACCTTGTCCGTGGCATAGCCCAACCGGATGCGCGGGCTGAGTAGGAATGAGCCCTCAAAACTGGTGGCGCCGACAGCGGCATCTGTCGCCCCGCCACTGCTGGAAATCCCTGTTAGCAGCACATCCGGCCCCCAGGCAAAACCACTGTCCCGCACGAAGGTATAGCCGCCATAAAAACCCAAGGTGGCGCTCTCTTCTTTGTAAGCGTGCACACCTGAACCGGGGATTTTAGTGGTCGCCTCATGCGCGCTCAGCGCCACGCCGCCATACAGCCCGGCCCAACGGTCTTGGGCCTGTGCTTCGGGGGCGTTCAAACCCAGCACAATCGCGCCGCTCAGGAAAATCTGTCGATAGATCATGGAATGTCTCCGTAAATGCCCTTATCCTCACAGCAACATCGCTGTGATTGCATTTATTATTGTTTTACGATAATTTTTGCAAACAGTATTTTAATGGAGCACTGATCATGGGCGAAACAACACCGAACCAAACCACCGACCCTCTGGGCCGCGTCACCCGATTGTCCCGCATCGGCCTTTGGGTCAGCACGGGCGCTCTGATCCTGGCCATCGGCATTTTGGTGTTTTTGCTGTGGAACATGCTGACGGGTCAGCCCGATTACATCGACATTTTGATAGAAGACCTGTCGCTGACAAAATACGTGGACACGATGAGCCTGCCTCAGGTGATCGCATCCGGGCTTCTATGGGCCAGTGTCGATATTCTGGGCGTTTTGATGTTATGGGAGGTGCGAGCGTTGTTTCGCGGCTTTCTGCGAAGTGGCGTTTTCACCGAAAGCTCGGCGCTGTGTCTGCGCCGGATCGGGCTGATCGTTCTGGTCATGGGACCTGTCAGCATCGTCAGCGGTACACTGGCAGGCATGTTGATCAGCTTTTGGCAAAGCGGCAACAGCGTGCATGGTTCGATCAGCATTGATGACAGCGATGTCTATGCAATTGTGATCGGTCTGGTTATCACCGCGGTCAGCCATATCATGCTGGAAGCAACGCGGCTCAATCAGGAGAACAAGGCCTTTGTCTGAGCGTCGGGATCACAGGATATCGTCATGCCCATTGTTGTGACCCTTGATGTGATGCTGGCCCGGCGCAAGATGCGCTCCAAGGAGCTGGCCGAGATTGTCGGGATCACCGAGCAAAACGTATCTTTGCTGAAATCCGGCAAGGTCAAAGGCGTGCGATTTGAAACGCTGGAAAAGATCTGCGAGGCGCTGGAGTGTCAGCCCGGCGATATACTGGTGTATGAGCCGGATGGGGAGTGAGCGTGTTCGGATCAGTGATATTGGCAGAGCAACGCACGCGGGCCCCGGCCATCGTCAGCCCCTGGGGTGGCGATCCCAGATCAATTCTGAAGCGCTTAATTTTGGCCAAACACATCCTCAGAATGATCGACGCGCCAAGCTTTGATTTATCGCCAGCCCAAGGGAGGGGCTGACACCTCTCGGGACATTGCTGTGCAATACCCTGTCGGTCAGTGAATGGCCGGGGCCGTTCCGGCCTGTTAACCGGCTGAGTTCTTAGAAGCAAAGCCCAAAGAAAAGGGCCACCCGCAGGCAGCCCCTTCCCTATCTTTGGCGATGTATGTGCCGGAGATTTTCGCTGTCGCGAAATTCCCGGTGCGGAGATTTTTGCTGACGCAAAATTCCCGCTTATTACATCATGCCGCCCATGCCGCCCATGTCGGGCATGCCGCCACCGGGCATACCGCCGCCGTCTTTGGCGGGTTTGTCGGCAACCATGGCTTCGGTCGTGATCAGCAGGCCTGCGATCGAGGCTGCATCTTCCAGAGCGGTCCGCACCACTTTGGCAGGGTCGATCACACCGTATGAGAACATGTCGCCATATTCTTCGGTCTGAGCGTTGAAGCCAAATTTCGGATCGTCCGACTCGCGGATTTTGCCGGCCACAACAGCACCATCAACACCGGCGTTTTCGGCGATCTGACGCAGAGGCGCTTCGAGTGCGCGACGCACGATCATAACGCCGTTGTCCTGATCCGAGTTTGCACCCTTCAGGCTGTCCAGCGATTTCGCGGCTTGCACCAGAGCAACACCGCCGCCCACAACGATACCTTCTTGTACGGCCGCACGGGTCGCGTTCAGGGCATCGTCAACGCGGTCTTTGCGCTCTTTAACTTCGACTTCGGTCATGCCACCAACGCGGATCACGGCAACACCGCCGGCCAGTTTGGCCACGCGCTCTTGCAGTTTTTCGCGGTCGTAGTCAGACGCTGTTTCTTCGATCTGGCCGCGGATCTGTGTGACCCGTGCTTCGATCTCGGCTTTCTCACCGGCACCGTCCACAACAGTGGTCTCGTCCTTGGTGATGTCGACGCGCTTGGCTGAACCCAGCATGTCCATGGTGACGGACTCCAGCTTCATGCCCAGATCATCCGAGATCACCTGACCACCGGTCAGAATGGCAAGGTCCTGCAACATGGCTTTGCGGCGATCGCCGAAACCAGGGGCCTTGACGGCCGCGATTTTCAGACCACCACGCAGCTTGTTCACAACCAATGTTGCCAGGGCTTCGCCCTCAACATCTTCGGCAATGATCAGCAAAGGCTTTTGCGACTGGATCACTTGCTCCAGCAGTGGAACCATAGGCTGCAGCGATGACAGTTTCTTTTCGTGCAGCAGGATGATCGCGTCTTCCAGCTCGACTGTCATTTTGTCAGCGTTGGTGACAAAATAGGGGCTCAGGTAGCCACGGTCGAACTGCATGCCTTCAACCACATCGGTCTCGGTTTCCAGACCTTTGTTTTCCTCGACGGTGATCACACCTTCGTTGCCAACTTTTTGCATCGCGCCTGCGATCTGGTTGCCAATTTCGGCTTCGCCGTTGGCTGAAATCGTGCCAACCTGTGCAACTTCGTCGCTGTCTTTGACTTCGCGTGCTGCGTTTTTGATGTGCTCAACCACTTTGGAGGTTGCCATATCAACACCGCGCTTGAGGTCCATCGGGTTCATGCCCGCGGCCACGGCTTTCATGCCTTCTTTGACAATCGCCTGTGCCAGAACGGTGGCTGTGGTTGTGCCGTCGCCGGCTTCGTCATTGGTGCGGCTGGCCACTTCTTTGACCATCTGCGCGCCCATGTTTTCGAACTTGTCTTCCAGTTCGATTTCCTTGGCAACCGATACACCGTCTTTGGTGATGCGCGGTGCGCCAAATGATTTGTCCAGAACAACGTTCCGGCCTTTTGGTCCCAGCGTTACCTTTACGGCATCGGCCAGTACATTCACGCCGCGCAACATTTTTGAGCGGGCTTCGGTGTCAAACTTGACGTCCTTGGCAGACATATGTGTCTCTCCTGACTAGTCTAAAAATTGGATGTAAACGACGAAAGGGGTGTGGCGGTTCAGCTCATCACGCCCAGGATGTCGTTTTCTTTCATGATCAGCAGCTCTTCGCCGTCGAGATTGATCTCGGTGCCCGACCATTTGCCGAACAGAACGCGGTCGCCTGCTTTCACGTCCAGCGCAACGCGGTTGCCGTCGTCATCGCGGACGCCTGCGCCCACGGCAACAACTTCGCCTTCGCTGGGTTTCTCTTTTGCGCTGTCGGGGATGATCAGCCCGCCAGCAGTTTTTTCGTCGCTTTCGATGCGACGTACAGTCACTCGGTCGTGGAGCGGTGTAAATGCCATGGTAATTGGCTCCTTAGGCTCTTCGTTTCTCCCATGGTTTCCGTTATCGGAAACCGTTAGCACTCATCACATGCGAGTGCTAACGGCGCATAGCTAAGCAGTGATCCGGAAGCTGTCAACAGGAACCACCCACATTTTTTACGGTTAACGATTTGAACCTGGCCGGATGCGGGCCTAGGTTAAACGCACCGCGACATTCACGAGGTTTTTCATGCGTTTCATCCTGGCTGCCTTGATGCTGGCCCTGACCCCTGCCCCCCTGCTGGCCGCCTGCGAAGGCACTGACCTGATCAAATCCATGCCGCTTGAGGAACGCATGGCACTGCGCGCACGCGCCACCGCCCAACCCCATGACGTGGGTTTATTGCACCGCGCCACGCGGGGCGACACGGTGATCACATGGTTTGGCACCTATCACTTTCAGCATGATTTGACCCAAGCCCATCTTGAAGCGGTCAAACCCTTCATTGAAACCGCCGAAGCCGTATACCTTGAAGTGTCCACCGATGATACGGCCCGGATGCAGACCATGCTGGCGGATGATCCGTCATTGATGTTTATCACCGAAGGCCCCACTCTGCCTGATCTGTTGGGCGAAGACGACTGGCAAACCTATCGGTCTGCCATGATCGACCGCGCCTTCCCCGGCTTTATGGCGGCCAAGTTCAAACCGATGTGGGCTGCGATGATGCTGGGGGTGGGTCCCTGCGAAGCACGCGCGGGTGCCATGACCGGCCAGGGCATTGACGAACGGATCGGGCTGTATGCTGCACAGGTCGGCAACACCAGCCAATCGCTTGAGGATTTCACAACCCTGCTGACGATGCTCGACAGCTTTCCTCTGGACGAACAACTGGACATGATCCGGCTGTTTTTCACCTATGATCTGGACGCCGATGACATGGCCTATACCCTGCGCGAGCGGTATCTGGCGCAAGACATCGCGATGATCTGGGAGTTCTCCGAGAAGATCAGCGAGGACTTGGGCGGCTCAGACGCGCTGGAGGATTTTGCAAAGTTCGAAGAGATGCTGCTGACAAGACGCAATATTGCATGGGTTGAGCTGCTGCTGGAACGGGCCGAGGGCAAACAGGTCTTTGCCGCCGTGGGGGCCGCTCATCTGCCCGGCGAGGTGGGTGTGTTGCATCTGCTGGAGCAAGAAGGCTTTGCGATTGAAATGCTGCCGTTTGAGCCCTGATCGCACCGTTTGTCGCGCCCTGACATGCGCGCCTCACGTTGGATGCGGCGCCTCGTTGGCATACCTTTGGCGCCTGTGATCAGGTATCGCACGACATGGCCATGCCCGCATCGCTGAGCGCATACGTCCCGCGGGCCACACGAAAGAACCAGCCTGAATGGTTGTCCCGCATGATCAACGTGGCGCGCGCCACGCCGGTCTCGCGCGCGACCTGTGCCCCGGAACACGGCCCATGCGCCGTCAGATACGCCACACAGCGCAACGCGTCCTGCTTGTACGCTGTGGTCACCTGGCCACGCGTGCCCCCCTCATTGGGGTCACCGTCGCGCGCTGCAAATTCTTTCAAAATTGCCGCCCTGCGTCCTTTGGACTTTCGCGGTTGGAACTCGGACGGAGCGCAGTGTTCATCGACCTGACCGGCATCCAACCGCACGCTCAGCACACCAATGCCCAGCCGTTTGCACAGCCCGATGTTGCCCTTGAACGTACGCCACCCCGCCTTGCCCTTCCAACGCGGCACCGCGACATACACACCGTCTGTCACCGCCTGCCGCGCCACGGCCTGCTGCAACAATGTCAGTGAAAACGTGGTTTTCAACTCGACAATCAGCACCTCATCCGCCCCGCGTAGCCCCACCACATCGGCGGGACCCACTTCGGATTTAACCTCAAAGCCCTGCGCCTCAAGCCAGGATTTCACAGGCGCGTACAGGGCTGTTTCGGCAGGTTTGTCCATACGTGCAATTTGGCCGCAACACGCAGTGGTGACAAGCCCCACGCATTGGGCCTATAAGGCGCGCAAAATCATCCCATCCCTTCAAAGGACGCCCCCATGAGCACGCTTGTCTTTGGCCACAAATCCCCCGACACCGATTCCACCGGATCGCCCATCCTGTGGGCCTGGTACATAAACGAAATTCAGGGCGGCAACGCCGAGGCCGTTCTGCTGGGCGAGCCCAACACCGAAGCTGCGTTTCTGCTAGAGCGCTGGGACCTGCCAAAGCCGCGCATCATCGCGGATGTCGACGCGGACCAGCCGTGCGTCATCGTCGACACCAACAACCCCGCCGAGCTGCCTGCGGGCATCAACGGCGCGGATGTGCAGGCCATCATTGACCACCACAAACTGGTCGGCGGGCTGGAAACCAAAGGCCCCATCGACATCACTGTGCGCCCGCTGGCGTGCACCGCGACAATCATGGTTGATCTGATGGGTGCGGATGCCGCCAAGATGCCCGATTGGGCCAAAGGCACGGCGCTGACCTGTATCTTGTCGGACACGCTTGAGTTCCGCTCGCCCACCACCACCGCGCATGACCGCGCTGTGGCCGAAGGGCTGGCGGCTGAACTGGGCCTCGATATCAGCGCCTATGCGGCCGATATGTTTGCCGCGAAATCTGACGTCTCAGCCTTCTCGGACGCTGAACTGCTGCGCATGGACAGCAAGGAATACGGCGTGGGTGACACAAAGTTCCGCGTGTCGGTTCTGGAAACCACAGCACCTGCAACCGTGCTGGACCGCAAAGCGTCACTGATGGACACTATGAGCACCGTGGCCACCGAGGACGGTGTTGATCAGGTGCTCTTGTTCGTGGTGGATATCCTGAACGAGGAAGCCACGATGCTGATCCCAAATGAACTGACCAAGAGCGTGGCCGAGAAAAGTTTTGGCGCCTCTGTCAGTGGTGACACGGTCGTGCTGCCCGGCATCATGAGCCGCAAAAAGCAGATCATCCCCAACCTCGCTGTTTGACGGCCCCCGCATAAACGCTAAATCGCCCGAATGGTCACATCGTCCTTCGGGCGTTTTCATTTGTGCCCCCACACCACGAAGGAGCACGCCTTGCCGCATCTGAAATTGGCCGGTCTGATCGTGATCCTTGGATCGGTCTGGGGGCTGAATGTTTCGCTGATGAAGGCGGCGACGCTGTCGGGCATTCCCTACACGTTGCTGGCGGTGCTGACGATTGTGGGCAATGTGGTGCTGTTCTCCATATTGTCGCGCGTGTTTGTGGGCCGTGTGCGCATCGTGCCGCGCCTGTGGCTGTTCTTTGCAGCCTGCGGCGGGCTGGGCTATGTGCTGCCCTTCTTTCTAGAGCTCTTTGCGGTGCCGAGGATCGGGGCAGCGTCCTTGTCGATTGTCATATCCCTGACACCGATGATGACGCTGCTTATTTCGGCCGCCACCGGCACCGAGCGGCTGACCCTGCGCCGTATGTGCGGCATTACATTGGGCTTTGTCTCGGTCAGTCTGATTGCCATGCAGGACCTCAGCTTGCTGAAGGGGGCTTTTGGCCTGGGGCTGTTGGCGGCGGTGTTCGTGCCTGTGATCTATGCCTCGTACCATGTGTTTATCGCGCGGTTCTGGCCTGATGACATGGAGCCGTTTGAGATTGCATTGGGCGAGTCCCTCGCGGGTATGCTGATCGTGGCGCCCATCTACCTGTTCTGGGGCGAGATTGGCGCAGCGCCGGCGTTTGCGCTGAACACCTATTGGGTGGTGCCTGCCATCCTTGCGTTCTCCATGGTTGAGGTCTGGTTGTATTTTGCCCTGATGCGTATGGGCGGGCCAACCTATGTGGCGCAATCGGGCTATATCGCGGTGATCGCAGGTGTGTGCTGGGCGGGCGTGTTTTTTGGCGAAGACATCACACCCTGGCTGGCGCTGTCCATTGTCATATCGCTGTGTGCTTTGCTGGTCACCGGCGTGGGTCGCAAAGACGACCACACCGCCTGAAACCATCACGATTGCCCGATCGCCCTGCCCCGTGCTAACGTCATCGCAACGAGGCAGAGCAGGCCCACCCAAACCATGACAGCACTTGACGAATATCAGCGGCTTGAAGCATCCGCACTTTGGCGCCCCGCACCCGATGCGCAGCGCTCGGATGTGATTGTGTCAATTGGCGATGCCACGCTGACCATCACTGATATGCGTGACCGTGCGCTGGCGCATTGGTCACTGGCAGCGGTCGAGCGGGCCAATCCGGGCAAGCGCCCTGCGATTTACCACCCCGACGGTGACCCCGGCGAAACACTCGAGCTGGCCGAGAACGAAGAAGAGATGGTCAAGGCCATCGAAAAGCTACGCGGTGCGATCGAACGCCAGCGCCCTCATCCTGGTCGTCTGCGGTTGGTGATGCTTTTAACCAGCGCGGCAGCGGTTGTGGCGCTGCTGTTGTTTTGGCTGCCTGATGCGGCGCGCAACCACGCGGTGTCGGTGGTGCCTCAGGTCAAGCGCGCCGAAATTGGCCGCGCGCTTTGGGGCCACATTCAATCTGTGACGGGCTCTGCCTGCGCCGAAGGCGGCGGGCCTGCGGCCTTGACCCGGCTGGCCGGACGCATCCCCTCGCCCCACGGCAAGGGACAGCTGCATGTGGTGCGTCAGGGCGTGGACAAGGCCGTGCATTTGCCCGGTGGTACGGTATTGCTCAGCCGTACGCTGGTCGAGGATTACGAGGATCCTGACGTTATGGCAGGCTTTGTCGTGGCCGAACGGCTGCGCGCCGAGCTGGACGATCCTTTGGGCCGGGTGCTGGATCATGGCGGCCTCAGCGCCAGCATCCGCCTGTTGGCCACGGGCGAAATGCAAGACAGCGTTCTGCAATCTTATGCCGAGGCGGTGCTGACTGCCGGTCCGGCTCCGGTGCCCAATACTGTGCTGCTGGCCGGTTTCAAAGCCTGGAAAATCCGCGCAACCCCATATGCCTATGCGGTGGATATCTCGGGTGAGACCACGCTGGGCCTGATCGAGGCTGACCCCTATGTGGCGCAAGTGCCCCCAGCTGTGCTGAGTGACGCGGACTGGCTGCGGTTGCAGGGGATTTGCGGAGGGTAACCCCCGCACCTTGAACGGGCTGTTGCGTTGGATTTACCGGATCAAATTCATCCGGGGGCGTTTGGTCATCCGTGCCTCTTGCGGCAAATGCCGGTTCAGGCGGCGGCTGATCAGGCCAAATATCCCGATGATCACCAGTGTCATGATGATGAAATACATCGCCAATATCGGATAAGGCACAAACGGGTTGAACGTCTTGTCGGCAAAGTAATTGGCGTAGTACAACGCATCGCCGCGCTGCTGCCACGCCGGGAAGCCGGTGAAAAATACCAGTGTCGTGGCGTGAAACAGGAAGATCGCTTCGTTCGTGTATGCAGGCCATGCCAACCGCAGCATGGTGGGCCAGATGATCTTGCGAAACCGCGACCAGCCGGAAAACCCATAGGCATCCGCAGCCTCGACATCGCCTTTGGGGATCGACCGTAACGCCCCAAAAAAAATCTCGCCGGTATAGGCCGAGGTGTTCAAAAACAGCACGATCAATGCGCCCAGCCAGGCGGCAGTGAACGGATCAAAGAACGGGCTGACCTGTTTCAGTGACAGGAATGCGAAATAGGCAAAGAAGAACTGAATGAACAAGGGAGAGCCGCGAAACAGCAGCACGAACCATTCAGACAGCTTGCGCAGGAAAGTGTTCGACGAGGCCTTGCCCAGCGCCACGACCGTGGCCAGAAAGAAACCCGCGATCAGCGCGAAGATGCCAAAGTAGACGTTCCAGATCATGCCTGATCCAATCAACACGAACTGCTGACACAGCGTGAAATCTTCCTTGGGCAGCAAACGCTCTGCCTCAATGACAAACTGCATGCCCAGAATATCGTATTTGCCACTGACCGAACGCAGGGCATAATCCTGAAAGGTCTGCCAACAGCTCATGCCCGCGCCTTTCGCTGCGTTTCACCGCCGGTGGTGGCCTGCCCTCTGGTCAGCTTGACCATCAGCTTTTCGATGAACACCTCGGACACTCTGGTGAAGGCCAGATAGAAGATCAGCAAAACCAGAAAGTACCACATGCGCCAGTCGCCATGCGGATAATCGGTAAAGCGCGGGTTTTTTGTTCCGCCCAATTCACGGGCCCAATAGACGATATCCTCGACGCCCAGCAAAAACAGCAGCGGCGTAGCCTTGATCAGGACCATCCACAGATTGCCCAGACCCGGCAGCGCATAGACCCACATTTGCGGCACGAGGATGCGCCAGAAGGTCTGGCGGCTGTTCATGCCATAGGCCTCAGCCGTTTCCAGCTGGCCACGCGGCACGGCGCGCATTGCACCAAACAAGACGTTGGCAGCAAAGGCCCCAAACACGATGGCAAAGGTCAGCACCGCCAGCGTAAAGCCGTATACCTCATGCACCCATTGCGGGCTGTCGCCCAGCGGCAGCTTGGCCGCCTGACACACCACAAAGTCATTGCCTTGCCGGATTGGCAGCTCCCAATCGGGACATTTTACTTTGTGCCGGACCCATTCGAACATCTGATCCAGTGCGATCACGAAAAACAGGAAAAACGCAATATCGGGCACACCGCGCACAATAGCGATATAGCCCTTGCCGACCCAGTTCAGCGGCCAGATGCGGGACCGCGCGGCCGTCGCCCCGGCAAACCCAAAGGCCAGCGCTGTGGGTGCGGTGATGGCCAACAGCAACAGCACCGTACCAAAGGACACATAGAACCCCATGTGCTTGCCTGTGGTCAGGTAGCACGACAGCCATGTCAGGCCTTCGAGGGTTGAGGGATCAGCGCAATATGAAAACATGATATGAAAAAACGGGGCCCGTTGGGGCCCCGCTTGTCCGTTCAGCGATTATTCAAAAACGCTGCCGATTTCCCATTTGGTGATCAGCTCGTTCAGCGACCCGTCAGCTTTCATGCTGTCGATGGCTGCGTTGAACTTGCCTTTCAGTTCGCCGTCGCTTTCGCGCACGCCCATGCCAACACCGGCACCCAGAACAACTTTTTGCTCCATGATCATCAGCGCGTCATCTTCCGCGGCAATCGGCTCAAGATACGAGGCATCTGCAAATACAGCGTCCGCTTCGCCGTTACGAACGGCTGCAATGGTTTCTTCGGGTGTGGCGAATTCCACCAGTGTGGCACCGCTTTCCGCGATGTAGCCTGCTTGAATGGTACCCGTCTGCGCGGCAATGACACCGCCCTCAAGGTCGGCATCCATGGACATGGACAGATACAACGTTGGATCAGCAACCGTATAGTTCTGAGTGAAATCAATCACTTCGTCACGCTCGTCGGTGATCGACATGCCCGCAATGATGGTGTCATAGTTGCCCGAGACGAGGTTGGGAATAATGCTGTCCCACTCGTTTGTGACCCACTCACAGGTCAGCTCGGCGCGTTTGCACAGCTCGTCGCCCAACTCGCGCTCAAAGCCGTCAACTTCGCCGGCGTCATTGATGAAGTTCCACGGAGGGTATGCGCCCTCGGTGCCCATGCGCACCACGTCCATTGCCATTGTCATGCTGGCCGAAAACGCCAGGGCGGATACGCCAAGAATAAGTTTGTTCATGTTGGTCTCTCCCTTGAGATCTTTTTTGGTAGTTGGTCAAACGGCCATGGTTGAGCTGAGGAACTGCTTTAGCCGTTCAGATTTCGGCGCACCAAAGAGTGTGTCCGGCGCGCCTTCTTCCTCGATCAGGCCTTGGTGCAGGAACACAACGTGATCCGATACATCTGCGGCCATTTTCATGTCGTGGGTCACAATCATCATGGTCCGCCCTTCGGCAGCCAGGTCTTTGATCACCTTGACAACTTCTTGTTCCAATTCAGGGTCCAGCGCCGATGTCGGCTCGTCAAAGAGCAACGCCTCGGGCTCCATGCACAGGCCCCGTGCGATGGCGGCGCGTTGTTGTTGCCCGCCTGACAATTGTGCCGGGTAGACATCGCATTTGTCGCCAATGCCAACCTTGTCCAGATATCTGCGCGCCGACGCCTCTGCCTCGGCCCGGTCACGGCCCAGCACGGTGACAGGGGCCTCCATCACATTTTCAACGATGGTCATATGCGCCCACAGATTGAACTGCTGGAACACCATGCTCAGGTTGGTACGGATGCGCAGCACCTGTTTGGGATCGGCCGGATGACGGTTCAGCCCCTCGCCTTTCCACTTCAGCGCCTCACCCTTGAAGATGATATCGCCCTGCTGGCTGTCTTCCAGCAGGTTGGCACAGCGCAGGATGGTGGATTTGCCCGACCCGGAAGACCCAATCAGCGAAATCACCTGACCTTTGTGCGCGGTCAGATCAACACCTTTGATCACTTCCAGCGCACCGTAAGCCTTGTGCAGGTTGCGTATTTCGATGACAGGCGGTTCTTCGGCCAAGGCAGCATCCGGGATAAGTGACAGCGTTCAAGATGTTAATAGGGCCGAAATACAGCCCGATTGCAACTTCCAAAACGCGTAAATGACGTGGGAATGGGCCAAAAACCCTGCCAATACGCCCAAATTGGCGGCCTTGCCGTAGGGTTAGCCTATGGTTTGAGGGCCACATCCGATGGGCTGGGCGGGCTTGGAACGGCCAGATACGCCTCAGCCGGGATGGCCACAAGCGCCTTAAGATGCAACCGCGTGCGATCTTCGGGCGCAAGATCATGGATTGCATTTGAAACCGCGTCAAAATGCGCCGCGCCGTCGCGTCCCTTGGCGGTGATATAGGGCAGCACGGGCGTGGGGGCTGTGCGCTCGAGCACGCGCAACGCGGACGCAAACGCCTCATAGCGCTGCAACAGTTCCCAGGTCAGCGCATCAATGCCCGCAATATCAGCGCGCC
This sequence comes from Roseovarius sp., assembly GCA_045106595.1. Taxonomy (GTDB): domain Bacteria; phylum Pseudomonadota; class Alphaproteobacteria; order Rhodobacterales; family Rhodobacteraceae; genus Roseovarius. Next base: position 25,349 of record JBGCEW010000013.1, on the reverse strand, counting down.
CTTCGGCCACGGCCTGCGCAGACAAAAGATGCCCGCTGGTTTGCACCAGGTTGCGAAAGGTCAGGCCTTGCGCGCGTGCATGCGTTTGCGGACCGGCCCAACCGCTTTGGGATAGGGCCTCGTTATAGGCAAAGCGTGCGTGTTCAAAATCAGCCAGATGCGCGCCGCTTGCGTCTTTGTGCACCACAATCACCGAATTGTAATGCCCCGGCGGACAGCCCGGCAGGCCATAATCGGGCGTGCCGATCAATGTCACATCACCGTGCAGCTGCGCGCGGTAGGGATAGCCGCAGGTCTGGCTAAAGATCAGATCGCGCGCTTGCCACTGCGCCAACAAATCCCCGCCGCGGGTCAGCGCATCCGGGCCTTCCCCCAGGTGATGACGTATAGATGTCCAGAACCGATCATTGGCCGCCGCAGTTTCAGGGCGGTCATACATCGGCAGGCTGGCGATCATCCGATCACCCCTGCCCGTTTGCCCGCTTGCGGGCCAGCGCACTGTCCATATCACTGACACCCAACAGCGACGACACCAACCGCACCAAGGCGTCTTCGTGATGATCGCGGTCGCCATCCGAGAGCGCCACGGACCAAAGCGCCTCGATCACGCCGGTGCGGTCGTCATAGGCCACCGTGTCCTTGATCGCCTTGGTAAAGCGCACCGTGTCGGGGGCGTCTGCTTCGACACGTTCGGCCTCTTCTCGCAAAACGCGGGCTTCGTCCTTGGCCAGATTAAACCGGGCCATGGCAATCTTTTCGATGCGAATGATTTCATCGGCGGCGTAATAGCCATCCGCGCGGGCCAGCCGCACCAAAAGTGCTGTCAGCGCCAATTGCGCATCCATCGGGGCCAGGGGTTCGGGCTCGGGCTGCAACAGCCGTTTGAGAAAATCACCTATCATAGGATGAGATATAGGATGGCCATGCGCGCAGGCCAATCCCTTTATGTCACACCTGAGGGCCACCGCCCTCGGCGATGACACGCGCGCGGGCGCTGTCATCTGCGGACAAACCAAGGGCGTCGCGCACCTGTTCGACGATGGCCAGTTCGGCCTCGCGGCGCACGCCATCGGCCAGAACCACCTCCCACAAGGCCTCAAGCGCATCAATCCGATCTTCCAGCCGCACCGTTTCGCGGATCAATCGCCCAAACTCGGCGGTTTCCGGCGCCTGACGGTCCAGCTTTTCGCAGGTCGCGCGCATTTTGGCCGCCTCGATTGGCTTAAGCCGGTTTAAACGGGCCAACAGCAAATCAATCCGGCTGATTTCCGAGACCTGATATTCCATATCTGATTTGGCCACCCGCACCATCAAGGCCCCCAAGGCCAGCTTGGCATCGGGTTCGGGCAAGGGTTCGGGCTGGGGCGCGGCAAAGACGCTGAGGATACGTTCAAACATGGCGCAAGGTTAACCATTAACACCGTGGCAGCGTAAAGGGGGAAATCAGAACCGGCCCCGAATATGCGGCCTTACCCTGATCGGTGCGCACATGGCATCACTGAATTCTCGGAACGGAAACAATAAAGCCGCAATGCCCAAGGCCCGTCACATTTGCACCCAATTGCGTCCAAATTACCTGTCTAAACCTTCAGGCAAGAGTTGGGGTTGAGTGTCTGTTCGGAGATATAGAATGATCGATATTAGCAGCTATGACTGGTCCACCGGAACTCCGGCGGATCACCAAAACGTAGCGCGACACGCAACACCCCAACAGCTGTCCAGCGTGGCACGCAGCTATGATTGGCGGCTATATCCCGAAGAGGTGCTGGGCTGGATCATGGCGCAGAAATGCATCGATCTGGGCAGTGCTCTGACCGCGTTTCTGAACGGCGAACCTGAACGGTTCAACTATATGCCCAAACGCGATGTGCCCGAAATGCACCGGGCCGCGGCACGAGTGCTGGACAACATTTGCCTGCGCGTGAATTGCGGCTTTTACCTGTGTCATGCGGCTTTGGGCGTGGAAAACGAAACCCGTCTGGCCCGGTGGCTGAAGTATCAAGCGATCGACCGGTCTGAAGGGCGCCGCGGGCGGTGGATTTTGGATGAACGCATTTGCGACGCCCTGCACGAAAAGGTCGATCTGCCCGATACCGTGGCCTTGCCTGACAACAGCAAGAAATCACTGCTGCATGATGTGCTAAGCCCGATCGCCGAGCTGGGCGTGAGCCGCGAACATCTGAAATATCTGCCAAGCGACAGCTGACCGCCTGCTCATCGCGCCCTTACATGCGCGCCTCGCTGCATCGGTGTCCGGATCAGACCAGCCGGGATGTCTCGACGGCGGCGCGCACGAAATCGGCGAACAGCGGATGCGGCGCAAAGGGCTTTGACTTCAGTTCGGGGTGGTATTGTACCCCAATGAACCACGGGTGGTCCGACCATTCCACGATCTCGGGCAACCGTCCATCCGGCGACATCCCCGAAAACACCAGCCCGGTCTTTTCGAGCTTTTCGCGGTATTTGGTGTCCACCTCCTAGCGGTGGCGGTGGCGTTCATCGATGGCGGTGGTGCCATAGACCTGCGCCACGCGCGAGCCCTCTTTCAGCACGGCATCATAGGCCCCCAGCCGCATGGTGCCGCCTTTGTCATCGGACACTTTGCGTTTGACCTTTTCGTTGCCCTGCACCCATTCCTTCAGGTGATACACAACCGGCGTGAACCGTTTCTTGCCCGCCTCGTGGTCAAATTCTTCTGATCCTGCATCCTTAAGCCCGGCCACATTGCGCGCGGCCTCGATCACGGCCATTTGCATGCCCAGACAGATGCCCAGATAGGGGATCTTGTGCTCACGCGCGAATTGCGCGGCTTTGATCTTGCCTTCGGTGCCGCGTTCACCAAACCCGCCGGGTACCAGAATGGCGTGATACCCCTCCAGATGAGGTGCGGGGTCTTCAGCATCAAAAATCTCGGCATCGACCCATTCAACGTTGACCTTCACCCGGTTTGCCATACCACCATGGGTCAGTGCCTCTTTGATGGATTTATAGGCATCTTCCAGCTGGGTATACTTGCCCACAATCGCCACGTTCACCTCGCCGTCGGCATTGTGGACGCGGTCGTTGACATCTTGCCACACGGTCAGATCGGGCTTGGGCGCAGGGCTGATCTGGAACGCATCCAGCACGGCCTGATCCAAGCCTTCGTGGTGATAGGCCAGCGGTGCCTCGTAGATGGATTTCAGATCATAAGCGGCGACAACCGCCTCTTTGCGAACATTACAAAACAGCGCAATTTTGGCGCGTTCCTTTTCCGGGATCGGCTGCTCGGAGCGGCACACCAGAATGTCAGGTGCGATGCCAATGCTTTGCAATTCCTTGACCGAGTGCTGCGTCGGTTTGGTTTTCAACTCGCCTGAGGCCGCCAGCCAGGGCAACAGTGTCAGGTGCATGAAAATGCACTGCCCGCGCGGTTTGTCGTGGCTGAATTGGCGAATGGCCTCAAAAAATGGCAGGCCTTCGATATCGCCGACGGTACCGCCAATCTCGCATAGCATGAAATCGACTTCGTCGTCGCCCACATGCAGGAAGTCTTTGATTTCATTGGTGACATGGGGCACCACCTGAATGGTTTTGCCCAGGTAGTCGCCGCGACGTTCCTTTTCCAGCACGTTGGAATAGATCCGCCCCGAGCTGACACTGTCGGTCATGCGCGCAGGCACACCGGTGAAGCGTTCATAGTGGCCGAGATCCAGATCGGTCTCGGCACCATCATCGGTGACAAACACTTCGCCATGTTCAAACGGGCTCATCGTGCCGGGATCGACGTTCAGGTATGGATCCAGCTTGCGCAACCGCACGGAAAAGCCCCGCGCCTGCAACAGCGCGCCCAAAGCGGCCGAGGCAAGGCCCTTACCCAGCGAGGACACAACGCCACCCGTAATGAAAATATACCGCGCCATAAGATGGCATCCCCCGTGTTTTTCTGGCTCTTGTTGAGGCCCTGATCAGCGTGAACCGATGTCGATTCTTCCGCAGTACCACGGGAGTTAAGACTTAAAGGATTCGCACCAACTGCGCAAGGTGACCGCAACATGATGTTGCGTCATTTCGGGCAACCCCAAGAATTTGTGGCATGTTTTCATCAACACGAATGCCACAGAAATGGGTCGAGGCGCGTCATGCGCGCCTGTCCCCCTGCATGTTCAAAGGTGAGACAGGTTTACTCGGCTGTTGGAAGCAAAGGTTCGTTGTCACCGGTTGTTGGCGGCAACAGGCTATCACCCTCGCCCGGCAGGCTCAGGTCGGTTTCATCAACCGGGGCCGGGATCGGCGCATCAACAATCCGGTCCAGTACCGAACTGCCGGCCGAGTTTTTCGCCGCAATCACCGTCAGGGTGATCGACGTGCAAATAAAGGCAATCGCCAACAGCCATGTAACCTTGCCCAACGCCGTGGCCGCAGCCCGGCTGGAGACCGCGCCACCGCCGCTGCCCATGCCCAAACCGCCCCCTTCGGAGCGTTGCAACAGCACCACGCCAATCAAGGAGAGGGCCAACAAAAGGTGAATGGTCAGAACAACGTTTTCCATGGGCTAGCTCAAGCTTGGGTCAATTTCTAAGCGCTATCTATGCAATATACGCGCGCCCCGCAACCCGGCACGATGCGTCAACGCTCGATTTTGCGCAATCCGGCGGCGCTGTGCACCACCGCTTGCGGGGATCGGCGCGAGGATGGTGAAAACATTGCACGTTTGCAGCGGTACATTGCCTGGTCTGCGGCTTGCATGACATCGGTCACAGTGGTCGCTTCTGACGGGTACACCGCCCAGCCCAGGCTACAGGTCATCTGGAATTCGCCATCAGGTAATTTGTAAATCGGCTGCAGTGCCATCTGAAGCTGCGCAATACGAATGTTCAGATCAGATTCGTGGGTGATGTCCTGTAACACGATGCCAAACTCATCCCCGCCCATTCTGGCGGCGAAATCGCCTTGGAAAATAACCCCTTGCAGACGTTCAGACACGGCCCCCAGCAGCGCATCCCCCACATGATGACCATGTGTGTCATTGATCAGTTTGAACCCGTCCAGATCCAGCATGACAAAGGCAAAGGGCCGTCCTGTGCGGCCCGTGCGTGCCTCAGCCCCCGCCAGATGTTCATCCAGCGCATGACGGTTGGGATGGCCCGTGAGCGGGTCGCGAAACGCCTTGTCGTGCAACTCTTGCAGGGTGGCGGCACTGGCCGGAGCCTGCCGGATGGTGACATCGAAGTACTGATCTTTGGCATCCACCTTTCGGGTCAGCACCACGTTCAGTTCAATCCAGATTGGTCTGCCCGAGGCATGGATGTAGCGTTTGAACAGCGAGTAATGCCCCTGTCCACGCGACAACAGCCGCTCAATCTGTGCCACGTCGCGGGCCAGATCATCGGGGTGCGTCATGTCGTGAAACCGGCATTGTGCCAGTTCATCTTCCGGCAGGCCCAGCATTTCGGCAATATACGGATCAGCCTGCAAAAACCGCCCATCCGTTGAAACCTTGGCCGCGCCAGACAGTTCAGACGTTGCGCCCTGTGGGGACACGGATTGAAATTGAAACATACGCGTATCGCCTTGTTACGAAAGAGGGCCGTGCGATGAGGTATACGCACGCAAGGTTAATGAATTGCGAAAGATTTGAATCAATTTGCCTGCGGCCTGTCAGGGGCTTGTGCGTTAATGTGGCCGATTGCGTCATTTAGCGGTTCCCCCTGCCCTTGCGGCTGGGTATACCGGCGCGGGTTTGAACCAAAATAAAGAGGTCCGGCATGGCCAATGTGGTTGTCGTGGGCGCCCAATGGGGCGACGAAGGTAAAGGCAAGATCGTAGACTGGCTGTCTGAGCGCGCCGATGTGATCGCGCGGTTTCAGGGCGGGCATAATGCCGGGCACACGCTGGTGATTGACGGCAAGGTCTACAAGCTGAACGCGCTGCCCTCGGGTGTGGTGCGAGGTGGCAAGCTAAGTGTGATCGGCAATGGCGTGGTGCTGGATCCGTGGCATCTGGTGAATGAGATCGCCTCGATCCGCGAACAAGGTGTCACGATTACGCCTGAGACGCTGATGCTCGCCGAGAATACGCCGCTGATCCTGCCCATCCACGGCGAGTTGGACCGCGCCCGCGAAGAAGCCGCCAGCAAGGGCACCAAGATTGGCACAACAGGCCGCGGCATTGGCCCGGCCTATGAGGATAAAGTTGGCCGTCGGTCGGTGCGCGTTGCCGATCTGGCTGATCTGGCCACGCTGGAGGCCCGCGTTGACCGCGCCCTGCAACACCATGATCCTTTGCGCAAAGGTCTGGGGATTGAACCCATCGACCGCGATGCGCTGGTCGCGCAGCTGCAAGAGATCGCACCGCAGATCCTGCAGTATGCCGCCCCCGTCTGGAAAGTGCTGAACGAACAGCGCAAGGCCGGCAAACGTATCTTGTTTGAGGGCGCTCAAGGCGCCCTGCTGGATATTGATTTTGGAACCTACCCGTTTGTGACCTCTTCCAACGTGATTGCAGGTCAGGCCGCCACAGGCGTGGGTGTGGGCCCCGGTGCGATTGATTATGTGCTGGGCATCGTCAAAGCCTATACCACCCGTGTCGGCGAAGGCCCCTTCCCCACGGAACTGGACGACGACGACGGCCACCGTCTGGGCACGCGCGGGCATGAGTTTGGCACTGTGACGGGCCGCAAACGCCGCTGCGGCTGGTTTGATGCCGCTCTGGTGCGCCAGACCTGTGCCACATCCGGCGTGACCGGCATTTCGTTCACCAAACTGGATGTGTTGGACGGGTTTGAAACCCTGAAAATTTGCACCGGTTACGAATTGGACGGCAAAGCGTTGGATTACCTGCCCACCGCCGCCGATCAACAAGCGCGCTGCAAACCCATCTACGAGGAAATGCCCGGCTGGAGCGAAAGCACCGAAGGCGCGCGCTCTTGGGCGGATCTGCCCGCCGGGGCGATCAAATATGTGCGCCGCGTCGAAGAGTTGATCCAATGCCCGGTCGCGCTACTGTCTACGTCACCTGAACGCGATGACACCATCCTTGTCACCGACCCCTTTGCTGATTAACGCGAGATCCTGACCATGTCCGAGCTCAGCTACAAAGCCCGCCGCCGCTGGTCGCTGGTCGTCTTGCTGGTGGCCCTGCCCCTTTACGTGATCGTGGCGGTGAACTTTGCCGACTGGCTGCGCGCGCGGTACGACGGGTTGGGCTTTTTGACCGAATTGCTGGTGTTCATTGTGCTGGGCTTTCTCTGGATCATTCCGCTGAAACCCATTTTCAAGGGAATTGGCCAGGCCGATCCGGACGCGCCACACGACGAGTGATGCCCCAACCGCGAGGCGCGCATGTCAGGGCGCGATGAGCCGTCCGGGCTCCATTCTAATAATTTGATCAAATTCCTCTGGCACTGCCCCGGCCTTGCGTCTACTCTGACGCAAAATCAACCGGGACACCCACCATGGACCTCAGCTCATACGACACACTGCGCGTGGCGGCCTGCGATCTGAATGGTCAGATGCGCGGCAAACGTGTGCCTGCCTCTTATGCGGCGAAACTAGAACAGGGTGCCGTGCGCATGCCGCTGTCGGCGCTGAACGTCGATGTGTTTGGCCTTGATATCGAGGACAGCCCGCTGGTATTTGAAACCGGTGATGCCGATGGCATCTTGATGCCCACTGGGCGTGGCCCCGTACCCACTCCCTGGCTGGACACACTGCAGCCCTTGGTGCCAATGCAAATGATGCACGAAGACGGCACACCGTTTGACGGCGATCCCCGGCATGCGCTGGAACAGGTCTTGACGCGCTATGCCACGCGCGGCTGGCATGTGATTGCCGCCACCGAGCTGGAGTTCACACTGGTCGACGACAGCACCGATACGCTGGGGGCCGTGATCAACCCTTTGACCGGTCGCCCGGTGCAAGCCGCAGCCGTGCTGGGTTTGTCGCAGCTTGATGCGTTTGACGCTTTCTTTTCAGCGCTTTATGCCGCCTGTGCGCAAATGGATATTCCGGCGCAAACCACCACATCCGAAAGTGGCGTGGGCCAGTTTGAGATCACGCTAAACCACCAAGACGCACTGAAAGCCGCCGATGACACCTGGCTGTTCAAAGCCCTGATCAAAGGCCTTGCGCGCAGCTTTGGTTTTGCGGCCACATTCATGGCCAAACCTTTTGCTGATGACGCAGGCAACGGGATGCACCTGCATTTTTCGGTGCTGGATGACACCGGCGCGAATGTGTTCGACAATGGCGGGTCCGAAGGCACAGATGTGCTGCGCCATGCCGTGGCAGGCTGCCTGACAGCGATGCCTGCATCGACGTTGCTGTTTGCACCACACGCCAACAGCTACACCCGGCTGGTGCCCGGCAATCATGCGCCCACATCCGTATGCTGGGCCTATGAAAACCGCACGTCTGCCCTGCGCATTCCGGGCGGGCCAGCCCGCGCGCGCCGGATCGAACACCGGGTGGCGGGGGGTGATATCAACCCCTACCTTAGCTTTGCCGCCATTCTGGGGGCGGCCATCGAAGGTATTGATGCCGCGCAAGAGCCGCCCGGCCCCATCACCGGTAACGCCTATGATCTGGATCTGCCGCAACTGGCCCCCGATTGGGCCGAAGCCATTGATCTGTTTGAAACCGATCCGTCGATGGCGGCCATCTTTCCCGCCATGCTGATCCGCAATCTGGTGTTGACCAAACGCCAGGAACTGCGCCTGATGGCCCAGATTGACGACGCTGCACATTGGAAAACTTATTTGGGGGCGGTCTGACCCCCAGCTTGCCTGCCACGCCGCGCTGCGGTATCCTTAATTTGATCAAATTCCGGAGGTCACATGAAAATCGGCATCTTAATGACGGGCCATGCCGTCCCTGAAATTCAGGATATCTTTGGGGATTATGATGCAATCTTTGCCAGTTTGCTGGACGGCCATGGATTTGAGTATGTCGCCTATGACTGCGAAGGCGGCGTGATCCCCGATACGGCCGAGGAGTGTGACGGCTGGTTGATCACCGGCTCGAAACATGGCGCTTATGAGGATCACGCCTGGATCCCCCCGCTTGAGGATTTCATCCGTGATGTTTATGCCAAGCGCATCCCGCTGGTGGGCATCTGCTTTGGTCATCAGATCATCGCGCAGGCCCTGGGGGGCAAGGTGGTCAAATATGACGGCGGCTGGTCCGTGGGGCAGACCGATTACATGATTGACGGTGAACCTCTCAGCCTGAACGCCTGGCATCAGGATCAGGTGGTCGAGCTGCCCAAAGACGCACAAGTCGTCGGCGCCTCTGATTTTTGTGCCAATGCCGCGCTGGCATATGGGGATACGGTGTATACAATTCAGCCGCATCCCGAATTCAGTTCAACGATTGTTGATCTTCTGGTGCAGCACCGCGGCAAGGGCGTTGTCCCCGATCACATCCTGGAGGGCGCTGCCAACCGGCTGGAGCGGCCCAACCACAATCCCACCATCGCCAAACGTCTGGCTGATGTGTTGAAGCGAGGTGCCTGAGGTGTCCAACTGGATCAAAAAGCTGCCACAACCCGCACAGGACTATCTGGACGGCAAACGCCTGGACGAGGTGGAGTGCATCGTCTCGGACCTGCCCGGCATCGCACGCGGCAAGGCCGTGCCTGCCAAGAAATTTGACCGGCAGGATTATTTCCATCTGCCCGACAGCATCTTTTACCAAACCATCACTGGCGGCTGGGGCGAGGCCGCAGATGAAGACGAAGGGTTTATCGAGCGTGACATGATCCTGATCCCGGACATGGACACCGCCAGTGCCGCACCCTGGACGGGCGACTGGACCTTGCAGGTGATCCACGACGCCTATGACCGCGATAAAAAGCCCATCCCCTATTCACCGCGCAATGTGCTGAAGCGGGTCGTGGCGATGTATCGCAAACTGGGGCTCGAGCCTGTCGTGGCCCCCGAAATGGAATTCTACGTCACCGCACGCAATCTGGACCCGGCCAAAAAGATCGAACCGATGATGGGCCGCTCAGGCCGCCCGGCGGCTGCGCGTCAGGCCTATTCGATGACGGCGGTGGATGAGTTTGGCCCTGTGATTGATGACATCTACGATTTCGCCGAGGCGCAAGGCTTTGAGATTGACGGCATCACCCAGGAGGGCGGCGCGGGCCAGCTGGAGATCAACCTGCTGCACGGCGATCCGGTTAAACTGGCCGATGAGGTGTTCTATTTCAAACGTCTGATCCGCGAGAGTGCCTTGCGCCACGATGCCTTTGCCACCTTCATGGCCAAACCGATCGAGGAAGAGCCCGGCAGTGCGATGCACATCCACCATTCGATCATGAATATCGAAACCGGCGAGAACATCTTTTCCGGCCCACAGGGGGGCGAAACAGATGCGTTTTATCATTTCATCGGCGGCATGCAGACCTATATGCCCGCCGCGATTGCGGTGATGGCGCCTTATGTGAACAGCTATCGTCGTTACGTCAAAGACAACGCCGCCCCCATCAATCTGGAATGGGCGCGTGCCAACCGCACCACGGGCATCCGTGTGCCTATCTCAGACCCCAAGGCGCGGCGCGTGGAAAACCGCCTGCCGGGGATGGATTGCAACCCGTACCTGGCCATTGCCGCGTCGCTGGCGTGTGGTTTGCTGGGTTTGCAAAACGAAATCCGCCCCGACAAACAATACCGGGGCGAGGCCTATGACGGAGAGGCCAATATCCCCCGTGATCTGGCCACGGCGCTTGATTTGTTTGACGAAGCAGACGAGCTGCAAAAAATCCTGCATCCTGAGTTTGGCCGCGTCTATTCGATCGTAAAACGCGCTGAATACGCTGAATTTTTACAAGTCATCAGCCCTTGGGAACGCGAGCACCTGCTGCTGAATGTTTAAACGCGCGCTCATACTGGCTGGCGTCGTATTAGCGGCGGTCGCCTTTGCCAGCTTCAAGGACTTTGGCAGCACCGGTTCAACTGCGGAGGCTGAAAAATCCAGCACGTCCGATCAGCCCAAAGGCATCAAACGACACGCGTTTCTGAATGGGCTTGATCTGGGGGAAGATGGCAACGGACATGCGCTGATCCTGCATGGGTTGGCCACGGATGGTGATGTGCGGGCCATCACGGACCCTGACGCGTTGCGCGCAGCACAAGGCAAGGCCTATTACACGGACAATCCACGCGAGCAGGGCAAGATGCTGATCTTGTCACTGTTGTTTCTCAGCCCCGCTGGCATGCCCCCAGACAGCCAGTTCGCCACCGTGGTGCGCAATAAAGAAGTGGTTGAGCATTTTCGCTGTTATGTGCCGTTCTGCTCAGGCAGCCAACAGTTTGATCCCCCGCATGAACGTGATCTGGCAGGGTTGCTTGAAGCCTCGCAGCCTGTCGAGCGCCTGATCGAAAAATCACTCAAACCCGAAGATATCCGCGCGTTTCATTTCAAAGCGCTGCGTGATGACCGTATTGTGCAGATTGATCCGCCTGATCTGCCCCCGCCCAACACAGTAATCTTTCCCAAGCGCATCCGCCTCAGCTTGCCGCCTGTCCTGTTGGAAACAGGTGAATTCGGAGAAGAACCCCTTGTTCCATTTGATGAGGATGACTATCGCGCGCGGTTCACGGCAGCCTTTGAACATGCCTATCCGCAAACCGAAGCCTACCGGCTGGGCAAGATAGGCTTTTCCACCTCCTACCCACCGCTTTACGGCTGGCCTGTCGTGTCAGACGAATTTGACGGGTATCTGCGCGATGATAAGGACGAATTGCGCGGGATAAAGCGACTGATGATGAAACAGCCGTATTTGTCGATCAGCTTAAGCGAAACAATGGCCGCAAATCTGATGGCACCTGATGCCTTCGCCGCCATGCCCGAATTTGCACGCGAACCCGATGGGCTGTCTGATCAGTTGGATGCCCTTGCGCTTGAGGTTCTGGGCCGTCCCTGCCCCGACTGTTTCAAGATCGAACTGCCGGTGGACACGGTGGACGTGATCAAGCCGCGCGAAGTGGCCCCCACCGAATATTATCTGAGTTATCTGAGGATCATGGACAAATGAACCTGCTCTATTCCAATGATCGCGCCGGCCAATATCCACCCAGCTGGTATGCGGCCACCGCCCCGGCCCTGCCCCCGTATGACGCGCTCAAAGGCGAGGTCAAAGCGGATGTCTGCATCATCGGCGGTGGGTTCACCGGGCTGTCTGCGGCGCTGCATCTGGCCGAAGGTGGCTATAGCGTGGTGCTGCTTGAAGCGCACCGCGTGGGCTTTGGCGCCTCGGGGCGCAATGGCGGGCAGTTGGGCACCGGGCAACGTCAGGATCAGTCCGAACTGGAATCTCTGGTTGGCACCGATGACGCCCAAAAACTGTGGGAGCAGGCCGAAGCCGCCAAAGATCTGGTCAAAGACCTGATCGCCAAACACAAGATCGAATGCCACCTGAAACCCGGCATTGCGCACGCCTGTTTTTCGGCCAGCGATATGGCCCATGAACATGCCAGCGCCAATCACCTGCGCGATCGCTATGGATATGACCAGATAGAAACACTGGAGCCTGAGGCCTTTCGGGCATTGGTCCCCTCGCCCAGCTATCACGGCGGATCCCTGGATATGGGGGCGGCACATCTGCACCCTCTGGCCTATGCGATGGGGTTGGCACGGGCGGCCAGTGCTGCGGGCGCTCAGATCTTTGAATGCGCCGAGGTGCACCACATCAAGGAAGGCGCGCAGCCTGTCGTGCAAACCGCTCAGGGCCGCGTGGTGGCCGATCATGTGATCCTCGCCTGCAACGGATATCTGGGCGGGCTGAACCGCAAGGTGGCGTCACGGGTCATGCCGATCAACAATTTCATAATCGCAACCGAGCCCTTGGGGCCGGATACCGCCCGCATCGTCACCCGCGATATCGCCGTGGCCGACAGCAAGTTCGTGGTGAATTACTACCGCCTTAGCCATGATGGCCGGCTGCTGTTTGGCGGTGGCGAAAGCTATGGCTACAAATTCCCCGCTGATATCACCGCCACGGTACGCAAACCCATGTTGCAGATCTATCCGCATCTGAAAGATGTAAAGATTGACTACAGCTGGGGCGGCACATTGGCGATCACCATGCGCCGGATGCCCTATCTGGTGCGGGTGACGCCCAATATCTTGTCGGCCTCTGGCTATTCAGGGCATGGGGTGGGCAATGCCACCCATGCGGGGCTGCTGATGGCGCAGGCGATTGCGGGTCAGGCTGAAGGGTTTGATACTATGGCGCGCGTGCCCTCACAGGTGTTTCCCGGTGGGACAATGATGCGCTCGCCGTTGCTGGCGCTGGCCATGACATGGTACGCCATGCGCGATCGCCTGGGCGTCTAAGCCAGCCTGATCTTCGGGCCCTTGCGTGCCCATCTCGCCCTGCTGATGGCGCGGCCGTCTGTAAAGACGGACAAGCAGGCCTTTGCGCATATCTGAAACGCCCAAAAAATAACTTGGGTGTCGGGTGCACACAGCTTATACATTCGGCTTATCGAAATTCCAATTTCAGGAAATCCGAACATGCATAATGCACCCAATGTCTATGACGCCGAACCCATTCCCGCTTCAGCCCGTCGCGAGATTGATAAGATGCTGAAATCCGGGGACCTTTTCCGCTATACGGCCCCTGAAAATGCACCTGTGGCCCTGTTAGAGCAGGAATTCGCCGCCATGATGGGCACGCGCTACGCATTGGCGGTCTCCAGTTGCTCGGCAGCTTTGTTTTTGTCTCTAAAGGCGCTTGGCTTGCCACACGGTGCGCGTGTGCTGATCCCAGGCTTCACCTTTGCCGCCGTGCCCTCGTCGGTGGTACACGCTGATTGCATCCCGGTTTTATGCGAGGTGGATGAAACATATCGCATTGATCTCAATGACTTCAAAACCAAACTTCAAGCAAATGTAGACGCAGTGATCATCAGCCACATGCGCGGCCATACATCGGATATGGATGCAATCATGGCGCTGTGCGACGCCCAGTCGATCCCAGTGATCGAGGACGCCGCCCACAGTCTGGGCACCACCTGGAACGAGCAACATATTGGCACCATTGGCCGTGTGGGATGTTTCAGCTTTCAGTCCTACAAATTGGTCAATGCTGGCGAAGGCGGTATTCTGATCACAGATGATGCCGATCTGGTCGCCCGCGCGGTGATCATGTCCGGCGCTTACGAACACAATTGGTCCAAACATTTCAAACAGATGGATGCCGATCTTGATGCAGCTTTTTCAGCACATCAAAACCGTCATCCGCTGTATAACTTGCGCATGTCCAACCTGTCGGCAGCCATCATCCGCCCGCAACTGCCCGAGGTTCCACGCCGCGTGCGCGATGGGCGCGCGGGCCACGATCACGTGGCACAGCGGCTGAACCGCTCCGCGTGGTTTAACGTGCCAAATCCCCTGCCCCAGGAAAAGCGCGCGCCGGATTCGATCCAGTTCAATCTGGTCAACATGACCGATCAGGACACCCAGGCCTTTGTCACCGCCGCCGATCGCAGTGGCATCAAGGTGCAGGTCTTTGGCCAAAGCACCGACAACGCCCGCGCCTTTTGGAACTGGCAGTTTTTGCCAGGCGACACCCCCGATCTGCCGCGCACCCGCGCCATGCTGATGCGCGCCTGCGATGTGCGCCTGCCTGCACGGCTGACCCGGGAGGAGCAGGATTACATCGCCGAGGCCCTGATCAACGCCGCAGATGCAGTGATGGTACCGCCTGTCCAAGACGCTTATGGCACTTGACCCAAGGCGCAGCTTCAGGCCTTGCTGGCAGGATGAAACATGATTTCTCTAACGGGGCGGCCTGGATCAGGGGGGCCGTGGTGCCAATCGATCAGGCCACAATCGGGGTTACGGACTGGGCGCTGACCCATTCTGATGTCACCTATGATGTGGTCCCTGTGCGCAACCGTGCCTTTTTCCGGCTGGGCGATTACCTAACCCGGTTTGAGACGTCGATGCAGGCCTGCCATATGGATGTGGGGCTGAACCGGGATCAGATCACCGCAGCGCTGCATCGGATGTTGGCCACATCGGGGCTGACCGATGCCTATGTTGCGATGGTGGCGGCGCGCGGCACGCCCATGATCCCCGGTAGCCGCGACCCCAGGGATTGCGCCAATCACTTTTATGCCTGGTGCGTGCCTTACGTACATGTCGTGCGCCCCGAAGTGGCGCTGGCCGGCGTGCAGGTCTGGCTGTCAGACACCACCCGCCGCATCCCCGCCGACAGCGTGAACCCACGCACTAAGAATTACCATTGGGGTGATTTCACCCAAGGCCTGTTCGAGGCAAAAGCCGCCGGATACGAGACCGTATTGCTGCCCGACCATCAGGGCAATGTTACCGAAGGTCCGGGCTTTAACGTGTTTACCTTAAAGGGAAATGTCGTGATCACCCCGGATGAAGGCGTGCTGCATGGCATCACCCGACGCACCGTGTTGGAGATGGCCCGCACGCGTGGCTACGACATTGAGGAACGCGCCCTGCCCATCGCTGAGTTGATGGAGGCCGATGAGGTGTTTTTATCCAGCTCGGGCGGCGGTGTGATCCCGGTGGCGCGGATCAATGAGCGGCAGTTTTCCAATGGGGCCGCAGGTGCTGCAGCGCTGCAATTGCGGGCAGATTATTGGGATACAATGACCGATCCGGCCTACGCGACACCAGTGCAGATGCCCGACTAAAACACCGTCAGACTGCCATCCAGAAAAGGATGTTCGGCAATGGCCGGCTCGACAATCATCTTGCGCAGGATCGGGCGCAGGGTTTCGGCCACGCGGGCGGGCATGTCTTGCAGAATATCCTTGCGCGCGGTCAGCGATATGGTGCGCGTCAGCGGCTCGAACGGCAACTCCATCACATCAATCTGATCGGCAAATCGGCGCGCGCGCATCAGCGCCAGCGGGGTCAGAATGGTCCAGCCCGTGCCTTGGGCCACAAGGGCCAGAATGGCGTGATAGCTGTCAATTTCAAACCGATGCGTCAGCGTTATGTTCTGGCGAGCCAGATGCGCATTGACCAACCGGCCCACATAATGGCGCTGGGTGTATTGCACCATCGGCATGCGCTTGAGCTGGCGCAGAACATCGCCGTCGCGGTGAATGACACCCTTTGGCGCCGCCACCACAAAGCCCTCGCGCATCAACGGATGCACCTCGACCCAGTCACTTTCGCCGCCCAGTTCGGCCGCGACAATGACATCCAGCGCGCGCGCCTCAAGCTGGTCATAGAGATGGTGACTGGCCCCGGTTTCAAGAAAGAACTGACAGGCTTTCAGCTCGCCTGCCATATGGGTCAGTAGCTGCGGGGTCACATCGGCGTCCAGGTCTTCGATCATACCCAGCCGGAACCGTGTCAGGATCGACAGATCGGCCATGGCCAATTCCGCACGCGCCTGAGCGGCCTCGTTCAGGATGGTCTGGGCGTGGCGGTACATGATTTCACCCGCCGGGGTCAGCTGTATAGGCCGCGCGTTGCGTTGCAGCAATGTGGCCCCGACTGCGCCTTCAAGATTGGTCAGCTGTTGTGATACCGCCGAGGGGCTTGCCCCCAACCGTTTGGCCGCCGCTGAAATCGAGCGCTCGTCAGCGGCCGCCATAAACACTTCGATCCCCCACAGGGTGATACGGCCGGGACTGTCTACCATGTCCGGTTACTTGCCCAGCTTGGACAGTTTGTTTTGCAATTCCGCCAGCTGCTTTTTGATATCGTCCAAACCTTCGTCCTCGGGTGCGGCTTCGGGGGTTTTGGCACTGTCGGGTGTGGCGCTGGGGTTCGCGGCACCCATGCCGCCCCCTGTCATGGCAGACATGAAGGCCTCTTGCTGAGCGCGGATCGCGTCCATACCGGGCATCGATGACAATGGATTGGTCTTGGCCATGTTCTCCATCATCTGGGACTGGCCCTTTTGCAGCATTTCAAAACTGGCCGCCAGAAAATCCGGCACCATCGAGGTGGCATGTGTGGAATAGCTGCGCACCAGATCGGTCAGAACACCGATGGGCAACACATTTTCACCGCGGCTTTCGTGTTCGGCAATGATCTGCAACAGATATTGGCGGGTCAGGTCATCGCCGGATTTCAGATCAATGATCTGAACCTCGCGCCCGTCGCGAATGAATTCAGCGATATCTTCCAAGGTCACGTAGTCGGACGTCTCGGTGTTGTACAGCCTGCGGCTGGCATATCGCTTGATCAGCAATGGTTTATCTGTATCCGCCACACTGTGTCCTCCCTGAACGCTGCATTGCAGCTTAGTGCGGTGCAGCGAAAAAGAAAAGGGCGAGCCGTAAAGCTCGCCCTTTGAGGTTGGATCCGAGAGGGAGGGCCCAGATCCTGAATCTAATTACTTAGCAGCTGCGGTTGCTTTCTTGGCAGCGGCAGTCACTTCGTCTGTGGCTTTTTTGACAGCTTTGGCTGTGTCGGCTTGGATGTCTTTGCCAGCGGCCATCATCAGCTCAACTGTGTCCATCTGAACTTTTTTCGCAACTTCAGCGAAAGCGGCCATGTTCTCGGCAGCAACTTCGGCCGATGCAGAAGCGAAATCGGTCATCGCTTTGGCATAGTCAGCAGGCTCTGCTTTGACTTTGGTCATGTCGTTCAGTTTGGCCAAAGTTTCTTTGGTCCATTTGTTCGAGATTTCTGCGGATTTCTCAGCAGCACCCAGTGCAACGCCTGACAGTTTTTCGTTCAGAGCGGCTTGGCCCTGGAACGCGTCTTCCATTGCTTTGGTGTCAACGGGGAATGCGCCCATGATGTCTTTCATGACGGCGTTCATGTCTTGTGCTTTAGCCATTGTGCTAGTCCTTCTATGTGTTCTGGTGCGCTGTGCACCGCGTTAATTTCTGCGTCTGCAAACCATATACATGCTGCACTGCGGCAATTCAAGTATTTTTTTCTGCACTGCAGCATTTTTTTCGCAAAAGGCAGTTTGGGGCCTTTCAGGACAGCTTGGCCGATTTGCGCACATAGCTGCCGGGGGCCGGTGCGATGGGCTTGTTGTTTGCATCTCCCGGTGTGCGGGCGTTCACCATTTTACCCGAGCGCGGCTTGATCCACGCCTCCCATGCAGGCCACCATGATCCGGCCTGTTCCGTGGCACCCGCCAGCCAGGCATCCGCGTCACCGCTCAGATCGTCATTATAATAGAAGCCGTATTTGTTTTTCGAAGGTGGGTTCACGATGCCAGCGATATGGCCGCTTTCCGAAACGATAAATGTCTTGTCACGCGATTTGGTTTGTTGAAACCCACGGTAGCAATCTTTCCAGGCCGCGATGTGATCGGTTTCGCAGGTGATGGCCATGATCGGCACGGTCACGTCGCTCAGGTGCAGGCGCTCGCCGCAAATCTCAAACCCGCCATCGGCGAATTCATTGCGCTGGCACAGACCGCGCAGGTAATCCATGGCCATCTTGCCCGGCAGGTTCGCCCCGTCACCGTTCCAAAACAGCAGATCAAACGCCGGAGGTGCCTCGCCCATCATGTAGCTTTTGATCGCCGGACGATAAATCAGATCGTTTGAGCGCAGAAACGACATGGTGCGCCCCATGATAAACGAACGCAGGACGCCTTGGCTGTTCACTTCCTCTTCGATGCCATCAATGAAGTCATCCTGAAGGAACGGCACGAATTCGCCCTGGTTCGAGAAATCCGTAAGTGCGGTAAAGAACGTGGCCGATTTCACCGATTTATCACCGCGCTTTTTCAGCAGGGCCAGGGTCATATGCAACGTGGTGCCAGCAATACAGTAGCCAACTGTGTTGACCTGCTTTTGCTTTGTAATTTCTTTGGCCTTCTCAATGGCGGTCAGAAACCCGTCTTCGATATAATCGGACATGCCAATATCCGAATGGCTGCGGTCGGGGTTCAGCCAGGACACCACAAACAAGGTATAGCCCTGCTCGACAATCCATTTGATCAGGCTGTTTTGCTCTTTCAGATCGAGAATATAGAACTTGTTGATCCACGGCGGGAAGATCACGATCGGCGTGGCGTGCACTTTTTCGGTTGTGGGATGGTACTGGATCAGCTCCATCAATCGGTTGCGATAGACCACCTCACCGGGGGTGGTGGCCACGTTAACGCCCAGCTCAAACGCGTCTTCGTCCGCCAGCCGCACAACCATTTCGCCGTTGTTGGCCTCAAGATCGGACACCAGGTTTTCCAGACCTTTGACCAGGCTTTCGCCCTCGGTCTCAAGCGCGCGTTCCAGCGCATCGGGGTTGGTGCCCAGAAAATTCGTAGGCGACATCATGTCGATGATCTGCTGCGAGAAATACTCAATCCGCTGCTTTTCGGTGGCGTCCAGATCGTCCAGCTCGTGCACGGCCTGCTCTATCGCCTGGGTGTTCAGGGCGTATTGTTGCTTGATCCAGTTGAAGTATGGGTTTGAATTCCACATCGGGTTGGCAAACCGGGGATCGTTCGCCAATGCGTCCTCATCTGTGTCAATCTCGCCGCCCTGCAGCATGGTTTGCTGTGCGTCCAGAAACGCACGTACCGATTTACCCCAGTAGCCCACCTGCGATTCGTACAGGCGCCCCGGGTTCTCAACCAATTCAGACCAATACGATGCCGATGCCTTTGCAAACAGATCGTCTGAGGGGCCATTTAGCGTTTGTTTCGCCGGGTTACGCGCTGAAAGCGCCCGGATCAGGCGTTGTGAAAGGTCCTCAACTTTAACCAAATTTTCATTCATTTTCTGAAAATCATCGGTTTCAACACCCTCATGCGTGGACATGTTAAAGAATTCCCCTTAAAGTTTCTGCTATGCAGCATTTAATGTGCTGCATATCGTTAATGGTCGGGAGGGGCCATGCGACGAAAGTGATCAGGCCCGACCGCTTATGAGACGGGCCAAAAGGAGTACACGATGCGCTACATGGCGACTTACGACCTGATGGAAACCCTCCGCAACACCAACCAATGGTTGGGCGCGACGGCCCTGTCGATGGCATCTTACCCAATTTTCAGCATGACACCAAACCCGGCGTTCCAGATGATGGCCGCCTGGGGCGAAGTGACGGAACGGACCTTTCAACGCATGGTCACCAAACCCGACTGGGGTATTGATTCGATCACTGGCGAAGATGGCCGCGACCACCTGATCAGCATCGACACGATTGTGGAACGCGATTTCGGCGACCTGATCCATTTTGATGTGCAAGGCCGCGACGACATGGATCGCCGGGTTCTGTTGATTGCGCCGATGTCTGGCCACTACGCCACATTGCTGCGCTCGACCGTGCGATCCTTGCTGCCCGATTGCGAGGTCTTCGTGACCGACTGGCACAACGCCCGCGACATTCCGGTGTCGGCAGGCAAGTTCGATGTCGAGGACTACACATTATACTTGGCCGATTTCATGCGCGAGCTGGGCTCGGACCTGCATGTGATTGCCGTGTGCCAACCCGCCCCGCTGGCGCTGGCCGCCACCGCCTATCTGGCCGAGGAAGAACCCGCCGCACAGCCCCGCTCGATGACGCTGATCGGTGGCCCGGTTGACCCCGACGCCACCCCAACCGAAGTCACAGACTTTGGCCGCCGCGTAACCATGGGCCAGCTGGAACAGACCATGATCCAGCGCGTGGGCTTCAAATACGAAGGCGTGGGCCGCATGGTTTATCCTGGCCTGCTGCAACTGCAATCGTTCATGTCGATGAACTTTGAGCGTCACTCAAAAGCGTTTGTCGATCAGATCGGCCGCGTGGCCCAGGGCGACGCCAGCGATCACGATCCGCACAACAAGTTCTACGATGAATATCTGGCCGTGATGGATATGCCCGCCGAATTCTACCTGTCGACAGTCGAGCGCGTGTTCAAGAACCTTGAGATTGCCAGAAATGCCTTCACCGTGAATGGCAAGGCAGTCGATATTGGCAAAATCACATCCGTTGCGGTGAAAACCGTCGAAGGCGGCAAGGACGATATCTCAGCGCCAGGCCAATGTGTGGCCGCTCTTGATCTGCTGACCGGGCTGCCCGACAGCAAAAAGGCCAGCTATATCGAACCCGAGGCCGGGCATTATGGTATTTTCGCCGGGCGCAGCTGGCGCAACAACATCCGGCCGTTGGTGCTGGACTTCATCGACGCCAACTCTGAGGCGCCTGCCCCGCGCAAACGTACCGGACCGCGCAAATCAAAGGCAGGTTCTGGTAAACCTGCGAACAAAAACGCCGCAGCGTAACGGATTAGGCCCTGCCGTCCGGCGACCCGTCTTCGAGATACTTGAAGGCAAAGAAAGCCGGATGCCGTGTGATTACGGGTTGGGCACAGGCGATTGCAGCACAAACGGTTGTTTCAACCACTCCAGCAACGCGGCTGTCGTGGCCTGAGGGTTTTCCAGCGTGGGCAAGTGCCCCGCGCCTTCGATCACCTTGAGGTCTGAATATGGGATCAGATCGGCCATCGACGCATGGCGTTTGATCGGCGTCAGCCCGTCCTCGGCCCCGCATAACACCAAAGCCGGCACTTTGCAGCGGCGCAGTGCAGGTTGCTGATCGCGGCGGCGTTGCAGCGCGCGGGCCTGCCGGATCACCGTGTCGACGCCCAGGTTTTCCGCCATATCGGTCACCAACGCCATCACCTCGGCGCGGTAAGGACCATTGGCCAACGTGTCAGGTGGCAAGAACTCGGGCACCGCTTCGGCCAGCCGACCCGAGCGTGCTTTGATGATCTTTGGCTCGTAATCTGCCGCCGATTGCGGAGTTTCGGCCAATGCATTGGTGTCCATCAGCGCAATTCGTGTCAGCCGGTCCGGGGCGCGGCGCATGATCTCCATCGCAACGCAACCGCCCATCGACAGCCCTGCCAGCGCAAATTTGCGCGGCAACGTGTCCAAGATGCGGCTGGCGATTTCCTCAATCCGGTCGCCACCGGTGATTGGCGCGACGGTCAGGGTGAAATGCGGGCTCAGCTCGGCCAGTTGCGGGCCGAACACGCGCGCGTCGCACATCATACCTGGCAGAAAAACAAGCGGTTCATTCATCTGCGCGGTGATCCTTTTGCCCTGCTGATTTGCCTCGCGCGCTACCATGCCACAGCAGCAGGTGCCGTCAATGGTTTAAGGCAAGGCAAGGCCCCGAAAGGGCGGAAAATCGGCATAGCGTGACTGGCGGGCCTCAGCGGAAACGCCCGGCGTTTCACCTGCGCGCAAAAGCATGCCCTTTGGCGCGATATAGCTGGATATCGTCCGGCGCGGCGCGGCCCGCCAACTGAGGTTCATTGCGCACAGTTTGGGGAAAAACCACAGATCGGAATAAGGCAGGTGATCATGGATCCACCACGCCAGATCACGCCAATCGCGGCCCTGCTCATAACGATCTGCAAACCACGGGATCACCAACGACGTACCGGCCCCTGCCCCGGTTGCGCTGTCGCGGTCCCAGATGTGATGGCCGTAATTGGCGTCATTGCGCGCACAATTCAGTTTGTTGTCATTGCCAAACCGGTTCAGCGTGGGGCTGCGATATCCTGACCGAATGGCCAGCGGGCCAAAGGTTTCCGTCAACGGATCAAGCAGATGCATGCACAGCTGGCGGCCATTGGCGATGGCAAGATCGGGGTCTTCGGGAATGTTGGAGATCTGGTGGATGCTGCCAATCTCGGAATACAGGAAATCGCGCATGTAGAAATAGCGCCCCAGCCGCACACGACCCAGGGTTTCAAGGCTCCACATGCTGCGCGGAGGCCTCATTCGTAGCCGTTCCAGCGAAACGCGCCGTCTTCGCGTAGGGGCGAAAACGGGTTATAGGCCACTTCCCAGATATGCCCGTCGGGGTCTGCGAAATAGCCAATGTGCCCGCCCCAGAATACATCATGTGCGTCGCGCAGAACACGCGCGCCTGCGGCTTTGGCCTGCGCCAGCACCTGTGCGACCTCGTCCTTGGAGCGTGTGTTGCACGACAAGGTAGACGCCCCCGTGCCGATTTCATGCTCTTCAAGCCCCATATCGCGGGCCAAATCGGCGCGTGGATACAGCCCCAGCGTTTGGCCCAGCAGATCATAGACGACAATACCATCGGGGCTGTCGGCACGGGCCCAGCCCAAGGCATCATAAAAGGCCTGCGCGCGCGCCACATCTGCCACGCCCAGTGTAATCAGGGATACGCGTTGGTCCATGTGCTCTCCGTTCAGTTCGTGTTCAGTTCAGTGTTCACTTCAGCCCGTTGATCCAGTCCAGCATAGCCTGTGTGGCAGGTGCTGTCTGTGCTGGTGCCGTAATATCGCCTGCCACAACATGCGCGAAGGGGGTGTCAGCCTCTGTCAGCAAAGGGGCGATACGCGTGGCGGGCCCGCCCCATTCGGCCACAACACCGTGGGTCAGATCCGGGCGCACCACCTGATCGTCGTCCGAGTAGTAAAACAGCGCCGGCACCTGCACCGCCGCGTAATCCTGTGCATTGGCATGTTTGACCATGGCGGCCATCGGGAAAACCGCAGCACTGGGGTATTCGGTGGTCCATTCGCGGGCCTGTGCGTCGTTCAGCGGCTCAAAACTGCGGCGCTTGCCCCCGATCAACGGCACCCAGTAGCGGGCGGCGGGCATGGTCAGCAAGGGCGACATCGGGTTGTTGATGCCAAAATTGGGCGACACAAAAATGGCCCCTTTAACATCTGCCGACAGCGCATCATCCAGCAAGACAAGGGCTGCAATCGTGCCCCCGGTTGAGGTGGAAATGATAATCACCTCATCGCCCACAGCGCGCGCGGCAGCCATTGCCTCGGCGGCGTCCTGCATCCAGGCCTGCATCGTGCCTTCGGCCATGGCATCGGACGTGCGCCCATGCCCGGCAAACCGCGTATAGATCAGATTGGCCCCAAGGGCCTGCGCCAGAGTGTCCGGCACGGGCCGGATTTCCTGCGAAGAGGCCGAGAAGCCATGCATGTACACAATCGATACCGGCGTCCGTGTTTCAGGTGCTCCGGCCCAGATCACACGTTTGGCGCTGTCGGGACGGATATCGTCAAACGCCGCCTCAACCCGATCAAAATAGGCCTGCACGCCGTCATCAAATTCAGCCGGGTCAAAGCTGACGTCATAGTCAACTGGTTCGTACGGGCCCAGCGTGATCAGGCCGACAATGCCAACCGCCAGCCCGGTGAAAACCCATTTGCCCACGCCCATCAGACCATACCTTCGCTGTCCAGAACATCCTGGATATTCTGCGTAATCAGATCAAGGCAGGCCCGTGTGGAAAACCGGTGATCGACACCGTCAACCAGCGTCAGCCGCATATCGGGGCCCTCGGCATGCTCAAGCAGGCGCAGCGCCACGGACATATCCACATCCGCATCCGCCGTACCCTGCAAAAACCGCGTTGGCATGGGCAATGGCAACGGATCGCGCAACACAAGCTGCTGACGCCCGTCTTCGATCATGCGTTTGGTGATGATGTATGGCTCACCATAATCGCTTGGCAAAGCCACCTGCCCTTCGCTTTGCAGCTGGGCCTTCTGCGTGTCGGTGAACCCGGCCCACATGCTGTCTTCGGTGAAATCGGGTGCTGCGGCGATGGTGACAAGTCCAGCAATCCGACGGGCATCGCGTTTGACAGCCAGCAAAGACTGCCACCCGCCCATGGACGAACCCACAAGCAACAGCGGCAGATCGGTGACGGTGTCCAAAACAGCCGCCGTATCCTCGGCCCAATCGCCAATGCAGCCCTCTTCGAATGTCCCCGAGCTTTCGCCGTGCCCGGAATAATCGAACCGCAAAAACGCCTGTCCGCGCGCCTGTGCCCAAGCCTCAAGATGCACCGCTTTGGTGCCTTGCATGTCGGACTTCAGCCCGCCCAGAAACACCACGCAGGGCCCATCCCCGGGGGTGAAATGATAGGCAATGCTGCGCCCGTTCGGCGTGCTGAGAAACTGCGTGCTGGCCATGCGGCACCCCTTTGGTTGCTGTTGCTCCAAAGGTTCACCGCAATCAGGCCCTGTTGGCAAGCTGATCCGTCAGATCAGCCGCAACGTCACGCGATTGAGCCCAGCGCGCTGTCGATCCGGCTGATGGTCCAGGCGCGATCCGCAACGGCATTGTCTGCCGCGGCCTTGATCCATGCCGCACCTGCGGTCGCTGTCTGCGTGGGTTTGGGGTGAACTACCTGCTCTGACCCAACGTTGTGGGCTGCGTTATGAAGAGTTTGATCCGCCATGGGCTCTGTCCTGAAGATCGCACGATGCGATGTTTGATGTAACCGGCATATAGGCCGTGACACCAAGCGTTACCAGAGTTTTTCGATAATAAAAGAGTTGTATGATAACAATGTGTTACAGTAAACATTCGGGTACGATGGGATACCAACGCACACATTTGCACACCGACTGCCGGAAATCCGTTTGCGCATAGAAAAAGGGCGGTCGCCCGCCCTTCCCGT
>JBGCEW010000012.1:0-294883 GCA_045106595.1 Roseovarius sp. | reverse complement strand
CTGGTGGCGATCTTGATGATCTTCCCGCAGATCGTTACCACCTTGCCAGAGCTGATACGAAACTGACCGCAACAGGTACCTCATGAGCACTGAGCCAAAACCGATCATCCGCCGCGATGCCGCCGCCACCAAGGCGCGCATCCTCAAGGCAGGATTGGCCGAATTTGGGGCCAAAGGATACGGCGGCGCGCGCACCGAAGGCATCGCCAAACGCGCCAAATGCAACATCCGCATGCTGTACCATTATTTTGGCGGCAAAGAGGGGCTGTATCTGGCCTGTCTTGAGCAAGTGTATTTCCACATCCGTGAAGAAGAGCAAAAGCTGAACCTTGCCGATCTGCCCCCGACGGACGCCCTGACCAAGCTGGTGCATTTCACCTTTGACCACATGCGCAAGAACCCTGACTTTGTGCATATGGCCGTGGCTGAAAACACGATGCGGGGCAAGTTTGTGAAAAAGCTGCCGCTGGTCGCCAAGGCTGCGGGAAACCTGATCACCTCTATTCAGGATATCCTGACCCGTGGCGCGCGCGATTGCGGGTTTCGCGCAGACGTTGACGCGCTGCAGCTGTATACGTCGGTGCTGTCGCTGTCGTACCTGCATCTGTCGAACCGCCACACCCTGTCGATCACCTATGGCCGCGATATGGCCGAGGCCGCCTGGCTGGATGCGCGCCGCGATCATGTGACCGATATGATCGTGTCGTATTGCCGTGCCGACGCTGTGCCCCAGCGCACGCCGGGCACAACGTCCAAACCTTGAAAATGAAATCAAAATCTGCAAGCCTCGCTAAACCCCCATGTTCCGTGGGACATTCGGTTTCATGGTGATGCCGCTTTGCAGTCTCAGAAGGCCATCATGTCACAGCCTTGCCCCATGCTTTTCTCGCCTTTGTCAATCGGTCCGGTCACGGTCAAGAACCGTATTCTGTCGACCGGGCATGACACCACCCTTCCCACCGATGGCACCGTAAATGATGCCCTGATTGCCTATCACATGGCCCGTGCACGCGGGGGGGCTGGTCTGATCATCTCGCAGGTGGCCGGGGTGCATGAAACGGCGCGTTACACATCGCATTTGCTGATGGCCACCGATGACAACATCATTCCCGGCCTGCGCCGCCTTGCTGACGCCGTTCACGGCGAAGGCTGCAAGCTGTTTGTGCAGCTGTTCCATCCGGGGCGCGAAATCATGGAGGTCGCCGATGGCACCGCCGCTGTGACGTATGCGCCCTCGGCTGTGCCCAGTGACCGGTTTCATACCATGCCGCGTGCAGTGTCGCTGTCGATGATTGCCGAAATCCTTCAGGGCTATCACGATGCCGCCGCCCGTGTGCGCGCCGCCGGGGCAGATGGCGTCGAAATTGTGGGCAGTCACGGCTATCTGCCCGCCCAGTTCCTGAACCCCGCGGTCAACCTGCGCAACGATCACTATGGCGGCACGCCTGAAAACCGCCGCCGCTTTTTGTCCGAGGCTCTGGCGGCGGCCCGCGCCGGTGGCGGTGACGATTTTGTTGTCGGGCTGCGCATGTCGGGCGACGAAAAGAACCAGGGCGGTCTTGACGCACCCGATGCACTGGACGCGATCGTGGCGCTTGCGCCGCAGATCGATTACGTCAGCGTGGTTGCAGGCACCTCTGCCACCCTTGGCGGGGCCGTCCACATTGTCCCTCCGATGTTTCAAGACACGGCCTATTGCGCGCCTCTTGCGGCGGCCGTGAAACAGCGGGTCAACATTCCCGTCATCGTCACGGGCCGGATCAACCAGCCTCAGATCGCCGAAGCGGTTCTAAGCTCGGGGCAGGCTGACATGTGCGGTATGACGCGCGCCATGATCTGCGATCCGCAGATGCCCGCCAAGGCGCAGGCGGGCAAGCTGGACGATATCCGCGCCTGCATCGGTTGCAATCAGGCCTGCATTGGTCACTTCCACAAAGGCGTGCCCATCTCGTGCATTCAGCACCCTGAAACCGGGCGCGAACTGCTTTACGGTGATCTTCCCATGGCCTCGGTTGCCAGGAAGGTTCTTGTCGTGGGTGGCGGCCCTGCGGGAATGAAGGCCGCCTCGGTTGCCGCGCAGCGCGGTCATGATGTGACCCTGCTTGAGGCCGACAGCCAACTGGGCGGGCAGGCCCGTCTGGCGCAGCTTTTGCCGGGGCGGGCTGAATTTGGTGGCATCATCACCAACCTGTCTGGTGAAATGGACCGCGCCGGAGTGGACGTTCGGCTCAACACCCGTGCCGACCTTGCGATGATCGAAGACATGCAACCCGATGCCATTATCCTTGCCACAGGTGCCACGCCTCACTGGCCCACCGGCTTTGCGGCCGAAGACGGTGCTCAGGTTGTAACCGCGTGGCAGATCCTGAAAAATGAGGTGAACCCCGGCGGATCGGTTGTGATTGCAGATTGGCGCAACGACTGGATCGGCCTTGGTCTGGCCGAGCATCTGGCCACCTCGGGCTGTCACGTCCGGCTGGCGGTCAACGGCGTTCATGCCGGGGAATTGGTGCAGTCTTATGTGCGCGACAGCATGGTCAGCCGCCTGCATCGTCTGGGGGTGGAAATCACGCCCTACGCCCGCCTGTTCGGGGCCGATGCCGATACGGTCTATTTCCAGCACAGCGCCAGCGGTGAACCGATCCTCTTTGAGGATGTCGATACGCTGGTCCTGGCACAGGGTCACAGCCCCGATAACAGCCTGTCCGATGCTCTTGGCGCCTACCCGGCACCCGTGCAGATGATTGGCGATTGTCTGGTGGCCCGCACCGCCGAAGAAGCCGTGCTCGAAGGTCTCAAAGCCGCCGTCAGCCTGTGATCCTGCGCCTGTTGGGGTGCTGAACACCTCAGCCTGAAATCACGGCTTTGGTCAGCGGTCAAACAGCATGCCTTCAAACGTCTGCTCCACAAGATTAAGATCAACCCCACGTTTTTTAACAACCTTCAGCTCTGACGACTGATCATATTTGCCGTTTGCGACATTGCGCAGTGTGTCGTCCCTCACCCAGACATGGGCAAAATCGTCGGGCAAAAAGCCCACGTAATTCCCGGTTAAAATCAGATGCGCAATGCCTTCGATCTGATGCGCGCGCGCGTTGGTTTTCAGGCTTTGCGAAATTGGCACAACCTCTCGCTCGCGCAGATATGACCGCTTGGCATAAAGCGAGGTTTTCAACACGGCATCGGCCCTGTCGGGATCTGTGACATCATACAACGGGTGGCCTTTGGCGCAGTATAGCCCCATTTTTTCAAAGCCGATCGTCTGATAGGCAAGCCCGGGTTTGTGTTTGTGAAACACGCCCAGACCAAAGGCGACGCGCCCATCCTGGACGGCCAGTTCAATGTCGTCAGGGGCCAGTGAAAACAGCTCAATTGTGACATCCGGCGCTTTGTCAACGAACCGGGCCAAAGCGTTCGAGAACGGCGAGGCGCGGTTGAACACCCAGTTTTCGATCACGGCAAGCGACATATTGCCCTCAAGTTTCCCACGCGAGCCATCAATCGTCTCGTTGAACTCTCGGACCGACGCAAACAACCGCTGCGTGGCGCGGTACACCAGCTCGCCATTTTCGGTCAGCCGAAACCCTGATCGCCCGCGCTGACACAGCTTCATGCCCAGCCGCAACTCCAGATCAGACACCTGCCGCGAGATGGTGGATTGCGACACATTCAGTTCAATCTGTGCGGCCGAATACCCACGAAACTCGGCCACAACGGAAAACACATACAGCAAATGAAGGTCTGATTTGGATAGGTTGGGTGGCAGCATTACATGTATCTTTATACATATTAGAATTCTTTAATTGTAATTTATTGGAAGCAAAACTCGTGTCAATCTTATCTCAGGATATGACCAGACACGGGTAAGGACACAAAGATGCAGGACGGGGCAGGGCCTTTGGCAAATTGGGGCATCAACAACGACTATGCGAAATTGTCGGACGTCCTGTTGGGCAAGCCCGAGTTTTACCGCTGGGTCGATGCCGGTCCGTTGATCGGCAGAACACTGGCCAATGCCGACAAAACCGGCCACCGGTTTGATCTGCAACTGGCGATGAAGCAACACGCCGAGATGGTATCCATCTACGAAGAGAACGGCGTGACCTGTCACTATCTGGACGCGGATGAAGCATTGCACCGCAACTTTTTTGCCCGCGACAGTTCCGCCATGACCCCCTGGGGGGCGTTGATCTGCCATATGCAGCTGAAATGCCGCCGGGCGGATTATGTGACCGCCATCAAGTTTTATCAGGACAACCATATCCCAATCTGGAAGTTTGCCACCGCCGGTCACTTTGAGGGCGGTGATTTCAACATCATCGAACCGGGCCGCGTGCTGATCGGCCATTGTGGTGAGCGGTCCGAAAAAGAAGGCAGCGAACAGGTTGCCGATTTTGTGCGCGCCGAAGGCTGGGAGGCGGTCGTGGCCCCGATCAGCCGCGAGTTTGTGCATATGGACGGCCTGATTGTGCCCCTGGCCGATAAACTGGCCGTCGCCTGCGTTGACGCGATGGAGCCCTGGCTGGTGGATGTCGTGCGCGGCTGGGGCATCGACATTGTCGAGGTCGAGTACCGCGAGGCCAAGAACCTTGGCGTGAACCTGGTGGCATTGGGCGATAACAAAGTGCTGTCGATGGCCGGTGCGGATGACCTGAACGCCAAAATGCGGGCACTTGGGTTTCAGGTCTATGACCCTGATATGTCAATGTTCACGCTGGGCGGGGGCGGTGTGCATTGCCTCAGTCAGGCGCTGTGCCGCGAGACGGTGTAAAACATGCGCCATATCACCACGGCAGTCCGCGTACCTGCCCACACCCAGACCATAAGCCAAAAGATGCTATACCGATAATGTGCCGCCAAGAGCCAGAATGAGAAAAATAAATTAAGGGAGATCCAAAATGAAAACACTTCACAATCTGACACACCAACTGAAAGCAAACAGAATTTCCAGACGGGGGTTTATGCAACAGGGTCTGGCGGCGGGCGTCAGCCTGTCGGCGCTGTCGATGGCCGCCGGTCAGGTGCATGCTGCAACCCCCAAAAAGGGCGGGCACCTGCGTGTCGCCAAGGGGCACGGCTCGACCACGGATGTGCTTGATCCCGGCATCATTGAAAACGGATATACGATTGGCCTCGCGCTGGGGGGGTATCAGGGATACCTGACGCAAATCGGCGGTGACGGCAGCCTCGAGCCGTCATTGGCAGAATCGTGGGATGCGTCGTCGGATGCAAAAACATGGACGTTCAAACTGCGCGACGGGCTGGAATTCCACAATGGCAGATCGGTCACCGCCAAAGACGTCATCGCCTCGATCAACCATCACCGCGGCGAAGGCTCGACCTCGGCTGCGGCCCCGCTGGTGTCATCCGTCAAAGACCTCAAGGCTGACGGTGATCTGATCGTCGTGATCGAGCTGGACGCCGGCAACGCTGACTTCCCGTTCATCATGACCGATTATCACCTGCCCGTCATGCCCGCCAATGAAGATGGGACGATGAACTGGCAGGATCTGGTCGGTTGCGGTGCCTACAAAATCGACAGCTACAACGCAGGGGTCAGCACGACCCTGTCGCGCCACGCCAATCACTGGACTGATGCGGTTGGCCATGTGGACACGATCGAAGTGCTGTCGATCATCGATCAAAACGCGCGTACCTCGGCCATCGTGTCGGGTGACGTTCATGCGATTGACCGTGTCGATCTGAAAACCGCTGATCTGATGGGCCGCAAGCCCGGCGTCAATCTGGTGACCGCCACCGGCACGCTGCACTATTCGCTGCCAATGCTGACCGACACGGCCCCGTTTGATGACAACAACATTCGCATGGCGATCAAACATGCGGTGAACCGTCAGGAAATCGTGGACAAAATCCTGTTCGGCTACGGCGAGGTCGGCAACGATCACCCCATCGGTTCGGGGCAGCGGTACTTCAACAAGGACCTGCCACAGCGCGAATACGATCCGGACAAAGCACGCTATTACCTCAAACAGTCGGGCCTTGATTCACTGGCAATTGAAATCAACGCCTCCGAGGCGGCCTTTGCGGGCGCAGTTGATGCGGCAATCCTCATTCAGAACTCGGCCAAAGGGGGCGGCATTGATCTGAGTGTCAACCGCACGCCCAATGATGGGTTCTGGGCGGATCACTGGATCAAATCACCCTTCATCACCAGCTATTGGAGCGGCCGCCCGGTTGAGGATCAGATGTTCTCGACTGCATACCAGACCGGTGTGTCGTGGAATGAAACGCGCCAGTCAAACGAGCGCTTCGACAAGCTGCTTGTGGATGCCCGCGCCGAGCTGAACGAAGACCTGCGCCGCGCGATGTATTACGAGATGCAGGAAATCGTCCACAACGAAGGCGGCGCTCTGATCCCGATGTTTGCGTCTTATGTCTTTGCTGTCGCTGACAATGTTGGCATGCCCGAAAATATCGCGACCAACTGGGATATGGACGGTGAACGCTGGATGGAGCGGTGGTGGCTGACCTAAGCACCGCACGCCACAACGGCATCTGCCTCGTGGGCTTTCTCTCCCGGTAACGAGTGTCAGATCAAAGCGTCGGCCATGTGCCGGCGCTTTTTTCATGCGTTGATCCATCTGTGGCATCCGCTTGCGCCGCGCCTTGATGTGGCTCTGGCTGACCATCGGATCGCGGCCACGTGTCTGCCCTCCGGCATCGGTCATTGTGGGCCGGAACCCCGTATTGCCCACGTTCCCACTGACGTTCCCACTGGCACCCTGTGTCACCGCGTGGCATTACAGGTTTCAACATCTGACACGAGGGGCGCGTATCATGACATTCGGCAAAGGCCATCACCTGCATCTGATCGACGGCTCGGCGTTTATCTTTCGTGCCTACCATGCGCTGCCTCCGCTCACGCGCAAATCCGATGGCCTGCCCATCGGGGCGGTCAGCGGGTTTTGCAACATGCTGCAGCGCTACATTGACGGCAACAACACCGGTGCCGATGCCCCCACCCATGTGGCGGTGATCTTTGACAAAGGCAGCCACACGTTCCGCAATGACATGTACGACCAATACAAAGCCAACCGCGAGGCCATGCCCGAGGATTTGCGCCCGCAGATCCCCCTGACGCGCACCGCGACCGAGGCGTTCAACATCGCCTGCAAAGAGCTGGAAGGCTATGAGGCCGATGACATCATCGCCACGCTCTCGGTTCAAGCCCGTGATGCAGGGGGCCGTGTCACCATCATCTCCTCCGACAAAGACCTGATGCAACTGGTCGGCGGCGGGGTCGAGATGTTTGATGCCATGAAGAACAACCGCATTGATGTCGAAGGCGTCGAGGCCAAGTTTGGTGTCGGCCCTGACCGGGTTGTCGATGTGCAGGCCCTGGCCGGCGACAGTGTTGATAACGTGCCCGGCGCGCCCGGCATCGGCATCAAAACCGCCGCTTTGCTGATCAACGAATTTGGCGATCTGGAAACACTGCTGGACCGCGCCGGGGAAATCCCCCAGCCCAAACGCCGCCAGACATTGCTGGACAACCGCGCGCAGATTGAGCTGAGCAAACGGCTTGTGCAGCTCGATTGCGAGACGCCTTTGGAGTTCACTCTGGACGATCTCGAAGTGCGTGACCCGGACCCTGACCGCCTGATGGCCTTCCTGACCGAAATGGAATTCCGCACGCTCACCAAACGCATCGCCACCGCGCTTGATGTGGAACCACCTTCCATCCCCGAGACGCCCACGCAAGGGGGCGAAGAGGACGCCGCCCCCGACTGGCCCGGCATTGATCCGGATGCCTATACCCGCATTTCAGACATGGCTGACCTCGACACATGGATCAAACTGATCCGCCATCAGGGCTATGTCGCCGTGGATACCGAAACCACTTCGCTGAATGAAATGCAGGCCGATCTGGTGGGCATCTGTCTGGCCATCGCGCCCGGTCAGGCCTGCTATATCCCGCTCACCCACAAAGACGGTGACGCCGATGATCTTTTCGGCTCAGACGTCGTGCTCGACGGGCAGTTGCCACTGGATGATGTGCTGACCAAACTAAAGCCGGTGTTTGAGGACGAAAGCATCCTCAAAATCGGTCAGAACATGAAGTACGACAGCAAAATTCTGGCCAATTACAACGTCGGCATTCATCCTATCGACGACACCATGCTGATGTCCTATGCGCTGAATTCCGGCGTGCACAATCACGGTATGGACACGCTGTCAGATCGCTATCTGAACCACACGCCCATTCCGATCAAACAACTGCTGGGCACCGGCAAATCCGCCATCACTTTTGACCGTGTGCCGATTGACGAGGCCGTGAAATACGCCGCCGAGGATGCCGACATCACCCTGCGTTTGTGGCTGACCTTCAAGCCGCAGCTGCACCGCGCGCAGGTCACCACCGTGTACGAGACCCTCGAACGCCCGCTGGTGCCCGTGCTGGCGCAGATGGAACGCCACGGCATCAAGGTTGATCGCGAAACGCTGTCGCGTATGTCCAACGCCTTTGCCCAGAAGATGGCGGGGCTTGAGGCGGAAATTCACGAGCTTGCCGGGCGCAGCTTTAACGTCGGCTCACCCAAGCAACTGGGTGAAATCCTGTTTGATGAAATGGGGATTGAGGGCGGCAAGAAAGGCAAAACCGGGGCCTATGCCACCGGTGCCGATGTGCTCGAAGACCTGGCCACCGAACATGATCTGCCTGCGCGCGTGCTGGACTGGCGCCAGCTGAGCAAGCTGAAGTCCACCTACACCGACGCGCTGCAGGATCACATTGATCCTGACACCACCCGCGTGCACACCTCCTACGTGCAAACCGGCGCGTCCACAGGCCGTCTGGCCTCGACCGATCCCAACCTGCAAAACATCCCCGTGCGCACCGAAGAAGGCCGCCGTATCCGCGAGGCGTTTGTGGCCGAACCGGGCAACACTCTGGTCAGCCTTGATTACTCCCAGATTGAGCTGCGCATCCTCGCCCACGTGGCCGACATCCCGGCGCTGAAACAGGCCTTCCGCGAAGGGCAGGACATCCACGCCATGACCGCGTCTGAGATGTTCGATGTCTCGATGGATGACATGACGCCGGAAATCCGCCGCCGCGCCAAGGCGATCAATTTCGGTGTGATCTACGGCATTTCGGGCTTTGGTCTGGCGCGCAATCTGCGCATCCCCCGGTCCGAGGCTCAGGCCTTCATCGACCGCTATTTCGAACGCTTTCCGGGCATCCGCACCTACATGGATGACACCGTGGCGTTTGCCAAGGAACACGGCCATGTGCAAACCCTCTTTGGTCGTAAAATCCACACGCCGGAAATTGCTGCCAAAGGCCCCCGTGCCGGGTTTGCCAAACGTGCGGCCATCAATGCGCCCATTCAGGGCACCGCCGCCGACATCATCCGCCGCGCCATGATCCGTATGCCTGCCGCCATCGAAAGCCTTCCCGCCCGCATGCTGCTGCAAGTGCACGACGAGCTGATATTCGAGGTCACATCAGGCTCTGAGGACGCTATCATCGACGCCGCCCGCAGCGTCATGGAAGGGGCCGCTGATCCGGCGATCAAGCTGGACGTGCCCCTGGTGGTGGATGCAGGCCAGGGCGCAAATTGGGCCGAGGCGCACTGACGCGCACCGTTTCCCCCCTTGACGCGTTGCCCATTCTCATCAACAACTTCCCCCGATGGTTTCCGGATGCCACAGGCGAACCCCGGAATGAAAAGGGAATACGGTGAGGAGGAGCCAATTGGCGCCGAATCCGTGACTGCCCCCGCAACTGTAAGCGGCGAGCGACCCCGATGATCACCACTGGATGCCCCTTGCATTCGGGAAGGATCGGGAGAGCCCAGACCCGCAAGTCAGGAGACCTGCCATCACAGGTGCACATGCACCGTTTGCAACCGCTACCCGGACGGGGTGTCCGGACAGGAGGCCATGATGGTTCTACGGGTCAACCCGCCCACAGGTGCAACACCGTGCCCCACCCTGCGATCTTTCGGAGGGTGCCTTGGGACATAAAACACATCGCATCACAGTATGCACATCGTGCCGCCACACGGGCACAGATGATCGCCCCGGATACGAACTGATTGCCAGATTGCGTGCGGCCCTCGCGGCGTCGGGCGACGATGTGTGCGATGGGTTCGACGTCTCGGGCGTGGCGTGTATGGCAGGCTGCGACCGCCCCTGCACCGTGGCCTATCACGCGCCCAACAAGGCGACGTATCTCTTTGGTGATATCTCCCCTGACACGGACATCGATGATCTGGTCAGCTTCGCGCGGTACTATGCCATTTTGGATGATGGCTGGTGTTCGTCGCTGCACCGGCCGGGCAAACTGCGCCACACCACGCTGGCCCGTGTGCCAGCCGTCATCAGTGCGCTGGACAACAGCGATCAGCGTGCCTCATGAATGCCGCAGGGGTTGTCGCAGATGCCATCAGCTGGTCGCCGCGCAAAGGTGATATGCCGGTGCTGCACCCCACCAGCTTTCATGTTGATCCGGGTCAGGTACTGGGCGTCGTGGGGCCCAACGGTGCCGGTAAATCCACGCTGCTGCGCATGCTGTATCGCTATCAGGCACCTGCCACCGGGCACGTTCGGGTCGACGGGCATGACATCTGGGCGATGCCCCCCCGTGCCGCTGCCCAACGCATCGCCGCCGTCTTGCAGGAACAGCCGTCGTCCTTTGGCCTGACCGTACGCGAGGTGGTGGCGCTGGGCCGTACCCCGCATGGATCCGGCTTTGCGTCAGGCGGCGCCAAAGACGCCCGCATCGTGGACGCCACCCTCACACAGCTGAACCTGCCTCAGCTGGCCCACCGCGATCTGGCTTCGCTGTCGGGGGGCGAACGTCAACGGGTCATGGTGGCCCGTGCTTTGGTGCAGGAACCTCAGGTTCTGGTGCTGGATGAGCCGACAAACCACCTCGACATCCGTCATCAGCTTGAGGTGCTGGCCCTGATCCGCGCTTTGGATCTGACCATCATCGTCTCGCTGCATGACCTCAATATCGCGGCCAATATCTGCGATACAATCTTGCTGCTGGAGCAGGGTCACACCATCGGGTTCGGCCCGCCTGAAACCGTCCTGACCGAGGCAACGGTGTCCACCGCGTTCCGCGTCAATGCGCGCCGCGAACATCTGTCGCCCAGCAACACCAAACATTTCTCTTACCATTTGCCAGACTGAAAGGCGCACCGATTGAAACGGATCCTCACACCCCTTGCGGCCATCTTATGTGCCTCTGGCGCTCTGGCGCAGACCACCGTCCAAAGCTGCAATCGCAGCGTGACCTTTGATGCACCCCCACAGGCCGCCATCTCGCATGATGTGAACCTGACTGAGATGATGCTGGTCCTGGGCCTGGCCGATCGCATGGTCGGCTACACCGGGATTTCAGGCTGGAAAACGCTGGACTCCGACATGACACTGGGCATTCAGGCATTGCCCGAACTGTCATCGAAATACCCCACCCGCGAGGTACTGGTAGGCGCCGATGCCGATTTCTTCTTTGCGGGGTGGAACTACGGCATGAAGGTCGGCGGCGATGTCACGCCCGATACGCTGGCGCCCTTCGGCATTCAGGTCTACGAGCTGACCGAAAGCTGCATCCACATCGGCGAAAAAGACGCAGCCTCAATGCAGGACATGTACAATGACATCCGCAACCTTGGTGCAATCTTTGATGTCTCAGACCGGGCCGAGGCGCTGATCGAAAGCTACCAATCGCAGCTGGCTCAGACCCTGGCGGCACAGCCCGCGCTGGGCGACGCCCCGCGGGTTTTTGTCTACGACAGCGGCGAAGATGCGCCCTTTACCGCGGGGCGCTATGCCATGCCCAATGCCTTGATCGAGGCCGCAGGCGGCATCAACATCATGAATGATGTCGACAAAAGCTGGGCCACTGTCGGCTGGGAAGCCGTGGTCGAACGCAACCCGCAAGTCATTGTAATCGTGAACTACGGCGAAGTGACAGCAGCACAAAAACGCGATTTCATGCGGGCCAATCCCGCCTTTGCCGAAATCGACGCCGTCAAAAACGACCGCTTTGTCACCCTTGAATACGTCGAGGCCACACCGGGCCCGCGCAACATCAAGGCCGTCAAAACACTGGCCGCTGCATTCCGGGGCGAGTAAGCACAATGCACCCGCCACCCCCAAAGCAACGCCCGTTTCGCATCGCGATTGCTGTGGGCTTTGGGGTGCTGGCCTTGTCGATTTCTATCGCTGTCAGCGTGGGTGCCGTATCGATCCCGCTGAGCACCGTCTGGGGCGTCGTGCTGAACAAAATCGCACCGGCCACGATTGCCCCGGATTGGTCACCGGGACGTGCGTCCATCGTGTGGGATATCCGGTTCCCCCGTGCCATTCTGGCCTGCTGTGTGGGGGCCGGTCTGGCCATTGTGGGCGCCAGTTTGCAGGCCGTCACCCGCAACCCTCTGGCCGATCCGCATTTGCTGGGCATCTCGGCAGGTGGTGCCTTCGGGGCGATCCTGGCCTTACTGCACACCGGGTTGTTCCTGGGGCTTCTGACCGTGCCGCTCTTTGCCTTTCTGGGCGCGTTGGGGGCCACGCTTTTGGTGCTGGCCGTCTCGCAATTTGCCTCGGCCACCAGTGCTGACCGGCTGATCCTTGCAGGGGTGGCTGTGTCGTTTATCGTCATGTCGCTGGCCAATGTGCTGATCTTTCTGGGCGATCCGCGTGCCACGCATACGGTTGTCTTCTGGATGCTGGGCGGGCTTGGCCTCGCGCAATGGGATCAGCTGATTTATCCGCTCGTTATCCTTGTGATCGGCGGGCTCTACCTGCGCCTGAATGCCGGCAACCTGAACGCCATGACCATCGGGGATGAAACCGCCACCACCCTTGGTATTCCGGTGGCCCGGTTCCGGCTGTCGGTCTTCGTGGTGGGCGCGCTGATCACCGGTGTCATGGTGGCCTTTTCCGGCATCATCGGCTTTGTCGGTCTTATGGTGCCCCATATCGTGCGCCTGCTGATCGGCGGCGAGTACAGCCGTGTGCTGCCTGCCTCGGCCGTGTTGGGGGCCATCATCCTGCTGTGGGCCGATATCATTGCGCGCAACATCATGGCCCCGGATGACATGCCCATCGGTATCGTCACGGGCCTGATCGGCGGGATGTTCTTTGTCTGGCTGCTGCGGCGACGGATCAGCTAGAACCCGCGCTCTTTCGCAAGCCCGTCTTTCAACAACTGCCATTCGCGCATCTTCGCGTCATGGCGCGCTTTCATGAACGCCTCTGAATTGTGCTGTGCTTCCTCCAGCGCATCCAGGTCCTGAACCGTGACCAACGCTGCGGCATCGCGGCCATGACGCACGATCAACAATCGCTTGCCGGTATAGCCCACATGGGTCAGGCACTGGCTGAACTGAGAGCGGAATTGCAAGGCAGACAACGTGTCGTACATGGCGAACCTCGGATATGACGAGGAGGGCACCTTGCACTGGGACGTCTGTCCAAATCATGAATCTACCGCACGTTGGCGGGGTCGGCGCCAGGTGTCGTAATGGGGCGGCATTGGCATTTCACTGTGGTCAAATTGGCAGTCTGCCAATGCTTAACAGCACGTACGCGGCCTGCACAGATTCGCTCTGTAATGCGCCGTTTTGGGTCACTATTCGGGATCTGGACCCGGGGTATTCTCGTCGGTCAACGCATCCTCAACCTGGTCGCGCAGAGTGCGCACCATCTGGCGCATCGCATCGCGCCGACGTTTCGCAGCGGCCAGCACATCAGGGCTGGTTTGGCTGACACCTTTGGCATCTGGGCTTAGCAATATGTTCTCAAACGTCAGGCGCCGGATCATGCGCGCTGCTTCACCTTCAGAGAAACCACAAAACTGTGTAAGCATCTGAGGCGTCAGCCTTTTGTTGATCCGCGCGGTGTATTTGGCGAAGGCATAGGGCGTCATGCCATAGCGGGCCACAGGGGCCACAGTACTGGCTGACACCCCCGGTGCAGGCAGGCCCGTTGCAGCCGCAGCCACACCCACAGTGCGTAAGAAATCACGTCGTTTCATGCTTCTAACCTAAGATTTAAGCGCTGCATGCCCAAGGGGAAAACCTGTGCCGACTTCCCAACCGCACATATCCTTTGCCTAAATCACGCGGTCCTCCTACGCTGTTGATGCACTCGCATATCAGGAGGTTTCATGGACGGCCCATCATCATCCCCCGCACCGGTCACATGGTCAACGCAAGACATTATCGCCAAGCGTGATCGCTACTATGCCGCCTCGCAGCGGGGCTTTGTGCCCTATGCTAAGCCATTGATTTTGAAGAAAGGATCGATGCAATACGTTTGGGACGAGCAGGGCAACAAGCTGACCGATCTGTTGGGAATGAACCTGTGTATTTCCGTGGGCCACGCGCATCCGGCGGTGGTGTCTGCGGTGCAGGCTCAGGTGGCCGAGCTGACCCATTGCACCACGATGTTCTACCATCCCGTCCCCGCTCATTTCGCCGAGGAGCTGGCGGCGACCATGCCCGACGGTCACGATTGGGTGGTGCATTTCACCAACTCCGGCACCGAGGCGATTGACCTGGCGCTGATGATGGCGCGGGCCGCGACCGGCAACCACGATATTGTGGCACTCAGAAACTCGTATCACGGGGCCACGTATGGGGCCCAGGCCGTGACAGGTGTGCAGAATTTCCGCCATAATGTCGGTATGTTAGCCAATATCACCTTCGCAGCCGAACCCAACCAATATCGCGGTGCATTCGGTGCCGGCACGCAGCCCTATCTGGATGAGCTGGACAGGGTTTTGGCCTGCACCACCTCTGGTCACGTGGCCGGTATGATTGTTGAGCCGGTGCAAGGGTATGGCGGTATTGTCGAGATGCCCGAGGGCTATCTGCAAGGCGCCGCCGAGCGTATCCGCGCCAAAGGTGGTCTGATGATCATCGATGAGGTGCAGTCAGGTTTTGGCAAAACCGGCAAGGCCATGTGGGCCTCAGACGCCCACGGCGTGGTGCCTGACATCATGGTGTTGGCCAAGGGCATCGGCAATGGCATCCCCTTGGGCGCAGTGATCGCCCGGCGCGATGTGGCCGAGGCGATGGATGGCAAATTTCTGTTCCACACGTACGGCGCAAACCCCGCCGCCTGTGCTGCGGGCCGGGCTGTGTTGCAGGTTATCCGCGACGACAACATGATTGAAAATGCCCGCGATGTAGGGGCGGTGCTGCACAAGGGCCTGCAAGATCTGGCCGCACGGTATCCGATCATTGGTGATGTGCGCGGAACCGGATTTATGCAAGCAATTGAGTTGGTTAAGGACCGCGCCACCAAAGAGCCAGCCCCGGATGAGACCGCATTCGTGTTTGAGCGGACGCGCGAACATGGGTTGGTGGTGTCCAAGTCTGGCAACTTCAAGAACGTGCTGCGCATGGTGCCGCCGCTGTGTTTATCGATGGATGACATTGCCCCGGTGCTGGACGCACTGGACCGTAGCTTTGCCGATCTTCAGGCGCATCTGAACAGCTGACGAATGCAGTTTATGCGTCGTCCTCGGGCGGCTGCGCACCAAGGGCTGTTTCGATTTCCCGCAGCAAGGCCCCGCTGTCGATGGGCTTTTGGATAAGCACATCATTTTCCAACATCGAGCTGCTGTTGATCGCCGCCTCTTGCGGCAGACCCGAGACAAAAATCACCTCAAGCCCGTCAATCAGATCGCGGGCGCGTTCGGCCAGTTCGGGCCCCTGCAACGCGCCGGGCATGATGATATCTGTCACCATAACCTTTGGCCGGTATCCGGTGTTCAACAGGGTAAACGCCTCATCGCCATTCTTGGCCTGCGACACGCTGTAGCCCCCCTTTGCGATTTGTTTCGCCAGCACCCGGCGCACATCGTTTTCATCTTCCACGATCAACACATCTGCCAGAGGGGTGGGCACAACACGCGGTTTGGTGTCCTGATTGGCCTCAGACGCTGTAGAGCCAAAGCTGACAGCTGGAAAATACAGTTTGAACGTCGTGCCAAACCCTTCTTCCGAGTAGACCCGGATCGTGCCGCCTGATTGTTTGACATAGCCAAACACCATCGACAGCCCCAAACCCGAGCCTTGCCCAAAGGGTTTGGTCGTAAAATAAGGCTCGAACACCCGGTCGACCATTTCGGGGCTGATCCCATCACCTGTGTCCGAAATGGCCAGCATCACATAGCGGCCCGGCAGGATATCTTCGTCTCGCGCGGCGATGAATTCTTCGGAGATCCGAACATTGCAGGTTTCAATCGTGATCTGCCCGCCCAGGGGCATTGCGTCACGGGCGTTGTTGAGGATGTTCATCAGCGCAGTTTCCAGCTGGTGGGTGTCCAGATTGACGCCCCACAGCCCGCCCGCAGTCACCACCGAGATATCCAGTTTTGACGGCAAGACCCTGCGGATCATGTGATCCATCTCGCGGATAACGTTGTTCAGATTGGCCTCTTTGGGGCGCAGGTGGCTGCGTTGCCCGTAAGACAGCAACATCTGCGTCAACGCCGCACCACGTTCCGCTGAACGCCACGTGTCGCGCATCAGATCGTCACGGTTGGGATCGTTCGGGTCTTCGATCAGAAATTCGATATTACCTTTGATCACTGTCAGGATGTTGTTGAAATCATGCGCCACACCGGCGACCAGCTGTCCCAAGGCCCGCATGCGCAGGTTATGCGTCAGCTCGGACCACAGGCGCTTGTTTTCTGAATTGTCGAACATGATCGCCAGTGACCGCGCAAAATTGCCCTGGGAATCATATTGCGCGATGGCAGACAGGATGACCGGAACAACCTCTCCGGATTTTTTGACGAAATCGTATTCGACTGCGTCCGTGACGCCATGTTTAAAGAAACCGGGCAGCACCTTGTCAATCGCGTCTTGTTGCGAGGCGGGTGTCAAAAACTCAGTAGATTTTCTGCCGATCATTTCGTCGCGGGTATAACCCAGCTTCTCGGCCCAGAAGTGGCTGGCATTCAGCAATTTACCATCGCGGTCAATCGAATGCATCGCAATCGGCGCAAGATCAAACAGCGCCTCGAAAGGATCAGAATCTTCACGCCAGAAGCGCAGTAAATTTTTCGCCATCCGGTCGACCCCTATGACGACAGGTTATCCCTAATAGAGGCATCCTAGCACGAACTGCGCGCAAACGTCTTCACTTATTTATACTATAAGTTGAATAACTTTCCTTGCATTCAATCATATTGTTGGTGGCGGGCTAATCAGCCGGCAGCTCATCCGATGCGATGATCGGGAAAAACTGCCCGGAGGACCACAGCCCGAACCACCCATCGTGATGCGTGCCGATTTCAATCAGGCGATAAAAACTCTTGCGGTCAATCAGCGCCTCAAGGTTGTCGCGCACCACCACATAGGGCGCGGGCTGGTGTGTGTCTGGGTCGCGTTCAATGCGAAGGGGCGTGTCAGCGCTGGCCACGGTGTGATCGCCAACATTGGTTTCAAAGCACAGTGTTTGTGCGGCACCTGTTCCGGCAACTTCGAAGTCCACGGCCACAAAGGGCGCGTCGTCTACGGTGATTCCAACCTTCTCAACCGGGGTCACCAGTACATAATCGTCGCCATCCCGGCGCAAAATGGTCGAGAACAGTTTGACCAGCCCTGGCCGCGTGATCGGCGTGCCCTGGTAATACCATGTGCCGTCACGGGCGATACGCATGTCCAGATTGCCACAAAACGGCGGGTTCCAGCTGTGAACCGGCGGCAATCCTTTTTGATTGCGCGCGGCGCGGGCCGAGGCCTCTATTCCGTCTGCTGACGGTGTCGTGATCTGTTTGTCGCTCATTGCTTTTGCCATTTTGATCGGGCGCTATACACTCTACCATACGAATATAGTTCACTTAGGAGTTTTGCCATGACCGATCAGACCGATTTGCTGGAAGGCATCG
Source organism: Roseovarius sp. (assembly GCA_045106595.1). Lineage (GTDB taxonomy): Bacteria > Pseudomonadota > Alphaproteobacteria > Rhodobacterales > Rhodobacteraceae > Roseovarius. The sequence goes on along the minus strand of JBGCEW010000012.1, from coordinate 276,999 downwards.
AGGCGCTGGAAGACAAGCTGGCGCAGGCGCGGGCCTCGATCACCCGGCGCTTTATCGGCCAGCAGAATGTGGTTGATCTGTCGCTGTCCGCGCTTTTGTGTGGCGGGCACGGATTGCTGATTGGTTTGCCGGGATTGGGCAAAACACGGCTGGTTGAAACGCTGAGCACCGTGATGGGTCTGAATGGCAACCGCATTCAGTTCACGCCGGATCTGATGCCTTCGGATATTTTGGGGTCGGAAGTGCTGGAAACGGGCAGTGATGGCAGCCGGGCGTTCAAATTTATCGAAGGCCCGATCTTTTGCCAGCTTCTGATGGCGGATGAGATCAACCGTGCCAGCCCGCGTACACAATCGGCGCTGTTGCAGGCGATGCAGGAACGTCAGGTGACGGTGGCCGGGCAAGACCGTGCATTGGACAAACCGTTTCATGTGCTGGCCACGCAAAACCCGATTGAGCAGGAAGGAACCTATCCCTTGCCCGAGGCGCAACTTGACCGGTTTTTGGTTCAGATTGATGTGCCGTACCCCGATCGTGACACCGAGCGTGACATCCTGCTGGCCACGACCGGCGTGGAAGAGGACAACGCGCATGAGGTCTTTACCGCCGCCGAGCTGGTCGAGGCGCAGACGCTGCTGCGCCGGATGCCCGTAGGCGAAAGCGTGATGGAAGCCATCTTGGATCTGGTGCGGGCTTTCCGTCCGCAAGATCCCGATGCCAGCGACCAAGTGCGCGAAACCGTGGCCTGGGGTCCTGGCCCACGTGCAGCGCAGGCCCTGATGCTGACCGTGCGGGCGCGTGCCATGTTGCAAGGGCGTCTGGCACCTGACGTCAACGACGTGGCTGCCATGGCCGCACCGGTGCTCAGCCACCGCATGGCGCTAAGCTTTGCGGCGCGGGCACGCGGTGATACGCTGGCCGGGCTGATCAATGCGACCACTCAAAACATCACTCGGGTTGAGGCTGCTGCGTGACCCAAACCCTTCCTCTTCGTGCGCGCGCCGAACATGAGGCCGCCCGCCTGCCACCCTTGCTGGCCCGCGCCGAGCATTTGGCCGGTGCCGTGCTATTGGGTGAACACGGGCGCAGGCGCTCGGGGTTGGGGGATGATTTCTGGCAATACCGCCCTGTGCAGCCTGGGGACTCGCGGCGGCTGATCGACCATCGACGTTCGGCCAAATCGGACACGCAGTTCGTAAAGCAACGCGAATGGCAGATTGCGCAATCGGTGATGCTGTGGGTGGATAACGCCGCTTCGATGCGGTTTGCGTCTGACAAAGGCCTGCCCGAAAAGGCCGACCGTGCGCAGCTTTTGGCGATGTCTGTGGCCATATTGCTGAACCGTGCGGGCGAACGTGTGGGCCTGACCGGCACCACCCTGCCACCCCGGCGCGGTGAGGCGCAGATCATGCGCTTGGCGGATGCGTTGCTGAACGATCATGACGACGACTATGGCAGCCCCGATATGCGCGGCATGCCTGCACATGGCCGTGCGCTGCTGCTGTCAGATTTCATGGGCGATATTGCAGGCGTCAAAACCGCACTGACCGCCGCCGCAGATCGCGGTGTGCAAGGTATCGTGATGCAAGTTCTTGACCCGGCCGAAGAGGCATTTCCCTACCGCGGGCGCACGATCTTTCAATCTATGGGCGGCACGCTTGCGCATGAAACGCTGAAGGCCAACGATCTGCGCGACAGGTATCTTGCGCGTCTGGCCGAACGTAAGGCTGAACTGGCACAGCTGTGTGCCATGACCGGTTGGCGGTATCAGTGCCACCATACGTCTGACAGTGCTCAGTCGGCGTTGTTGTGGCTCTACACGGCCATTGACGGAGGGGCAGGCGCATGACGATTGGCCCCTTGGGATTTGCAGCCCCGTGGTTGCTGTTGGCATTGGCCCTGTTGCCTGTCTTGTGGCTGATCCTGCGCGCCGTGCCACCTGCGCCGGTGCGCCGGATGTTCCCCGGTGTGGCGTTGCTGATCGGGCTGAAAGACGATGACAGCGTAACAGATCGCACACCATGGTGGCTGATGTTGCTGCGCATGCTGGCGGTGGCCGCTGTGATCGTGGGGCTGGCAGGTCCGGTCCTGAACCCCGATGACGACGCGGATGCCGGATCAGAGCTGCCTTTGCTGGTGGTGCTTGACAGCTCGTGGGCCAGTGCACGCGATTGGGGCGCACAACGTGCCTTGCTTGGGGATATGCTGAGCGAGGCCGGGCGCGACAGTCGGCCCGTGGCCCTGATGCGCCTCAGTGCGCCCGAGGCGCCCGTGTTTCAATCTGCCGAAGTGTGGCGCAGTCGCCTGACGGGCATGGGCCCGGACGCTTGGATGGCAAGCGAGGATGACATGGGTTTGGCCGCCAGTTTGTTGGGGCAAGACAAGGTTGAAACGCGCTGGTTCTCGGATGGGCTGGCACGTTCTGGCCGCGATGAATTGCTGAGCGCGTTGCAGGCACTGGGCCCGGTGTCGGTATACGAAAGCCCCAGACCCATTCTGGCGCTGGCTCCGGCCACGTTGGTGGATGGCAATCTGGAATTGACGGCCCGGCGTGCGGCACCTGGCCCTGCGCGAGACATCAACGTTGCGGCCTCGGGGCGTGATCCGTCGGGCGTGCTGCGGGTGCTGGCCACATTGCCCATGACATTCGATGAGGGCGAAACCGAGGTCAAAGGCCAACTGTCGCTGCCACCTGAATTGCGCGCACGTCTGAGCCAGTTCCAGATTGTTGGTCAGGATACCGCAGGGGCTGTGACCTTGTCAGATGATACTTTGAAACGGCGCGAAGTGGCGCTGCTTGCCGGTCGCGAAGACCGTGAAGGGCTGGAGCTGTTATCGCCGCTGCATTACCTGGAACAAGCCTTGATCCCCACTGCTGATTTGCTGGACGGTGCGCTGACCGATATTTTGCCTGCCAACCCGGATGCCATCGTGCTGGCTGATGTGGCAACCCTGTCCGAGGGTGAGGCCGCACAGGTGCTGGAATGGATCGAGCAGGGCGGTGTTCTGCTGCGGTTTGCCGGGCCACGGCTGGCGGCCAGTGATGTCTCGCGCGAGGTAGAGGACGCGTTGATGCCCGTGCGTCTGCGCGCCGGAGGCCGGTCGGTGGGTGGTGCCATGAGTTGGGGTGAGCCGAAAGCGCTGGCCCCCTTCAGTGAAACCAGCCCCTTCTTTGGCCTTGAGATCCCGGGTGATGTAACCGTCAGCGCGCAAGTCATGGCGCAGCCTGATCCCACCCTTGCCAACCGCGTTGTGGCGCAGCTGACTGATGGCACGCCTTTGGTCACACGCAAACGCATCGGGCAAGGGCAGGTGGTGTTGTTCCATGTCACTGCCAATGCCGAATGGTCCAGCCTGCCGTTGTCGGGCCTGTTTGTGCAGATGCTGGAACGGCTGGCCATTTCCGCTTCGGCCAGTTTGCCCACCGGCGAAGAGCTGGCGGGCACCACATGGCAACCCATCAAGGTGCTGGCCGCCCAAGGTGCTCTTTTGGATGCGGGCAACCTGCCCGGAGTGCCGGGTGAACGTTTGATCGATGCCCCTTTGGGGACTGAATTGCAGCCGGGTCTGTACGATGGGCCGGATCGGCGGATTGCCCGCAACGTTGTGACGGCGGACAGCGAATTGACCCCGGTCAGCTGGCCTGCGGATGTGCCTGTCACAGGGTTGACCCGACCGGTGCAGCAGCCCCTTGGTGGCTGGTTGCTGGCTCTGGCGCTGATCTTGCTGTCGGTGGATGTGTTGGCATCACTTGCCCTGTCGGGCCGGTTGTTGCCTGCCCGCGCTGTGGCGATGATCCTGGCGCTGTTCATGGTGCCACAGGATGCCTTTGCCCAAGAGGATAAGACCCTTGCTGCCACGTCCGAGGTTGTGCTGGCCCATGTTCTGACCGGCAGCCCCGAGATTGACGACACCGCGCGCGCAGGGCTGTTTGGGCTAACGCAAACCTTGTTTTTCCGCACGTCTGTTGAACCTGCCGATCCGGTGAGTGTTGATCTGGAAACCGACGAGCTGGCAGTGTTTCCGTTGCTGTACTGGCCGATCACCCCTGATCAGCCGATCCCCAGCACCGAGGCTTATGCCAAGCTGAACACCTATCTGCGCACCGGTGGCATGATCGTGTTTGACACGCGTGATGCCAATGTCTCGGGGTTTGGGGCGTCTTCGCCCAATGGGGCCAAACTGCAACAGCTGGCTGCGCCGCTGGACATTCCCCCGCTTGAGCCAATGCCGGATGATCATGTGCTGACCCGCACGTTCTATTTGCTGCAGGATTTCCCGGGCCGTCATTCCGGCCGCCGGGTTTGGGTTGAGGCAGCCCCTGCCGATGCTGAACAGATCGAGGGCATGCCGTTCCGTAATCTCAACGATGGGGTCAGCCCTGTGGTGATCGGCGGCAATGACTGGATGTCGGCCTGGGCGATGGATGCGCGGGGCAACCCGATGCTGCCTGTGGGCCGTGGTTTTGCCGGGGAACGCCAGCGCGAACTGGCGTATCGGTTTGGCGTCAATCTGGTGATGCATGTGCTGACTGGGAATTACAAATCTGATCAGGTCCATGTGCCTGCGTTGCTGAACAGGTTGGGCCAATGACCGGATCCGTTGTCTTTGATCCCCTGTTGCCCTGGTGGCTGATTGCCTGTCTGGGCGGGATGGTGCTGACCGTTGTGGCGTTGGCCTTGTGGCGTGGTCTGTCGGGCTGGGCCTATAGGGCGTTGGCCGGGTTGGTCGTGCTGGGCGCATTGGCCGGGCCGATCTACCAGCAAGAGGACCGCGACACGCTGAGCGATATTGTGCTGCTGATCGAAGATCAAAGCGCCAGTCAAACGCTGTCGGATCGTGCCGACCGCACCAAATCTGCCGCCGATGCATTGGCGGCCAAACTGGGCACCATGGCGAACACCGAACTGCGCCGCATCACCGTGCCTGATGGCGCGGAAAACACTGGCACGCAATTGATGACCACCCTGAGCGAGGCTATGGCTGAAGAGCCACGCGGGCGCATTGCCGGTGCCATTTTGCTGTCAGATGGCCGTTTACACGATCTGGAACGCGCGCCTGATATGCCCGCGCCGCTGCATCTGCTGCACACCGGGCAAAGCACCGATTGGGACCGAAAGGTCACCGTGTCGAACGCACCCGCCTTTGCCATCCTTGGCGAAGAAGTGACGTTGACCTTGCGACTGGAAGATGTGGGTGCTGCGCCTGAAACCGGCACCAGCGTTCCTTTGGATGTGTCGGTTGATGGTGAGCCACCGCAACGCTTTGAGGTGGCGCTGGGCACCGATATCAGCCTGCCATTGCGCCTGCCCCATGGTGGCCGCAATGTGCTGGAATTTTCCACGCCCTTTGTCGAGGGCGAGCTGACTGACCGCAACAACACGGCCCTTGTGCAGATAAACGGTGTGCGCGACCGGTTGAGCGTTTTGCTGGTCTCGGGCGAGCCGCATGCTGGCGGGCGCACATGGCGCAATCTGCTGAAATCGGACAGTTCGGTTGATCTGGTGCATTTCACCATTCTGCGCCCACCCGAAAAGCAAGACGGCGTGCCGGTGCGCGAGCTGTCTCTGATTGCCTTTCCAACGCGCGAGCTGTTTTTGGAGAAGATCGAGGACTTCGATCTGATCATCTTTGACCGCTACAAGCGCCGGGGCATTCTGCCATCGATCTATTTGGACAATGTACGCAATTATGTGGAAAAGGGCGGCGCGGTGCTGATCGCGGCTGGCCCTGATTTCGCCAGTGCCGACAGCATCTACCGGACCCCAATTGAAAGTGTTGTACCTGCGCGCCCCACTGCCCGCGTGCTGGAGGAGGCCTATCTGCCCACGGTCACGGATCTGGGTGAGCGTCACCCCGTCACTGCCGGGCTGACCCCGCCCGAGGATGAACCCTGGGGCCGCTGGTTGCGCCAGATCGAGGTGACCGCCGAGGCAGGCGATACCGTGATGACGGGAATTGATGACAAGCCCCTGCTGGTGCTGAACCGCGTGGGCGAAGGGCGCGTGGCACTTTTGGCATCCGATCATGCCTGGCTGTGGAACCGTGGCTATGAGGGTGGCGGACCGCAATTAGAACTGCTGCGCCGTCTGGCCCATTGGATGATGAAGGAACCCGAGCTGGAGGAAGAGGCCCTGTGGGCCGAGGCCACGGGCCAGACCATGCGCATCATTCGTCAGACACTGGACGAGGTCACTGACCCTGTCACCGTGATCACTCCGTCGGGTGACACGTTGGAGGTTGAGCTGAACGAGACCAGCCCAGGCCGGTTTGAGGCGGTGTATGACGGTCCAGACATTGGTCTGTATCGTCTGAGTGTCGGCGCGCTGAGTGCGGTGATCGGGCTTGGCCCTGCCGCCCCGGTCGAGTTTGAAGAAACGCTGGCCAGTGCTGCGCCGCTGTTGCCCCTGACCGAGGCCACAAATGGCGGGGTTTTGGCGCTTGAGGATGGTGTTCCGTCGATCCGGCAAGTGCGCGAAGGTCGCCCTGCTGTGGGCCGGGGTTGGATCGGGATCACACCGCGCAACGCCTATGAGACGCTGAGCCTGACCCAAACACCAATTCTGCCTGCATGGCTGGTGCTGATCCTGATTTCAGGGTTGGTTCTGGCCGGATGGCTGCGCGAAGGACGCCGGTAACACGCGCCCAGATGCAGTCAGGGTGACAGCTCGATCCGGACCGTTTCACTGTTCCAGCCCTTTTTCGAACAATGCGCGCGAATAAACAACTCGCGCGTGCCATCGGGCAGCATCAGATTGCTGAGCGACCGGGTGAAAGGTTGCTCTTCGACATGCGGATGGTGCAGCTTGCGATAGCCCAGCACGCGACCATCCGCGTCCAGCACTTCCCAGCCATCGGCAAAATGTTCCCAGCCGGTGTCCTCATGCAGCAACGTCACCTCGATCCGCCAATTCATGCCCTGCTTGGTGATCTTGGCATCCACAATTTCAGGGGACCCCGCCCAAAGGGGCGCGGTGGCGAATAGCAGAGGGGTCAGGGCGAATCGAAGTTTCATGTGTCAGATATAGGCGGTTTGCGCGGGCTTTGCAGTCACGACTGCGTGGGCGTTTGTGACAATGCCCCGCGGGACAAGGTGGCATGTGATTGCGACATGAACTCGCGCCGAACCAACATCAGGCAGGTGGTGGCAGCCGCCGCCATCAAGGCCCAAGGCCCCAACAGCCACGCCGTTGCAGCCAATGAGAAATAGATCGCCCGCAAGCCACGGTTGAAGCTTCGGGCGGAGAAATTGCTGATCTCGGCGGCCTGGCTGGTGCGCAATGCAACATCGGCGTGATTAGGGTCGTTTGGCACAGCCCCCATCACAACGCCGCAATACCCGAACAAGCGATTGGCCCAGACAAATTTGAAAAATGCGTTTGCCAGAAATCCCAGGATCACCAGCACTTTGATTTCCCAGACAATGACCGGGTCTTGGCCCAGTGTCAGATCTTCCGCGATGTTCACCAATTGCTCTGCATTGCCCAAAAGTGCCAGACAGCCGCCGATGGCGATCATTGTGGCCGAGGCAAAAAATGCAGTCCCCTGGCGCAACGATCCGAGGATTTGCGCATCAAACACCCGTGGTTCACGGGTGATCATATGGGTCATCCATTCCTCGCGGTACTGCACCATCAGCATCGACACCGAGCACCGCTGTCCGATGCCGTGTTCGATGATCCAGCCAATCACCCACCACCCGACCACCAACGCAGCCAAAGCGGCGTAATCGACAGGGTCAAAAAGGGCAAATGTATCCATCATGGTCATGGCGGTTTCTTAACCGGGCACAGAGGGACTTGCACTAAAATTAAAATTGGTTATATTTCTTTACCAATCGAAAGGGACCGCCATGGAAATGCCTGCACCAAATCCTGCCATCCTTGCCAAGAAGCCTCAGCTGATCGAGCGGCTTCAAAAGGTGATGTCCAAGGACGCCATCATCTCGGATCCCTATGAGACCAAAGCATATGAATGTGACGCGCTGACCGCGTATAAGTGCCCGCCACTGTTGGCAGTTTTACCGTCCAGCACGCAAGAGGTGTCGGATGTTTTGCGGATTTGCCACGACATGGGCGTGCCTGTCGTGCCGCGCGGATCGGGTACGTCATTGGCCGGGGGCGCTTTGCCCACCGAAGACAGTGTGATTCTGGGCGTGGCGCGTTTGAATGATGTGCTTGAGACCGATTACGACAACCGATTCATTCGTGTACAATCGGGCCGCACCAACCTAAGCGTGACCGGCGCGGTTGAGGAAAACGGGTTCTTCTATGCCCCTGATCCCTCCAGTCAGCTGGCCTGTGCCATTGCGGGCAATATTGCGATGAATTCAGGCGGGGCGCATTGTCTGAAATACGGTGTGACCACGAACAATCTGATGGGCGTCACTATGGTGCTGATGGACGGCACCGTGACAGAAATCGGTGGCGCGCATCTGGATGCTTCTGGTTTGGATCTGCTGGGTCTGATCTGTGGCTCAGAAGGGCAGCTGGGTGTCGTGACCGAGGCCACGCTGCGTATTCTGCCCAAGCCCGAAGGCGCACGACCAGTGCTGATCGGCTTTGACAGCAACGAAGTGGCCGGGGCCTGTGTGTCAGATATCATCAAGGCAGGGGTTTTGCCCGTGGCCATCGAATTCATGGATCGTCCCTGTATTCGCGCGACCGAAGCCTTTGCCGGGGCAGGATACCCCGATTGCGAGGCTTTGCTGATCGTCGAGGTCGAAGGGTCGGAGGCTGAAATTGATGAACAGCTTGGTACAATCATGCAAATCGCGCGCAAGCATGACCCGGTTGAGCTGCGTCAGAGCCAAAGCGCTGAAGAAAGTGCAGCCATTTGGCTGGGTCGGAAATCGGCGTTTGGCGCGATGGGGCAGATCAACGACTATATGTGTCTGGATGGGACAATCCCGGTCAGCCAGTTGCCCCATGTGCTGAAACGCATCGGTGAGATGAGCGAAGAGTTTGGACTGGATGTGGCCAATGTGTTTCATGCGGGCGACGGCAATATGCACCCGCTGATCTTGTTTGATGCCAACAAACCCGGCGATCTGGAAACCTGCGAAGAGTTTGGCGCCGAGATCCTGAAGCTGTGTGTTGAGGTGGGCGGTTGCCTGACCGGCGAGCACGGCGTGGGTATCGAAAAGCGCGATCTGATGGTCGATCAATACCGCGCGGAAGATCTGGAGATTCAGATGGCCGTGAAGGATGTATTTGATCCCAAATGGTTGTTGAACCCGGCAAAGGTGTTTCCTTTGGCCTCGAGTGACGCTCGTCGGATTGCGGCCGAGTAACCGCTTTCTGCGGTGTTGAATATTTTGAGAAAGATGAGTGCCATGACGCCGAAAACCGAAACAGATCTGGCCGAGATGATCATGGCAGCTGACGCGCCGCTGCGTGTTCAGGGTGGTGGTACACGCCCGATTGGACACGCACGCGCGGGTGACACCATCAGCACGGCTGCATTGACGGGCATTGAGCTGTATGAACCGGGTGCGCTGACGATTGTTGCCAAGGCCGGCACGCCACTGGAGGACATCGATGCGGCCCTTGCCGCCGAAGGTCAGCGTCTTGCCTTTGAACCAATGGATCACCGCGCCTTGCTGGGCACGACGGGCACACCAACGGTGGGCGGCATGGTGGCCACCAACGCCTCGGGTCCGCGCCGTATTCAGGTGGGGGCTTGTCGTGACAGCCTGCTGGGTGTGAAGTTTGTCGATGGCCGGGGGCAGCACATCTCAAACGGGGGCCGCGTGATGAAGAACGTCACCGGCTATGATCTGGTGAAGTTGATGGCGGGCAGCTACGGTACATTGGGTGTCCTGACCGAAGTGGCGCTGAAAGTACTGCCTCGCACGGAAACAGAATCCACATTGATCCTGCATGGTGCTGACACATCAAATGCCGTGGCGGCGATGTCGGCAGCACTTGGCTCGCCCTATGAGGTGACAGGGGCGGCGCATATCCCACTGACCGCGGATGACCAGGCCGATACCTTGCTGCGCATCGAAGGATCGCAGGCCTCTGTGGCCTACCGTTTGGGCGAATTGAAATCCATCCTGGCCCAGTTTGGTGATCTGAACGACGTACACGGAGAGCCATCGCGCCAAGCATGGCAGCGCATTCGGGATGTGGATTTGCTGGCGGATGCCACGGGCGATGTGTGGCGCGTGTCCATCAAACCGACCGATGCACCTGATATTGTTGCCAAACTGGGCGAAGATGCGCAGTTGCAACTGGATTGGGGCGGCGGTTTGATCTGGGCCTGCGTCCCGTCAGGCACTGATCTGCGCGCGCACCTTGGGGCATTTCAGGGACATGCGACCCTGATCCGCGCCAGCGCGGACTCGCAACAGCCGCTGCCTACGTTCCATCCTCAGCCCGCACCGCTGATGCAACTGGAACATGGCCTGCGCGCGCGCTTTGATCCGCGCGGTATTCTGAACGCCGGCATGATGGGGCATGCCGCCTGATGATCACACTGACCTACATCCTGACCTTCGCGGCCGGGCCGCTGGCGTTTTGGACGTTGGCACGGCACAAACCCGAACAAAGCTATTTCGCGCAGCTGGCGCTTTTGGCGTGCGCTTTGTTGGTGTTTGCCGTCGTTGTGCCCTGGGGGGCCGGACAATCGTGGCTGACGTGGGTCTATTTTGGTGTGGTGATCCTGACGGTTCTTTGGGTGGCGTGGATCGTCATCTTGTCGATGTGCGTGTTGGCCGTGCGCCGTCGCACAGGGGATGGGCCAGCGACGCGCTGGGCCTTCGCCATCGGAGCAATTGCAACAACCTTGCCTTGGTTCGGCCTGAACCTGGCACAAGTGGTGGCGGACTAAATGAAAACGGAATTCACTGACCTGCAACTAAAAGAACCGGCAATCGCGCGATCGAATGAGATCCTGCGGAACTGTGTGCATTGTGGGTTTTGTACCGCAACCTGCCCCACCTATCAGGTGCTGGGCGACGAGCTGGACAGCCCGCGTGGCCGAATTTACCTGATCAAGGATATGCTGGAGCAAGGCCGCACACCTGACGAGAAAACCGTCAAACACGTGGATCGTTGTCTTAGCTGTCTGGCCTGCATGACCACTTGCCCGTCGGGCGTGCATTACATGCATCTGGTGGATCACGCGCGCGAATATATCGAGCAGAATTACAAACGCCGCTGGGATGACCGTGTTTTGCGCTGGATCCTGTCCAAAATCCTGCCCTATCCGATGCGGTTTCGGGTGGCGCTGCTGGGCGCCAAGATCGGCCGTCCGTTTGCACGGCTGATGCCGGATGCCCGCCTGCGTGCGATGCTGGAAATGGCACCCAAACAGGTGCCGCCGGTCAGTCGCAATGATGATCCGCAAAGTTTTGCGCCCAAGGCCGAGAAGAAGATGCGTGTCGCGCTGATGACGGGCTGTGCGCAAAAGGCGCTGAACACTGATATCAACGATGCCACCATCCGCCTGCTGACCCGCCTGGGCTGCGAAGTGGTGGTGGCCGAAGGTGCGGGCTGTTGCGGTGCGTTGACCCATCACATGGGCAAGACCAAAGAAAGCCACGGCCCGGCGGCCAAGAACATCACCGCCTGGGCAGGCGAGATGGACCGCGAGGGTCTGGATGCTGTTGTGATCAACACCTCAGGGTGCGGCACAACGGTAAAGGATTACGGCCACATGTTCCGCAATGAACCGCTGGCGGGTGACGCTGAACGTGTGGCGGCCGTTGCGATGGATGTGTCCGAGGTTTTGATGAAGCTGGATCTGCCTGAGGGCGCGCCCAAGGAGCTGAAAGTGGCCTATCATGCCGCCTGTTCGCTACAACACGGACAGCAGATTAAAACCTTCCCCAAAGACCTGCTGAAACGTGTGGGATTTGAGGTGGTTGAGCCTGCGGACAGCCATCTGTGCTGTGGTTCAGCAGGGACGTATAACCTGATGCAACCCGAGATTTCCAAACAGCTGAAGGAGCGTAAAGTACGCACGCTTGAGGCCAAGACGCCCGACATCATCGCGGCGGGTAACATCGGCTGCATGATGCAGATCGGTGGTGGTACGGATATTCCCATGGTTCACACGGTCGAGCTGTTGGACTGGGCCACTGGCGGGCCTAAACCCCCTGCCTTGGACAGAGACTAAGCCGCACGCTTCCTTAGGGTGCCGCAATTTTGCCTCAAAGGTCTGATAGTTGCTGAACCGAGAAAAGTATAATTTCGGGCAGCCCATGCGCATATTCCTTTTATCGCTGGCCTTTATGGTCACTGGCGGCATCGCTGTTGCCGGCAACACGGGGCTGACCGCCCTTCACACCGGCGATGACAGTCGCGGTTGGGAAGCGGTTGGCCGTCTGGATATCGACGGGCGTGGGTTTTGCACCGGCGCGCTGATTGCCCCTGATCTGGTGCTGACGGCTGCGCATTGCCTGTTTGAAAAATCCACCGGCGAACGCATTGATCATGGCAAAATCGAATTTCTGGCTGGTTGGCGCAATGGCCGCGCCTCGGCTTATCGATGGGTCAAACGTGCGGTGACGCATCCTGATTTCACATATGACGGTGACATCGCCGCCGAGCGCGTACGCAATGATGTGGCGCTGCTGGAGTTGCATCATCCGATCAACAACACTTCTGTGGTGCCCTTTGAAACTGACCGCCGCCCGCGCAAGGGCCAACGGATTGGTGTGGTCAGCTATGCGCGTGACCGATCCGAAGCCCCATCTCTGCAGGAAGTGTGTGACGTAAAAGCCCGCCAGCAAGGTGTGTTGATCATGTCGTGTGACGTCAACTTTGGCTCATCCGGGGCGCCGGTCTTTTCATTCGAAAGTGGTGCGCCGCGTGTTGTGTCAGTGGTGTCGGCCATGGCCGAGGTGGACGGTGAGAAGGTATCACTGGGCACACAGCTGGAAGATCCACTGGCGCTGTTGCGCAGCGAACTGGACGCAGGCCGGGGTGTGTTTCAGGAACCCGCCCCCGAAATGGCATCTCAGGGCGAACGCCGCCAGACGGGTGCCAAATTCGCCAAGCCATAATGGTCTGGCGCAAGGCTCATATGGCATTGATTGCAGCGCTTGTATCGACGGCTGCACCTGTCGTGGCGGGCAGCAGCCTGATCCGGTTGACGGATCGTGATGATCTGCTGGGATGGGAGGCCGTGGGCCGCGTAGAGCTAGGCGGCGGCGGTTATTGCACTGGTGCATTGATTGCCACCAATCTGGTGCTGACGGCTGCGCATTGCGTTTATGATTCCAACAACCAGCTGCGCGATGCTGACAAAATCACATTCCGCGCGGGCCTTGCAGATGGCAAGGCAATCGCCACCAGCCAGATTGCCCGGATTGTGGCCCACAAGGGGTATGATCCGACAGCGCGCTTTGGATCGGATACGATCCGCTATGATGCCGCTTTGCTGGAGCTGACAACACCGATTTCGACAACCCTGGCAGACCCGTTTGTGCTGCATCAACGGGTGACCGACGGGCAAAACGTCAGTGTTGTGTCTTATGGGCAGGGGCGTGATGCGGCCTTGTCTTGGCAACGTGAATGTTCAGTTCTGGGCAAGGGTCAGGGGCTGATTGCGTTTGATTGTAATGTCACCTTTGGCTCATCCGGAGCGCCGGTGTTTGTGCGCGAAAATGGCCGGGGGCGCATTTTGACCCTGATCAGTGGTGGGGGCGCACGGGCGGCCTATGGCATGGAACTTGCGCCCTTGGTCAGCCGCCTGAAACAGGATTTGCGCGCGATGCCACGGGCACAGACGCCTATAGGGAATGTCAAACGGGTCAAGGTGGGCGAGCAAAAGCGTGCATCAGGCGCGAAATTCGCCAAACCCTGAAGTGCAGGCCCTTGAATCGGGGAAATCCATACACACATTTGCATCATCCAACGCCGCTTAGTCGGGTTGGTGACACTGGCCTGTCCCATGCTGGGAAGGCTGCAACATATTGTTATCGCTCAATGGAGGATGACCCATGCGTAACTTTGATATGGCACCGCTGTACCGTGCCACTGTCGGTTTTGACCAAATTGCAGACATGATGGACCGGGTTTTGTCCAATGATGTCGCCCAACCGACATACCCCCCTTACAATATTGAAAAGACGGCTGATGATGCGTATCGCATTTCCATCGCCGTAGCCGGTTTTGCAGACCAGGACCTGCATGTCGAGCTGCGCGAAGGCCAGTTGATTGTGTCGGCGCGGAAGTCCGACGATGATGCCAAGGACCGGACATTCCTGCACCGTGGCATCGCCACCCGCGCGTTTGAACGCAAGTTCCAGCTGGCGGATCATGTCCGTGTCGAAGGTGCCGCCCATACCGATGGGATGCTGCATATCGACCTGGTGCGCGAAGTGCCCGAAGCATTGAAACCACGCCGGATCGAGATTGCGAACAGCACATCGAATGACAAGGATGTGGTTGACGCAAAAGCTGTGAACTAAGCACATTTGTCTTTGAACATCGGAAAGGCCCAGGCGTGATTGCCCGGGCCTTTCTTGCATCTGGCAGTTGGGATTACTGCTGGGACAGGGTGTCTGCCAGACGCATCAGGCGGATTGCCTCGGCGCGGTAGCCATAGACATCTGCACCCTTCGTGGCGCTGGCCAGTGCGATGGCATCCGCATAAGACCAATCGGCGGTGTAGTTCGACCCGCGCAACAGCTCGCCGAATGAGGCGATGGCGATGGAGAAGCCCGTCTCGCCCATGGCGTCGGTGGTGCCGGATTGAATAGGCGTTTCGATCAACGTGCTGGTTGAGGCTCCGGGCGCTTTGTAACGCAGCTTGAGGTATCCCAGCTCGTCGGTTTGCTCTTCAGCCGTTCCGGCTGCCTCGCCATAACGTAAGGGATCGCTGAGCACTGCGTCTGATCCAACGGGCGTCACCTCGTATATCGCGGTCACGGATGTGCCTGCGCCGATGTCACCGGCATCTACCTTGTCGTTGTTGAAATCCTCGCGGTTCAGGGCGCGGGTTTCATAGCCGATCAGGCGGTATTCAGCGATTTGGGCGGGATTAAACTCTACCTGAATTTTCACATCATCCGCGATGGGAAAGGATGCGCCGGCAAACTGATCGACCAGCACTTTTTGTGCCTCGGACAGGGTGTCGATGTAGGATGCGTTGCCGTTGCCATTTTGGGCCAGTGCCTGCATCGTGGCATCGTCCAGATTGCCGCGACCAAAACCCATGACCGACAGGTAGGTGCCGGTGTCGCGCTTGTCTGCAATGTAGTCCTTCAGCGCCTCAGGGTCCGACAGGCCAACGTTAAAATCACCATCCGTGGCCAGAACCACGCGGGTAACTTCGCCGTCCTGGGCCATGCCTTCGGCCACGGCATAAGCCTGTTGTAATCCCGCTTGCCCGCCGGTGGATCCACCCGCCGACAGGTTGTCCAGGGCGCTTAAGATCGTGCTGCGTTGGCTGGCCATGGTGGGGGCCAGAACCTGCCCGGCGCTGCCCGCGTATGCCACGATGGCCACCTGATCCTGTTCGCTGAGTTGCGACAGCATCAAGGACAGCGATTGTTTGAGCAATGGCAGCTTGTTGGATTGGTTCATCGATCCTGAGGTGTCGATCAGGAACACAAGGTTCAACGGCGGGCGATCTTCAACGGCGGGCTTTTCGCCCTGGATCGCGATATGGACCAGCTGCGTGCCGGTATTCCAAGGGGTTGGGACGACAGATACGGTGGGTTCAAACGGATGTAGGCCATCGGGGGCTGCGTAGTCATAAGGGAAATAGTTGATCATCTCTTCGATGCGCACCATCTCCGCAGGGGGCAGCTGGCCATTGCTGATCGAATTGCGAAGGATCGCATATGAGGCCGTGTCGACATCGATCGAGAAGGTCGAGACGGGGTCCTCGGAGGTGATTTTCAAGGGGTTGCTTTCGGCATTGGCGAAGGCCTCGGTGTCGCGGTCGGTGATCACGATATCATCATGCGCAGGCGCCTGCGGAACAATACCTCCTGCGATTGTGCCATCAACAACGGTCCGCTTTGCGGCCAAAGGTCTGGACACCAACAGATCCTCGGGTGCGGCCTGTGGCACACTTGCGCCACCTGAATCGGCGGTGTCTGCGCGCAGGCGGCTTTCGCTGCGTTCACTGGGTGCCGTTTCTTCCATTTCCGGGGTCGGCGCCGGGGCTTCAATGCTCACGGGGGCCTCATCATTGGCGACAATGGGGTTGGGTTCTGGCAGGCTAAACCCTTCCATCACGCCAGGTTTCTGGGTCAGCTGCGGCAGCGCCACGACTAGGCCAAAGGCCACAACAGCGGTGGTCGCGGTCAAAGCGCCACGGGTGGAAAGACTGGTGATCATTGTGCGTACTCCTCTGAGAAACCCCGTTTGGGGGCGGTCAGAGATAGGACGTGGCTGATCGGACGATCCTTGGAGATCAGCGAAATTTTTCTTGGCCAGCGCAATATTGGTCGCGCGTTTGGAGGCATCCGGCGCAGGGGTTGCGGCGCGCAGAGTGGATTTCAGGTCATCCAGATCATCAAAATCATCGTTCAAATCTGATCCTCCTTTTCGCGCAGGGCGCGCAGGTGTTTCTTGGCCTCTGAGACACGCCAGGCGACTGTTCCGGGCGAAATCCCCAGCACCTCGCCTGCCTGGTCATGGGTGGCGTCATCCAGCACCAATGCCAGCGTGTCGCGCAAATCATCGGGCAGGGCGCGCATCGCTTGGGTTAACCAATCGAGCGCTTCTGCGGCCTCGCTGTTCACAGCCTGCCGGTTTTGTTCCCAGTCGCCCCATCCATTGCCATGCCTTGCCCGGGTGGCGGCGCGGCGTCGGCGGTCATGGGCGGCATTCACCACCACGCGCCACAGCCACGTGGTGAACTTGGCCTCGCCTTTGAATTTGCTCAGCTTGGCGGGCAGGGCAGCGCATATGTCCTGTGTCAGATCCTCGGCCTGATCGCGCGCACCAGTCAGACGAAACGCCAGCCGGAACACGCCATCATAATGCTTCTCGATCAGGGTCGAGAACGCCTGGGCATCGCCATTGCCTGCCGCCATAGCAAGGCTGTGGTCACTGACTGTCATACGCATCACGATTGTAGGACGCGTGCCATACGTCAATCCTTGGTGTGATCAAAAGAAGTTTTCAAAATCGCCCCACACCCCGCACGGTTTCTCCCCATTCGGTTGTTAAGGAAGGCATGTTTTTGTCAGGAAGTGTCCGATCATGACCAATAAAGCCGACCCGAAGTTTCCCAAAATCAAGGATTTGCTTCTTGATCATGTCGCGTCAATGGCTTTGGCCTTTGGTATCAGTTTTGTTCTGAGCAAGGTGTTGATGGCACTCAGTTTTCCCCCTCAAGCGGTGATAGCGGCAAGTATGGTTGTGTTCTTTACCATCATGTTCGCAGACCCGATCACAGCCCTGCGCGACGGCAAATCGCGACGTGAGGTTGGGGTAAAGCTGATTGTTGGTCTTGGCATGGCGGTGATTATTGCGATCCCGTTTGCATTTGGTTTATTCGGCGGGATCCCTATCGAGACGGCCACTGAAGCTGCAACCACACCTGTGGAGAACCCTGATAAGGGCATTTTTGGTGCTGTATCCCCTGTGCTGTTTGGTCTTCTGGTGCTGCCGTTGATGTTTATGGCGCCGTTGGCTGAGAAAGCCCTGAAGGGTGGTGAAGACGGACAACGCGTGAGCGTGGAAGATTTGAAAATTGGGGCTGCGTTTCCGGTTTATATGATGTTCATAATGGTGCTGAACCTTGGGGTGCCGGGCGCGATGTGGCTGCTGGATGTGTCTTTGGGGCTGGCTGCGCTGATCATGCTGGCCGCGATCCTGATCTGTGTCGCAGAAATCTGGATGGCTGATCCAGACGACCTGCCGGGTGACATCGAAAACCCCGAATGGGGCCCCCGCGCCGAAACGGCCAAAGAGGCTTGGGCTGGTCTGCGTAAGGCGATTTCCAACAGTTTTTCGAGTGCGCTGTTTTTGGGGTCGGTGATCTATATTTCGCTGACTTTGGCGTTGCCTTACATGGGTGATATGAACATTTCGGATGCTAATCCGTTGCCCATGATCATTGGTGTTCTGGCGATGAGCGGCGTGATGCTGGTTTCAACAATTATGCTTTTTGCAGTGGGGGTGGTGATCCTTGTGGCCGCTACTTTGGTGTTGGGCCGGACACAGGGATCGGACCCGTTGACCATCGCTGAGGTGGCCGGTCAGGCGCAAATGCGGCTGCTGGGCGGCGGCATGCTTTGGGTGCGGCCTGATCTGGAGGACGATTGAGTCCGACCGGCCACACCCGAGATTTTAGACCGACATACAAATGTACTTCATTTCAAGATAGTCCTCGATCCCGTGGTGGCTGCCTTCGCGGCCCAGGCCGGATTGCTTGACGCCCCCAAACGGGGCCACCTCGGTTGAGATAATGCCGGTGTTCACACCCACGATGCCATATTCCAGCGCCTCGGCCACTTTGTAGACGCGGCTGAGGTCCTTGGCGTAGAAATACGAGGCCAGACCAAAGATCGTGTCATTGGCCATAGCGATCACATCGTCTTCGTTCTCAAACTTGAACAGAGGCGCCATGGGACCAAAGGTTTCGTCTTGGGCGACTTGCATATCCTGCGTGCAGCCGGTGATGATGGTGGGAGGCAGGAAGTACCCCTCGCCCTGCATCGGATCACCGCCGCCCAGGATAACCTCTCCACCCTTGGCGGTGGCGTCGGCCACATGTTCCTGCACCTTCTCGATGGCGTCGGCGTTGATCAGGGGGCCAAGCGCCACACCGTCGTCCATGCCGTTGCCGATTTTCATAGCTGATACGGCGTCCTTCAGCTTGGCGGCGAAGGCGTCGTAGACCCCCGATTGCACGTAGATGCGGTTGGCGCAGACACAGGTTTGACCGTTATTGCGGAATTTGCACATGATGGCACCTTCGACGGCGGCATCCAGATCGGCATCGTCAAACACGATAAAGGGCGCGTTGCCGCCCAGCTCCATTGAGCATTTCATCACGCTGTCGGCCGCCTGACGCAGCAGGATGCGGCCCACTTCGGTAGACCCGGTGAAGGTCAGTTTGCGCACGGCAGGATTTTCGCAGAATTCCTTGCCCACGTCCGAACTGCGCGACGAGGTCACGATGTTGAACACACCTGCCGGGATGCCCGCGCGTTCGGCCAGCACGCCCATGACGGTGGCCGACAAGGGTGTTTCTGCCGCGGGACGCCCGACAAAAGCACAGCCTGCCGCCAACGCGGGCGCGGCTTTGCGGGTGATCATGGCATTGGGGAAATTCCACGGTGTGATGGAGGCTGCAACCCCGATGGGTTGCTTCAAGACGGTGATGCGTTTGTCGCGCTGGTGGCCCGGAATGGTTTCGCCATAAATCCGTTTGGCCTCTTCGCCAAAAAATTCGATGAACGATGCGCCATAGCCAATTTCGCCGCGGGCTTCGGCCAGGGGTTTGCCCTGTTCGGCGGTCAGGATAATGGCCAGGTCCTCTTGGTTTTCCATCATCAGATCGAACCATTTGCGCAGGATGCCCGCGCGTTCCTTGCCGGTCATCGCAGCCCAGTCTTTCTGAGCTTTCTCAGCGGCGGCCACAGTTGCGGCGACTTGGGCACGCGACATATCGGCGACCTGCGCAATGACCGCGCCTGTTGCAGGGTTCGTGACGTCAAATGTGCCGCCTTCACCATCGATCCACTGACCGTCGGAATAGGCCTGTTCAGCCAGCAGGCTGGGGTCGTTCAACATGGATTTCAAATCGGTCGCAGACATGGGTCTCTCCTTAGGTCAAATCGTGTGTACACTCTCGCAATGGCAAAGCATCTTAGGCTAAGCTTGTCCAGAGCAGTGAAGGGGTTTGCGCCAGTGGATTATGATGATGCCTATGCCAATGGACCATACATTGAAGGAGCCGAGGCCTATCCTGAACGATGGTTGAATGCGTCGCGCAATTGGGCATTTGTGCAAGGTGCCAATGGACGCAGGCGCGATGGATTGCCCTATGGAGACACTGGTCGACAGCGATTTGATCTGTTTTACCCCGAGGGTGACGCCAGGGGTTTGATGATCTTTGTGCACGGCGGGTACTGGCTGAAGTTTGATCGATCATATTGGTTTCATCTGGCGCAAGGGGCTGTGGCCCAAGGGTGGGCTGTGGCGATGCCGTCTTATGATCTGTGCCCGGATGTTTCGATAGCGGATATCACGCGCCAGATTGCATCGTCGGTAAATGTGATCGCTGAAATGGCCGAGGGGCCGATTGTTTTGGCAGGCCATTCCGCAGGGGGGCATCTGGTGGCACGCATGCTGGCGCCGGGGCTGTTGTCATCGGACGTGGCCGCCCGCCTCCAACGGGTCATGCCGATTTCGCCGGTGTCTGACTTGCGGCCTTTGATGCAGACGCAGATGAACGATGATTTCGGACTGGATGAGGCAAGTGCCGCCGCAGAGAGCCCGGTGCTGATGACGGATCGTCTGGATGTTCCAGTGACCGTTTGGGTGGGTGCTGATGAACGCCCCGTGTTTCTGGATCAGGCGCGCTGGCTGGCCGAGGCGTGGGGGGCAGATCATGTGGTGGAAGACGCCAAACACCATTTCGATGTGATTGACGCATTGGTTGATCCCAGCAGCGAGATGGTACGGCAGATGCTGTCATAAATCCCGACCCGCATGTTCCGGGCGATCGGAATTTGAGGGTGTAAGTGACGCAAAAGCCTAGAGTTGTGACCACACAGGACGTGTATCACCCGGGGCAGGTGTTGCAGAAAATACAGCGCGGGCGATGGCGCGGGACATACACAGTGCAGCGGCGTGCCCGAGTGTGAGCGTGTCTGCGATAGGGTTTTCAAGGGCGCGCGCGCCGGTGGAGGCGGCAAAGATCAGATCGCCGTCCATCGGGGTATGCGACGGCACCAGGGCGCGGGCAAGGCCGTCATGCGCAGAGGTGGCAAGGCGCGTGCATTGAGCCTGGGTCAGGGTCGCGTCAGTGGCGACGATGCCGATTGTGGTGTTGGCGTGTTGGGTCAGTTTTGTGGGCGGTAGGCTGGTATCCGGATAGGAGGGGGCAATGCCGTATCCGCCGAATTCGTTATCCATTTCAAACGGGGCAGCCCAGAAATGCGGGGTATCGCCCACGGTGGCTGACCCCAGCGCGTTGACTGCGACCAATGCTCCGACGGTGACCCCGCTTGGCAGAACAAGCGAAGCCGACCCAAGCCCACCTTTCAGGTTTGCGGTTGTGGCCCCGGTTCCTGCACCAACGCTGCCAAGATCAAAACGATCTGTTGCGGTGTTAAGCGCTTTTGTTCCCAACGCCTTGTAGGGATTTTGATCCCAGTCGTTATCCCCTCCGTTGAGCAGATCAAACAAGATCGCTCCGGGCACGATCGGCACACGTTGGGTGCCGACCTGGAAGCCACGGCCCTGAGCGCGCAACCCATCAGCCACACCCGAGGCGGCATCAAGTCCAAAGGCAGAACCACCAGACAAGACCAGCGCATCTACTTGCTGAACGGTCTTGTCGGGGGCCAGCAAATCGGTTTCACGCGTGCCAGGCGCCCCACCCATAACATGCACCCCCGCAGTGAATGGCGCGTCGCCCAGCAACACGGTGCTGCCGGTCTTTATGGTACTATCCGAGGCATTGCCCACCCGCAGCCCTGCCACATCTGTGATCAGGTTGAGGGGGCCGGGATGGGCCGTCATATTTGCACCTTGGTGGCGGCGGTCGCAGGATCGCCTGTGTTGGGCGTGCCGCGCGGCTCGATTAGCAGCAGATGTGCTTGCTTATGTGCCACGGGCCGGTGTTCAACCCCGGCGGGCACCACGAACATCTCGCCTGGCTGCAGCGTCACGGTGCGGTCGCGCATTTCGATATCGATTTCGCCCTGTAGCACCAAAAAGAAGTCATCAGTGTCTGCGTGACTGTGCCAGTTGAACGCGCCTTCGACCTTGACCACCATCACGTCATTGTCGTTGTAGCCTGCCACGATGCGCGGGCTCCAAAGCTGGTCAAAGCCAGAGAGTTTGTCAGCGAGATTGATCTTGTCCATAACCGGGCCTTTCGGTGAATGACGGGCAGCCTATCCTGAAAAGACTTGATTACAAACCGGACTTCGTTAAAGACGGCTTCAGACCTGCGCGCGATGGCGTCGCTGCGAGAACGGTCTCACATATCCCAACATCCTGAACGCCGGGATCTTTCTTTGATTAGGAGGGTCGCTATGACTATTCGTCCAGACATGTACCGTTTTCACAACGGTGAAAAAGCCACTCAAGCCTTTGACGCATCTGAATATGACACGCGTCTGGCAGGTCTTCGGAAAATTATGGATGAGGCTGGCGTGCACGCCGCTGTTTTCACATCCATGCACAACATAGCTTATTATTCGGGGTTTTTGTATTGCGCCTTTGGCCGCCCCTACGGTTTGGTTGTGACCGCGACCGAAAGCGTCACTATCTCGGCCGGAATTGACGCAGGCCAGCCATGGCGCCGCAGCCACCAAGACAACATCACCTATACCGACTGGCAGCGCGACAACTATTGGCGTGCCGTGCGCAGCGTTTCGGGTGAAGGCAAGGTGATTGGCTATGAGGGCGATCACATGACCCTGATGCAAAAGGCCAAGCTGGATAGCTTCCTGAACCCTTCCAAGACCGTCGATATTGCCGCTCAGACGATGGTGCAGCGCATGCACAAATCTCAGGCTGAACTGGACCTTATTCGCAAGTGCTGCAAAGTGGCGGATCTGGGTGGGTATGCCATCCGCGATGCCGTCAAAGTTGGCACGCGTGAGATTGACGTGGCCATTGCCGGGCGTGATGCGATGGAGTTGGAAATTGCGAAGGTCTTCCCAGATGCAGAGTACCGCGACAGCTGGGTGTGGTTCCAATCGGGCATCAATACCGATGGCGCGCATAACCCTGTCACCGCGCGTGAATTGCAGCGCGGGGATATCCTCAGCCTGAACACATTCCCGATGATTTCGGCCTACTATGTGGCGCTGGAGCGGACGATGTTTGTGGGTGAAGTGGATGACGCATCGCTGAAGGTGTGGGAGGCCAACGTGGCCGCGCATGAGTACGGCATGAGCCTGCTGAAACCCGGTGTCAGCTGCGCCGAGGTGACCCACAAGATCAACGACTTCTTTGAGGAACGCCAACTGCTGCAATACCGCACCTTTGGGTATGGTCATTCGTTCGGTGTTCTGTCGCATTACTATGGCCGCGAGGCAGGCTTGGAACTACGCGAGGATATCGACACGGTGCTGGAGCCCGGCATGGTGATTTCGATGGAGCCGATGCTGACCATCGCAGACGATCAACCCGGTGCCGGTGGCTACCGCGAGCATGATGTTCTGATCATCACCGAAGACGGCAACGAAAACATCACGGGCTATCCATACGGGCCTGAGTTTAACGTTGTTGGATAGCAAAGATCGAAGGCGGGTCTGATTGTGTTCGGGCCTGCCTCACATCATGTAACGCTGCATCATTCCCAGTGCAGCCGCCATGCTTGCACAACCCAGCCACATCAACAGATAGCCCGCCATGCGCTTGGCCTTTTGTGGCAATCCGTGGCTGAGCAGGCAAGCTGCACCATAGCTGACACCCAGAAGAAGCAAAGTGCCCGCGATGGTCACAATGTCATCGACAACGCCCAGGTTAAGATGGCGCATCGCCTCGACAAAGACGAACCCGGCGCTGACGGGAAAGATCACAAGGATCGCAATCGGCAAGGTCACCCAAAACGCCAAAGCCCCGGTGATCCGCGCCCGTGTTGGGGCGAACACACGCGGCAGGGTGGCCGTGCGATGGCGCACGATGGCATAAAGCAACCCAAGAGCGAGGCTTGGGATCAGTAACCAGACAACGGGCCAAATTCCTGAGAGCGGCACCAGCGCCTTGGAGAAATCAATTCGCGGCACGATCCACCAGATATAGACCGGGGCCGAGATCACCCACAGCACTACCGCACTGATCCACCAGGTACGCAGCAGCTCTGGGCTGGGCTTCTCTCGATAATCTCGATCTGGCAGCATGATCTGTCTCTGCATAAGGGTGCAGCCGACACCATATGGCATCGGCTGCGTTTTGTCTTAGATATCCTCGCGCTTGTCGGGGCCGTAAGCATCACCCACGTAATCCTCAAGCAGCTTCTCATTGCGCGCTTCTTCGATCCGATTGATGCGGTCGATGCGTTGCTGGTTATCGAAACGGTATTTCACAAAGTTCACCAGGCTCAGCGTCAGCAGCAGAATGCCGATGCCCCAATACCCCTTGGTGGCCAATGGCACCTCGACGGATTTGTAAAGCGACAGGGCCAGTAGTACGTAGGCGGCGACTACCCCTGCCAGGTTGAAAAGCATGATGACGGTTGTGTCGGATTTTTGCGTTGGAAACATGGGATCTGTCCTTTTCGTTCAATGATAGAATTAGTCGCGTTTCAGGCGATCAAGCACTTGCTGTGCGGTCACTTTGGTGGCCGGGCCAAAGCCGTTGTCGGCCATGCGGTCATCCAAAGAGGAATGGTTGAGATCGGCCTCAATCCCCGCCAGAATCTGTGATTGCTCAAACGGGTCATCACGGCCCACCACGCGGGCAATCAGATCTTCGGCCTCATCCGCAGCCGAGGTGTTGGCAATCGTTGTGCGCAACTGGCCCTGCATCTGCTGTTCGCGGCGAATGGCACGGGCGGTGACGGCCCCTTGTTTCAGGTCGATCAAGCGGCGATGTGCTGCCTCAACCGATCCGCGCAGCCGGGTCACCTGACTGTCCAGCCTGTCGCAGGTTTCCTGACGCAAACGGGATTCGTTCTCCATTGAGGCGATCGCCTCGGCGGCCTGCCGGGCCATATCCTCGCGCTCGGCCTTAAGGGCCTCTTGGGCGCGGGTGGTCATGGTGCTGACCCGCGTGTTCAACGCATCCAGCAAGCGAATTTCCGAGCGTTGGCGTTGAACCAATGAGGCCAGTGTGGCCTTGGCAGCCTTTAGCTGAGCCTCAGACTCTCGGATTTTCTGATCGATCAGTTCAATGGCAAACGCGTCTTTGACACGGTCCTCGGCACGGGCATTTGCGCCAATCATCAGGGTTTTGAATGTTCCAAACATGGGCTCTCCTTTTCATGAACAATGTTCACAAATGGAGATATAGAGGTTTATGAACGGCGTTCAAGACCAAATCTGAACATTGTTCATATTAGCTGTTTCCAGTGGTCCGCGTCACGATCAGGGTGATCATCCGTCTCAGGTCTGCCTGGGGGACCGGCGAAGTTCGGTTTTCGATCCCGAAGGAAATGATGCCCTGCACAGACGAAAACAGCGCCTTTGTCATCAGGGCCTGATCGTGTGCGGTAAGGTCAGGGCAGGCCCGTTCAACCGGCCCGGCAATCAGCGAAAACAGCGTATCCATTTCATGCCAATACCATTGCGGTATTTCCAGATCGGGGGAAAACGGCACTTCGAACAGGCTGCGCCACCGGTTTGTCTGGGTCATGGCAAATGTCAGATAGGCCTCGGCGATCGCGATCAGCTGATCAGTGGGGGTGTCATCGCTTACCTCGTTCAAGGCGCTGCGCATATCCTGACCCAGCAGCCTGAAACTGCGTCCGTTCACATCCAGAACAATATGGGTCAGATCCTCAAACACATTGTAGATCGCCCCCAGCGCACATCCAGCTTCCTTGGCAAGCTCGCGCGCCTTGACTGCTTGGGCTCCATCTTGCACCACGCGGGCCTCGGCAATATCGACAAGCGTTTTGCGCAACGCCTCGCGGCGTTCTTCACGTTTTCCGGCCATTGCGCATCCCTCCAGTGAACTATGTTCAAACATAAGGCATCCCGGTCAGAAACCCAAGTGACCCACCGTCACGCTGGCTCATTTTTCCCAATATGCCAAAGCTAAAGGTCTCACCGCTACAGGAGCTGCACCCATGACCACCCTGACTGATTTTGCTGATGCCGTCACCGCCCGCGCAAAGGGGCGCATAAAAGGCACGGTGCGGCTGGATATGCCGGACTTGGGTGTTTTGTTTGTGGATGAAACGGGCGCCGAGATCAGTGAAAAGGCGGCAGAGATCACCCTGACC
Organism: Roseovarius sp.; assembly: GCA_045106595.1. Lineage (GTDB taxonomy): Bacteria > Pseudomonadota > Alphaproteobacteria > Rhodobacterales > Rhodobacteraceae > Roseovarius. The sequence goes on along the minus strand of JBGCEW010000012.1, from coordinate 250,950 downwards.
GCCAAATCGGGCGTGTTTCAAAACATATTTGAGGGCAGCCAGAACCCTGCCACGGCCTTTATGACCGGCAAGCTGAAGGTGGATGGCAACCCAATGCGGGCGCTGAAGATCGGAGAGATCCTCAGCACCGATCCCTGAGCGTCAGACCATCGCAAAGATACGTGCAGGCCCACCCGTGCCGCCACGATGCTTGGGTGCGCCGATCACAATCGTTGCTCCCGCCGCTGGCAGTTTGTCCAGATTGGCAATGTTTTCAATCCCGAACCGACCTGATGGCAACCATGCGTAATGTGTGGCGAAATCGGCGGACGGCCCATGGTCCAGCGACAGAGAATCCGTGGCCATTGAGCCTGCGCCGGTTTCTTCAATCAGCATCTTGGCCGCGTCCACGTGAAAGCCCGGAAAATGCATCACACCGTCGTCATCTGCATTGCGAAACCCATCGCCTCCGGTTTTGCTGCCCCAGCCGGAATGCATCGCCACGCAGGCCCCATCGGGTATGTCACCGTTTGCCGCGATCCAGGCCTTCAAATCCTCGGGCGTGACCTGCGCATCCGCGTTCTCGGCCGCCTTGGCCGCGATATCAATCACGCACAGCGGCGCCACAAGCGAGCTGACCGGAATCTCATCGACAGATGCACCATCGGCTGAGAAATGCAAAGGCGCATCAATATGCGTGCCCGTGTGTTCGTTCACATTCAGCGACATCAGGTTAAAACCGTGTTCCGCAAAGTTGAACTCTTGCGTCATTTCAATGCCGGGCGCGCCAAAGTAAGTTGGGAAGTCAGCTCCGTAGGTGTGGGTTAGATCCTCGACCATACTGTGCCCATCGGCCATTGCCGGCGTCCCCAGTGTTGACCCTAGTGCCGCTGTACCCACTGCTGCTGTTGCTGCAAAAAACTGACGTCGCGACAGCATTTTGTCCTTCACCGCATTCACTACGCAGATGTCACACATTATCTTGCCTCCCAATTGGTTGTATTTGTGTTGTGTAGCCTTGATAACATGTATTGCCGGACAATCGGATCAAATCCGCTTGAACCTTTGTCCACCAAACAGGAGCGCCAGATGGTCTATCTTAAATATCTGTTCTGGACCGTTCTCTTTTTGAGTATCGCTGCGGTGCTGCATTACACCCTGCCGCAGCATGATATCGTGCGCATCTCGGACACCTATGAGAAGCGCGTGGATTTTGGCGAAAACTCGATCTTCTGGGCCAACCAAGGCACGGGCGAGCTGGAAGGAACAGCGAACCGGGATGTGTTTTTTATCCAGACCGTGCAGACCAATGACCGGGTGATGGTCTATCGCAACGAAGACACCGGCTGGGGCTGGCCGCCGTATTTCAAGTTCGATACGGCCAATTTGCAGGCCGAGTCGGGCGATCTTAAATCTGTCAAAGCCGATCCGACCTGGGCAGCCATCAAGCACTACGGCTGGCGCAACGAGTTTTTGTCGATCTATCCCAACGCGATTTCTGTGCGTGCCGTGGCGGGGCCTGAGACACGGATCATTCCATGGTTCAACATCGTCTTCCTGACAGTGATGTTTGCTGTCTTCTGGGCGATCCGCGTGCGCTGGGTGCGGTTCCGTGAGAACAAGATCAACCCAAAGTTCGATGAATGGACGGATGGCTGGGGCTGATGCTCTTCGCGCCTGACTGCGCGCCTCGCGAGGCCGCCTGTCAGGGCGGAAGAGCCCTACCTTTTGCCGTAATACAGCCCCACCACATGTTCAGCTTCAGCAAAGAACAACCAGCGTGACGCTGCGATGCCCGCAAGATGGCTGGCCACGGCCAACAGTCCAAACACATGGTTGAATGGCAACAGCAGCAAAATCACCGGCAGTACGAACCCCAAAATCATGGCAATTACGCGCAACTTCAGCGCATGTTTGCGCCCCACGACATGCACAAATTCACGCAGCAGGTAGTTGGTGCCTGTATGGGGTGGCTCGAACGCGCGCACCTGGCCCACATTTCCCAGACCCGTGGCCGTTGCCATGTTTGTCCCGCTTTCAGCCAGCGCTTTGTCGCCCATGACCCACCACAGGATTTGTACCAGCGCTGCCGCTGGCAAAAGGATCAATGCAAACTTCACTTGTCCCGCCAGCAATGCGCCACCGGCCAGTGAGATTGCCACCAGCAACAATGGCGTCAAAGGCTGTTTCCAGCGCGGCACTGTGTTCAGCTGGCCGTAGATCATTGCCGTGCAATAGACCACTGCCAGGGACAGAAGCGCACCGATCCAGCCCAGCACAGTCCAGCTGGTGCTCATAAACACAAGGCCTGCCCCAAACAGCGCCATGATCACCAGCGCGGCCACAGCGGCCACACCTTCACGGCTTAACCACGAGCTGCGCCATTGGCTGAACGCCTTGACGGCACGTTCGGGGCGTCCCAGGTGGAACGTAGACGAAATCAACCCGCCCACGGCCAACACATAGGCGATGGCAAAAAACGCAAACGCGCTCCAGCCGGTGGTCGCCGGAAATCCAAGACCCAGCCAAAACAGCAGACCAAACCCAATGCCCGACAGGGTGGTGAAAACGATAACGGACGGTGCGGGATGCATCAGATTTTCTCCAGTGCTTTATCAAGCCAGTTGAGGAAGCCTTTGGGCTCTTCGGCGACAGGTTCCAGAAGGGGGGCCAGAATATCAATCTGGTCCATCTGATCTTTGGGCCGTGGTGGCAGGTATTTGTTCACAGGTTTGGTGCCTTGCTCTGGCATCAGATCCATCCCGCCGCGCTCGGCCACCAGCTGGCTGACGTCGCTATCTGGATCACCCAGATCACCAAAGTGCCGCGCATTGGACGGACAGGTGCGCACACAAGCAGGCACCCGGTCTTCCTCGGGCAGGTTTTCGTTGTAAATCCGGTCCACACACAGCGTACATTTCTTCATAACGCCTTCGGCCTGATCCAACTCGCGCGCGCCGTAGGGACAGGCCCAGGCGCACAGCCCGCAACCGATGCAGTCGCTTTCGTTGACCAGCACAATACCGTCTTCCACGCGCTTATAGCTGGCCCCGGTAGGGCAGACCGTCACGCATGGTGCATCCTCGCAATGCAGGCAGGACTTGGGGAAGTGGATCAGCTGGGCGGCGCCCTCATCGGGTTGCACCTCATAGGAGTGCACCCGGTTCAGGAACGTCCCCGAGGGCGTGCCGTATGGGTCCTGATCAGACAATGGCGCGCCGTAGTTTTCGGTGTTCCAGCCTTTGCATGACACCACGCAGGCATGGCAGCCCACGCAAGTGTCCAGATCAATCACAAGGCCCAGTTTCTTCTGGGTGGTTTCAGGTAGCGTCGTCATGACAGGCGCTCCGTTTGTTGGATGTCTACAGGCAAGCCCGTCAGGCTTTGCTTTTTGGCGGGGTCCCAGCTGGCGATAAACCAGACAAAGGTGCCCACGGTCAGGGTCACGAAGGCCGCGATGGCCAGCAGAATGCGTTTGTTTGGGGTCATTATTTCCCCACCTTCCAGGTCAATTCATCGGGGCCTTGGCCCACGGGCGATTTGATCGGGGCCATTGCAGGCTGGCTTTCCGCCGGGGCGTCGACCTTGGCGATTTTCACGCGCAGGTCGAACCATGCAGCTTGGCCTGTCACCGGGTCCGAGTTGGACCATCGCAATCCGTCCCCTTTGGGGGGCAGCAATTCGTGGATCAGGTGGTTCAGCAGGAACCCTTTGGTGGCCTCGGGCGCATCGTCCTTGAGTGCCCAGGCGCCTTTGCGTTTGCCGATGGCATTCCATGTCCAGACGGTGTTTTCGTTCAGCGCGGCCATGTGGGCCACCGGCACGGTGATCGCGCCATGGACCGATTTTACCTCGGCCCAGTCGCCATCCGAAAAGCCATGCTTCTCCCACAGCTTTGTCGGCAGGTACAAAGGGTTGTGCCCGTGGATTTGACGCAGCCACGCGTTCTGTGTGCCCCAGCTGTGATACATCGCCATGGGGCGTTGCGTCAGGGCGTGCACGTCGTATTCGCCGGTATCCACGTTGTCGTCCTCAAACGGAGGATACCAGATCGGCAAAGGATCCAGCGTGTGCTTGATCCGCTCGCGCAGATGATCGGGCGGTTGATGTTCGCCGTGCCCTTCGGCGGCCAGTTGGAAGTGGCGCATCGTTTCGACATAGAGATCAAAGATATAGGGTTGCGGGCTGTCATAGAGGCCCAGTTCCACCGCCCAGTTTTGGTAATCCATGTTCCAAGGCTTCATATACGAGCCTTCTTCGGGGACATGTTTCACAAAAAACCCACCGTTGGCGATATAGCTTTTCAGCTGCGATCCGTTTGGTTCGCCACGCCCATGGGTCAGGCCGTTCTTGCCCAGCCGCCAGCCCGCCAAAGGCCCGATGCCAGGCTTGCGCTCGTGGTTGGTGATGTAGTCAGCATAGTCTTGGTACTTTGCGCTGCCATCTTCGTTGGTGAAGCCCGGCAGCTTCATCTTGTTGGCCAGTTGCACCAGCACGGTCTGGAACCCGCGCACATCGCGGTCGGGCTCAATCACCGGCCAGCGGATGGCATCGGCAGCGCCGTCTGCCTCGCAAATGGGGCGATCCAGCAGGCTGATGCAATCATGCCGTTCCAGATATGTCGTGTCAGGCAAGATCAGATCGGCATAGGCGACCATCTCGGACGAATAGGCATCGGAATAGATGATATGCGGAATTTTGTAATCGCCGTTCTCATCCGTGTCGGTCAGCATGTGATGCACGCCCGATGTGTTCATCGACGAGTTCCACGACATGTTCGCCATATACATGAACAGCGTGTCTATCTTGTAGGGGTCACCAGCATGGGCGTTGGAAATCACCATATGCATCATGCCATGCGACGACATCGGGTTTTCCCAGGTGAACGCCTTGTCGATGCGCGCAGGGGTGCCGTCTTCTTTCAGCGCCAGACCTTCGGGGCCGCGCACAAAGCCAAGGTGCGGGCCATCCAGCGGCTTGCCCGGGGTAACCTTGAAGTGCGGTGCCGGGTGCGCGGACACGGGCTTGGGGTAGGGCGGTTTGAACCGGAACCCGCCGGGTGTTTCAACCGAGCCCAGCAAGATTTGTAGCATGTGCAGCGAGCGGCAGGTCTGAAAGCCGTTTGAGTGCGCCGAGATGCCCCGCATGGAGTGAAAGCTGACCGGACGGCCCTTCATGGTGGTGTGCTTCTGGCCGCGGAAGTCGGTCCATTCGCGCTCAAGCACGATTTCTTCTTCAAAGGCGACGCGGGCCAGTTCGGCGGCAATCGCTTTGATCTTCTCAGCCTTGATGCCACAGCGTTCTGCCACAGCCTCGGGCGCGTATTGTTTATCCAGATAGCGCGAGGCCAGCAGGTGCATGACAGGCCGGTGCGTGATACCAGCCGCGCGGTGGCTGCCGTTCAGGTCAGGTTTGACACCGGGGGTATCGAACGCCATCAGCTTGCCTGTGACCCGGTCCACCACCAAGGGCTTGCCATCCTCATCGCGCAGGAACAGGCCATATTCGGGCGACTTGCTGTCGCGGTTCACCAGCACAGAGGCGTTGGTGTAATTGGCAAGATACTCCAGATCAATCTTGCCAGCCTTCAGCAACTCATGCACCAGCGCGAGGATGAACAAGCCATCGGTGCCCGGCGTGATGCCAACCCAGTCATCCGCCACAGCGTTATAGCCCGAGCGAATGGGGTTCACGCCAATCACCTTGGCGCCGCGCGCTTTGATCTTGCCAATGCCCATCTTGATGGGGTTGCTGTCGTGATCTTCAGCTACGCCAAAGATCATGAATAGCTTGGTGTGATCCCAATCGGGCTGGCCAAACTCCCAGAACGCGCCGCCCATCGTGTAGATGCCCGCCGCCGCCATGTTGACCGAGCAAAACCCGCCGTGGGCTGCATAGTTCGGCGTGCCAAAGTTCTGTGCCCAGAAGCTGGTGAAGCTCTGTGACTGATCGCGGCCGGTGAAAAACGCCAGTTTCTCGGGGTTGTCTTGACGGATCGGTTCCAGCCAGCCGGTGGCCATCTCCAACGCTTCGTCCCAGCTGATTTCCTCAAACTCGCCCGATCCGCGCGGTCCAACCCGTTTCAACGGGGCCTTCAGGCGCGAGGGCGCATTGACCTGCATGATCCCGGCACTGCCCTTGGCACACAGCACACCCTTGTTCACCGGATGATCGCGGTTGCCCTCGATATAGGCGACCTTGCCGTCCTTCATGTGCACGTTGATGCCACAGCGGCAGGCGCACATGTAACAGGTGGTCTTGCGCACCTCGTCCGAGACTTTGGGGCTGGTATCAACTTGGGGTTGCTGGAATGTCATCTGGCGTCCTTATGTCTGTCGTCATACCTTAGGTCAGGATTGGGAACCCTGCCAGAAGTACTCCGGTATGCCGCCTGATCATTAGGGTAGAATCTTGCGATCTGCGACTTTTTTCTGATGTATTCGGGATTCCTGAAAATGTTTCCCGATAATCCGAAACTTATTGGATGTTCATCTTTGGGGCGGTGGTTGACCTATGCCGCAAAAGAACACATCTCTAATACAAAGAAATGAGGCCAAAATGACCCCCGAAGAGATTGCGAAGCTTCCATATCGGCCTTGTGCTGGTGTGATGTTGGTGAATGCAGACCAGCAGGTTTTTGTTGGCCAGCGCCGCGACAACCAAACCCAAGCCTGGCAAATGCCGCAAGGTGGCATCGATCCCGGCGAAGACCCGCGTGACGCTGCTTTGCGCGAATTGTGGGAGGAAACTGGCGTGGTTGCTGAATTGGTGCACATCGAGGCGGAAACCAAGGGCTGGGTGCCGTATGATCTGCCCCATGATTTGGTGCCAAAGCTGTGGAAGGGGCGTTATCGCGGCCAAGAACAGAAGTGGTTTTTGATGCGCTTTCAGGGCAGTGATGCTGATGTGAACATCGCCACCGCCGAGCCCGAGTTCAGCCAATGGCGCTGGTTGCCTCAGGCTGAACTGGTGGCCAGCATTGTCCCGTTCAAGCGCACGGTTTACGCGCAGGTGCTGAGCGAGTTTCAGGAGTATCTGACATAATCAAACGTATTTCCATACTTGCTGCGGGGTTGATGACATTGGCCAGCCCGGTGCTGTCACTGTCGTGTTTGCCGCCTGATGTTGTGGCCAGTTATGGCACTGCCGCCGAGGCGGAGGAGCGCTATATCGTGGTGCATGGCACGCTGCGTTTCAACCAAGGCCTGTTGCCCAAAGCCATTGGCAATGACAGCCCGCCCAGCACCAGGATAAAAGCGCATTTCAGTGGGAAATCACTATCGCAGGCTGGTTTTATCAACGCCTTTGATCGCGATATCACCCTTGATGTGGCCTGCTTTGGACCGTGGTGTGCCGGGGCGTCCTCGGGCGAGGAATACCTGTTGTTTTTGCGCAAGGACGTAACGGAATATACATATGCAGCTGACCCCTGTGGCAGATTTGGCTTTGCGCGACCCACGCCCGAAATGCTGCGCCAGGTGACACAATGCATATCTGGTGGGCCTTGCAGCCCCAGCAGGCGCTGATCAAGCCCGCGCGTAACGCTTTACAAAATTTCGCAAGATACGCTGGGGTGCATCAACGTCGGCCGCGCGGCACATGGCGATCAGGCTGTCTGCCTGTTCTGGTGGGAAATAGCCGCGATGCTTGTAGATGTTGATCCGGGTTTCAAACCCGGCACCATCGGCTTCGGGATGAAATTGCGTTGCATAGACGTTGTCACCATAGCGGATCATCTGAAACGGGCAGCTGTCTGATGCCACCAGATGAACGCATCCGTCGGGCAAAGCCTGTAGTGCTTCTTTGTGGCCGACGAAGGCCTCAAATGTTTCTGGCACACCTTGCAGCAATGGATCATCCAGCGCGCCGGGCAGGACGATGCAATCAGCCGTGCCAACCGGTTCACCATATTGCGCCTTGCTGACGTTCCCTTGCAGGTGCTTGCCCAGAATGCCAATCCCGTAACAGCACCCCATAAATGGCAAATCGTTTTCGGTGACTTGCGGCATCAGCGACAAAACGGCTGCTTCGATCTTTGCCTCCACCGGGGTTTTGTCCTCGGGCGGGTCACTGACGCAGCCGGGCCCGCCCCCGACGATCACACCGGAATAGTCATTCAAGTCCAGCCCCTTGGGCAGAGGCTGCTGATCCAGCCGGATGCGATGGGTCTGATCGGCGCGCAGCCCGCCTTTGCGCAGGATGGCGGCGTATTCATCATCTGACGCCTCGGTTTCGGGGCGCAGTTGCAGGATCAAAAAGGGCTTGGTCACGTCAGGCTGCCTGTCATCAATAAGAAACCATAACTGGTTGCCTTGTGCCGACCTGCCCGTCAAGCCCCACCCCGGCTTGACCCTGCCCGGCAATGCAATACCCTGCGCGCAGTTTGACACCAGCACCGAAAGCTTCGTTTTGGCCCGATCACTTAGCCTCAAGGCGTATATGGCATATGCGGGCCGGGCCATTCAGGCACCTGACCCGCCTGCCACAGCGCGCCCCAAAGGCGAGCTGATCTGGGGTCATGCAACGGATGCCAACCGTGCCGCTGCCTTGCGCCAGATCGTAGATCGGCTGGCCCAGCAACGCCCCGGCGTTCGCCTTTTGCTGACCTCCGCGCCCGAGGTTGATCTGGCGGGTGACATGCCTTTGGGATGTATTCATCAGGTTCTTGGGGCTGATACCGTTGTTGGCGCAGACAGTTTTCTGAATCACTGGCGCCCGGATATTTGCCTGTGGACGGGCGGTGATCTGCGCCCTGCATTGCTCAGCCGGGCCGATGCGCGCAGCATTCCGCTGTTCCTGCTGGATGCCGAAGAAGAGCAATTGGCGCGCTCGGGCTGGCGCTGGTTTCCCGATTTACCCCGATCCCTGATGGATATGTTCGCACAAATTCAGGTTCAGAATGAGGACACCGCCCGCGCACTGCGTCGCATTGGCGTGCCCGATGCCGATATCATCGTCACGTCAACTTTGAACCCCGAGGCCATGCCCTTGCCTTATGACGAGCGCGAGCGCGAAGATATGGCCAATGCATTGCGGGGTCATCCTTTGTGGATGGCCGCTGATCTGCACCTGCAAGAGCTGGATGTCATCCTTGAGGCGCGCCGTGCCGTCAGCCGCCTTGCGCACCGGTCCTTGTTGATCATTGTGCCGTATGATGCAGCGGATCACGCCGCCATGCGCGCCCGGATCGAGGCCGAAGAGGTTGCCTATATCACCTGGCCGGATGGCGATATGCCTCAGGACACAACGCAGATCATTCTGACTGATGGCCGTGATGATCTGGGTCTTTGGTACAGGCTATCACCGATCAGCTTTCTGGGTCATTCACTGCGTCAGGGGATGCAGGGCTGCAATCCGAATGAGGCCGCGGTGCACGGCACTGCGATACTTTATGGGCCGAATGTGCGCGGGTTCATGGCCGAATACTCGCGCTTTGCCGAGGCCCGTGCGGCACGGATCGTGCGGGATGCCGATACGTTGGCAGCGGCTGTTCAGGGTTTGATTGCCCCGGACCGGGCTGCGGCCATGATCCATGCGGCCTGGGACGTCACCTCGCAAGGTGCCGAGGTGACAGACCGCATACTGGATTTGCTGCAAGATACGCTTGATCTGGCGGAGGCGGGATAATGCGCGCGCCGTCCTTTTGGTACACCACAGCGCAACAGCCCTCCCCAAAGGCCCGTCTTTTGGGGCCGTTAGGATGGCTTTACGCCCGCGCGACTGCCCGGCGTTTGGCGGGACAAACCGGCCAGCGCATGGATGTGCCGGTGATCTGCGTGGGCAATATAAACGCAGGTGGCACAGGCAAGACACCCACGGTGATCGCAGTGGTTCAACAGCTGCAGGCTATGGGCCAAAAGGCTTTTGTCGTGTCACGTGGTCATGGCGGGCAGCTGACAGGCCCGGTTGAGGTGGTTGAGACCCAGCACAGCGCCAATGATGTCGGCGATGAGCCGTTGTTGCTGGCAGCCTTTACACGGATTTGGATTGGCCGTGACCGTGCTGCTGCGGCACAGGCTGCGGTGGCTGCCGGGGCCGATGTGATTGTTATGGACGACGGGCACCAGAACCCCTGTTTGAGCAAGGATCTTTCGATTGTCGTGGTGGATGCCGCCAAAGGATTTGGCAATGGTCGTTGCATCCCTGCAGGCCCCTTGCGTGAGCCGGTTTCTGCAGGCATGGCACGCGCCGATGTGCTGTTGTCGATTGGTCCGCCCAAGGCACAAGAGGCGTTTGCACAGACTTTGGGGTCAGGCCAGGATGTGCCGCATCTGACGGGGCATCTGGCCCCCTTGCAAACTGGCATGGATTGGGCTGATGGGCGTTATCTGGCCTTTGCCGGCATTGGCCACCCCGAGAAATTTTTTCACACGCTACGCGCATTGGGTGCTGATCTGGTGCGCAGTGAGCCGCTGGAGGATCACCAGCCGTTGACCCCGGCTTTGCTTTCCCGTCTGGAGGCAGAGGCAGCTTTGCTGGGCGCTCAATTGGTGACAACGGAAAAAGACGCTGTGCGCTTGCCGCCCGAGTTTCGGCTCAAGGTGATCACCTTGCCTGTGCGTTTACAAATTGACACGCCGGATTTGTTGAACAGCACTTTGATGGGTTTGCTGAAAGTGGCTGATTAATTCCTGACCAAAATTATCAGACTGACTCATCACCGCCTCCTGCGCCATGATCGCAGCATAGGTCCAGCCACCCCAGCACCCCTATGGGCAAGCCTGACATTCATGTGATGAAAGGATGGTTCTGTTACCGTGCTAAGGCGCGCGTCAGGGCGATCCGGACAAAACCGGAAGGAAGACCTCATGAGTTATCACGCGGTTCCCGATATCACGCAGCAAGCTGTTGTGGCTCAATACCCCTCTTATAGTGCGACTGACCTGACCCAAAATGGCACGCAGGCGCAGATTATTCTGGGCGATCAGATTTACACCCTGCGCATCACCCGTGCGGGCAAACTGATCCTGACCAAATGAGCGTTCAAAGCCCGTTCCCCGGGGGCGCGCCTGTGGGATATGTCAGTGAACTGGATGCCACGCGTGCCGCCGCAGTTCTGTATCTTCGATTATGGCGGGAAGGCGATGCAGGCCGCTCTCAGATCAATCACGATTGGACATTGGCCTTGGGGGCAGATGCCGGGCAACGTGCGCAGGACAGCTTTGATGCGCTGTGTGATATCTGCCAAACGCATGCCCGGCGTCCGCTGATGCGCCATGCGGTCATGTGCAATTGTCTAGGCGCAGACGAGGCGTGCTTTGCCAATTTCATTGCCACCGCTGCTGAGGGCGCGCGCGAGGATGCCATGTTGATGGCCACGCTTCTTGTGCGCCCTGACATGGCGCCGCTGGTCACAGAACTGGCGGCACGCTTTGGCCTTATGTTAAAACGCATGCGGCTTGCCCAGTGCCGCGCTACGGCTCAGTCGCCCGACCGACCGATGACGCTGCATTAGCGGCCCTGGCCGCGGCACGATATGGGTGAACCGCGCGCAGCGCGCCTCCTTTGGTCACAGGCGCGGCACGCGCCGAAGGGGGAGGCGGGCGGGCATCTGCCACAAAAACAGACTTTAGATGACCTTGATCACGTCCTTGTCGATGGCCAGCATATACCCTTTGCGGGCAATGTTTTTGACCAGCAACTCGGTCACCATCTGGTTGCCCAGCGCATCGCGCAGACGCTTGATGCGGGTGGCACCTGCTGCCTCTTCGCAATCGCTGGCAGAGCGGCCTGAAATGACCCCTTCAATCTCGGCGCCTGACATCACATCATCATCCATGCGTGCCTCGGCCAACACGGCCAGGGTTTCCATCGCCGCATCGGTCAGCTTGAAGCCCATGTTGTTCAGATAGACGGTCTTTTCCTCGCGGCTGATCAGCAGGCTGCTGACCTGAATACCCGCACGTTCAATCTGCGCCATGCGACGGTTCATGGTGATCAGCATGATCAGAAATACCAGTGCTGCCACCAAAAGGGCCGCAGCAAAGACCAGCAGAACAAAGATCACCATTCGGTAACTGATCAGGGTTTCTGAAAACGCAGTCCCTGAGAGCGCCAGAATTTCAAGCAGTTTCAATTCGGCATCCGACGTCAGCAGATCGTTTTCCACAAAAATCCGTTCGACCCGTGCATTGAAGGCATTGGCGTCAGGCAGGCTGATGAACAAGAACACAGCTGTCAGGACCAAAATGGCCACTACGGCCCCCAGCCCAAACACCACCACCCGGTTGCCCGAGCGGCGTGCATATGCGGCAGTACTGTTTAAGTCGTTCACGCTTAACTCTCCGTGACGGATAGAACTTTCAACAAGGTCAGGCCTTGCGCGGCCAGCATCGCCTGTAGCTGCGCTGTGGCATTCGCCTGCGTGCACGGGCCAGGGATCTGGGCCACATCATAATAAAGCTCAAGCGGATTGTCCCGTTTGGCTTTGTACTCGGCCATGCAGGCGGCTTGCGCCTGTGTGACCGTGCCGCTGAGAACGGTGCCAAGCACCAAAGCGGCGGGGATGAGTGTTTTGCGTGTCATGGGCAGAACATGCGCTGAACTGCTCGGCTATTCAATAACCAAGCCACGCCAAAGGCTTATTTGCCTGGGGTTATTGGATAGCAACGCCGCGTTATTGCCTGACTTTCGGGGGATGCCCCATCTTGGTTTCATCCGGGACAACGCCCTGCTGCTAGGGCCCCCCACACCATGATTGAAAGGATACACATCATGCACCGCACATTTATCGCCCTCGTCCTGTCTGCCGCTGTGGCCGTCACCGGCTTCAGTGCTGCCCCCGCCCGCGCCGATGACACTGAAAAATGGATCGCAGGTGCGGCCGCCCTGGCCATCATCGGTCTTGCCATCAATCAAGAGAGTAAGAAGAAGCGCAAGCGCAAGGCGCAACAGCAGTATTATTACAATAACCACGGGTACACAGCCCCCACCGTCTATCATAACCCAAGACTGCTGCCAGCGAAGTGCAAGGTGGTTCGCAATCTGCAAGGTCACAAAGTGCGCGGTCTGGCGCGCGGATGTCTGAAACGTCACAATGTAAACGTTCAGGCGCTGCCGCAGCATTGCAAAATTAAGATCCGCGATCCTCAGACAAACAAAAAACGTGTGATCTTTGGCGGTCGCTGCCTGCGCAATCAGGGCTATAGCCTGGCCCGCCTGCACTAAATCTGAGAATTAAGAGCAGTCGAAGGGGGCGGTTTTCGGACCGTCCCCTTTGCATATGACACGGTCGTATGTGACAAGCATGACCATGTCAGGACCCGATTTTTCCCTTGAGAGTGAGGCTATGGCACGCGGTGTGCGTGTCATTGCAGGTGTGGATGAGGTGGGCCGTGGGCCTCTTGCGGGCCCGGTGACTGCCGCCGCTGTCATCCTGGACCCCGATAACATCCCCGATGGTTTGAACGATTCCAAAAAACTGACCGCAAAGCGTCGTGCCGTCTTGTATGATCAGATCATGTCCAGCGCCGAGGTCTGCATCGCACATGCTTCGGTCGAAGAAATCGACGAGCTGAACATCCTGCGCGCATCGCATCTGGCAATGGAGCGTGCGATTGCGGGCCTGCCACGTGTTCCGGATGAGGTTTTGATCGATGGCAACATGATCCCGCGCGGTCTGACCATTCCGGCACAGGCCATTATCAAGGGAGATGCGCGTTCGCAGTCGATTTCGGCGGCCTCAAGTATGGCCAAAATAGGTCGGGATTATGTCATGTGGGAGTTGGCGCAACACTACCCGGGTTATGGCTGGGAGACGAACGCCGGTTATCCGTCGAAAAGCCACAGAGAGGCGCTGCAAAATCTCGGGGTAACCCCACACCATAGACGTTCATTCAAGCCCGTACACAACATCTTGTATCAAGATAAAAGTGTAACACGCTGATTCAATAAAGAATTTGACCCGCGAATCGCTTTGACTCATCCTGAGGCCAACCAACGAGTGCAAAATGCACCGGGACAGAGGCAGACGATGACCAAGACGAAAACCAAGGGCGCAGATGCGCTCCCTTTGAACACGATTCTTTCTGGCGATTGTATCGAAGCGATGAACAGCCTTCCTGAGGCGTCCATCGACCTGATCTTTGCCGACCCACCCTATAACCTGCAATTGAAGGGTGACCTGCATCGCCCCGACAACAGCCAGGTGGATGCGGTGGATGATCACTGGGACCAGTTTTCCAGCTTCAAAGCCTATGATGAGTTTACCAACGCCTGGCTGAAGGCCGCCAAGCGATTGTTGAAACCGAATGGCGCGATCTGGGTCATTGGCTCGTATCACAACATTTTTCGCGTCGGTGCGTCGCTTCAGAACGAAGGGTTCTGGATTTTGAATGACGTTGTGTGGCGTAAATCAAATCCGATGCCAAACTTTCGCGGTAAACGCCTGACCAATGCCCATGAGACGATGATCTGGGCCAGCCGGGACGAGGGTGCGAAATACACCTTCAACTATGAAGCACTAAAATCGCTGAACGAAGGCATTCAGATGCGCAGTGATTGGGTGCTGCCCATTTGCACTGGCCATGAGCGCCTGAAAAACGAGCAGGGCGACAAGGCCCATCCGACACAAAAGCCCGAAAGCCTGCTGCACCGTGTGCTGGTTGGCACGACCAATCCGGGAGATGTGGTGCTGGATCCGTTCTTTGGCACGGGCACAACCGGTGCCGTGGCCAAGATGCTGGGCCGGGATTACATCGGGATTGAGCGCGAAGAGGCGTACCGCAAGGTGGCCGAAAAACGCCTGAGCAAGACGCGGGCCTATGACCGCGAAGCATTGCAAGTGTCTGTCAGCAAACGCGCCGAGCCGCGTGTGCCCTTTGGTCAGCTGATCGAACGCGGCATGTTGCGCCCGGGCGAAGAGCTGTATTCGATGAACAACCGTCACAAAGCCAAAGTGCGCGCTGATGGCACGCTGATCGGCGATGACATCAAAGGATCAATTCATCAGGTCGGCGCCGCCCTGGAAGGTGCACCCAGCTGCAACGGCTGGACCTATTGGTGCATCAAGAAAGACGGCAAACGCGTGCCAATTGATTACTTCCGCCAGCAAATCCGCGCGGAAATGGCCGAGCGCCCGAACTGAATTCAACACATTTTGCGAACACCGCCGGTGCCTGTGGCCTGACCACGGCATCAACTATACCCCGCCCTCGTTGGCGGGGTTTTTTTGTGCTCTAGCCTGCGACAGGGACCGGGCCGGGAAAGGGCAAAGGCGGGCTGTCGGGTGTCCATTGTGGGATTTTGTGCATGATCTGCGCAAAGGTCTGTGATGTCTTGAACCGGTCCAGCCAGGCGGTCACTGCGGTCCAGTCCTGTTGGGTGAACCAATCCAGATCGACATGGGCAACCTGGCGGATGAACGGCAGGATCGCCATATCGGCCAGCTTGGGCGTGGGGCCAAACAAATAGGGCGTGGTCCCCAATTGGGCGTTCAGTTCGTGCAAGAAAACGCCCGCGCTGCCCCGCTCGGCCACCGGGTCTATTCCGGCATAGCGCGTAGGGTATTTGTAGTGATCGAGTGCCGTCTTGAAGGCGCCGTCGCAGACGTCGATCAGGCTGTGTCCCAATGTTGGCATGTCCAGCCAACCTTCGGGATCGGATTGCGCCAGCGCCCAGTGCATGATGTCGCGGCTTTCGTCGATCACGGTGGTGCCGGTGTTCAGGCAGGGCACCGTGCCGCTGGGCGAGGTGTCGAGGAACGCGCCGGGTTTGTCGCGCAGCACCACCTCGCGCAGATCGCAGGGGATCCCCGCCGAGGCCACCGCTAACCGCGCGCGCATCGCGTAAGGACAACGGCGAAAAGACCACAGGACAGGTAAGCTCATGATTGGCTCATGCGGTCAGCTGTGTGTCAGTCGCCCCGGTGATCGTGGCGGTGACGATCTGGCTTTCGGGTTGATCAGCGTCGAAGGTGACTTCGGTAAACTGCTCGGTCCGGCCCATGCGCGGATTTTCCATCAAAACACGATGGGTGCATCCGATCTGGTTTTGCAGGTGCCGCGTGACGCGGGCCTGCCCTGCTGTCCGCAGCCGTGCTGCGCGTTCTTTGATCACATTGCCGTTCACCTGATTGGGGATTTTCGCCGCCGGTGTGCCTTCGCGCTTGGAGTAGGGAAAGACGTGCAGCCATGTCAGGGCGCAGTCCTCAACCAGTCGCAGTGAGTTCTCAAAATGCGCTTCGGTTTCCGTTGGAAAGCCTGCGATGATATCGGCACCAAAGGTCATATCGGGGCGCAGTTTGCGCGCCTCTTCGGAAAACCGGATGGCATCATCGCGCAGGTGGCGGCGTTTCATCCGTTTCAGGATCAGGTCATCACCATGCTGCAAGCTGAGGTGCAGATGCGGCATCAGGCGGGGCTCCGATGCGATGGCCAGCATCAGGTTGTCATCCACCTCAATGCTGTCGATCGACGATATCCGCAGGCGCGGCAGATCAGGTACGAGCCGCAAAATGCGCATGACCAGATCGCCCAGTTTGGGCTCGGACGGCAGATCAGCACCCCAGCTGGTCAGATCGACGCCAGTCAGCACCACTTCGTTATAGCCGCGGTCAACAAGGCGTTTGATCTGGTCCACCACGACACCGGCGGGCACGCTGCGCGAATTGCCACGGCCATATGGGATGATGCAAAAGGTGCAGCGGTGATCACAGCCGTTTTGCACCTGCACATAAGCGCGACTGCGGGTGCCGAACCCGTCGATCAGATGGCCCGCGGTTTCCGTGACCGACATGATGTCATCCACCTGAGGCACCTCAGACGCACCAATGAAATCGGCGGCGAGGCCAGCCCAGGTGGCGGGCTGCATTTTCTCGGTGTTGCCGATGATTGCATCGACTTCATCCATGGCCTGAAAGGTCTGAGGTTCGGTCTGGGCCGCACATCCGGTGACGATCAGCCGCGCGTGTGGGTTTTCGCGGCGCAGCTTTCGAATTTCCTGACGGGCCTTGCGCACGGCCTCGGCGGTGACAGCGCAGGTATTGATCACCACTGCATTGTCCAGCCCTGCCATTTGGCTCAGCTCTTTCATGGCTTCGGTCTCATAGGCGTTCAGCCGACAGCCCAGCGTTGTGAATTTGGGCGCGCTCATCCCAGCGCCCTGAGGTAATCGCCGGTGATCACACCGTCACAGACATGAGTGGTGGGGCCGGTCATCCAAACGCCATCGTCGCGCCAATCCACATGGATCGTACCGCCGTCCAGATCAATCTGAACTTTACGCCCGGTCAGGCCACGGCGATGGGCGGCCACGGCCACGGCACACGAGGACGACCCCGAAGCCAGTGTCAGCCCCGCGCCCCGTTCCCACACACGCATGCGCAGGTGATCGGGGCCGATGATGCTGACCACCTGCACATTGGTGCGTTCGGGATAAAGCGGGTGATGTTCGTAACGTGGGCCAAAGGTGTCCAGGGGGATCGCCTCGGCATCCTCAACAAAGAAACTGCAATGCGGATTGCCTATGCCCGTGGCCGTAGGGGCGCCTTCTATCGGCAGCTCCAAGGTGTCCATCGCTTCGGCCAGTGGAATATCAGCCCAGTCCAGTTGTGGCTGACCCATATTGACCGATGTCAGACCACCGCCAGCATCAACAGCGCGCAGATCGCCGCGCTCGGTGGTCAGGTGCAGATCGGACTTGCCTGTCTCATTCATCAAAAACCGTGCGATACAGCGGGTGGCGTTGCCACAGGCGGCTGATTTGGATCCATCGGTGTTCCAAAATGTCAGATGCGCATCGCCCTTGCCGTTTTCGATCAAGGCCAGCTGGTCAAACCCGATGCCCGTCCGGCGGTTACCAATGGCCACCGCAAAGGCCGACGACACAGCAATATCGCGCGCGCGCCCGTCCAGCACGACAAAGTCGTTGCCCAGCCCGTGCATCTTCATGAAGGGCAATCCTATGCGGTCATCCTGTACCATTCTGCGGCATATAAACCCAGGTGCCTCATGAATCCAGCATTCACCTGAAAATCCTCACGATTCGGGGTTGACCGGGCGCGTGGGTCTTTCTAGATACGCCACCTAGTGGGCCGTTAGCTCAGTTGGTAGAGCAACTGACTTTTAATCAGTAGGTCGTAGGTTCGAACCCTACACGGCTCACCACTTTCTTTAATACTGATGATATGGTGTCTGCGGTCGCGTTGGGCGCGGGCGTGCCTGGCTTACTCGGCCGCCTTTTTCAACGTTGCCATCAAATTGTGGAACTTTTCGCCCTGAATGGCGACATGCTCGCGAAGGGCGGTTGCTGCGGTGTCGGACTGACCGTGCTCAAGTGCTGTTACAATCGCTTTATGTTCGGCCATGGATTGGGCCAGCCTGCCACGCAATTTCAGTTGCTGGCGGCGAAAGGGTTTAAGGCGACGATGCAGGTTGCTGGTTTGCTTGGCCAGAAACGTGTTGCCGGATTGTGCATAGATGATCTGATGAAACCGCTCGTTCTCGGCGTAGTATGCAGCACTGTCCTGCGCGGCGACGGCTGCTTCGCAGTTGATGTTGGCATCGCGTAAATCCGCAAGGGCGTCATCGGAAATGCGTTTGGCGGCCAATCGCCCGCAGGCGGCTTCCAATTCGGCCATGACTTCAAACATCTCGATCAATTCCACCGGGCCGGGCTGGCGCACAAAGGCGCCGCGCCGGGGGATCAACTCGACCAGGCCGGATTTGGCCAGCCGTTGAATGGCCTCGCGCAGGGGGGTGCGGGAGACGCCAAAGTGATCGGCCAGCCGCACTTCGTCCAGACGATCGCCATCGGCGAAGGTGCCGTCGAAGATACGTTCCTCCAGTTCGGCAGCAATGATATCGGCGTGGCGTTTCTCCATGGAGTACAAGATACGTGCTTGGGCATAAAATTCAATACGGGATTTCTTGTATACAAAAAACTTGACTTAAAATACACACAGCCTACCCTATTCGAATTCCCGGTCGTTTCCGGGCAGGATTCTATTTTTTGGGAGGACAATATGAAATCCATTCTTAAGACAGCTGCCGCCGCACTGGCGCTGACGTCACTGGGTGCCATGGCAACCGCAACCGAACTGCGCCTGTCGCATCAGTGGTCTAACAAAGACATCCGCCACCAGGTGGCACAGATGGTGGCCGACGATGTGGCGGCTGCCGATGTTGACCTGGAGATCAAGATTTTTGGCTCGAAGTCGTTGTTCAAACCGCGTGAGCAGTACAAGCCGCTGAGCCGTGGTCAGCTGGACATGACCGTGTTCCCGCTCAGCTATGCTGGTGGACAGCAGCCTGCGTTCAACCTGACGCTGATGCCCGGTCTGGTGAAAAACCACGACCATGCCGCGCGTCTGAACGAAAGCGATTTCATGGCCAAGATCGAAGAGAAGATGGCCGAAGATGACGTTATGGTTCTGGTGCACGGCTATCTGGCCGGTGGGTTTGTTGGCAAAGACAAGTGTATCACGGCCCCTGACGATGTAGCAGGTTTGCAAACGCGTGCCGCCGGTAAAGCATTTGAACAGATGCTGGCCGGTGCTGGTGCGTCGATCGCTTCGATGGCATCATCCGAGATCTACAACGCGATGCAAACCGGCGTCCTGCAAGCCGCAAACACATCGTCATCATCTTTTGTGTCCTACCGGATTTATGAGCAGGTGTCGTGCTACACCCCGGCCAGCGACTTTGCGCTGTGGTTTATGTATCAGCCCCTGTTGATGAACAAATCCACCTTTGAAGGTTTGACCGAAGATCAGCAAAACGCGCTGACAGCGGCAGCCGCCAAAGCCGAGGCGTTCTATATCGAAGAGG
The DNA here is from genome assembly GCA_045106595.1 of Roseovarius sp. Classification (GTDB taxonomy): domain Bacteria; phylum Pseudomonadota; class Alphaproteobacteria; order Rhodobacterales; family Rhodobacteraceae; genus Roseovarius. Next base: position 231,205 of record JBGCEW010000012.1, on the reverse strand, counting down.
CTAAAAAGCAGGATGCGGCATCTGCCGCTGTCTTCAAAGAAGCCGGTGTCGAGATTGCTGACATGAGTGCTGAGGACTTTGAAGCCTGGCGCTCACTGGCGCAGGACACGTCGTACAAGCTCTTCGTGGAAGAGGTTGAAGGCGGTCAGGAACTGCTCGATATGGCGCTGTCTGTCGAATAAGAACCAACGCCGGGGTGGGCTTGACCTGCCCCGGCGCTTTTCATTGATTCCCCACACACTCGGAGGTCCGCATGGCCACGCAAAGCTCAGCTCGCGAAGCGCAGACCGGAGGCAACCTGTTCCTGCGCGCCGTTGCGGCCCTGTCGACACTGGCGGGATGGTGTTCAGCCGGCATGATTGTCGCGGCCGTTGCCATCACCTGCCAGATGATCTGGATTAGGTTTGTGATGAACGGATCGACCATCTGGCAGACCGAGGCCGTGATCTATCTGGTGATCGCCGCCACGCTGATTGGCCTGCCGTATGTGCAACGCCTGCGCGGGCATGTGAATGTTGATCTGATCCCATTGGCCCTGCCCCGCAAGGCCCGGTTCGTGATGTTTATGATCACTTCAATCCTGTCCATCGGAATTATCTCGGTGATGCTGTGGTACGGCTATGAGTACTGGCATTTCGCCTATGAGAGGAACTGGAAATCAGACACAGTTTGGGGTGTGCGTCTGTGGATACCCTATCTGTCGATCCCCATTGGTTTTGGGTTGCTATTGCTGCAACTGATCGCTGATCTTTACGCCGTTTTAATTGGCGTCGATAAACCCTTCGGATTGGAGTAAGGCCATGGATCCGCTGCTTCTTGGCGCTGTTGTTGCCATTGCCACCATTCTTGTTCTTTTCTCGGGCGTGTCGGTCGCCATTGGCCTGCTGATCGTCTCGGCCGGGTTCCTGATCGTATTCGATGGGCCCCGGTCGCTGGAGTTGATGCCGGAAATCCTGTTCGGCAAGCTGGATAACTTTGCGCTGTTGTCGATCCCTATGTTTATCATCATGGGGGCCTCGATTGCGTCAACCCGCGCAGGCGCTGATCTATACGAGGCATTGGAGCGCTGGCTGACCCGCGTGCCTGGCGGATTGGTTGTGTCAAATCTGGGCGCTTGTGCCTTGTTCGCGGCGATGTCCGGGTCATCCCCTGCCACCTGTGCCGCCATTGGCAAAATGGGCATCCCTGAAATGCGCAAGCGCGGCTATCCTGACGGTGTGGCCGCCGGATCCATCGCGGCAGGTGGTACATTGGGCATCCTGATCCCGCCTTCGGTGACAATGATCGTCTACGGCATCGCCACGGAAACCTCGATTGGGCGGCTGTTTCTGGCAGGCGTGATCCCTGGTATCATGCTGGTGGGTTTGTTCATGGCGTGGTCGCTCTATTCTACCTGGAAGTCCGGCGATGCGTCTTTGCTAAGCTCGGGCAGCTATACCTGGGCCGAAAAGTTCGAAATCCTGCCCCGCGTGGTGCCATTTATCCTGATCATCATCGGCGTGCTCTATGCGATGTACGGTGGTATCGCGACCCCGTCAGAAACCGCAGCTGTGGGTGCGTTGATGTGCCTGTTGATCGCCATGATCATCTACAAACTGTGGAACCCCAAAGACCTTTGGTTGGTATTGCGCGATAGCACCAAGGAAAGCGTGATGATCTTGTTCATCATCGCGGCGGCAGGTGTGTTTTCCTACATGCTTAGCTCGCTCTTTATCACGCAGTCCATTGCCGAATGGATCGGCACGCTGGATGTGAACCGCTGGGTGCTGATGGGTGTGGTCAATGTGTTCCTGATCATCGCAGGTTTCTTCCTGCCCCCGGTTGCCGTGATCCTGATGGCGGCGCCCATTCTGCTGCCCATCATCACAACCGCCGGGTTTGATCCCATTTGGTTTGCCGTGGTTCTGACGATCAACATGGAAATCGGTCTGATTTCACCGCCCGTTGGCCTGAACCTCTATGTGATCAACGGCATCGCACCGGATATCTCGCTGCGCACCATTTTGATGGGATCGCTGCCGTTCGTGGCCTGTATGATCATCGCTATTGTTTTGCTGTGCCTGTTTCCGGGCCTTGCCACGTGGCTGCCTGATATGGTGATGGGCGCACGGGTATGACCTTGCTGGCCGATCTTCTCTCGACTGTGTTTGAACGCCGTCACAGGCGCGATGCACCCGAGGCCGAAGATGGCCGCCCGCTGACGGAGTTGGCCGATGCATTGATCGGGTCCGCTGGTGAGACGTCTGGGTTGGCTTTGGCAGATGAAATCTTGACCCGGTTTGCGGCGATGGAGGATGCCGAAAAACTGGAGTTCTTTCGCTATCTCGCCAATGCAATGAACATCGACCCCGAAGCCGTGCGCACCACCTTGGACAATTATGAACGTATGCCGGCCAAAGCCAGCTACCGCGCCTTTGCCGCCGCCGCCGAACCACCGCGCCAAGAGCTGATCCGGCGGCTGAACCGTCTGCCCGGCGCAACCGGTGCGTTGGTGAAGATGCGTGCCGATCTGCTGCGCCTTGGGCGTGACGAGCCTGAACTGGCGGCACTCGATCTGGATTTCAGACACCTGCTGTCCAGCTGGTTCAATCGCGGTTTTCTGGTGTTGCGACCCATCAATTGGGAAAGCCCGGCGCATATTCTGGAAAAGATCATCGCCTATGAGGCCGTGCACGCCATCGACAGCTGGGATGAACTGCGCCGCAGGTTGGAACCCACGGATCGGCGCTGCTTTGCGTTTTTCCACCCCGCCATGCCGGACGAGCCGCTGATTTTTGTCGAGGTCGCGCTGAGCGTGGGCATCCCAACATCGGTGCAAACCGTGCTGGCCCAAGACCGTGCGATTTTACCCGCGGTACAGGCGGATACGGCCGTTTTTTATTCCATTTCGAACTGTCAGGCGGGGCTGGCAAGTATCTCGTTTGGGAATTCACTGATCAAACAGGTGGCCTCAGATCTGTCGACGGAACTGCCGGGGTTGGGTACATTTGTAACCCTGTCCCCGATTCCCGGCTTGATGGCCTGGCTGTGCGAAATGGATATGGCGGACAAAGCCGATTACCACGATCAGATAAAAGAAGTGGCCGCGCATTACCTGATGCATGCCAAGTCCCGCAATGGGCTGCCGGATGATCCGGTTGCGCGCTTTCACCTGGGCAACGGGGCGTTGTTGCACGCGGTGCACGCTGATGCGGATACGTCTGACAAAGGGCAGGCCCAATCAGCGGGGGCGATGGTGAACTATCTTTATGATCTGGCGCAGATCGAGCGCAATCACGAGGCGTTTGCCAACACACAACAAGTGGCCGCAAGCGCCGGGATAGTGCAATTGGCCACCGCAGCAAAGCTGCCTGAAAACCACAAGGGGTAACACCATGGCAAACGTGCTATATGATGGGTTGTTCGGGGTGCATGCCGGGCAAGACACTCCGTTTTTGCATGTGCCAGGCAGGAATCCCATCACGCACAAAACCTTTCTCGGGGTGGGTGCTCAGATTGCAAACGCCATGTCGCAGATGGGCCTGCGCACCGGGGATCGTGTGGCCGCACAGGTGCACAAATCCCCCGAGGCTCTGGCGCTTTATGCAGGCTGCGCGCAAGCGGGATTGGTGTTTTTACCCCTGAACACGGCCTATACCGCAACCGAACTTTCGTATTTCATTGAAAACAGTGGTGCGTCGCTGATCATTTGTGATGCGGCCCAGCACGACATGTTAGCCCCCATTGCCCAAACACTGGGAGCGCGACTGGAAACGCTGAACGCAGATGGCACTGGTAGTTTGATGCAACAGGCGGCGACGGCGGCTGACACCTTTGAAACGGTTGGTCGTGCGGCGGATGATCTGGCGGCGTTTCTATATACCTCGGGCACGACAGGGCGTTCAAAAGGTGCGATGCTGACACATGAAAACCTGCTGTCCAACGCCCAAACACTGGCACGCGAATGGCGTTTCACCGCAGATGATGTGTTGTTGCATGCTTTGCCGATCTTTCACACCCATGGGCTGTTCGTGGCGACGAATATCGCGTTGATCACGGGCGGCAGCATGATCTTTCTGCCGAAATTTGATCTGGACGCGATGATTGCCCAGATGCCTCAGGCCACTGCCATGATGGGGGTGCCCACATTCTACACCCGCCTGCTGGAAGACGTGCGCTTCACCCAAGAGCTGACCGCACATATGCGGCTTTTCGTGTCTGGTTCTGCGCCGCTGCTGGCCGAAACCCATATTCAATTTGAGGCCCGCACCGGCCACCGTATTCTGGAGCGATACGGCATGACCGAGACCAATATGAACACGTCAAACCCTTATGACGGCGAACGTCGCGCCGGAACGGTTGGGTTTGCGCTGCCGGATGTTGAGTTGAAAATCACCAACCCCGAAGATGGCGCACCCTTGCCCAACGGAGACGTTGGCCAGATTGAGGTGCGTGGTCCAAATGTGTTCAAAGGCTACTGGCAAATGCCCGAAAAAACCGCCGCCGAGCTGCGCGAAGATGGGTTTTTCATCACTGGTGATCTGGGCCGGATCGATGAGGACGGCTATGTGCATATTGTCGGGCGCAACAAGGACCTGATTATCTCGGGTGGGTACAACATCTACCCCAAAGAGATCGAGCTGTTGCTGGACGATCAACCTGGCGTTCTGGAGAGTGCTGTGATTGGTGTGCCCCACGCGGATTTTGGAGAGACTGTTCTGGGCATCGTTGTCGCCGAAAAAGGTGAAACCCCCGATCTGGATGCGGTGCTGCAAGAGGTCCACAAGGGGCTCGCCCGGTTCAAACATCCGCGCCAGCTGATTGTGGTGAACGAATTGCCCCGTAACACGATGGGCAAGGTCCAGAAGAACATCCTGCGTGACACCTACAAGACCGTGTTTTCATGACCCATCCGCTGATGTGAAGGGCCCGAACTGCACAAAGCCCTGTAACTAGGCTATATTTTTCGGCAGTTTTGGCGACCCCGGCAGGATTCGAACCTGCAACCTGCCCCTTAGGAGGGGGCTGCTCTATCCAGTTGAGCCACGGGGCCGATGGTTCAAGGGATAGCGTGTTCCGTGGGAATTGTCAGCCGCAAAGCCGAGGTCAGGAACGTCAAGTTACACCCCATTGCGCCGGGGGGATTGATTGCGGTAACATCGCCCGACACAGCGGCAAGGATCAGACACATCGTGACCACTCAAAACCAACGCCCGCTTACATTGCGAGACGTGTCCGAAGCCTCGGGTGTGTCGGAAATGACAGTCAGTCGAGTGCTGCGCAATCGCGGGGATGTGTCAGATGACACCCGCAAGCGTGTGCTGGAGACGGCCAAAAAGCTGGGCTATGTGCCCAACAAGATCGCAGGCGCGCTGGCCTCGAGCCGGGTGAATCTGGTGGCGGTGATCATTCCGTCGATGTCCAACATGGTGTTCCCCGAAGTGATGACAGGTATCACGCAGGTGTTGGAGGAGACCGAACTGCAACCTGTTGTAGGCGTCACCGGGTATCTTCCTGAAAAGGAAGAAAAGGTTCTGTATGAGATGTTGTCGTGGCGTCCGTCTGGTGTGATCATTGCCGGGCTGGAACATACAGATTCATCTCGTGCCATGCTGCGCGCATCCGGTATTCCGGTGGTTGAGATCATGGATACCGATGGCACGCCTGTTGACAGTGTTGTGGGCATTTCACACCGTCGCGCGGGTCAGAAAATGGCCGAGGCGATCCTGAAAGGCGGTTATCAGAAAATCGGGTTTCTGGGCACCAAGATGGCGCTGGATCATCGCGCACGCAAACGGTTTGAAGGCTTCACCGAAACGCTGGCCAAAAATGGCGTTGAGATTGCCGATCAGGAATTTTATTCGGGTGGATCTGCCTTGGCCAAGGGGCGTGAGATGACGCAAGCCTTGTTGGAGCGCGAGCCCGAGATTGATTTTATCTACAATTCAAACGATCTGATCGGAGCAGGAGGATTGCTGTATCTTCTTGAGCAGGGCGTGGACATTCCAAACGACATTGGCCTGGCTGGGTTTAATGGGGTTAACCTGCTGAAAGGTCTGCCCAAACAACTGGCCACAATGGATGCCTGTCGCCTGGAAATCGGGCGCAAGGCGGCCGAGATTGTCTCGGACCGGGTGAATGGCGAGACAGACACCCCGCAACGCGTCGCGTTAGAACCGATGATCAGCTTTGGGGATACGTTGCGTCGGCCTTAACGGGGTTGATTAACGCGGCTGTGGGTTCAGCGCCTTGTTGTACGGCTTCCAATCGCTGATTTCAGGATAGTACATCTGACGCCACTGTCGCACACGCGGGTTCATCACACGTTTCCACAAGGGCGGCACCATCGCCACCATTGTCATCAGCGGATAACCATGGGGAAGCTGAGGCGCATCTGCGCTGGTATAGTTTTGCAGCAAGGGAAACCGGCGCGACGGTTTGTAGTGGTGATCAGAATGCCGTTGCAGATTGATCAGCAACCAGTTTGAAGCCTTCTGTGCCGCATTCCAGCTATGGCGTGGCAGCACATGTTCATACTTGCCGTCGCCCAGGTGTTTGCGGGTCAGCCCGTAGTGTTCGATGTAATTGACCAATTCCAGTTGCCAGATGGCGATGAAGGCCTGCCAGAGAAACAATAGCAGCCCCACCCAGCCACCGATCAGAACCGCCAGGAGCACAAAGTACGCTTGCAGGCCCCAGTAGCGCCAAAATGGATTGCTCAGGTCTGTCCAGAGCTTGTCTTTGCGCGCCAGCATTGCGGCTTCGGCCTTGAATGCGGATTGATAGCAGGCTTTGACGACACGCGGAAAATAGCGGTGGAAGCCTTCGTTATAGCGCGCGGTGACCGGATCACGCGGCGTGCCCACATAGCGGTGGTGCACCAACAGGTGTTCCGATCGAAAATGGGAATATAGCACCATCGCCAGCAAGGCGTCACCCAAGAAGCGCTCGCCCTTGGCTTTTTGGTGCATCAATTCGTGGCTGAAGTTGATGCCAATGGTGCCGCTTAGAACACCAACGCCGAAAAACAGCAGCACCATTTCAAAGCCAGACAGGTGATCAGTGCTTGTGGCGTACCAGATGGACCAATAAATCAGACCAAACTGCACGGGCGCCCAGATGATGGTGATGGCCTTGTGCCAGCGCAGTTTTGCATCCTGGGTGTCAGGATCGGCATTATCGGTCGCCAAGCCCAAAACAGCGTCCAAGGCAGTGAACAAATACCAGGTCAGCACAGGCACCAGCAACAAGGCCCATCCCCCCGCAGTTGCGGCGTAGATCGCAACAGGGACCAGCAACAGTGACATCCAGAATGGCAACGCGTGGGCCACCGCGGAATATGTGGGGGGTGATTGTGCAGTCATGGGATACGTGCTCCGGCGCGGTCGAGGACCATTTTCAGGGTCATATAGTACACCAACTATGTGGGTGCTTCATCTGTCAATTGCCATACCGTCGCAACGTCAATTGGTGCGTTTCAGTTGATCAATCCTGCATTTCATCCAAGGCCGGACGGGCAAGGTTGAACACTTTGCGCATGACAGTGGGCAGATCGCTGGGGCGAAACGCGTGCACATCGACCCAATCAGCCCCTTGCATGGCACCGTCATGGCCTGCACGCACGACGCGTACCTCAAGCAACAGATGGAAATGCGTGAACGTATGACGCGCTTCCTCGGACAAGCTTACCCAATTGGCCTCAAAGGGGGGATGATCTTCGGCCTCATCACCCCAGGGGCCGCCGGGCCATCCCAGCATTCCGCCCAGAAGTCCCTTGTCGGGGCGTCGTTCGAGCAACCATGCGCCATCGGTGCGCTGGGCGACATAGGCGATGCCGCGCCGCGTGGGTTTGGGCTTTTTGGGGGTCTTGAACGGCAGATCTGCGGCAAAGCCTTCGCGCTGGGCCACACAAGGGCCACGCCAGGGGCAAATCCCGCAGGCTGGTGATTTCGGAGTGCAGATCGTTGCCCCCAGATCCATCACCGCCTGCGCATAATCGCCCGGACGCTTCGCCGGTGTCAGATGTGCTGCGGCCTCGGTCAGCTCGGGCTTGGCGGCGGGCAAGGGGGTTCGGATTGCATGTAGACGCGACATCACACGCTCTACGTTGCCATCCACCACCACAGACGGCCGATCAAATGCAATCGCCGAGATCGCAGCCGCCGTGTAAGGCCCAATGCCTGGCAAAGTCAGCAATTCGTCATAGGTGTCTGGAAACACACCGCCATGATCGCTGACAACGGCGCGCGCGCATTTCAGCAGATTGCGTGCGCGCGCGTAATACCCAAGGCCCGCCCATTCGCCCATTACATCGGCATCCGCCGCCGCCGCCAGATCACTGACGCGGGGCCAGATCGCGGTAAACCGTTCAAAGTAAGAGGTCACAGCAGCCACTGTGGTTTGCTGTAACATCACCTCGCTCAGCCAGATGCGATAGGGATCGGGAACCACACCCGCAGCCCGCGCCTGAGGGCTGACACGCCACGGCATTGTACGGGCATGATCATCGTACCAGGCCAGCAATTTGCCCGATAGGGCGGCAGGATCAGGGGTCATGGTCACGCACTCGTTAGGTTCAATTTGCGGTTTCGGGCTGGCATGCCCCGGCACATAGCTTACATAGGGGAATAACAACAGGGACCAAGCCATGGCCAAATCGCGCGGGTTCAAGCGCACGTCACAGTTGCTTAAAGACCGGATCCGACGTGCATCGGAAACCCGGGGCTTTGCCGAGTCGCGCCTTCTGACCCAATGGGAAGAAATCATTGGTCCGGATATGGCGGCGATCGCGCGACCCGTGGATGTGTCTTATGGCCGACAGGGTTTTGGCGCGACACTGACCGTGCTGACCACTGGCGCGCAGGCACCCATGCTGGAAATGCAGAAAGAAGCACTGCGCGAGCGGGTCAATTCGGTTTACGGCTATAATGCGATATCGCGCATTCGCCTGACACAGACCGCACCCACCGGGTTCTCTGAGGGCAAGGCCAGTTTCCAGCACCGTGCTAAACCGGCCCAGGCCCAGCAACCTGACCCTGCCTTGTGTGCCGATGCTGCGCGTCTTGCAGCACCCGTGTCTGACGGCAGCTTGCGCGATGCCCTTGAGACACTGGGCCGAAATGTATTATCCAAATCCAAACGCTGATCTGAAAGAGGCTACACCATGAAAAGACTGATCCTGATCGGAGCCGTAGGACTGGCTATCGTTGCTGGCATTACCCTTTGGCAAACCCGTGGCGGTTCCACGCCTTTGGCTGAATTTCCCGCAGGTGCGGCCAATGCGCAGGAAGCGTCCGATGTAGACATCTCGATTGTTCAGGAAATGAGCATGGGCAACCCGGATGCAAAGGTCACAGTGACGGAATATGCGTCGTTCACCTGTCCGCATTGCGCGCGGTTCCACGAGGGCCAGTTCAAAGAGCTGAAGGCCGACTATATCGACACCAATCAGATCAACTTTGTGTATCGTGATGTGTTCTTTGATCGCTACGGGCTTTGGGCCTCGATGGTGGCGCGATGCGGTGGTCAGGACCGGTTTTTTGGCATTGCCGATATGATTTATGAACAGCAACGCGACTGGATCGGAGACGGCCAAGACCCCGTCGCGATTGCTGATCGCCTGCGCACCATTGGTAAGGTGGCCGGGCTTGGCTCGGATCAACTTGAGGCCTGTCTGAATGACAACGACAAAGCCAAGGCGCTGGTGGCGTGGTATCAACAGAATGCCGAAGCTGACGGTATTCGGTCAACGCCCACTTTGGTGATCAACGGCACGTCCTACAACAATATGGCCTATGACGAACTGAAAGCTCTGATCGACGAAGAACTTGCCAAGTAATGGCCGCTCCTCTTGATGGTCTGAAGGTTATCGAACTGGCACGTATTCTGGCGGGCCCCTGGGCTGGTCAGACCTTGGCTGATCTGGGCGCCGAAGTGATCAAGATCGAAAGCCCCGAAGGCGATGACACCCGTAAGTGGGGCCCTCCGTTTATTGAGCGCGAAGGCGACACCACAGCGGCGTACTTTCATGGGTGCAACCGGGGCAAAGCCTCGATCACCTGTGATTTTCGCACTGACGAAGGCCAGGCACAGGTTCGCGACCTGATCCGTAGCGCAGATGTGGTGATCGAGAACTTCAAGGTTGGCGGCCTGGCCAAATACGGCCTCGATTATGATAGTCTGGCCCAGATCAATCCGGGACTGATCTACTGTTCAATCACAGGGTTTGGCCAAGACGGCCCCTATGCGCACCGCGCAGGCTATGATTATATCATACAAGGGATGTCTGGTCTGATGTCCATCACGGGCGAGGCTGATCGCCAGCCCCTGAAGGTTGGCGTGGCCATCACAGACGTCTTTACCGGCGTCTATGCCACCACGGCCATCCTTGCGGCTGTGCATCAGCGCCATGCCACGGGCAAGGGCCAGCACATTGACATGGCCTTGTTGGATGTGGCTGTTGCCGTCACCGCGAACCAATCCATGAACTATCTGTCCACTGGCCAGACCCCCGGCAGGTTGGGAAATTTTCATCCCAATCTTAGCCCGTATCAGGTGTTTGACTGCTCGAATGGGTTTTTGATCATCGCAGTGGGCAATGATGGTCAATACCAAAGGTTCTGCACCTTATTGGGGTGTCCCGAGCTGGGCGATGATCCACGGTATGCCACAAATGCCGAGCGTGTTTCGCGTCAACAGGAACTATCGGATGCGTTGCACGCTTATACACGCAGGTTTACCAAATCCGACTTGCTGACTGCATGCGAAGACCACGGTGTGCCCGCAGGACCGATCAATGATATGGCCGAGGTGTTTGACGACCCGCAGGTCAAGGCACGCGGCCTGCAGTTAGATCTGGATGGTATCCCCGGCGTGCGTGCACCTTTCAGGTTTTCAGATGCCGAGCTGACACTATCGCGCCCTTCTCCAAAACTGGGTGAAGACAACTGAGCCCGCGCATTATCCGCCTTGGGCGTTATGCGTCTGTGGGTGTGTCCGCGGGTGTATCGGCCAAAACTGCCCCAATCGCCCGGTCCAGCATTGCCACTGCCCCATCCAGATCGTCCTCGGTTGCGATAAATGGTGGCGCCAGAAGCACATGATCGCCGATCTTGCCGTCACGCGTGCCGGGCATTGGATAGCAGACCAACCCTTCGGCCATTGCAGCCTTTTTAATCCGACCGGCCACGCCGTGTTTGCCCGCAAAGGGGCGTTTGGTGGCCCGGTCCGCCACAATCTCGACACCCCAGAACAACCCGCGGCCCCGGATGTCGCCGATATGAGCGTTCTGACCAAACGTGTCACGCAAACGACGCTCAAAATACGCCCCCCGTGCCTGAACTTGCGCCATCATTTCGCCTTCGGTCAGTTCTTGGACCACGGCCAGTGCTGCAGCCGCGGCGACCGGGTGTCCCACATAGGTGTGACCGTGCTGAAAAAAGCCTGACCCGTTTTGGATGGCTGAATAGATATCCGAACTGCACATCATTGCGCCAATCGGCTGATAGCCCGCGCCCAACCCTTTGGCGATGGTCATGATATCGGGGGCAATCCCTTCGGCGTCGCAGGCAAACAGATGCCCGGTGCGCCCCATCCCGCACATGACTTCGTCAAGGATCAGCAAGACGCCGTAATGGTCACAAATCTCGCGGATGCGCGTGAAATAGCCCTCAACCGCGGGCACCGCACCCAACGTTGCGCCGACAACAGGCTCGGCCAGAAACGCCATCACGTTCTCGGGCCCCAACCGCAGGATTTCCGCCTCCAGCTCATTCGCGGCACGCTGGCCATAGTCAGCCGGGCTTTCGGTCTCGGCGCGTTCGGCGTATTCATAACAGGGTGCGATGTGGCTGACCTCAATCAGCAGTGGCGCGAACTGAGCTTGCCGCCACGCGTTCCCTCCGGCGGCCAGCGCCCCCAATGTATTTCCATGATAGCTTTGGCGTCGCGCGATCAGATGGCGGCGCTGCGCCTCGCCTTTTTCGACAAAGTATTGCCGGGCCAGCTTGATGCCTGCCTCCACTGCCTCGGATCCGCCGGATACAAAATACACACGGTCCAGATCACCCGGTGCGTTTGCAATCAACAGATCCGCCAGTTTCTCGGCGGGTTCCGATGTGAAAAACCCGGTATGGGCAAATTCCAGGACCTCCAACTGATCGCGAATGGCCTGTTTCACCCGTTCATTCGAGTGGCCAAGGCACGACACGGCCGCACCACCTGACCCGTCGAAATAGCGTTTGCCATCGGCATCGATCAGATAGCATCCATCGCCCGCCACGGCTGTGGGGAAATGTGATTTGGAATGGCGCGGAAAGACATGGGACATGGGGTTAACCTTCGATGGAGAGCGGATGAGGATTAAGATGCGCCACGCGTGCTGCCAGTGTTGCAACAGAGGCGGCGCAATCAGGCCAAGGGGTTGCATGAGGACCGGCCAGGCTGTTTTCCAACCCGACGCGCAGGTCGCCGCCCATTTGGGCCGCATGGTACAAGCAATCGTGCTCACCGGGCCCAAAGGCGCAGACCATCCAGTTTTTTGAGGCCAGATCAAGCGTCAGAAACGGATCCAGATCTGATGCACGAGAGCTTCGATCTGTCAGATATCGACCCAGAACAAACAGCATATCGGTTTGTCCCGCGCGCACGGTGCCTGCGCGTTGCCAGAGCTTTAGCTGTGCGTGGTCTTCAAGATCATAAAGAATATGCTGTACCTTAGTGTCGTTCGCGGCGCAGATGCCATAAATCCTGTCTGCCAGATCTGTGTCGCGGGCAATTTCACGCACCGAGATTGAAGCCCATGCGGGCTGGACCTGCTCAAGACATTGCATCTGCGCTGCGACGTCAAAGACGCCTGCAGCCTCGGTAGTGATCTGAACGCTGAGAGCGGGTGCGGCGTAGGCCAATTCAGCCAGCGCTTCGCGGTAGGCCCCGGCATCCAGCGAATGACCACCAGCGGTATCGCGGATATGCAGATGCAGCGCATCAGCCCCCGCAGCATGGCAGGCCTGCGCGGTGATCAATGTTTCATCCAACGTGATGGGCAAGGCAGGATGATCGGCCTTGCTGCGCCGCGCGCCATTGGGTGCTGCCATGATACGAGGGCGTGACATATTTGGTTTCCGTTACGTAAGCCATTGATGCCAAGTGATTTTACACCGTGACCAAAGGCGCCAGCTTCCATTTTTCTAAACTTGAAACGACGCGGTACAGATTGCTTGAATTACAAAAACTGTCAATCGCGCCAAAAAATAACGTGTGTTATTAAAGTGCAGGCGCAGTAACAAGAGCGATTCGCGATGGACCCGACCCTGAAAAATAGAACAATTTCAGCGCTTAAGCAGGAATTGCCCAACCTGTCGCCTCGGTTGAAGTTGGTGGCAAAGTACATTGTGGATCACCCATCTGACTTTGGGTTGGACCCAATTCGCGAAACTGCCCGTAAGTGCGGAGTGTCCACCTTCACGTTGGTGCGTATGGCCCATCAGCTGAATTTTGCGGGCTATGACGAATTGCGTGAACCGTTTCGTCATGCCCTGGTCGCCGCCTCAGATCCGATGGATCAGCCTGATTGGGTGGATGGCCTGCGCATGCATTCCGAACTGGGGCGCATTCAGGCCGATGCCACAACCAATGCCATGGCGATTGTACAGCGCTCGCTTGAACGCCAAACACCCGAGCAGATGGAGCGAGTGGCCGCGATGCTGCTGGAAGCAGACTCGGTCTATCTGACAGCGGTGCGTGCCAGCTATGCCCTGGCCTATTATTTCCACTACGTTGGCCGTATGGCCCTGCCTACGTTGCAATTGATACCCCGTCACATCAACTCGGCGATTGATGAATTGCACACCGCAAAGCCTGGCGACGTGATGATTGCGATCTCGTTCACGCCCTATTCGCGCGAGACAATTGCCGCCTGTAAATTCGCTCGCGAACGCGGCGTAAAGTTGGTTATGATCTCGGACAGTGATGTGATTTCATCGGATTTTGAACCGGATGAAACGCTGATTGCGTCGGCCATCAGCACGCATCATTTTGGCTGCTTCACAGGTGCTATGGCCATCATTGAGAACCTGTTGGCCGTGCTTGTTCAACTGGGGGGCGAAGAGGCACGTGATCGAATCAATTCATATGAAGCGTTGCGTAAAGACACCAATGCTTATTGGGTCGCACAAAAAAAACATTAGTTTTCAGTCGACTCTGTTTTGAATTTTCGCAACTCTGGCCGCCTCACGTAAGCGCGCCACCAAGGCGTGCGGAATCATGTCAGGGAGAACAGTACATGACCATCAAACACAAATTTCTCGGTGTAGTTGCCGCAGCAAGCATGAGCTTTGCAGGTGCCGCGACAGCCGAAGAGTTCATCACCATCGGCACCGGCGGTGTCACGGGTGTGTATTATCCAACGGGCGGCGCAATCTGCCGTCTGGTAAACAAAGGCCGCAAAGAGCATGGCATTCGCTGCTCGGTCGAATCGACAGGTGGCTCAGTTTACAACATCAACACCATCCGCGAAGGCGAACTGGAATTTGGTGTGGCCCAGTCGGATTGGCAGTACCATGCCTATAACGGGACATCGAAGTTCGAAGACGCGGGTGCCTTTGAAGGCTTGCGCGCAGTGTTCTCAGTTCACCCCGAGCCCTTCACCGTTGTGGCGCGTGCAGATGCGGGCATCACCAGCTTTGAAGACCTCAAAGGCAAGCGTGTGAACATCGGCAACCCCGGTTCCGGTCAGCGCGGCACAATGGAAGTTCTGCTCGAAGCGATGGGCTGGACCACCGATGATTTCGCCTTGGCAACCGAGCTGAAAGCGGCTGAACAGTCCGCAGCGCTGTGCGACAACCAGATTGACGCGATGGTGTACACTGTTGGCCACCCATCCGGTTCGATCCAAGAGGCGACAACGGCCTGTGACAGCGTACTGGTTAACGTGACTGGCGATGCCGTGACCAAACTGATCGAAGACAACTCGTTCTACCGCACAGCCACCATCCCAGGCGGCATGTATCGCGGGTCCGATGAGGACACGATGACATTTGGTGTGGGTGCCACATTCGTTAGCTCGGACGCGGTATCGGAAGATGCGGTATACGCGGTTGTCAGCTCGGTCTTCAACAATATCGATGACTTCAAAAAGCTGCACCCGGCCTTTGCCAACCTGTCGCCTGACGCGATGTCGAGCGCTGGCCTGTCCGCGCCGATCCATGCCGGGGCGGCCAAGTACTACAAAGAAAAAGGCCTGATGGAATAATCCATCCCAAGCCTGACGCGGGGGCGGTGTGCTGCCCCCGCGCATTTTGCATTTCAGACATAAGAGGCCTTGAAGCCTCAAAATGATAAAGCCGCGTCAATGAACGCAGCACTCAGGGAGACAGATACGATGGCCGAGGACAAACAAGGCGGACGCCCGCTTAGCGAAGAAGAGCTTCAGGAACTGGTCGCCTCTTCCGATGCCGGGGCGCGTAACCCCGCCGGAACTGTGGGCAAGATGCTGGCGATTGTCGCTGTGGTCTGGTCGGTGTTTCAGGTGCTTTTGGCGTCGCCTATTTCCAACTACGTGCTGCCCGGCGATCTGATCAACAACTCGCGTCAGATCCACCTTGCGTTTGCAATCTTCCTGGCCTTCATGGCCTACCCGGCGCTGAAATCCAGCCCACGGCATTATATTCCGATCCAAGACTGGATCATGGGCCTGTTGGCCGCGTTTATCGCACTTTATGGCTATTGGTTTTACGACAAGATCGTGAACGCGGGCGGCCTGGCGGATGATGTAGACAAATGGTTTGCCCTTGTCGGCCTGATCTTGCTGTTTGAGGCCGCACGTCGCGCGCTGGGTCCGGCAATGGCGATTATCGCCACGATTTTTCTGGCCTACGTGTTCTTCGGATCCTCCGATTGGGTGCCTGATGTCATCCGCTGGAAAGGCGCCTCGCTGAAAAAAGCGATGAGCCATATGTGGATCACCTCTGAGGGTGTGTTCGGCATTGCACTGGGTGTGTCGACCAAATTCGTGTTCCTCTTCGTTCTGTTCGGTGCCTTGCTGGATAAGGCGGGCGCTGGGAACTACTTTATCAAGATGGCATTCGGGGCCTTGGGCCACCTGCGTGGCGGTCCTGCGAAAGCCGCTGTTGTTGGCTCTGCTGCGACAGGCCTGATCTCGGGCTCAAGCATTGCCAACGTTGTGACCACCGGGACATTCACCATCCCGCTGATGAAACGCGTGGGCTTCTCTTCTGAAAAGGCGGGCGCGGTCGAAGTGGCCTCGTCTGTGAACGGCCAGATCATGCCACCTGTGATGGGGGCTGCGGCCTTCCTGATGGTGGAATACGTGGGCATTTCCTATGTTGAGGTAATCACCCACGCCTTCCTGCCTGCGGCGATTTCCTACATCGCGCTGGTCTATATCGTTCACCTTGAGGCCGTGAAAAACAACATGCCGACGCTGGGCAATCGCGTGGTCAGCATGGGGAAAACCATTGGTGGCATGGCGATCTTCTTTGTCGGGTTTGCAGCACTTTGTTACGGTGTGCAGTACCCTGTTGGCTGGATTACAGCGGCGCTGCCGTCCTCGGGTCTGATCCTGTCGGCGCTGATCTTCCTGGTCTATGCCTTCTTGCTGAAACTGGCAGCCAGTGTGCCTGATCTCGAACCCGATGATCCCAATGCAGAAGAGGTTGAACTGCCCGTCGTAGGTGAGATCTATAAATGTGGTCTTTACTATCTGTTGCCAATCATTGTGCTGGTCTACTTCCTGATGATCGAACAAAAGTCACCTGGGCTGTCAGCCTTCTGGGCAACAATGCTGCTGTTTGTGATCCTGCTGACCCAGCGTCCGCTCAAGGCCGTGTTCCGCGGTGAGAGCGATATGGCCAATGCATTCAGCGCCGGGGTTAGGGACCTTTGGGATGGGCTGATCGATGGCGCCCGCAACATGATCGGCATTGGTCTGGCGACAGCCACCGCTGGCGTGATCGTGGGCACCGTGACGCTGACGGGTGTGGGGCAGGTCATGGCTGATCTGGTTGAATTCCTGTCGGGTGGTAATCTGATCCTGATGCTGGTGATGGTGGGCTTGTTGTCGCTGATCCTTGGCATGGGGCTGCCGACCACCGCCAACTATATCGTTGTGTCATCGCTGATGGCTGGCGTGGTTGTGGAACTGGGCGCGCAATCGGGTCTGATTGTGCCGCTGATCGCGGTGCACCTGTTTGTGTTCTACTTCGGGATCATGGCGGATGTGACGCCCCCTGTGGGGCTTGCGTCGTTTGCGGCGGCAGCTGTGTCGGGTGGCGACGCGATCAAAACCGGCTTCGTGGCGTTCTTTTATAGCCTGCGCACCGTGGCCTTGCCGTTTGTCTTTATCTTCAACACGGATCTGTTGTTGATTGATGTGACATGGGTGCAGGGGATTGTCGTGTTTATTGCGGCAACCATCGCGATCCTTGTCTTTACGGCAGGCACAATGGGCCATTTCCTGACCAAAAGCCGCATCTACGAAAGCGTGGCATTGGTGCTGGTGGCCTTCATGCTGTTCCGGCCTGATTTCTTCATGGACCGCATTCAGCCGCCGTTCGCCAATATCGAACCCTCAGCCGTAGCAACCGCGGTGGGCGAAGCAGAGCCCGGCCAGGAACTGCGCTTTGTGGTGTCTGGCCCTGACTTTGACACAGGCGAGATGAAAGACATGTCCCTTGTCGTGCCCGTGGGCGACGGCGAAGATGGCACCAGCCGACTTGAGGCCATGGGCTTTGTCTTGCTGGAGGAAGACGGCCTGATGAAAATGGAAGAGCCTTTGTTTGGCGCACCCATTGGTGAGCAAATGGGCAGCTTTGATTTCTACGGTGATGACGCTGTGCGCTTGTCCGAGGTCAAAGCACCGCAAGCCCAGATGCTAAAGGAACTGGTCTTTATTCCCGCGCTTATTCTGCTGGCCCTGATTGCCATGCTGCAACGCGGCCGTATCAGCAAACAAGGAGTACCGGCATGAGTATCAAAACCGTTCTTTGCGCCGTCGATGTCAGCAACAAAGGCCAGGATGTATCTGTGGTCAAAGAAGCGGCGCGCATTGCCGCGATGGACGGCGCTCAGCTGGACGTGATCACTGTGCTGCCCGATTTTGGGATGAGCGTGGTGGGGTCGTTCTTTGATGCAGATCACCACGACAAGGCCCTGCAAGAGGCACAAACGCGCCTGTCCGGGTTGGTGACCGACGCGCTGGGCGCCGAGGCCAACGCAAAGGTGCGCCATGTGGTTTCAACCGGCAATGCCTATGAGGAAATTTTGAAAACGGCCAGTGCAGACAAGGCAGATCTGATCGTCATTGGCGCTCACAAGCCTGACTTCAAGGATTACCTGCTGGGCCCCAACGCTGCGCGTGTCGTGCGCCATTCCACCTGCTCGGTCTATGTGGTGCGCGGCTAAGCAAAGCGTTTGCTGTGAAATTTCACGATAAGACCTGACTTGCCCTTGGCGCTCCGCCGGGGGCATGTCACATTTATACCCATAGCTTTAACCGTTGGCTGGCCTATCATACGTCCGGCACCTGTGTTAACCGATACAAAAATTAGACCAAGACTTAGGTGATTTTGAATTATGCCGCGTAATTTCGTCTACATCATCATGGACAGTTGCCGTTATGACAGCTACGTCCGCGCCAAAACGCCCAACATGGACCGGATCGCCGAAGGCCAGCAGCGCTGGAGCTATGCGTCCTGGACCGCGCCATCGCATCATTCGATTTTTATGGGGCAGGTTGCCCATGAAAGCCCCAAACGGGTTTTGGCGTCTGAGGTTTACAAAAAAGAGTTCGCCAAATGGGTGGATCGTCTGGATGTGCCTGACCTCAACTTTACCTCATTTGTGCCCGAGCTAAGTCTGGCCAAAGTGCTGGGAAGCCACGGGTATCGCACCACCGGCCGGGTTTCGATGCCGGTGCTTAATCCGTTTACCGGCTTCAAGCGGTTCTTTGATGATTACAAACTGATGTCGGATCACAATGATTTTGCCGGTATGGTTAACGAGATCGAGTTTTCCGACAGCCAGCCCAGTTATCATTTCATGAACCTGGGCGAGACACATTACCCCTACATGCTGAAGGACGACAGCCTGCCGATCATTTCGGGGGTGCACGGAGTTGTCAAAGGTATGGATGCGGCCATTGCGCGTTCTGGCGATATCCCGGACGAAGAAGATCAGTTCTTCTCGATGGAAGACATGCAATCGCTGCACGACCAACAGGTGCGCTGCGTGGAGTATGTGGATGATTTGCTGGGTGCTCTGATTGAAAAAGCGCCGGTTGATACCCATTTTATTGTAACATCCGACCATGGCGAGTGTTTTGGCGAGGGTGATTATTTTGGCCATGGGCCGGTCATGCATGAAAAAGTGTTTGAGATTCCATTTCTGGAAGGCCGGAAACCCTGACCTTGACCAATTGGCGTAATAACGCTGATATACCATGCATCAATTAAAATCTGGGACGCGGCGCTGCACAAGCCGCTGCACCACCAAAATTAACGACGGAGAGCACATTGGTCGAAACGCTTGTTCAGAACGGATCTGGCGCGGATTACCGGGCCAAAATGGCCTCAATCCGCGAGACCGAAAAAGCCTCGGGGTTGTCTGCGGCGGTGAAGGAAACCATCGATTTTCTGCACACGCAGCCCGAGGTCTATCAGGGCTTTGTCATGCTGGCGCGCCTGCTGACCAAACAACGTCGTTTTGACGATGCCCGCCGGGCGGCTGAACGGGCCAAGGCGCTTGCCCCGCTTGAGGCTGAACCGTTGATTGCACTGGGCTTTATCGGGTTGCGCCGTGATGAATACTCTGAGGCGTCGATTGCCTTTGCCGAAGCGATCTCGCTTGATCCGTCGTCTGCCCGCGCCCATCTGGGGGCTGCAGCGGTTAAGATGCATGACGAGAACTTTGATGAAGCACGGATGCTGTGTGACAAGGTACTTGAGCTGGATCCATCGATGGACCGCGCACATGAGCTGAAGGCCCGCATTTTGATGCGTCAGGGCAAGCCTGATGATGCCGTGGAAGATCTGCAATCGATGCTGATTGCGAATCCCAAGAACAAGCGCGCAGTGATTGCCTATGTGCGACTGATGCGCAGTCAGGACAAAACCGACGAGGCACTGGCGTTTCTTGAGGATAATCTGGCTTTGGGGGAAAACGACCGCAAAGGTCTGCACCGTTTGGCGCAGGTCGCAGCACGTGCGGGCAAACCCGAAGTGGCCGTTGAGAAATACAAACCCCGCGCCACCGGCGACAAGGCACGGATTAATGACAAAATCCACTATATCATGGCGCTGACTGCGGCCTCGGATTTTGACACCGCCGAAGCCGAGATTGCCAAGCTGGGGGATAAACCCGCCCATCAGGCTGTGGCTGCCAAACTGCGCGGTGATATTGCCATGAAAGGCGACAAACCCGCCGAGGCATTGGCGCTGTACAAACAGGCCTGTGACACAGGCCGCGTTCCCGCTCCTGCAACCGATGATCCGCAAGCTGATATTGCAGAACGCGCGCAGCTTTGGAAAACCCATTCCCGGAAGGGTCTGCTGGCCGCGATCAAGGAAAAACGTGCCAAAGCGGGTTAATGGCATCACGAGGTAGGGCATAGGGGGCAGGCGAAGGTGGCAAAATCAGAACCGTCCCCCGCTGAGGCGACACCGCACCACAAAGTGCCCTTGGGTGTGACGCTGTTCAATCCGGCAGCGTTCTTCAATCTGCTGTGTGACCTGCTGGCGCCCCTGCGCTTTGCGGCTTTGCTGATTTGGCCGTTGGTGATTTTTGCTACGATCACGGCCCTGAACAACTGGTACGAAAACCAGGCCCATATCGAGCGCATTTTTCTCACGCTCAGCTTTTTCCAATATTTGCTTATCTCGATGCTGACCGCCAATCTGATATCCAAACTGATGTTGGGCACGGCAATGGCTTATTTTGGGGCTCCGCCGCAACAATTTGGTATCCGGTTGCTCTTTGGTATTTTGCCGCGGTTTTATGTTTTGAAACGCCCGATCCGGGATTTGCCATTTGATCAGCAACGCGCCTGCCATGCCGCCCCCCTGCTGACCAAGCTGGCAATGTTTGCGCTGGGCATGATCATGTGGGCCGTATTACGCCGCACGGGCACGGGTGCAGCTGATCTGTGTCTGACATTGTCGGTGGCAGGGCTGGCCACCTTCTTGTTCACGGTGAACCCGCTTTGGCCTGCAGATGGGTACAATTGGCTGGCAGCGCGTCTGAAACGTCCACATCTGCGCCGTCAATCCATGCGGCTGACTGCGATGGTGCTGCGCGGTCGTCGCCC
The DNA here is from genome assembly GCA_045106595.1 of Roseovarius sp. Classification (GTDB taxonomy): domain Bacteria; phylum Pseudomonadota; class Alphaproteobacteria; order Rhodobacterales; family Rhodobacteraceae; genus Roseovarius. Next base: position 209,907 of record JBGCEW010000012.1, on the reverse strand, counting down.
GCCCGAAGGCCTGCGCAGCGGTGAGGCAACGGCGCTGTTTCTCTATGCTATTTTGTCGATCGTTTTTTCGGCCACGATCATATTTCTGGTTCTGCAAACCATCGCCCTCGCACTTGAGGAGCAACTGCGAGGCACGGGGGTAGCGATCTTTTGCGTCATTCTTGCGATGTTCACGATCTTTATGCTGAGCTTGCGACCATCAAAGACACGTGCGCCGTGACCTTTTTGAAACCCGTTATTATATTGAACAAAGTTCGGCCCCTCGAGCGTGACAATGACGAAACTGTGCAAGACATTTAAGGCAATCTGTTCTACATCCGGCAGAGCACTAAAGAGTGATTGGTAAATCGAATATGGCAAAGCCCGCCAGCCGCAAGAAGATACCCCCCGAAGGGTCTGATCAAGGCAGCAGTGATGCGGTGTTTGACAGTGGCTTGTTTGGCACGCCAGGCAACACGCGCCGGTCGATGGAACATGACCCTGACAGCTTTTCGCAGTTTGATGCGGAAGTGTCAGATGACCCCGAACTTGATACGCTTTTTGCCTCTGATCTGCCCGATACAGCCGTGCCGTCTGCGAACGAACCGGATGATGTTCTGGATGATCTTGAGGCACTTTTGGGTCGTGCCATTGACGACGACACCCCAGAGGATGCTGCGCGTATCGTCACCTCGGTTGACATCCCCTTGCCGGACGATCCGCCCGCTTTGGCTGATTCCGATGCACCTGATGAAGACGCAGAGCCGCTGGGGGATGACTTCGATGCGCTTTTCGCAGCACCGGTGCCTGATCCCGTTGCCCCGACCAAAGCGGCCGAAGACATTGGGCAAGAGGCACCAGCTGAGCCGGTACAAACCACAACGGCACCAGCACCCCAGAAAAAGCCACGCGCCGACACGGTTAGAGAAACACGCTCAAACGCGCAGGCAAAACCAAGGTCCCAATCCACCGCACCACGACGCAACGAACTGGACCGAGCCATCTCGCCCACCACGCGCCCCAAACGCCGCCGCTGGCGCGGACTAATATTGTGGGCAATCATTCTGGGCGCCTTGGGCTATGTGGCCTTCCTGCCCTATTCGTTTGATGTGGGCGGAGAATTCACGGTTGAATCCGGTACCATTTCGCAAGTTCGCGCCCGTACCGATGGCGAGGTCATCAAGGTCGAGGTGAACCAGGGCGACTGGGTCAAGCAAGACCAGGTGATGGCCGTCTTGTCCAATTGGGATGAAGAACGCGAGATCGCCCTGCGCGAGGCCGAGATCATCCGACGTCAGGCCGAGCTGCAAAACCTTCTTGATGGCGCAAAGCCCGAAGAGATCGCATTGAAAAGGCAAGAGCTGGCCTCGGCTGAACTGAAAGTACAGTTCGCTCAATCCGTATTTGACCGGGTCCAGGCGCTGTTCGAAAAAGAGGCGATCGCCCAGAAACAGGTGGATGAACGCCGTGATCTGCTGCTTTTGGCGCAAAGCGAACGCGACGAGGCAAAGCTGGCGCTTGATCTGATCAGTTCCGGCGCGCGCAGCAGTGACATTGCAGCGGCCGAGGCCGAAATTGCCCGCCACCAAAAAGAGTTGGAATACGCCAAGCTGCGCCTTGAGCAGACCTTTGTGCGTGCAGTGACGGATGGGCAGATTGTAAGCGATTTGTCTGATGTCCCTGTGGGGGCCTATCTGCCCGAGGGTGGAATGTTTGCCGAATTGGCGGACAACCGGCTTGTCTATGCCAAGATCGAAGTGCCTGAGACCGACATCGAAGAGGTCCAAAAAGGCGCCGAGGTCGAGTTCCGTCTTTGGAGCGACGCCGAGACACAACTGACCGGCACGGTCTTTCGTGTGGCGCCGCGTGCTTTGAAGCGTGAGTTTGGCAAGGTCATTCGCGTGACAGTGGAGATCCCCAACCCTGATGGGCGGTTGTCCGCCGGGATGACAGGATATGCCAAGGTGGCCGCGGAAGAACGCCCCGTCTGGCAGGCGTTTTCACGCATGATTGTGCGCTTCTTCCAGATCGAGCTGTGGTCGTGGTTGCCTTGAACGGCGGGGCTATGATAGGCAAATATCAGACGCGGTCTGTGGTATTTTTGGGATCGTGTGGCCCTAGGGGCACTGCGATTGTTTGGCTTAAAGGGTTAGACCCACGTGCGTGATTACACCGACGTTCATCAGGGCCTGCGACGCGAGGCGGGCACACCCCTGACACGCGCGCATTTCCGCAAGGTTTCCGAGAACGGGTTCGGCGACGGCTATAACGCCTATTCGCATTCAATGTGCTATTACAAAGACCATGTCTATTGCGGCACCTCACGGGCGACCATGGTGTTGCTGGGGGCAGGTGACAAGGGCGGTATGTCCGATGTTTCGCTGGACGTCTGGCCGGTTGAGCTGAACACACGGGTTTATACGCCCACCTTTGAAAACCACGCCGCGCGCGCTGAGATTTGGCGCATGTCACCACTGTCGATGGAGTGGAGCCGGGTCTATCAGGCCCCGATGGTCAAAGGCCGCGATGGCACCATGATGAGCCGTGATCTGGGATATCGCTCGATGGTGGTGTTTCAGGGCAAAAGCGATGATGAACCCGCGATGTATGTCTCGACCTGGTCACGCTCGCGCGGTGATGGGCTTGAGATTTTGCGCACCTTTGATGGGGAAAGCTATGAAACCGTTGGTCCTGCGGGCCTGGGCGGGCTGGACGCCACATCGACGCGGTCTCTGGTGACCTTCAAAGGCAAGCTTTTTACATCGCCCACCGGATCCACTGCGGGCCGTCAAAACGCATCTGGCATCTGTTCAGTTCTGGTGACGGATGATCCGGTGAATGGCGCGTGGCAGCAATGCAATGATCGCGGCTTTGGGGACCGCAACAATCTGGGTGTGTTTGAGATGCTGGCGACGGATGAGTATCTCTATGCCGGCACGGCCAATCTGGCCAAAGGCTATCAGTTGTGGCGCACCAAGGCCGAAGGCGACGCGCCCTACGTTTGGGAATGTGTGCTAAGCGATGGTGCGGGGCGCGGACGGCTGAACCAGGGTGTGGTCAGCCTTGCCAGTTTGGGTGAATACATCTTTGTCGGCTCAGGCATCCAAAAAGGCGGCATCGACAAAGAAAACAAGGTAGGCCCCGCAGGCCCCGAGCTGATACGTGTGAACCCTGATGGCACCAACGATATCATCATGGGCGAGCATCGCCGCGATGCGCTGCCTTTGTCTGGGATGCTGCCGGGTTGGAACAACGTGTTTTGTGGATCAATCTGGAAAATGCAGGCGCATGATGGCTGGCTATATGCAGGCACGCAGGATTGGCTGGTCTTCCTGCTGTATCGCAACTTTCAAAAGCTAAACACGCCTGCCGGCAAATTGCTGCGTGGCATGGATATTGAGACCTTTGTCGAAACCCACGGTGGCTATGACCTTTGGCGCAGCCGGGACGGTGAAAACTGGGTGCCAGTGACACGCTCGGGCTTTGAAAACCCGTATAATCACGGCGTGCGCAACATTCTGTCTACCCCACATGGTGTCTTTGTGGGATCATCCAATCAATTCGGACCCCGATCCGCCTTTCCAATTGGCGAGGGTGAGTGGGAATACCGAGACAACCCCCGAGGAGGGACTGAGATATGGCTGGGATCCCCCGATCCGCACTAAAGATTGCCGGACTGTGCGCGGTGATGCTGTTGGCGTCCTGCAAAGTCAGTGATGTGGTTTCAAACACGGGCGCAGGCATTGCCTCGGGTGGGGTGGATGCAGCCTATCGCGCTGGGTCAAGTGTTTCGGTGCAATGGGCCCGCGCGATTGGTGATATTGACGCCGCCCCGGATGAGATTGACGGCATCTCGGTTGACAATGCGGGCAACACGGTGATTGCGGGGGTGTTCCGTGGTAAGGTGAACATCGCCAGCTCGAACTTCAATTCGGTGGGCGGCGATGACATCTTTCTGGCCAGTTTCAACCGCAGTGGCAGTCTGAACTGGGCCAAGGCCACAGGCAGCTCGGGACCTGACAACATCTTTGATGTCACCACCGATGGTGCGGGCAATATATATGCCAGCGGCTGGTTCTCGGGGACTGTCGATTTTGGTGGACAAAGCCTGCAAAGCGCCGGGTCGGTTGATGCATTTGTCGCCAAATACAACAGCGCCGGTGGGTTGATCTGGGCCAAATCCTTTGGCGGACCGGCGGGTGAAGGCGGCAATGAAATCTCGGTCACGTCAAACGGCGAGATCGCGGTCAGCATGATGTCATCGGGCACCACTGTTATCGATGGTCGCAGTTTTACCTTCGGCGGGGGCAAGCGCGATGCGTATGTGATCCGGATGGACACCAACGGCAATGTGCGTTGGGTCAGCCACGTTAACAGTGGCGGCACCGAGCGTATTCGCGCCCTTGCGATGGCGCCCTCAGGTGATGTTTATCTGGGGTTCCAGTTCAATGGCGCGGTGCGTGTCACCGGTGCCGATGGCAGTACGCGCGCACTCAATGGTGCCGGCCAATGGGACGGTGCGCTGGCGCGGCTGAACCCACAAGGATCGGTGCAATGGCTGTTGCCAGTGATGAGCGGTAACATCGACAACGTGCGCGGTATCGGCGTGGGCAGTGACAATGAGATTTACGCCTCAGGCATGATCAAAGGCCCGGCCACCGTGGTGGACCGCAATGTACCTCTGCCCAAATCCATTCAGGGCAACAAGAAGGGCATTGATTATGTGCTGAAGGTCAATAAAGCCGGACAATTCCAATGGATCGTTGGCGTTCGCAGCAAGATCAAGGCGATCGGCGGCGAGTTGCAAGCCAGCCGAAGCGGTGTGATTACGTCAGCTTTGCAGCGCGGCGGCGCCAAGGTTTTCAGGCTGGATGCAGGTGCAGGGCGTCCCCAACCCGTGGGTGATTTCACCGTGCCGCATGCTGCACCTATGTCCTATATCGCCAAGCTGAGCCCCTCGGGTAACCTGGTGTTTTCCTACAGCCCTGATCCTGTAAGCGAAGGCTCGGGTGCGTTTGGGGATGTGTTGTCCCTGTCGCCCAACGGGCGCTATCTGGTGCAGGCCTTGCGGTTCCGGAAATCAATTTCGGTGGGTGGCAAAACACTTTCGACCCAATCCAAAAAGGACAGCGCTGTGCTGTTCCTGAACCTCAACTGATCCGGCTGAACAAGGACTGACACTTTTGCCCGACGCAACGCTGCCTCCTGTGATCATCCTTGCCTCGCGTGGGGCGCAGGGCAGTTTTTTGTCGGCGCTTTTGGGCGGGCATCCTGAATTGTTTGGTGCGCCGCATCTGAACGTACTGGCGTTTGAGCAGGCTTATCAACATCAGCAATACTGCGCTGTGCCCCGTGACAGCGGCATTCACGGGCTGTTGCGGCTTCTGGCGCACCTGTTGACCGGTGAGCAAACGCTGCAGTCTGTTCAAACCGCGCGCCGTTGGTTGGGGGTGCGCAGTGAGATGAGCGCGCTTGAGCTTTACGCTGCCCTGCAAGATCTGGTGTCGCCACAGCGCATCGTCGATTATTCGCCGCTGTATGCGCTGAACCTGGCCACCATGCACCGTGTGGCCGAGGCGGTACCTGATGCCAAGATTATCCACCTGGTGGCCAACCCCGTGCGTCAGGGTCAGATGCTGGCACGGGCCGTGTGGCAAACGGTGAATGCGTCGCTGGGGTACTGGCATGAACGCGGCCTTGATCATGCCTGTATGGACAGCTTTGAAATTGGCGACCATCTGGTGGATTGGTCCGTGACCCCACCGGTGTTTGATCCGCAATTTGCCTGGTACCGCACGCAAAAGGCTGCACAAGCGCTGTTTGATGACTTGCCCGCTGAGCGCTGTCTGCGTCTGTCATCCGAGGATTTGGTGCAAGACACCACATCGGCCTTGAAAACGCTGCTGCCGTTTCTGGAGTGTGACACCAGCGCCGATGTTATCGCAGGTATGATCGCCAATACAGATACCACCTTTACCAAGCCGGGTCCCTTCGATGCGACCATCGGCATGGATTTTGACATGCTGGGCAAAAGCCCTGCCGACATCGCAAACACCCCACTTGAGGATATCGAACTGGACACGTTCAAACCTCTGGAATGGCGCGGTGATGGTGATGCGATCCAGCCGCAGCTGGTGGATATCGCGGCCGGTTTAGGCTATAGGGTGGCCAAATGATTTTAACCAATCGCGGCGCTGATATTGTCCAGCAGGCCGCTTTGCAAAAATGAGGTTGTTATGAGCCAGAGCACAGCTTATCCGATCACTCCCATGGCCTCGGGGGCCTTGGTGGATGCCACTGCAAATCCTGATCCGATGGCATTGGATGTGGCCACGGTTGTAGATGCCTTTCATCAACATGGGGCCGTTCTGATTGATGGTCTGGCACTTGAGCGCGAAGCGTTTCCCACGTTCACCGAACGATTTGTGGACACCTTTATCGAATATGTGGGCGGGGCCGACAATGACCGTGGCTCTGCGCTGAAGGGCTCGAACACAGTATTGCAGGTCACGGGTGGCAACACGGCCAAATCCGCGATCCCTGCACATGGCGAGATGTTCTATACCGAACCGCGCCCGCATACGTTGTTCTTTGCTTGTATGCGTCCGGCTGATGAAAACGGTCAGACAACCATCATTGACGGTATCGCTGTCTGGAACGATCTGCCCGCCGACGTGCAGGCGTTGTTTGAGACGCAAAAGCTGGTCTATCGCCGGATCTATGACACGGCCACCTGGCAGCAGGTTTACAAGACCGACAGTCTGGATCACGTGCGCAGCCTTTGCGCGGAAACGGGCGTGCAACTGACCGAACACGAGGATGGCTCGATTGAGACCGTGCACAGCTGTCATGCCTATTATGATCACGCACAGGGCCGGGCCTTTGTGAACTCAATCCTGACATGGGCGGGCCGTGAATATCTGATGGGCAAAGACGATAGCAAAGTCCGGTTTGAGGATGGCTCGGAGCTGTCCAAGGACATGCTGTGGGCAATCAATGATGTGTGCGAAAAACACACCGTTAATATCCCATGGAAACCCGGGAATGTTGCCATGATCGACAATTTTCGTGTCATGCATGGACGCCGCGCCTATGAGGACACGGGCCGCGATATCATCATGCGGATGAGCCGCGCCCAAGTTGCCCAACCCGCAGGCTGAGGACCAAGATGCCCAAAAAAGACAAACCTTCCGCAGGCGCATTGCCTGCTGACGCCGAACGTATCGCGCAATCTGCCGAAGACATGTTCGCCTTTGAACGTGATATGCTTTTGGATGGCGATATTCCCAGCAGCCTTCTGCCTGAAGGCGAGGATGAACTGTTTGACCGGGACCCGTTCTCGGCTGACTTTGTCACCTTCCGGATTGCCCAGTCTCAGGCCCGCAAGGAAAAATATGCAGCCCTGAATGAACAGCTGCGCGAGGATCTGCTGCACAGCCCACATTTGATGGAAAAGCCAGCCGAGGCGGGCAATCGCGGGGCGGCGGCTGTCTGGAGGTCTTTGCGTGATTTGCTGCGCGGTGAAACCGAAGCGTTGATGGACAGCTCGGATGTGCAGGAACTGATGTTGCTCAAGCGCGAGCTGGAAACCCGCAAGACGATTGTCGAGGCAGTGAACACCGGCCTTGAAAGCCAGTTGAAACGTCTTGAACAGCGCCTATCGGTCTATGAAAAATCCGAGACCGAGATCGTGCCTGCTGACATCAAGATCAAAAAGGGCTGATCCACCATGGCCCGCCTGATGATGATGCTGTCTCCGCCGCGTTCGTTTTCGTCGTTGGTGTCTACCATGATCGGGCAGCACCCGCAGATTTACGGTTTTCCTGAACTTCACCTTATGGTGCGTGAAACTCTGGGCGAGACCATTCGCTGGGAACGCAAGCGTGAACAATGGCTTGGCCCTCCGGGGATGCTGCGGACGATGGCACAGCTAATGTATGGCGGTCAAACCACACAGAACGTTATGGAAGCGGCCAACTGGTTGCAGGACCGGCTTCATTGGAAATCGGCGGATGTGATGGATTTCATCATGGACAAGGCCGAAGAGGTGGAAGGCACGCCGATCTGTCTGGAAAAGACACCGACCCTGTCGTTCGAGCCCGACGCATTGGAGCGGGTGCGGCAAGCCTGGCCTGATGCGCTGTATGTGCATGTGACACGCCATCCGGTGAACCTGAAGAAATCGATTGATGAATACATCCAGAACATGCCCCGCATGAAAGAGGATGAAAAACCCGCGCGTCTGGCCCATGCCATGACCGTCTGGCCGGTGACACAACGCAATATCCTCGATTTCTGCGCGACGCTGGCGCCTGGTCAGTATTTGCGCATCAAAGGCGAGGATGTACTGGCCGATGCGCCACGCATGATGCGCCAGGTGGCGGAATGGGCCGGTGTGCGCACCGACGATGAGGCCGTGCAGGCCATGCTGCGCCCCGAAGAAAGCCCTTATGCCAGCCTTGGTCCTGCCGGTGCCACATGGGGCAATGATGTCAAGTTTGTCTCAAGCCCGGTTTTTCGCCCCGGCACGCCACGGCTTGGATCGCTCTCGCGTTATCTGGAGGACGGGCAAGGCAAGGACCTGACCGTTGATCGCAAGGAATACCTGACCCAGCTGGCTCATTGTCTGGGATACGAATGATGTCACAGCAGCCCTCCGAAATCACTGTGCAACGCCTGCCTGCCGACGTGCTGAGTGCGGTTTATATGGGCGTGCAGATGGGCACGATTGCGGTGACCACACCGCTGTTCGACAGCGCTTCGCGCATCGTGCATATCGGTGACAGTTCCGAGCAGACCTTGTGGGAAGGCACGACAGGCACCGCCCCACAGGTGCTGTGGGTAGATGAAATCACCGTTCTGGCTTGGGTGGCGGGCGAGGTGTTGCTGGCCATAACTCATGGCTCTGATGGTGTGATCAGCACTGAATTGAGGCCTGCCAAAGGCACCACCGCGCCGGAAATCATTGCCCATGGCTCAGGTGGGCTGATCGCTATGCGCCGCGGTGCAGACGGATTGCAGCTGTCAGGGCTGACACTGTCAGAAAATGGGTATGCCTATGCTAAATCCACCACGCCCTTGCCTGACATAGCGCACGACAGCCGCGTATCGGCGCTGTGTGATATGGGCCAGAACGGCATGCTGATGCTGGCCGACAATGCCCGCAAGGGATTTGAGGGATGGCATCTCAGCGCTGATGGCACATGGCAACAGGTGATCACAAAGGGTCACTGGCGCGATGGGCTGAACGGGGTGGTCTCGGCCACCTGCGTACACGGTGATGCGGTTTTGATGGGGGCGGGCCTGAGTGCGCAATCCGAACGTGTTTTGTTCGGACTGCCCGTTATGCCTGAGGTGCTGATGTGGCAGCCTGATACGTCCTGTCAGTTGATCACAGGCGAGCTGCGTGTTGGGCCGGAGGCGTTGATCCTGCCGCTGTCCGGCGCAGCATCACCCACAGGTGGCGCAGCCGGGCGCATCACCGCGATATGCCAACATGGTGACGTGGTACATTTGGCCATGCAGCGCTCTACTGGATCTGCGCTGATATTGGCGCTGACCCCGGATCATCAATTGCGCATTTTGCAAGCGGTCGAAGGCACGGTTCTGGCCATGCAGCGCGATCCTGACGGTGCCAATGGACTGCGCGTACTGGCCGCCTAAGGCCGCAATCACGGTGCATTCACGCCCGCCTTAAAACCAGCTTGTTGCCAAAGGATCAGACTGATAGTTTGTGATGGTTATTTTTGCGTCCTTGGCGCGACGTGTTCAGATTAGATTATCAGGGGTTTGAACCCCGAAATTGATATTTTGAAAACTGGCCATGCCAAGGGACGTCAACTAAACTGATTATGATTTTTGGGGGGCCGAATCGTGGATGCATCGCGATTTGGTCAAAAGTGTTAGAGATGGCTGCCAGTATTTCCGAGCAAAACACAGCTGATATGACATGTCTTGTGCTCGCTCCAGCGGGGCTGAACCCTTGTGCCTGTCTGCGTGCCTCTGAGAAATCAGGCGGTGTCGGGATATGGCAATTGCCCCCCGATCTGAGCGCAGATGCGTTTGCACATATGCTGGCGTCGCTGGCGCAGGCAGGTGTAACCCGGCTGGGTGTGGCGCTGTCTGATCTGGCAGCACTGCCATTACTGAAATCAGCACCCACCGGGGTGATCCGCTATGTCATCGTCCCTGCTGCACAGTTGCATGATGCCGGGGCGCGTTTGCGCAGCATACCAGAGGGATGCACGCTTTTTGCCGAAGTGACACTCTGGTCAAGCGATCTGCAAAAACTGCCCAGTCAGGTTGCTGGCTTTGTTCTGAAAGGGCACGAATGTGCCGGGGTTGTAAGCGAGCAGACAACGTATCTTTTGTTGCAGGAATTCCGCCGCAACACCGATCTGCCGCTGATTGCGCGCGGTGGGATCAGCCCGGCGACTGCAGCGGCGTCGGCGGTGGCCGGCGCGTCCGGCGTGATGCTGGATGATCAGATCATGCTGTTGCCCGAGGTGGGCCTGACCAACACCGGTCTTCGCAAGCAAATCACAGGTCTTTCCGGGTCGGAAACTGTTCAGATCGAAGATTTGCGAGGCGGTGCTTATCTGCGCGGTTTCGCAGCAAACCCCCGCGGGGTTGAACCTGCTTTGATCCGCCGGATGCAAGATGATCCCGATGCCACGCTGGCAAGTGCCGCGTCGCTGAGCTGGGCCGCAGGCGACCTGCATCCGGGTGGGCAAGGCCTTGCCCTGGCTGCGGGGGTTTTGCGCCGTCATGGCACGTTGGGGCGCTTTGTTCAGGCCCTGCACAAAGCCTGGGACACGTTGCCTTGCGCGGCTGCGGCGCGCGGTGTGTTGCAGGAAAACAGCCCGCTGGCACAGGCCAATGGCACGCAATATCCCATCTTTCAGGGGCCGATGACACGCGTCTCGGATGTCTCGGATTTCTTTGTTCGTGTGGCCGAAGGTGGCGGTTTGCCTTTTGCAGCATTGGCGCTTTTGCGTGGCCCCCAAGCTGAGACGTTGCTGGCGCAGACCCAGCAGCAGATGGATGGCAAACCCTGGGGCGTGGGCCTTTTGGGCTTTGCCGGTGGCAAGGTTCTGACCCCGCAATTTGAGGCGATTGCCAAACACAAACCCGATTTCGCCATTGTTGCAGGTGCACGCATTGACCAGTTGCAAACGCTGGAAGGGCAGGGCATTCGCGCCTTTGCTCATGTCGCCTCGGCTTCGCTTTTGGGGCATTATCTGGATGAAGGGATCACAAGATTTGTAATCGAAGGCCGTGAATGCGGTGGCCACATTGGCCCGATGAGCAGCTTTGTGCTGTGGTCCGCCATTCTGGAGGCGTTGGAACAGCACGCCGTTACCCAAAAAACACCACGCAAAATTCAGCTGATTTTTGCGGGCGGCATCCATGATGATGTCTCAGCCGCTATGGTCAGCGCCCTGGCCGAGCCTTTGGCCGAACGTGGTGTGCAAATTGGTGTGCTGATGGGCACTGCGTATTTGTTCACGCCCGAGATTGTCGCCTCTGGCGCGATTGTTCCTGACTACCAAGAGGTGGCGCTGGCCACGCAAAGCACGCAGTCGCTGTGGGAAGGCCCCGGCTTCGCCAGCCGTTGCGCCGAAACGCCGATTGCCGAAGAATTCCGCGCCAAACGCGCCGCATTGCAGGCCGAGGGTGCGGACATCACCGAAATCAAAGATGCGCTCGAGCATTACAGCCTGGGACGTTTGCGCATGGCCACCAAGGGGCTGGCGCGCACTGGGCCCGAGGGCAAACTGACCGAAATCGGGGCCCAACAGCGACGGGCTGAGGGTATGTATATGATCGGTCAGGTCGCGGCTTTGCGCGACACTGTGCAAACCATTGCCGATCTGCATGACACAGTTGCAAACGGTTCGGTGCGGTACTTGCAGGCGATCGCCCCCGAGCCCAAAGCCCCTGCCCAAGTCGCAGCACCCAAGCCTGCCGATATCGCTATTGTGGGCATGTCGACGCTTTTGCCCGGCTCGGATACGCTGGAAAGCTACTGGCGGCGTATCACCAGTGGTAAAAGTGCGATCCGCGAGATCCCCAAGGACCGTTGGTCTATGGTGGGCTACTTTGACGAAGACCCCAAGCAGCGGGACAAGATTTACTCGATGCGGGGTGGTTTCTTGCCCGACATCGCATTCAACCCGCTGGATTACGGCATTCCGCCTACCTCAATCCCATCGGTTGACCCGATGCAATTGCTGACCCTCGAAGTGGTGCGTGACGCATTGGACAATGCCGCAATGGGGGGCGAGCACACGATTGATCGCGAACGCATGTCAGTGGTCTTTGGCTTTTCGGGGGGGCTGGGCGAAGTCGGTGCGCAATACGCCACAAGGGCCGAGCTGACCCGTTTGATGGGTCAGGTGCCCGAGCAAATGCTGGAGCGTTTGCCCGAATGGACCGAAGACAGTTTTGCTGGCCTGCTGCCCAATGTGGCTGCGGGCCGCGTGGCCAACCGGTTTGATCTGGGCGGTACGAACCAGATTGTCGATGCGGCCTGTGCGTCGTCGCTGGCTGCGCTCTACTCTGCCGTGCTGGAGCTGGAAACAGGCCGCGCTGACGCGGTGATCGCAGGCGGCGTGGACACGCTGCAATCGCCCTTTGGCTACCTGTGCTTTGCCAAGACCACAGCGCTCAGCCCGCGCGGGGTATGCAATACGTTTGATCAAGCAGCTGACGGCATCGTGATTTCCGAAGGTCTGGCCGCCGTGGTGCTGAAACGTCTGAGTGACGCCGAACGCGACGGTGACCGGATATATGCGGTGATCAAGGGTGTTGGTGCGTCATCGGATGGGCGTGCCAAGGGCCTGACGGCTCCCTTGCCCAAAGGCCAGCGTCGCGCATTGCGCCGCGCCTATGCCCAAGCCGGGTTCGAGCCGTCGTCCGTGCAATTGTTCGAAGCGCATGGCACCGGCACTGTTGCGGGAGACAAGGCCGAACTGGACACTGTCAGTGGCATTCTGGAAGGCGCCGATGTGCCTGCTAAATCTGTCGCCATCGGGTCGGTCAAAACGCTGATTGGCCACACCAAAGCATCAGCAGGGATTGCTGGGCTGATCAAAGTGGCGCTTGGCCTGCATAATCGAACCTTGCCGCCGCATGCCCTGGTCAAAGCGCCCAATGCTGTGTTCCAGGCAGAGGATACGCCGCTGTTTCTGTCGCAATCACCGCGTCCCTGGATTGTACCCGACACCCTGCCGCGCCGTGCAGGCGTCAGTGCGTTTGGCTTTGGCGGCACCAATTTCCACGTTGCTTTGCAAGAATATGCAGATGCTGCACAGCCTGCTCCTTTGGTTGATCTGGGTGCAGATATCGTGCCCTTTGCCATGGCCGCCGACAGTGCCGAGCGGATGGGCAAAATCCTGTCGCGGCTGAGCGCCGAAATGGCCAAGGCGCCCGGTGCATCACTGGCTGATCTGGCCGGGTCGGTATTCTCATCGCAAGGCACGTACCGACTGGCGTTCGTGGCTCAGACCCGCGAAGAACTGACCGCGTCACTTGAGGCGGCTCAGGCGTTTGTGCAGTCGGGCACGCCGTTGCCTGATAACATCTATTTCAGCGATGCACCGGCCTTGCTGGATGGGGCCAAGCTGGCGTTTTTGTTTTCCGGTCAGGGCGCGCAATATCCTGATATGCACCGCCAGACTGCGTTGCTGGCCCAGCCTTTGCTGAGCCGTCTTTGCCGGGCCGAGACTGTGTTGGCCGACACACCCACCTTCAAAAAACTGGGGCGCCCGCTGGCGCGTCTGATCTATCCCGGCGATACGTTCACCCCTGCCGAGCGTAAGGCACATATGGCGGCGTTGACCGCGACCGAGGTGGCGCAACCTGCGTTGGGGGCCATTGAAACCGGCCTTTCGGATATGCTGGCCACGCTGGGTGTCACACCTGATCTGGCGGCCGGGCACAGCTATGGTGAGTTTGCAGCGCTGTGTGCTGCTGGGGTGTTGTCCTTTGAGGATCTGATCCGGCTGTCCGAGGCCCGTGGCCGTGCCATGGTTGAAAATGCAGACCCCGATCAGCCTGGTGCTATGATCGCCGTAAAGGCAGATGCCGAGGCCACACATGCCGCTGTGGCAGGGTTGGATGGTGTCACCATCGCCAATTTGAACAGCCCCGTGCAGACAGTGATTGCCGGCAGCCAAGCCGCAATGGATGCGGCCCATGCGACGCTGAAAGAGGCAGGGCTCAGTGCTGTGCGCGTGCCTGTCAGTCAGGCGTTCCATTCCCCGTTGATGGCCCCTGCGCAACAGCAATTTGCCAAGGCAATTGCTGAGGCTGAATGGTCCACACCGCGCATCCCGGTCTATTCCAACGTCACGGCCACACCGCATGACCCCAAAGCCATTGCAGCGTCGATGGCGGAGCATCTGGTCAGCTCGGTCGATTTTGTGACGCAGGTGCGCAACATGGTTCATGATGGTGCACGCGTGTTCGTCGAAGTTGGTCCCAAATCCATCCTGGCTGACCGCGTGGGCGAGATTGTCCAAGATGCAGGCGTAACTTCGATTGCGCTGGATGCGGGTAAGGGTGATGCAGCAGTGTTCATGGCCGGATTGGCGCAGTTGTTTGTGGCAGGTGCGCCGGTTGATCTGGCACTGCTTTTGGATCGAATGGCGCGGCCTTGTGCCCGCAATACCGGGCCTGCCAGCCCGAACACATGGTATTTGAACGGCGCCTATGCACGGCGTGCCGACGCGCCATTGCGCGATGTCGAGCCGCCTGCACCTGGAAGTTTTGGCACGGGCGGCCTGACCGCCGCCGCGATGCCCCCCGAAGATGAGGAGTTGGAGTTTATGGAACTGAAACCCGATATGGTCTTTCCGCCCGGTGGCAGTGCTGCCCCCCAAGGCGGCGACATGATGACCAGCTATCACGCCATGATGACGGAATTTCTGCGTGTGCAGGAAAGCGTCATGCGCGCATACCTGCAAAATGGGGGTGCCTCTGGTGCCACGGGCGCGATCCCGTCATTGCCGATGCCCGCAGCCATGCCTGCGCCTGTTGCGCAACCGATGGCCCCGCCCGTTGCGCAACCCATGCCCGCCCCTCAGGCAGCTCCGACTGCGGTGGCCCCCGCCCCGGTGGTCGAGGCACCAGCACCCGCTCCAGCACCCGAGGCCTCGGGCGCAACTGCATCCCCAGCGGCCATGTCCAAGGACGATACGCTGGCGGCCTTTGTGCAGATCGTGGCGGATAAAACCGGCTACCCGGCTGATGCCCTGGACCCTGATCAGGCGCTTGAGGCCGATCTGGGTGTGGACAGCATCAAGCGGATGGAAATCTTGTCGACGATGTTGAAATCCTTGCCTCAAGGTCAGGCCGAAGCCATGCGCAACGACATGGATGCCGTGTCGCAACTGGCCACCATGCGAGAGATTGTCGACTTTGTTTTTGACAATGCCGGCGCCGCTGGGGCCTCGTCCGAGGCAAAGCCCGAGGGCGCAGACCCTTTTGATCAGACCGGGGAGGCCCAGACAACCGCTACGGCGGTGCTTCCCCGGTATATCCAAGTGCCATTTGCCGAAGATGCAGCCCATGTGCCGTGGGATTTGCCCGCAGACACGCATGTGGTTCTGACCACCAGTGGAGACGGGTTTCATGACGCGGCTATAGCGGCTTTGGCGGGTAGGGATCTGCCTACATCCGTGGTGCCCGACACGCTGTTGGCGCAGGGCCAGGGGGCCGCGCTTTCACAGTGGTTCGAGGCTCTTGATCTGAATGGCAAATCTTTGGTGCTGATCCATTGTGCCAGCCGTGCCATTCTGACCGAAGCTATTTTGCAAGACGCAACTGCATGGCAACGGGCGCAGGAGGCCGGTACAAAATCGGCTTTCCGTTTGCTGCAAGCGGCGCAACCTATGTTGCAAAACGGCGGTCGGTTTCTGGCGCTGATGCAGATGGGTGGGCTTTTCGGACGTGATCCACGGGCGGCGGCCCCCATGCCTGCGCAACCCGGTGTGATCGGGTTGGTCAAGGCGCTGTCATTGGAATGGCAAGACTGCAGTCTGAAGGTCATCGATCTGGACCCTGCACAAGATGATGCTCAGCAGGCCGGTCATGTCATGCGCGAAATCTCGATGCGGTCGGGGCGACGTGAGGCAGGATACCCCGCCGGACACCGTACGATTTTCCGCACCGAAACCGCCGCCACTGAACCTCCGCTTGAGGGGTGGATCGAGCCAGATAAAGACTGGGTGGTCGTGGCCTCGGGTGGGGCGCGTGGGATCACGGCGGAATGCCTGCGTACCATCGCGCCCTCTGGTGCGACTTTGGTGTTGCTGGGTCGCTCACCGCGCCCGGATCCGGAACCTGACGATATGCGTGCGCTTGATGTGGCCGGATTGCGTACGCATTTCCTGAACTGCGCGCGTGATGCCGGTGAAAAGGTGAAACCAGCCGAGATTGAGCGACAGGTCAACCGCCATCTGGGCCTGCGCGACATGGACACCAACCTGCGTGATTTTGAGGCAATGGGCGCGCGCGTGGACTACCGTGCCGTCGATGTCTGCGATGCGGATGCGGTGCATGCCATGTGCGCTGATCTGATCGCGGAACATGGCCGTATAGACATGCTGGTGCATGGTGCGGGCCTGATCGAAGACACCCAGTTTGAGAAGAAGACCCACGACAGTTTCAACCGGGTGTTTGATACCAAGGTCGACAGCGCATTGACGCTGGTGAATGCCTGCCGCAATGCCGCGCTGAAGCATATCTGTTTCTTCACCTCGGTTGCCGGGCGCTATGGCAATCCGGGCCAATCTGATTATGCCGCCGCCAATGAGACACTGAATTTCTATGCTCGTCATTTGGCCGGGCAAATCCCCGAGCTGCGTGTGGCGGCGATAAACTGGGGTCCGTGGGATGCCACCACCACCGGGGCCGGCATGGTCACCGATAGTACCCGTGCTCAGTTTCTGTCACGTGGCATTGGTATGGTGGAAGCGATCCCCGGCCGTGAGTATTTCTGGCGCGAGATGTTCTGGGCAGATCCGACGCAGGTTGAAACCTCGGGTTGGGTGGCAGACGGTGAAAGCATGGAAGCCGCAATTTGTGATTTGCCCGCCGATCCTGATGGCCCTGTGCGTCCTGATGGGGTGCTGCTGCTTAAAGGTGCCGCACTTGAGGCAAAACATCTGACGTGGCGGCTGGATATGGTCAGCGCGCCCTATACGGACGATCACCGCTTTGACCGCCACGCCGTGATGCCGATGGCAGGGATGATGCAGCTTTTCAGTGAATTGCCCGTGGCCTTCGGTGACAGCAGGCCTGTGACTGCATTGCAAAACCTGCGGATGTTCCAGGGGTTGACCCTGAAAGATGGGCCATTGCATGTGCGTGCCGAACTGAGCGACGGCGATAGCCCCAACCACAAACAGGCGCGCTTTATGTCGCTGGGCGACAAACCCCGCGTGCTTTATCAGGCCGAGCTGGTGATGGGCGATGCTCTTGTAACTGTTGCTGATGCGCCCACTGGTGTGCAGGACATAGCGCCTTGGTCTGGTCCAAGCATTGAGACAATGTATCGCCGCTGGCTGTCGCACGGTCCCAGATTTCATGTGCTGGATCGCATGGCCGCCCTCGACAATACGCGTATCAGGGCGCATGCCCATGCCACGCAACCGGTGCAGTTTGTGGCCCACGGCGCAGGGCAATCGTGGAACTTTGACCCCGGCCTGATCGACGGTATGCTGCAACTGATGTGGATCTGGACCCGGTCGGTGCATGACATTTCAGGTCTGCCCTTGGGTGCGGCGCGGGTGGAACGCTTTGACCCATCCGTAACGGCCACCGACGTTTGGCTGGAAATGGACAACATGCAGCTAAGCGATACCAACGAGCTGACAGCGGATGCTGCGGCTTTTGATGCTCAGGGTCAGCTGTGTTACCGCGTGCATGGTTTCCGCATTCAATGTGCGCGGGCCCTGAACCGGCTGGGCGGCGGATGGCCGCATGGTGATCGCAGCAACCCGGATGTGCGCAAGGTGGCCGAATAATGGATTACTCAGGCGATATTGCGATTGTTGGGATGGCCGGTGTCTATCCCGACGCTGAAAATATTGATGCCTATTGGGCCAATATTCTGGCCAAGCATGACGCCGTCAGCGAAGCCCCGTCGTCGTGGCTGGGCCCGTCGGACCTGCTTGATCCCACCTCGGATGATCTGCTGAGTATCTACACCAATCGCGGCGGTTTCCTGGGTGATTTGTCACGCTTTAACCCGGCTGAATTTGGCACCATGCCTTTGTCGGTTGATGGCGCGCAGCCGGATCAGTTCATGGCTCTGCAGGTCTGCAATGACGCGCTGGTGGATGCAGGTTACCGCGCGGGTGACACGGACCACACGAACACAGGCGTCATTCTGGGCCACTCGGTGCATGCCCACCGCGCCAATGCCAACGGCGTGCAACAGGCCTGGTATCACAGCCAGATGCGTGAATTCCTGACAGCGCTTTTCCCGAACGTTGACCGTGCCCGGATGAACGAGGTCACTGACCTTTTGCAATCTAAGATGCCCAACATTTCGGCCGAGGCCGTGCCGGGTTTGGTGCCCAACGTGATGACCGGCCGTGTGGCCAACCGGCTGGATCTGATGGGTCCAAACTACATCATTGATGCGGCCTGTTCCTCGGCCCTGATCGCGCTGGAACTGGCGGCGGGCGAACTGCGCACTGGCAACGCAGATTTAATGCTGGCGGGTGGTGTAAACACCACCACATCCCCGCTGGTCTATTCGGTTTTCTGTTCGGTTGATGCACTGTCGCCCAGCGGATCAATCCGTCCCTTCAGCAATCAGGCCAACGGCACTGTGCTGGGCGAAGGGGCTGGCGCTGTGGTGCTCAAACGGCTTGAGGATGCGCTGCGCGATGAAGACCGCATTTATGCGGTTGTCAAAGGTGTCGGACAATCGTCAGACGGTAAATCATCCGGCCTGATGGCCCCACGTCTGGAAGGTGAAGTTCTGGCGATGCGCCGCGCCTATGAGATTTCAGGGCTTGATCCCTCGACCATCGGCTCGGTTGAGGCACATGGCACCGGCATTCCCTTGGGTGACCGCACCGAGGTGACAGCCCTGCGCGAGATCTTTGGTGCTCGGCAAGGGGATGTGCCGACCATTCCCATCGGGTCAGTCAAATCGATGATTGGGCACTGCATTCCGGCGGCGGGTTCGGCCTCAATCATCAAGCAATCTCTGGCGCTGACCCACCGCGTGATCCCACCCACCTTGTGCGATGACGTGAACGATGATCTGGGTCTGTCGGACACGCCTTTCTACGTCTCAACCGAAGCGCGGCCGTGGGTGCGCTCATCTGGTACACCGCGCCGTGCGGCGATCAATGCGTTTGGCTTTGGTGGCATCAATGCACACCTTATCCTTGAGGAATCTCCGGTGGGCCAGGATGCTGATGCGACGGCTGCCTTTTTGCCGCGCCCGGTTGATGCCGCGCCCACCGAACAGGTCTTTGTGCTGAATGCTCCGTCTGAAGCAATGTCGGACGCCGTTCAAGCTTTGCGTGCGCAGGCGGATACAGCGGAAGACATGGCCGAGTTGGCCCAGGATACCTGGTCAAAAACTACCCAGCATCCCGCACGTCTGGCAGTGATTGCCGCCACGCCTGCCGAACTGTCAAAGAAACTGAGCGCCGCCGAGAAACACCTGGCCAAGGATGCCTTGGCATCGCTGCAAACCCGCAATGGGCTGTACTATGAACCCGTGCCGCTTGAGGGCAAAACTGCATTCCTTTTTCCCGGTGAGATGGCACAGTATCCCGGCATGATGGCCGAGGCTGTGATGGCCTTTCCGCAGGTGAGGGCATGGTTTGATCTGGTGGCCTCATTGTGCGAGGACAAGCGCGATATCCGCTTGCAAGACGTGGCCTTCCCACCACCCTCAGGTGTGGATGAGGCAGGCCAGAACCGCCTGAACGACCTATTGCATTCGGTCGACTACGGCTCGGAGATGGTGTTTGCTGCCGATCAGGCCGTCTATGGCCTGCTGCGAGAACTGGGTGTGGTGCCTGATGCGCTCTTGGGGCACTCGACCGGCGAAAACGCGGCCATCGTTGCCAGTGATTGGTTCCAGATGAGCCGCGCTGACATTGGCGAGACGATTGCGCGCATGAACACTGTGTTCAATACCGTCAACAGCTCAGGCACGATCCCCGAAGGCCAGCTTTTGACCATTGCCGGGCTGGCCCGCGATGAATTTCTGAACGCGTTTGACCAGCACGATGGTCTGCATTTCACCATGGACAACTGCCCCAATCAGGCGATTGTCTTTGGCCCGGCGGATGCCGTGACTGCGATGCAAACGGACGTGGTTGAAATGGGCGCTGTGTGCACGACGCTACCAATTTCATGGGGCTATCACACCGAATATGTGGCCCCTATGGCGGATGGATTTGGTCAGCTTTTCGCGCATTTCAAAATGACGCCAAACGCCACGCAGATTTATTCCTGTGCGACGGCGCTGCCGTTTCCCGAAACGCAGCCTGAGTTTCTGGACACGGCGATATCGCAGTATGTCAGCCGCGTTGCCTTCCGCGAGGCGATTGAAAACATGTATGACGCCGGCTTCCGCCGGTTCATTGAATGTGGGCCCAATGCCACGCTTACGGCTTTTGTGCGTGACACGCTGCCCGGCAAACCTGTGGTGATCGCTTCTGCGGACAATCGTCGACGCGGAATGGTGGCGCAACTTCGACATCTGGTGGCACAGCTTTATACTTCCGGTCTGGATCTTGGGTATCCGGCCTTGCTGGAGCCGCGTGTCAGCCCTGATATGCAGCGCCGCGCTGATGTGTCCGCCAAACGCCGCAATGCGCCCGCTTTGCCATCGAACCTGCCGTTCCCCGATCTGGATGAGGGCGAGCGTCAGCATCTGCGCGATCTTATGGGTGCAGGCACAACTGTTGCAGCGCCAACTGTTGTAACTTCGTCCACAGGCGACGCAGCTGTGGCGCAACACATGTCGGTGATGAGCCAGTTTCTGCGGGCTCAGGAACATGTGGCCACCACTGCTTTGGGTGCAATCCAGACCAAACGCCAGATTGAGGTGATGGACCTCAGCGCGCAGTTCCGCCTGCCTATGGACTACCGTGCTGTTTTGATGCGCGGGGCGCCTACACCGTCGGCCATGGCACGTCATCTGGCCCAGGAAGAACGTGCACTGGCCGATGATATGGCCACTGGCGGGCCCGACTGTGATCGCTGGATTCACTGGAGCCTGGGCCGCTTGGCCGTCAAACGTGCTGCGCGTGATTATTTCGCACAGCACGCCATGGACTTGCAAAACGATCAGATCACCGTGGCCAAAACCGCAAACGGTGCACCATTTATCACTTTGCCTGAACAGGGTCTGCAGCTGGCCGGCACGTCAATTTCGCACTCGGGTGGCGTGGCGGTCGGCGCTGTTGCCGCGCACCCTTGGCGCATCGGGATCGATTACGAATTGCCCGACCGGGTGCGCGATCCGGCCAATTTCATTGATCACATCCTGTCCGAGCGCGAGATTGCCACTTTGCCACTGCGCGCAGATGGTGAAATGGCCGTCACGCTTTGGTCGATCAAAGAGGCCGCAGCCAAGGCATTGGGCGTGGGGTTGCAAGGCCGTCCCGGCCAATTCGAGATCGTCGCATTTGACCCTGACACATCCGCGGCACGGGTTGCAAATGAAGGGTTTACAGTGGATACATGCACGCACCGTGTGGGGGCGGGCATCTGTTCGATTGGCTATTTGCTATCCGCCTGAGACCACACAAAATAGATTTGCCAACGGGTTTTGCCCCGTATCCCGGCAGTACAGTTGCTTAGAATCCGCACCGACCGGTGCAATTGAGAGACAAGATGGATAAGACCACCATTCAGAACCAGGTTATTCAAACCCTCAAAGATTTCATCGAGGATTGGGGGCTGGAGGCGGATATCACGCCCAACACCACGATTGTCGAGGATCTGGAATTCGATTCCATCGACGTGATCCAGTTCACCGTCGAGTTAGAGAAAGTGTTCGGCAATCGTAAGCTGGGCTTTCAGGAATTGCTGATGAAAGACGGGCGCTACGTGGATGATCTGTCGGTTGCTGAATTTGCGGATTTTTTAAGCGGTAAATTGACGGCCGCCTGACCTTTAAGTCTAAACCACCTGAGGAATTACATGACGAAAACGCTTTTGATCGGTCTTGATGGCGCCACTTACACGGTGATGCAGCCTTTCTTGGATGGCAGTTGTGAAGAGGGTGTTGTGATGCCTTTTCTGGCCGGGATGGTGGAACACGGCTATTCTGCGATTTTGAAGTCTACCAATCATCCGCTGACCCCGCCTGCCTGGACCTCGGTTTGTACAGGTCGCACGCCGGGCCACCACGGCGTCTATGATTTTGTCCGGTTCGAGGACATGGGCGATGAGATGTTCTTTACGTTGTATGATGCGCGCGACATTCGCACCGAAACCCTGTGGCATGTGGCGGGTCGTGAAAACAAAACTGTCGTCTCTTTGAACTTTCCGATGATGGCACCGCCCGAGGCTGTGAATGGTTCGCTTGTGCCTGGGTTTGTGTCTTGGAAACACCTGAAGCGGAACACTTACCCTGATACGCTGTTCGACCGGATCAAGCAGATTGACGGGTTTGACCCCAAGGAACTGAGCTGGGATTTTGAGCGTGAAAGTCAGATCGGCGAGGCGATGCCTGACGATGAGCTGTATTCCTGGGTTGCCAACCACCTGCCGCGCGACAAGCAATGGTTCAATATCGGTCACGCACTGCTGAGCGAGGATCAACCAGATCTGTTCGCTCTGATGCTGGATGGCACCGACAAAATCCAACACCAGGCCTGGCATGTTCTGGACCCAGAGCTGTGGTCAACCGATCAGGCTGAAAGCCGCAAAAAAGTACGGGCCTTGGTGGTGGAATACTTCCGACAGGTCGATGGGTATCTGCAAGCCTTGCACGAAGCGGCTGGTCAAGACTGCCATATGGTCATTGTCTCAGATCACGGGTTCACCGGGTCTGACAAGGTGGTGCGCGTCAACAAATACCTGGAATCCAAAGGCTATCTGAAATACCGCCCGCATGATGGATCAGACGCCGCAAAGCGCCGGGATATGGCCAACTTTGCCAATCTTGACTGGACCACCAGCCGGGCGTTTTGCCCAACGCCGTCCTCAAATGGGGTGGTGATCCGCAAGCAGACGTCGAAAAACCCCAACGGAGTGGCCGAGGATGAATATGAATGGTTCCGTGACAAGCTGATCGCGGATTTGCTGGCAATGACCGACCCTGACACTGGCGAAAAAGTCATCACCGAAGTGCTGAAGCGCGAAGATGCGTTCCCCGGCGAGGCGATGGAAGATGCACCTGACTTGACGTTGATCTTATGCGATCACGGTTTTGTCTCGGTGCGCAATCTTGATCCGCAGGTGATCACGCGGCCTGTCCCCATCGGCACGCACCATCCTGATGGCATTTTCATCATGTCCGGCCCCGGTGTGCAGGCCAAGCGCGGCGATAAGATGTCAATCGTCGACACCACAGCGGTTGTCGCACATTCCATGGGGATGGATATTCCCGTTGAATTTGAAGGCGTTGTCCCGGGCGATCTGTATGATGCCTCGTGGTTGGCCAAGCACCCGGTGCAGGTTGCAGGCCATACTGATGCCGGGGCGGCCCCCAAGGCCAGCTCGGACAATGACGAGGAAGTCTCGGATGATCAGCGCGAGGAAATGCTCGCTCAGCTGCGTCTTTTGGGGTACCTCGAAGACTGATCTGATCCCTAAAGGCTGATGAAAGCCGACCCATGCCGCGCATTGATGTGAACGGAGTATCGCTGAACGTCACGCACCTGCCGCAAAAACGCGGACAGGGCGACACCCCTATGTTGTTTGTGCACGGGCTCGCAGCGTCATCGGCGTTTTGGTACATGGCCGGTGCGCCGTTGATGGCGCGGCTGGGCGATGCGGTGCTCTATGATTTGCGCGGGCATGGCAAAAGCGGAGTGCCCGAGACCGGTTTTGGTGTCACGACGATGGCCAGTGATATGCTGGGGCTGATGGACGCGATGGAGCTGGAGCGCGTACATATCGTTGCGCATTCCTTTGGCGGTATGATCGCGCTTTTGGCTGCGCTGAAAGCACCTGAACGTGTGGCATCCATGATCCTCGCGGACGTGCGTGTGCGTCCCTTGCAGCAAAAACTGGAACTGCCTGCGCGTAACGTTCCTGCACGGCTGGCCGAGCGGCTGGACAAGATCGGCGTGTCTGTACAGGCGATCAATGATCAGGATGACGGTATTGATTACCTGAAAACTGTTGCAAAAATTCAGCTGGCCGCAGGGGATGAGGCCAACGAGCTGCTGCGTGAGATTTACCATCACCCCCAGTTGTTTCGCTCGCGGAAAAACGCTGAAAAGTGGATTGCTTTGACAGAGCGGGCTTCGTTCGTTGAGGATCTGAAACATGGCGAAAGTTTTGAGCCCAAGGATCTGGCAGGCCTGACCATGCCGATGCTGGTGATGTATGGCACCAACTCGACCACGGGGCCGTCGTCCAAAGCGTTAACGCGGCTTTGTCCGAATTCCATTTTGCATGGGATTCCGGATGTTGGGCATTTTTTCCCGATCTCAAACCCGCGCCTGTTTCTAAAACCTGCGGCGCGGTTTTTACGGGCCGTAAATGCCGGGCGCACACCGTTTGTCAGGCCACAATAACCTTGTGAGGCGTGGTGATTACGCTGCGCCCCATGCCTCGGACTGCATTTCGCGAAGGCGGCTGGCGGTGCGTTCAAATTCAAAGGTGCCTTCACCTTCAACATAGAGAAATTCGGGCGCTGCGGCAGCCGAGCAGATCAGCCGAACGCGGGCCTCGTAGAGCGCGTCGATCAGCGTGACGAAACGTTTGGCTTCGTTAAAGTTTGAGCGGCTGAGTTGTGGGATATCTTCAAGCACCAGCACGCGGGCGGCCTCGGCCAGTGCCAGATAATCGGCAGGCCCCAGCGGTTTGCCACACAGATCATAAAAGCTGGCACGCGCCACACCGTTGTGAAAGCCAGGCAGGTGCACTTCACGTTTGTTGACAATCAGTGCATGCGGATGCGCCTGCCCACCTGTCAGGTCTTGCCAGACGGCTTCAATCTGGGCGCGTGCATCTGCGTTGATCGGGGTGAAATAGACCGGGCTACCCGAAAGCTTGTCCTGACGGTAATCTGTCGGGCTGACCATTTCATGCACAACCATCTGCTCATTGAGCAGGGCAATGAAAGGCAAGAATAATTGCCGGTTCAATCCGTTCTTATACAGATCATCCGGCACCCTGTTTGACGTGGTCACCACAACGACGCCCGCATCAAAGAGCGCTTGAAACAGCCGCCCGACAATCATGGCGTCGGTGATATCGGTGATCTGCATTTCATCAAATGCCAGCAGACGCACAGACGAGATGACCTCGGCGGCGACGGGCGCCAGCGCGTCTTCAACGCCTTGTTGTCGCGCATGATGCATACCCTTGTGGATTTCCTGCATGAAAGCATGAAAATGCACCCGGCGATTGGGCACCTCCAGACTATCGGCGAACATATCCATGATCATGGATTTGCCGCGCCCCACACCCCCCCAAAGATACAGCCCCTTGGGCGCATCGGGGATCGATTTGCGAAACCAGCCTTTCTTAACGGGCTGTGCCAGCCCTTCGCGCATACGCTCAAACTCGGGCAACACGGCCTCTTGGGCGGGGTCGCGGGTCAGGGTGCCATCGGCAACAAGGCGGGCATAGATCTGAGGCAGGGTCTGCATGCTTTCAGTCCTACCTTGCCGATACGCCAAGGGGAATACGCGACGTGACATGGCGCGCAGCCACGCCGCCATTGACCGGATGCGTGAAACCCCGCACTCTGCAGATCTCAGAAGGATCTAAACATGAGTAAATCCGCGCCCTTGATGAACCCCGTTTTGATCGTGGGATGTGTGATTATCCTGGTGTCATTCGCCATCCGGTCGTCCTTTGGTGTGTTCCAAATTCCGATTGCCGAGGAATTCGGCTGGCTGCGTGCGGAATTCTCTATGGCTATCGCCATTCAGAACCTGGCCTGGGGCATTGGTCAGCCGTTGTTCAGCGCCTTTGCTGAACGTTTGGGGGATCGCAAGGCAATCATTTTGGGGGCTTTGTTTTATGCCGCGGGGCTTGTTTTGTCGTCCTTTGCGGTCACGCCTGGTGCCCACCAGTTTCTGGAAATCCTGGTGGGCTTTGGTATCGCGGGCACGGGTTTTGGCGTGTTGCTGGCTGTGGTGGGCCGCGCCAGCAGTGATGAGAACCGTTCCATGAGCCTGGCCATTGCCACCGCCGCAGGATCGGGCGGTCAGATATTTGGGCCGCCACTGGCCGAGCTGTTGCTAAGCTACATGAGCTGGCAAATGGTGTTTGTTGGCTTTGCCGGGTTGATCCTGGCTGTGCTGGCATTGTTGCCGATGATGCGGGCCCCGCAAGGTGCGGCCTCTTCTGATACACAAGACAGCATGGGCGAAACACTGCGCCGGGCGTTTCGTGATCCGTCTTTTGCGCTGATCTTTCTTGGCTTCTTCTCATGTGGGTATCAACTGGGGTTTATCACGGCGCATTTTCCTGCCTTCGTGACCGAAATGTGCGGACCGATTTCGCCTGGAGGCGTGTTGCATGGGCTGGGTATTACCACGACATCTGCCTTGGGCGCGGTGGCGATTTCTGTGATCGGTCTGACCAACATCGGGGGCGCGTTGCTGGCAGGGTATCTTGGTAAAACCTATTCCAAGAAATACCTTCTGGCCGCTATTTATACCGGTCGTACGATTGTCGCGGCGGCCTTCATCATGACACCGATCACCCCTGGCACTGTGCTGCTGTTTTCGGCTGCAATGGGGTCTTTTTGGTTGGCGACAATTCCGTTAACCAGTGGTTTGATCGCGCAAATTTACGGGCTGCGTTTTATGGGCACTTTGTATGGGATCGTGTTTTTCAGCCATCAGCTGGGCAGCTTCATGGGGGTCTGGCTGGGCGGTCGGATGTATGACACCTATGGTGATTACACAGCCGTCTGGTGGATCGGCGTGGCTGTGGGGGCGTTCAGCGCCATTGTGCATTTGCCGGTCCGCGAAGAGCGTCAGGCGGTGCCTGCATGATCCGTCTGCTGGCCGTCATAATCCTAAGCTTAAGCTGGGCCACCATAGCCGATGCGGATCCCCGGCAAGACTGGATCGAAGCGCAAAAGCGCGAGCATCGCCCGGTGTTGTCGAACATTCTGGCCGACGCGCAATACCAGACGCTTGCAACGCTGTGCCCGGCGGATGTCTTTGCGCAAGACGCACGGCGCTCAACCGGATCGGCGGAGTGTCGCAAGAACCCCGGCTGGTGCTTGATCAAATGCCGTGGTGGGCAGGGTAAGGCGTGTTTTGGTGTGGCGCGTGCGATCCAGACCGAGATGGAGGACGTGGGCGAGGCGACCTTTACCTATCCGATGTTCATGGCTGCTTGCGCAATCGGGCACGCCAACGGATGTACCAATGCCGGTGCTGCGGTAAAAAACGGCAGCTGGATTGCCGGGACCCGTCCTGATCACGTGGCTGACCGCGCCTGTCAGTTCCGCACTTATGATGCGGCGTGTACGGCTGGGGCCAGCTGGGGATGTTTCATGCTTGGGCTGGAATGGGGTGTTGAGGGCGTCAATGGCCAGACCGACCAGCAAAAGGCGAAGGCCGCATGGCAACGATCTTGCGTTTTAGGGCCAAATGGCAGCGCATGTGCCGCGTCCGAGCGACGGCTGTCACAAGACCAGTAGCAACCCCAAAAACTTGGATTTCATCAGTCGCGCATCAGATCCCGCATGGCATGCATGACCTCGTTGGTATGCGTATATGCCAGCCCGTGCCCCGCGTCTTCGATGACTTCGTGGCGTGCTGTTCGGTTCCATTCGGCCAGCTTGCCCATGCCTGTGATCGGGATAACCTCATCGTCGCGCCCCCATATCGCCAAGACCTGAATATCTTCACGTCCGATATCGCGGTGCTCGTCTTCCTGAATGTCGTCCAGTATGCCGCGCATCGAGGCCAGAACCGCAGGCACAAAGCCCCGGTATTCCAGCTCGGCTTGTTGCAAATCCACGATGTTCTCAATCGTACTGGGCAGATCTCGTTCGGCCTCGGTTCCGGCCCGGTGCGTGCGTTCGTAAAGCGCCAGCATCAGCCAGCTTCCTAGCCGGTTATAATTCTGCACCAACCGCGCCACCGGACCCAGATCGTGGCCCATTCCGGCGGTGGCCAGCAACACCAGCTGGCGCAGCCGTTCGGGGTAAACTGCGGCAAAGGCAGTGGCAATCGCGCCGCCCATGGAATAGCCCAGCAGGGTCACATCATCTTCGACGCCCAAGGCCTCAAGCAGTTCATCCAATTGCGTGACAAAAAATGCATCATCCTGAGGGCCGCGAGGCCGGTCAGAAAACCCGCGCCCATAGAGGTCATAGACCAAAACGCGGAAACCCAGACGCCCCAGCCCTTGGGCAATCGGACCCCAGACAAACGAGGGTGTTGTCAGCCCATGCACGCATACCGCCACCGGGCCGCGTGCCGCCCCCAGCCATTGATAATGCGTCTGCCCGCGTGACAGGGTGACAAAGGCACCGGGTGCACTGCGCCGGGCAGCGTCGTCCATCATGGGTTTGCGGACCTCGCGGATGTAAGGCAAGGCTATGATCCCTGCGATCAGCGCCACCATCCCCAAGAGCAATATCCATCCCATCATGTTTCTCCTGTCCAGGCGTCCAGAATGTAGCGTGCGGTCATCAAATCCAGATGCGCGCCACCGCCATTTTTGAACAGCGTGATTTGATCATCCGATTGCCGGGCAAAGCGCGCGGGGTCATAGTAATCCGCAATCACCTGATCGCGTTTAATCGCCCCGGTGCCAAGTGGTATTTTCAGCTCGCCTATATGGTCAAGAGTGGTGTCATAACTGTCGACGAAAATGCGGGCACGCGTCAGGGCTTCATCATCGGCCTCGCGCATATCCGGGCGATAGGCACCGATCAGATCGATATGCTGGCCCGCGCTCAGCCATGCGCCCTGCAGGATTGGCTGCGTTGTCATCGTGGCTGAGGTGATGATGTCTGCGCCGCGCACCGCGTGTTCCAAATCGTCGGCCACCTGCATGCCAGGGCATGTCTTTGCCATCGCGTCTGCTGTGGCGCGGGTGCGGTTCCAGATGGTAAATTGCGCATCGGGAAAGCCAGCTGAATATGCCTGATACAGGCTGTGCCCCACCGTGCCTGCGCCGATAATCAAGATGTTGCGGCTGTCAGGGCGGGCCAGTTGCAAGGCAGCACACAAGCTGTCGCCTGCGGTTTTCCACTTGGTCACCAAATGGAAATCAATGATCGCATCAAGGGCGCCCGTCTGGTCCGAAAACAGGCTGAGTGATCCGCCTATCATCGGCGCACCCTTGGCCGGGTTTCCGGGAAACACTGTAGCGGTTTTTACGGCCAATCCCATCCCGTCAATCCATGCCGCCCGGCTCAGCATCGTATCCTCGCCGCGATACAAAAGACTGTCGGTGATCTGCGCCCGCGCCCCGGCATGGCCTGCCCTGAAGGCCTCACACAAAGCCAGCCAATCCAGGTTGGCCTCGCCTTGGGTGAAGGGGATCATGATCGGGGTCACTGTGCTTCGGTCTCGCTTAACAAACCTGCCTTGATCAGAGTTTGCGCCCAACCGTTTGATCCGTCAAACAAATGCGTGCGCCAGCCCCGGTTTTGCGCAGCTGCAATGTTTTCGGGGCGATCGTCGGTAAACAGCAGCGCGTCTTGTGCCAGCCCGCTGTCACGCTCCAACACCTGGTAAATGGCGGCATCGGGTTTGATGACGCCCAGCCGAGCAGAGATATAGCTGCGATCAAAGTCATGCAGAAATGGGTAGATGCCGCAGGCCATATCGAACGTGGTATTGCCAAAGTTGCTAAGCGCAAATACGGGGACGCCTTTGTGTTGCAAGGCGCGCATCAGGCGTACGGAATGCGGAATGTCCGAGGGCACAAACTGAAGCCAGCTGTCATGCCAATGCTTGATCTCATCGGCCCACCGTGGGTGTCTGAGGGCGAGCGAGGTGGTTGCATCGTGCAAATCCGCACCTCGGTCAACTTCAAGGTTCATGGCGTGAATATCTGTCTCAGCCATGAACTGGTGGCGCATCCGGGGGCCAAGGCGCGCGTCATAGAACGCTTCGGGGTTCCATTCGATCAGAACATTGCCGATATCCAGAACAACCGCCTGCACGCTCATGGGGTTTGCCTTCCGGCCATGCGGGCCTTGACGGTTTCACGCCACAGCAAAAACAGCCCCGACCCAAGGATCAGCATCATGCCTGCCCAGCTTAGCAGGTCCGGCCAGGTATTGAACACGGTGATGCC
This sequence comes from Roseovarius sp., assembly GCA_045106595.1. Taxonomy (GTDB): domain Bacteria; phylum Pseudomonadota; class Alphaproteobacteria; order Rhodobacterales; family Rhodobacteraceae; genus Roseovarius. Next base: position 179,475 of record JBGCEW010000012.1, on the reverse strand, counting down.
CCAGATGATGGCCATGATCATCGCCAAATAATCAAAGGGCGCGGCATAGGCCGCCTCGGCCAGGCGGTAGGCCTGCCCGATAAGATAGCCACCCGCAACGCCTGTGAGCCCCAGCATGATCAGCACCGGCCAATCGCTTGGATCAATCGGTGCCCAGGCGCGCAACAGGAAATCAAGTGCGGGCCCACCTGTGCCTGCAAAGCGCCCATCGCCTGTTAAAAGGCCCATGCCACAGCTGACAAAAATGAAAGTCACAAGGATGTAAAACGCCATGGTCGCGGCACTTTCCGTATCTCCGATATGGCGCGATATGGTGTGTAACCCGGCATAAAACACCGCGGCGAAAGCTGGCAAAAGTGATGCCACCTGAAACGCGGTTGCACCGGGTTTGATCACCAGCAGGACACCGGCAAACCCTATCCCTATCGCGGCCCATCGTCTGGGGCCGACGGTTTCTTTCAGGAACATGACCGAAAACAGCGCGATCACCATAGGAGACACGAAATAGATCGCGACGGCATCTGCAATTGGCAGGGCCGCAAGGCCCAGAAACAGCATAGTGTTGGCGATCACGATACAAAATCCCCGGGCGACATGTGCCCCTGGTCGCGAAGTTCGCAAGACACGTAATCCGCCTGACAAAGGCATGATGATTGTTAAAAAGGCTGCCATGCCAACCAGTGATCTGATCAAAACCACCTGGTGTACCGCATAGTCATCCGACACCAGTTTGATGCCCAGATCATTGAAAGAAAAGCAAAACGCAGCCCCAATGGCGCACAAAGCACCGTGCAAATTTGATTGGGATTGGACGGCGCGTGGCATTTTCTATCTGCTTTTATCTGAATACATCCAGAAGACTGAAGGTGCCGCTGTTTGTAAAGCCCTGGCTGATCAGGCCGAGGTGGCCTTGCGCAGCGCCCGCTCTAAGGCATCCAGAAACCGCGATCGGTCCGCCTTGGTAAATCCCTTGCCGCCGCCCTGGCGAAACGGATCCGCTGCGCGCAGATCGGCCATCAGGTCACGGGTGGCCAACACGTTGCCGATATTGGCAGCTGTCAGCGGCTCTCCGTTGTGCTTGAGAACCTGTGCGCCGGCCTCGACACATTTAGCCGCCAGAGGGATGTCGCCCGTGATCACAACGTCGCCCGCGCTGGCGCGTTCGGCAATCCACATATCGGCCACATCGGGGCCATCTGGGACAATCACCGTTTCAACCAAAGGGTTCTGCGAAGGGCGCAATCCGCCATTGGACACGATAAACATCCGCACGCCGTGACGGGTGCCGACCTTCTCGACCTCGGCTTTGACCGGGCAGGCATCTGCATCGACGTAGATTGCCATAGGTCAACCTTTGCTTTTCTTGGCCTTCGTCTTGACCTTGAATTCCTCGGGGATTGGCATGCGGTTGAACGCATCCAACCCTGCGATTTTGTAAGCTTCGGCCAGGGTCGGATAGTTGAACGTGTTCTGGACAAAGTAATCCACCGTGCCCTTCAGGTTCAGCACGGCCTGCGCAATGTGGATCAGCTCGGTGGCCCCTTCGCCTACGATCTGCACACCCAGCACGCGGCGGGTTTTCAGGCTGAACAGCATTTTCAGCATGCCATGTTCCAATCCCATGATATGTCCGCGCGATGTTTCGCGGAACCGGGCGATGCCCACCTCATAGGGAATGCCGCGCTCTTGCATTTCTTCTTCGGACATGCCGCAGGTTGAAATCTCGGGCACGGAATAGATGCCATAGGGGAACCACGGGCTTTCCTCGAGTGAAGGCACGTCCAAAGCATGACACGCCGCCACACGGCCTTGTTGAATAGAGGTGGACGCCAGCGACGGATGCCCGATCACATCGCCTGTGGCATAGATGTGCGGCACAGAGGTTTGATAGGTCTTGCGATCCACATCAATGCGCCCGCGGTGGTCGGTTTCCACTCCGACAGCCTCAAGGTTCAGGCGGTTGGTGGCCCCCATGCGCCCGGCTGCAAACAGCAGCATCTCACAGCGCACATGACGGCCGTTTTCCATAGTCACTTCGACATGTTCGCCCGCATCCTCGATCTTTTCAATCGACGACCCAAGGCGCAAATCCACACCGTTTTCCTTGATCTGGTGGGTGAACTCGCGGATGGTCTGCTGATCCACAAAATCCAGAAAACTGTCACGCGGTTCGATCAGTGTCACGCGCACATCAAGGGCCGAAAACATGGTGGCATATTCCACCCCAATGACACCTGCGCCGACAACCACAAGGCTGCGAGGGATTTTGCCCAGTTCCAGAAACTCGTCACTGTCGACTACGGTGCTGCCATTGAAGGGCACGTAATCGGGCCGATAGGTTTTGGTGCCGGTGGCGATCATCACATTGTCAGCCGTGACTGTCGTCACATCACCTGCCTCGGTGGCCACCTCAACGGTATTGGCATCCTTGAACGACGCCATTCCATGCAGCGTGTCCACATGGTTGCGGTTGAACTGGTGTTCCAGCACATCCACCTCGTAATCCAGGGTCTTGTGCAGCCGTGCCTTAAGGTCCTGCGCCTCGATATCGTCTTTCACCCGGTAGGAGCGTCCGTAAAAACTACGCTCGCGCCAGCCCGACAGGTTCAACACCGTTTCGCGCAGGGTTTTTGAGGGGATCGTGCCGGTATGCACCGAAACGCCGCCCAAACGGTCCTTGCGGTCAATCACAAGCACCCGGCGTTTCAGCTTGCCTGCCTGAATGGCCGCGGATCGGCCCGAGGGGCCTGAGCCGATGATGATCAGGTCGTAATGGCTCATGCGTACAAAGCCTCGGCATGGAAGGCGACGTGGTCTTCCATGAAGGTTGAGACAAAGAAATAGCTGTGGTCATACCCCGGCTGCATCCGCAACGTGGCCTGTTGGCGTTTGGCCGCGCAGGCGGCGGCAAAGCTTTCGGGCATCAACAGGTCGACGAATTGGTCCTGAGTGCCGGTGTCGGTCAGAACGGGGCCATCAAAGCCACGTTCGCGCATCAAGAGCGATGCATCATGTGCCGCCCATGTGGCCTCATCCTCGCCCAGATAGGCGCTGAATTGCTTGCGGCCCCAATCACTGGCTGTGGGGTTCACGATGGGCGAAAACGCCGAAACCGAGCGGAACCGCCCGGGCAGACCCATCGCCAAAGTCAGCGCGCCGTGACCACCCATGGAGTGGCCCGTGATGGCCTGTCGGTCACCATCAATGGCAAACTTGTCCATAATCAGATTGGGCAGTTCGTCCGAAACATAATCCCACATCTTGAAGTGCGGTGCCCAAGGATCTTGCGTGGCGTTTACGTAGAAACCCGCACCTTGGCCCAGATCATAAGCGTCGTCATTTGCCACGCCCTCGCCACGCGGCGAGGTGTCGGGAAACACCAGCGCAATGCCTTGCTCGGCCGCCCAAGCCTGCGCTCCCGCCTTGGTCATGGCGTTCTCATGCGTGCAGGTCAGCCCGGACAGATACCACAGCACCGGCACCGGACCATCGCGGGCCTCAACAGGTAGAAACAGACCAAAGGTCATGTCCACGCCACAAGCGCTTGATGCATGTGTGTACACGCCCTGGGTGCCCCCAAAGCAGGCGTTCTCCGAAACCGTTTCCATCTGGTACTCCCTCGTCTCATATGTGTGTCGGCTCGTCCCAGCACTATCAGCGTGTGGGTCTGAACAAAACGCCAATTCTTGTCATTTTGGATCGCAAACGCGCCCACACGTCACGGTTGTTTCGCGGATCCAGCATACTCGCGCTACAATTTAGGCGCAGGCTGGCCGGGCACAAAGCCACAAAGGAGCGCGCCATGCGCAATATCCTGATCAGCCTTTGCCTCGTCTTCGCGGCTCCGGCGGGTGCGGGCAACGGGCACAGCTCTTGTCAAAGCCAGGCACCTGAGTTCCAGCTGTCCTCTGGTATTCAAATGCAGGCTGTGACGGCCACTTGCCAACCGGTGCATCCGCGTCTGGCCCGTCTCCGGGCCGTCACTGCAACTGATGCACCGCGCAAGTGCCATTGGACCAAACCCGCAAAGCCGGCGGTTTGGCATGTGACAACGGTGACGAACGGATGATCCGGTGTTTGCGCTCATTTGCAGCCGCTCTGGCGCTCTGTGTTCTTACGCTTGTCGTGCCGTCTCAGGCCAATGCGTTTCTCACCCCTGAGGAAGTGCGCGAGGCTGCCTATGCCCGTGAATTTGATACCGTCGAGGCCGCTTTGCCGATGTTCAGGCGGCTTACATGCGCGGGGAACGTAGCCCGGATGATATCCGAAAGTTCTTTACCCTGTTTGAGACAACCCATCCTGACATGATCGCCTTTGCCGAAGAATGGGCCACCAGGATGCCTCATTCGGCCTTTGCCAATACCGCGCATACCTGGTCCCTGATGAACGCGAGCTGGATCACACGGGGCGAAGGTCTGGCCAGCCAGACCCACCCGGACGCTTTGCGCAAATTCAGCCAGCTGCGCCGGTCGGCCGCGCATCATGCCACCATTGCTTATAAAAATGATCCTGATCTTCTGGCCGCAGCCGAAGCGATGATCAGTCTTGGTCATAATGCGGTGGATAAACGCGTCTCTTACCTCGCTTTGCGCCGGGTGATGAACAGCCACCCCAACTGGGGCACCCTGCGCCGTGCGCTTTACCTGTCAGCCCCCGGCTGGGGCGGCCGCCTGCAAGAAGCCGATTGGATGTGCGAAACCTATGCCCCAATGCTCAAGGATGAGATCGGCATCAAAGTGGATCCGGTGCTCTATTGTCAGCTTTATGCAGCGGTGCAGTATCATGACAGTAGCCGCGGCGACTGGGCGCGCGAGCAGATCTGGTCGATCCCGCTTCACAGCCTCACCAAATACACGCTCAACTATGCCACCTGGCACACCGCCACGCGAGAGCAGGCTCAGATCGCCCATGATTACCTGATCCAGCCCCACGTCACTCATGAGAAGTACGCCTATGAATTTGATTCGCGTATGCACCGGCTATATGGCTTTGATTTCCTTTACGAAGGCGTGCTGCGGCGTGCGCAGGCCAATGCGCTGAAAAAGCTGGAACATGACCCATTCAACCCTGATCTTCTGGATATCCTGCAAAAGTGGATCAGCCGCTACGAGTTGAATGAAGAGGGTCAGTATTCCTTTAGGACCGTCGAGCGCCTGAGCTATGAAAAAGAGGTGGATTACGCCCGCCGCCGCCTCATCATTCAGCCGCATATCCCAAGCCACTGGAAGAATTACGCACGTAAGAAATTTGGCCCCCTGAACGCCAAAGGCATTGCCAAGAGCGATCCTTATCAGATCAACGCCATCTTCTATTCGGGCAATGCCATGCGTCAGGTCGCTGCGTTCCTTTACAAGAAACACTGGGAATACTGGGTGCTCATCGAGGCCAAGCCTGATGAGGTGCCTGACGAGTGGAAAAATGCCCTCGCGCAGACCGATGCGGACCTTGACCATGATATCATCTGTCCCATCGTGCGCGCCTACCGCGTGGTCGATCATCTGTGTGAGACTGGTGACTATGTCAAAGGCCCCGAGGCCTTCTGCGGCATGGATATCGCCGAGCGTGCCAACTACAACCGTGTGCTGGCAGATGCCTCACGTCGCAGCATCTGCGAATGGGAGTTCACTACACCTCCAGAAGAGTTGCTTTATACGCCCGTCGCAGTCGATCTGAACGAGGCGGAGTTCTAATCATCCGATCCGTAGACGGTCATGATCTCTCGCAGCGCTTTCTTGATTTTCGCCGCCGCAGGCACGGTTGCGTCTGTCGCTGCATGGCCCACAGCCAGGATCATCACGGGCTTTTCATTTTCGGGCCGGTCACACAAACCATTGAGAAATTTCATCGGGTTCGGCGTATGTGTCAGGCAGACAAGGCCCGCCATATGCAGCGCAGTGATCAACACACCCGTTGCGATGCCCACGCTTTCGGGCACATAGTAGTGCTTGGCCCTTGTGCCATCCGGGGCCGTGCCCCAGCGCTGGGCGAAGATCGCGATCAGCCAGGGTGCATCGGTTAAATGTGGTTTATCTGCCCCCGTGCCGATGGGTTCAAGCGCACTGAGCCACGCATCACCGCCGCCGCCCTCGTAAAATTTTTCTTCTTCCAACTCGGCCGCCTGCCGAATGCGGGCTTTCATTTTGGGGTCAGCGATGGCGACAAAATGCCAGGGCTGTTGATTGGCGCCACTGGGGGCCGTGCCCGCGGCCGCGATGCAATTGGCAATCACCTCTTGGGGTACAACGCGCGTGCTATAGTCACGCACGGAATGGCGTTGGCGCATCTGCTCAAGAAAGCGTTTGGCTTCTTTTAACGCGGCTTTGTCGCTGAGGTCTTTGCGGTGCGGCAGTGGCAAGGGAGTGTAACCGCTCATTCGTCACAGCCCTGCCATCGGATTGACCCAGCCAATCACCAGCGACACTGTCAGTACGGCAACGGTTGTGGATATCAGAATTGATGCCGATACCCGTGCGGGTGCGACACCGTAATGCTGTGCCAGAATATAGACGTTCCCTGCCACCGGCAACGCGGCGCAGGCGATCATGACCGCTGCCGGATACGGCGTGACCGGGAACAGCCACAAGGCAGACAAGGCCACAAAGAACGGGTGTAGCACCAGCTTGCAAAAACTCAGCCAGCCCGAGATGATGTAACGCTCGGCCGATTTGGTGGCCAGTGATGCGCCAATGGCAAACAGCGCACCAGGTGTTGCAGCACCACCCAGAATGGAGACGAAATCATTCATCGGCTTGGGAATGGGAATGGACAAGGCCGACCAGGTAAGCCCCAGCGTGATCGAGACGATCATTGGATTTTTAAGCAACCCCAAACCAACAGTTCGCAAAATACCCAAGGACATCCGCCCGTCGCGAGACCCGGTGATCAGGATCACAATCAGCGATCCAAAGACAATCAGATCAACCGCCAGCACCAGCATCACGGGTGCAATTGCGGCCTCGCCCATCAGCAGGATCAGCATGGGAATACCCAGAAAACCGACGTTGCCGATCACGGCGCACTGTGCCTCGACCGCGGCCTCTTCAATTGAGAGCCGCCGAAACAGCGACACCAGCGTGGCCAGAAGATAGACAAATCCGGTGCCCCAGAGATAAGCCGTGATAAACCGCCAATCCAGGATCTCACTCAGGCTGAGGTTGGCCGAAAACCGAAACAGCATCGCCGACAGCGCGAAATAAAAGACAAACTTGGTGAGATAAGCCGTGGCTTCTTCGCTGAAAAACCCACTGCGCCCGGCGCCGTAGCCAAGGCCGATGATCAAAAAGAACGGCAGGGTTTGCAGGAAGATCGCGAGCATGCGCCTTTGGTAACAGAGCGCAGGGCGAGGTCAATCACATGTGCTGAGATGGGGCAGCTTGTCCGCCCTTACAGGCGGTCGCGCAATGGGGCAGAACACCGCCGTGCGAGGCCGGTACGTCAGGGACGGATGAGCGCTATCCTGAACCAATCAATACCCCCGCTGCCAGAACCAATGCGCCCCCCAAGACCACCTGTAATGCCGCGCGGAAGAACGGGGTTTCCATATATTTGTTCTGGATCCAGGCGATGGCCCACAGCTCGACGAAAACCACGATGATGGCAATGATCGTCGCCGTCCAGAAATCGGTGATCAGATAAGGCAGGGCGTGCCCCAGCCCGCCCACGGTTGTCATGATGCCGCTGGCAAAGCCTCGTTTCATCGGGCTGCCTCGGCCCGACAGTTGCCCGTCGTCTGATGCCGCTTCGGTAAAGCCCATGGAAATGCCTGCCCCCACGGATGCGGCAAGCCCCACAAGGAACGTCGTCCAGGTGTCTTGCGTGGCAAAGGCCACCGCAAAGATTGGCGCCAGAGTGCTGACCGATCCGTCCATCAATCCCGCCAGACCCGGCTGCACCCATGTCAGCAGGAACTGACGTTTGGCGGTTCGGTCTTCGGCATCCAGCGCGTCGCTGTTCAGATGTTCGGCTTCCAACTCGGACGCGGTGTCTTGATGGCCCGCTTCGGCAGCGGCCAGTGTGCCCAGCAATTTGCGGGTGTCCGCATCCTGCGTGGTTGCCGCGGCGCGCAGGTAAAACGCTTCGGCATCACGCTCCATCCCTTCGGCTTCTGCGCGAATACGCTCGATCCCAAGGTTTTCCACCAGCCAAATCGGGCGACGGGCGTAAAACCCCGCCACATGCTCGCGCCGGATCAGCGGGATCACATCGCCAAACCGCGCTTTATGCAGATCAATCAACGATGCCCGGTGGCCGTCCTCTTCAATCGCCATACCGTCGAACACTTTGGCCGTGTCCGGGTAGTCCGCCCGCAGCATTTCAGCGTAAGACCGGTAAATGCGCGCATCGTCTTCTTCTGAGGAAATGGCCAGTGCCAGAACCTCTTGCTCTGACAGGTCGGAAAAACGGCGACGTGATGAAAAGCCGGGTATCATAGGCATGCTCCAGTTTAGAATGGTTCTAACTTAGCATGAAATTCCAGCCTCGCAACACCAAGGGCGTTTTGCAAAGGATGTTTTACATCGCGCCCGAGGCGTGTTTGTTTGAGTATCCAACATATGAGTGACAAGCTTGAGGAAAATACAAATGATCAAACTGCCCAGATCCATCTCAGCCGTTTTGGCCTTGACCCTGATGGGATCCACAGCCGGTGCAGCACCCGTACCGCACACCACACCTGACATGTCGTCCAACAGCGCACTGCATCTGGTAGGGGCCGGTGATTACTTGTGCTCAGCGCGGCTTTTTGGCAAGAAGGCCCGGCTTTGGCTGAAGGCGGATAAACCTGTGAAATATCAGTGGTCTAACCGCAAAGCACTGGATGCCAGCATGTCCGGCAACGTGATATCGATTGCGGCCACGCCCACGGCAACTTTGTCGAATGTGGTGATCGGCAAGGACACCAAAGGCAACAAGGTGATCAAGGGCGACTGGACGTTCAAATCGAACACCCAAAGCGATGTCGTGTTTACCTGCGCTGCCAAGTAAGCCGACCGTGCCCGTAGGATGACTGACAATATGCCTGGCTGTGGAAACCAGTCGCAGACCTGCTAAGTTCATCGCAATAAACAAACAAAAACGATTCTTGGGAGGATCACAATGAACACCATGATCAAAGCCGCCACAATCGGCGCGATTTCTTTTGCCTTTGCCGGTGAGGCGCTGGCCACCGAATGGAACGTCTCCCTATGGGGTAAACGCCGTGCCTTCACCGAGCATGTTGAGAAGCTGGCCGAGTTGGTAAGCGAAAAAACCGGTGGCGAGTTTACGATGAACATCTCTTACGGTGGGCTGTCCAAGAACAAAGAAAACCTCGATGGTATTTCCATCGGAGCGTTTGAAATGGCGCAGTTCTGTGCCGGCTATCACCGCGATAAAAACCGCACAATCACAGTGCTCGAACTGCCTTTCCTGGGTGTTGAAAACCTTGAGCAGGAGGTCGCTGTCAGCCACGCCGTGTATGCCCACCCCGCCGTGGCCGATGAAATGGCGCAGTGGAACGCCAAGCTGCTGATGACCTCGCCCATGCCGCAATACAACATTGTGGGTACCGGCGAAGTACGTGACGAACTGGCTGAATTCGAAGGCATGCGTGTGCGCGCCACCGGTGGCCTTGGCAAAGCGTTTGAGGCTGTGGGTGCCGTACCCACGTCTGTGACGGCAACCGAGGCCTATCAGGCGATGGAAGGCGGCGTTGTCGATACCGTGGCCTTCGCTCAACACGCGCATTTGTCATTCGGTACGATCAATCAGGCCGCATGGTGGACCGCCAACCTGAACCCCGGAACAGTGAACTGCCCGGTTGTTGTGAATATCGATTCCTATGAAAGCCTGTCGGATGAACACCGCGCCGCACTGGACGCATCGGTTGATGAGGCGATTGCACACTACCTGACAAACTACGGTGAGCTGTTGACCAAATGGGACGGTATTCTGGAAGAAAAGGGCGTCGAGAAAGTCATGATCTCAGACGCAGAACTGGACGCCTTCCGCGCCAAAGCCGCTGATCCCATCCGCGAGGCATGGATTGCTGACATGGAAGGGCAGGGCCTGCCCGGTCAAGAACTTTATGACCTGGTGATGTCGACTCTCAAAGAGGCGAAGATGTCGAACTGATCCACGCAGGTATTGCGCCTTTGTTGTTCGATATCCGTTTCCAGGAGGAGCCTACCAAATGACGGTAGATGTTACCGAAACTCCGCATCGAATACGGTTGCTCGTCACGGACGCGGAGGGTGAGCCCGTACACTTTGAGGAATACGACCTGAAGGAGGGGATTGTGGTCCCCTTCGTTCCTCAACTTGAGGAACACTGGACTTTGGTAATCCATGAAACCACCATGAAGTGCAAAGTGACGGGCCGGGGGGTCGAGACTGTTTTCAATGGAGAGTCTATCCACACGAGCCTGAATATCGCGGCGCAGAAGTTGGAATAGATGGCCGGATCTTCCACAGTTCTAAGCGATCAGGGGCTGCTCAGCACCCTTGATCGCCAACTGCTGAAGCTTGAGCGCTTTTTGGCGCTCCTTTCTGGCCTTGCCGTATTTTCGCTGATGTTTCTTGCGGCCATCTCTGTGGGTGGCCGCAAGTTTTTTGCCTCGCCCTTGCCGGGGTATGTTGATTGGATTGAAATCCTGATGCCGTTGATGGCCATCATGGGCATCGCCTATGTCCAGCGTGACGGTGGCCATATCCGCATGGATATTCTGATCGGGCGGCTGAAAGGCCGGTTGCTCTGGGCTGCGGAACTGCTGTCGGTTTTGCTTATCTTCGGGCTGATCCTGATGCTGCTTTGGGGGTCATGGGCGCATTTTGATCGCAGCTTTGATATGACCCGTCCTTTGTATAGCCGCGACAGCACCATTGATATTGGCCTGCCGATCTGGCCCTCAAAACTGATCGTGCCTGTGGCCTTTGCCGTTCTCAGCCTGCGCCTGATGTTGCAGATCTGGGGCTATGGCCGGGCGCTGGTGCTGGGCCTGGAAACGCCTGTGGCGGTGCCCTTGTCCATGACGGTTGAGGAACAAGCCCGCGCCGAAGCTGAACAGCTGGAAGGGCGTGATTGATGGAGCCGATTACCATTGGCCTTTGGGTCTCTGCCGGAATGCTGGTCATGGTCGTGCTGGGCATGCGCGTGGCCTTTGCTGCCGGGATGGCGGGCTTCGTGGGCCTTGTCTGGTTGCGCTGGAACGGGTTTGACTATGACCCGGCCCGCTTTGGCAAGTCGCTGGAAATCAGCGTTAAAATTGCCGGTTCGGTGCCGCATTCCAAAGTATCATCCCATGCGCTGTCCCTGATCCCGACGTTCATTCTGATTGGGTACCTTGCCTATTACGCAGGCCTCACACGCGCTTTGTTTGAGGCGGCCAAGCGCTGGATCGCCTGGGTGCCGGGGGGGCTCGCTGTTTCAACTGTGTTCGCCACCGCAGGCTTTGCTGCTGTGTCCGGTGCATCGGTGGCCACGGCGGCGGTGTTCGCCCGTATCGCCATCCCCGAGATGCTGAAGATCGGGTACAACAAACAATTTGCCGCCGGTGTCGTGGCTGCCGGTGGCACGCTGGCATCGCTGATCCCACCTTCGGCGATCCTTGTGATCTATGCCATCATCGTCGAACAGGACGTCGGGAAATTGCTGCTTGCGGGGTTCATCCCCGGTGCGTTTTCCGCCATCGTCTATGGTCTGTTGATTGTCGGCATTGCGGTCATCTTCAAAAATGTTGGCCCCCCGGTGCGTGGTTTCACCTGGGGCCAACGCTTTGCGTCCCTGCCCCCGGCCTTGCCCATTGTGGCAGTGGTCGTGATCATCATTTTCTTCGTTTACAACCCCTTTGGGGATGCCTGGGGCACACCCACAGAAGGCGGGGCCGTGGGCGCATTTATCGTCTTTCTCATGGCGCTGTACCGTGGCATGCGCTGGACCGAGCTGAAATCAGCGCTGTTGGAAACAGCCAAGCTGACAGTGATGATCTTTACCATCATCTGGGGCGTGCTGATCTATGTGCGGTTTTTGGGCTTTGCGGAGCTGCCGGCTGCATTTTCAGACTGGATCACCTCGCTGACGGTGTCGCCCATGCTGATCCTTGTGTGCATCCTTTTGGCCTATGCGGTTCTGGGCATGTTCATGGACGCCATCGGGATGCTTTTGCTGACATTGCCCGTGGTCTACCCCGCCGTTATGGCCCTGAATGGGGGCGAAAACGTTTCAGCGGCTGACAGCGCGTTTGGCATGTCGGGCGAAATGTGCGCGATCTGGTTTGGTATATTGGTGGTCAAGATGGCCGAATTTTGCCTGATCACGCCCCCGATCGGCCTGAATTGTTTCGTGGTGGCAGGGGTACGGGATGATCTGACCGTGCAGGATGTGTTCAAAGGCGTGACCCCGTTTTTTATCGCTGATGCGATCACAATCGCGCTTCTGGTGTCGTTCCCGGCGATTGTTTTGTGGCTGCCCAGCCTTGCCTGACCTTCAATAAAGCGAATAAAATCAAATGGATATGATGGAAATTATATCGTCATGCCATAAAATGAACTAATTAGTTCAGATTCCGCTTGCAAACTAAACTGATAAGTTTACTTATGATAAAGTGAACCAAACAGTTTAGACTGGAGCCGAAACATGAAACACCTCGTAACCGCCCTCGTCCTGTCGCTGGCCGCAGGCCCCGTACTGGCACAAAGCGTTGATATCTCGAGTGTCTTCCCCCCCACCACTTATCCGGAACCCGTCACTGATACGGTCACTCAGGATGATGCCGGCATTGACAAATAAAGCCTCATGCCATGCCCTCTCCTCGTGTTCCGCTTGGCACGCGCGGCCTGTGCGACTAGAGTGCATAGGCCACAAGGGGAGGGCACCTATGACGGCCATGGCCGCCGAGATCAAAAAAGGGCGCAAGTTTGAGCAGGTGCTGGATGGCGCCCGCGAGATATTCATGCGTGACGGGTTTGAGGGGGCCAGCGTCGATGATATCGCGCGTGCAGCACAGGTGTCCAAGGCGACGCTTTATAGCTATTTCCCCGACAAGCGCCTGCTGTTTTCAGAAGTGGCGCGGATCGAATGCAACAAACAGGCCAGCGAAGCGCTGGACATGATCGATGCCGACGCCCCTGTCGAGGACATGCTCTATCAGGCGGCCAGCCGTGTGGTGCGGTTTTTCTTGTCGGATTTCGGCCAGCAGGTGTTTCGTATCTGCGTGTCGGAAAGCCACCGTTTTCCCGAACTGGGGCAGCGGTTTTACGAAAGCGGCCCTCAGCTGTTGCGCCAGCGAATGGGCGATATTCTTAATCACTATGTGGCGCGTGGCGATTTGAAGATAGAAGATATGGAACTGGCGACGTCGCAGTTTGGCGAGCTTTGCAAATCCGATTTGTTCGTGAAATGCCTGTGTGGTGTGAACTGCGACTGCACCGACGCCGATATCGAACGCGTTGTGCGCGGCGTTGTCGACATGTTCCTTGCGCGGTACCAGGCGTAAATCCCGACTTGTTGCTATCGGATGATCTCAGAGATGGCGCGGGCCAGGACCGGCACAGTATACGGGTTCAGCCCGGCAATGTTGATGCGGCTGTCACCGACCATATAGATACCGTGATCTTCACGCAGAGTTTCCACGATGTCTGGCCCAAGCCCCAAACGCGAGAACATGCCACGGTGATCCGCGATAAAGTCAAAGCGGCTCGAGTTGGTCAGCCGTTGTAATTCACTGGCCAGCTGTTTGCGCAACAGCAGCATGTCGCGACGCACGGTGTCCAGCTCATCTTGCCAGTCCGCGCGCAAGGTGGCGTCTTTCAGAACCATACTGACCAGCCGCGCGCCGTGATCGGGCGGGAAGGAATAGCTTTGACGGTTCAGATGCGACAGGTTGCCTTGGGTGATGGCCACCTGTTCAGTGTTTTCGCCAATCGCCAGAGTAATGCCCGTGCGTTCGCGATAAATGCCAAAGTTCTTGGAACAACTGGCAGCGATCAGAACCTGAGGGCAGGACGCTGCCACAAGTCGGGTGCCTGCGGCGTCGTCCTCTAGCCCGTCACCAAAGCCTTGATAGGCGAGGTCAATCACCGGCACCGCACCTTTGGCGTTCAGCACATCAACAACCGCTTGCCATTCAGGCAGCGTCAGGTTGGCCCCGGTCGGGTTGTGGCAACAGCCGTGCAACAGCACCACGTCACCTGCGCGCAAACCCTCCAGATCGGCCAGCATACCTTCGAAATTCACAGCGCCGCTGTCGCTGTCAAAGTAACGATAGCTGACCACGTCAAGTGCGATATGTTTGAGGATACTCAGGTGGTTTGGCCACGTCGGATCAGACACAAACACACGGGCGCCGGGGTTGGCCAGTTTGACCAGATCAAAGGCCTGACGTACCGCACCAGTACCGCCCGGTGTCGCACATGCGGCGATACGGTCGCGCGCCACGGTGTCTGACAGGATCAGGTCAATCATAGCGTCATGAAATCCCGGATCACCCGTCAGGGCGGTATAGACTTTGGTATCTTCCAGGTTCCAAAGTGTCTTCTCGGCGGCTTTTACGGCGCGCATAATTGGCGTGTGCCCATCGGCATTTTTGTAAACACCAACGCCCAGATCAATCTTGTCCTCGCGTGGATCGGCGCGAAACATCTGCATGAGTTGCAGGATTTTGTCCTGTGGCTGAGCAGTCAGATGATTCAGCATCATGTGTCTCCGTTGGCGACGGGCAAAGTGGCGAAGGCACCCCATTCGGTCCAGCTGCCATCATAAAGCGCGTGATCGGTTTTGCCGATACGTTCCAGTGCAAGGTTGATCACAGTCCCGGTGACGCCCGACCCACAAGAGGTGATGACAGGTTTGGTCAGATCGACCTGAGCTGCATCAAAAATCGTGCGCAGCTCGTCGGGGGATTTCATCGTTTTGTCGGCGTTCAGCAGGCTGGTGAACGGCACATTCTTCGATCCTGGGATATGCCCTGCACGTAAACCTTCGCGGGGCTCAGGGGCCTGGCCCTTGAACCGGGCTGCAGCGCGGGCATCCAGAATTTCGTAATCCTTCAACTTTGAGGCGGCAGACACCTGTGTCACATCCTTCACCAGTTCGGGGCGGCGACGCACCGTCATGTGGCGATCACGGATCACGGGTGGGGCGGCATCAACGGGGTGCCCATCAGCCTGCCATTTGGGCAAACCACCATCCAGCACCGCAATGTTGTCTTGTCCCATCAAACGGAACATCCACCAAACGCGGGCTGCAGAAAAGAGCCCTTGCGCATCATAGACCACCACCTGATGTCCATCGCCCACACCCAGTTTGCGCAGGCGTGACATGAACTTTTCAACCGGGGGGGCCATATGCGGCAGGTCCGAGCGCTGGTCCGAGATATCATCAATATCAAAAAACCGTGCATTTGGGATATGGCCTGCGTCAAACTCGGCACGGCCATCGCGGCCCTCACCGGGTAAAAACAGCGTGCCGTCTAAAATGCGCAGATCAGGGTCTCTGAGATGCTTGGCCAGCCATTGCGTTGAAACCAGCGTCTTGGGATCATCCTGTGACATGGGCGTCTCCGGTTCGGGATGCGCTCTGCCTACAGGCAGGGGGCCTGAAGGGCAAGCCGTGCGCGTGTGTCTGCAACATGGTGCCGGGCAATGTTTGAACAAGAAAAAACCCGCATATCCGGTAGGGGACATGCAGGTTGAATTCTCGCTTGGTGCAAGGCTTGTGCTTTATTTGGCCATCATGTTCTTGACCAACCCGATGACAACCATCAACGCACCACCGCCAGCGCCACCCGAGGCAACCTGCCCAACGATCGCGCCGATATCCATGCCACCGCCATCGGCCATGCCGCTTGCGCCTAGCATCGACAGGATCTGCCCACCAAGGCCACCGCCGACGATACCTGCAATCGAATTACCCAGTACACCCAGGTTCAGGTTTTTCATCACGCCACCGGCCACGTTGCCGCCCACAGCGCCCGAAAGCAAACCAATCAGAAGTTCCATCTCTCTTCCTTCCCTATAGACGGGCCCTATTCATTACATATTGCCCCAGTTGGACCCACCCACTGCAAGCTCGCCAAAAGGTAAAGAAAGACACACCAATCCCTAAGGGGAAAAAGCCGGGGCTTATCCCCCGTGCCGCAGCAGCCGCTGCTTCTGGCGGCCCCAATCGCGTTTGGCATCGGTTTCGCGCTTGTCGTGGTTCTTCTTACCCTTCGCGATTCCCAGCTTTATCTTGGCCAGACCGCGATGATTGAAATACAAAACCAGCGGGACCAATGTCATGCCTTTGCGCTGGGTTTCGTTCCACAGTCGGGCCAGTTCCTTGCGCGACACCAGCAGTTTGCGGCGGCGCTTTTCCTCGTGCCCAAAGGTCTTGGCCTGCTCATAGGGGGCGATGTAGCTGTTGACCAACCACAGCTCGCCATCCTCAACCGCGGCATAGCTTTCAGCGATGTTCGAGTTGTTCTCGCGCAGGGATTTCACCTCGGACCCTTCCAGGATGATCCCGCATTCGATGTCATCCTCGATGGCATAGTCGTACCGCGCCCGCCGGTTCTCGGCGATCACCTTATAGTTTGGGTCGTCCTTTGGCTTGGCCATAGGGTTGGTCCTTGGGTTGTGCATATGCGGTTGCGCGAAGGGGCGAATATAACCACGTGGGGTCAGGGTTCAAGCCATCTGCCACCTCTCGCAGATGTGAGCGTGTGTGTTGCGACACACCAGCATGCACTGAGGTAGATGTATCATATGCCCGTCAGAGCCATTCTCTATACCATCGTCCTAACCCTCGCCGCTGTAGCAGGCGGTATCTTGTGGTGGATGCAGCAGGATGATCACGTCCTGACCGGGCGCAAAGTGGACTATCACAAAATATACGATGTGTTCTGGGATGTGGCCTGCGACACGGCAATGGATGGTTCGGATCAGGGTTGCTATGTGCAATACGTCGATGTCTACCGCCCCCGTCCAGAGTTTGCCGCCGCCATGGTCGAGGTGGTGTATCACAAGGGTGCGGATGGTCAGCCCGATCCGCATATCCGGTTTGATATTGAGCCAGCCTATACATTTGAGGGCACACGCATCGCTGTGAGTACCCCAAGCGGGCAAATCCCCGTCGACACTTCAGTCTGTTCTGGCCCCACCTGTCGGATTTCCGGAGATCAGGGCAAGGCGGTGCTGGCGGCCTGGCGAAAGGGCGAGGCCCTGAGCGTGACAATCGACGAAGGCCGCGAGGCTTTGATCACCCGGCAATGGCCCTTGGGCAATATCAACGCCATCCTGGATGATCTGGCTGCACAGCGCGCAACACGTGGCCTGCCTTAGGCAAGTGTTTTGCGCATGATTGGCCGCGTTGGTGAGCGGCGCGTCACTTCGTTGAACCCGGCCGCACGGAAGGTGCCTGCAAATCCTGTCCACGCATAAACCGCCGGATATTTGGCCTTGGGCGTGTCGATCGGATATCCCTCAATCACCTGAGCACCCTGTTTGGCGGCAAAATCACAGGCCGCCCCGAGCAAGGCAACTGATACCCCGCTGCGTCGTGCAGTCTTGTGCACCATAAAACATGAGACGCTCCACACCGGCGTATCATCCACGGGCTTTAACACGCGTGACGTTTCAAGACGGGGAAAGGCCTGTCGTTTGTCGATCTGTATCCACCCCACAGCTTGTCCTTGATGCCACGCGATCAGCCCTGGCACATGGCCTGCATCGAACACTGCTTTCATGGCCAATCGGTTGGGCGCGCCCATGCCTGCGTCCATCTCTTTTTTGGTCAGCCGCCACAGCATGCACCAACATCCACCGCAGCCGCCATTTGTGCCCATCACCTGCTCAAAACCAGCCCAGGTTGCAGGGCGAATTTCAGTGTTCATTGAACTTTCCAGTCCCCATCCTTGTTCCACCACCGGTGTGGGTTCTGACTGTCGTCCAGTCCTTTGCATTGGCTGCGCAGAACCTCTGTTACGGTGATCACAGGCTCGTAGTAGCTGTGGACGTTGTAAACGGCTTCGATCACAGCGCGCAGCTGATCCTGATCACGCGGAATGAAGAACCGCATTTCATCCACATCCGGGCGATGGCGCGTGTCCTCTTCGGCGCCGGTGGGCGTGCCTTCGCGGGGGCGGTAATATTCCACCCCGCCGGGCGCGCGGTATCCGTTGCGATCGGTGTTGCCCTGCACCAAAGGCGCAACTTGTGTGACCGCATCAAAAATTCGATCCACATCCTCAGCAGGGGCCTGAAACATCATCAGCCACATCGGCTGCATTTTAATGGGCGCGGTGTCAAACCCGTTGTGCATCAATGCCTCACCCATAGCGCACCCCCGGTTCCAGCAGTTCAAACCCTAGGATTTCAAACTCATACAGCTCGCTGTTGTCGGGGCGCATTGTGCGGGCAATCAGCTTGCCGTCGTCGGATTGAAACACCGCATGGGTGGTGTGCAAAGCACGGTAGCAGTGGCTGCCATCTGGGTAATAATACTTGATCATCTGGGGCTCTCCTTCAGTCCAGTTGGTCGGGCAGTCCACGCCCGTTGTTCCACCAGCGGTGGGGATTTGTGTTGTCCGGGTCATAGGCCGCACGGCTGGCCCAATCCTCACGCACATAGATCACGGGTTGTTCGTAATGATGCACCTCCAGAATGGCGTCCATCACCTGCTCCAACACGGCCACGTCCCGCTCGACTGAGATTTTAAGCTCAACCATGGGATAGCTTTCGGTGCTGCCCGCCGTATATCCAGCCTTGTGCGCGGTGGTGGTTGACCCCTCTTGCGGCCGGGCGGTTTCATATCCGATGGCTGACACTGAGGCATTGCGCCCATAGCGGCCATAGCCCAGCGGATGTACCTTCAGAACAGCGTCCAGAATGCGGTCTGTGTCCGCTGGCAACGTCTGAATTTCAAGGGTGAACACAGGCTCTAACCGCCCGGATGCGGCGTTGTACGCAGACAGGCTCATCCGACCACCTTGCCATGCACATCCCTTGCGTCCGAACGGTTCCAGTACCGGTTCGGGTTGTCCTTGTCGTCCAGTAGTTTTGATCGGCTGCCCCATTCTTCGGTCACGCGAATGGTGGGCTCTTCGTTGATGTGATTGGCAAAGATCACGTCAAACGCCTGCGCCAGCAACGCTTTGTCCGGCGGGATCGAGAATATGATCTGAGAGGCGGGTGTTTGCTGCACGGTCCCCTCATCCCCTGCATGAGATCCTGCCAGTGCGCGAAACCGTTGCGCGCCGCCTGCTCGCAGATAAAGACAATTGTCATAGGGCCCTTGGATCAGCGGTAAATCTCGACCCAGGGCTTTCAGCAAGGTGTCGACCCCGGCCACGGGGGTGTCGATTGTCACGACCCATTCGCGCTCCAGCACAGCGGGGGTCATGTCATAGGCGGTAAGGTGGTCTGTCATGGGAAGGCTCCGATTAATATTTTTCAGTCCTAACACGATCCTGCTGACAGCATATTGTCAGCAGTGATGCTACGGTCGATATATGACCAGATCGACTCGTATGTTTGAAATCATCCAGATCCTGCGCCAGGCCAAACGTCCTGTCCGGGCCAAGGACATTGCCGACCAGCTGGAAGTGACCAAGCGCACGGTGTACCGCGATGTCGCCTCGCTTCAGGCGATGTCGGTGCCGATCGAGGGTGAGGCCGGGATTGGCTACATCATGCGTGCAGGGTTTGACATGCCGCCCCTGATGCTGACCGCCGATGAGGTTGAAGCCTTGTTTGTCGGGGCTGCCCTGCTGCAACGCACAGGCGATACGGGGCTACAAAAGGCGGCGCGGTCAGCCACAGGCAAGATCGCTGCGGCGTTGCCGGAAGGTCGGCAAAACCCGGTGCCGCTGCATGTCTCGGGATGGACCACAATTGATGAGACCCCAATGGCCGATACCCTGCGCGCCCATATCCGCGAAGGCGACGAGTTGCAGGTTACCTATCAAGACCTAAGCGACACCATCAGCCAACGCGCGCTTTGGCCGCTTGCGATGATCTATTTCACCGAAGCGGTTCTGCTGGCCGGGTGGTGTCAGCTGCGTCAGGAATTTCGTCATTTCCGGGTGGATCGGATCACGGCATGCACCCCGACAGGCATCACACAGCCCGAGACCTGCCGACGATTGCGCCATGAGTGGGAGCAATCAGACCCGATGCGCGACTATAAAATAGCGCGGCTGGACTAGGTTACAGCAACCCGGCCTCACGCAGTTCAGCCCGAAGCGTGTCACCGTCTGCGTCCTTCATTGGAACGGGACCGGGGGTGGTTCTCTCTCCGTCAAACCGGGGTGCGGGTGCGGGCTGCAACGGCCCCTCCTGCCAGACCGCACGTGCGGCCATATGGGGATCGGCTGCGGCCTCTTGGGGGGGCAACACGGGGGCAACACAGGCATCGGTGCCTTCAAACAGATCTGCCCAATGCTGCATTGGTTCACGTGCGAACATCTGCGCCAGCTGCCGCGTTTGGGCCGGCCAAATTGCGACGTTGTATTGCTCGGCAAAGCGCGGATCATCTGACAGGCCAAGCCTGTCCAGAAAGATCGCGTAGAACTTGGCCTCAAGACATTGCACTGATAAATGCCGCCCGTCGGCGCAGGTGTAAACGCGGCTCCAATGTGGGCCATCCAGCAGGCTTTGGCCACGCTGAGTGACCAGATTGCCCGAGGGGGCCATCGACATCAGCAATGCCATCATATGGGCCGAGCCATCCACAATGGCGGCGTCCACCACCGTCCCCTTGCCGCTGTGCCCGGCCTGTAACAGCCCTGCCAGAATGCCTGCCACCAGATATAGCGCACCACCGCCGATATCGCCCACCAAAGTGGCCGGTGTCAGCGGGGCATGCTCGGGGGGTGATGCGTACCAAAGCGCGCCTGAGGTGGCGATGTAATTGTAGTCATGCCCGGCTTGCGTGGCACGCGGGCCGCTCTGGCCCCACCCTGTGATGCGGCCATACACCAGTTTGGGATTGGCGGCATGACTTGGCTTGGGGCCCAGTCCCAGGCGTTCCATCACACCCGGCCGGGCCCCTTCGATCAGGGCATCGGCACTGGCGATCAGCGCCTTGCCTACGCGCAGATCATCGGGGGATTTTAAATCCAACACGATGGACTTCTTGCCGCGGTTCAGCAGATTGTCCCCCTCAACCGTGGGGTTGGCACTGACGGGGCGCTCGACCACGATGACCTCGGCGCCAAGATCGGCCAGCATCATGCCGGCAAAGGGGCCCGGGCCGATACCTTCAAACTCGACAATACGGATGCCCTTCAGCATGTGTTGGCCCTTTCTTAGATCCGGCGTTGCAACCGTCTGCCCGAAACCAGCTGACGCTTTTTGATCCGTTCGCGCAGGTATACGAACAACCCTGACCCCAGAATAAGGGCAATGCCCAGCCAGATCATGATGTCTGGCAAGTCACCCCAGATCACCCAACCCCAGAAGATGGCCAGCGGCAGCCCGACGTATTCAAACGGTGCGACCGTGGCCGCATCTGCCATGCGATACGCCTGGCTCATGGTGTAGCCGATGATCGCCACGTTCAGCCCCAGCACCAAGAACAGCCACATGTCATTGCCTTCAGGCCAGACCCATGCGCGCAACAGAAAGATCAGGCTTTCATCCTGCAAACCAACGGCATACCGCCCATCGCCCGCGACAATCCAGAACGCCACACTGACTGCAATAAACGTGGCCTGAATGTAGACTGCCATCGCCGAGGCTTTGGCCGACACCCCCAACATGCGCGTCAGAAGTTGAAACAGCGCGTAACTGACAGCGCCCACAAGTGGCATCAGATACACATAAAGCGGAGCATCACGCTCGGAGCCGCCCTGCCAGGGTTGTGTCATGATGATCACACCGATGAACCCGACAATGACAGCACCAATGCGCAGGGGTCCCACGGGCTCGCCCAGCAAGGGAATGCTGAGCAGAGTGATGATCAAAGGTGCAACAAAGAACAGCGCCGTGGTGGTGGCCAATGGCAGTGAGGCAAGCGTGGTGAAAAACGCAAGGTTCGCGATGACAATCAAAAGACCACGCAAAAGATGTAAAAACGGCCGGTCGGTTTTCAGCACACTCCAGCCGCCTTCCATCCACACAAAGATCACGCTGAAGGAAATGCCAATGAACGACCGGATGAACACCATCTGATGCAAAGGATACCCCCCCGACAGCAGCTTGATCAGCATGTCATTGATTGAAATGGCCAACATGCCAATCAGCAACAGGCCAATGGCGGCGCCGGGTTTGTTGGATTTTTCATGTGCCGTCATGGTGTTGGCCCTTTGGTATGATCCTTCGGTATCACGCAAGGTGGCGTCTGAACATGGGGTTAGGCGATCTGTCAGCCCTTGGCTGGAATTCGGCGCTGCGATAGAGTTGCCCTCAGGCTGTGCTGAAAAGGGATGTCTGGTTATGCAAATGAACGATGAACGCGACATTGCCGCAGACCGTGCGACGGTTTGGACGGCCTTGCTCAGCCCCGAGGTGTTGGCCGAATGTGTGCCCGGCACGCAAGAGCTGACTGGCTCGCCCGAGGAAGGATTTGACGCCGTCGTCGTGCAAAAGGTTGGCCCGGTGAAGGCCAAGTTCAAAGGGCACGTCACGTTGTCGGACATGGTCGAACACGAAAGCCTGACACTTAGTGGTGAAGGCAAAGGCGGCGTGGCTGGGTTCGCCAAAGGCGAGGCCAATGTGCGTCTGGAAGACAGCGACACCGGCACGCGTCTGATTTACGAGGTTGAGGCCAAAGTTGGCGGCAAGCTGGCCCAATTGGGCAGCCGCATTGTGGACGGGTTTGCCAAAAAGATGGCTGATCAGTTTTTTGCCAATCTTGAAACGGTCATCGAAGGGCCAAAAGACAAAGATGAACCCGAGCAAGCCGAAAAGAAAGGCTGGCTGAAAAAGCTGATCAGCTGAGGCGTGATTGTCCCGCACCCCGGATCTGATCCGGGGCAGGGGCGCTTATCGTGGTGCGCGTCCGATCACATCGGCGATGCGTTTGCCGATTTCCTGACTGGCCTTGACGGATGGGTGGATCATATCGATCGCGTGATAGCTGCGATCGCCGTAGGGCACCAGATCAGCCAGGGACAGAAATTCGATCCCGGAATCCAGTTTTGACAAGGCCTGAACCCGACGTTCCAGCTCCTGACCTTCGTCTTTGCAGTTTTCAATCGGAGAGCCCAACCCGGGTGAGCGCAGATATCCGACATACAGCACCTTCGCCCCGTCCTGCCGTGCCTGGGCGACAACTCCTGGGATTACACCGCTGCGCCCATCCTCAGAAATCAGGCGGTTCAACTTGCTGGCACAGGCAAAACAACCACAGCCCAGCCACAGATCATTGCCGCCCCCGTTCAGAATAACCCAATCCCATTTTCCTGGGCGGTATTGCTTGGGGATGTTCAGACCGGCCGCCCCTGAAATAGGCAGCGCATAAATCATCCGCGCGCCCAGCACAGACCGGTCAATCACCTGTTCGCCCAAATGTTGTTCGACCGAATGGGAAATCGCCTTGCCGCTGCCGTGATGGGTGGCCATGAGGCTATCACCCATCAGCAAAATGCGCGAAGGGTCGTTTCGCGACACGTCCTCGCCACAGGCGGCCAGCGTGAACAGCAGTGTCAAACAGCAGATAAATGGTCGTATCATATCGTCCTTCACCGCGCTGGTGGCGCGGCGCTCCAAGGTCATGGCCCCCAAGCCCTGATCGTCGCGCATAAGTATTCGAGAGATAGGTTAATAAAGCGACACTCAATCCATGCGACGTTGGCCCTTCATCAGAGTTTGGTGATGGTTTTGCAGAAATGCACAGAATGTTGTGTGGCAGCTGCCATTTGCAGACCTCTGGCTTTGCAATACATCTGTTCCGAATCATGAACAAAGGCCCGCCATGTCCCCGATTGTTGAAACCACCGCCCTGCGCAAAACCTACAAAGGGGGATTCGAAGCCCTGAAAGGTGTCGATCTGACCATACGGCAAGGCGAGATTCTGGCGCTGCTGGGCCCCAATGGTGCAGGCAAAACCACGCTGATCTCAACACTCTGTGGGATCACCCAGCCCAGCTCAGGCAGTGCCACGATTGGCGGGCATGACATTGTCACCGATTACCGCGCTGCACGCAGCCTTGTGGGGTTGGTTCCGCAAGAAGTGGCGCTGGAACCGTTTGAAAAAGTGCTGAACTGCGTGAACTTCTCACGCGGGATCTTTGGCAAACCCAAGGATGATGCGCTGGTCGAACAGATCCTGCGCAAACTGACGCTTTGGGACAAGCGCGATGCCCGCATCCGAGAGCTGTCTGGCGGCATGAAGCGCCGTGTGCTGATCGCCAAGGCCCTGTGCCACGAGCCGCGCGTGTTGTTTCTGGACGAACCGACGGCGGGCGTTGATGTCGAGCTGCGTCGCGACATGTGGCAGATCGTGGAAGGGCTGAAGGCGGACGGTGTCACCATCATTCTGACCACGCATTACATCGAAGAGGCCGAGGCGATCGCCGACCGCGTCGGTGTCATCAACAAAGGCGAGCTGCTGTTGGTTGAGGACAAAGACGCGCTGATGGCGCAGATGGGTCGCAAATCGCTGCGGATTGATCTGCGCGAGGCGGTGGACACGGTGCCAGAGGCCTTGGCCGAATACGCGTTGGACCGCGCTGACACCGGATTGTCGCTCACTTATCACTATGACGCGCGGGGCGAGGGCACTGGCATCACGCGCCTTCTGGCGGCCTTGGCCAAAGAGGGTCTGCAACTTCGCGACATCCACACAACGCAATCCAGCCTCGAAGAAATTTTCGTCGGTCTGGTCAACGAGGAGGACACAGCATGAACCTCTATGCCATCCAGGCGATTTTCGTCTACGAAATGAAACGGTTTTTTCGCACTTTGATGGAAAGCCTTTTGTCACCGGTCATTTCGACCTGCCTCTATTTCGTTGTTTTCGGCACGGCCATTGGCAGCCGCATCGACCAGATCGAAGGCGTCAGCTACGGCGCATTCATCGTGCCGGGGCTGATCATGCTAAGTGTCATGACCCAGGCCATCAGCAACGCCAGTTTTGGCATCTATTTTCCCAAATTCATCGGGACTATATTCGAGCTTTTCTCGGCGCCTGTCAGTTTTTTGGAAATCGTCGTCGGATACGTGGGGGCGGCCGCCACCAAGGCGTTGATGATCGGTGTCATCATCCTGATCACATCTTATTTCTTTGTCGACATCACCATCCAGCACCCCTTTGCAATGCTGGCCTTTCTGGTGCTGACCTGCCTGTCGTTCTCGCTCTTTGGGTTTATCATCGGCATCTGGGCTGAAAACTTTCAGCAGCTGCAATTGATCCCCCTTTTGGTGATCACGCCCTTGGTGTTCCTTGGGGGGTCGTTCTATTCTATCTCCATGCTTCCGCCGATCTGGCAAACGGTGACCCTGTTCAATCCGGTGGTCTACCTGATCTCGGGGTTCCGCTGGTCCTTCTTTGGTCAGGCAGATGTGCCAGTGGGCCTCAGCCTGCTGGCAATTCTGGGCTTCACGACGCTATGTCTGGCGGTGGTCTGGTGGATCTTCAAAACCGGATACCGGATCAAAAGCTAACCCCATCCTGAGTGTGATCCGAGGCCTGTGCGCCTGCTGTAAAAGGCCCCGGATCACAACCAAAGCGCGATGGGAAGGCCCGAAACCGGAGTCACTTTTCAGCCACATCGCCACATCAGCACGGCCTGCACCTTGTTTGAGGCCGGAGGGCACTCTACATCGGCCTGCATGAAGCATCTGATCCCGTTTACCAAATCCGAGCCATGCGTCGCAGTGATCCGTCTACAGGGGTCAATCGGCGCCGGTGGTCGTGCGCAGCTGAACGACCAAGGTCTGGCTCCGGTGATTGAGAAGGCGTTCAAGAAATCCAAACCCGCGGCAGTGGCTTTGGTGATCAACTCGCCGGGTGGCTCACCTGTGCAATCTTCACTGATCGCCGCGCGCATTCGTCGTTTGGCCGAAGAACACGCTATTCCAGTGCATGCCTTTGTCGAAGACGTGGCGGCATCTGGCGGATACTGGCTGGCGTTGGCAGCCGATGACATCTGGGTCGACCGCGGCTCGGTCGTGGGGTCCATCGGTGTTATCTCCGCAGGGTTCGGCGCGCCGGTGTTTCTGGCGCGGCAAGGGATTGAACGCCGGGTGCATACCTCGGTGAAATCGAAATCTATGATGGATCCCTTTCTGCCCGAAAAGAAAGAAGACGTCGCGCGTCTGCGCACTATCCTTGAGCAGATGCACGAGGGCTTTGTTGATTATGTCCTGTCACGCCGAGGCGATAAGCTGACCGACAAAAAGGACATCTTTACCGGAGAATTCTGGCTGGGACGCCGTGCAATTGAATTGGGTCTGGTCGACGGCGAGGCCCATCTGATGCCCAAGCTGAAAGAGCTGTATGGCGATAAGGTCCGCATCCGCAATTATGCGCGCCGCAAAGGGTTTATGAGCCGCTTTGGCGCCAACCTGGCCAATGACGCCGTGACTGCCATCGAGGAACGCGCCGATTATGCGCGCTATGGGCTGTAAGTCATGATTGCAAAAATTGTCATGTTGTTTTTGGTGTTTATCGGCGTGCTTGGCATGTTCGGCAAACTGCGCTTTCCGGGCCAGCAACGTCTGGCCTCGGCCAAATGCAAGAAATGTGGACGCTACCGGATTGGCAAGGGACCATGCTCTTGCGGTAAAGGCGGAAGCGCATGATCATGCCATGGCTGTTTTCCGGTCTTGGCCTTGTGATCTTGCTGTTGGCAGGGGATGCGCTGGTCAAGGGGGCCGTGAATCTCAGCCTGCGCGTCGGTATCCCGGCGCTGATTGTCAGCCTGACCATCGTTGCTTTTGGAACCTCGGCGCCTGAGTTGCTGATCGGCATTTCGGCCGTGCTTGAGGGGAAGCCTGGGCTGGCGTTGGGCAACGTCGTGGGGTCGAATACGGCCAATATCCTGCTGGTGTTGGGTGTGCCTGCACTTATTGCCGGGCTGCATACGGCGGGTTGCAAATGCCACAAGACATTCATGTTCATGATCGGCGCCACGGTGCTGTTCATCGCATTGGCCTTTCGGGGCGTGTTTGACTGGATCGCTGGCCTGATCCTGCTGGCCGCCTTGGGCTACGTCTTGTTTGACGCCTTTCGCGACGCGCGCAAACACCGCAAAGAGGTGGCCGCCCGCGCCCTGGCTGCCGAAGGCAATGACGCTGATGACGAAGACGAGGTCGAAGGCGCAGACCCTGACATGCCCTGGTGGCAGATCGGGATGTTCATGCTGCTGGGCCTCGTGGGCTTGCCTCTGGGTGCGGATCTGCTGGTGGACAACGCCTCGATCATTGCGAAATCCTTTGGGGTCAGTGACGCGGTGATCGGCCTGACGCTGGTTGCTCTGGGCACGTCACTGCCGGAACTGGCGACCACTGTTATGGCGGCTTTGCGCAAACAGGCCGATGTGGCGCTGGGCAATGTCATCGGGTCGAACATGTTTAACCTGTTGGCCATTATCGGCATCACGACACTGGTGGGCCCGATCCCCGTTGATCCCGGCTTCCTGAGGTTCGATTTGTGGGTCATGCTGGCCGCCTCGCTGCTGCTGATCCCGTTTGTCTTTATGGGGCATAACATCGGAAAACGCTGGGGCATTGCCTTGACCTCGCTCTATCTGATCTATGTTGTCATCGTCCTGACCTGAGAAAGGGATTGCGATGAAACGTGCGCTTGTTACCGGGGCGGCCCGCCGTCTGGGCCGGTCAATGGCCCTCAGCCTGGCTGAACATGGCTATGATGTGGCTGTGCACTACGCTCACTCTCACGAAGACGCAGGCGAGACGGTGGATGAGATCCGCGCCCTGGGTGGTGTGGCCGAGGCCCTGCCTGCCGATTTGCTGAACGAGAGCGAGATGGCGCAGCTTGTTCCCCATGCCGCCGAGGCGCTGGGAGGGCCGCTGAGCGTGTTGATCAACAATGCCTCGATCTTTGAGCGCGACACGATTGAGAGCGCCACACGCACCAGCTGGGACCGTCATATGGACAGCAACCTGCGTGCGCCGTTTGTGCTGACACAAAGTTTTGCCGCTCAGGCCCCGGATCCGCTGATGGACGGCGAGGGCGAGCCGCTGGCACAGGCCTTGGTGATCAACATGATCGACCAGCGTGTGCGCCGTCTGACACCTGACTTCATGAGCTATACTCTGGCCAAATCCGCGCTGTGGACCCTGACCCAGACCGCGGCTCAGGCCCTGGCACCACGTATTCGTGTGAACGCCATTGGCCCCGGTCCAACCTTGCGAGGAGAGCGCCAGACCGCCGAGCAGTTTGCGCGCCAGCGGCAGGCCACAATCCTGCAACGCGGTGCTGACGAAGACGATATTACAGCGGCTCTCAGCTACCTTCTCAATGCGCGTTCCGTGACCGGCCAAATGATCGCAGTGGACGGCGGACAGCACCTGTCATGGCAAACACCTGACGTCATGGGTGTTGAGTAAATTCAGAGCACACACTTAAGTTGTACACTTAAGTTGTCACTTTGACGTTTGTGTTTAAAAAACATTAATGTTTTCAATATTTTGGAATGTTTAGATTTAAATGTTGTTTTAAATCAACCGGTTATAAAACTGCCTAAAAATTAGGCATATTAACGAACTGGGCGAAAAACAAAGGAAAAATTCTGATATCGTGATCTTATCTCCAGACTTATCCACAGCTTCCGTGGACAGGTTTCCTCTTGCTCATTCCAATTTATGGTTGCAGCCCGCGCATAGAATCATATCCAAAGGCATATGACAGATACATCTGACAAAACCGCACTGCCAACCGGGCCTGAGGTGATCCAGTCTTATCTCAAGACGTTGGATGGATCGCCCGGGGTTTACCGCATGCTCGATGCGCAGGCGCGGGTGCTTTATGTCGGCAAGGCGCGCAATTTGCGGGCGCGGGTTTCAAGTTATGCGCGCCCCACCGGGCACACGCCGCGCATCTCTCGGATGATCAGTGACACGGCGTCGATGATGTTTCTGACAACCGCCACGGAAACCGAGGCGTTGCTGCTGGAACAGAACCTGATCAAGCAGCTGAAGCCCAAGTTCAACGTACTGCTGCGCGACGATAAAAGCTTTCCCAATATCCTTGTCACACACAGCCACGACTTTCCGATGATCAAAAAGCATCGCGGGGCCAAAAAGGAAAAGGGCGCTTATTATGGCCCCTTTGCCAGTGCTGGTGCGGTGAACCGGACGTTGGCGCAATTGCAACGGGTGTTTCAGCTGCGCAACTGCTCGGACAGTATGTTTGAAAGCCGCACAAGACCTTGTTTACAATACCAAATCAAGCGCTGTACCGCGCCCTGTGTGGGCCAGATCGACAAGGCGGAATATGCCAGCCAAGTCAAAGATGCCGAACGGTATCTGTCGGGGCGCAGCACAGAAATTCAGGAAAAACTGGCCTCGCAAATGCAAGAGGCCTCGGACGCAATGGAGTTCGAGCGTGCCGCGGCCCTGCGCGACCGGATCAAGGCGTTGACGCAGGTTCAGACCTCGCAGGGGATCAACCCGCGTACCGTGGATGAGGCTGACCTGATTGCGCTGCACCTGGAGAAGGGACAGGCCTGCGTGCAGGTGTTCTTTATTCGTGCCGGGCAAAACTGGGGCAATCGCGATTTTTATCCCCGTGTGGGTGAATATGTGGATGCAGCCGAAGCGCTGGAGGCTTTTATCGGCCAGTTCTACGACACCAAAGAGCCGCCAAAGCAATTGATCCTGTCAAACCCGATTGAAAACCCTGACCTGATGACTGCCGCGCTTAGCGAAAAGCTGGGCCGCAAGGTAACATTGCTGGTGCCGCAAAAGGGCGAGAAAGCCGAGCTGATCGACGCCGCATTGCGCAATGCCCGTGAAAGCCTGGCCCGCAAAATGTCTGAGACGGCTACACAAGGTAAGCTGTTGAAAGGGTTGAAAGAGGCGTTCGATTTGCCCTTGGTCCCTCAGCGGATTGAAGTGTATGACAACAGCCACATCCAAGGCACAAACGCGGTGGGTGCAATGATTGTGGCGGGGCCCGAAGGCTTCATGAAAAACCACTATCGCAAGTTCAATATCAAAGGCGATGATCTGACGCCGGGCGATGATTTCGGCATGATGAAAGAAGTGCTGATGCGCCGCTTCAAGCGCTTGCTGAAAGAGGATCCTGACCGGGCGTTGGGCATGTGGCCTGACCTGTTGCTGATCGACGGTGGTGCCGGACAGGTGAGTGCGGTGAACCAGATTATGCGCGAAGCGGGCGTGCAGGATATTCCAATGATCGGGGTCGCCAAAGGTGTGGACCGTGATGCGGGCAAGGAAGAATTCTACCGCATTGGGCAACGCCCTAAGGCCTTGAAACATAACGATCCTGTGCTTTATTTCGTGCAGCGCATGCGCGACGAAGCCCACCGTTTTGCCATCGGCACACACCGCGCCAAACGGGCCAAGGCGGTGGGGGCAACCCCGCTGGATGATGTACCGGGTGTTGGGGCTGCGCGCAAACGGGCGCTGCTTCAGCATTTCGGGTCGGCGAAGGCTGTTAGCCGTGCTGCATTGGCGGATCTCAAGGCGGTGGATGGCATTTCGGATGCTTTGGCGCAGAAAGTCTATGATTACTTTCACGAAAACGGGTAGCCGCGCCGCCTTTCCCCTGTTTCAAATCCACGTTAGAGATAGGGCATGATTTGGAACATCCCTAATATCCTGACGCTGTTGCGGTTGCTGGCGGCCCCGGCTATCGCCTTGATGTTCTTGTATTTTACACGACCCTGGGCGGATTGGTTTGCGTTGGTTCTGTTTGTCAGCGCCGCTGTCACCGATTGGTTTGACGGCTATCTTGCGCGCGCCTGGAAACAAACCACCAAGCTGGGCACGATGCTGGACCCGATTGCCGACAAGGCGATGGTGGTCATTGCGCTGATGGTGATCGTGGGCTTTTCGGATGTGTACTGGACCCCGTGGCTGGTGCTGCCTGCGACGGTGATTTTATTCCGCGAGGTGTTCGTCTCGGGCCTGCGAGAGTTCCTGGGTGATACGGCCGGTACGCTGAAGGTCACAAGCCTGGCCAAATGGAAAACGACTGCGCAAATGATTGCAATCGCTGTACTTTTTTCACGTGGAATATTTGAGCACCACCTTGGCATGAACGCCTATGGCATGGATCAGGCCATGTTTGATCAGGTCATGGCAGGCGAGGTTGAAGACGTGAATGGCCTGCAATTTTACTATCACGCGATGGTTTGGTCGGGCCGCGTGGGGCTGTGGCTGCTATGGATTGCGGGATTGCTGACGTTGATCACGGGCATCGATTATTTCCGCAAGGCGCTGCCGCATCTGAAGGAGGGACACTGATGGACGTTTTGTATTTCGCGTGGGTGCGTGAACGCATTGGCCTGCCCAAAGAGCACGTTGAAACATCGGCGGCGACGGTGATGCAGCTGGTCGAAGAATTGCGCGCCCGTGAGGAGCGGTATGCGGCTGCCTTTGCCGATCTGGACGCGCTGCGCGTGGCTGTTGATCAGGAACTCACAGAGTTTGATGCGCCATTAAAAGACGTCAAGGAAGTGGCATTTTTCCCTCCTATGACAGGGGGTTAGCGTGGATATCCGGGTGCAGGAAGTGGCCTTTGATCTGGGGGTTGAGGCGCAGGGCTTTGCCAGCCGTCAAACAGGCATGGGCGCGGTTGTAACCTTTACAGGGATCGTGCGCGATGTGGCCGGCGGACTGGATGTGATGGAGATCGAACATTACCCCGGCATGACCGAAAAGGCATTGACCCAGATCGCTGAGGGTGCTGCAAGCCGTTGGAATCTTGGTGATATTCTGATCATCCACCGCCACGGCCCGCTGCATGCTGATGATCTGATCATGATGGTCGCCACGGCCTCGCGTCATCGTAAGGATGCGTTTGAAGCGGCGGAATTTCTGATGGATTACCTGAAATCCCGTGCGCCATTCTGGAAAAAGGAAAAGACGCAAGACAGCGATGGCTGGGTGGCGGCCCGTCAGGAAGACGAGGACGATCTGGCCCGCTGGCAGAAAGATTAAAACGTGGTTTTGTTAGCGTTCTGCCAAATACGCCGCCCGAAATTCCAATTCCACCGCATTTCCGTCGCCCGACCCAAAACAAGGGGAGAGCGATGCGCGCGATTCTGGTGATCCTCGATAGTTTTGGAATTGGCGGCGCGCCGGATGCGGCGGCGTTCGGGGACGAAGGCGCCAACACGCTGGGCCATATCGCCGAAGCTTGTGCTACGGGGGCGATCAGTGCTGAGCGCCCTGATGCGGGCCCCTTGCATTTGCCAAATATGGCGCAGCTTGGTCTGTTTCAGGCGATGGCCTGCGCCAATGATCTGCCCATTCGTGATGCGTCGGGGTGTTGGGCCGCGGCGACGGAAATTGGCGCGGGCAAAGACACGCCCTCGGGCCATTGGGAGATTACGGGCCATCCGGTGATCCAGCCTGCCGCTGTTTTTCCGGACAAAACGCAATCGTTCCCACCCGAGCTGATCACGGCCATTGTGCAGCAAGGTGCGATCCCCGGTGTGCTGGGCAATTGCCACGCGTCTGGTGTGGCTGTGCTGGAGGATCTGGGGGCTGAACATCTGCGTACGGGTCGGCCTATCGTCTATACCTCGGTGGATTCGGTGTTGCAGATTGCAGCCCACGAAGAGACGTTCGGGCTGGAGCGTCTGATGCAGCTGTGCCGTGTGACGCGCGAGATTGCGGATGCCTATTCTATCGGGCGTGTGATTGCCCGACCGTTTGTGGGGGACGCAAAAGGCGGGTTCACCCGCACCGGCAATCGCCGGGATTTCACGATGCCGCCCAAGGGTGTGACGCTGCTGGACCAGCTGTGCAAAGCCGACCGTCAGGTGCTGGCCATGGGCAAGATTGGGGACATCTACGCGCACCGCGGTATCACGGAGACGCGCAAGGCGCATGGGAATATGGCGCTGTTTGATCTGATGGTACAGGCGCTGGATGATCTGCGCGATGGCGGGCTTTTGTTTGCCAATTTCGTGGATTTTGACACGGTTTATGGCCATTTGCGCGATCCGCTGGGATATGCCGCCGCGCTTGAGGCGTTTGATGCGCGTCTGCCGCAGCTCTATGCAGGGATGCGCCCGGACGATATGCTGATCCTGTCGGCGGATCACGGCAATGACCCCACCTGGCACGGCACCGATCACACGCGTGAACGGGTGCCGGTGCTGATCAGGGGCGCGCATTGCACAAAGGCTGCGTTGGGTCTGCGCCAGATGGCTGACATTGGCGCGACCCTGGCCGATTATCTGGGGGTTGCGGGCACCGGGCATGGTGCCAGCTTTTTGAAGGACATACAGGCCGATCCATGACTGAAACACGCACCCCGACCGCCACGCCAGAGCAGACGCACTTGCCTGCCACCACCGCGCAGCTGCATGTGCCACGCAATCCGGGCACGGCGCTGGATCTGGATGTGATCGCATCGGTGCGCATCAACACCTCGGCAGTGGAGCGGCGGGCAGGGAGCCTTGGCGCAAGGCGGTCTGTGAAAAAGGCGCATCAGGCGGCATGGCTGCTGCGCGCCATTTCGGTGATGGACCTGACCACGCTGAGCGGCGATGACACACCGGGTAAAGTGCGGCGCCTGTGTGCCAAGGCGCGCCATCCGCTGCGTCGTGATCTGGTTGAGGATCTGGGCATTGAAGCCCTGAACATCACCCCGGCGGCGGTCTGTGTGTACCACGAGATGGTTGGCACAGCCGTCGCGGCGCTGGACGGCACCGGTATTCCGGTGGCGGCGGTCTCAACCGGATTTCCCGATGGGTTATCGGCGTTTGATCTGCGCGTGCGCGAGATTGAAGCGTCCGTGGCGGCTGGTGCGCAAGAGATCGACATCGTGATTTCACGCCGCCACGCCCTGCGCGGGGATTGGCAGGCGCTTTACACCGAAATGCAGGCGTTTCGGGAGGCGTGCGGCACGGCGCATGTCAAGGCGATCCTGGCCACGGGTCAGCTGGGCAGCCTGCGTACCGTGGCCCGCGCCGCCCATGTGTGCATGATGGCGGGCGCGGATTTCATCAAGACCTCAACCGGCAAGGAAAGCGTGAATGCCACCTTGCCCGTCAGCCTGACGATGGTGCGGGCGTTGCGCGATTACGGTGATCGCACCGGTTACAAAGTGGGGTTCAAGCCTGCGGGTGGGATCTCAAAGGCGAAGGATGCGCTGGTGTATCTGAGCATGATGAAAGAGGAATGCGGCCGCGATTGGCTGGAGCCTGAGCTGTTCCGCTTTGGTGCCTCCAGCCTGCTGGGCGATATTGAGCGACAATTGGAACATCACACCACCGGGCGCTATTCGGCGGCGTTCCGGCATGGCATCAGCTGAGGGGGTACGCGGTATGAGCAAGTTAACGGAACTCTACCAGTCCATGGAGTATGGCACCGCACCCGAAAGCGCGGAGATGGCCCGGACCTGGCTGGCGCATCACGGGCGCACCTTTGGGCTGTTTATTGATGGTCAGTTCACCAAGCCGGGGCGCAAGCGGTTTGACACCCGCGCGCCGGGCACAGGCGAGGTATTGGCAGGGCTGACCCACGCCACGTCAAAGGATGTGGATGCCGCCGTTGCCGCCGCACAGCGGGCACAGAAGGGTTGGGCGGCGCTGGGGGGTGCGGGGCGCGCAAGGTATCTGTATGCCATTGCGCGTCTGGTTCAGAAACATGCGCGGTTGTTGGCGGTGTTGGAGAGCCTGGACAATGGCAAACCCATCCGCGAGACGCGCGACGGTGATGTGCCTTTGGTGATCCGGCATTTCTATCATCATGCGGGTTGGGCACAGCTGAGCGATACACACTGCGCCGGATATGCGCCGATTGGCGTGGCCGGGCAGGTGATCCCGTGGAACTTTCCGCTGCTGATGCTGGCGTGGAAAGTCGCGCCTGCGCTGGCCACCGGCAATACTGTTGTTTTGAAACCGGCGGAATACACGTCGCTGACCGCGTTGTTGTTTGCCGAGATTTGCCAGCAGGCGGGGTTGCCCAAGGGTGTGATCAACATCGTCACAGGTCCCGGCGATGTGGGGGCGAAGATTGCCGGGCATGCGGATGTGGGCAAGGTAGCGTTTACCGGCTCGACCGAGGTGGGGCGCATATTGCGCGAACAGACTGCGGGCAGTGGCAAAAAGCTGACGCTTGAGCTGGGTGGCAAATCGCCCTTTATCATTTTTGATGACGCCGATCTGGACAGCGCTGTGGAAGGGCTGGTTGATGCGATCTGGTTCAATCAAGGGCAGGTTTGCTGTGCCGGATCACGCCTGCTGGTGCAGGAATCAGTGGCCGAGCGGGTGTACCAGAAGATCCGCACCCGAATGACGGCCCTGCGGGTAGGTGATCCGCTGGACAAGTCCATCGACATTGGTGCGATCGTCGACCCGGTTCAACTGGAGCGGATCAAGGACATGGTTGCTCTGGGTTGTGCAGAAGGGGCCGAGTTGTTTCAGCCACCTGCCCAGATGCCTGAGCAGGGTTGCTATTACCCGCCCACCCTGATGACCGGGGTCGAGGCGGGGGCGACACTGGCGCAAGAAGAGGTGTTTGGCCCGGTTCTGGTTGCAATGACCTTTCGCACCCCTGCCGAGGCAGTGCAGCTGGCCAACAACACCCGGTACGGTCTGGCGGCCAGTGTGTGGTCTGAAAATATCAATCTGGCGCTGGGTGTTGCGCCGCAGATAAAGGCCGGTGTTGTGTGGATCAATGCCACCAACCAGTTTGATGCCGCCGCCGGGTTTGGCGGGATGCGCGAAAGCGGGTTTGGCCGTGAAGGCGGGCGCGAGGGTTTGTTTGAATACCTGGTGCCCAAGGCCAATCTGACGCGCAAACCCATCCACGAAACGCCCCCCGTTGCACCGGGTGAGGCGCATGTTCTGGCGCCGGTGGACCGGACTGCCAAGATGTACATCGGTGGCAAGCAGGCACGCCCCGACAATGGCCACAGCCTGCCTGTGTGCACCCCCAAGGGCAAACTGATCGCGCATGTGGGCGATGGCAGCCGCAAAGACATCCGCAACGCGGTTGAGGCCGCGACGGGTGCGCAGGCGGGTTGGGCCAAGGCCTCGGGGCATCTGCGGGCGCAGATTTTGTATTACATCGGGGAAAACCTGTCGGCGCGCGCCGATGAATGTGCCGTGCGATTGCGGCAGATGACGGGTGTGACCACACGCGCAGCTGAGGCCGAGGTTGAAGCCGCGATCAACGGCTGGTTCACCTATGCGGCCTGGGCCGACAAATACGACGGAGCCATTCACGGCGTGCCTCTGCGCGGGGTTGCGATGGCGATGAACGAACCGGTGGGCGTGATGGGTGTGATTTGCCCCAATGCCACGCCTTTGCTGGCGCTGGTGTCGATGGTGGCGCCTGCCCTTGCTATGGGCAATGCGGTGGTTGTTGTGCCGTCTCAGGCGCATCCGTTGATGGCGACGGATCTGTATCAGGTGTTTGACACCTCGGATGTGCCCGGCGGTGTGGTCAATATCGTGACCGGGCCCAAAGACGATCTGGCACAGGTTCTGGCGGATCACTACGGCGTGGATGCGGTGTGGTATCATGGCTCTGCCGAAGGGTCGGCCATGGTGGAACGCGCGGCGGCGGCCAATTTGAAACGGACATGGGTCAATGATGGGCTGGCCACGGATTGGAACGATCCTGAGCTGTCACAGCAGATGCTGCGCCACGCCACCGAGGTGAAAAACATCTGGGTGCCATACGGCGAGTGAGGGCCGGCTCAAAATGGTTCGGATGCCCCGAGTGAGGCTTGCTTATTCAACATCCTGCCAGCAGGTAAACACCGTGTCACGCAGGCGCATATACATACGGATATGCGATTTGGTTCCCAATGCCGCGCGGGCCTCGATGTGGGCATAGGCCTGATCCAGATGCGCCCGGTCGCGGAAGCTGAGGATTGAGAACACCTGTGCCGGGTTATCATCATCGGTGTCCATCGGCGTATCGGAGAGACGCGTGCTGATGGGGCCTGCGCCGGTGATCACGCCTGCCTCGGTCAATTCCTCTACGAAATGGGTGTAATCGGCGCGGAAGGTTGCAAAGTCTTCGCCATCGCGCAGATTGAAGCTGGAGAGCATATGGATCATCTCAGGTCCTTTGTGGTCGTCGATGCTGACCGGTTCACAGGCCGGTACAGCCCCGGTTATCGTCAGGCCCACCCTTGGTCTGGCGATAGGGCGGAGGCAGGCGCATCGTTCGTTCTGAGTGCGGGTTTGCAAGCATAAAGTGCACGGGACTGACTGTCAGGGTTGCCAGTCCTGCGCCTGACAATGACCGCGGCCAGCGCCTCATATCGTTGCCCCGATGCGCAGACCGTCCAGAACGGCCTCTTCGGCAGTGCGGGGGGCGAGGCAATCGCCTATCTCATGCAGCTCACCGCCCCAATCCGAGAGCTGCGTGGCCAGAGCGGTATCAGATCGATGCCCCAAAGCCGTCACCACGGTATCGACTTCGTCCATCACGATGGGCTCGCCCGAGAGGGTATGCTGGAAATAAGCGCTGTCTTTGTCCGCACCAAAGAGCCTTGCATGAGGGGTGATTTCAACGCCCAGTTTGTGCAGCGTGCCAAGGGCCACATCGCGGGCGTATTGCGGGATGGATTGCCCGGCTGTCATGCCGTTGACCACCAGCCGCACGTGGCAGCCATCGCGCGCCAGTCGTTCGGCCATACCAAGGCCCACCCAATCACAGCGCCAATCGGCAATCACCACCCGGCTGCCCACATTGGCTGTGCCTTGCAACACTGACCAGGGTTCAACCATATGCGCCTCGTCTGCGCCTTCGATCAGTGGCATATAGGGCGTGGCTCCGGTGGCGAGGATCACAGCGTCAGGGGCGGCGGAGCGGATCACATCGCGCGTCACAGGTGCGTTCAGTTTGATCGTGACACCGGCGCGGTCAGCCTCATGTGCAAGGTTGGTGGTGACGCCGCCAAACTCGGCCCGGCCGGGCAGCATTTGCGCCAGATTGACCTGTCCGCCCAGCGTGGCATGCGCCTCGTAGAGGGTGACGGTGTGGCCACGCGCCGCTGCAACGGACGCGGCTTTGAGCCCGGCAGGACCGCCGCCAATCACCATGATGTTGCGCGGTGTGGCTGTGGGGGTGAGCGTGCCATACTCCAGCTCGCGACCGGTTTCGGGATGTTGGATACACGATATGGGATAGCCGTTCAGCATATGTCCGATACAGGCCTGATTGCAGGCAACACAGGCGCGGATATCGTCCAGCTGCCCTTGGGCGGTCTTCTGCGGCATCAGCGGATCGGCGATCATGGCGCGGGTCATGCCGCACATATCGGCTTGGTTGCTGGCCAGCACCGTTTCGGCAATCTGGGGCTGGTTGATGCGCCCTGCGACAAAGACCGGGATATCGACCTGCGCCTTGATCGCGGCGGCATACGGCGCGGTATAGCCTGCCTCATACGCCATGGGCGGCACGATATGGGTGGACCCGGCCAGGCCCGAGGAACTGCCTGCGGCGACGTTGAGGTAATCCAGGTGCCCGGTGGCGGCGAGCGCCGATGCGATGGCGATCATTTCGGGGGCGGGAATGCCGTCGTGCTCTTTTTCATCACCCGACAGGCGCATCCCTAGGATCATGTCAGGGCCAATGGCCGCCCGCACGGTTTGCAGGATGTCGGTGACGAAACGCAGGCGGTTTTCCGGGCTGCCGCCGTATTCATCCGTGCGACTATTTGTACGTGGGTTCAGGAACTGGCTGAGCAGGTAGCCGTGGGCGGCGATCACCTCGACCCCGTCGAGGCCCGCTTGTTTCAGGCGCGCGGCGGCGCTGCCGAAACTGGCGATCAGTTCGTGAACCATAGCCAGCGGCATTTCGCGGGGCATCACATGAAAGCGTTCGTTGGGAATGGCCGAAGGGGCATAGGCCACGGCATTCGTGCCTTCGGCGGTGATCGGCATCTCGCGGCCCGGATGGGTCAGCTGGCCGAAGACCTTGCAGCCATGCGGATGGCAGGCCTGGGCAATACGCCGGTAACCGGGAATGCAGGCGTCGTCATAGGCGCGTATGGCGGGCCTGCCGCTGTCGCCCGAGGGATGCGTGCGCGCGGCCT
This sequence comes from Roseovarius sp., assembly GCA_045106595.1. GTDB lineage: Bacteria > Pseudomonadota > Alphaproteobacteria > Rhodobacterales > Rhodobacteraceae > Roseovarius. The sequence continues at coordinate 140,354 of JBGCEW010000012.1, read as the reverse complement.
CGATAATGATCAGCGCGGCCCCGCCTGCGGCACGGGCACGGTGATAGGCGACCATACGGTCGGTCGGCACGCCGTCCTCCAGCATCACGGTCATATGCCCGGTGGAAAAGATACGGTTCTTGAAGGTGTGGCCGCGGATGGTGAGCGGTGACAGAAGGGTGGACAGCGCCATGGCGCTTATTCCTCTTCGGCGGATTGCGCCTGCAACGCCTCGCGCAGGCGCTTTTTGCCAGCGGCACGGGCGTCACAGGTGGTGCATTCGTATTCCGGCTGGGCGGTTGTTTCCGGCGATGGCTTTAGGGCGACGGATGCAATGCCTCCCCCCGCAAGCACGGCCAGACCAAGGGCCAGGGCCAGCCGTTTCACCGTCATGCGGTGCCGGTCTCAAGGTAATGCTCCATCGGGGCCGTGCTGTCAGGCGCGCCCGCCAGCTCCTTTTCGATAAAGGCGATGGCGGCGTGTTCGTGATCGGTGAGGATTTTGAGCAGTGGCACATCTTCGGACGGGGCCATGGCCTCGAGCCCCTCAAAATCGTCAATATAGCCGGGAAATTCGACCTGCCATTTGCGGATGAAGTGCAGGTAATCGCCCTCGGATTCTATGGCGGATTTGCGGGCGGCAGATTGCAGCGCGTCGCGGGGGCGTGGCGTGAGATTGTATTTGGTCAGCAAGGGTTCCACGGCGGTGTAGGCATAGGTTTCCACGTCGCCGACCATGCGCATTTTGCGGCGCTCTTCGGGGTCCGAGAGCCGCTCGGCCAGGGCATGAAAATACGCCTCGCCTTCGACTTCTTCCTCATAGTAGAGCGTCAGGGTATCGAGGTATTTCTGAGTGACTTCGCTCATGTCATCCTCCGGTCAATTCAGATGTGCGCCATCGGGGGTCTCTCCCACATCGACGCGGTCATGTTTCAGGGGGTCATCTATGTCGGGTGGATTATCAATTTCGCGCGCATAGCGGTGGCCTGCGTAGGTTGCGGCGGCCACAATCGCAGGCGCTTCGCAATCGCCGATACGTTTGAGGGTGAAAGGCAGCGTGTCAGCCTCGCCCTCTACCGAAGCCATCAGCGCCTGATACAGATCATCGCGCGGAGCACGCTGCGTGACCATGACCACGGCGGCGACCTTCAGGTGGGTTTCCTGACCCGTGAAGATATCGCCCAGCGTGGCTGTGGTGCCGTCGAATGACAGCAGTTCATGTCCGGTCTGGAACGTCACGGCCAGCCCCGCCAGATGTTTGCGCACACGCCAGCGTTCCGAGGTCATGCCGGCCCAGGCGGATATGGTCTCGGACGTGGTGGCAAGGGTGACATCGTTGCCATTGGCACGCAGGCGTTCGGCAATCACGCCGCCCATGTAATAGCTGTCTTCGTCATAGACCAGCACGGGGCCATCCGGCAGGGTGCCGTTCATGATGTCATCGGGCGTGAGGATCACCGGATCGGTGCCGTCTGCGGCAACGCTGACATAGGTTTCCCAGTTATACCGCTCGCGGCGCCAGTTGGCCCCGGTGGCGATGCAGACGTGATCTGCGCCCACTTCCATCACCTCGTCCACGCCCATCTGGCTGTCGAGGAAGATGTCCACGTTGACCATTTCCTGAAGTTGCTGCACGCGGTAGTCGCGCACGCGGATGTATTCGGACATGCCGGGCAGGGTGGCTTCACGCGTCACACGCCCGCCCAGTTCGGTGGTGGCTTCGGCCAGCATCACCGTGTAGCCGCGCTTGCCCAGCGCGCGCGCGGCTTCCAGCCCGGCGGGCCCTGCGCCGACGATCAGCACGCTTTCCTCAGCCGGGGCCGGGTCAATGTTTTCGGGGTGCCAGCCTTTGCGCCATTCCTCGCCCATGGTGGGGTTTTGGGTGCAGCGTATGGGCGTGCCGGTGCTGTCGCCCGAGTAACAGATGTTGCAGCCGATACATTCGCGGATTGCCGACAGATCACCGGTTTCGATTTTGGCGGGCAGGTACGGATCGGCAATCGAGGGCCGCGCCGCGCCGACAAAATCCATCACGCCGCGTTTGATCTGGCTGACCATTGTATCAGGCGAGGTAAAGCGGCCGACGGTGACAACGGGCTTGTCTGTCGTGGATTTGATGAACTCCATATAGGGTTCCAGCGAGGCCTCTTTGACAAAGCGCGACACGCCCATTTCAAGGCCGTAATCCTGAATGTTGATGTCCCACAGATCGGGCATGTTGGCCATCATCTGGAACATCTCGCGGCGTTCGCCAAAGATCGGCACGCCGTCTTGCCCGGTTTCCTCGTCCGCGGCAAAGCGCACGGCCACGGCGCAGCGATCGCCGACGGCCTCGTGGGTTTCCTCAATCAGTTCGCGCATGAGGCGGGTGCGGTTTTCCAGGCTGCCGCCATATTCATCCATGCGGGTGTTGATCGCAGGATCCAGGAAGTTGGACAAAAGATAGGTGTGCGTGGCGTAGACATAGACGATATCGAACCCCGCATCGCGCGCCCGGATGGCGGCCTTGCGGTGCCAGCGGCGCAGGTTGCGGATGTCGGTCTTGTCCATCGCTTTGGTTTGGAACGGGTGGCCCACAGCGTTGGGCACCGATTGGATATCCATCGCCACTTCGCGGGTCATCAGGTTGGCGGAGCGGTGGCCTGAGTACCAAAGTTCGGCCCCGGCCAGAGCACCGTGTTCATGCACCGCGTCGGTCATCAGACGGTGGGCGCGAATGTCGCTGTCATTCCACAGCGACGCCGAGGGTGTGGGCAGATCATCAGATGACGGGTGGATCGAATTGTATTCGGTGCAAATGACACCCCAGCCGCCCATTGCCTTGACCCGGCGCATTTCGGCCAGGGTGCGGGGGCGCAGATGGCCCATCCCAGTGCAATGCGGCACCTGATAGAACCGGTTCTTGGCCGTCACCGGGCCGATCTTCATGGGTTCAAACAAAACGTCGTAACGCGGATCGCGGTTTGAGGTATCGCGGGGCATGACGTTATACTCCTTGGGGGAAATGGGCGGAGAGTTCCGACAGTTCGCGATCAAAGGGCACGTTGCCTTTGTCGGGCTCGTTCAACTCGCGCGCAAACAGATGCCCGGAATGCACAGCCGCGGCGATGGTGCCGGGGGCCAGAACATCGCCGATGCGGGTCAGGGATTTCACCTTGCTTTGGGTCAGATCGGTATACAGATCATCAACCGGCACCCGCATGGTCACCAGCAAGGCCGCGCCACACTCAAGTGTCGTTTCCGCGCCCGTATAGACGCAGCTGAGCGTGACCTGACCCGGCGCAATTTTGCTGATGTTTTGCGAGGTGATCACGTTGACCCCCATCTCCATCAACTTGGTCTGGATGACATGTTGCTCGAGTGTGTCCACTGTCCAGGCCGAAGCGATGCTGGCCGGTGTCACCAGAGCCACCTCATGGCCCTCGCCGCGCAACTTTTCAGCCAGCAGCCCGCCCATGTAATAATGATCATCGTCAAAGATCACGACGGGACCCTGGGCCTTTGCACCTTTGAAGATGTCGTTGGGCGTCAGGATCTGGGCGCCCTGAGCCATCTCAATCCCTGTGGGATTGGCCCGGCCGATGCCTTGGGCGCACCAGCGCGACCCGGTGGCGACAACCACATGATCGGCTTCGAATTCCTGCACCTGAGTGGCGTCCAGCGGGCTTTCCAGATAGGTGTGCACATTGGCCATCTGACTGATCATATAGGTCCGGTGATCGACCACGCGGCCCCATTCGGCCAGACCGGGCAAGGCGCGTTCATGCACCAGCCGCCCGCCCATTTGATCGGTGGCTTCGGCCAGCGTTACGCTATAGCCGCGCTGCCCCAGCGCGCGCGGCCTCAAGCCCGGAGGGGCCTGCGCCGATGATCAGCACCGTGTCGTCAGAGGTCTTTGGGTTCATCCGGTCGGGATGCCAGCCCCGGCGCCATTCTTCGGCCATTGTGGGGTTCTGTGTGCAGCGCATGGGCGTAAAGCTTTGATCGCCTGACACACAGATATTGCAGCCGATGCATTCGCGGATTTCCTCGATCCGGCCTTCTTCGATTTTCTTGGGCAGGAACGGATCGGCGATGGATGGTCGGGCGGCGCCGATGAAATCCAGGTGTCCGCCTTTGACCATCGACACCATCGCATCGGGCGAGGTGTAGCGGCCCACGCCGACCACGGGTTTGGTGGTCACTTGTTTGACGAAGGACACATATTCGTTCTGATAGCCTGCTTCCTTGAACCGGGAGGTGGCGCTGTCGTGTTCCCAGCCCGAGATGTTTACATCCCACAGGTCCGGGTCTTCGGCGCACATTTCGATCAGCTCGCGGCCTTCGGCATCTGATGTAAAGCCTGTCTCGCCCATCAATTCGTCAACGGCAAAGCGTACAGCGACGGCCATTGTATCGCCGACGGCCTCTTTGGTTTCGGCCAGAATTTCGCGGAACAGCCGCGCCCGGTTTTCCAGGCTGCCGCCATATTCATCCGAGCGGCGATTGCGATACGGCGACAGGAAATGCGACATCGTAGAGAGCTGATGCCCGATGTAGACATAGACCAGATCATAGCCCGCCGAGCGCGCCCGGATGGCGGCATCGCGGTGCCACCGGCGCAGATCGGCGATGTCTTGTTTGTCCATCGCGCGGGCCTGAATGGGGTCATACGTGGGGATGGGAATATGCGAGGGGGCCAGCGGGGCAATGCGGCTATAGCGCCCGGCGGCCATAACGCCGGCATGGTTCAGTTCGATCCCGGCAAGGCTGTCAAATTCGTGAATGCCATCGCACATGCGCGCATGAATGGGCACGTCGCGGTCATCCCAAAGACGCCCCCCCGACCACGGCGAGTGATCGCCAGAGGGGTGAATTTCGACCTCTTCTGTACAAATCACCGCCCAGCCGCCTTCGGCTTTGGTGCGGCGCATGGCGGCCATGGATGATGGGTAGACCCGCCCCATACCGTTACAATGAGGCACCTGATAAAACCGGTTACGGGCCGTCACAGGGCCAATTTTGACAGGTTCAAACAAAACGTCATAACGCGGATCACGAGACATAGGACAGTTTACCCTTCGCAGGCTGGTGTGGCAGGCGCGTCGATGCTGTTGGGAAAGACCGAGGCCAGATAATCGTGCACCCGGGATTTGGCATTTTGCCGCGAAAACTCGCCGGGGTAGATTAGTATGTTCAGGCAAAATCCGTCATACAGACCTTCGAGCGTGTCTGAGACATGTTCGGGGGTCACCCCGTCGTAGCCATGTTCGGCAATGATCTGTTTGCACAGATTTGACGAGATGTCCCAGCGTTCGTCATCAATTTCAGTCATGGTTTTGCGGTACGAGGCGCGATACGCGGCCTCGCCGTAGAAACCGAACCAGACGGCCAGTTTTTTGCGATTGCAGATGCTGGGGTGAAAATGCGCATCCACGATAGACAGCAATTTGGCCATCGGGGTCATCCCCGCAGTTTTCATCGATCTGCGCCATTGATCACGGTGTTCATTGGCCAGATGGCGCAGGGTTTCTTCGAACAGGTTTTCCTTGTTCTTGAAGTGAAAGTTCACAATGCCCAGCGACAGCCCGGCAAAGCCCGTGACCGTTGTCATGGTGGTGCCGGAAATGCCGTATTTTGAAATCGATTCAATCGTGGCTTCTATCAACTGTCGGCGGCGCACCTCTTTTGAGGCTGTCCGTCCGACGCGTTTATTGGTCTTCGCCGCCTTGGGAGTTACCTCGCTCATCGGGTTGTGTCCTTAGTGCGCATCCAGAACGACGAGCGCATCGCTGTTCCAGCTGAGCCAGACCGGGCGTTCATCCGCCGCCACGCCTGTCATCAGGTCACGGTTCTGCGACGAGACGGCGACAGGTTTTTCGACCCCGTCGAGCGACACATAGAAGTGGCTGCGCTCGCCCAGGTAGGCGGCAGTTTTCAACGTGCCCTGAACGGCGTTTTCCACGCCTTCGGGTTTGTCGTCGCTGAGGCGAATTTTCTCAGGGCGGATCGCGACCTGAACATGGGCGCCTTTGGGATACTGGCGATCACGCGCTGGCGCTGTGACCTGCCCCAGCCCGCGGGCTGACATATCGACCGTGGCCGCACTTGGTTTGGACACTTCGGCATCAAAGAAGTTCATCGTGCCAATAAAGGACGCAACCTGTGGTGTGGTCGGCGTTTCATAAAGGCCGGTGGGCGTGTCCAGTTGCAAGACCTTGCCGCCCGACATGACCGCAATTCTGTCAGACAGGGTCAGGGCCTCTTCCTGATCGTGGGTCACGAAGACAAATGTGATGCCAACCGTCCGTTGCAGGGCGCGCAATTCCAGCTGCATCTGTTCGCGCAATTGTTTGTCGAGTGCGCCCAACGGTTCGTCCAGCAGCAGCACTTTGGGCCGCAGGATCAGCGCACGCGCCAGGGCGATCCGCTGGCGTTGACCCCCCGACAGCTCGTTGGCTTTGCGGTCGCCGTAATCAGGCAGGGCGATCAGCTCGAGCATCTCATCGACCATCTCATAGCGTTTTGCCCTGCTCAGCTTTTGCTTGCGCAGGCCATAGGCAATGTTGTCGCGCACATTCAGGTGCGGGAAGATAGCGTAGCTTTGGAACACCATGTTGACGGGGCGCTGGTGCGGGGGCACTTCGGACATGGCCTGACCTTCGATATAGATCTCGCCGTTGGTTGGGTTCTCAAACCCTGCCAGCATACGCAAGAGCGTGGTCTTGCCACACCCCGATGAGCCCAGCAGCGAAAAGAATTCGCCGTGGGCAATGTCGACATTTACATTATCGACCGCCTGGAACTTGCCAAAATACTTGTCGACACCCTGAATCGAGATGAACGCATCGTTGCTCATGGTTTAGCGGTCCTTTTCAGCGCCGAAAGTGGCGTCACGGTTGATCCATTGCCCGATGAAGACAATGATGAATGAGGCGAGGATGATGATGGATGACAGCGCCAGCACCGACGGGAATTCCTGAGGAAAGCGCAGCTGGCCCCAGATATACATCGGCAGTGTCGGATCGGTGCCTGTCAGGAAGAAGGCCATGATAAATTCGTCGAATGACACGGTAAAGGTCAGCAGAAGGCTGGCCAGGATGCCCGGGAAGACCATCGGGAAGGTCACGCGCCAGAAGGTCCACCAGCCATTTTCGCCCAGATCTGCCGACGCTTCTTCGATTGAGGCATCAAAGCCTTCAAAGCGCGGCAGCAGCGTTGCAATGGAGAAGGGCAGACAGATGATGATATGGCCGATGGTGACCGTATAAAGCGAAAGCCGCACGCCAAGTTGGCTCATCAGTACCAGAAGTGCGACGCCGAAAATGATGCCCGGCACCACCAGCGGCAGCATGATAAAGCCCACAAGCGGGGCTTTGCCGGGGATGCGGTAGCGGGTGATGGCCTTGGCCGCGAAGATGCCCAGCGCAGTCGAGAAGATCGCCGTTGCAATGCCCACCTTGATGGAGTTCATCAGCGCGTCCCACACCGGCTGGCGGTTCATCAGCTCGCCATACCATTTGAGCGTAAAGCCCTCGATTGGGAATTTCACATAGATGCTGTCATTGAAGCTGAAGAGCGGCAGGAACAGCACCGGCACATAGAGGAAGATCAGGAAAATGATCGCATAGACCTGAAGCGGGCGATTGGGGCGGTTGATATATGAGGTTGATTTGCTCATGTCAGGCGGCTCCGCACGATTTTGGTCAACAGCAGGAATATCAGCGCAATGAACGCGATGCACAGCATCAGGATGATTGCCAGTGTTGCCCCCATTGGCCAGTTGTTGATCGGGCCAAACTGCAGCTGCACAAGGTTGCCGATCATCAGCCCGTCAGGCCCGCCCAGAAGGGCCGGTGTGATATAGTCGCCCGTGGTTGGGATAAAGATCAGCAGGCTGGCCGAGATGATACCCGGCATCGACAGCGGAAAGGTGATGCGGAAGAACCGCGCGACCGGGCCATCGCCCAGATCGGTGGCGGCCTCTAGCAGCGACTTGTCGATCTTTTCCAGCGAGACATACATCGGCAGGATCGCAAACGCCGCCCAGGCATGGGCCAGGGTGATGACCACCGCGTTGGGGGAATAGAGCAGGAATTCAAGCGGCGCATCGATCAGACCGAGGCCCAGCAGGCCCGAGTTGATCACGCCCTCGTAGCCCAGCACGACCTTCCAGGCAAAGACCCGCAGCAGATAGCTGGTCCAGAAGGGCAGGGTCATCAGCACGATCCACATCATTTTATTTTTGTGCACGTGGAAGGCGACGTAATAGGCCATGGGATAAGACAGAACGACTGTGGCCACCGTGGCCCAGCCCGACACCCAGAACGAGCGCGCCATCAACGCACTGTAGATCGGTTGCTCGACCGCTGTTTCGTAGTTGTTGGTGGTGAGCGTGGTATCAAAGCCAAAGCCATTGGCTGTCCAGAGGCTGATGGTGATCAGGATGCCGAAGGGGATCACGATCCCGATCAGCAATACGATCAGTGTGGGGGTCAGCAGCGAATACCCTTTGAGCGCGTCGCTTTGCAGATACCGGGCGCGCCATGACAGGCGGGTTGGTGTCCGCGTCTGCGCACTGGGGGGTATTTTGGTTGTGACATCAGCCATGAGGGTCGTCCTCTCTCTGCGGTGTTCCAGAAGGAGCGCCTGCGTCCTGAAGACCCTGACACCTCAGGGCCTGATAAGAGGCATGCGGAAGGATTTGACCAAACAGCCGACCCCTATGTGGGATCGGCTGGATGTGTCAGTGCGGATCAGAAGCCGGCTTTGATCTGTTCAAACATGCCGTTCATCTTGGATTCCCATTCCTGGGTCTGGGGGATCTGGAAATGCCCCGCGCTCAGGATGTCAGTGGGCGTCTTGCTGAGGCCCAGCCCGGCCAATGTCTCATCATCGAACTCATCGAAGGACTTGGCATTCGAGTGGCCATAGCCATAATCGTTGATCATGAACTTGCCAGTATCAACGCTCAGCAGGCTGTCGATCACTTCATAGGCGCGGTCGACGTTTGGCGCGTCTTTGTGCACCATCAGGCCGCACACCCAAGTCAAAGCGCCTTCTTTGGTCTGCGCAAACTTGACGGGCACGCCTTCGGACTTCAGCAGGGTCGCCGAGGAGTTCCATGTCATGGCCGCGGCCAGTTCGCCCGAGGCCAGAGCCTGTTCCAGCGTCGTGGTGTCATCGGTGTAGACACGGATCAGCGGACGCTGTGCGCGCATCTCGGCGGCGATTTTTTCGAACGCTTCGGGCGTGTCGATGTTTTCAAAGCCAACACCGGCTTTGATGGCACCAACCCACCACGCATCCGCGCCGGACCCGAGCGAGCCCAGCTTGCCTGAGTACCGCTCGTCCCAGAGCATGTCCCAGCTTTCTTCGCCTTCGACTTCGAACAGGTCAGTGCGGTAGGTGATCGATGTTTGACCCCAGTCAAACGGCACCATCCAGACATTGCCGTCATCGCCTGCGTTGCCTTCCATGTCATACAGCTCGGGGATCACGTCGCCGCTGTGGGCCAGGCGTGATTTGTCGATCTGTTGGAACAGGCCCGAGGCCTTCCAGCGCGGAAGCGCCTGGTTACAGGGGTGCGATACGTCGACAACGAAGCCGCCGCGCATTTTGGTCAGGGCTTCCTCGGAGGCGCCGAAGATGGCGAAGTTTGGCAGCTCGCCGTTCTTTGCCTGATACTCACCGAAAAGCTCGGGGATGTCATAGCCGCCCCATGTGAAATAAGTGGCCTGATCGCCTTCGGCGGCGCGGGCTTGTTTGGCAAACGGCACAGTGGCCATGCCAACGCCGGCAGCCATAAGCGACCGGGTAAAGGCACGACGGCTCATCTTGCCTTCTTTCATAGCACCGAGTTGGTCCAGTACATCCATTTGATATTCTCCCTATCTGTTATCAGCCGACCCAGCCGACCAGTGATTTGCCGAGCCTTTGGCGGCTCATGCGGTTTCTTGTGGTCATCAGTATGACTCTGTCGTCCACCATCTGGCAAAAAAAATCTTTGTCAAGCAATGACCAATTGAATGTTCATTCAATGGATGTGTTGATTTTCAGGTCCCTTCAGTGCAACAATATGGTCAATAAATCGCAAAACCATGCCAATCGCAGCCGCTATCAGGACAGGGACATTCATGACAAATGCCATAAAACAAGTGTATTCACGCCGTGTTGTGATGGGCGGGCTGGGGGCGATGCTGGCCAATGCCGGATGGGCGCAATCTGTGCCGACAAACCCTGATGTGGTGATCATTGGTGCAGGAATTGCTGGTTTGACCGCTGCAAAAACCCTGATGGCCGAGGGGCATTCCGTGGTTGTGATCGAATCGGCGGATCGTATTGGCGGGCGGGCCTATACCGAAACCAGCACCTTTGGTGTGCCATTCGATCATGGGTGTTCGTGGATCAACGCGGGCAATGTGAACCCTTTCAAGGGGATCGCGGATCAAAACGGATTTACCCTGCAGAACCATTCGGATGCCGGCAGCGCGTATTATGTGAACGGCGCGTTGGCGGATGCCGCGCAGCGCCGCGCAAACAACCAAGGATGGGGCACGGTCACCCAGGCATTGGCCAAGGCAGGCAATGCCGGGCTGGATGTGTCAGTGGCCTCGGTGTTGCCAGCGGATGACCCCACCACTGGCGTGGCTCGAACCTGGACCGGTCCGATGGATTGGGGGGTGGATATGAAAGACCTCTCGACCATGGATTACTGGAACTCAGAGGGTGGCGATCCGTCGTATATTGTAAAAGAGGGGTTGGGCGCGGTCGTGGCGCAGCATTTCCGCGATATCCCGGTTGCCTTGAACACCCCCGCCACCGCGATTGACTGGACCGGCACAGGCGTGCGCGTGCAGACACCCGGTGGCACGATCGAGGCCAAGGCGTGTATCGTCACCGTTTCAACCGGGGTGTTAAACGCAGGACGCATTCGGTTCACCCCCGAGCTGCCCGCCGAGACAGGTCAGGCGATTGCCGATTTGCCAATGGGGTTGCTGGCCAAGATCACGCTGCAATTCAACGATACGCGGCTGGGCTTTGTGCCCAATCACTGGCTGGATTATCAAGTGCCTGCGGTGGATGGTACACCGGCGTGCTATTTCCTGACATGGCCGTTTGATTTCAACTATATGGTCGGTTTTGTGGGCGGTGATTTCGGCTGGGAGCTGTCGCGTCAGGGCGAAGCCGCAGCGGTGGATTTCGCATTGGGCGAAGTGGTCAAGATCGCAGGCAGTAACGCGCGCAAGCATTTCGTCAAAGGGCATCTGACCGACTGGGCGCAAAATCCCAACACCCTGGGGGCGTATGCCGCGGCACGCCCCGGCCGCTATCCGGCACGTGCCGCATTGGCGCGGCCATTGGCAGACAAGCTGTGGTTTGCAGGCGAGGCGCTGGGCACGCCATATGTGGCCTTGTGCAACGGAGCGTACAAAAGCGGCGAAGATGTCGCGCGCACAGTCGCGGGCTCAAAAGCGTTGCAGTAGTCTGCACGGTGCGCACGGTGCGGCTGCCGCCCCCTGCGATTTTGCGTTGATGGACAAACTGTGCCAGTCTGAGCGCGCACCTGCGCCCTTTGATCAGCCACGGCGGACCCAAGATGCCCCGTAAACCCGAGATGCCCCGCAAGATTGTCATGCTTTTGGATGGGACAGCCAATGCGCTGACCCCCAACACCACCAACCTGCCGCGTCTGTACCGCATTCTGAAGCAGTCCAAGACGCAGCTGGTTTTCTATGATCCGGGCGTTGGCACATTTGAGGAAGGCAGCAGTTATCTACAAAGCTGGCGGCGCTTCAAAGAAGGTCTGGGAATGGCGACGGGCTGGGGCATGGAGCGCAATGTCAAACAGGCCTATCGCTATCTGTGTACGGCCACTGGCACGACGGATGAGATCAAGGATGAGATATTCCTGATGGGGTTCAGCCGTGGGGCCTATGCGGCCCGTGTTTTGGGTGGGTTGATCCACCAGATTGGGCTGTTGCGGCCTGATCAGCTGCATCTGGTGGACTATGCGTTTGATGCCTACCGCAAGATCGCTGATGACCGCCCCGAGGCCGCTGACAGCTCGGCTCCGTTTGAGGCGGTGGATATTTTCACGGACCATCTGAAACCACGACGGGTGCCGATCCGCTGTGTGGCCGTGTTTGATACGGTGGCGTCGATGTTGACGATCGAGGGCGCGCGGCTGCGCATGCGCCCCTATGCCAACACTGACAACAATAAATCTGTGCAATCCGTGCGGCAGGCGCTGGCCATTGACGAACGTCGGGTGATGTTCAAACCCTGCCTTTGGGGTGACAAACGGATCTACCGCGGGGGCAAATTTGGCCGTGATACATCGCAAGATGTGAACGAGGTGTGGTTCAGCGGAGTGCATGCGGATATCGGCGGTGGATACCCTGAGGCAGAGGCCGGACTGGCCAAGCTGCCCCTGCGCTGGATGCTGAATGAGTTGGAGCCGATGGGGCTTGAGATTGATACGCGGGCCTATCGCAAATACGCGCTGGGCGCTTATAATGACGCATACATTGCGCCCAATCCGCTGGCAGCACCGCATGACAGCATGACGCCTGATTGGAAAATTCTTGAGGCGCTGCCGTTCAAGCACACCCGTTATACCCAGACCCACCGCAAGGTGCGGTTCGGGTTTTACCGGCCCAAATGCGAACGCCGGATTATCTCTGACGGGGCCAATATCCATGCGTCGGTCTTTGAGCGCCGTGGGACTGAAAGCGATTATGATCAACCAAATATTCCCGCCACACATACTGTGGTCGATGATTTGGGATCGTCCAAAGATCCGTAGCCCAAAATCCCAAAAGGGTCTCAGGTGGTGTGCTGCGCCAGCCAGTCGGTGATCAGCTGCACCATGCCGGCCGGGTCTTCCTCATGCGCCAGATGGCCCAGCCCCTGCACTTCGTGATAGGTGGCGTTTGGCATACGCGCTGCGGCCTCGCGTGAGATCCGGGGGGCGACGGCGCTGTCGAGATCTCCGGCCACCAGAAGGCAGGGCGCCTGAAGCGTGGGCAGGGCGGCATCCAGCCTGTCGACATTCCACTGCGACATCATTTTAAGGGTGCCGTCCACATGGCTGCGATCGCTTAACAGTTTGGCATAAAAGGCCAGGTTTTCCTCGGTCAGGGTCGAACCTGTGCCCTCGATCAGCCGCCGGGCACGCGACTGTGGATCGCGGCCAAGGGTAAAGGCAAAGGCGGTCAGCGGGTTCAGTGCCAGCAATTTGGCCAGCAATGGAAACAGCCAGCCTGCCACACCGTCGAAGCGCCCAAGTGCGGCATTGATGCCAACCACAGCCGGGGTGGGCTGCATCTGTTGCGCCAGGGACAAGGCCACGGCCGCCCCTGCTGAATGGCCGATGATGGCCTGAGGCTGCCAGCCCTGAGCCGCACACAGGCGGGCGATATCCTGTGTCATTTCGGGCAGGCCACAGCGCCGGGGACGGCCCACGCGGGTAAAGCCATGACCGGGCAGATCAAGCGCCACGATGTGATGCGTTTTGGCCAGAAGCGGGATCATCTGACGCCAGCTGTGGGTGGTGGCGCCTGCCCCGTGCAGCAACAACAGCGTGGGGCCTGCGCCGGTTTCCTGCAGGTGCCAATGATGTGGCTTTTCAACCAGGCGACGCGACAGATGGCTGAGCGGCCAATTGGGCAGATCGCGTGTGGGGTCCATCGCGGTTACCCGTCCAAGGCAGCATCGGCCGCCTTGCTGATCTTATGGGCATCGGCCCGTGGCAACGGCAGGTAATGCGCACCCAGCCAGGCGGCAAGGTTGGCACTGTCCTGGCCCACGCGTGTGGCGGTGTCGATCACAACCGACGGGATCTGTGCGGCTGCAATCATACGGGCCGTGGTCTGGGCATCCTGTGCCGCCTCGGCCCGGCCCGGTGTTCCGGCAAGGGTGATATTGGCACGCCCATCGGTGAGCAACACCAGCGATGGTGACAGGCCATGACGCGCGCCCAATGTGGCAACCTCGGCGGCTTCTTTGAGGGCCAGCGCCAGTGGCGTGCCGCCCCCTGCGGGCAAAGCGGCAAGGCGGCGTTTGGCCTGCACAAGCGAGCGTGTGGGCGGCAAAAGCAGCTCGGCGCTGGTGCCGCGAAAGGCCACAAGCGCCACCTGATCACGTTTGGCATAGGCGCGGGCCAACAACAATTCGACCGCACCTTTGGCCTCGGCCATACGCGACATGGCGGCCGAGCCTGAGGCATCGACCACAAAGATCAACACCCGGTCCGAGCGGTCCTGATAGCGGCGCACACGGATGTCAGAGGGGTAGATGATCAGCCGGTCGGATACCCCAAGGGCGGCCCGGCGCATGGGTTGAAACGGCGCGGCACCGCGCAGTGTGGCGATCAGGTCAATCCGGGCGCTGCCGCCCAGACGGCCCGGACGTGACGGCATCGGCCGCCCCCGCCGGTTGCCCTTGCGTTGCGCGCCCGCACCGCTGCCCTGGAACCCGCCCATGGGCCGGGGGGGTGCGGCTTTGTCCATCAGATCCTCGGGCAGACGCGCGGCAATGGCCTCGATCATCATGTCGTCAAGGGCGGGCATATCCTGTGCTTCGCCTTCGTTTGTATCGCCCTGATCGGCGGGCGGTTCTGGCTCGGGGGGGGTGGTGTCCTCGTCCGGCTCGGCTGGCAGTTGCGTGGCACGGTGGGCAAAGACCAGCTCGGCGGCATGGGTGACGTCCTGATCGGCGACAACCGCACGTCCGGCCAGGGCCGCAAGGGCACGCGCGGCACGCAAGGCCAGGATCGGCGCGCGCAGGCTGTGAATGCCGAACTGGGCTGCGACCACGGTCAGTTGCATCACATGGTCAGGCAGCGCCTTGGTGACGGGCAATGCGGCGCGGGCTGCTGCGATGGCCGGGACATCCAGCGATGTGTCTTGAATGGCGCGGTAGGACAGCCCGTCAAAATCGACGAAAAACGCCAGTCGGTCGCGCAGGGCGGCGGGCGGTGTTTCATCGGCATCGGCGCTTTCATCCATCAGGATCAGACTGTGGCCTGCATCCGCGTCCAGCACCTGTGACAGACGCGCGGCCAGACCGGGGGGTGTGCGCTCGGCCATGGGCAGGATCAACATGCCGGGGGATTCGGCCAGCCCGATATGGCGCGACAGGGTTTGCGTGGCCAAGGTGGCCGATACGTCCAACCCGCCATACAGCTCGGCATCGCCCAGATTGGGATGAATGCGGTTCTGGGGGCCAGGCACTTGGGTGATCAGCGCCTCAAACGCCTGACGCACTGGGCCTGCACGGGCGCGCACGGTCAGCCCTTTGAGGCCGCCCGGATCCACGGCCAAAACCGAGAGCGCACGATGTGCGTCAGACCACGGAGAGGCGTCTTGGGTCATGACAGGATGTCGGCGGCGGCCCGTTCCACGCGGGCCAGCGAGCCTGCCTCGTCCAGAGGATCGCGGCGCAGGCGGTGGCTCATGGCCATGGGGGCCATACGGCGCAGATGTTTGGGGGTCACTTCGCCCGCCTTTTCATAAGCGGCCAGCGCACGGGCGGCGCGCAGCAAAGTGAGTTCACCGCGCAGGCCATCCGCCCCCAGCGCGATACTAAGCTGCGCACACAGAGCCAGCATATCATCGGGCGCGGCAACATTTGGCAGGGCCTCGCGTGCGGCCAGAATGGCCTTGCGGATTTTCGTATCCTGCGCCCGCCAGCGTTTCATAAACGCCTTGGTGTCATTCTCAAACGCATCGCGACGGCGGATCACTTCGATGCGGGCCTCGATGGTGTCGGGGGTGCGGACCTCGACGGACAGGCCAAAACGATCGAGCAGTTGGGGGCGCAGCTCGCCCTCTTCGGGGTTGCCCGAGCCGACCAGCACAAAGCGCGCGGCATGGCGGATCGACAGCCCTTCGCGCTCGACCGTGTTGAGCCCGGATTGGGCGACATCCAGCAGCAGATCAACGATGTGGTCCTCCAGCAGGTTGACCTCGTCAATATAGAGAAAGCCACGATTGGCACGGGCCAGAAGCCCCGGTTCAAACGCTTTTTCGCCTTTGGTCAGGGCGCGTTCGATATCCAATGCGCCGGTCACGCGGTCCTCGGTTACACCGAGGGGCAGATCGACCACGGGGGTGGGGCGTTCCACCAGTTTGGTTGATGTCACGCCCGCCCACTCAGGGCAATCGGAGGGCGTGGCGGAATTGACCGGGCAGCCTTCGACCACGGTGATAGGGGGCAGCAACGCGGCCAGCGCACGCACGGCGGTGGATTTGCCGGTGCCGCGGTCGCCGAAGGACAAGACACCGCCAAGGCCCGGATCAATGGCTGCCAGAACAATGGCAAGTTTCATGTCGTCCTGACCGACGATGGCCGAAAACGGGAAAGCGTGGCTCATGCAGGCTGCTCCGAAGGGAATGAGAAGGATGAAAGAGGATCGGCACCGTTCCAGCTGCCGCTGTCGCCGATCACGCGGAACCGCGCATAGAGTTCTTCGCTGAACCAATCACCCTCACGCACGGCGCGAATGGCTTGGGCGTGGGGGCCGTCTTTGCGGGCGAAATTGGCCATGACATCGGTGTCGGGCCAGATGGAGAATGTCACCTGATGCAGCAATGGCACCTCGCCGATGCCGATCTTGAACAAGACATTCGGATCGCGGCCAATGACCTGACTGATGTTGGGCACACGTTTCCAGAACCGCAGCGCACGGGCGGGGCGGATGGTGGCGCGGGTGAGGGCCGCAATTGGCCCGGTCGCAGGTGCGTCAGATGCCGTAAACGGGGTGCGGCCCGACCATGTGCCACGCGATGATATGGGCGATAAAAACACCGTCCAGGATTCGCGGGCGCGCCGATGATAGCGCTGAAATGCGGCGGCGCTGCGGGTTTGAGCGCGCGCCGTTTCAGCATCTGGCCACACGGCAAGGATCGCATAGACGCCGGTATTGGGCACAGGAGTAAAGCCTTCGCCGGTGCCGGATCCGCATAATTTCCAGAATGCCAGGCCGGGCACACGCGCCATTGCAGGACGCGCCAAACCCATCATAGCAAAGGCCCAGAGCCGATCGAGCCCTGGTGCGAAGCGGAAAAAACTGAGGCTGACCGTCTGGATGGGTCTGTCCTTTCAAGAACCGGCATGGTGCTGCGTGACACTGTCATGCTTTACCATATGACAAAAGGGTGTGTCAGCACGATTGTCAACCAAACTTGACAGGTGTAGGCTACAGTAATGTTGACACGTATAGATCCCGCACTGAAAGACGGACTGGCTCGGGCACAGGCGCCGCATGCGGTTGTCGTGGGGGCGGGCCTTGGTGGATTATCGGCTGCGATGCGGCTGGGCGCGCGGGGCTACCGGGTGACGGTTCTGGACCGGCTTGAGACCCCAGGCGGGCGCGGATCGTGTTTGTGGCAAGGCGGGCATCGGTTTGATCTGGGCCCTACGATCATCACGGTGCCGCATCTGATGCAAGAGCTGTGGGCCGCCTGTGGTCGCCGGTTTGAAGATGACGTGACGCTTAAGCCGCTGACGCCGTTCTATGAAATCCGATGGCCTGATGGCAGCCGGTTTGAGGCCTCGAAGGATCATGATGCGATGCGCGCACAGGTTCAGAAGATGAGCCCCGGTGATCTGAAAGGGTACGATACGTTCCTGAACGACAGCCGCAAGCGCTATGAATTCGGGTTTGAGCAGCTGGGCCGCAAGCCGATGAACAAGCTGTGGGATCTGATCAAAGTGTTGCCCACCTTTGGTGTGCTGCGCGCGGACAAGTCGGTGTATGCCCATGCTGCCAGTCGCGTGAAGGACGAACGTCTGCGCATGGCGCTGTCGTTTCATCCGCTGTTCATTGGTGGTGATCCGTTCAACGTGACATCGATTTACACGCTGGTCAGCCATCTGGAGCTGGAGTACGGCGTGCATTATGCCATGGGTGGTGTCGATGCGATTGCACGTGCCATGGTCAACGTGATTTCAGACCAGGGCGGGCTGGTGCGCCAGAGCGCGGAAGTGGATGAAATCCTGATCAAAGACAAACGTGCAGCCGGTGTACGCCTGACAGGCGGTGAGGTTCTGAGCGCGGATGTGGTGGTGTCGAATGCGGATGCAGGTCACACCTATACCAAGTTGTTGCGCAACCAGCCGCGCAAGCGTTGGAAAGACCGCAAGCTGAAGAAGGCGCGCTGGTCGATGAGCCTGTTTGTCTGGTATTTCGGCACCAAAGGCACCCGCGACAAATGGGGTGATGTGGGCCATCATACCATCGTCAATGGTCCGCGCTACAAAGGTCTGGTGCAGGATATTTTCCTGAAGGGCAAACTGGCCGATGACATGAGCCTTTATGTGCACCGTCCCACGGTGACCGACCCTAGTGCAGCACCCGAGGGGGATGATACGTTTTACGCCCTCAGCCCGGTGCCGCATCTGGATCATGATGATCCCGTGCAGTGGGCCGATATGGCCGAGACGTATCGCCAAAAGGTACAAGCGGTGCTGGAAGATCAGCTGCTGCCCGGTTTGGGCGAGCATGTGACCGCATCCGAGGTGTTCACGCCCGAGACATTCCGGGATCGTTACCTCAGCCCCAATGGCTCGGGGTTTTCAATCGAGCCGCGCATTTTCCAAAGCGCCTGGTTCCGCCCGCATAATGTCAGCGAAGAGGTGAGCGGGCTTTATCTGGTGGGTGCAGGCACCCATCCCGGTGCCGGTGTGCCCGGTGTCATTTCCAGCGCCGAGGTGTTGGAGCAGTTGGTTCCAGACCCTGAACAGGTGACCTAAGTATGAGCTATACAGACGATATGACCTATTGCGCCGAGGCGATCCGCCAAGGCTCGCGTTCGTTTCATGCCGCGTCAAAACTGCTGCCGAAATCGGTACGTGACCCGGCGCTGGCGCTATATGCGTTTTGCCGGTTGGCCGACGATGCGGTGGATCTGCAAGAGGCCAAGCGCGAGGCGGTTTTGCGGCTGCATGAGCGGCTGGACAAAGCCTTTGCGGGGACGCCCGAAAATGCCCCAGCTGACCGCGCGTTTGCCGCGATTATCGAAGAGTTTGAAATGCCGCGCGCCCTGCCCGAGGCCTTGCTGGAAGGTCTGGCCTGGGATGCGATGAACCGGCGCCATGCCACCTTGTCCGAGCTGCGGGCCTATTCGGCGCGTGTGGCGTCGGCTGTGGGGGCGATGATGTGCGTGTTGATGCGCGTGCGTGACCGCGATGCGCTGGCACGGGCGTGTGATCTGGGCGTGGCGATGCAGCTGACCAATATTGCCCGCGATGTCGGCGAGGATGCCCGTGAGGGGCGGTTGTATCTGCCCACCGAATGGCTGGATGACGCCGGGATCGACACCGAGGCGTTTTTGGCAAACCCGACCTTCACCCCGGAGATTGCCGTGCTGGTGAAACGTCTGCTGTTTGAAGCAGATCAGCTGTATGTGCGGTCCGAGGCAGGCATCGGTGCTTTGCCGGTGTCCAGCCGACCCGGGATATTTGCGGCACGCTATATTTATGCAGGCATTGGCAAGGCGCTGCGGCGCAAGCGGATGAATTCGATTGATCACCGGGCGCACACGAATGCGCCCCAGAAGATGGCCTGGCTTATGCTGGCCTCGACCCGTGCTGCGGCGACGATGGTGATGCCCCGTTCGCCTGTGTTGCGGGCGCGGAGTTTGCCCGAGACGGCGTTTTTGGTGGATGCTGCGGCTGATCATGCCGCGCGCGCCCCGGATTGGAGCGATGCGCTGTATTCAACACTGGCCAGCCTGAAAACCCGCGACATAGAGCAAGACCACAGCTTTGTGCCCGAGGGCGCCCCCCTTAGGATGCGATGATGTTCTGGCTTTGCTTTTGTTTGTTTCTTGCGGCCTGTTTTTCGGCAGGGGCCACGGGTGGTTTGTTTCCGCCGGGGCCCTGGTATGAGCGGCTGAACAAGCCCAGCTGGACCCCGCCCAACTGGTTGTTTCCGGTGGCCTGGACCACGCTGTATGTGTGCATGTCCTACGCAGGTGCGCTGGCCGCTGTCAGCGAAGGCAATGGTGTTGCAATGGCGCTGTGGGCGGTGCAGATCGCGCTGAATGCGCTGTGGACACCGGTGTTTTTCGGGCTGCGGCGGCTTAAACTGGGTATGGCTGTGCTGGCCTGTTTATGGGCGGCTGTGTTCGCGACACTGGTGGCGATGTGGCAGGTGCACTGGCTGGCCGGGCTGTTGTTCGTGCCCTATCTGGTGTGGGTCAGCGTGGCGGGTGCGTTGAACCTGTCGGTCGTGCGGCTGAACCCCGAAGTGGCTGCGAACCCACCTGTTCTGGACTGAGCCACCACGCTTTCAGGTCTGAGCCACCGCGTTGTGAGGGCGATCAACCAGCATGAAACGGTGAGCGCCGGTGAATATGGGTGTGCGTTGCAGAGACAGCGCAGGTACCTGATTGTATTCAGTTTTCATCAAAGGCCCGGTCTAGTCAAAGCTCCAGTGGCTGCGGCGCGGGACGCGCACGGCGATCATTGGTTTTAGCCGAGCGTAGCGGCGCAGATCGAGGGCCTCGTACACGCCTGTGGTCTCAACCCCATTGATCTGCGTGCGCACAGCGGCCCGATTGTAAAAGGGCGCGTCCAGCATGGCCTGCACTTGGTGCGGCTGATAGCCCGCATCGGCGCGGGTATCGCGGGACAGCGCCCAAAGGCTGCGTTTCAGGCGGGCTTTGGGTGGCAATTCCATTTCGCGCGCCTGGCCGTCAGCATCGATCTGCACGCCCACGCCCAGGGTGGAGCCATCCTTGCGCTGGGCATCGTAGAAACATGCCGCACGGTCACCCTCAAGCGGAAACCGCCCCCAGGTCCAGGTGTTGAAATCCTGCTCCAGCGCGCGGGTGCCAAAGTTGGCGTCAAAATAGCCGTGCCCGTCCCATTGCCAGCCTGCGCCGTTCAGATCGACGCGGATGTCACAGCTGGGCGCAAAGGGCCGCCAGATATGTGCACCATCCGAGGTCAGAGGCAGCTCGACCGCTGTCATGGCATGCGGCGTTACCGTGATCTGGCCCCGCACCGGGGTGATCATGGGCAAGGCGCCGATTTCGTTGACGTCGATGATCAGCTGCCCGTCCTGCCAGCGCATGGAGGATGGCCCGATCTGCAACTGATCGCGGGTTTGGCGCAGGGCTGACTGGCCCCGGTCTGTCATGGTGAACCGCCCGCCGGGGCCATAGGTGGCCACGTTGATGCAGACATGGTTTTCCGGGTTGGCGCGGCCAGACCAGGCGTACCAGGGTGAAAACACCGACCCGATAAAGCCGATGATGCTGATCGCGCGACCGCCGCCTAGCTTGATGCCATCGACATACCACCAGGCATATCCGCCTGCCGGGACCGCGAGGTTGAAATTTGGTCGTGCTGCATCGTCTCGGCCGCGTGCTGTGCGGAGAGCGTGGCCATTGGCACACCCGCCCCCGGATGCGCCCCGCCCCCCACCAGATAAAGTCCCTTGATCGCGGTGCGCGCTGTGGGGCGTTGAAAGGCTGCCATCATCCCATGTGGGCTTTGCCCGTAGATGGACCCGGCTGTTGCCGGAAAGAGTGTGTCCCATGTTTTGGGTGTGGTCAGACAGGCCTGATCCGGTGTTGGACTGAAGCTGAGGCCGAACCCCTGAAGCGTCTGAAAGGTGCGTGTCTGACATGAGGGTACCTCTTGTGGGACGGGGGTGTCGGTCAGGGGGGGCGCATTGGCGATGGTTTCGAACCGTTCGATCGTGGGCGGCGCATCAGGCCCGGCCCGGTCCTGGGCGCATAGATAAATCGTAGGGTCACCGATGCGCCTGCCTGCGTGCAGTGCTTCGAACTCGGGCTTTGGATCGGTGCGGAAAAACACGTTGTGATAGGCCAGATCGCGTCCGCTTGGCGTGGCGGCGAAGGCCCAGACCTCAGCCGACAGGCTGCGCGGGATCGTGACGGTTTGCGGCGCCACCGAGGTGCATTCAACACCCAAAGCGCCGGTGGCCATGGCGCGCGGATCACCGTTGAAGACGACCGTGTCGGCCTCATGGACCGTGCCATCAGCCAGCCGGACCCCTGTGGCTTCGCCCTCGGACACCAGAACTTCGGCGACATGGGCGTTGTACTGAAACACAGCGCCACGCGCCTGCGCCAGATCGGTGATGGCCTGCGCCAGCCGGTGCATGCCGCCTTTGACCGCATAGACGCCTGCCATTTCTGCCTGCCAGATCAGCGACAGCAATGCAGGCGAGCGATAAGGAGAGCCCCCCACATAGGTGGCATAGCGCCCAAAGAGCTGTGCCAGACGTGGATCGCTGAACTGGCGCGACAAAAACCGCGCCATCGACATGGTTGTTGCCAGTTTGGGAATCAGGTGCGGATGGCGCAGCACATGCGTTGCAATTGCCGGAAGGCTGGGTGCCGTGGCCTGCATCATTGCGTCTTCCAGCCCGTCAAACAGTGTGCGCGAATGGCCGCAGAACCGAACGAATTGCTGGGCTGCCTTGGCCCCGGCAAACGCGGTGATTTCGTCGATGTTGCGGGCCTCGTCATCATAGAGGTCCAGCTGGCTGCCATCGGGCCAGAAATGGCGGGCAATCATAGGCTGATGGATCAGTGTTACATGGTCTTCCAGCTGTTCGCCCAGATCATGGAACAGCCGCTCAAACACATGCCGCATGGTCAACACCGTGGGGCCTGTATCAACCGGGCCCGCCTGAGACGGCAAGGTCCGCATTTTGCCCCCAGTCCAGCCGTGACGTTCCAGCACGGTGACACGGTGCCCGGCATGGGCCAGTCGCGCGGCCATCGCCAATCCGGCAATCCCCGCACCAATCACCACCGCCCGCGGTGGGCTGACCTGGGTTGATGTCAATGTGTTCATGCCGGAATTGTTGACTCAATGCAGTAAAGTGTCCAGTATGATTTACACATTAGATGTTATATGTAGTTTACACACATGCTGTGAACCTGCTGCGAAAGTGATCAGATGCCAATAACCACCCGGATTGAAACTGCTGTTCTGAGGGCGCTTGAGTTGTCGCAAGGTGCGCAAGCCCCCGCGAAGCTGGCCAAGGCGTTGAAATATGCCACATTGCCAGGTGGTGCACGTATCCGGCCGACGATTTTGCTGTCTGTGGCGCGGGCCTGCGGGGATGACAAACCTTTGCTGACCGATGCGGCTGTTGCCGCGCTTGAGCTGATCCATTGCGCCAGTCTGGTGCATGATGATCTGCCGTGTTTCGACGATGCGGATGTGCGGCGGGGCAAGCCTTCGGTGCACAAGGCCTATTCGCAACCATTGGCGGTTCTGACCGGTGACAGCCTGATTATTCTGGCGTTTGAGGTTCTGGCGCGGGCGGCAGAGCACGACCCTGTGCGCGCGGCTCAGTTGATCTTGTGCCTGACCAAACGATCCGGGATGCCCGGTGGTATTTGTGCTGGGCAGGGATGGGAAAGCGAAGATAAGGTTGATCTGAGTGCCTATCACCAATCCAAGACGGGCGCGTTGTTTATGGCGGCCACTGAAATGGGGGCCATCGCTGCCGGGGCCGAGCCAGACGCCTGGTGTGATCTGGGGTCCTTGATTGGCGAGGCGTTCCAGATTGCCGACGATCTGCGCGATGCGTTGCTGGACGAAGCCGAGCTGGGCAAACCTGCGGGTCAGGATGATTTGCATGGGCGGCCCAATGCCGTGGCGCAACTGGGTGTTGAAGGCGCCACCAGCCGGTTGGCCGATACGCTGGCCGGTGCGATTGCATCCATTCCATCATGCCCCGGTGAGGCCGAGCTGGCCCATATGGTGCGGTGGCAGGCCGAGCGGATCATGCCGCTGAAACCTGCCCGTTACGAGGCCTGAGCATGAGCGTCAGGGAGGAAGGTTTGACTGCGCGGTCGCGTCTGTCACCCGGCCTTGCCGATTGGTTCATGCGCCTTGTGGCCAAACCGAAATTCCAAAGTGTTGCCAGCCGCCTGCCTTTTGGCAAGGCTATGGCCAAGCGCGACGGTGCGCAGATATTTGATATATTACAGGGGTTTGTGGCCAGTCAGGTGCTAACCGCCCTGATCGAGCTGGGGCTGCTGCGGCGGTTGCTTGAGGGTGCGGACACGGTTGAGAACATGGCGCTGTCGTGCGGCGTGGCGCATGACCGTATGGCCGAGCTGTTGCGCGCGGGTGTTGCCCTTGGGTTTCTCAAAAAGCGCGGCAAATCTCATTATGGGCTGGCGCGACGCGGCGCTGCCATTCTGGGTGTGCCGGGGCTTGAGCTGATGATCCGCCACAACCGGCATTTTTATGCAGATATGGCCGATCCCGTAAAGTTGCTGCGCGGCGAGGATGAAACACAGCTGCAACGCTTTTGGCCCTATGTGTTTGGTGCATCCGCCGATGTGGCCAGCGACGACGCCTCGCGTTACTCAGAGCTGATGGCCCAAAGTCAGGTGCTGGTCGCCGAAGACACGCTGCGTGCCATATCATTGAAAGGCGCCCGTGCCGTTATGGATGTGGGCGGCGGATCGGGTGTGTTTTTGTCGCATGTACTGCGGGCCTATCCGCAAGCGCATGGCATCTGGATGGATCTGCCCGAAGTTCTGCCCTCGGCGACAACATACATGCACCAAGAAGCGCTGTCTGACCGGGTTCAATTGCACCCCGGCAGTTTTCGTACGGATGCGTTGCCGACAGGGGCGGATGTGATCACGCTGATTCGGGTGCTCTATGACCACAGTGATGCCACCGTGGCGCAATTGCTGTCCAAAGTGTTCGATGCTTTGCCCAGTGGCGGGCGGCTTGTGATTTCCGAGCCAATGGCAGGCGGGCGGCACCCTGACCCTGCGGGGGATGTCTATTTTACCTTCTACACAATGGCGATGGGCACAGGAAAAACGCGCTCTCCCGAGCGGATTGCCGAGTTGTGCCGCGCGGCAGGCTTTGCGGATGTTCGCACGCCCGGTTCGGCCCGGCCCTATATCACCTCGGTTCTGACGGCCCGGAAATCCAGCACAGCAGTGTAAAGACAACTTGACACTTTGCTGTGTAAGCATACACTGACAGCTAGGTCATTTTGCCGCATATTTGCCAATTGATTGGCCAAGACCTTGAACAAGGAGACGACAATGCAAACCCGTGCGGTCTTTCTGAATGGTCCGAAGGATCTTCAGCTGGACACTCTGGCGCTAAAGGCGCCGGGCGCTGAGGATATTGTTGTCGATATTTCCCACTCAGGAATTTCCACCGGAACGGAAAAACTCTTTTGGTCCGGGCAGATGCCACCTTTTCCAGGCATGGGTTATCCGCTTGTGCCGGGCTATGAAGCCGCCGGCGAAGTGGTGGAAGCAGGCCCGAATTCGGGCTTTAAGCCGGGTGAACATGTGTTCGTGCCGGGTGCCAATTGTTTTGACGGGGCGTTCGGATTGTTTGGTGGAGCGGCCTCGCGGCTGATCACAAATGCCGACCGGGTCACGCGAATCGATTCGCATCTTGGGGCTGAGGGTGCGTTGCTGGCACTGACGGCCACTGCACGTCATGCGATGGCCGGACTGAACAAGGCCGTGCCCGACCTGATCGTAGGTCATGGTGTGCTGGGCCGCCTGCTGGCACGTCTGACCGTGGCCGCCGGAGCGCCTGCGCCCACCGTATGGGAAACCGATCCATGCCGCCGCACTGGCGCCGAAGGGTACGAGGTCATCGCCCCCGAAGATGACACACGTCGCGATTACACTGCGATTTACGATGCCTCGGGCAATGCCGACATTCTGGATGATTTGATCAGCCGCCTGACCAAAGGCGGTGAGATCGTTCTGGCGGGGTTCTACCCCACGGGACTGAACTTTGCCTTTCCACCAGCCTTTATGCGCGAAGCCCGTTTGCGCATTGCCGCCGAATGGGCGCGCGATGACCTGATCGCGGTTACGTCGCTTATCAACTCGGGCACGCTGTCGCTGGATGGATTGATCACACACACCGCACAGGCCGCCGACGCACCCAGTGCATACCGCACTGCGTTCGAAGACCCGGCTTGCCTGAAAATGATACTCAACTGGAAGGATGCCGCGTGAAAGACGACGTTCCAAATCTGAAAGATTTCGACCAACGCCTGCGTGACGAGGCAGGTGAAGACCTGGCTGACATCATCACTGAAGAGCCCACCAGCAAAACGCAGATCATTGCGATCTACGGCAAAGGTGGCATTGGCAAATCCTTTACGTTGGCCAACCTGAGCCACATGATGGCCGAGCAGGGCAAACGTGTTCTGCTGATCGGCTGTGATCCTAAATCAGACACGACGAGCCTGCTTTTTGGCGGTAAGGCGTGTCCCACGATCATTGAAACCTCGACCAAGAAGAACCTCGCTGGCGAGCAGGTTCAGATCGGCGATGTCTGCTTCAAACGCGGAGGCGTATTCGCAATGGAGCTGGGCGGTCCCGAAGTGGGCCGGGGTTGCGGCGGTCGTGGGATTATTCACGGGTTTGAGCTGCTGGAAAAGCTGGGGTTCCACGATTGGGACTTTGACTATGTGCTGCTCGATTTCCTGGGCGACGTGGTGTGCGGCGGCTTTGGCCTGCCGATTGCCCGCGACATGGCGCAAAAGGTTATTCTGGTCGCTTCAAACGATCTGCAATCGCTGTATGTGGCCAATAACGTGTGTTCGGCGGTGGAATACTTCCGCAAGCTGGGTGGTAACGTTGGTGTTGCCGGATTGGTGATCAACAAAGACGACGGTTCAGGCGAAGCGCAAGCCTTTGCCAAAGCCGTGGACATCCCCGTGCTGGCCTCGATCCCGCAAGACGATGATCTGCGCAAGAAATCCGCGAACTATCACATCGTCGGCACCGCCGAGAGCGAATGGGGCAGCCTTTTTGCTGAACTGGGCGACGCCGTATCCGTGGCCCCGCCAATCCGTCCTGCACCTTTGGATCAAGACGGTTTGTTGGAGCTGTTCGACGGATCCGAAACAGGGGCCGGATTTACATTGGTGCCTGCCACCGACGAAGACATGCGCGGCGCCAATGCCGAACCCAAGCCATCGCTCGAAGTCATCTACGACGACGCGTGAGATCAGGATTCCGAATGACCGAAGAAGTCAAATACGACACCGCCGATCAGGCCGATGTAATCAAGGGAAAGCCCACTGAGGCGGCCCCTGTGATGGACGGTGACCCCGGTCTTGGGTGTCATTCGGGATCAACCATGGAACAGGCCGCGCGCGAGGCCGGGCAGAGCGATCTGCTGGACCAATATGCGCGTGACTATCCGCAAGGCCCGCATGACAAACCCCAAAGCATGTGTCCTGCCTTTGGCAGTTTGCGTGTGGGTCTGCGGATGAAACGGGTGGCCACAGTGCTGTCTGGATCAGCCTGCTGTGTCTATGGTCTGACGTTTGTCAGCCACTTCTACGGCGCGCGTCGGTCGGTGGGCTATGTGCCGTTTAATTCGGAAACTCTGGTCACGGGCAAATTGTTCGAAGACATCCGCGACAGCGTGCATGAAATGGCTGACCCAGACCGGTTTGACGCCATCGTTGTCACCAACCTGTGTGTGCCAAGCGCCAGTGGCGTGCCATTGCGGCTGTTGCCGGATGAGATCAACGGCGTGCGGATCGTTGGCATTGATGTGCCCGGCTTTGGCATTCCGACCCACGCCGAGGCCAAGGATGTGCTGGCCGGTGCGATGTTGAAATACGCCCGCGAAGAAATTCAGGCCGGTCCTGTGGCCGCCCCTGAGGGTGGCAAATCGGATCGCCCGACTGTGGCCCTTCTGGGTGAAATGTTCCCGGCTGACCCGATGATGATTGGTCAGATGCTGGCGCCCATGGGGCTGGCGGCTGGACCGGTTGTGCCATGTCGCGAATGGCGCGAGCTTTATGCAGCACTTGATTGTGGCGCGGTCGCTGCGATCCATCCGTTCTACACCGCCGCCGTGCGCGAATTCCAGGCCGCTGGTCGGCCCATCGTGGGCAGCGCGCCTGTGGGCCATGACGGCACGGCCGCGTGGTTGGCAGGGATTGGTGATGCGTTTGGTATTGCTGCCAAAAAGGTGGCTCAGGCGCAAAATGCGTTCCTGCCTGCCATCAAAGGCGCATTGGAGGCCAAACCCGTCAATGGCCGCATCACCCTGTCAGGCTATGAGGGCAGTGAGCTGATCGTGGCGCGCCTGCTGATCGAAAGCGGTGCAGACATTCCTTACGTGGGCACGGCCTGCGCGAAATCGCCGTGGTCCGAAGCCGATGCCGAATGGCTGCGCGCCAAGGGTGTTGAGGTGAAGTTCCGCGCGTCGCTGGAAGATGATTGCGCGGCGATGGAGCATTTTAAACCAGACCTGGCCATTGGCACGACACCTGTTGTGCAAAAGGCCAAGGAACTGGGCGTGCCGGGCTTGTATTTCACCAACCTGATTTCTGCGCGTCCGCTGATGGGCCCTGCCGGGGCCGGATCATTGGCCGAGGTGGTCAATGCCGCCATCGGCAACAAGGGCCGGATGGACAAGATGAAAGCCTTTTTTGAGGGCGTGGGCACAGGCGACACCGCCGGTGTCTGGGAGGGCTCGCCCAATGTGCGCGAAGACTTCCGTGCGCTGAACCTCAAGAAGCTGGAGAAGAAAGCCCGCGCGGCCAAAGCGGAGCAGATGATTTAATGTTGATCCAAGACCACGACAGAGCAGGCGGATACTGGGGCGCAGTCTATGCGTTTTGTGCCGCCAAGGGCTTGCAGGTTGTGATCGATGGCCCGGTGGGCTGCGAAAACCTGCCGGTGACATCCGTGCTGCATTACACCGATGGTTTGCCGCCGCATGAATTGCCCATCGTGGTGACAGGTCTGGGCGAAGAAGAACTGGGCCGTGAAGGCACCGAAGGGGCGATGAAACGCGCCTGGGGGACGCTGGACCCGGCGCTGCCTGCGGTGGTTGTTACGGGTTCCATTGCCGAGATGATCGGTGGCGGCGTGACGCCCATGGGTACTAACATCCAGCGTTTTCTGCCCCGCACGATTGACGAGGATCAGTGGGAAGCAGCCGACCGCGCGATGACGTGGATGTTCACCGAATTTGGCATGACCAAAGGCCGTATGCCCCGCGAGAAAAAGCGCGAAGAGGGGGCGGCCCCGCGCGTGAATATCCTGGGGCCGATGTATGGCACGTTTAATATGCCGTCCGATCTGGCCGAAATCCGGCGTCTGATCGAAGGGATCGGCGCGGATGTGAATATGGTGATGCCGCTGGGCGCCCATATTGCCGAAATGCGCGATCTGGTGAATGCGGATGTGAACGTCTGCATGTACCGCGAATTTGGCCGTGGCCTGTGCGAGGTGCTGGACAAGCCATATCTGCAGGCGCCGATTGGCATCGACAGTACCACGAAATTCCTGCGCATGCTGGGCGAGATGCTGGGGCTGGACCCCGAACCGTTCATTGAGCGCGAGAAACATTCGACCATCAAACCCGTCTGGGATCTGTGGCGCAGTGTGACACAGGATTTCTTTGCCACGGCCAGCTTTGGCATTGTGGCGAATGAGACCTATGCGCGCGGTGTTCGGAATTTCCTGGAAAACGATATGGGGCTGCCCTGCGCCTTTGCCGTGGCGCGCTGTGCGGGCACCAAGACCAACAACGAAGAGGTCCGCGCACTGATCGGGCAGAAACGTCCGCTGGTCCTGATGGGATCGATCAACGAAAAGATGTACCTGGCCGAGTTGCAAGGCGGACATGGGCCCAAGCCTGCGTTTATGCCGATGAGCTTTCCGGGGGCGGCTATCCGGCGCGCGACGGGCACGCCTGTGATGGGCTACGCGGGTGCCACCTATATGGTGCAGGAGGTCTGCAATGGCCTGTTTGATGCGCTGTTCCACATCCTGCCGCTGGGCACTGAAATGGACAAGGTCGAGGCCACGCCAACACCGCTGCGCCGCGATTTCCCATGGGATGCCGATGCCCAGGCCGAGCTGGACCGGATCGTGGAAACCCACCCTATTCTGACGCGGATTTCTGCCGCCAAGACACTGAGAGATGCCGCCGAAGACGCGGCACTGAAACAAGGCGCGGAACGCGTCGTTGTGGAAACGGTTCGGGCCTTGTCGCCTGATCCTGCTCCAACCACCAAGGAGGACTGACCCAAGATGGCTGACCTGACCCAAAACCCACCATCACGTTCGGCCAATGGCCGGCGCCGCACTTTGGAATTTTATGTATATTTTACAATGATTTTCCTGGTGTCTCTGCCGTTTGCCTTTGGTCGCTGGGTACGTGATATCGCCCGGTTCAAAACGTTGAACCTGCGTGGCCCGATGGCCCGCGCATGGTCCGAAGCGGACCGGATGACGCCCCTGATTTTCTCGGTGTAAGCGCCCGCGCTTTCACTGAGACCCGAGCTGCTCCGTCTTTGACGGACAGATCTCCTGCAGACCATGAAGGTCTGTTGGACCCAGCCGCGGGGTTCGCGGCGTCAGCATAACGTTCCGGAGGAAAGTTCATGGCTGATAACACCGACCTGTCCTTTACAGGTCTTACCGACGAGCAGGCCCAAGAGCTGCATTCAGTATATATGAGTGGCCTTTGGCTGTTCGTAATGATTGCAGTGGTTGCACATATCGCAACCTACATCTGGGCCCCTTGGTTCTGAGGAAGGGTTGAACAATGGCAAACTTTTATAAAGTCTGGCTCATTTTTGACCCGCGCCGCGTGTTTGTTGCGCAAGGCGTGTTTTTGTTCCTGTTGGCCGTGTTGATCCACCTGGTGGTTCTTTCAAACGGCGTAAACTGGTTCGAGAACGCAGCTGCATCACGCGCTGCGGTCGCTTCCGAGTGAGCCCCGGGACGCAAGTCCCGACACGAAAAAGTTGCGGGCGGAACTTACCCCCGCCCGCGACAAACCGAATTTAATGATGGACGGCCAGAAATGAACGGGCTCGTCCGCCGAAACGCGGAGACAAAAAATGGCGTTGCTTAGCTTCGAAAGAAAGTATCGCGTGCGCGGTGGAACGCTGGTGGGCGGCGATCTGTTCGACTTTTGGGTTGGTCCATTCTACGTGGGCTTTTTTGGTGTCACGACGGTGTTCTTCTCTGTCCTTGGCACCATCCTGATCCTATGGGGTGCTGCCTATCAGGGCACCTGGAACCCCTGGTTGATCAACATCGCCCCACCTGATTTGAAATACGGTCTGGGTATGGCCCCCCTGATGGAAGGCGGGCTTTGGCAGATCATCACCTTCTGCGCGACCGGCGCGTTTATCAGCTGGGCCCTGCGCGAGGTTGAGATATGTCGCAAGCTGGGCATGGGCTATCACGTGCCCTTTGCGTTCAGCTTTGCCATTCTGGCCTATGTCACGCTGGTTATCTTCCGCCCGTTGTTGATGGGCGCATGGGGGCATGGATTTCCATATGGGATTTTCAGCCACCTCGATTGGGTCTCCAACACCGGCTACGCGTACCTGCATTTCCACTATAACCCGGCGCATATGTTGGCGGTGACCTTGTTCTTTACCACTTGTCTGGCGCTTGCCCTGCACGGTGGGTTGATCCTGTCAGCGGCCAACCCCGAAAAAGACGAAGAGATGAAAACACCCGATGACGAAGATACGTTCTTCCGGGATTTCATCGGCTATTCGGTGGGCACGTTGGGCATTCACCGCGTCGGTTTCTTGTTGGCGATCAATGCCGTGTTCTTCTCGGCTGTGTGTATCATCATCAGTGGCCCGGTCTGGACCAAAGGCTGGCCTGAATGGTGGAACTGGTGGCTTGAGCTGCCGATCTGGCCTGGCCAGGGAGGGATGTGATCATGATCGAGTATCAGAATATCTTTAACCAGGTTCAGGTTCAGGGCCCGCCCGAAATGGGCATGGACAATGAAAACAACATGGCCGCCGAGCGTACGAAGAACCCGTTCTTCAGCACGCTGGTGGGTTTGCTGGGCAACGCACAGATCGGCCCTGTCTATCTGGGCTGGACCGGTCTGGTCAGTGCCGTGACATTTATCCTGTGCCTTAACATCATTGGCATCAACATGCTGGCGCAGGTGGATTGGTCGTTGGCTGAATTCCTGCGGCAACTGTTCTGGCTGGCGCTTGAGCCGCCCAGCCCTGAGTACGGGCTGAGCATGCCACCTTTGCAGGACGGGGGCTGGTATATCATCGCCTCGTTCCTTTTGCTGGTCAGTGTGATGACGTGGCTGATGCGGGCCTATTTGCTGGCGCAACAACACAAGATGGGCAAACATGTGGCCTGGGCCTATGCGTCTGCCATCTGGTTGATGCTGGTGCTTGGTCTGTTTCGCCCGATTTTGATGGGCAGCTGGTCTGAGGCTGTGCCTTATGGCATCTTCCCGCATCTGGATTGGACCACAGCGTTCTCGATCCGGTACGGCAACCTTTATTACAACCCGTTCCACTGTCTTTCGATTGTGTTCCTGTATGGCTCGGTTTTGTTGTTCGCCATGCACGGCGCGACCATTCTGGCGGTCACCCGTTACGGCGGCGACCGCGAGTTGGAGCAGATCGTGGACCGCGGTACGGCCACTGAACGCGCGGCTTTGTTCTGGCGCTGGACCATGGGGTTCAACGCCACGATGGAGGGCATTCACCGCTGGGCCTGGTGGTTTGCGGTTCTCACCCCCATCACGGGCGGTATCGGGATCCTGCTGACAGGTACGGTTGTGGATAACTGGTTCATCTGGGCCCAGGAACACCACTTTGCTCCAGCGTATGACGGATCATATGGCTATGCCGACTACGGCTCGTACGAAGCCTTTATCGGGCAGGAGGATTGATCATGTTTCGCAAACCACAATGGTATGACGACTGGAAAAAAGACAATCCAACCAATGTCCTGGGGCTTGCCTCGGTCTGCCTGATGATCGGCGGGGCGGTGTTTGCCTCGGTGATCGGGCTGGCCATTCTCTGGGGTCCGTATGAAACCAATTCGATGCAAACAGGCCCACGTGGCACAGGCATGTCAGTGCCTGAGTTTGTGGCGGATCTGAAAACACCTGATCCCGATATCGAACTGCTGGTCGAAAACGAGCCGTGGATTCCGGAACCGGGTGAAGAGCTGGCCAAAGATGTCTATCAGAACGTTCAGGTTCTGGGCGAGCTGACGGATGGCAACTTCAACCGGTTGATGGCCGCGATGACCGAATGGGTCGCGCCCGAGCAGGGCTGTGCCTATTGTCACGGCGAAGGTGATCTGGAGACCTATGGCGAGGACACGCTTTACACCAAGGTGGTGTCGCGCCGGATGATCCAGATGACCCAGAACATCAACGAGAACTGGGATGCGCACGTCAACGCCAACAAGGAGGTCGGTGTGACATGTTTCACCTGCCACCGTGGTCAGAACGTGCCCAGCGACATCTGGTTCAAGGCGATGCCGGTCAACTCGGCTGCGATGGGGTGGTCTGCTGTTCAAAACCGGGTCACACCGCTTAGCAGCTTTACCTCTTTGCCGTCTGACGCGCTTGAGGCCTATCTGCTGGATTATGAGACGATCGCTGTTCACGATCTGGAAAGCCGCGTGGCGGGTATCCCCGGTCAGGATGGTTATCCCGGTATTCAGCATGCTGAACGGACCTATGCCTTCATGAACTACATTGCGAATTCGCTGGGGGTGAACTGTGTCTTTTGTCACAACAGCCGCGCGTTTTACGATGGCAGCCAGGTGACACCACAATGGGGCACGGAATCGCTGGGCATCTCGATGGTGCAAGAGCTGAACGAAGAATACCTTGTTCCGCTTGAGGGCGAATACCCGCCCGAGCGTCTGGGACCTGTGCATGGTGATGCGCCAAAAGCGGCCTGCAAGACATGCCACAAGGGGTATCAACAACCCCTGCAAGGCGCCAATGTGATCGCCGACTGGCCAGAACTGGCCACCAGCGAAGCGCCGGACTACGGCGAATAATCTGCGGACAGGCGGGGCTGATATGCCTCGCCTGATCCATCCATCGCGCCGTTTGCGCCGTGCCTGAGTGCGCGGGCGACGCTTACCACCACCGATCACCTCCGGGGGAGACCGCGATGCCAGACCACACACCAAACACACCGTTGCTGGACAAGGTTGCAGGCCCATCTGACCTGCGCCAATTGCCTGACAGTGATCTTGAGCAAATCGCGAATGAGCTGCGCTCCGAGGTGATTTCTGCCGTGTCGGAAACCGGTGGGCATCTGGGATCGGGCCTTGGCGTGGTTGAGTTGAGCGTGGCCATTCACGCAGTGTTCAACACCCCCGCTGACAAGCTGATCTGGGACGTGGGCCATCAGTGCTATCCACATAAAATCCTGACCGGGCGACGCGACCGTATTCGCACCCTGCGCCAAAAAGACGGGCTGAGCGGGTTTACCAAACGCTCGGAATCCAAGTTTGATCCCTTTGGGGCCGCGCATAGCTCGACCTCGATCAGTGCCGCCCTTGGTTTTGCCGTGGCGCGCGATATGGGCCAGGCCACAGGCGATGCAATTGCGGTGATTGGCGATGGGTCGATCAGTGCGGGCATGGCCTATGAGGCGATGAACAACGCGGGCGCCGAAGGCCGCCGCCTGTTCGTGATCTTGAATGACAATGAAATGAGCATTGCCCCACCGGTGGGTGCAATGTCGTCATATCTCAGCGGGCTTTATGCCAATGAGCCTTTGGCGAAAATGCGCAGCCTGGCCGAAGGGTTTGAGGCCGCGATGCCCGAACCCATGCGCATTGGTGCCAAGCGGGCGCGTCAGCTGGTGACGGGCCTGACCGGCTCGGGGACATTGTTTGAGGAGCTGGGTTTTGAATATGTCGGGCCGATCAATGGCCACGACATGAGCCAGCTGCTGCCCGTTCTGCGGGCCGCACGCACCCGTGCGACGGGGCCGGTTCTGATCCATTGCTGCACAGTCAAAGGCAAGGGCTATGAACCTGCTGAATCTGCGGCAGATTGCGGACATGGGGTGGGCAAGTTTGACCCCACCACCGGTGCGCAGGCCAAAAAGGCGGCGGGCACGCCCAGCTATACAAGCGTGTTCGGTTCGACCCTGGCGGATATTGCCGCGCGCGACCCTGATGTGGTGGCTGTGACGGCGGCCATGCCATCGGGCACGGGTCTGGATAAAATGGCCGAAAAATTCCCGTCGCGTGTGTTTGACGTGGGCATCGCCGAGCAACATGGCGTGACGTTTGCGGCCGCAATGGCGGCTGGTGGGCTAAAGCCGTTCGCAGCGATCTATTCCACCTTCCTGCAACGCGGATATGACCAGATTGTGCATGACGTGGCCTTGCAAGGCTTGCCTGTGCGGTTTGCGATTGATCGTGCGGGACTGGTTGGCGCGGATGGCGCCACGCATGCCGGCAGCTTTGACATTGGGTATCTGGGCGCGCTTCCGGGTATGACCCTGATGGCGGCTGCGGATGAGGCCGAGCTGGTGCATATGGTCACCACCGCTGCGGCCTATGACGACGGCCCGATTGCGTTTCGGTACCCACGCGGAGCCGGTACGGGCGTTGCGCTGCCGGAACGCGGCGAGATTTTGAAGATCGGCAAAGGCCGCGTGATTGAGGAAGGCGAGGATGTCGCCATTTTGTCCTTTGGCGCCCATTTGCAGGAATGTCAGCACGCCGCGCAACAGCTGCGCGACAGCGGGGTGAGTGTCACGCTTGCCGACGCGCGATTTGCCAAACCTCTGGACACCGATCTGGTGTTGCAACTGGCCCGGCATCACCGTGCGCTGATCACAGTTGAGCAGGGTGCCGAGGGTGGATTTGGATCTATCGTGATGCATGCGCTGGCGCGCCATGGTGCGTTTGATCGCGGATTGATCATGCGCAATGTTTGCCTGCCCGACCGGTTCATTGATCAGGCAAGCCCCGATGAGATGTATGCAGATGCGGGCATGACCGCCACAGATATCGCGCGGGTCGTGACCTGTGCATTGCAAGGCGCCGGCCAAGTGGTGCCGCTGGCGGTTATCAAATAAAGCGTTGCGATACAGACGAAAAAACCCGCGCTGGTTTGAACCTGGCGCGGGTTTTTCTATGTCATTTAAGGACGCAGGATCAGCCTTCGGGCTGTGGCCCCACTGAAACCAGATAGGCCCAGACATTGATGGCATCGTCGCCCTTCAGGCGCTGAGCTTGCATCTTGCCACGGCCGCTTTCGCCTGTGTATTCCTTCAGAAACTCGGTTGGGTCCACGACATAGGTCGCGAAATCTGCTTCGTTCCACAGCAGGCCTTTCTCGCCCGCAGCAGCCATCAGCTTGGAATATTTGAAGTCTTCAGCACCAGCCGCACGATCATGAATGCCGTAGAGGTTCGGGCCTGCTTTGCCGCCTTTCACGATCGTTTCGTCCTCAGAGGCGATCATGTGGCAGGATTTGCATTTCTTGAAGACTTTTTCGCCTGCTTCAGCGTCACCAGTTGCGTGTCCGTCGGCAAACGCAGGCAGTGCCAGGGCCAGGGTTGCGCAGGCTGTCAGTAGGGTCGATTTCATCACGTTACTCCCGTGTGTTTCGTCTGTTCTGCTATGCCAGGCACCATTTAGCGTAGCCCAAGGAATGTCAATGCAGCGATCTGGCGGTGCGCTGTCTTAAGCCACCGCATGAGAAATTGCGCACTGTTTCCAAAGCGTTGTCAGGGCGTCCACCAGATGCATGATATCCGCATCTGTATGCAGCGGACCCGGTGTAAAGCGCAGCCGTTCGGTGCCTTTGGGCACGGTGGGATAGTTGATCGGCTGCACGTAAATTCCGTAATCCTGCATCAGAATATCGGCCAGCATCCGGCATTTGACCGGATCCTTGATCATCACGGGGATGATATGGCTGGGATTGTCCAGATGCGGGATGCCGCGTTTGTCCAGCATTGTACGCAGCTTGGCGACTTGCTGGCGCTGGTGATCACGCTCGACCTGGCTGGTTTTGAGGTGCGCGATTGAGGTTTGGGCCGCCGCAGCCACCGCAGGTGGGATGGCCGTGGTAAAGATGAACCCCGAGGCAAACGAGCGTACAAAATCGCACATCGCCGATGAGCCTGAGATATAGCCGCCCATGCAGCCATAGGCCTTGCCCAGCGTGCCTTCGATCAGGGTGATGCGGTCGGCCAGGCCTTCGCGCTCGGAAATGCCACCGCCGCGTGGGCCATACAGACCAACAGCATGCACTTCGTCCAGATAAGTCATGGCGCCGTGTTTTTCGGCCACTTCGATGATTTCCTGCATTGGGCAGATATCGCCATCCATGGAGTAGACGCTTTCAAACGCCACGATCTTGGGGGCGTTGGCGGGCAGGGCGGCCAGTTTGCGATCCAGATCTTCGGGGTCGTTGTGTTTCCACAGCACCTTTTGGCAGCGCGCGTGGCGGATGCCTTCGATCATTGAGGCGTGATTGAGCGAATCCGACAGGATCACCGCATCGGGCAGGCGCGAGCCCAGCGTACTGAGCGCGGCCCAGTTGGACACATAGCCCGAGGTAAACAGCAGCGCGTCTTCCTTGCCGTGCAGATCGGCCAGTTCACGCTCGAGCGCCACATGGTGATAGTTGGTGCCCGAGATGTTGCGCGTGCCACCGGCACCGGTGCCGCAGCTGTCGATCACCTCTTTCATGCGATTGCGAACGGCCTCGTGCTGACCCATGCCAAGGTAGTCGTTTGAGCACCAGACGGTTACCTCATCAGGGGCGTCGTCATCATGGCTTTTGGCCTTTGGAAAGGCGCCGCATTCGCGCTCCAACTCGGCGAAGATACGGTAATTGCCCTCATCCTTGAGTGTCTCAAGCTGGGCGTTGAACATTGCATCAAAATTCATGATGTCCCTCCGGTGGTGTCATTCTTGTTTTTGCAGGTTTGGGCGCGGGCAGCATCCAGCGCCAGAGTTTGGCATCAGGCAATGGCAGCACCATCAACCAATGTTCGAGAAGCGCCAGAGCGGTGATCGCGGTGAGCAGGGCAAAGCCTGCCACATCCGCGCCGGTCTGAGCGGCATAGAGCCGTTCAAGCCAACAGGCGACGGCAAAAGTCAGGGCGGAAATGGAGATTGGAAAGATCCAGTTCAGCCGGGAAATCCGGAAATGGCTGGGCAGGTGGCGCAGCGCATCGGGGATAAATTCGGTGTTGATTCGGGGCACGCCGTAAAACAGGTTCAGCTTGGCCGAAATACGCGCCACGTACAGAACGGTGTAGGTCCACAGCCCAAACGGATTAAGCGCACCGTGGCCAAAGACCCAAAGGGCGATCAGTGCAATGACCAACAGGGCTTCGTGATAGGCGATGGTGCCCCAGGCGCGCACAAAGCGTTCCCATTCGCAGGCCTCTTCCGGGCAGTCATACAGGTTGGGGCCAGTGATCAGGCCCGTGAGAAACGCCAGTTCGATCCAGCCCCAGATGGCCAGTGCCGACAGGAAGGCGCCATAGGCGGCCCCGACGGTTGTCATGTTCAAAGTGACGGCAAACCCCCAGATGCCCGCACCCAGAACGGGCAGGGCGGCAAGGGTGTATGTCAGCCGGGTCAGCGCGCCACCACGATCGGCGTGGCGCACCAGGACCAGGATCATCCCGGTGGAAAACCACCAGGCAAATAGAGCAAACAGCGCTGCGATCCAAGGCCCGCTCATAGCATGCACCCCCCGTCCCGGACACGGTCCGAGACGTTGACGCGCCACAGACCCCGGACTGTGTCCGGGGTGTGGCGTGCTGTATGGCAGGGGCTGCGTGTCATTAGTAGGCAGGCTCCATCCGGGTCACGGCAGGGACGGCGTGCTTTTTCACCGGGATGGTGAACAGCCCGACAAAATGCGTCGCAGCACGGGCGCGTGCACTGACGCCTTTGAGGAACGCAACAGGGCCAGATCCCGCCTTGGCCGCAGCCAGATCAACATTGGCCTTTTGCAATTTCTCCAAACCGCGCTGCCAGCGAGGGTTGTCGATATCCAGCGTGATCGGGAATATCTGCTTGGTCAGCTCGGATGTTTTGGTGAACACCTCATGGGCGTACCAATCGGGATCAACCCCCAAGGCCTTGTGAAAGGCCGGGCGTTGGTGATCACGGATGTACATCGTGGCATAGACGGCCGTCAGGAAGAACTTGATCCACCACACATTGCGGCCTTGCGTCAGCTTGGGGTCGGTCTTCATCAGCAGGGCAAACGCCTCGCCATGGCTGAACTCATCGTTGCACCATTCCTCGAACCATTTGAAAATGGGGTGGAAGCGGTGCTGAGGGTTGGCCTCAAGATGGCGGAAGATGGTGATATAGCGCGCATATCCGATCTTCTCGCTGAGGTAGGTGGCGTAGTAGATGAACTTGGGCCGGAAGTAGGTATATTTCTTCTTCTGGGTCAGAAAGCCAAGGTTCACCCGCAGGCCGGCCTCGCGCAGGGCATCGTTGATAAAGCCTGCATGGCGGGCCTCGTCACGGGCCATCAGCTGGAACAGCTGGGTGATGTCCTTGTTGTTGCCGCGGCGCTTCATTTCTTTGTACAAAACGCAGCCCGAGAACTCGGCAGTGCACGACGAAATCAGGAAATCGATGAATTCCTTTTTCAGCTGTGGCTCCATCCCGTCCCAATCGACGGTGTCCCAGTCTTCGTTCTTCTTGAAGTGGCCCTTGTTGGGGTCTGCCTCCATCTGAGCGATAAGGGCATCCCATTCGTCGCGGATGCCCGAGACATCAATCGCGTCCAGCTCATCAAAGTCGGTGGTGTAAAAGCGTGGCGTCAGCAGCGTGTTGGCCATGGCCGTTTCAGTGGCCATTTCGCTGTTATAGATCGCGTCCTGCGCTTCGGCGATTGCCAGACCTTCCTCGACGGTGGTGGCATCGGCGGTGTGTTTGGGTTGCATGTTCACAGGTTCACCTCCTCAGAGAAGGAAAACTCGGCCAGCTCCATCACTTCCAGATCGCCCGTCAGACGGGTCCAGAGCCGTTCGACGGCTGAGGCGCGGTAGATGATTGCCTCGCGGTCCTCGCGGACCACCTCGCCGAAGGGCGCCATGATTTCGGGGCCTTCAACCTTCACTTCGTCGCCCGGATACACAGTGGCACCGTTGTTAAAGCGTACATGCGCGTGCAGGCTTTCGAACTTGTGGCTTATCTCCACGGTACAAGGTGCGCGTTCTACTTCTTTTGTCAGCCATCCCATTTTGGCCTCCTCTCTCAGTTTGCCAGCAGCTTTGCGAAAGCGCGGGCGTTATCTGCGCCGAATCCCATTAAATCGGCGCTCCACCCCGTTGCGGGGTCGTAAATATCGATGCGGCCAGTGTCCCGGCGCGTCAGTGTGATGGGCCCTTCAATGGCCACACGGTGTTTGGTGCGTTCGCGAATGATCACGCGGTGCACACCAGAAATAAATCCACCCTCTTCGGGGGAAAGATCGGCGATCAGAACGCCCTGGGGCGTGTGAACCTGTGCGGCCCCTGACAAATCGCCCGACAGCACGAACTGACGTTCAACAATCACCTGCCCGGCGGGTGGCTGCGCCACCAGCGGTTGACCGGTCAGGCGGGCAATGGTGACCAAAGCCAGGATCGTCAACACAAGCGCCAGCATCGCACGGGTCAGCATGCGCGGGATCAGCTCTTTGTCGTGTGGCTGATGCGGGGTGTGGGCCTGGGCTTCGATCTGGGTCATGGTTTGGGTTCCAACTATTCAGCGGCAACGGCGTTTTCGGCCTGGCGCACACGGTGCACCTGTGGCCGGGAAATGCGGGCTTCGGCAGCTTCGGCCAGAAGGCGGGCGACTTTGTCAGCGTCCGGGATGCAGCGCAGCGCAGGCTGTGTGCGGCGCATCACCCAAGGTCGCACATGCGGCCAGCACACCAGATAAGACAGGCGGGTGTCGCCAATCAAATCCAGCGCGATGGTGCCGGTGCCGGATTTGCGCAGGTCCAGGTCGGCCGAATTTACTTGCGTGAAAGGCAGGTTCAGCGTGACGGTCAGTGCCGCCCCGATCCGCATGGCCACGCGGCGATTGGTGATGGTGTACATTGTGGCACGGGCCTGCACATAGCCCACCAGCATCAACAGCGCACAGACCAGCGCGCCGAGGATCAAAAACGGCAGCGACGCCGCAATGGCCTGACTTGTGGCCATCAGATCCATCACTGTCATGTAACGCCACACAGCCAGCAGCACGAAATATCCAGCAACCCAGGGAAGGCTGAGCGATTCAACCGTCAGACGCCACCAGTTGGGGCGACCCTGCCACAGAATTTGCTCGCCCTGAGGCGGCAGTTCGGGCAGGCCTGCTACCGGTTCAATCTGGAAATCATCGTGGTCCATTTGTGCAGCCTCCTGTCCTGATCAGCCCAAGGCGGGTTCTTGACGATCGGCGCTGGCATAAAGCGTGCCACCCCCGAAATAGCCCATGATCTTGTCTTCTTCGAGCAAGGTCACCTGACCGGGTTTTGCGATTTGCGGCACACCTGCGAAATGCGCACCAAAGATGGCCCGTACAGACACGCGGTTGGCATGTATGCGGGTCATGGTCATCGGCACCAAACGTTTGCCACCGCCATGTTCGGCATTCAGCTCAACCTCGAGGTACCGCACCAGTTGTTCGGGCTGGTCGATCCACATGTCGCTGATTTTGCCGACGATGGCATTGTCACCCGCCACCAGAGGCAGTCCGCGCGGATCACGGCCTGCGGCCACTGCGAAGGCGTCAACCGATGCCATTGGAACAATTTTCAGGTGACCGTGGCCGTCCAGTTCAGGCACATCGCGGCGCGGCGCCCAAGAGGCAGGCCCGACACCGTCCACCATCGGATCACCCGTCGGAGCAAACGGAAACCCGTTGCCTGCGGCGGTCTTTTCAAGCGGCAGATTGGCCCGCTCGGGTGTTTGGCCCGACGGCACGGTTTTTTCGCCACGCCCATGGGGCAGCTTGAAGGTTTTGTCTTCGGGGACCGGAAACAGGCCCTGATTGGCCGAGATATTGCCGTCGTCATCCTCAAGCGGATATCCTTCGCGCATGTTCTCGCGCTGAATGTAATAGATCAGCCCAGCGAAGAAGATCCAGAACAGCCAGATGGACAGGCTGGCCAGGTCAAAATTGCCAAAAAACGGTTCAGTCATTGTGTTTCCTTTCGGTCGAAGGGCAGATCATGTCGGAAAGTCGGCCAGGCCGATGCGGGCCGCCGCTGATGGTGAATGGGTCTGTGACGCGCGCCCGACACGCACCAATGGCCCAAGGGCGATCAGGGTGACAAAGAGCAGGGCGATTTCAAAGTGGTAGACGAATGAGTAACCGGTGGCGGGCGAGTTCAGAGCCTCGCCCAATGCGCCGGACGTGGCCCATGCGTTGATCCCGTCGCGCAGCGCGCCGCCAAAGGCGATGGACAGCCCTGCGGCGGTGGCTTGTGCCGCGCCCCAGGCCCCCAGTGCCAGGCCGTGGCCCGCAACACCGCGCGATGGCAATGACATTGCAGCAATCAATGTGGCGACCGAGAACAGCCCGCCGCCAAAGCCGATCAGCATGGTGCCGATAAAGAAGATAGCCGTTGATCCTGCGGGTGCGGCAAAGATCACTGTGGAGAACGCAGCAATTCCGGCCAGCAGCCCGGTGGCCGCCAAACGGTAAGGGTCGCGCCCACGGGTCAGTTGACGCCCGGCCAGTGCAAAGCCTGCCAATGCACCCAAGGCCCAGATCGCCGTAAGCAAGGTGGTTGAAGACACCGAAAGCCCAAGGATTTCACCGCCGTATGGCTCAAGCAGGACATCCTGCATATTGAAGGCCATGGTGCCGATAAAGGCCACGGCCAACAGCCGCCCGGCTTGACCGCCTTGCAGAAAATCACGCCATGCGGCCCCAAAAGCAGGGCGCGGTTCCGCGCGCTGGGCTTGGGTCATTGGGTTGACATGCTCTTGTTTCCAGAGGGCGATCAGGTTCAGCACGATCCCCACAACAGCGGCACCTTGTACGACGCGCACCAGCTGCAGTTCGGAAAAGTCGCGCAACAGCCAACCGATGATGATGGATGACAGGCCCATGCCCAGCAGGAACATCACATAAAGCAGGGCCACAACGCGGGGGCGTGTGGCTTCGTCTGCGCGGTCGGTGGCCAGGGCCAGCCCGGCGGTTTGGGTCATGTGCAGGCCAAGGCCCGTCATCAGGAAGGCAAGCGCTGCCAGCACCTCGCCTGCCCAGGACGGCCCGAGGGTTTGCTGGCCTGACAGTACGATCAGGGCAAAGGGCATAACGGCAAGGCCGCCCATTTGCCACAACGAGCCAAACCAGAGGTATGGAATGCGTTTCCAGCCGATTGCACTGCGGTAGGTATCTGAGCGAAAGCCCAAAAGCGCCCGGAACGGCGCGATCAGCACAGGCAGGGCGATCATGACGGCGACAATCGTCGCTGGCACGGAAAGTTCAACAATCATCACCCGGTTCAGCGTGCCAAGCAGCATCACCGTGGCCATGCCCACCGACACCTGGAACAGCGACAAACGCATCAGCTGCGCCATCGGAAGGCCATCACTGGCGGCATCCGAAAACGGCAGCAGGTTTGCACCGAGGTTCTTGAAGTGTTGGGGGCGAAGGATCATGCAGTCAGCTCCATCGCCTGGGAAATGTAAAAGCCTGATCTGATACGGTTGAGTGTGGTCACCCGTCCGGCCTCTTGCAGGCCACGCGCCAAAGTGACGGGCGCATGCGGCACCATTGTGGGCGAGCGGTCAGAGCGCGGGAACAACTGCCCTGCGCGCCACATCAGCATCAGCATTGCGGTACGCGGCGC
Source organism: Roseovarius sp. (assembly GCA_045106595.1). Taxonomy (GTDB): domain Bacteria; phylum Pseudomonadota; class Alphaproteobacteria; order Rhodobacterales; family Rhodobacteraceae; genus Roseovarius. Next base: position 96,762 of record JBGCEW010000012.1, on the reverse strand, counting down.
CACGGTAAACACCGTGCGGCCCGACACGCGGGCGTGCACCCTGCTAAGGGCCGAAACCAGATCAGCGTGATTATAGTAAATCAGGCTGTCCATCGCCATGACGTGATCAAAATGGCCCAACTCGTCACTGAGCATATCGCCGGAACGAAACTGAACGCGCCCAGCCAAAGCGGCAGGCAGGCGTTTTTGTGCAATGCCAATCAGCGAGGGCGAGATATCAACCGCGACCACATCGGCACCGCGCGCGGCCAGTTCGGCCGTCATTTGCCCGGCACCGCAGCCTGCATCCAGAATACGCGCGCCGGTCAGATCATAGGGCAGGCGCGACAGCATTTCAGCGCGCATCGCATCGCGCCCCTGACGCACAGTCTCGCGAATCCTGGACACTGGCGCGTCCGAGGTCAGCCGTTCCCAGGTGCGGGTGGCTGTCTTGTCGAAGTAGGTTTCGACAGAAGCAAGTGTGCGGTCATAGGACATCGGTTTAGTCAAATCCCAGCAGTTCAAAGATATCGCGGTCTTCCATGGGGGCGGGGGCCAAAGGCTCGGTTCCGTTCCACAGGGTTTCGGCCATGCGCACGTATTCTTTGCGGCACATGACGATGTCTTCGTCGTCGTCCATCTCGAACAGTGTCTTTTTCTTCAGGCGCGAACGGCGGATGGCGTCAATGTCGGGCATATGCGCGATGCGGTTAAAGCCCACGGTCTTGCAGTAGCGATCCACCTCGTCTGTATCCTTCGAGCGGTTCGCCACGCAGCCTGCCAGACGCACTTTGTAGTTGGCCGATTTGGCCTGTACGGCGGCAATGATCCGGTTCATCGCATAGATGCTGTCGAAATCATTCGCGGTGACGATCAGCGCCCGGTCAGCATGTTGCAAGGGGGCGGCAAAGCCACCACAGACCACATCGCCCAGCACGTCAAAGATCACCACGTCGGTGTCTTCCAGCATATGGTGTTGCTTCAGCAATTTAACGGTCTGGCCAACCACATAGCCGCCACAGCCTGTGCCGGCAGGGGGGCCACCGGCCTCAACGCATTTCACGCCACCCCAGCCCTCGGCCACGAAATCTTCGGGGCGCAGCTCTTCGGGGTGGAAATCCACCTCTTTCAGGATGTCGATCACGGTGGGCTGCAAACGGCCCGTCAGGGTAAACGTGCTGTCATGTTTCGGGTCACACCCGATTTGCAGCACCCGCTTGCCCATCTGGGCAAAGGCCGCCGACAGGTTGGACGAGGTGGTTGATTTACCGATCCCGCCTTTGCCGTAAACGGAAAACACCTTGGCGCCTTCGATCTTGTCTGACGCGTCCTGGTGCACTTGCACGGACCCTTCGCCATCTTGTCCGCGGAGTGTTGGGATTTCATCACGTGGGCTCATAAGAAGTAGTCCTTCCTGATTGTGAGGTGGGTCATTCTGCTGCGACCCCCTCAAGCGTATCTTCCAGTGCGTTTGCGGCATCGCGCAGCGCATTCAGTGTCTCAGAGTCGGGTTGCCAGTACTCACGTTCGGTGGCTTCCAGCAGGCGGTTGGCCATACGTGATGACGCCGCAGGGTTCAGTGAGGCCAGCCGGTTGCGCATGTCTTCGTCCAGAACAAACGTCTCGGAAATGCGCTGGTACACCCAGGGTTCGACCTGGCCTGTGGTGGCGGACCACCCCAGCGTGTTGGTCACATGGCTTTCGATCTGGCGCACGCCTTCGGCGCCGTGTTTCAGCAAAGCCTCGTGGAATTTCGGGTTCAGCGACCGCGACCGGGTTTCCAGGGCCACCTGATCGGACAGCGTGCGGATTTTGCCCGCGCCGCGTGTGGTGTCGGAGATATAAACTGTCGCCTCCTGGCCGCCACGTGCGCGTTTCACGGCACGCGACATGCCCCCCAGCGTGTCAAAGTAGTGATCGACGGTGGTCACACCCAGCTCGATGCTTTCGAGGTTCTGATAGGCCAGCTCGACGTTCGACAGGGCCTCTTGCAACAGGGCGGGGTTCTGCGCGGCCTTGCCATTTACACCGTAGGCAAAGGATTTGCGGGCCTGGTAGGCATCGGCCAGCTCGTCTTCGTTGCCAAAGGCCGAGCTGTCGACCAGCATGTTCACGTTTGACCCGTACGCGCCTTCGGCGTTTGAGAAGACGCGCAAGGCGGCCTCTTCGATATCGCAGCCGGTTTTGGCCACGTAATCCAGCGCATGGGCACGGACAAAATTTTGCTCGACCGGTTCGTCAGCCATGGCGCATTTCAACGCGGCCTCGGCCAGAAGGCGGGTTTGCAAGGGCAGCAGATCCCGGAAGATACCCGAGAGCGACATGATCACGTCGATGCGCGGACGGCCCAGCGTTTCGAGCGGGATCAGATCGGCGCCACACAGACGGCCAAAGCTGTCAAAGCGTGTCGTGGCCCCCATCAGTGCCAGGGCCTGAGCAATCGGGCTGCCATCGGTTTTGATGTTATCCGAGCCCCACAGAACCAACGCCACTGAGCGCGGCAGGCTGGGGTGTGTCTCGAGCAGCAACTGCGCCTGTTTGGTCCCCTCGCGGCAGGCAAATTCAGTGGGCATGCGGAACGGATCGAACGCATGGATATTCCGACCGGTTGGCAAAATATCGGGTGAACGGATCAGATCACCCCCCGGCACAGGGGCCGTATAGCGGCCATCGAGTGCATTCATCAAAGCGGGCAGTTCATGGTCCTGTTGCAGGATGTGATCAACACGGGCGCGCGTGTCGTCATCGGCATCTGCCACAAGGTTCAGGTAATCGGCGCGGGCCGCATCGCTGAGCGATTGGCCAACAACATGCAAGCCTTCGGGGATCAGCGCATCTTCGGTTTCCAGCAGCTTCAGCCACAGGGCATCAGGCGATTGGCCGTTCATGTCCACGGCATCGGCTTGTTCGGCAATCAGCGCCTCCAGCTCATCGCGTTCAACCGCGTCGGGGGCCATTTCACGCCAGCGGGTCAGGCTGTCTTTCAGCTCAAGCAGGCTGCGATACAGGCCAGAGGCGGCCAGCGGTGGCGTCATGTGTGATACGGTCACAGCATTGGCACGGCGTTTGGCCAGCGTCGCCTCGGACGGATTGTTCGAGGCATAAAGATAAACGTTGGGCATGTCGCCAATCAGGCGATCAGGCCAGCAGGCATCGCCCAGGCCAGTTTGTTTGCCGGGCATGAATTCCAGCGCGCCATGCATGCCGAAATGCAGCAGAACGTCCGCCTGGAACTTGTTTTGCAGCCACAGGTAAAACTGGGTGAACGCATGGGTCGGCGCAAAGCTGCGTTCAAACAACAGGCGCATCGGGTCGCCCTCATAGCCAAAGGCAGGTTGCAGCCCGACAAAGACGTTGCCGAAGTGCTGGCCAAGGACGAACACACCGCGTCCGTCTGATTGGATTTTACCGGGGGCGGGCCCCCATGCGGCTTCGACCTCTGATAACCACGGCGTGTTGGCGACGATTGTGTCGGCAGCGACGTGATCGGCAACGTTGGCCTCCTGGCCGTATTGTTTGGCGGATCCCCCAAGCACCGCTTCGCGCAGGGCCTCGACCGTGGAGGGGGGTGTCAGGGTGTACCCGCGTGCGGCCATGGCGTGAAGGGTGTTGTGCAAAGATTGGAACACGTCAAGATAGGCGGCTGTGCCCGCTGCACCTGCGTTGGGTGGAAAACCGAAAAGCACGATCCCAACCTTGCGGTCGGCCACATCGGCGCGGCGTTGGGTCACCAGACGGGTGACGCGGTCCGAGAGTTTTTCAATCCGTTCGGGGCACGGTGCCATGGCTTTGACATCTGATGTGCCAGCGCATTGATGCGCACAGCCCTGGCAGGTTTCCGTACCGTGACGGCCTGCAAAGACGGTGGGGTTTGTCGCCCCGTCCAGTTCAGGAAGGGCGATCAGCATCGTGGTTTCAATCGGGCCAAGACCCTGAGCCGATGCGGCCCATTGGCTGAGCGTCTGGAATTCCAGCGGGTGTGCGGCGACATAAGGAATGTCGAGGCCTGTCAGAACCTTGATGGCCGCCTCATTGTCATTATAGGCAGGTCCGCCGACCAGCGAGAACCCGGTGAGCGACACAAGTGTGTCAATCCGCGGGCCGGTTTGATCAACAAAGAAGGCGTCAATTGCGGGGCGGCTGTCGAGGCCACCGGCAAAGGCGGGGATCACTTGCAAGCCGCGTGCTTCGAGCGCGTGAATGACGGCGTCGTAATGAGCCGTATCCGAAGACAGCACATACGAGCGCATCATGACGATGCCGACGGTGCCTTTGGCGTTCTTGACCCGTGGCAGATCGGCCAGATCGGTGCTGATCCGGGCTGGCATATCGGGGTGATAGAGCCCGGTATCAGGGTACTCAAGCGGTTGGGCGGTTTTGCCACCGCGCCATGCCTCGTGACGGCAATAGCGCGACAAAAGGAACCGCACCATGGCGTCCATGTTATCGTCGGACGCGCCCAGCCAGTATTGCATGGTCATGAACCACGCGCGCAAATCCTGCGCCTTGCCAGGGATCAGTTTCAGGATCTTTGGCAGACGGCGCAGCATGCGCATTTTCTTTGCGCCGGTTTCAGTAGACGGCTTGCCCGAGCCACGCAATTTCTTGAGCAGCTTCATCGCACCGGATGACGGCGCGTTCATATCCAGGCTGCCCATGCGGGTCAGCTTGACGATCTGCGCATCGGCAATGATGCCGATCATCGCGTCACAGCCATCACGGCGCGCTTCAAGCGCGGGCAGGATCGCTTTGATATGTTCTTCAAGGAAGAGCAGGTTGATGATGATGATATCGCCGGTGGCAATGGCCTTTTTGGCCTGAGCCAGCGCATCGGGGCATTCCCCCCATTCGGCGGCAGCATGCACAGAAAGTTCAAGTCCGGGATAGTCGGTGCACAGCCCGTCCGCCACACGGGCGGCGGGGCCAGCTGCGTGACTGTCCAGGGTCAGCATCACCACGCGGTAAGGCGCGGGGCCGGTATGAACAGTGTCACCGCGCATAATGGGCTTTGGCCTCGTAGAGGGTGTCTTTGCTGATCTCGTCCATGCCACGCTCGGTCGCGAAAGCTTCGGTGTTGCGGCGGGCTTTGCCACGAACAAAGAACGGGATTTTCTTCAGCTCGCGTTCCGCATCTTCCAGCCAGATGACAGTGCTGCCGGTGGGGGCTGCCTCGGGTGTTGCCACAATAGGCTCTTCAGCCGTTTCCGGCTGTCTCGCAGCGCGGGGGGCGTGGCCGCCGTGATGGCTGGGGCCTGCGGCATCGTGGAATTCAAAATCTTCGCGGAACATGGTCAGCAGGTGTTCTTCCAGCCCCATGACCAGAGGATGCACCCACGTGTCAAAGATCACATTCGCGCCTTCGATCCCCATCTGGGGCGAATAGCGCGCGGGGAAGTCCTGCACATGCACAGGCGCGGAAATCACAGCGCAGGGAATGCCCAGACGCTTGCCGATATGGCGCTCCATCTGGGTGCCGAGGATCATTTCGGGGGCCAGATCGGCGATGCGCTGTTCGACATCGAGATAGTCATCGGTGATCAGCGCCTCAACGCCGTAATCCTTGGCCAGCATGCGTATATCGCGGGCCATTTCGCGGTTGAAGCAGCCCATGCCGACCACTTCGAACCCCATTTCATCGCGCGCGATACGGGCCGAGGCCGCCACATGGGTGCCATCGCCAAAGATGAACACGCGCTTGCCGGTCAGGTATGTGCTGTCGACGGAGGACGAATACCAAGGCAGGCGCAAACGATCGCTGTCAAGCTTCGGCTCAAGCCCGGTCAGTTCGGCCACTTCGGCGACAAAATCGCGGGTGGCCCCAACGCCGATGGGAACAATCTTGGTGAAGGGCTGACCCAGCTCTCGTTCCATCCAGCGGCAGGCACTTTCGCCGGTCTCTGGGTACATCAGCACGTTGAAATGCGCAGCACCGAGGCGTTTGATATCCTCGGGTGAAGTTCTCATCGTGGCGCAAGCGTTCACAGCCACGCCCATGAATTCCATCAGGCGTTTCAGTTCGGTGATGTCATCGCGGTGACGAAAGCCCAGACCGGTCGGGCCGATCAGGTTGCAGGTGATCGCCTCGCTCCGGTCCATCGGCTTGGCCAGATGGCGCACGATCTGAAAGAATGTCTCATCCGCGCCAAAGTTTTCCTTGCGCTGATAAGATGGCAGCTCCAGCGGGATCACCGGGCAGGGCAGGTCCATCGTTTCGGCCATGCCGCCGGGATCATCCTGAATCAATTCCGCTGTGCAGGACGCACCCACGATCATCGCCTGCGGCTTGAAGCGATCATAGGCGTCCTGGCAGGACGTTTTAAACAGGTTTGCCGTGTCCGCACCCAGATCACGCGCCTGAAAGGTGGTGTAGGTGACAGGCGGGCGGTGGTTGCGGCGCTCGATCATGGTGAACAGCAGATCAGCGTAGGTGTCGCCCTGGGGGGCGTGCAAAACATAGTGTAGACCGGTCATGCCAGTGGCAACACGCAGGGCGCCAACGTGGGGCGGGCCTTCATATGTCCAGACGCTCAGCTTCATTCGGCGGCCTCTACGCGCAAGGCATCACGGCGGCGGATGGGGCGCGCAAAGAGCGAGGCCAGATCACCGGCCTGTTCGTAGAAATGCACCGGGGTGAACACCAGCTCGATTGCCCATTTGGTTGTCAGCCCTTCGGCTTCCAGAGGATTGGCAAGGCCAAGACCGCAAACCGTCAGATCAGGCTGCGCTTCGCGGCAGCGATCCAGTTGCAGATCAACGTCCTGCCCTTCGGCAATGACCGGGCCCTGACTGAGCAGGTCCAGATCGGGCCCAACGAGGGTTTTGTGAATATAAGGCGCACCCACCTCGACCGCGTCCATGCCGCATTCGCGGGTCAGGAAACGGGCCAGAGGGATTTCAAGCTGGCTGTCGGGGAAGAAAAACACCGACTTGCCATTGAGGGTTTCGGTGGCCTTGGCCACGGCCTTGCGAGCACGTGCACGGGGCGCATCAGTCACGGCGTCGAAACGCGCCGGATCGACGCCGAATTCCCGCGCAACGGCAAGAAGCCACGCGGTGGTGCCCTCTTCTCCGAACGGGAAAGGCGCAGGAATATGACGCGCCCCGCGCCTTTCCAGGGCGGCATGGGTGCCCCCCAGAAATGGTTGTGTCAGTGCAAATACGGTGTTGTCGCCAACACCCATGCCACTTCCCGCATGGCGGGCGGGCAGCACGACGATATCTTCGATGCCCATCTGGGTCAGCAGATCGAGGGCTTGATCCTCGACCGCGTCCGGCAGGGCACCCACCAGCATCAGCTGGCGTTTGTCTGTTTCAGGCAGAGCCGGGACCATTGCGGCCAGGCAGGCGTCTTCGCCTTCGGTAAAAGTCGTCTCGATCCCGGAGCCAGAGTAATACAGCACCCGGCAACTGGGCGCGTGACGCGCCGACAAACGTTGCGCAGCGCGGTCAAGATCCAGCTTGATCACCTCGGAGGGGCACGACCCCACAAGAAACAGCTGGCGAATATCGGGACGGCGCTCCAGCAGGCGGTCCACTTCGCGCTGAAGCTCTTCTTGTGCGTCGGCCAGCCCTGCCAAATCTGTCTCTTCGAGAATCACCGTGCCAAAGCGAGGCTCGGCAAAAATCATCACGCCGGCGGCAGATTGCAGCAGATGTGCACAGGTGCGCGACCCGACAACCAGGAAAAACGCGTCCTGAATCTTGCGATGCAGCCAGATGATTCCCGTCAGACCGCAGAAAACTTCGTGCTGTCCACGCTGTTTGAGAACCGGTGTATCACGGCATCCGAAGGCGGGTGGCGGGGTGTCTTGATGGGTCATGCTGCGGCCTCCGATTGCAGGCGCGCGGCGCGCAATTTCAGTACAAATTGACCGGCATTTATGACGTATGCGGTATAGGCTGCGAGCGCCAATATCATAAGGCTGACAGGGTCCAAAGCGCCGGTAAACAGCGCCCAGACATAGGCCAGATGCAAGACGATCACAGCAAAGCTAAAGACGTCTTCCCAAAAGAATGCAGGTGCGAAAAGGTATTGATCAAAAACAACTTTTTCCCAAATGGCGCCTGTTACCATGATCAATAGAAGAAAGCCTGTTTTGACCAGGATCGACAGTGTTGCGACCTCATAGCCGACCCCTGTCATCAAGAAGCGAAGAACCAGTCCGACTGAGACCACAAACACCAAGAATTGTGCGGGCGCTAAAATGCCTTGAACAAGCGTCCAGACCGTGGCGTCACGGCGCGCACGTTGGGCATCTGTGTACAAGACAGGAACTGTCGTAATTTGGGTCGGCGCTGATGTCATTTTTTTTCCCGTGGCCAAGCTGGGCCATAAGGGATGCTAAATGGGAGCAAGACTGAGTGTCAATTAAAATTTACACACGGTTGCAGAGCAGTGTAAATTCAGGTTTGCAGGAAAAAATGGGGCAAAATGTGCCGCAATTATCAGAAAAACACGATTAAAATCAAGAATTTCGTAGGTGGCGGCGAATATAATCACGCGATTCCAATGGATTGTCAGATAGAGACCAATTACTGTCAATAGAAATTGACATTGACCAACGTGGCGCGCACACTACGGGGCACTGTAAAAGCGATAAAACCCTACCCGTACCGAATAAATGTGTCCGTCAGGAGGGGCCATGGAATTTGACGATGCGACTGAAACCCAGACTGACCCAAAAGGACCGGCAATCCGATTTTTGGTCGAGTCTGCGTTGCGCATAGTCAGCATGGAAAAGAGCACCACTCAGCCGCAGACCCGCCAGGATTGGGTAGAGCACCTGACCGCAGCGCTGGTGTCCGAAACTGACGCCCCGCATCAGGCAATCGTCACCTCGATGATGTCGCGTGGCATATCCAGTGAAGAAATCCTGCAAAGCTATGTTCCCGCTGCCGCCTATATGTTGGGCGAGTTGTGGGTGAGCGACAAAGCGAGTTTCGTCGATGTGACCGTTGGCGGTGCGCGACTTCAGCAATTGTTCCGCAGCAGTTCGGATCACGTGCGCGGTGGTTGGCCAGGGCGGGTGGTTCCGCTGGGGCAATCCATGCTGATGATGATCCCAAATTTTGAGGACCATTCGCTGGGGGCTTTTGTAGCCGCAGACCACCTGAGACGGCACGGTATCTGGATGCATATGGGCATCGGGCTGGAGCCGGAAGAGTTGGTTGCAACAATTGACAGCAGTTGCTATTCGGCGCTCGGTATTTCGCTGGCGACGGCTGAAACCGCTGATAAATCCGGCGAACTGATCCAGTATTTGCGCACGCACGTAGAGCATCTTCCGCCCGTCGTGGTTGGAGGACGTGCAGTTGCCGAGGTTGAAGGGTTGCAGGGTATGATTGGTGCCGACCATGCAGCAAACTCCGCACCGGAGGTGATTGAGAAATGTGGCTTTGCGGCCCTGACACCTGCGGCGATTGCCGACGATACCCGCCGATCTTCTTGATCGGCTTTTAGGAGACAAAGAGAGTGTCCAGGCAGGATGAACGGTCACGTTGGTTACGCGCAGGTGTAATGCCTGAGCCATCAAGCGTGCGAGACCTTATCGAACAGGCATCGGATATTTCGGTGTATGTTTCTGGCAGCGGCGTTGTTCAAGGCATTTCGGTCAATCCTGAAAGCCCGTCGCTGGGATGTCTGGATCACTGGGTGGGCCATCCGTTCAGCGAATTCCTGGCCCATGAAAGCCAAGAGAAGTTTTCAGCCCGCGTGTCCGAATTGCATGCCAATCTGGATGCAGCACCACGCCCGCTTGAGTTAAATCACATCGACAGCGCGGCGTGGGAATTCCCGATCAAATACACGATGCACGTGGCCCAAGAGGAAGACGGTGCTGTCTTGTTGCTGGGGCGCGATATGCAACCCATTGCCGAGGTGCAGCAGCGCCTTGTGGCCGAACAGCAAGCGCGCGAGCGTGATCAGCAAAAGCTGCGCAGCGAAGAGACGTTTTACCGGGTTGTGCTTGAGGCGTCGGCGACACCGCTTATTCTGGTCGATCCCGAGCAGGGCCGCATTCGCGATCTTAACAGTGCGGCGGGCACATTGCTGGGGGCCAAGCCGGAAACCATCTCGGGCAGCGCCTTTGCGCAGGCCTTTGAGGGGCGGCGTCGTGGCGAGTTTCTGGAAGAATTACAAGCGGTGGCCGGTGCCGACGAAGCAGGGTTTGTCAATGTCGTAGCGCGCCGCAGTGGGCGCCGCATCAGCCTGTCACCTGAGTTTTTCCGCGCGGCAGGCGAGCTGTGCTTGCTATGCCGTATTGACACCGATGAAGACGAGGATGCCGCCACGCTGCATGTGGCCAACGCCATGTCATCGCTGTTTGCGGCAACCAGTGATGCGATTGTTATCACCGATTCTACCGGCGTGATCCGGGACGCGAATGAGGCGTTTTTGATTATGGCCGATGCAGCACAGCTAAAGGACGTCAGGGATTTGTCACTGGCTGATTTTCTGGTGCGCGGCAGCGTTGATCTGAAGCTGATTCTTGAATCGGCTGGCAAAAAAGGGCGGCTTTCCAACTACAGCGCCAAGTTCAAAAGTATTGTCGGCACCCGGTTGAGTGCGGATCTGTCTGCTGCGAAGCTGCGTCAAAAGGTGGGTGATCCCGGCTTTGGCATGATCATTCGCAGCGTGACCCCGGCCGCCGACCCCGGCGAGAGTGAGCCCGGCAGTGTCATGAGTGATGATGCGATGAAAAGTGTTATGGATCTGGTCGGAACGGCGTCGCTTAAGGAATTGGTGTCTGCCACGGCGGACGTGATTGAGAAGATGTGCATCGAAACAGCCGTGCAGCTGACCAACAACAACCGGGTGGCGGCGGCTGAAATGCTGGGCCTGTCACGTCAAAGCCTTTACGTGAAGCTGCGCAAACACGGTCTGCTCAGCCGGAATCCCGAAGAATAGCGCGGATTTTGGCTGGTCGGTGCGAAAAAGGCCTTTCTAGAATCTAGAATGTATAGTTTAATTGACACTATGAGTGTCATGACAGACTTACACACTGAACGGCGTACGCCGCATCCACGCGCTGTGCTGACGTTGTTCAAGCCGATCACCTGGTTTCCACCCGTATGGGCGTATCTGTGCGGGGCCGTGGCCTCGGGGGTGCCGCTGATGTCGGCGCCTTGGATGGTTCTGCTGGGCATGGTTCTGGCGGGTCCGGTTGTTTGTGGCATGAGCCAGGCCGCCAATGATTGGTGTGACCGCCATGTTGATGCGATCAACGAACCACACCGCCCTATTCCATCTGGTCAGGTGCCCGGACGTTGGGGGCTGTGGATTGCTTTGTTCACCAGTGTTGTTGCCCTTGGTATCGGAGCGCTGCTTGGCCCTTGGGGGTTTGGCGCGACTGTTGTGGGTGTGCTGGCGGCCTGGGCCTATTCGGCTGAGCCTGTGCGTCTGAAACGCTCGGGCATCTGGGGGCCGGGCCTTGTGGGGCTGTGTTACGAAGGATTGCCGTGGTTCACAGGCGCGGCTGTGCTGAGTGCCGGTGCGCCATCCTGGCCGGTCATCATACTGGCGCTGCTGTATGCGCTGGGCGCGCATGGCATTATGACCCTCAATGATTTCAAAGCCTTGGAAGGCGACAAGCAGATGGGTGTTAATTCACTGCCTGTCACGCTGGGTCCTGAACGTGCCGCGCGTGTGGCGTGTTGGGTTATGACCTTGCCGCAAGTGGCGGTGATCGGCCTGTTGATCCATTGGGACAAACCCTGGCATGCTGCCACCATTGGCGTGCTGCTGGCGGCGCAATTCTGGGCGATGCGCGTCATGTTGGTTGATCCCAAGGCCAAAGCGCCATGGTACAACGGCACAGGCGTTCTGTTTTATGTCAGCGGCATGATGGTTTCGGCCTTCGCGCTGCGCGGCCTGGGGGCGATCTGATGCCGCTGAGCTGGATTTCCATTGTCCGACTTGGCCTTGTGCAAATGGCGCTGGGCGCTGTGGTGGTGCTGACCACCTCAACCTTGAACCGGCTGATGGTGGTTGAGCTGGCTTTGCCGGCTGTGTTGCCCGGCTTGCTGGTGGCCCTGCACTACGGCATTCAGTTTACCCGGCCCAACTGGGGGTTTTTATCCGATACGGGCGGCGGACGTACCAAATGGATTATTGGTGGAATGATCGCCCTGGCCATCGGAGCCTTTGGCGCGGCGATTGGCGTGGTGTTGTTTGAAACGCATTTCACTGCCGGATTGATCTTGTCGATCTTCGCATATGCGTTGATCGGTCTGGGCGTCGGTGCGTCGGGGACGTCTTTGCTGGCGTTGTTGGCCACTTCGACCGAGCCGCATAAACGTGCCGCTGCCGCGACAATCACATGGTTGATGATGATCGCGGGTATTGCACTTACGGCTGCCACGGCGGGTATGTTCCTTGATCCCTATACGCCACAGCTTTTGCTTAAAATTGTTGGCATTGTCACGGGCGGCGCGGTTGCGCTTACCATCTTTGCTGTGTGGGGCATCGAGGCGAAATGCGCCCCTGCAATACGCGACGATAATGCCGCTGGTTTCATCGAAGGCCTGAAAGAGGTCTGGTCCGAGCGCAAGGCGCGTAACTTTACCATTTTCGTATTCTTGTCGATGAGCGCCTATTTCATGCAAGAGCTGATCCTTGAGCCTTATGCTGGCCTTGTCTTTGGGTTCACGCCGGGGCAATCCACCTCGCTGAGCGGCGCGCAAAACGGCGGTGTGTTCCTGGGTATGTTGACCGTAGGTATCGCCTCGACGGGGTTGCGCATCGGCACTCTGCGCCAATGGGCCATTGCCGGGTGTCTTGGATCGGCGGCCAGTCTGGCCGTGATTTCCCTGCTGGGCACATTGCCGACACCCACCATGTTGACCCCTGCGGTGATCTGCCTGGGTGTCTTTAATGGTATGTTCGCTGTGGCTGCCATCGGATCGATGATGGCACTGGCCGGGCAGGGCCGTAATGCGCGCGAGGGCACGCGCATGGGCCTTTGGGGGGCCGCCCAGGCCATTGCCGCCGGGTTTGGCGGACTGATGGGCGCGGCTGCCGTGGATATCCTGCGCTACAGCCACGCATATGACGCCACAGCCTTTGGGGCGGTGTTCCAGTTTGAGGCCGCCCTTTTTGTAATTTCCGCCGTGATGGCAATGAAAGTGATCGAACACGCGCGCAGCACCCCTGCCGCCATAGTTCCGGGAGAATAAGAAATGTATGATGTCGTCGTCGTCGGAGGAGGCCCATCGGGCGCAACCGCAGCTGAGGATCTGGCAAGATCGGGCCACAAGGTGGCGATGATTGATCGCGCCGGGCGGATCAAACCATGTGGCGGGGCGATCCCACCGCGATTGATCGAAGACTTCGACATCCCTGATCATATGCTGGTGGCCAAGGTCAACACGGCACGGATGATCTCGCCCACGGGGCGCAAGGTGGATATCCCGATTGAAAACGGCTTTGTCGGCATGGTCGACCGCGAGGATTTTGATGAATTCCTGCGCGTGCGGGCTGCGGATGCCGGGGTCGAACGGTTCACGGGCACCTATGTGCGCATTGACCGCGAGAACGACACCACAGCCGTGGTCTACCGTGACAAAGCCAGCAGTGAAGAGGTGTCTTTGGTGACCAAGCTGGTGATCGGTGCTGATGGCGCGCGCTCGAACGTGGCGCGCACCGAAGTGCCGGGCGGAGACCGCATTCCCTATGTGATCGCCTATCACGAGATCATCGAGGCACCTGAGCGCACTGCCGTTTATGACCCTGAACGCTGCGATGTCATCTATGACGGGCGGATTTCGCCTGATTTTTATGGCTGGGTGTTCCCGCACGGCAAATCGGCCTCGGTTGGTATGGGGTCGATGGTCAAAGAGGTGGACCTGAAACAAGCCACTGCTGATTTGCGGGCCTCGGCAGGATTGACCGATTGCAAAACCATTCGCCGTGAAGGCGCGCCCATCCCATTGAAGCCACTGGACCGCTGGGACAATGGCCGCGATGTGGTGCTGGCCGGGGACGCCGCGGGCGTGGTTGCACCCAGCTCGGGCGAGGGAATTTACTATGCGATGGCCGGGGGGCGTGTGGCCGCCACGGCTGCGGCTGCCACGTTGACAACGGGCCGTATCAAGGACCTGAAGCTGGCGCGCCAGTTGTTTATGCGCGAACATAAGATGGTGTTCCGGGTGCTGGCCTCGATGCAAAATGCCTATTACAAATCAGACGAACGGCGTGAACGGTTCGTATCACTGTGTCACGACATAGATGTGCAGCGTCTGACGTTTGAGGCTTATATGAACAAGAAACTGGTCCGCGCGCGCCCCATGGCGCATCTTAAGATCGGGTTGAAAAACCTGGCGCATCTGACGCGTCTTGTGCCAAAGGTTTATACATGAATGCAATGATCCCGGCCTGGGTGGATGGCACGCTGACACCGGTTGAAAAACTGGAGGCCCATGAAAAGGGTCTGATGCACAAGGCGGTATCGGTCTTTGTGTTGCACGGTCAGGATGTGATGATACAGCGCCGGGCCTTGTGCAAATACCACACGCCGGGTCTTTGGGCTAACACCTGCTGCACCCATCCCCATTGGGACGAAGATGCAGAAACCTGCGCCCATCGCCGGGTTGCCGAAGAGCTGGGCATCATGGGCCTTACGCTGGAGTACCGCGATCAGGTGACGTACCGCGCTGACGTGGGTGGCGGCCTGATCGAACATGAACAAGTTGATATCTTTGTGGCGCGCGTGTCTGAGCGGATCCCGTCCGATCTGAACCCCGATGAGGTGATGGACGTTGACTGGGTCGACATGGCGAAACTGGACCAGATGATCCGTGAAACGCCTGAGCGGTTTACGCCCTGGCTGAGGATCTACATGGAAGAGTTCTCGGCTCTGATCTTTGATGTGGAACCCGCTCATTAGCGCTGATTTCATCGGTTCTCTGCGGTTTTGCGCGATAATTGTCTGAAATTCAGGAAATATTCTGGTTTGTCCGGCGTTATGCAGATACGTTGCATGACTGAACTTTAGAACGTCAGGCACTATGGCAATACTCAGCTTTCTGGTTCACCTTTTTGGCGCAACGATGTTGTTGTTATTCGCCGTGCGTATGGTGCGCACCGGGATCGAGCGGGCGTTTGGCGCGGCCTTCCGGCGGGTGGTGACCTCGCATCAAAATTCATACCGGCTTGTACCTCTTGGTGTGATGATGGCGATCGTGCTGCAAAGTTCGGCAGCCGTGACAATGCTGGTGGCCGGATTTGCAGGCAGTGGTGCGATCGGCTTTGCCCCCGGTTTTGCGATGGTCATCGGCGCTGATATCGGCTCGGCTCTGCTTATTCAGGTGCTGTCATTGCAGCTGGATTGGCTGATCCCGCTGTTGCTTGTGGTCGGCGGCATTCTGTTTTTGAAAACCGAACGGCGCAGTTTGCGTCAGGCCGGGCGGGTGACCTTGGGCATTGCGCTGATCTTGCTGTCGCTTGATCTGCTGCGCGAGGCTGTTGCCCCGATCCGCGACAGTGGTGTGCTGCCTGCCGTCGCCGCCTACCTTGAGCGTGATTACCTGACAGGATTTATCGCGGGGGCCGTTCTGGCCTTTGTGATGCATTCATCGGTTGCCACGGTTTTGATGTGTGTCACCGTGGTGGCCATCGGGGCCTTGCCGGTCAGTGTCGGGATATCGCTGGTGTTGGGGGCCAATCTGGGGTCTGCGCTGATCCCGGTATGGTTGTCGCGCAGTGACACGCCCGAAACACGGCGCGTTCCGCTGGCCAATCTGATGCTGCGCGGCACGGCGGCGATAGTGGCGCTGTTTGCGATCAATATCATCGGTGCGCCCTCTGTGCTGACCCAGTTTGGAGAGGCTCAGGCGCTGATCATCCTGCATATCGGGTTTAACCTTTTGTTGCTGCTCGCGCTGCCGTTCCTGCGGTTCTTTGAGGCCCCGATGGTGGTTTTGCTGCCGTCGGATGCCACATCTGAGTTGCATGCGCAGAACCCTGCGTACCGGCCTTTGATTGAGGGTGGCCCCCCTGCCTCGACGCAACAGGCGTTGGCCAATCTGCGGCGTGAATTGCTGCGCATGGCGGGTGTTCTGGGGGATATGTTTGATCCGGTGATGGAGCTGTACGCCCGTTCGGATCCTGCAAGGGCCAAGGCGCTGACCGACCTGGATCAGGTGATCAACACTGCCCTTGATGGGGTCCGCCGCTATGCTGCTGACATGCAACGTGATGATCTGCCGCGTGCTCAACGCAAAGAGCTGCGTGCGCTGGTGGATTATGCCATCGCGATCGAAGCGGCGGGCGATATTATCGTCAAACGTCTGTTGCCTCTGGCCCAGGACATGCACCGCGAGGCGCAGCGTTTTAGTGACGAAGGGCGCAGCGAGTTGGAGAACATCCATGCCCGCGTGGCGGCCAATCTGGCCATTGCAACCAATGTCATCGTCGGATCCGACCTTGAGAGCGCGCGACAATTAATTGAGGAAAAGGCCCAGATGGGTCGGCTGGAACGCAAAAGCCGTAAATTGCATCTGGCACGTCTGGCTGCGGGCGAGCCGGACAGTTTCAACACATCAGACGCACATCTTGAGACAGGGTATCTGCTGAAAGAGTTCAATTCCTGGATCGTCACGATTGCCCATCCCATTCTCGACCGCGAAGGTCAGTTGCTGAAAACGCGGCTGGTTGAGGACACCCCAACGCAGGCGCAAAAGACCTGACATCGCCTGAAGGCCATCAGCAGCTCTCTACTAAATATTTAGTTTGACTCTGCGACAAACCCCCGACTACGCTTGAGGTAAGTCGGGGACGACCGGCTCAAAAACAAAATGGGAGGAGAAAGATGCGCAAGTATCTGCTCTCCGCGACCGCGGCATTTGCCGTCATCGCGGGGTCTGGGACTGCTTTTGCCGATGCGGCGGCGGCTCAGAAATGGATTGATCAGGAATTCCAGCCATCGACACTCAGCAAGGACGAACAGATGTCCGAGCTGGAGTGGTTCATTGGGGCGTCCGAGCCTTATAAAGGCATGGAAATCAATGTCTTGTCTGAGGGTATTCCGACCCACGGATATGAGAGCGAAGTTCTGACCAAGGCGTTCGAGGAAATCACCGGGATCAAGGTGAACCACCAGATTCTGGGTGAGGGCGAAGTGGTGCAGGCTGTGCAAACACAGATGCAAACCCAGCGGAACCTGTATGATGGGTATGTGAACGATTCCGATCTGATCGGAACGCACTCGCGCCTGCAACTGGCCTATAACCTGACCGAACAAATGGCGGGTGACTGGGCGGATACCACCAGCCCCACGCTGGATCTGGATGACTTCATGGGCATTCAGTTTACCACGGGCCCCGATGGCAATCTGTATCAGTTGCCTGACCAGCAATTTGCCAACCTCTATTGGTTCCGCAAAGACTGGTTTGATGACGAAGCCAACAAAGCGGCGTTCAAGGAAAAGTACGGCTACGAGCTGGGCGTTCCGGTCAATTGGTCTGCTTATGAGGACATCGCTGATTTCTTCTCAAACGATGTGAAGGAAGTCGACGGCGTGGCGATCTATGGCCACATGGATTACGGCAAACGCGCACCCGATCTGGGCTGGCGCATGACCGATGCATGGCTGTCGATGGCGGGTACCGGATCGAAGGGTGAACCAAACGGCGTGCCGATTGATGAATGGGGCATCCGCATGGAAGCCGGATCGTGCAACCCGGCTGGTGCATCTGTCACACGTGGCGGGGCAGCCAATGGCCCAGCTGCTGTGTATGCGATCCGCAAATGGGACGAATGGCTGCGCAACTATGCACCCCCCGGTGCGGCCAGCTATGACTTCTACCAATCTTTGCCAGCACTTGCGCAAGGCAACGTGGCCCAGCAGATTTTCTGGTACACCGCCTTTACCGCCGACATGGTGAAACCACAGGCCGAGGGCAACAACACGGTGGACGCCGATGGCAACCCACTGTGGCGCATGGCGCCGTCGCCGCATGGCCCATACTGGGAAGAAGGCCAGAAGGTTGGCTATCAGGACGTAGGCTCTTGGACCTTCCTGAAATCCACACCGTCTGACCGCGCTCAGGCTGCATGGCTTTATGCGCAGTTCGTGACATCGAAAACCGTTGATGTGAAGAAATCCCATGTGGGTTTGACCTTCATCCGCGACAGTTCGGTCAACCACGAAAGCTTTACCGAACGTGCGCCCAAACTGGGTGGTCTGGTCGAGTTCTACCGCTCGCCTGACCGTGTGGCATGGTCGCCCACTGGCATCAACGTGCCGGATTATCCCAAGCTGGCACAAATCTGGTGGCAACAGATCGGTGACGTGAACTCGGGTGCGTTTACACCCCAGGAAGCGATGGATCGTCTGGCCGAGGAAATGGACATCACCATGGCCCGTATGCAGCAGGCCGATGAGGCCGCTGGTGTCTACGGTGGCTGTGGTCCGCGCCTGAACGAGGAAAAAGACCCCTCGGAATGGTTGGGCAAAGGTGGTGCCAAAGCCAAGCTGGACAACGAAAAGCCCCAAGGCGAGACCGTCAACTATGACGAGCTGGTCGCGCGCTGGGCACAGTAAGCCAATCTGAGCTTTGAAAACAGGACCCTCACCCCAGAGCGGGGTGGGGGTTCACCTGACACCACACAGCCTGAAGAACACACATTCATGACAATCGAGCTGAAACACGCCAGCAAGGTGATCCGCGGCATCACCCATATCAAGCCCACATCGCTGGTGCTGGAGACGGGGCATTTTAACGTGCTGCTGGGGCAAACCGGAGCGGGCAAGACATCGCTGATCAAGCTGATGGCGGGGCTGGATCCATTGGCCTCGGGGCAGATATTCATGGATGGGCAGGATGTGTCGCGCCAATCCACGCAAAAGCGTAATATCAGCCTGGTGCATCAGTTTTTCGTCAACTATCCGCATATGTCGGTCTTTGATAATATCGCCTCGCCGCTGCGGGTTGCAGGCATGCCGAAATCTGAAATTCAAGGCCGGGTTGAGGAGGCCGCCGACATCCTGCAACTGCGCCCGATGCTGAACCGTCGCCCGCAGGAACTATCGGGTGGGCA
Source organism: Roseovarius sp. (assembly GCA_045106595.1). GTDB lineage: Bacteria > Pseudomonadota > Alphaproteobacteria > Rhodobacterales > Rhodobacteraceae > Roseovarius. The sequence continues at coordinate 77,747 of JBGCEW010000012.1, read as the reverse complement.
ACAACAACGCTGCGCGCTGGCGCGGGCCATTGCCAAGGAAAGCCGGGCTGTATTTCTGGACGAGCCGCTGGCGAACCTCGATTACAAACTGCGCGAAGAATTGCGCGAACAGCTGCCTGAACTCTTTGCCGGGCGCGGTGCTGTGGTGGTCTATGCCACGTCTGAACCCGAAGAGGCGTTGCTGCTGGGTGGCAAAACGGCCCTGATGGAGAACGGCAACGTCACCCAGTTTGGGCCCACTGCTGAAATCTACCGCGCGCCTGATAATCTGACTGCGGCACGGGTGTTTTCAGACCCGCCGATCAATGCCGCTGAGATTGTGAAAGTCGGCTTAAAGGCCAAGATGAAAACAGGTGTATCCTGGGAGATGACAGGCAAAGCCGCCGATCTGCCCGATGGACTGTACACCGTTGCTATCCGCCCGCACCACGTGACGCCGGTGGCGGAAACCTCGAATGATGTGGTGCTTAAGGGCAAGGTTTTGGTCACAGAACTGTCGGGTTCTGAATCGTCGGCACATTTTGAAATGGGTGCAGATGGCTGGGTGTCGCTGGCCCACGGTGTGCATCCTTACGAAGTGGGCGCGGATCATACGTTTTTCATGGACGCCAGCAAAGCGTTCTACTTTGGCCCCGATGGGAGGCTTGTGTCCTGATGGCCAAAATCACGCTGTCTAATCTGCGCCATTCGTATCTGCCGCGTCCTGAAGGACCCGAGGATTATGCGCTGAAGGAGATTGATCTTGATTGGGAAGATGGCGGTGCCTATGCGCTGCTGGGACCGTCGGGCTGTGGCAAATCCACCTTGCTGAACATCATCTCGGGCCTTTTGCAGCCGTCCGAGGGGCGCATTCTGTTTGATGGCCGCGATGTGACGGACCTGCCCCCGGATCAACGCAACATCGCGCAGGTGTTCCAGTTTCCAGTGATATACGACACGATGACTGTGCGCGAAAACCTGGCCTTTCCGCTGCGCAATCGTGGCGTGGCCCAAGTGCGCATTGCCGAACGTGTGTCCGAAATTGCCGCGATGCTGGAGGTCGAAGAGATGCTGGATATCCGCGCCTCGCATCTGAGCCCTGATAACAAGCAGAAAATATCCATGGGCCGGGGGTTGGTGCGCGATGACGTCAACGTTGTGATGTTTGACGAGCCACTGACGGTGATCGACCCCCATCTGAAGTGGAAGCTGCGATCCAAGCTGAAAGAGCTGCACCAACGGGTGCGCGCGACGATGATCTATGTGACCCATGACCAGACCGAGGCGTTGACCTTTGCGGATCAGGTGGTCGTCATGCAAGACGGTGAGATCGTGCAGATCGGCACGCCGGTTGAGTTGTTCGAGCGCCCGCAGCATACGTTTGTTGGCCATTTCATCGGCTCGCCCGGTATGAATGTGCTGCCTGCCGAAGACGCGGGCGGCGCGGTGACATTTCACGGCCAACCGGTGACGTTGGAAGGTGATGTGACAGGGCAGGGTGGCACCACACAAATCGGCATCCGGCCTGAATTTGTTTCGCTGTCCGATACTGGCATCGCAGCCCATGTCAGCAAAGTTGCCGACGTGGGCCGCCACTGCGTGGTTGAGGCGATGGTGGGTGACACCCCCGTCAAGGCGGTCGTCGAAGGCGACGTGCCGGGGCAAGGCGAGGCGGTGCATCTGGCCTTTCGTCCTGATCAGACGCGGCTCTACCGTGACGGCTGGATTGCGACGGAGGCGGCATCATGAAAACCGAAAACCAAAAGGCGTGGTTCTTTGTGCTGCCCGTGCTTTTGCTGGTCGCCTTCAACGCGCTGATCCCGATCATGACGGTGGTCAACTATTCAGTGCAGGAAACTTTTGGGAACAACGTGTTCTTCTGGCAAGGGCTTGATTGGTTTGAACAAATTCTGCGATCTGAGCGGTTTCAGGCGGCCCTTGGCCGGCAGTTCCTGTTCACCTTTCTGATCCTGATCATCGAGGTACCGCTGGGCATTATCATTGCCCTGTCGATGCCGCGCAAAGGCCCGTGGGTGCCTGTTTGTCTGGTTCTCATGGCCTTGCCGATGCTGATCCCGTGGAACGTGGTGGGGGCGATGTGGAACATCTTTACCCTGCCCAAGATCGGCCTGCTGGGCTATTTGATGAATGACGTGTTGGGCATCACCTATGACATGACGCAGAACCCGTTTGCAGCCTGGGTGACGATCATCACGATGGATGTCTGGCACTGGACGTCTTTGGTGGTGTTGCTGTCCTACGCGGGCCTCGTGTCGATCCCGGATGCGTATTATCAAGCGGCCAAGATTGACGGGGCATCCCCCTGGAAGGTGTTCCGCTACATCCAGCTGCCCAAGATGAAAACCGTGCTGACCATCGCGATCCTGCTGCGGTTTATGGACAGCTTCAACATCTACACCGAGCCGTTTGTTCTGACCGGTGGGGGGCCAGGCAATTCGACCACCTTGCTGTCGATTGATCTGGTGAAGATTGCGCTGGGTCAGTTTGATCTGGGCCCTGCTGCGGCGATGAGCCTGATCTATTTCGCGATCACGCTGCTGCTCAGCTGGCTGTTCTCCACGCTTATGACGAAGGATGATCAGAAATGAAAAAGCGCGCGCTTATTCCCATTCTCTACATCCTGTTCCTGATGCTGCCGATTTACTGGCTGGTCGCCATGAGCTTTAAGACCACCAATGAAATCCTGTCGGGGTTCAGCCTGTTTCCGCAGACCTTCACGCTGGACAACTACCGGGTGATTTTCACAGATCCCAGCTGGTACTGGGGGTATATCAACTCGATCATCTATGTGTCATTGAACACTGTCATCTCGGTCAGCGTGGCCCTGCCTGCGGCCTACGCGTTTTCGCGCTATCGCTTTTTGGGGGACAAGCAGTTGTTCTTCTGGCTGTTGACCAACCGGATGGCCCCGGCGGCGGTGTTCGCCTTGCCGTTCTTTCAGCTGTATTCCTCGGTGGGTCTGTTTGATACGCATCTTGCCGTGGCCTTGGCGCATTGTTTGTTCAACATCCCCCTGGCTGTGTGGATCCTTGAGGGGTTCATGGGCGGCGTCCCCAAGGAGCTGGATGAGACGGCGTATGTCGATGGTTATTCCTTCCCGCGCTTTTTCGTCACGATCTTCCTGCCGTCGATCAAAGCAGGTGTGGGTGTCGCGGCATTCTTCTGCTTCATGTTCTCATGGGTCGAATTGCTGCTGGCCAAAACACTGACGGCGGTGGCGGCCAAACCTATCGCGGCGACGATGACCAAAACGGCATCTTCGGCCGGGTACGAATTGGGCCTGCTGGCCGCGGCGGGTACGTTGACCATCATCCCCGGCGCTATCGTGATCTACTTTGTGCGCAACTATATCGCGCGGGGCTTTGCCCTGGGGAGGGTATAATGAGACGTCTGCTGCCGGCACTGATCCTGCTGCCCGGCCCGGCGCTGGCCCAATGGTCCGGCGTGTCCGAACCCAAGGAAGAAGCGTTCAGCTGGACTGCCCCGTTGTGGCCCAGTTTCTGGATGGCCTGGACCCCCGCCACCTTTGCGCTGTTTTGCATGATCTTCGGAGGCATTGCCCTGATCGGCCTTCTGGAGGGGTTCAAGTACCGCGATGGGATTGAACGCAAAGGCATCCTTGGCCTGACCACAACGTTAGGGGATCGGCTGTTCATCTCGCTATTGGGATCGGCCTATATCCATCTGGCATGGCTTGGATTGATCGGCCAGCCAATCTGGTGGCCATTGGCGATTTCGATGCTTTGGGGCGTCTTTTGTTTTTGGAAAGTTTGAGATTCCGCTTGGGAAATCTGCCCTCTTCATATTTACTGCGATGCCAATACCAATAAGCATCGCCTTCAGGAATACACAGCCATGCGCGAGAAGAAAAAGAACGAGCTGCTGACCGAGGTTGAGCTGGAGTTTATGACCCGGCTTTGGGCCTTGGGCGAAGGCACCGTGCGTGAAGTTCTGGCGCAACTGCCTGAGGGGCGTAATCTGGCGTATACCTCGGGTGCGACCATCCTGCGCATTCTGGAGCAAAAAGAATTTGTCACCTCACGCAAAGAAGGCAAGCGTTTGGTTTATGTGCCGCTTTTGGCCAAGGACACTTATCAAACCCGGTCGCTGAAAAACCTGTCGGCCAAGCTGTTTGATGACACGCCTGCGTCGCTTGTGGCACGGCTGGTGGATGACGAAGAACTGACCGAAGAAGCATTGGGGCAAATCCGGGCACTTGTGGATCGGAGATTGAAAAATGATAACGGGTGATGCGCTGATCAACGCGTTTATTGATGCCAATATCCTGATTGCCGTGGCGTTTGTGCTGTGGAAACTGGCCCGCGCCGGGTTGCGACATGCGGGCCTTAAACATGCCTATGGCACTGAGTTGCAATTGCTCAACGGGGTGTTTCTGGCCATCTTATGCGCCCCATTTGCGGTGCTTGGGCTGTCCATGTTGCAAGGGTCTGGCTATGCCACTGCTGTTAATCTGAACCTGTCTGATATGGTTGTTTCGCACTATCTGAACGGCGGGTTTCAGATGAAAGCGGCCCAGTTTGAGCAGCTGCTGTTGGCCCGCGATACCTTTACATTGAACGTTGCACAGGCGGCAGGATGGGCGGCGTGGGTTGCGATCTTTGCCTTTGCAGCAGGTCTTGCAATGGGGGCTGTGCGACTTGGGTATTCCATGTTGTGCCTGCGCCGGATCGTGACCGACAGCTTTGCCTGGCGCCGGTTTGGACGTGTGCACATTTGCCTGTCCAACCGGGTGTTGGTGCCGTTTTCCACCCGTGGGGTGCGGCGCTATTACGTGGTGATCCCTGCGCATATGCTGGGCGAGCCAAGCGCGCTGCGGGTGTCATTGGCGCATGAGTTTCAGCATCTGCGCCAGGGCGATATCGAATGGGAAATTCTGCTTGAAACGCTGAAACCTTTGTTCTTTCTCAACCCGTTCTTCCATGCCTGGAAACGTCAGGTGGAAACCCTGCGCGAACTGAGCTGTGACAGTCGGGTGCTGAACCGCGGCCGCATCGCGGTGGGTGAATATGCCGACACGTTGCTGTCGATCTGCCAGCAAAGCCTGCGGCGTGACCGATTGTTTGTGGTGGCTGTGCCCAAGGTGACGCTTGTGACTGCCGATCGTTTGGGCGGGCGCGGCAGTTTTCTGGAGCACCGCGTGCGTTCGCTGTTTGATGCCAGTCGGCTGCGTCATCCGCGTTTGATACTGGGCGCGCTGATGTTGCCGCTTGTGGCGCTGGTGATGATGACGGCCGTGGCCATTCAGCATCCCGGCGATTGGAGCCAGGACCGTTTGATGCTGTCGACCGTCGTCAATCTGGAGCGGTTGGATGAGATCACCCGTGCCTCGGGTTTTGGTCTGGCGCGTAACTAAGCGCTGTCGTCACGTGGTTTGGCCAACTTTGGCACAGGCCAGCGCGGCACTATGCAGCCTGTGCAATTATCGGGTGGCCTGAACATCTGAGGTCATATAGACCAATTCGGGGCGTTCGCCCGTGCCTAACCCGCGATGCGAATGTCGAGGTTCGGAAAGGCCATGCGAAAGGCGTGACCCGGGTCTTGGTCTGTTACCAGATGATCGCCCACCTTCAGCTTGGGTTGGCGCAAGGCGGGTTTGCGGCTTTGCACGTTGAACTTGGTGTGATCGACGGCCATGACGGCGCGCGCGGCCCGTTCCATCATCGCGGTGGCAATATCCACTTCGCATTGCTCATGGACCAAAAACCCTTTGTCCGGGTCCACCATCGAGGCCGACAGCACCACATATTCCACCTGCATCCGGTCGATCACCTCGAACGCCGATCGGTCAAAGGCAGCACCGTCGTGGTCGCGCAGCTGTGTGCCCGCCATCGAGACGTTGTTGCCCGGGATCATCGCCAATGTGCTGGCCACAAAGGCCGAGTTGGTCACCACGGTCAGGTCGCGGCGAATACGCAGCGCCTGCGCGATAAAGGCCGAGGTCGAACCGGTGTCAATGGCAACGCTGTCACCATCCTGAATGATCAGAGCGACATCCTTGGCGATGGCCACCTTGGCATCGCGGTTCACCGTCATCCGGGCCAGAAACGGAGGGTCAAGCGCAGATTTGTTGGAGACAAGCGCGCCGTGCACCTTGCTGAGAGCGCCCTCATCGGCCATCGGTTGGGTGACACGCCGGATCGTCTGATCCGATACGCTCAGGATTTGCGACAGCTCTTTGACTGTCACAGTGCCGTGCATATCAACGATGCGCAAAATCTCTGAGCGATGCTTTGACATGCCCAAGTGCTAAGCTGTTTTTCCGGGCATGTAACGGATTTTTTCAACAAGAACGTTGATTTGAGCAACATAAAACAACGTTTAGATGGATTTGTTGGCGGTAAATGGAGGCTTGGCGGCGATGTCGGGCAACTTCAGCATCCCTGAATTATCTGAGGCAAAACGCAGCAAAACCACAAAGTTAACGAAAATATGTTGATTTATGTTGATTTGCCTTCGAAACCTGCTTGAATAAATTCATAACGGCCGCTGCGCGAGAATCCCCGAAGGGGCGTGAACACCGGCCTCATAAGGGAGAAAAGAATGATAAGAAAAAGTATTTTCGCAGCGGCGTTGATTGCTGCCAGCCCTGCATTGGCAGTGGAAAGTTCCGACCCGATCAAGATGACGTTGCATGACTGGTCAGGTCAGCTGATCACCACCACGCTGATGGGCGAGGTTCTGGGCGAAGCAGGCTATAACATCGAATATGTGCAAGCCGATTACATTGCGCAGTTCGCAGGGTTGAAAACCGGCGATCTTCATGTCGCGATGGAGCTGTGGGAAACCACAGCAGGCGATGCCCTGAACGAGGCCGAGGCCACGGGCAAAGTTGTGCGTCTGGGCGAAAGCGGCATGCAAGCCATCGAGGAATGGTGGTATCCCGCCTATATGGAAGAGCGCTGTCCCGGTTTGCCGGATTGGCAAGCTCTGAACGATTGCGCGGCTGAATTTGCCACGGCTGAAACGGCACCTTTGGGGCGCTACCTTGGCGGTCCTGTCACGTGGGGCGGTTACGACGACGAACGCGTCGAAGCGCTGGGCATGGATTTTGAAGTGGTCCACGCCGGCACGGATGCCGCCCTTTTTGCCGAGCTGGAGTCGGCCTATCAGCGGCAAGATCCCATCGTTTTGTGGATTTACGATCCGCACTGGGCGCCTGCCAAATACGAAGGATCCTTCGTGGATTTCCCACCCTATTCCAAGGAATGCTATGAGGACCCATCCGTGGGCCTGAACCCTGATGCGGCCTATGATTGCGGCAAACCACGTGGTCCGATCTGGAAAGCGGGCTGGGAAGGTGTGCCCGAGAAGTGGCCAGGAGCCGCGGCCGCCATTGAAAAGTTCAAGCTGAGCAATGCCGAAATGGGCGCTCTGGTGGCGCAGGTCGATCTGGAAGGCATGTCAGTTGAAGACGTTGTTGCCGGTTGGATGGACGCCAACAAAGACACCTGGATGGGGTGGATCGCGAAGTAACCCTCCCCGTCCTTCTCCCTGCGCGAGGCCGCATGAGGCCTCGCGCAAATTTTCCTTAAAATTGCTGTGATTGGCTGTACCGTGGTTTCAAACGTGAACCCATGTAGACACCCGAGGACTGTATGAACAAACCTGTGATTTTAGACTGCCGGAATGTGTGGAAGCTCTATGGTGCACACGCCGACGGGTTCTTGTCTTCGCATCCCGATCCAAGCCTGGATGACCTAAAACAGGCCGGTCTGATTGGCGCTGTGCGCGCGGCCAATGTCCAAATTCATCAGGGCGAAATATTCGTGATTATGGGGCTGTCGGGCTCGGGCAAATCCACGTTGGTGCGCTGCTTGTCACGGTTGGTTGAACCCTCCGCCGGCGAGATCAATTTTGACGGAAATGATTTGCTGAGCGCCTCGGATGAAGCGCTGATCGAAATCCGCCGCAAGAAGATGGGCATGGTGTTTCAGCAATTCGCGCTGATGCCACATCTGACCGTTCTGGAAAACGCGGCCTTCCCGTTGGATGTGCAGGGCGTCGATAAACCTACCCGGCTGTCGCGTGCGCGAGAGGTGATCGAACTGGTCGGCCTTCAGGGCCGCGAGAGCTATTATCCACGAGAGTTATCCGGTGGCCAGCAACAGCGCGTCGGCATCGCACGGTCTTTGGCTGTGGAGCCTGAGCTGTGGTTTCTGGACGAGCCGTTTTCCGCGCTTGACCCGCTGATCCGCCGCGAGATGCAGGACGAATTTATGCGCCTGCAGGATATGCTGCACAAAACCATCGTGTTCATCACCCATGATTTTGACGAGGCCATTCGACTGGCCGACCGCATTGCCGTGATGAAGGACGGGGCCATTGAACAAATCGCCACACCCGAGGAACTGGTTCTGAACCCCGCCACCGATTACGTGGCCGAATTCACCCGCCATGTCAGCCGCGCCAAGGTGATCCGGGCGGCGTCGATCATGGAGCCTGTCAGCGGTGATCACCATGGCGGCGAAGTGCAGCATGATGCCATCATCGAAAACATCGCCGATATGGTTGAGGCCTCGGACGCACCGTTCAAAGTTATGCAAGACGGTGAGGTTGTGGGCCAGATCAGCGCCCGCGCGGTTGTTGACGTTCTGGTGGGCCGTCGATGAAACGGTTTGCGACATTCACCTCGGGTTACTATCTGGCAATTTTTGCGATCACCTGGGTGCTGTCGACCTATTCCTTTGCCATCTACAAGGCGCTGGATGCGCGCTGGATTATTCGGTTTCCCAAGAAATGGCAGATGCCGCTTGAGGATTGGATTTCGGATTTTCTGGATTGGCTGGTGGAAAGTGCCAATTTCGTTTTCTTTACCTTCCGCGATGTCACGCGTGGCATTGCCGCCGTGATCGAAGCCCCCTATCAGATCCTGCGCAACCTGCTGATCGAAGGGTTTACGACCGGTTATGGGGATCAGACGATACAATACGCCCCTTCGCTCAGCTGGATTGCCGTGATCGTGACGGCCGCTGCCATCGGGCATTATGCCCGAGATTGGGCGTTGGCGATTTTGGTGGCGGCGTGCTTTGCCTATCTTGCCATTTTTGGCCAATGGGAAAGCGCCATGGTCACGCTGGCCTCGGTTCTGGTGTCGGTGCCGATCGGGGCTGTGGGTGGCTTGATGCTGGGTATTCTGGCCTATCGCAGCCCGTGGTTTGACCGCCTTTTGCGCCCTGTGCTGGACCTGATGCAAACTGTGCCGGTGTTTGCATATCTGGTCCCTATTCTGATCCTGTTCGGTTTTGGCCCGGTCGCGGCCCTTGTAGCGACAGTCATCTACGCCATGCCGCCCATGGTGCGTATCACCATTCTGGCCCTGCGCGGCGTGCCCGAGGAAATCCTTGAGGCCGGGCGCATGGCCGGGTGTACGCAGCGACAAATGACGTGGAAGGTGCTGGTGCCGTCCTCGACGCCGATGCTGATGGTGGGCGTCAATCAGGTGATCATGCTGACGCTGAACATGGTGATTATCGCTTCGATGATCGGGGCAGGGGGCCTTGGGTTTGATGTGCTCAGCAGCCTGCGCAGTCTGGATATCGGGGGCGGGATCGAGGCAGGGCTGGCTATTGTTGTGATGGCCATTGCATTGGATCGCGCGTCCCAAGCGTTTGCAGAACGCAGCCAGCGCCATCCGACAACGGGCAACATCCTGCAACGTCATCCCTGGAGTGGCACGGCGTTTCTGGTCATCGTCGGCACGCTGATCCTTGGTATGTTTATCGACCCCATCCAGACCTATCCCGAGGCGCTAACGATCACTACCGGACCGTTCTGGGCTGATGCGATGCAGTGGATCAATGTCAATTTCTTTGACACGTTTGACGCCATCAAAACGGTGATCCTGCAATGGTTGATGCTGCCGGTGAAGAAGTTCTTTGCGGGCATCCCCTGGGCCTGGGGCATTATTGCGATGGGTCTGATCGCAGGGCGCGTAGGGGGATGGAAACTGGGTGTCATGGCGGTCTTGCTGATGACGTTTATCGCCGCCTCGGGTCTTTGGGCCAAGGCGATGGTCACCATCTATCTTTGCGGTGTGTCGGTGCTGATCGCCACGATCATCGGCATCCCGCTGGGTATCTGGGCCGCCCAAAGCCAGCGCGCAGGGCGTATCATTCTGGGGCTGATGGACACGCTGCAAACACTGCCCAGCTTTGTCTATCTGATCCCGGTGATCATGCTGTTCCGCGTGGGCGATTTCAGCGCAATGGTCGCCGTGATCCTTTATGCGTTGGCCCCGGCCGTGCGGTATGCGGCACATGGTCTGCGCGAAGTGCCGGCACATCTGATTGAGGCCGGACAAATGGCCGGATGCACGCCCAAGCAGCTGCTTTGGCGGGTCAAGCTGCCACTGGCCACGCCGCAACTGCTGTTGGGGCTGAACCAGACGATCATGCTGGCCTTGTCGATGCTGGTCATCACCGCGCTCGTGGGCACGCGGGATCTGGGGCAGGAAGTGTACATTGCCCTGACCAAGGCCAATGCCGGGCAGGGGATTGTCGCTGGTCTGTGCGTGGCGTTCATCGCCATCATCGCCGACCGTATTGTAAACGCTTTGGCCGAAGGCCAACGTCGCAGATTGGGATTGTGATTATGGATGCTGTTGACCGGGCGCGTGCCCTTAGCTGTTTTGAGAACCCGACGGACATCAAACCCCTGGGCGGGGGCATCACCAACGTCAACCTGACGGTGCGCGACGCGGGCCGCAAATACGTTGTGCGCCTGGGCAATGATATCCCCGAGCATGGCGTTCTGCGCTGGAACGAGCTGGCGATCAGCCACGCCGCCCATACGGCCGGATTTTCACCTGCCGTGGTGCATCATGAACCGGGCGTTCTGGTGCTGGAGTTTCTGGAGGCGCAGACCTTTGACGAGGCCGCCGTGCGTGACCCTGCCAACCTGCCGCGCATCGTTGATCTGATCGCGCGGGTGCATCATGGCCTTGGCGCGCATCTGACAACGCCGGTGCTGACATTCTGGCCGTTTCAGGTGATCCGCACCTATGCCACGCGGTTGCAGGCGGATGGGTCATCGCATGTGGGCGCATTGCCGGGTTTGATGCGCGAGGCCCAAGCGCTGCAAGAGGCCACGGGACAGATTGATATGGTCATTGGTCACAATGATCTGTTGGCGGCCAATATTATGGATGACGGTGACAAGCTGTGGCTGATCGACTGGGAGTATGGCGGGTTCAACACGCCGCTGTTTGATCTGGCGGGGCTTGCGGGCAACAACGGCCTGTCCGAGCATCAAGAGCGCGAGATGCTGCACCAGTATTTTGGTGCAAGGGCCGAGGCGCAATGGCGCCCCTATCAGGCGATGAAGTGCGCGTCACTGATGCGCGAAACGCTGTGGTCCATGACATCCGAGCTGCATTCCGAGCTGGAGTTTGATTACGCCGCCTACACCGTTGAAAACACAGAACGGCTGAATGCCGCTCTGCAAGATTTCCACAATTCCTAAAGGCCGCTGCCCATGTCCCTTCCGTCCTCATCCAAGATCATCATCGTCGGGGGTGGCATCATTGGCTGCTCAACCGCGTACCATCTGGCCCAAATGGGGCAAGAGGTGTTGCTGCTTGAAAAGGCCGGGCTGACGTCCGGGTCCACATGGCACGCCGCTGGTTTGGTCGGGCAATTGCGCTCGAACGCCAATATCACGCAGCTGCTGGGGTATTCGATTGATTTGTACAATCGGCTGGAGGAAGAAACCGGGCTGGCGACAGGCTGGAAGATGAACGGCGGGTTGCGGCTGGCGTGTAATCAGGAACGCTGGACCGAGGTAAAGCGGCAGGCGACCACCGCGCATTCGTTCGGGTTGGACATGCAACTGCTGAGTGCGCAAGAGGCGCAGGATTTGTGGCCGCTTATGGATATCGGCGATGTGGTGGGGGCCGCGTTTTTGCCCACCGACGGCCAGGCCAGCCCTTCGGACATCACGCAGGCCTTGGCCAAAGGTGCGCGCAATCACGGCGCCAAACTGGTTGAGAACACACCCGTCACCGAAATCCTAACTGAGCATGGAAAGCTGACCGGAGTGCGCACGGCAGAGGGCGACATCACCTGTGACAAGCTGGTGCTGTGTTGCGGGCAATGGACCCGCGAACTGGCGGCGACCATAGGTGTGACCGTGCCGCTGGTGTCGGTTGAGCATCAGTACATGATCACCGAAGCCTTCGGTGTGCCATCCGATCTGCCCACCCTGCGCGACCCGGATCGGCTGACCTATTACAAAGAAGAGGTCGGCGGGCTGGTTATGGGCGGGTATGAGCCCAACGGCATTCCCTGGGCCGTGGACGGCGTGCCTGATCCGTTTGATTTCCAGTTGATCGACAGCAATTTTGATCACTTTGAGCAACTCATGGAGCTGGCCTTGCCGCGGGTGCCTGCGTTGGAAACCGCAGGGGTCAAGCAGCTGATCAACGGGCCTGAGAGTTTCACGCCCGACGGCAATTTCATCCTGGGCGAAGCACCTGAGATGGAGGATGTGTTCATTGGTGCAGGGTTCAACGCCTTTGGTATCGCCTCGGGTGGCGGTGCCGGTATGGCGCTGGCCGAATGGGTCGCCAATGGCGCGCCGCCCTATGATCTGTGGCCCGTCGACATCCGCCGCTTTGGTCGTCCCCATACCGACACGGACTGGGTCCGCACCCGCACGCTAGAGGCGTATGGCAAGCATTACACGATGGCCTGGCCGTCCGAGGAACACGACAGCGGGCGGCCTTGTCGGCGTTCGCCTTTGTATGACACTCTGAAGACGCAAGGCGCGGTGTTTGGTGAAAAGCTGGGCTGGGAGCGGCCCAACTGGTTTGCCGAGGCAGGCGAGGAAGCCCGTGATATTTATACGTTTGAGCGCCCGAACTGGCACGCCCCCGTGGGACGCGAACACAAAGCCGCACGCGAAGCGGCAGTGCTGTTTGACCAGACGTCTTTTGCCAAGTTCATCCTGAAGGGCCCGGATGCCGAGGCAGCACTTGGCTGGATTGCCGCGAACCGTGTGGACAAACCCGTGGGGTCGATCATTTACACGCAGATGCTGAATGATCACGGCGGAATCGAATGTGATCTGACCTGTGTGCGCACGGCTGAGGATCAGTATTACATTATCACCGGCACCGGTTATGCGACCCATGATTTTGACTGGATCCGGCGCAACATCCCCGACGGTATGAATGCACAGCTGGTCGATGTGACCTCGTCCAATTCAGTGCTGTCGCTGTTCGGCCCCAAGGCGCGCGATATTCTGGCGGCGGTGACACGGGCGGATATCAGCAACGACGCCTTTCCGTTTGGCACCATGCAGCAGATCGGTATCAGTGGATGCCCGGTCATGGCCCTGCGCATCACCTATGTGGGCGAGCTGGGCTGGGAACTGCACCTGCCGACGGAATATGCGCAGACGGTTTATGCCGCAATGCACGCCGCCGGGGCAGAACACGGCCTGCGCAATGCGGGCTACAGGGTGATTGAGACACTGCGGCTGGAGAAAGGGTATCGCGCGTGGTCGTCGGACATTGGCCCCGATCACACGCCGGATGAGGCCGGTCTGGGCTGGGCGGTGAAGCTGCGCAGCAACACTGACTTTCGGGGGCGCGCGGCGGTGCAGGCGCAACGTGACAATGGCGTGGCAAAGATGCTGGCGACGTTTACCTGCGACGGCGATGTGATCTTGTCGGGTCGCGAAACGATCTACCGCGACGGGCAGCGTTGTGGCTGGCTGAGTTCGGGCGGGTACGGGCACCATCTGGGGTGCAGCATTGGCATGGGCTATGTGCGCAACGCTGAGGGTGTGACGAAGGATTTTGTGCTGTCGGGGACGTATGAGCTGGAAGTGGGCACTGTGCGGGTTCCGGCTGAGGTGACGCTGTTGCCGCTTTACGACCCCAAGATGGAGCGGATTAAGGTTTGAACCTGACTACGGCTAAACACTGGCTGTCATAGTGCCTTCGCGCGGAATCAAGCCGAAGGCGCCGCGCCATCGTCGGGCCGCCCCACGGCACGGCGATATGTCAGACACCTGCACATCAATCGTTCTGAGCGCGGGCTTGGCGGGCATAAATCGCCTTGGAACATCCGTTCGGATCGCCGTACCACGGCCCGACGATGGCGCGTCTTACGTGAGCATCTAAAGCCTACCGCCCCTTCCCAAAGATCTGCGCCAGGGCCATCATCAGCGTCGTCACCAAAATCATCAGCGTGGAAATCGATGCAATCGTCGGGTCAATCTGATCGCGCAGCGCGTTGAACATGTTGCGCGTCAGGGTCGGGTTGTCCCCGCCCGAGATGAACATCGCAATCACCACCTCGTCAAATGAGGTCAGGAACGACAGCAAAGCCGAGGTCACAACCGCAAAACGGATCTGCGGCAAGGTGATTGTCATGAACGCCTTCCACCGTGGCGCGCCCAGCGAACGGGCCGCGTTTTCTTGGTTCATGTCATAGCTTTTCAGTGCTGATCCGGTGACGATCACCACGAGCGGAATGGCCAGCAAGGTATGTGCCAGTACCAGACCTGTCATCGTGTAGAGGATCTGCATTTTGACATAGGCATAAAACGCGCCAATCGCGACCAATACCACAGGCACCATCATGGGTGTGATCAGCAGTACAAACGCCACCCGAATGAATTTGATCTTCGACGCATGCAGGCCATACGCCGCAAGCACGCCGATGGGAGTGGCCACCAGCATGGTCAGAAACGCGGCCTTGAACGATGTCTTGGTGGCGCGCATCCATTCATCAGAGGCAAAGTAATGCTCGTACCAGCGCAGAGACCATGTCTTGGGGGGGAATTCCAGATATTGGCTGTCCGAGAAGGACATCGGGATCACGATCAGCGTGGGTGTGACCAGCAGGATCATGGTGATCACCGCCAGCACATAAAGCCACAGACGTTGCCCGTGGGTCACTTGCGTTTCAGACGCAGGGCGGGTGAACCAGTTGGCCATTAGTGCCCTCCTCCTGTCATCTGCTCAAGTCTGAGGAACCGGGACGCAATCCAAAGCACGATCACCGTCAGCACCAGCAGGACCACGCCCAGGGCCGAGGCAGCACCCCAGTTCACGAAAAGCTCGATGTTGGATACGATTTTCATCGATACCATAATGACCTTGCCGCCACCCAGAACTGCCGGTGTGACAAAGAACCCAAGGCACAGGACGAACACCATCAACGCCCCTGCAAAGAGACCGGGCGTAGACAGCGGAAAGAACACCGTCCAGAACGCCCGCGTGGGGCTGGCGCCCATGTTGGCGGCGGCCTTCAGGTAATCGCGGTCAATCGCGCGCATGGCGCCGTAAACCGGCAGGATCAGGAAGGGCAACATGATATGGACCATGCCAATGAGTGTGCCATTCATATTGTGCACGATCTTTAGCGGCTCCTCCCACAAGCCCAGGGAAATACCCCAGTCATTCACCAACCCGCGCTTTTGCAGCAGGACCAGCCACGCATAGGTGCGCACCAAAAGCGAGGTCCAGAACGGCAACAGCACTGTGATCAGGCACAGGTTGGCCCATCGGCTGGGCAGTTGGCTCATGAAATAGGCCAAAGGATAGCCGATCAGGATGCACAGCCCCGTGGTCAGCAGCGAGACTTCAAATGTGGTCTGGAAAATCCGCGCATAGGATTTGCGCTTGATCATGCGTTCGTAGTTTTCCATCGAGAAGGTGCCATCAGCCCCGATGAAGCTGACGTAGAACAACCAGCCCACGGGGATCACCAGGATCACCAGCACGATCAGCAGGGCAGGTGAGGCCAGACCAAAGAGCCTGAGCCGCTCCATCCGTTCATCCTGGCGCAGGCCCGCTGCGTTGATATCTGTGGCGGCCATTTCAGGCGTCCCCATCGGCGATCACGACCGTATCTTTGTGATCAACACCCAGGCTGACGGCATCACCTACATTGGGCAGGCCTTCAAATGTATCGGCCCTCAGCGCGCCGCGCATGGCGATTTCAGATCCATCGCCCAGATGCGCATACAGCAGGAAGCTGTCGCCTTGATAGACGATCTCGGACACTTTGGCGTCAAACACGTTTTGGTCGTCCGCCGCGCCGTTCACCAGATGCAGGCGTTCAGGGCGGATCATCAGGGATATATCTGCACTGTCTGGCACATCACCTGAGACAGTAACGGCAACACCGGCTGCGCGCAGGCTGTCACCATCGCGGGTCACGGGGATAAAGCTGCTTTCGCCAATGAAGTCAGCGACAAACTTGTTTTCGGGGTGATCATACAGCCCCTGCGGCGTGGCCAGCTGCATGATGCGGCCATGGTTCACCACAGCGATGCGGTCGGACATGGTCAGCGCTTCGCGCTGATCGTGGGTCACGTATACGGTGGTCATGCCCAGCTGTTCGTGCAAATGGCGCAGCTCAATCTGCATCCGGTCGCGCAGTTTCTTGTCCAGGGCAGACAGCGGTTCATCCATCAACAGGATGCGCGGCTCAAATACAATGGCGCGGGCCAGAGCCACACGTTGCTTTTGTCCGCCAGAAAGCTGATCAATCTGCCGGTCGCCGTACCCGCCCAGCTGTACGGTCTCCAAGGCGCGTTCGATGCGTTCGGCGGCTTGGGCCTTGGGCACTTTGCGCAGGCGCAACGGATAGCCCACATTGCCCGCCACTGTCATATGCGGAAACAGGGCATAGTTCTGAAACACCATGCCCACATCGCGCAGATGCGGGGGTTTGCGGATCACTTCGTCATCGCCAAATTTCAGGCTGCCCTGATCCGGGCGGGTGAACCCCGCCAGCACCATCAAGAGCGTGGTCTTGCCCGAGCCGGAAGGCCCGAGCAAGGTCAGGAACTCACCACTTTTGACGTCTAGGGATACGTCATCAAGCGCGTATACGTCGCCATATGTTTTGGTGACGTGGCGCACGGTGATTGGCAGCGCGTCGGAAGAGGTGTCTTGCACGGTGTCTGTCCCTGATGTTCTTTTTATATGGCCCACGGGCAGCGTGCCGCCCGTGGGGGTTTTGTCGTGCTGGCGCCGATTACTCGGTCAGCATTTCCTGATACATTTCAGCCGCGATGGTTTCCCACTCGCCGTACCATTCCAGCGACACAGGCACCTGCTTGGCTGCATTATCGGGCGATGAAGGCAGGGCCGCTGCGGTTGCGGCATCAATCACGCCCGTCTCGTAGGCCGCTTTGTTGGTGGGGCCGTAGGTGATGTATTTGGGCAGATCGTCCTGATACTCCGGCTTGGAAATCTCATTCAGAAGCATCATTGCCGTGTCTTTGTTTGGCGCTCCTTTTGGGATCGCAAAGCAGTCGTAATCCAGCAGGGCCCCATCGAAGCTGTAGCTGATATTACCGCCGTCTTTCTTGGCGTTGTCAAACCGGCCGTTCCAGCCTGTCGACATGTCCACTTCGCCGTCTTTCATCAGCTGCGCGTGTTGCGCGCCTGAGGTCCAGAACACGGAAATATGCGGTTTCAGCTCGCGGATCTTGTCGATCGCGCGTTCGATGCCTTCTTCGGATCCCAGTACCTCGTAGACCTGATCAGGGGCCACGCCATCGGCCAGCAGTGCAGGCTCAAGCGCGCCCGAGACCTTGCCGCGATAAGCGCGGGTGCCGGGGAATTTCTCAACATCCCAGAAATCAGCCCAGGTTTTGGGGCCAGCATCGCCGTAGGTGTCGGTGTTATAGGCAAACACGGTCGAGAACACGTCGCCGCCGACGCAATAATCCGTGTAGAGGCCAGGATAGAAGGTCGACACGTCGATCACATCGTAATCAAGTGGTTCCAGCAGGCCCTCGGCTGCAGCGCGTGCGGCCCCGCCTGACCCGGACACCACGATATCCAGTGTCACCTGACCAGATGACACCTGAAGGCGCACGTCAGACATGCCGCCATAGGTTTCCTGGTTGATTTTGATGCCTGTGGCTTCGGATGCTGGTTCAAGCAAGGCCTTGGATTGAGCCTCTTGATAGGATCCGCCCCAAGAGGCAAAGTTGACCTCTTTGTCCATCGCCATCGCGGATGTGGCCATCAGGCCTGCCGCAACTGTCAGTGTAAAAGTGGTTTTCATAATCGTTTTCTCCTCTGTTTATTGACTTGTCAGCCCTTACAGGCTGCCGCGTTTCGCCGTTGTTGTAGGGGTCCGTGCAAGGTTGGCGGAGACCTGCACGGTTTGTGTTAAGGCGGGTTAGGGCATTGACCGCACCCGCCCGCCTTTTTGTTTGTCGCGCCAGCGGTAGTAGGCCACCATCGGCGGCAGGAACCACGGTTTGCCTGTGTAAAGCGGGCGCGTCTGAAAGTTGAGATCGTCAAAGGCGGTG
This sequence comes from Roseovarius sp., assembly GCA_045106595.1. GTDB lineage: Bacteria > Pseudomonadota > Alphaproteobacteria > Rhodobacterales > Rhodobacteraceae > Roseovarius. Next base: position 59,441 of record JBGCEW010000012.1, on the reverse strand, counting down.
CGTCCTTCGGACAGCCCCAGCACCTTTTGACCCACGCGCATGCCCAGATAGCTGGCCATCGACACACCTGACCCGCAATAGCCCATCGCATAATGAATGCCGTCATGGGTGCCGGTATGGGCCATCTCGTCAAATGTATAGGCCACGGTGCCCATCCAGGAATGGCTGACTTTGTAGTCGCGCAGTTCGGGATAGATGCGGCACATATCATCATAGAGCCGTGGTCCGCTGATCTTGGGGTTGGTCTCATTCGCCGAGACCCGACCGCCGAACAAGATGCGTTTGCGATCAGGCGAGGGGCGGTAATAGTAGACCACTTTGCAACTGTCCGACGCAATCCGGTCTTTGGGTGACAAGCGATCCATCAAGGCAGCTGGCAGCTCTTCGGTGGCAATCATATAAGAGCCGATGGGGATCACCCGACGTTTCAGCCATGGGGTCAGCGCTGTGGTGTATCCATTTGTCGCCACGATCACATCGCGGGCCTGAACTGTTCCTTGCGGAGTGGTCACCTTAAATGCGCCACTGTGGCCGGATATGTCTGTGGCTGGGCAATGGCCCGCCACCTGCACCCCTGCGGACAAGGCCACACGCAACAACCCATGATGATAGAGCGCGGGGTCAACGGATGCGTGGCGCGGATAGACCACACCGCCGTGATAGGCCTCACTGCCCAATTCGGCCATCTGTTCGGATTTTGGCACGGCGTAGGCCTCAATGCCTTCGGTTTTCGATACGGTCTCGGCGGTACGCGCCAGGTCTTCGTAGGCCTGAGCGCGGTGAGCGGCGTGAAACCGGCCAACGCGCCGGAAACTACACGCGATACCCTCGCTTGTGATGCGGTCTTCGATCCATTCCAGCGCGCGTTCACCCTCGCCGCGGATCGCGCGGGCGTGTTGGGCGCCGTAAAGCCCTGTCAGTTTCTCAAGCGAGGGTTTGATGCTGGTACTGATCTGGCCGCCATTGCGGGTGCTGCATCCGTATCCTGGAGTTTGCGCCTCAAGGACGAGGGTCGACCGCCCTGCACGTGCGCATTCGATCGCAGCATTTAAACCGGTATAGCCTGACCCGATGATAACAACATCTGCATCGTTCGGAAGGGCGGCGGCCCCCGTATCGGGCGCAGTTACACCGTCCAGCCAATAGGGCGTGTCTTTCCAGCCCTCAGCCCAAACATCATCTTGATGTCGCGGTGTTGTCACATCTTCCCCCCTGTGCCGATGATCGGCCAGACTCAGAGCGTATTAAGCTGGCAAAAATAAAGCAATTTGATAAATCTAATACGAATATTCGATTTATTTATGTAAGGGTTTGTTCATATGCGTCTGAAGCTAAGACATCTGGAAGTGTTCAACGCGCTGTATGATGCAGGGTCGGTCAGCCGGGCGGCCGAGCGGCTGAACCTGTCCCAACCTGCTGTCAGCGTCGCGCTGGGCAATCTGGAGGATACGCTGGGGTTTCGTTTGTTTCACCGCGAACGCGGCTTTTTCGCCCCCACATCCGAAGCGGCACTGCTGTATGACAACGTGCAGCAAGGTGTGGCAGCGCTGGCCCGGCTTGAACAGCGCGCAGACGAGGTGCGCACCGGCGCATCCGGGCGCGTGGCTGTTGCCACAAACGGAGTTCTGGCGATGAACTTTCTGCCGCGCGTGATTGCAGCTTTTCGCCGAGAGTATCCCGGTGCGCATATCGATGTTCGTGTAGAATCCTCGCGTCAGATTGCAACGCTTGTGGGCAATCGCCAGATGGACATCGGGTTTATTGATATGCCGGTGCCGGTGGCGGGGCTAAAGGCCGAAGTCCACCAGTTGGAATGTGTTTGCATCTGTGGTCACGACGACCGCCTTGCGCAGTTGTCCGAAGTCACCCCCGCTGATCTGGCCCATCGGCAAGTGATTGGCATCACCGGGGATCATGTGGTCGATCAGCAATTGCGCAGTGCCATGGTTGAAGCAGGCCATGAGTTGGAGCAACCGGTGACCAGCTGTTACTTCGCCGTTGCACGCAATATGGTGGCAGCCGGGGACGGGGTGGCGGTGGTTGATCCTATCAACGGCCAGACGGATCTGGGTGACGGCGTGGTATGGCGGCCGTTTCGACCACAAATCGTGCATGACCTGCCTGTCATCATCCACAAGGACCGTCCGCTGAGCATCACAGCGTCGCGCTTTAACAGTTTTGTCAAAGAGGCGTTGAAGCCATACGAAATGACCGCCTGATCCTGATATCAGCTTGATGCCATGTTTCCCGCTTGGCTAAGGTGCAATGCAATATGAAGCATGAAGCAGACCAAAGGCGCAGGTATGTCAGAGCATTCTAAAACAGCGGTGATCGGCCTGGGGTCGATGGGCTATGGCATGGCGCAATCCTGCGTGGCGGCGGGTCTGCCCACCTATGGGTATGACACGCGACCTGAACAGGCGGCCCGTTTTCGCAGCGAAGGGGGGCAAGACGGCGCATTGCACGACATTGCCCCAAAGTTGGCGGCCGCTGCCATCGTGGTTCTGAACGCGGCACAGACCGAAGAGGTGCTTTTTGGGCAAAATGCGCTGGTGCCGTTGATGCCACCCGGCTCAGTGGTTCTGGGATGTGCCACTGTCGCGCCAGAGTTTGCCCGCGATATGCAAACCCGGTGTCAGGCGCACCGCGTGCATTATCTGGATGCGCCTATTTCTGGCGGATCGATCAAGGCCGCGCAGGGCAAGTTATCGGTGATGGCCTCGGGCACGGCTGAGGCCTTTGCCACCGCGCGCCCGATGTTGGATGCGGTGGCTGAAACAGTGTTCGAGTTGGGGGCTGCTGCCGGGGCAGGTTCGGCGATGAAGGCGGTCAATCAGATGTTGGCGGGTGTGCATATCGCTGCCATGGCGGAAGCGTTGACCTTTGGCATGACTCAAGGCGTGACGCCTGATGCCTTCCTGAAGGTGATCAGCAAATGCGCTGGCACCAGCTGGATGTTGGAGAACCGCGCGCCGCATATCGTTGCGGGTGATTATGCAGCCCATAGTCAGGTCAATATCTGGCCCAAGGATCTGGGGATTGTCAGCGAGATTGCCGATGCCGCCGGGTTCCAGGCGCCCATCACCCAAGCGGCGTTACAGCAATACCTGAAAGCCGTTGATATGGGACTTGGCCCCGAGGATGACGCGGCTGTTGCCAAAGTCTATGCCCGTGCGTCAGGCCTGCGTCTGCCTGGAGAGGCCGAATGACATCACGCACAGTCTTGGGCGCAATCGCGGATGATTTTACCGGCGCCACCGATCTGGCAGGGTTGTTGGCGCGCAGCGGTGTGCGGGTGTCGTTGCGCATTGGTGTGCCAACAACGCCCGCCACTGATCCCGCCCCGTTTGAAGTGATTGCTTTGAAATCACGCACCGCCCCCAAAGACGATGCCGTGACACAGGCATTGGCCGCACTGCATTGGCTGCAACAAGCTGGTGCCCAGCGATTTTTCTGGAAATACTGCTCGACTTTTGACAGCACGGATGAGGGCAACATCGGCCCGGTGTCCGAGGCTTTGATGTTGGCGCTTGGGGCTGATCAAACCATCTATTGCCCGGCCTTCCCCGAAAACGGGCGTGCTGTGTTCATGGGCCATCTCTTTGTGGGGCAAGAGCTGCTGGCGGACAGCCCGATGAAGGACCATCCCCTTACCCCGATGCGCGACAGCAACCTGATGCGATTGCTGACGCCGCAGGTGACGGGGCAGGTTGGATTGGTGGACCGTCTGTGCGTGGCGCGTGGCGCCGATGCGATTGCCACACAGCTGCAAGACATGGCCACACAGGACATCGCGCATGTGATCGTCGATGCCGTGGCCAACGGTGATCTCAGCGCCATTGCCCAAGCCTGTGCAGACATGCCGCTGATGACAGGTGGCAGTGCTGTGGCCATGCCATTGCCGCAGATCTACGCCGACAAAGGGCTGCTGGCCGCTGACGCGCCTGCGTTTGAAACACCGCATTGCCCGGCCCGCACGGTTGTATTGTCTGGCAGTTGTTCGGCTATGACCAACACCCAAGTGGCGCAGTATCAGGCTTTGGGTGCACCGTCGTATCAGTTGGATCCAATGCAACTGAGCACCGAAGGCACAGGTGCGGTTTTGGCTTGGCTGGCCACGCAAGACCTGAGTGCAGCGCCGTTGATTTACGCCACCGCCACACCGGACACAGTCAAAGTTGCTCAGTCTCAATTGGGCACTGCCCGCGCAGGCCAGATTATTGAAGATGCGCTGGCCCAATGTGCCGTTGCCGCACGGGATCAGGGCGCGCGGCGGCTGATTGTAGCAGGAGGAGAGACCTCGGGTGCTGTGACCCAGGCGCTGGCAGTGGACCGGTTGGACATCGGCCCCGAGATTGCGCCGGGTGTGCCGTGGACGTTTTGCCACTCCGCCGGGCACGCCATTGCACTGACCCTGAAATCCGGCAACTTTGGCACGCCAACCTTCTTTTCCGATGCACAGACGGTATTGGAGACCACATGAGCGATGAAACCCTTCTGCGCGAGCAGATATGCCTGCTGGCGAAATCCATGTTTGACCGCGGGCTGACCGGTGGCAGCACCGGTAATATCTCGGCGCGTACCGCCGATGGTGGCTTGCTGGTGTCGCCAACGGGCACCAGTTTTGGCAGGCTTGATCCCGGACGGCTGAGCCGGTTTGATGCGCAGGGCCAGCACGTGTCGGGCGATGCGCCAACCAAGGAAATGCCGCTGCATTCTGCGTTTTATGACACGCGCAGCACCGCGGGGGCTGTGGTGCATCTGCATTCGTGCCACGCGGTTGCCTTGTCGATGATGCCCGACGCCGATGCGGATGATTTCCTGCCGCCGCTGACGCCTTATGCGATCATGAAACTGGGACGGGTCAAACTTCTGCCGTTCTTTTTGCCCGGCGATCCGGCGATGGGTGATGCCGTGCGCGGATTGGCAGGCAAACGCAGCGCTGTAATGCTGGCCAACCACGGCCCGGTGGTTGCGGGTCGCGATGTTGAGGCTGCGTGCAATGCCATCGAAGAGCTGGAAGACACAGCGCGTCTGGCCATGCTGTTGCGCGGCATCCAACCCCGAATGCTGTGCCCTGATCAGGTGCGCGCGGTCGTGACCAAATTTGATGTGGATTGGGACGGGTGACGCGGTTCTCGGCCAATCTGGGTTTTTTGTGGACAGATCGGGGTTTGCCCGATGCAATTCGGGCCGCGCACCATGCCGGGTTTGATGCGGTTGAGTGTCATTGGCCGTATGATACCCCGTCGCAACAGGTGCGGGCCGCCTTGCAAGACACTGGGTTGCCCATGCTGGGTTTGAACACAAGGCGCGGCAACGTGGCGGGTGGTGAAAACGGTCTGTGCGCTTTGCCCGGCCGCCAGGATGAGGCACGCGCCGCAATTGACGAGGCACTGGGCTATGCCCGTGCGATCGGGGCATGCGCTGTGCATGTGATGGCCGGTGTCACCGACGAACCCGCGGCGCATGACACCTTCTTAGAAAACCTGCATTACGCCTGTCACACCGCACAGCCTGATGTGACGGTTCTGATCGAGCCGCTGAACCCATATGATGCTCCGGGCTACTTCTTGCGCGACACGGTACAGGCGGCGGGGATCATCCAACAAGTACGCGCTCCCAATCTGAAGCTGATGTTTGATTGCTATCATGTCGCGCGCACCGAAGGGGATGTGTCTGCACGGCTGAGCGCGCTGTGGGGCGTGATCGGTCATATTCAGTTTGCCGGCGTCCCTGACCGGGGCCGTCCTGACAGGGGCACTTTGGATTATGCGCTTTTGTTCAAGCAGATTGAGGACAAAGGATGGGCGCGTCCATTGGGAGCAGAGTATAAAGCCGGTACCGACACGGATCGCTCGCTGGGGTGGATGTCTACGTTGCGCGGCGAGGCGAAGCCGGGCTGATCAGACAAACCGCGCCAGCAGGGCCCGCAAGGGTATATGCACCCCCAACCGATGTGCCAGCAGGAAAATGCCACCAAATTTGCGCTGCAGGTACAGCACATCCATATCAACGGCCGGGGGCAGGTACCCGCTCTCGGCCAGGGCACGACCTTGTTCTTGCATCTTGCGCGACAGGGTCATGTCGGTGAAGTCATACACCTGCGCGCGGCGCAGATCGTCGAAGACCATGCCCATCATCTGAACCAACTGTTCGCGGTGCTTGGACGGGGTGGCAGGCAGTATGCCCATTTCATCGGCCACGTTTTCGGCCGCACCATAGTCACCTGCCATCCCGGTTTGGATGAGGCGACGGTACTGGTCCACCACCTGCGCCTTGATGGGGCGCGCGGCACCGAAATCCAGCAACACAATGCGCCCGGTGTCAGGGTTGAAGCGAAAATTGGCAAAGTTCGGATCGGATTGGATCACGCCAAGTTCGAACACCTCGCGCAGCATCAGTTCGATCAAATCCTGCATAATCTGGTTGCGCGTCTCAAGTGGCTGCGCACCCGCATCCTCAATTGCGTGGCCCTCAACGTAAGACATGCACAAAATGTCAGATGTGGACCAATCGGCGTGATGTATTGGCACCTCAAACCGGATGTCCCCTGCCAGCCAGTCGCCAAACCGGTGCAGGTAGTTGCCTTCGCGGGCATAGTCTGTTTCCTCGTGCAACTGGCGGCGGGCTTCATCCATGTAGGGGGCCAGGTCAAACCCTTTGGGTAACAACCCGGTCATGCGCACCAAGGCACCCACGTTCGTGACATCACTGTCGATGCTTTTTGCGATGCCGGGATACTGCACTTTGATGGCCACATCGCGCCCGTCTTTCAGCATCGCGCGGTGGACCTGCCCAATCGAGGCGGCGGCAATAGGGTGTACATCAAAGCGCCGCAGATCACGCAGCCAGTCATTGCCCCAATTGGCGTTGAGCACTTTCTTCAACTGCCCCGGTGGCATAAAATGCGCCTGATCGCGCAGGCGGCCCATTATATCTGCCAGCTCGGGGGGCAGCACATCGCCTGCATCCATCGAAATAAGCTGTCCCACCTTCATTGCCGCACCGCGCATCCGCGCCAGCTCATCCGCAAGGCGGCGCATGTTGCCGGGTGTCATCAGAAGGCTGCGAAATTCAGGCTTTGTGCCCCGGCCCATCTGGCCCATGGCGTTCAGTGCCATCGTACCGGCAATCCCGGTGGCTACGCCGCCCAGCCGGGCAAAGCGGTTGATCCGTCCTGCGGGCACACGCAAGGCGCGCGATTGGGTCTGCGGGGTATTGCTCATGGGCCACCAGCTAAGGCCAAGTGAGTGGAAGGCAAGTGGTGCATCAGGTCAGCCCAAGATCCTGTAACAGATGTGGGATGCGTTTTTTGACTTTGAAGAACCCGGCGGTTGCATATGGCCAGATCTGCCGGTCCCAGTCACGCTGCCACTCGCTCAGGATTATTCCATGTGACGCCAACGCCGGTGCGGCCTGCTCCAACATGTCGCGCAACGGGCCTGTGGGAGCATAGGGCGTGGCAATCTGAACGGCGCCGTTTGACGCCGCCCACTCGGCCAAGGCGGCGGGATCATCTGCATCCATCTGGGGGGCGTCCACCCCGCAACGTTGTGCTGTGTCGGCCAACGCCGCGTCTTCAAACGCAATGACACGCCCCGAGACAGGCTGATCCGAGCGCAAATGACTGGTGCGCAACCGCGCGGCGGTACGGATGTCCAACCCTGCCAGATCGAAATCTTCCAGCAGGCAATCTTCCTCTGTGATTAGCAAAGCAGTGGGTTGGCCCGGTTTTGGCGGCACGCATTTCCGAAGGGGGGCTGCCTCGGGCAGGCCTTGGGGTTCTTCGATCTGGTCCAGCCCCACCACATCGGACGCCAGATCGCTTTCGTTTGGGGCAAAGCGTCCGGCTGTAAACTTGGCAATGTTCCAGGCCTGCGCCTGGTATACCTTGCCGCGCGTGTGGAGCCCGGCCACCCAACGCCAACTCAGCGTGTTTGAGGCCGGGTCGCCATCCAGCAAATGCCGGTAGAACAGATCAGCCCCAAGCCGCCACGGCAGCTGAAAGGTGAATATCCAGATCGAGGCAAACCACATCCGCGCATGATTGTGCAAATACCCGGTGTCGCGCAGTTCAGTCATCCACGCGTCAAAGCACGTCAGCCCGGTTGTGCCGCTCTGTGCGCTTTCAAACTGTTCCATCAAACGAGGATCAGCGTCGACGCTCTGGCGATCCGAGTGCAGGCCGCTGCGGTAACTGGACCAGATCCCCGGACGCCTCTCTAGCCAGCCTTTGAAATAGCTGCGCCAAATCACCTCCTGTACAAACTTCTCGGCTTGTTCTGGCCCGTGTTCGGCCAATGCTGCGGCGACGACCTCCTGCTCGGTTAACACGCGACGGCGAATGAAGGGAGACAAGGTTGAGACATCCCGGTGCGCGCTCGCACCATGATCAAAATTACGCCCATGGGCATACTGCAGCCCCATGCGAGGGATGACATCCTGTAACCGCTGCAACGCGGCATGGCGTGTGGCCTGATCTGAAAGCACCTGTCACCTCGGCTGTTTGACTAGCTGCTCAGATGGCGCGACAGGCCCCGGTTTCAAGGTCTGGGATCGTCATCGCAAGCCATGTTGTCCGCCAGGTACGCTGCTGATTCTTTGCGTGCTCGTTGGTTCTGATTTCTGGAAAATCGAAGTTTTTCGAACATGCAAAGTCAGTATTGCAGGCCAAACTCCTTAAAATGTCAGTTTTTATTTACATTGACCATGTAAATTTATCCTGACAATATGGGTGGCATTGGAAGTAAGCTGGCTTAAGCTGTTGACCTTTTTCGTGATGCTATAAGACTTGGTTTGCTTCCTCTCACTAGAAAAGGAGGACTGCAAATGGCAGATGAAGACAAAGTCTGGCCTACCGGACTGACGCTCGAAGAAGCCGAAGAAGTGCACAGCTATCTTATCGATGGCACGCGCGTTTTTGGCATGATCGCGCTTCTTGCCCACATCTTGGTCGCGACAACGACCCCGTGGCTCGGATAGGAGACAGATAACATGAACAATGCAAAAATGTGGCTTGTCGTTTCACCAACGGTTGGCGTGCCCATCTTCTTGGGTGCTGTGGCCGTGGGTTCTTTCGCGGTACATTACCAGGTGCTCAACAACACGTCTTGGGTCGCTGGTTTTCTGCAAGGCAATCCCATCAACGGTGGTGAAGAATCGGCAACGCTTCTGGACCAATCGAAAATGGACACAGCCAAAGTCGCGTACACCACGCCCACATCTGATGGGATGGAAGTGACAGTTGTGCTGCCCGACGGGACAACCACTCAGGCTATCTTGAAGATGCCTGAAACGAATGCGTCCTTCGAGGCGGGTTCCGTTTCGTCGACATACTAAACGATTGAGCCTGCGGCTTCGGCGCGCGGGCTCAACTTCTATTTAAATGCTCAACAGGTTGCTGCTGTCGCTCGGCTGATCGTGGCAAGTGAAACCCCGGATGTTTGAATACCGCAAATATGCAACCAACAAGCTGGCGACTTTGGGAACAAAGTATTTGCCCTTCGCTGATGTTGCGACCCAAGAGGTCCCGCTGCGACAGTTGCTTCGGCTGTCGTTGTTTCAGGTGACGGTTGGCATGGCGTTGGTCATGCTTGTGGGAACACTGAACCGGGTGATGATTGTTGAGCTGGCTGTGCCCGCCACCCTAGTGGCTGTGATGCTGGCGCTGCCGTTGCTGTTTGCCCCATTCCGGACGTTGATTGGATACAAGTCCGATGTGCATGTCTCGGCCCTGGGGTTGCGGCGTATTCCTTATATCTGGCGTGGAACGCTGTGCCAATTTGGTGGCTTTGCCATCATGCCCTTCGCGCTGCTGGTGCTGTCCGGTTACGGCGAGGCCGTGGATGCTCCGCGCTGGATCGGGCTGGGTTCAGCCGGGCTGGCCTTTCTTCTGGTTGGTGCCGGTGTTCATATTGTGCAAACCGTCGGATTGGCGCTGGCCACTGATCTGGTCAAACAAGAGGATCAACCCAAAGTCGTTGGTCTGATGTATGTCATGCTTTTGTTGGGTATGGTTGTCAGTGCTTTGGTCGTTGGAACACTGTTGGAAAATTATACGCCTGGACGATTGATCCAGGTCATTCAGGGCTGTGCTGTTACCACTGTCGTGCTGAACATCATTGCCGTCTGGAAGCAAGAAACACGCAGCCGCGAACGCGCTGCTGATATGAAGCGCGCTGTGCCGCAACCCTTCCGTGATGCATGGGGTCAGCTGATGCAAACCCCAGGAATTATGCGCCTTTTGGTTGTGATCTGTCTGGGTACGTTTGGTTTTGGCATGGCAGATGTGCTGCTGGAACCATACGGCGGGCAGGCGCTGGGCATGTCGGTGGCCGATACCACCAAACTGACAGCGTTGTTCGCTATCGGCACCCTGGCGGGCTTTGGCCTCGCGTCGCGTTTGCTCAGTGGCGAGACCCTTCCCACAAACCTGGCACTGACCGGATCGGCGATTGGCGTACCCGGCTTTGCCATGATCATTTTCGCCTCCGTCGGTGGGGGCTTACTCAGCTTTATAATCGGAACATTCATGATCGGTTTTGGCACCGGGCTGTTTGGCCATGCGACCCTGACTGCAACCATGCGCGCGGCACCGGCCAACCGTATTGGTCTTGCGTTGGGGGCATGGGGGGCAGCACAGGCCTGTGCGGCGGGCATTGGTGTCGCGCTGGCAGGCGTGGTGCGCGATGTTGTTGTCGGGCTTCAGGGTGCAACTGGAAATGATGCACACACGCCCTATAATGTAGTATTCTCGATCGAAGTCATCGCCTTGCTGGCGGCAGTTGCGGTCATATGGCCCATGATACGGCGCGTTCCCGAACGCGATAACCTTAACAACTCGAACACCCAGGGAGTGGAAGCCTCATGACGAAAATCATCTCACGCGTATTCCCCAGCGCAGCACAAGCACAAAAGGCGGCCGACAGGCTGGCGCTTAAATTTCTGCCCAAACGCAACATCCGCGTCATTGAGGGCGGCAACAACGCCGAAACCATGCTAACCCGCGCAGAAGTGCACCCTTCGGCAGTGGCCACATATGCCAAACATCTGGCGGCTGGCAAAGCAGTTCTGGTTGTGCGCGCCGCTGCAAAACCTCTGGGCGCTGCTCGTATCACGCGCGACGTTCTTGCCAAGTTTGAGACGGTTGATACCGACAAAGTTGTCAACGAATACAAAGCAGCCTGGAAGCCGGATCGCTCGCCCAGCATCCTGAAGGATCATCCGCTGTTCCTGACCAATTCAAACGTCGAGACACCCGGTTTGGTGTCAGACGGTATGAGCATGCCATTGCTGAAAGAGCGCAAAGCGAAACGTTCGCTTATGTCCGGTGACAAACGGATGTCGCGGATGTTCTGGCCGATGCCATTGCTTAAATCCGGGCGCAACGCCAGCTCGGCCATCAGTGGCGGGCGGTACATGTCACGGATGTTCTGGCCGATGAGTTTGCTGTCGTCCAAACCCCGTCGCAAATCGATTATTCCTGGTGGCGATCTTCCATTCTCGCGCCGCCTTGGATTGAAAACGACGATCTGACAACGGGCGTAAACGCCAACTTCTTCAGGCACCGGTCCCGCTTATCCATTTGGAAGAGCCGGACCGGTGCCTTTGTTTTTGCAGCGTTGCTTTCCTGTGCTGGTGGCTCGTTTAGGTTTGCTGTCTGACAAAGGGATCAAGGTTGAAGCCGTGTATCGCAGCGCACTGACCCGCGCTGATGTGCGTCAGGTCAGACCATCTCGCCCAGCAATAGCCCCAAACCCATCATCAACGACATCAAAACCAACAGACGCCGGAACATCGCGGTGCTGAGGTGATTGTACACCGTCAAACCGAGTTGGGCTGCCATCAGGCCTGCGGGAATGGTGATGAAAAGCGCATAAATCGTATTCACACCATACGCCCCTTTGAACACCAGCAACACAACGGTGGTGACCAGGATCACCATGTTGAAGGATTGCAAAACGGCGCGTGTTACCTGTTTGGGCCAGGGGCGCAGCGACAGCCACAGCGTCGGCAACGCGCCTGACAATCCGGCCATTCCGCCCAGAATACCGCCTGACAGCCCAATCAAAGCGTCACTCCATGCTGCGGGCTTTGACACCGTCGGCAAGACTGCGCGGAAACCAAAGTACCCGCCGTAGACAATCAACAACACGGCTGCGGCCAAGCGCAAAGTGCTGGCATCCACATGATCCAGCAACATCAACCCCAGTGGGACACCAAACAAACCTGGCACAACGAAATGCAGAACGCGGGTGCGTTGGGATACCACCTGTTCGCGCACCAACCACAGGCCTTGCGCCCCGGTCAGCACAGCCATCAGGGCAATAACGGCCACGGCGCTGACAGGGTCCAGCACCACCAGGTAGAAGCCCAATGCAAAAAGTGCAGACCCGGTGCCCGCCAGCCCATTGATGAACCCGCCCGCCGCGGCCCCGAGCACAAGAAAGACGACCGTTTCCAGGGTCAAAACAGCTGCCTCTTAGCCTGCATTGACTGACTGGCACAGGCATGAGTGACATGCATCTGCTTGGCTGTGGCGCTCAACGGTCTGGTACCTTTGTCGGCAACAGGGGGGACAGGTGGCAATGTGTATGCCAGATTGTCAAAGTCATCAAAGCCCGACTTTCAGTTGAACCAAATTTGGTCTGTCTCATTTATCAGGTCTCGGCCGCTGCTTGTTGCACCCCGTTGATCAGCATATCTGCATTCTCGCGCGTGAACACCATGGGCGGGCGGATTTTAAGGATGTTTTCGCCGGAACCGTCACTGCTGACCAGAATGCCATTGTTGCGCAGATGGTTCTTGATGGCGCTGCAACGCTTGCCGTCTGCGGTCATGCTGGCCTTGTCGGTGACAATATCGACGCCCACAAACAGCCCGCGCCCGCGCACCTGTCCGATGCAGGCATGCTCTTGGGTCAGATTGCGCAACCCCTCGATCAGATAGGTGCCTGTCTCTTGCGCATTGGCTTGGAGCTCGTCGCGCTCGATCACGTCCAGAACGGCACCTGCTGCGGCACAGGCCACGGGATTGCCGCCGAAGGTGCTGAAGAACTCATAGCTTTCGCTGAACCGCGCAAGGATGTCGGGGGTGGTGACAACGCAGCCGATGGCGATGCCGTTGCCGATGGGTTTGCCCAGCGTCACGATGTCGGGCGTGATGCCGTGGTGCTGAAACCCCCAGAAATCGCTGCCGCAGCGGCCAAAGCCATATTGTACCTCATCGGCGATGATCAGCCCGCCAGCCGCGCGCACACGCCGGGCCACACTGCGGATATAGCCATTCGGTACGTCCAGAATACCATGCGTGCTGAACGCACTATCCATCGTGAAGGAGCCCGGCGGATGGCCTGCCTCGGTCAGCCGGGCAATGGCGCGGTCGGCATCGGCCGCATACCGTTCGGCCGCATCCGGGTCATCCGTCTTGTAGGGTCCGCGCAACACGTCAGGGTTCATCAGCATCTCGATATCGGGCCGCGTCACCGACACATGCGCACGGTTCATGGCCGCTGGAATGCCAAAGTCATTGCCCGGCGAAATTGCGTCACTTTCCACTGTGATGCCGTGATAGGCACCCTCGATTGCCAGAATGCCGCTTTGCCCGGTCACCGAGCGCGCCATGCGCAGGGCCAGGTCCACCGCCTCGCTGCCCGAGTTGACGAACAGGCATGCGCCCAAATCGCCCGGCAGTTTCTGACCCAGCCTTTCGGCATAGTCCACAACCGGTTCAAACAGATAGCGGGCGTTGGTGTTGAGTGCGGCTGCCTGACGGCTGATCGTGCGCACCACATGCGGATGGCAATGCCCGACATGAGCGACGTTGTTATAGCAATCCAGATGCGCCCGCCCATTGATATCAAAAAGCCAGGCGCCCTGCCCCTTTTCGGTGTGCAGTGGCGTGTCATAGGTCAGCGGCAAGTGTCGGCCCAGCGCGGCATAACGGCGGTCCAGCAACGCCTGTGTGCGCGCGGCACTGTCGGTTCGGCTGACCGGATGCAGCGGTGTGTAACGCGGAAATCGACAGGCGGCACGGAACTGGTCGCGTAGAGCATCCGTGCCCCGCATCAGCATCTGATCCAGTGCCGGGGCATACATGTCGTAGTAATCCATATCGACGGTCGAGGTTATGCCGTGCTCTACCCGTGTCACGCCGATCAGCAGGCCCAACACAGCCCGCGCAATCATCAGATCGGGGATCAGATCAATCTCGGCTACCTCAAGCGGCATGGTACGGTCATACCCGGCCAGCACTGCCGCTGCGGCCTCAATACAGTTGGTGCTGTCAGTGGCCATTTCAATCGCCGCCACCGCCGCGTCGAGGGCAATGGGGCCATGCAGCGTGTCACCGAAATCAACGAGTCCCGTCATCCGTTCGGGCCTGTCGGGGTCCACCAACACATTAGAGGGGTTGGTATCATGATGGATGAGTTGCGCGCGCAATGGGGCAAGTGCCGGTAATGTATGGCTTTGAAATCGTTCGATTTCCGCCTGCACTGAGCGGGCCAGGGCCGCGCCATGAATTTTCGGCGCATGATGAGCGAAAGCTGCAAGGTGGCGCACATCCCAAAACAGCGCATGCCCCGCCATTGGATGAAACAGGCCCGACATCGCCGCAGCAGCCTGCCCGGCCTGTGCTCCGGCCGCCTCAAGGGCTGCGGGGCCGCTTGCAACATCGCCAAACTGCATGCCGTCCAACAAGGTGATGCAGTGCACTGTGTGACTGCCTGAGTGCTGGTCGGCGCCGTCGCCTGCGACCGTTGTTGTCATCTGATCGTCCAGCGTGCGGCGCAGGCGTGGCACAGGCAAATCTGGCGCTGTGGTCTCAAGCCACAACAGCGTGCGCAATTGCAGGTCAAGCTCTTGTGGCTGTTCCCGCACATTGGAAACTTTCAAAACATGGGACGGGCCGCCATCAGCGTGGATCGCAAAGTTCTGATCCCGTTCACCCCACAAGGGGCGCAGTGTGCCGGTGACACCAAAGGCCGACTGTGCAATGTGCAGCGCCGCTTCGGGGCTGAATGCGGGTGGGTGTGCACCGATATACTTTTCTGCGCCATGTTCCCCCGTTACCGGTTTTGGGCTGGTTTCGTTTTGGCCCTGATCTGCCGGCATGTCGTGATCCTTTCGTGTCTTTGCACACCGTATGATCACCTCTGATCCACATAGGCGTCAATCTTCAACAGCCCTATGCGCCTGTCGCTGACACATGAGCATCACCCTAGGTGGTTGGGCGCTGAAGATAAGTGTTTGACCAACGGATGGCATGGCGCCACTCTTATCCAAGATGCCGGGGTATGATCATGACAACCAGTTCTGACTTTGAGCCTTTGAAAACAGACGGCAGCCGATCGCGCACCTTGCCGGGCTATGTGTACCAGTGTCGCGACATTTACGAGCAAGAGAAATCGCTGATCTTTGATCGTGTCTGGCAGGTTGTGGCCCATGAGGGTGAGCTGCTCAATGCAGGGGATTATGTGACGGCTGAGATTGCCGAAGAGCAGGTCTTTGTGATCCGCGACGACGACGCTCAGTTGCGCGCGTTCTATAACGTGTGCCAGCACCGGGCGCATACTTTGTTGACCGGGACGGGCAATGTCAAAAACACGATTGTTTGCCCCTACCACGCCTGGGCCTATACCAAATCAGGAGCGTTGAAGGCGTCGCGTTATACCAAAACACTGCCCGGGTTTGATCCATCGGATTTTAGTCTGCGCGAAATCCGTCTGGAGGTGGCCTGTGGCTTTGTCTTTGTCAATCAGGACCCAGACGCCAAAACGATCGAAGAGACATGGCCCGGTTTCGTGGCCAGCGTGACCAAACATGTACCGTGGTGGCCGGAACTGAGTTTTCATTCCAGATCGGACAGCGATGGTCAGGATGATCATGCGTCGAACTGGAAG
This sequence comes from Roseovarius sp., assembly GCA_045106595.1. GTDB lineage: Bacteria > Pseudomonadota > Alphaproteobacteria > Rhodobacterales > Rhodobacteraceae > Roseovarius. The sequence goes on along the minus strand of JBGCEW010000012.1, from coordinate 43,537 downwards.
GTGCTGGCTGAAAACTGCCGTGAATGCTACCACTGTGCCCCCGCCCATCCTGCCTTTGTCGATCTGGTGGATATGCAAAACTACAAGCGCGAGTATCACGATGGCTGGTTCCTTAATCAGGCCCCGGTGAACAGACCTGATAACGCCGCCTATACAGTGCCACCCGATGCGCCGGTTCAAAAGGCATTGTTCTGGCATCTGTGGCCCAACAATGAAATTGGCATCTCGCCGGGGGAAAAGAACCTGTCGTCTTTTCGGTATTACCCATCCGGCCCCGAAACCATGCGCATGAGCACAATCAACGCGGCGGTCGACGGCGTCGGGATCGGGGATGACTGTACCGAGTACATGTGGAACGTCCTGTGGCCCGAGGATGAAAGCATCTGCAACGCTGTGCACCGGGGCCTGAAATCCAAAGGCTACAGGCAGGGGCGGTTTGTGATGGACGGCGCGGCAGGGGGCGAAAGCGAACAAGGCGTGCATGAATTCCAGCTGCACTATGCCAAGGTCATGGGGTTGCCTGTCGCAGAGTGATGCGCGGCGGGTGCTCTGGTCATCATGGCTGACACGGCCGCGAGTTAGGTGCTAACGTTCAGACAGGAGGCTGCGCCGGTGTATGAAATTGACCCAACAAGAACGGATTTAATCGACGAGTTTCGCGCCAATCCCTTTGGGCCTCACAGTGAGGAGCTGACCCTCGTGGTCAATCGTCTGCGCCTGATGCCGATGCACGAGCGTCACGTCATTGTCTGCACCAAGCGGGGGCGCGAATGGGTGCTGGCGCAAATCCCACAGACGCGCGGCGACAAGATGCGGATCTTCGAAGACCTGGTTTTTGACGATTATGCCAAAGCCGTCTGGGAGGTATTCCGGAGGCGTTGGCAAACCGTCACGGGTCAGCACATCTGATAGTCCTTTGGCAACACGATTGGATACTGCGAAATGAAAAAGGTCCTTGGGTATTGTGACGATTGGAGTGCCGTTGCAGGCGGCACGGTTCAATTCAAGGTCAGCACGTACGGACCTGCGCAGTATCAGGCACAGCTGGTCCGGGTGATTTGCGGCGACAAAGACCCAAGTCATGGAATTTTCCGCGAAGATGAAATCGACGCGCCATTGAACGGCATGCATGAAGGTATCACTCAGCCGATTGATGCGGGCTCTTATGGTGTTGTGCCACACGCGCCGTCCCTGAAAGAGCTGGGCAGTTTTACCCTTCAGGCCTGGATCTGGCCGACCACGCCGCTGAAAGGCGAGCAGGGCATCATCACTTGTTGGGGCGAGGATGACACTGGTTTTTCCCTGATGCTGGACGACACCGGTGCGCTGGCGTTACGGGTTGGAGGTGAGGAGGTCACAACCGTCTCCACGGATATGGCTCTTGCAGAACGGCGCTGGTATCTGGTTTCGGCCAGTTACGATGCCCTGACTGGGCAAATCGAACTGCGGCAGTTGCCCGGTGGTATCAAACTTGAAAAGCTACAATCAGCCCATGTGACGGGCCGTGCCGCATCGATGAGCGTGCCCGCACAAGACTTGATCATGGCCGCCTTTGCCGCGCCCCTCCCAAACGGAAAACCGGGATCGGTCCGGCATTTCAACGGCAAGATCGATCGTCCTCGTCTGAGCAAGCGGGCGCTGTCTGACGCTGATATCCGGCGGGCGGCAGGGGATGATCCGTGTGCCCGGGTTGAGGGCGTTCTTGCCGCCTGGGATTTTTCACAAGGCATCGGCACTGACGACATCCGTGACACTGGCCCGGGTGGCATGCACGGTAAAACCGTCAATCTGCCGTCGCGCGGGTGCAAGGGCCATCACTGGACTGGGCAGGAACAGAATTGGCAACATGCCCCGCTGGAGTATGCCGCCATCCATTTTCACGACGATGATCTTTATGATGCAAAGTGGGACACCAGTTTCAACTTTGACATCCCAAAAGACCTGAAAAGCGGTGTCTATGCGGTGCGCCTGCGGGCCGAGGATGACGAATCCTATATCACATTCTTCGTGCGCCCCGCGCCCGGTGCACCCAAGGCGAAACTGGCCTTTCTTGCCTCGACCGTGAACTACATGGCCTATTCCAATTACCACTGGCTGTTTCATCAGCGCTTTGCCGAGGTCACGGAAAGCTTCTTTACCACGATGGAAAAGGCCGATGTGTTTTTGCAGGAACATAACGAGTTTGGCCTGTCGACCTATGACACCCATTCCGACCGCAGCGGTGTCCGCTTTGCCTCGCGCCTGCGCCCTATTCTGAACGCCGCACCCGGCACGCCTTGCTGGAGCTTCAATGCTGACACGCATATCCTTGGCTGGCTTGACGATCAGAGCATCGAATACGACGTCATCACTGACGAGGATCTGCACCGCGACGGGGTGGAGGCCCTTTCGCCCTACACGGCCATCCTGACCGGCACGCATCCTGAGTACTACACCACCCCGATGATGGACGGGCTGCACAGCTATATCGCGGGGGCCGGGCGTCTGATCTATCTGGGCGGCAACGGATTTATCTGGCGGTGCGGCATGTCCGATGCGTTTCCCGGTGTGATCGAGCTGCGTCGCGCCGAAGACGGTATCCGCTACCGAGATGAGGAGCCGGGCGAGTATTACATGGAGCTGACCGGCGAATATGGCGGGCTGTGGCGGCGGCTGGGGTTGCCGCCTCAGGCGCTGGTGGGCGTCGGCACTGTGGCCTGCGGGTTTGATGCCTCAGGCTATTACAAGCGCACTTCGGACGCTGATAATCCCCGCGCCGCGTTCATCTTTGAGGGTATCGGCACGGATGAGAAAATCGGCGATTTCGGCTATCTGGGTGATGGTGCAGCGGGGTCGGAAATTGATTCAACCAATGATCTGATGGGCACGCCCGCGCATGCGCTGGTGGTGGCGGCCTCCGAAGGGCATTCAGCCAACACCCTGATATGCCCTGATGAGATCGGCTTTCACTACCCTGCTATGGACGGTGTGCAAAACCCGCTTGTACGCGCGGATATTACCTTTTTCGAAACACCCGGCGGCGGGGCGGTCTTCTCGGTCGGGTCGATCGCATGGGCGGCCAGCCTGCCGCATAACGGCTATGACAACAATGTCGCAACGCTGACGGGCAATGTGATCAGGCGCTTTCTGAGCGGTACTGATTTTGAAATGCCGACCTGACAAATTTCGAAAGGACCTTTCTCATGGGTAAAAACCGCGATCTGGTGTTTGAACAATGCACCCCGGAAAAAGACATAGCCTTTGATGATGCCGAATTTGCGGAGCGTTTGCGTCGCATACGAGTGCGTATGGATGCGGATGGGCTCGACGTGCTGTGGCTTATGGCGCCTGAGAGCCTGTACTATGTCAGCGGCTACAAGTGCATCTGGTATCAGGCCCAAAGCCCGAAATCCTGGCCTGCAACCAGCGGGATCGCTATCCACCGCGACCGGGATGATTTTATCTTGTTTGACACCCCCAGCGAGGCGGTGATGTGCCGTTTCACCACTTGCGCACGCGATATTCGGATTTTCCCGATGGGCGGGCGGCGTGATGGCATGGGCTTTATCATGGATGAATTGCGTGCCGAGGGTTGGTTTGCCGACGGGCGGGTTGGTCTGGAGTTGCACAGTTACCGCCCAAACCCAACAATTAGCCAACGATTTCAGGCCGCTTTTGCGGATGAAGGCATGCAGGTGGTCGACGGCAGCGATGTTCTGCGCGACGTGCGCTGGGTTAAATCCAAGGCTGAACTGGCGATCCTAGATGAGGCGGCCAAGATCACCGATATCGGGCTTGAGGCAGCCAAATCCGCCATTCGTCCCGGTGTCAGCGAACTCGAGGTCTATGCCGAGATGAGCTATGCGATGGGCAAGGCCGGAGGCGAGGATCCGGGCATCACATTGCCTGTCAATTCAGGGCCCAAGGCCAATTGTGGCCACGCCCGCGCCAGCCACCGCATCATTCAGGCGGGCGAGCAGGTGAATGTCGATGTCAGCGGCGTTTATCACCGCTATCACGCCAACGCCGGGCGGTCGTTCTATGTTGGAGAGCCGCCCAAGGATGTGGCCGATTATCATGCGCTGTCCTCGGGCGTGTTTGACGTTATTGACGGGATATTGCGGCCTGGCCTGCCTGTGGCCGAGTTGGTTAAGACAACCAAAGCCTATTACGACGAGGTTGGTATCTGGTCTGATGCAGGCTGGGTTGGCGGCTATGAGCTGGGCCTTGCCTTTCCACCCGATTGGGTTGGCAACTATGTTTATGAGATGTCCGATACAGACAGCGACCGCGTGCTGGAGCCGGGCACGATCGTCAATTTCGAAAGCCAGTTCTTTGCGCCGCGCATGGCGGGGATCACCTACTACATAGACACGTTGCTTTTCACCGAAGATGGCGCGTCAAGGCCCCTGACATTTCAGCCCAGACTGGTTGTGCTGGAGCCCTGACACGACGTGCGGTGGCTGGTTGCTTTTCGCCTATTTTGACGTGCGCCACGCATTTTTTTCAGGTCTGCCTGCTTTTGGTCCAGCCTGTCGTGGAGAAGCCGAAAGAAGGCGTTGTTGACGCTGCGGTCATGGGTGTTCCTGAGGAAAATGAGCACCGGTGGCTTACCGGGTTTGTGCAAGGTGATGTTTTGGTGAGCAGCCAAATTTGCGAGAATAGTCGCGGCTGAAATGGGTGGGGCTTTCGTACCCAACATCGAAACCCGCATTCGAGACAGAGTGCATACCACCCGCAAGAAGACGTTGCGCTTCGATCATCCGAAGGTCTTTTTGGTATTGAAGCGGGGTGGTGCCGGTGATCGACTTGAAGTGCTCGTGAAACGAAGATTGGCTCATCCCCGCCATATCGGCCAGGTCCGCCACGATGAGCGGTTCGCGAAACCCTGCTCTGATCCGTGTGATCGCCTTGGCGATACGGCTGGCATGGCTATCAAGCGACTGAAGGTTTCGCAGCATGCCGCCAATGGGCGACATCAACAGCTGAAAGTGGATTTCTTTCAAGATCAACGGCCCGAGAACCTCGGCGTCCAGTGGGCGATCTATCAACCTGAGATATCGCGCCAGGGGATCAAGCAAAGTGGCGTCTGCGGTACATACCGCAAGTGACTTTGCATCAGAGGCCTGTGAAACGGCTTCGCCGACTTGCTCATAGAGGCTGCGGACCATTCCAATGTCTAAGGCAAGGATCAACGCCAAATAGGGCGCTGTTGGGCTGGCCTCGGTGATCTTGGCAACGACGGGCAGATCGTGACTGACCAACAGGGCGTCTCCTTGCCCAAGTGACACAGAGTGTTGGCCAATGTGCGTTTCTTTGCGACCTTGAAGGATTAGGCAGATAACAGGGTTGTAGACTGAGGCCTCAAACGCCGTGACGGTGTCTTTGCGCAGGATATGTAGAGAAGGCAGATAATTTGCCGCAACATCCTTGTCGTTTTGAATATAATGTTCCGCCAGGCGTTGTAGGTGATGTAAAGACATGGTGCCCCCTTATGCCTTCAGCCTATCGGGCCGAGGGACAGCAATCACGCAAAAACAGCACCATTTGGAGGAATGGGCAAGTTGATCGGAGAAACTGGCAGGACTTGGATGGTTCATGTTCCTAGGTTTGGGACACCCAGATAAACAATCAGAGAGTTTCCATGTCAGCGACGCACCCAACCTTCCATTTGAATGCCACAACCGCAATTCCAGCTGTTGGATACGGCACATATCTTATTTCTGACGATGATGCCGAAACGGCTGTAAGCACTGCTATCCAAGTGGGGTATCGCCATATTGATACGGCGTCGGGCTATCAAAACGAGGTGGCCGTAGGTGCAGGCATCAAGGCGGGACTGCGCAGTGCCGACATCAGCCGGGACACCCTGTTTGTCACCGCTAAGCTTTGGCCTGGGAACCCTGCCTGGGGTGATGTCCCCAAAACAGCGGCGCAAACGATCGCAGAATGTGACGCTAGTCTTGAGCGGTTGGGGTTAGAGCATGTTGATCTGTATTTGATCCACGCCCCCTATGGCGGTGACATGCGGCTTGAACAGTGGGGTGCCTTGCTCGACTTGCAAAAACAGGGCAAAGCCCGCGCCGTTGGTGTCAGCAACTTCAACCAACAGCATCTGGACGAGATAAAGACCGCCGGATTGCCCATGCCGGATGCAAACCAGATCGAACTGCATCCGTGGTCGCAAAAGCCTGATCTGATTGGCTATATGTCTGAAAATGGGATCGCTCCGATTGCCTATAGCAGCCTTGTTCCGCTATCGAACTGGCGTGCTGCAGAAGGCCAAGACAGCGCCAAGACGGATGAGATGAAGGCGGATGGCGCCGCGTTTCAGGGGATGGCCGCAAAATACAACGTGTCCGAAGCGCAGCTGCTGCTGCGTTGGGGTGTCCAAAATGGATATGCGGTTCTTCCCAAAAGTCTGAACCGGCAACGAATGATGCAGAACATTGATGTGTTTTCTTTCACCATCGACGACGCGGATACAGAGCAGATGGCAAAGATGGACCGGGGCGATGGAGTGGCTTGGGCTTCTGGCGATCCAAGCAAGTAGAACGTGGGCGCTGCGTACAGGTTAGTGCATCCTGCAGGCCGCGCTTTGCACGACACATGCCGTCGCGGTTGGAACCGATCGAAACCTGAATGTCATGCATTTCAGCGAGATATCTCCGATCATTCCCTTGTCCGGTTGTCTCGGAAAGCGGCTGCATTATCTTAAGCTGAACTGTGTGTTGTGTACGAAAGCGCCCACTCCTTTAAGGAAATCACCGAAACACGAGGTCTGATATGAGTCTTACACTGAAGCTAAACGGCACTGAACATAGCGTTGATGCAGAGCCGGGCACGCCCCTTCTGTGGGTCATCCGGGACGAATTGAAGATGACCGGTACGAAATATGGTTGCGGTGTTGCGTCTTGTGGGGCCTGCACCGTGCATGTGGACGGCGCGCCGATGCGATCCTGTCAGACCTATATCGAAGACCTTGAAGGCGCTGAGATTACAACGATTGAGGCAATTGGCGACACCAAGGCTGGGGCTGCCGTTCAGCAGGCGTGGCAAGAGTTGGACGTTGTGCAATGCGGGTATTGCCAGTCTGGGCAGATCATGTCGGCGGTGGGGCTGTTAAGCGAGACCCCCAAACCCAGCGTTGAAGAGATTCACGACTATATGGACGGCAATGCCTGCCGCTGTGCAACCTATCAACGGATACGCGCCGGTATTCAGCGCGCATCTGAAATCCTGGAGGGCTGAGCAATGACACTCAACACATCACGTCGTGGGTTTCTCAAAGGTGTTGCGGCCACAGGGGCTGTTCTTGTTGTCGGGCTGCTTCCTGATGGCGCGCTGGCTGCGGGCAATGCGGATGCTCAGATAAACCCATTCGTCAAGATTGGTGCGGATGGCCGCGTGATCGCGATCATCAAGCACTTCGAAAAGGGGCAGGGGCCTGCCACCGGTCTTTCAACCCTCATTGCCGAGGAAATTGGCGTCAGTATGGACCAGATCGACTATGAATTTGCGCCGTCCAACGCGGCGCTTTATGCCAACTCTGCGTTTGGTCAGTTTCAGGGCACGGGTGGGTCAACAGCCATGTCCAATTCGTTCATGCAGTACCGCACAGCAGGTGCTGCGGCGCGGGCTGTTATCCTGAATGCTGCGGCGAGTGCCACTGGAACGGATGTGTCACAGCTGGATATTGTCGACGGCATGGTGACCGGTGCAGGCGCTCCCGCACCTTTGGGTGATTTCATCGCGGCTGCTGCACAACTTGAGCCACCGGCAGAACCAACCCTGAAAGCACCAGACCAGTGGCGGCTGATTGGCAATCCGGATGTCCGTCGTCTGGACAGCAAGATCAAAGGCAACGGCACTGCGATGTTCGCCATGGATGTGTACCTGCCCGATCAGATGGTTGTGATGCTGGCACGCCCCCCTCAGACAGGTGGGTTGGTTTCAGGTTTTGATGATACTGACGCGGCCCAGGTCAAAGGGTTCATTCGCGCGGCCACATTGCCCAACAACGCTGCGGTTGCTGTTTATGCCGAGAGCACCTGGGCGGCGATCCAGGCGCGCGATGCGCTGAGCGTTGAATGGGATATGTCAGCGGCTGAAACCCGCGATAGCACTCAGATCAAAGACGAAATCCTTGCCGCGCTTGAAGGCGACGCGGAATACAACGTCCTGAAAAATGAGCCGGGCCCAATGGATGAGGCGGCGCAGGTGGTGGAAAAGACATTCTACTTTCCACTGCTCGCCCATGCCCCGATGGAGCCACTGAATTGCACTATCGAGGCAAATGACGATGGTGGCGTCACCTTGCATGATGGTGCGCAATTCCCCACCGGGCCGCATATGGCACTGGCTCAGATCCTTGAGCTGCCAATGGAGAAGGTCCGCATCAATACGATGCTGGCAGGAGGATCATTTGGACGTCGCGCCACGCCGACGGCTGATTATCAGGTTGAGGCGGCTTTGGCCTTTGCCATCACCGACCGCACACGGCCTGTGAAACTGGTCTGGAGCAGAGAAGACGATCTGCGCGGTGGATATTACCGTCCGGCCTTTGGTCACAAGGTCAAGGTAGGCCTGTCTGCCGAAGGTGAAATCATCGCCTGGGATCACCGCGTGGCGGGTCAATCCATCATGAAGGGGACCGTGTTCGAGGGCTTTGCTGTGCGCGACGGTGTTGATCATTCTTCGGTCGAAGGGGTTGCAGACACGCCGTATTCCATCCCTGGGTTCCATGTAGGCCTGACCGACACGAAAAAGGCCACCAGCACGCTTTGGTGGCGGTCTGTCGGACACACGCACACAGCCTATGCCATGGAAGTCATGATGGACATTGTTGCACAGGCCGCGGGTCAGGATCCTGTCGCGTTCCGTCTTGCCCATCTGGACGATAGCGCCGATGCAAAACGCAAGGCTGCTGTGCTTGAACTTGCGGCACAAAAGGCAGGCTGGGGCAATGCGCCCGCAGGCCGGACGCAAGGCATCGCGGTGCACAAATCCTTTGGCAGTTATGTAGCCGAGGTTGTTGAAATATCAGGCGACGCGACCTCGGGTGTGCAGATCGAGAAGATTACATGCGCTGTTGATTGTGGTATCGCGGTGAACCCGGATGTGATCAGAGCCCAGATCGAGGGCGGTGTGGGATACGGCATTGGGCACGTCATGCGCAATGAGGTCACTCTGACCGGTGGGGTCGTGGACCAATTCAACTTCCCTGACTACGAGCCCCTGCGGATCGGTGACATTGGCGCGATTGAGACGCACATCATCGCCTCGGCCGAACCCCCAAGTGGCATTGGCGAACCGGGAACGCCGCCCTCAGCCCCCGCGCTGGCAAATGCCATCGCTCAAACCGGGATGATCGTATCTGCTCTTCCGATGATCAACGATGGTGTCGCGTTCACCTAAGCGGGCCGGACTTGTGCTATGTCTGTCAAGCCTTCCGCCCCTACGATTGAAAGTGCACGGGATGGGCCGGGTTTAAGCAACCCGGCTTAACGTGGCCGCCGTTTTGGCTTGGCGTTCGCTCCCTTTGCCGCAAGTGCAGCCGCGGCACGGGCACGGTTTTTCTTGCTGCTGGGTTTGCCTTTTGGCGGGGGTTTGCCACCGGCGGATGCAGTGTGGGGTTTGTAATTTTTCCCTTTGCGGTCTGCCTTGGCTTTCTTGTCACCCTCGTTTCTTGCATCCTGACCTTCAGGAGCACGACGCCGAGCAGGGGCATGCGCTGCGGTGTCCGAAGGCTCCGTTTTGGGACGCTGATCCGACGGTTTTTGCGGCTTGCGATCTTCGGGTTTTGGTTTTCGGCGACGTGGTGCAGGCGCGTCATTCCAATCTACCGGCTTTGTGTCGCCCTTGGGATGACGTGGCTTACTTTTGGCATGGCGATTGGTCTTGGGGCGTTCAAAGGCGGGAAGGTCTGGCGCTTTGTCCAGTTGCACAACGTCTTTGGTGCCCTCAATCTTCATGCCGGGGCCAATGGCCGCCAGAAAATCTGAGACACGGGATTTGCGGATTTCGACATAGGAAAGATCATCCACGATGCGGATGGCACCAATATCATCCTTGGTCAGATTGCCTGCCTTACACACCATGGGCAGCAAGTGACGCGGAGAGGCATTTTGATTTCGCCCCTCTGACAATGAAAACCAAACGCTGGGGCCAAATTCGGCATGGGGTTTGGTGGGCGTGGCCGACACAGCGCCAAGTTCTTCGGGGGCGGAATGGCGCAGTTTGTACTGACGCAGATACGCTGCGGCGATTTGATCGACAGTGAACGCCTCAGTCAGTTGAGTGACCTGTGCGCGTTCGCTTGCGGTGATCTCCAGTTGCCAGTCGTCTGCGGCCAGCATCCGCTCCTGATCGCGCTCATTAACCTCGTCTGCCGATGGTGCAGTGCCCCAAGCCGCAGTAAGCTTGGCGAATTTCAAGATACGTTCGGCTTTCTTGCGCGATGATGGCACAACAACCAAAGCGCTGACCCCTTTGCGCCCTGCGCGCCCTGTCCGGCCTGAGCGGTGTAACAGGGTATCGTGGCTGCTGGGCAGTTCGGCATGGATCACCAGTTCAAGATTGGGCAGGTCAATCCCACGCGCGGCAACATCAGTTGCGACGCATACCCGTGCCCGACCATCCCGCATGGCTTGCAGCGCGTTAGAGCGCTCGCCCTGGGTCAGCTCTCCCGACAGGGCGACAACAGAAAATCCACGATTGGACAGGCGCGCAGTCAGGCGCGAGACCGTCGCACGCGTGTTGCAAAAGACAATCGCATTTGGGGCCTCATAATAGCGAAGAAGATTGATAATCGCGTTTTCGCCGTCACGCGGCGATACCATCAGGGCGCGATATTCGATATCGGCGTGCTGGGTTCGCTCACCTGTTGTCGTGATGCGTTCGGCGTCGCGTTGATACCGTGTGGCAAGGTTGGCAATCGCGCGTGGCACCGTGGCTGAAAACAGCAAGGTCTGGCGTTCCTGCGGTGTCGCATCGAGGATGAACTCAAGGTCCTCACGAAACCCAAGGTCGAGCATTTCATCGGCCTCATCCAGAACCACAGCACGTATCGCCGTCAGATCAATTGACCCACGCATGATGTGATCGCGCAACCGGCCAGGTGTGGCGACAACGATATGCGCGCCGCGTGCCAAGGCACGGCGTTCATCGCGCATGTCCATCCCCCCGACGCAGGATGCCAAGGACGCGCCTGCATCCTCATAGAGCCAGGCCAGTTCCCGTTTCACCTGCAGGGCCAGTTCCCGTGTCGGGGCGACGATCAGGGCCAATGGCGCGCCCGGCGCATCGAATGTGTCTTTGCTGCCCAACAACCCCGGCGCAATAGCCAGGCCAAACCCGATGGTTTTGCCCGAACCGGTTTGCGCCGATACAAGCAGGTCGCGCCCATCAAGATCGGATTGGGTCACGGCCTGTTGGACGGGCGTCAAAGTATCATAACCCTTACGGGCAAGCGCGCTTGCGATGGTTTGTTTCACAGTGATGGTTCTTTTTGCTGACTTGGGAACGCAGGACGAGCAGTATTGCAACCTGCGCACCGCCCAAGGATAAAGGCAGCTCTCTACAGGGTGTCTGGGGCATTGTATAGCGAAGGTTTGGGTGCCGGGCCAAAACAGTTGTCTGATGCCCGCTGGATTGCCTGGATGCCATGTCGGGCCTTTTGCGGTTAAGCAGTGGTAACTCGACGCCAATCAGATTACGTTAAAACGCTGAACAGAAGCATTCCCATTTCGGCGCATGCTGCTGCTCAGCCTCGTACTGCACTGGTTGACAAAACACAGGCAGCGCTAGCTCCAACCGAAGTGTCCTGGAGGGAATTGTGCTTAAAACTATCCTAAAACCTGCACTGGTTTTCGTCATGCTGGTTTCGGCGTGGGCCGCATTTGCACAGGGGCGTCCCGCTGCGGTTGGTGTTGAAACCGTTGATCAACTCACTTTGTCAGAAACCGTTCCGGTGTTTGCGGATATCGCGACCGCACGTAATGGCGCTGTGGCCAGCCGTGTGGCCGGCAGTATTGACCAGATTCATGTTCTGACCGGTAGTGCTGTGGCCGAGGGGGATTTGCTGGTCGAATTGAACCGCGACTTGCTGTCTATTCAGGTGCGGCAAGCGGGTGCGCAAATTGTGGAGGCTGAAGCAAGTATCGTCACCGCCGAGGCCCGGCTTGCAAGTGCTCAGACGTCGTTTGAGCGCATCGAAGCGCTGAGCGGCTCGGTCTCGTTTTCGCAAGGCCGCTTTGACGATGCGCAAGCAGACGTGGATGTTGCGCGGGCACAATTGGCCGAGGCCCGAGCCCGGTTGGAAAGCGGCAATGCCGGTCTAGCCGAGGCCAAATACCAACTGGACCGAAGCATGATCCGCGCCCCGTTTTCCGGCGTGGTTCTTGAGGTGTTGACCATACCAGGCGCATTCATCCAAGCGGGCACCCCGGTGGTGACATTGCTGGACGTTGGATCTTTTGAGATCGAAGCCAGCATTCCCGCGCGCTTTGTTGCTGACCTGAGACCGGGCCAAAAAGTGATTGGCACATTGGAGACCGACGAAGCGATTGACCTTACGCTGAGGGCCATTTTGCCGGTTGAGGATCCCTCGACACGCACCCGCGCTGTGAGGTTCTCGGCCGCAGGTCTTGATGCGATCAGCAATCTCGCCGTTGGTCAGTCTCTGACGGTTGATATCCCCGTGGGCGAGGCCCGCCAAGTGTTGTCTGTGCCCAAAGATGCGCTGGTGCAAGGCCGCGGCGGATGGACCGTGTTTGTCGCAGAAGACGGCAAGGCGCAGCCCCGTGCGGTGGAAATCGGCGTGCCTGCGGGCAATCGCTATGAGGTGCTGAGCGGGCTGGCCCCCGGTGATCAGGTCGTGGTGCGCGGCAATGAACGTCTGCGCCCTGGGCAGGACATCGCCCCAACGCCCACAGGGGCAGGGGCAAACTGATGAACCCGATCCGCTTTGCCATTGACCGGCCTGTTGCAGTTGTCTCGGCCGTCTTGATTGCGTTGCTCTTTGGGGCAATTGCCCTGACCCGCATTCCGATCCAGCTGGCCCCTGATGTACGTAAACCTATCGTGGTTTTGGAAACCCAATGGCCCGGTGCTGCCCCGTCTGAGGTGGAGCGAGAGATTGTGAACCTTCAAGAAGAAGCCCTGCGTGGCCTTGAGGGATTGGAAATCATGACATCCCGGTCGCGTACCGGGCAGGCTGAGGTGACGCTGGAATTCGCAGTTGGCACCGATATGGGCGACAGCCTGCTTTTGGTCTCAAACCGGCTGGACCGTGTCAGCGGCTACCCCGATGAGGCTGACGAGCCGACGTTGAACACCTCCGGATCAGATGACAGCCCCATCGCCTGGGTGATCCTGACCGCAAAAGAGGGCAACACCCGCGACATCACCACCTATCGCGACTTCATCGAAGACACGGTGAAAGACCGGGTGGAACGGGTTGACGGGGTTTCGGCGGTGAACCTTTTTGGAGGTGTGACGCGCGAATTGCAGATCATCGTCGATCCGCTGCGCCTGTCGCGCTACAACCTGACCGTTCCGCAGGTGGTCCGCACCTTGCGCGCCGAGAATATCTCGATCTCGGCCGGTGATCTGGACGAAGGCAAACGCCGTTATGTGGTGCGCACCGAAGGCAATCTGAACACCGAAGAGGCCATTCGCGACGTGGTGCTGCGGTCGGGTGCCGCATCGGGCGGTGTCGGGCAAGTGCGGGTGGCAGACGTGGCCGAAGTGGCGTTCAGCTATGCCGACGCCACCACCAGCCTGCGCTTTCGAGGCGAGCCGGGACTGGCCTTTAACATCGTGCGCGAATCCGGCGCCAATGTGATCGCCGTGATGGAGGAAATCCGCGTCGTTTTGAGCGAGCTGAACGCCGGGCCGGTCGCTGCTGCGGGCCTTGATATGAGACAGGTCTACGACGAGACGATATACATCAACGGGGCGATTGATCTGGTGACCCAGAACATCTGGATTGGCGGGGCGCTTGCGGCCTTTATCCTGTTATTGTTCCTGCGTTCACCACGCGCCACGCTTGTCGTGTCGCTGTCGATCCCTGTGTCAATTGTGGCGACCTTCGTGGTTATGGCGTTGACCGGACGCACGTTGAACGTGATCTCATTGGCCGGCATCGCCTTTGCTGTCGGCATGATTGTGGATGCCGCCATTGTTGTGCTGGAAAACATTTTTCGCCTGCGCGAACAAGGCAAGTCCAGACGCGAGGCCGCCTATGAAGGCGCGCGGCAGGTGTGGGGGGCGATCCTTGTCTCGGCACTGACGACGGTTTTGGTGTTCGTGCCCATCCTGATCATGCAGCTGGAGGCCGGGCAATTGTTCCGTGACATTGCGGTGGCCATTTCGGTTTCGGTGTTGCTGTCGCTGGTTGTCGCGGTCACGGTGATCCCCGCACTGGCGTCACGACTTCTGAGCCAGAAGGATCAGACGCCGACACGGTTGTGGGGCGTCGATCACATTGCGCGTGGCTTTCGGGCGCTGGTGATGATCTATGTGCGCTGGACCGTGCGGTCGCGGACCTTGGGGCTGATGATGGTCGGGCTGATTGCAGGCGGCGCGGCCTTTGCCAGCATCACATTTCTGCCTCGTCTGGAATATCTGCCCGAAGGCAATCGCAATCTGGTGTTTGGCCTGATCATCCCGCCACCCGGCTATAACCTTGAGACAACGCAGACAATCGCAGAGCGCATTGAAACCGTGGCCCGCCCATTGTGGAACGCCGGACCAGAGACCCAAACCGAAGACGGCACGCCAACGATTGAGAATTTCTTTTTTGTGGCCACCCCCGGCAATTCCTTTGTTGGTGCAAGCGCGGTTGACGGTGCGCGCGCTGGCGATTTGATCCCGGTGCTGTCGCAACCGATCTTTGCTGAACCGGGTACATTCGGCTTTATGACCCAACCGTCGCTGTTCGGTCGTGGCATTGGTGGCGGGCGCACGATTGAGCTGAACGTCTCGGGCCAGGACCTGGATGAGATTTTGGCCGTCGCCGGGCAGGCAGCCGGGGTCGTCAGCGGGCTGCTGCCGCGATCCGAGGGCCACCAGTTCCGCCCGATCCCCGGGCTTGAGCTTGGCGCGCCAGAGGTACGACTGATCCCTGACCGACAAAGGCTGGCCGATGCGGGGCTGGACAGCTCTGCACTGGCCGCCACAGTTGATGCCTTTAATGACGGGCTGCGGGTGGCGCAGGTGACCGTGGGGGCAGAGCGCATCAATTTGGTGCTGCGCGGTGACAGATCGGTGCAACGCGCCTTGCGCACGCAGGACGTGGGCAATTACCCGGTGGTGACGCCAAATGGGCAGATTGTTCCGGTCTCGGCCTTGTCGGATGTCGTGCTGACCGCTGGCCCAACGGAAATCCGACACCGCGACCGGCTGCGCACCGTGACGCTGGAAATTCGTCCGTCCGAGGCCTTGCCCCTGGAGGCGGCGGTTGAATTGCTTGAAACCGAAGTGGTGGACGCATTGGCTGCGCAAGGTTTGCCCGAAGGGATCAACCTGACGGTGTCCGGCACCGCAGATCAGCTGAGCCAGACGTGGAATGCCATTCAGATCAATCTGATCGTCGCGTTGATCATCGTGTTTCTGGTCATGGCCATTCTGTTTGAGAGTTTCGTCTTGCCGTTGGTTATCCTTATTGCAGTGCCGGTTGCGGCGGCGGGGGGTGTCGGAGGGTTGGCTCTGCTAAACCTGTACCAAACCCAACCGCTGGACATGCTGACCTTGTTGGGCTTTGTCATCCTTGTGGGCATCGTGGTGAACAACGCGATCCTGATTGTGCATCAGGCGCTTTATCATTTGCGCACTGATGGAATGGCGCCCATCGACGCTATCGAAGAAGCCACTCGTAATCGGATCAGGCCCATCTTCATGTCCACGTTGACTTCGGTAATGGGGATGCTTCCGCTGATCGTTTTCCCCGGCGAAGGATCCGAGCTTTATCGTGGTCTGGGCGCTGTCGTTGTGGGTGGCTTGTCCATGTCGGCCTTTCTCACGCTTTTGACGGTGCCGCCGCTCTTGCGGTTGTGTCTGCGTGAAGAGCAATCATCGACCGAGACCGCGCAGCAGCTTGGCCGCGCCTGACGATAGAAGGCACTAACAAAATGGGCCACCTGAACAGGTGACCCATTGCGGCACAGCCCACGCCGCGTGCCATGCGTTGCTGGCGCGGGGCGGGGCGGGCAGCCAAACTATCAGAGGCCGTATTGTTCGCGTGCGTAATCGCCCAATCCAACCGCGTCGAGTTTGGCAAGAGGCGCGAGAAACGTAACTTGGATGACGCCCGGAGCGCGGCCAATTTCGATCGCGCCATTCACAGTTGCCCGGTTGCGAATTTCTGCAACGCTGACATCCAGAAGTTTTGCAGCGCGGGCCAGTCCGTTTTCAATCGCGTCATTCAGATTGGCCGCAGTCCCAACAACCGAAACAGGTGCAAGCGGTTCGATCTTGGACACACCCCATCGGTCGGCAAGGCGCTGCCCCTTGGCGGTTTCGGCTTCGGTGAAAGGTTTCGCGAGCGGCGGCAGATCCTCCTCCAGTGGAAACAGCACAGGGCCATCCAGCGGGTACGCCTTCACGACCTCGACCTGAAGTGTCACGCTGCCAGAGACATCCATCGTATGCCCGGCAATCTCGCCGTCGCCTTGTCCGGCGTGCATATCGCCCATGTAAACGCCAGCGCCCGGCACCTTTACCGGGGCGACTAGTATTGCACCGGCGCGCACGGCGTCGATATCCATGTGACCATCGGTCTTGTGCTCAACCAGCTGCTCGGGCGTGATGGCATAGTCATGCGGTGCGCCAACCAGAAAAGCGCCGAAATCACCGGCGTTGTGGCTGTCGGGCATGGGCATTGAGGGACAGGTGCCCAGTTGCCCCATGAAAGGGCGCATCCGAACCAATGTACCCGGCATGTCCGACGGGGCAAAGTTCAGGATCGAATGCTGGCGGCTTTCGTCCGGCAACGCCGAATAATGATCCGCCTCGCCTGCGATGGTTTCTGCCGCAGACTTGGGCAGGGTCAGGCCGACGGTGCGGGTGTCGTCAAATGTCACGGTATAGCCATGCACGATTTCAAAGGGTTTGACCGCGTTCCCACAGCTGTCGCATTTCACCGCGTCCTGGCCGACGCCCTCGATATGTGTTTCGGGCCAGACCGTATCACAGGTCGGGCAGCGCGCGGCGACATAAGGATCCCCCAGGCAGAACCCCTCGGGCGAGCTGTCGTGCCCTGAGGCGGTCGCGATAGAGGTAACTGTTATGTCACGGATGCGGATTGCGACGCCGTCGCCAACCTCGGCACCGTCTACGAAAATAGGCTTGGTGACCTCGTGGCCGCCTCTCAGGCTGGGCGTGATCATCGGCCCCCAGCACCCCGGTGCTGTGTTGGCGATAATCGTTCCACCATTTTCGACGGGCCCAAGCATCGGCTCATTGGGGTCAAGAACGCTGTTGGTGAATTCCTGAACAACAACACTGCGTTTTGCTGTGGGCTCTGGGTTTGGTCCGTCCGGCATGATGATCTCCCTGATTTTTTGAGTTTTACAACTTAAAGTCTAGCCAGACGGTCTCAGGCTTCAAGCTCAATGCGGCCCTGTTGGCCCCTGAGCGTGCGGAGCAGTGGTTTGATCCTGCTTTGTTGTGTGCCGACAGGCCTGGATCTGCCATTCAGTTTGATAAAGCAAATTTTGCCTATAGGCTGTGAGCAGAACGGCAAAGCGCAAGACTGGATACTGAATGGTCGCCCTGAAAACAAACAGCTACACATTGATCGAAGCAAAGCCTTTCGCGCCAAACCTGGGTGCGGAAATCTACGGTGTCGATCTTAGCCAGCCGGTGTCAGATGCCCAGTTTTCGGAAATTCGTGATGCGTTTCTGAAGTATCAGGTTTTGTTCTTCAAAGACCAAAAGGAAATTCCACCCGAGCAGCACGTTGCTTTTGGCAAGCGGTTTGGACCCTTGCACGCGCATCCTGCGGCGCCGACGATGGCGGGCCACCCTGAGATCTTTGAAATCCACGCGACGAAGGATTCCAAAATTGCAAATGGCGAGTTTTGGCATTCTGACGTGTCGTGCGATGACACGCCCCCACTTGGCACAATGCTGCAAATTCATATCGCGCCGCCTTGTGGTGGCGACACAATGTTCAGCGATATGTATGCAGCCTATGATGACCTGTCTGATCCGATCAAACACATGCTGGGTGGGCTGTCGGCGCTGCACAGTTCGGAACATATCTACAAAGGTCGCTACAGCGACCGCGGCAAGAGCGATGCCGAGATTGAGTGCCCCCAGGCGGTGCATCCCATTGTGCGCACGCATCCCGATACGGGCCGCAAATCGCTGTTTGTGAACCGGACGTTCACCACGAAAATCATGGGCCTGTCGGACAGTGAAAGCGATGCAATCCTGAACATGCTTTTTGAACACGCGGAACACATCAACTACCAAATCCGTTTCCGTTGGACGCTGAATGACATGGCGTTCTGGGACAATCGCTGTTGCATGCACCGGGCGATCTGGGATTATTGGCCAGCCGAGCGCAAAGGCAGACGTGTGACTGTGAAGGGCGACAAACCAGTATAGGTAAGTTCACGCAGTTTCTTGTGCAGAGACTACGGTGCAACGTCTCTGAGAACGTAAATCGGACTGGACCAAGCCTGTGTTCCGTCCTCCAGGGTGATGCGCACGTAGAAGGGGTTATCCCTGCCTGTTTGCGGGCCCAGCCTGCGCGTGATCCGGACTGAGGTGTGAGGGTTTTCCTCAGGTAGCCGAAACAGGCGGATGCCACGCGGCAGGATGTCAGAGGCATCCAGAACGGTGTCTTCGTATCCGATGTCGGCCAATGCGATGCTGTCATTGATCAAAGCGGTGCTTAGCGTGATTTCACCATCAGTGCTGTCTTTCAGATCGGCAATGAAGCCTGCGAAGTTGCCGGTGGTAACGGATTGCCATGACAGTTTTGCACCATCTTCAAGGTCGAGCGCTTTGTCGCGGTTAAAGAAATTTACCGGCACGGCAGAGGTTACCGTGGCCTTATCAAACGACGCCGAACCATCCCAGGGAACCGCACGGAAACGGCCGCGATATTCGGCACCTTCCCATAGAACACCTATTCGATTTCCAAGGTCTTGTTCGCTGTAGGGGCGATGACATTCCAGATGATCCAGGCCGTTGAAGATATCAACGCGGCGCACAGGTGAGGTGGCGTCAACGCTGACGGTCAGCCGCACGTCGCCCGATGGCAGGTGAACTATGTCGCCCATTATCGCGGTTTCGCAGGGCTGTGTTGCACAGTCCGAGATCAGCAGAGGGTCATCAAGATACTGCGTTGCGGGTCCATTGAATGTCGCCGAGACGTCCATCCGCATGCGTCCGCTTGGGCCACCTGTCGTCGCGTAGTGGTGGCGGGCATTGATGCAGTCGATCAGGCCATCCCGCGTCAGTTTGGGCATCCGAAAGCAGGTCAGCCCACCGACGGCGCCAAACCAACCAGCGCCGGGGTAGCTGGCACCGGGGCGGCCTTTGTGGCCATCAGAGTTGCCAATGATGCCAACGCGGTACCCGCTTTTGAACGCATCCTGAACGATCCACTCAAAGGTGCCCCACGCCGAATGGACCTCGACTGATTTCTCAAACCGGCCGTCGTGGGCCATTGTGATGTCGGCATAACGCCCGCCGCAATGCGCAAAACAAATGACGTCCCATTCTTCGTGATCCGCAAAGGCTTTGAACAAGGCGTCTGCCGTGTGGCAATCGGTGCCCACATCGCTTTGGTCTTCGATCAGCGCATGGGACGAACGGCGCATGGTGCGTCCTTCCACCGGGAAGAACACGTTGCGGTCTCCGCCCAGGGCCGTGTTGCCTGACCATTCATAGCCGGGCAGGGTCACAAATTCGCCGTCGACGTTGAAATGCGCAGTGACATTGTTGAGGTCGCGCCAGAACGTATCCGTCATCTGGAAATCATTGCCTTGGTGGGCGCAGGCATCAAGGAATGCCTTGTCACGTCCGAAGGCAAAGTAGTCCGCCGCGCTGTTGGTGCCCAAGGTTTCGTCTGATTGACCATGCAGATCGCCCCAATAGCTCATCAATTGCGGGGCTTCTGAGATGGTCGCGGGGTTGCACGTTGTGACCAGCGATCCGTCCGGGGCGTGCAGGGTGATGTCCAAAGGGCCGTCACCCTGCGCCAAGAGATTGTCGATAATGGTGGCAAACGTCCCTTCTACCACTTCGATCGTGTCCGGCAGGTTTTCAACCGTTTGATTTGCCTTGGGCGTCAGCGTCGTTGCCGCCTTGTTGGTTGGGTTGCCCCAGGTGTCCTCGGCTTTGATTTTCAGCGCGAAGACCTCGCCGCGTGCAATGGTCGATGGCACAACCGCAACCCATGTCTCGGGCGGGCCGGGCACAATGGAAATCGCGGGCTGTTCGGGCAGTGTCTGGAAATTATAGGTCGCGATCGGGTCGACCAGAACACGAAACTCATACCGGTTTTCGCAGAAGGTTTGCAGTCGCATGCCGGGGCCACCGTGATCGGTCACTCCAAAACGAACTGTAATCGTGTCACCCTCTTTCATGAAGCCTTTGACCACTTTGATTTGCAGCGTCCGGTCCCATGGGCGAATGTTCCCTTTTGGATCAAAACGTGCCTGCAGCACAGCATTGTTTGAGGCCAGGACCTGGGTGTAGCCCGCAGCCTTTGGGTCTTCGAACTGCGGGTTTGTCTGATCGGTGGCAAAGCGCCAGACCACGCGGATGCTGCCACTGTCATCAACACCAAACCGCCCCGCCGTATAGGTCAGCGTAAAGCTGTGATAAGTGCCTGCGTCGAACGCGCCTAATGTGTCCAGAACAGCGGTGCCCAGATGCGACGGGTCAATCGGGGTGCGCAATGCGCCGTTGTGCATGTCGAGCGGTGTCATCAAGGCGTTTGGATCAGACATGGGCGGATACCTTTGAGCATGTAGGATGTTGGATCAAGCAGCAGGAAATTGGTTTTTGTGCAGCATGTCGTAGATCGCTGTCCAGTCCTGGCTGCCCCGGCCAACCTTCTGGGCCTCGGCATAGATTTTTTCGGCCTGTGTCGGAAGCGAGAGCGGCACACCGAGTTCGTTTGACATGGTCAACGCGATATCCAAATCCTTCTTTGCCAGATCAATCATGAAGGCAGGCGTCAGATCGCCCTTGAGCACCTTGGCAGGATAGGTCGTGCTCATGTGGCCACGCCCTGCAGCGGTGCCATTCATCACGCTAATGGCAAGGTCACGATCCAGACCTGTTGCATCTGAAAACGTCAGGATTTGCGCGGTCAGCACATTCAGACTGGTGGTCATCAGGTTGTTGACGATCTTCATACGTGATCCGGTGCCAGGCCCCCCGCAATCAATGATCGTATCGCCCATGGCGTACAGGATGGGGCGAATGGCCTCAAGATCGTGCTTTGCTGCTCCGACCATAAACAACGAAGTGCCCAACGCCGCCTCGACCGAGGTGCGGCCCACCGGGGCATCTACCATCGCGATGTTCTTGGCTGCCAGGTCGTTGCGGATGGCGTCCGTTTCCCTTGGGTGGATCGTTGACATATCGATCAGGATGGCCGTGTCTGAGATGCCTTCGATCACGCCGCCAAACTCAAAAACCGCATGCCTCACAATATCGCCGTTGGGCAACATTGTTATGACGACGTCAGCATCTTTTGCCGCCTCAGCAGGGGAGTTTGCCGAATGCCCACCGTTCAACACATGAGCGTTCATCGCAGTGGCGGCAGGATCAAAACCCACAACCGTATGCCCAGCCTTGATCAAGTTATTGGCCATGGCCAGGCCCATCGTGCCTAGTCCTACAAACCCGATATGTGCCATCATAAAATCCTGTCATCCTGAAAGTTGTTGGGTCTTGGCGGGTGGGGTCAGCTGCCCATATTCACCTGGCTGATAAATTTGGTTTTGCAGTAAGCGTCAAAGCCTTCGGGGCCACCTTCGCTGCCAAAGCCGCTGTCTTTGACACCACCAAAAGGGGCCTCGGCCAAAGCGGGCGAGAAGTTGTTCACGCCAATCCATCCCGCCTCAAGATCGTCGGCCACATTGGTTGCGATATCCAGCGAGCGCGTGAAGGCATAAGCGGCAAGGCCGTAGTCCAGGCCATTGGCCAATGACATCGCCTCGTCATAGGTGGAGAACGGAACAATCGGGGCAATGGGGCCAAATGGTTCTTGTGTCATCAGTGTGGAATCGTGCTCAAGATCGGTGACAACAGTGGGCTGCCAAAAGTGCCCTTTGCCGGCGATGGCCGTGCCCCCGACGACAGTCTTGCCGCCGCGCGCCTGCACGTCTGACATGATCCGTTCCATGTTCTGGATGCCGCGCGCATTGGCCAGTGGACCCATTGTGACGCCGTTGGCCATGCCGTCGCCCACGTTCAGTTCCTGCACCCGTTCGGTGAAGCGCGACAGGAATGTCTGGTAGATGGAATCGTGCACGTAAATTCGGCTGACCCCCAGGCAAACCTGACCTGCGTTGCGGTATTTGAAGCCAGCGGTCATATCCGCGGCCTTCTCCGCATCCGCGTCACCAAAGACCAGAACAGGCGCATGCCCGCCCAGCTCCATCGTGGCGGGCTTCAGCAGCTCACCGGCCAGTTTGCTCAGTTGCCGCCCCACTGCGACGGACCCGGTCAGAGACACTTTTGCGATGATTGGTGATCGGATCAGATACTCCGAGATCATTGCCGGATCGCCCATCACCATGTTCAGTACACCGTCTGGTACACCGGCATCCTGACAGGCTTTGACAATCCCCGAGGACACGCCCGGCGATTCCTCGGATGGTTTAATGATCATCGAACAACCCGCACCCAAGGCGGCGGCAATCTTGCGCCCGAACATCACGCCGGGGAAATTCCACGGGGCAAATGCGGCGACGGGGCCGATGGGTTCTTTGATTGTGGTTTGACGATACCCCGGCGCGCGCTGTGGCAATAACCGCCCATAGGTTCGGATCGCCTCGCCTGCGCACCACTGAAAAACATCGACTGTACGGTCTAGCTCTCCGCGCGCCTCGGCAAGGGGTTTGCCCTGCTCCAGCGTCATCAGAATGGCCAGGTCTTCCATGCGTTCTTCGATCAGCGTGGCGCAGCGAATAAGGATCTTTGACCGCTGCCAGGGCGACGTCTTGGACCAGAGTTTGAACCCACGATCAGCGGCCTCAAGCGCGCGGTCCAAGTCGGAAGCGTCTGCACAGCACACAAGCGCCACGATTTCACCCGTCGCTGGATTTTCGACCTCAATCGTTTGCGCGTTGCCGCCTTCGCACCAGTCGCCATCGATAAACAGTTTTCGCTTGTCCATGAAGCATATCCTTACAAAGTGGCGCCAAGTTTCAGGTGCAGATCTGCACATCTGGTGTATAGTAAGCACAGAATGAAGCTAATTACTATATAGTAATTCGCGTGCCAAAGCTTGGAAATACCCATCATGACCACTACACTTGAAGCGATCAAATCCCGATTGGCTGACGTTTCCGAAACATCGACAACTCGCATCAAGCACCGGCTTTTGGCCGAGGCCATATCAGAGCTGATACACGAGGGCCGTCTTCAGGCAGGGGACAATTTGCCAACTGAGACAGCCATGACCCAAGGGCTGCCCTTTAGCCTTGGTACGATTCAAAAGGCACTGCGAAACCTGTCAGAACTTGGCGTCGTTAAACGTAAAACGGGCACCGGCACGGTCGTTGCTGAGAAAACAGAAGAGATTTTTGATCTCTGGCAATTTCGCTTTGTAAACGATGTGACTGACACGCTTTTGCCCGTCTACAGCAAGGTCACAGACATGGAGAAAACCCATGCCAAGGGTCCGTGGAGCCAATTCTTAGGCAACGAAGAAAATTATGTCAGGATCACCCGCGAGATTGACGTGGATCACCGCTTCAAGCTGATAAACTTCTTTTACCTGTCCTACGGCCAGTTTGGGTCAGTGTTGGATCTTGATACCACCGCTTTCGAAGGTGTGCATTTACATGCCGTGATCCGGCAGGAGTTCGGTATCGGCACCGTACGCACGAACAACCGCGTCGTTTGTGCGGCCTTTCCTGATCCTGTGAGCCTGCGGCTTGGCCTGCCATCCGCCGCCCGCGGTATCATTTGTGATATTCTTGGATTTGCTGCCTCGGACAAACCGCTTTTTTTCCAGCAGGTCTATGTCCCTGCGCACGCCGATCCGATGGAGTTCAGGGAAAACAGGCCGCAGTAGGTGCCAACCCGTCACCGACCGCGAGCAGAAAAGGGCGGGCATTTTTTCCCAAGTGTAACCCTCTACATCAAGAGCAGGGATAATCAGGGCCCCAAGAAACGTTCGAAAGTTCTGATGTTGACCCGGCAGGGCACGTGCCAATGCCCGGCTGGACGGATCCTGTACTTAGATCACCGCCATTCAAAACAGCAGGTCCGAAGCAAGCAATCATCACAAACAGAAATGCGGGCGCCCCCGATGTTTTGTTGAGGGTTCATTCAGAAAGGGTAGCGTGAAAACCCAGACCTTTGCATTGCTCAGAGACGGTTCAACCTCGCGCCGTTATTAAGCTGAGATGCTATACGCAGATTTTCCACGGCGAATTGTTCTTAGTACCTTGTTGTGCTGCAATGCGTCCGGGGCATCCAACGGGTTCTCGGCTAACACTGCGAAGTCGGCCAGCTTGCCCGCCTCAATCGAGCCACGCTCGGTCTCTTGAAACACTTGCCAGGCGGCGTCTATGGTTTGCGCCTTTAACGCTGCATATGCAGTGATTTTTTCGTCCTCACCCAAGACATGTCCACCGGATGTGACCCTGTTCACCGCGCAATGGGCAAGGTGCAGGGGCCGTGTGGGCGTGACCGAGGCGTCATTATGCAACGTATAGCGTATGTTCAGACGTCCGGCTGATGCCGCGGGGGAAATGCACGCGGCCCTTTTGGGTCCCAAAAAGGTATCATAGTGACGATCCCCCCAGAAATGGATGTGGGCAGAGAAAAAGCTGATCGTGACGCCCAGTTCGGCAATGCGCTTTAGCTGATCCTGACGCAGCACCTGGCCATGAATAACCGTGTGGCGATGATCCTTGCGCGGCGTTGCCTGCAACGCGGCCGCGACCGCGTCCAGGAACATATCTGTGGCCGCGTCACCATTGCAGTGGCAGTGAATTTGGTGGCCCATATCATGCAGCCGCTGAACGTCGCGCAGATGCTCGTCTGGTTCTGCGTAACACTGTCCATACGGGGCCTGCGGATCGGAAGGCTTGTGATAAGGCGCTGTCAAAAAGGCGGTTTGCAACTGAAATGCCCCATCGGTGAACAGCTTGCGCGGTCCAAGGGTGAAGTACCGCGTGTCGGGCCAGATCACCGGGCTCTCTCCTTGCGTCAGCGCGGGTTCCAGCTTGGCGGTTGGCAACAGCATGAGATCAATGCCGGGGTCTGACCCGGAAGGAAGGCTGGCAAAATGCGCCAAAAGCTCGGCGGACGCCCAGGCATTCTGAGCATAGGTTACCCCGTGTGACAAATACTCATCCCGGCAGGCATTGAACCCCTGCCAGAAGCGCGCGCGATCGATCAGAAAATCGGTGTCCCCCATAGGACCCATGGCAGACAGCCCTTCAATCAGGCCAGTCAACGCGCCGGTTTCGGGATCACGCCCAAAGCGCCCGCCAATCGGGTCTGATGTGTCGCGATCAACACCGTGTTGTCGCAATGTGTAGGAATTGGCCGCCCCGTTGTGGCCAGAGGCATGCAGCACCCAAACCGGGTGGTCGGTTGAGACAGTATCCAGTTCGGCGCGGGTTGGCATTCGGCGTTCAGCAATGGCAGTGTTATCAAAAAGCACGCCCATCACCCAATCCCCCTTGGGTGTCTGAGCCGCTTTGGCGCGCAAGCGGTCCAATGCGGTGGCCATATCCACGCAGTCCCCGCGCGGTGGGGCCGCCAGATCAACACGGAACAGCTGAATGAACCCGGGGTCGGGGAAATGCCCGTGCGGATCGATGAATGCGGGCATCATTGTGTGCCCTTGCAAGTCGGTTTCTGTGGCCGCTGGTGACATGCGACTGCGCAGGTCATTCTCATCGCCTACCGCCAAAATTCGTTCACCTTCGGTGAGAACGGCTTGGGGGTTTGGCACTTTGTCATCCATCGTATGAATTGTGCCGTTAAAGTAGAGTGTTTGCTGGCTGTTCACGCGTGAGCCCCTGCACAATGTTCAATTGGAATAGCCCCCCGCATCCCAAAGGTGCGGAAGGCCATCGGTGTCGTCAGGGAGATAACTACACCATCCACCAGCGTTCCAAGATGCGGCGTCCGTCAAAGCCACGCACCCAAGACAGATCACCGTGTGCAATCTTGTCATTGCGGGCGTGGACTTCGTTGGCGAACATCGGAACAATGTTGCCGCCCTCATCGCGCAGGATGACCTGAATGTCGCGGTACATCTCGGCGCGGAGCCCCTGATCCAACTCGGCGCGTGCGGCGACCAGCAGTTCGTTGAATTTGGGGTGATCCCACTGCGTGTCGTTCCAGGCCGCCCCCGGTGCAAACCCGGTGGACAGCATCGTGTCTTCGGTCGGATAGCCGCCCCAATAGCTGGCACTCCAGGGCTTTTTCATCCAGACATCGGACCAGTACCCATCATTGGGTTCGCGTACGACATTGATGTTGATGCCTGCCTCTTTGGCCGAGGCCTGGAACAATACAGCAGCATCCAGCGCGCCACTATAGGCCGCATCCGAGGCGCTGAGATTGATCTCAACGTTGCCCAGCCCTGATTTTTCCAGATGGTGCCGTGCCTTGTCGGGGTCATAGCTGTTTTGCTCGATATCCGCCGCGTGATAGCGATACGACGGCCCGATTGGGTGGTCATTGCCCACCACTCCGTGACCAAAGAGGATCTTATCCACGATTTCCTGACGGTTGATGGCAAACTTCAACGCCTTTCGCAGTTCAAGGTTATCAAACGGCGCCATCTTGGTCATCATCGGGAAGGTATAGTGCAGCGGCCCCGCGCCTTCTTCGATCACCACACCCGGCGTGCGTGACATCAGGGCCAGCGTCTTCAGTTCGACCCGGTCGATACAGTCCACCTCTCCGGTGATCAGCGCGTTCTGGCGGGCGGCCGGGTCAGTGATGGATTGCAGATCAATCGTATCGGCATGCGCGGCCCCGTCTTTCCAGTAGTTCGGGTTACGCTCAAACTCATAGCGCTGTCCGGGCTGTTCGTTTTTCAGAATATATCCGCCTGAACCGCCGCCTTGCCAGTCAATGCTGTTGTCCTTGACGGGATAGATGCCAAAGGTTGCTTCGCCAAAGTTGAAGGGGAAGTCAGCGTTGCCGTTATCGAGCGTCACAATGATCGTGTTGCCGTCGGCCTTGATGTCAGTCACCGCTTCCATCACCGGCTTGCCCACTGATGTTGAGGCGTCACCGCGGTGATAGTTGAGCGAGGCGATCACATCCTCGGCGGTCATCGTCTTGCTGTTGTGGAATTCAACGCCGTCGCGCAGCTTGAACGTCCACACTTTGGCGTCCGGAGACGAGCTCCACTCCGTCGCCAGTGACCCGACCAGTTTGCCGCTGGCATCCAGTTCCGTCAGCGTGTTCGCCACCCCGTAGGCCACAACCCATTGCAAACCGTTGGTCAATGTCGCCGGATCGCGCGTGTCCGAGGTCGAACCGTGGCCCATCGCCAACCGCATATGTCCGCCCTTGCTGGGGGTGGCTGCGCGTGCCTGACTGTATAGCCCGGTGCCCGCGCTGAGTGTCAGCCCAAGCGCTGTGCTGCGCCCCAGAAATTCGCGGCGCGACATGCGTCCCTTTTCTGCCTGACCAATCAGCCATTTGGCATGTTTTTCCTGCGTATCCATGTGTTGTTCTCCCAATAACACTCACGGCGTATCCCGTGATATCGGAGCATGGTCACCGTCTCTCTTGATTCTTTAAACTTCGCGGGGTTATACATTTGTACGCAAGTAGACGCTATTATGCGTACACAAGTGAAGGATCATCAGGCCGTTTGGAAAATTTTGCTCAGAATTTACGAAGCATCTGCGCTGACTACGGGTCTATCGCACAGGTCTGCCGCGAAATTGGGATCAACCGCCAGCAGTTTAACCGTTACCTGAATGGTGGAGGCTTGCCATCGGCGCACAATATGCGCCGGATTGCCCGGCATTTCGATCTGACCGAAGCGGATTTGTTGTCGGATCATGAAGAGTTCACCCGCCGCCATATTTTGAATCGAAAACGCGTCGCTGGCGGGCCTGTTGATCTGATGATTGGCCCGTTCCGGGATCAAACTCAGTTGCTAAGACGCTATCTCGGGTTTTATCACTCGCATTTTCAAACCCCCACATGGGAGGGCATGATTCTGCGCAGCCTGATCTGGCTGTACGAAAAAGATGGGTATGTCATGTCGCGCTCGGTTGAACGGGTGATCGCCAAAGATGGCAGCGTTCATCAAAAGTCGCGCTATGATGGTATGGTCGCGCAGCGCGGCAACCGTGTATTCATCGTCGAGCATGAAATGGTGCGCGAAGGCAGCATCGTTGAAACGATCCTGACGCCATCACATCGCCAACAGGTCAAGTTCCTGCGCGGCATCACAATGGGTGTTGCATGGCGCCCGCATGTCAGCCCTTATGCCTCTAGGGCCATCTGGAAACGGATCGAAAACAAAGTCACCTTGCGAGACGCTTTGAAGGCGTGCGGTGTCTATTCCTATGAAAGCCGGGATATCGACCCTACGGTGCGTAGCTATCTGCGTGAAGAACGCGAAGAGAGCACTTTGAAAATGCCAAATCGTGTGTTGTCCTAAGCTAAGATCGGTGGATTAGGATTGCCGCAACAAAGCCACCTTGAAACACGGTGCCCTGGGCTGTGGCATGGGGCTTAAGCGCCGTTAAACGACAGCCTTAGCTTTTTCCGTTTGCCCGGTGGTCAGACCAAGTCTAACTTTCCTTATGGTGTGGCTCTTATGACGTTGGAGAAAGTAAATTGATGTTCTCATTTGATATTTCTATTGGGCGCGCCCTGGCTTTGATTGCTTCCCGAACTCTTCATTTGGTGGCACTCTTGTTTGCATTTGTGGTGGCTGGCCCCAGCTATGCACAAGACAGCTGGCAAGGCGACTGGGACACCAGCTATGGTCAGGTTCGCTTGCTTCA
Source organism: Roseovarius sp. (assembly GCA_045106595.1). Classification (GTDB taxonomy): domain Bacteria; phylum Pseudomonadota; class Alphaproteobacteria; order Rhodobacterales; family Rhodobacteraceae; genus Roseovarius. The sequence goes on along the minus strand of JBGCEW010000012.1, from coordinate 14,351 downwards.
GGATGGCTCGCGGGTTTGGGGCGACTATGCCGAACGGGGCACGCTGGAAGCTGTCTCATCCCCCGATGGTGCGTCGCTGCGCGGGGTCTTTCGGTACACGAGTGGGAAATGGGGGACTGTTGAATTTCGCCGCAACGGCGACGCGTTTGAAGGACACTGGCGTTGGAGTGCGCCGACTGTGCCCGGAGATAAAGGGTGGAGTGGGCAAAAGGCGTCAGATGCGACAAGTGAGCTGAAGTATGCATCCGCCACAGGTGCACGACACTGGCCCGAAGACATCGACCCCGCAGGTGCATTGCTGGGCGCTTTTTTGTCTCATGACGGGGCAGTACCGGATTTTGCCAGTGAGGGCGGCCAGAATGGCCCTTGGCATGGAGGCTACGCGCTTGATCTTGGGACGCGTGACATCGAATTCCAGATCAGCTTGGATCAGATCGAAGACGGTGCCAGTGGATTTGCCGATCTTTACATGGCGGTATTATCGCCAGAATTTGCTTGTCCAGACGGCATGCATCCGGATTTTTGCCAAGAGCTGAAGGATCTGGCGGCGGGGGTTACGGTATCCGTGCAGAGCCTGGGCGTGCAATACCAAGGAAAGGAGATCGCAAGACTTGCGATTGCATTTGGGCCAGGCGCGCAACCACGACTGCTGGAACTCACGAAGTCTGCAAACGGGATTGAAGCGCGATTGGTTCATCCGTCCCGCGGATTGGAAGCTGTGGCACAGGCCCGGCAGGTGCCGCACATCTGCAATGAGATGCAATGCATGGCGGACCGGCTGGCCGACCTTGTTGCGGCCCCGGACACAGCTGGGCTGGGCCTTTTTGCCGACGCCGGGTTCATGGCCCAGTTCGCGCAACGCCCACAGCCCAGCGGCGACGCAACGGCGTTTGCGGGCCTGTGGCGTGTTTTTGACGAAACAGGAGAGCCGCTTGGCCAAATCAGGTTGGACCGCACGGCTGAGGGGTTTGATGTTCAAGGCGCAGTTGATGTGCATCCATTCACGGCACCTCCTGCTGAGCAAAGGTTCACGCTGCAATCCCAAAGTGATGCCGCGCTGGACATCGCCTGGCAGCTTGTTGCGGATGGGTCGGGCGAACAGGTGTCGGGACGTCTTTTGATGGATGCACCCGGAGCAAACCCAACCTTCACCAAAGGCTCGTTGTTTGTGGAAGACGCGTTCTTCATCATTGATCTTGTAAGGCAAGAGGCAACGGAAGCAGACCTGGAAGACATCGTGGACGCGGACACGCCCGGCTTTGGCATCTACCGTTTCATATATGCCCTGAGAGACATCCCCGAGGGCAAATCCCTTACGTTGCGTGCAGGGCCCGACCGCGCGGCAGCTTCTGTTGGTGCACTGCGTGCTGATGCGCGGGACATTCTGTTGCTGGGGTGCACACCAGAGCCGGACAACATCGAGTTTGACAGCGCAAACCAGGAAGAAAAGCTACGGATTCTGTCATCGCGCTGGTGCAAGGCGCAAAGCGGGGGCGTTCAGGGCTATATGCCGGGAATATATCTTGTCCCCTTGCCACAATGAGGGGGCTTTCATGTTGAAATGCCTTGCCCACGCTCTGTGCGCGGTTGAACAAAGCGGCGCCTTCGGCCGGATGGACACAGACGTTTTGCGTTGACGCGCGCAAGAACAAGACCATCTGGGGGCCAACAGATCATCCCATGCGCTGGACCCGGTGCGCGGAATTGCAGTATCGCTTAGCCTTCGTCATCGACGGGTATGGTCCAGACATCGTTTTCATCTGGGACCTTTTCGGGAAAGAGCTGTTCCGCCGTGGACTGACCATTCTCATATGACACAAAGGGAATGCGGCGCATGTATGAAAACTCTGGAATTTCAAGCTGATTAACAGTGTAAACGACGCGACCGTGCAGAACTGCCATATCCGCAAAGACTTCGACTTCGCCCGTCGGGCGCTCACGCGTATAGACAAACGGGTCGGCCTTAGCGATACGCTCCGCCTCGACGGGAAGGCGGAACAGGTCCATTGGCGGGGCTGGCGACGAGGGGAACGCACCTGCGGGTAAGAACGTGTCTTTTACGTCGCTGTAGCGGATATCACTGCGGGTAAAGACATAGCTCCGGTCTGGAAAAACCAGCCGCAGCTTTTGGCGGTCCTGGCTGACATGCGCCTGCGCTTCAAAGGTATCGCAATGTCGCGCTTCGACATAACCAGGCGGATTATCGATGCGGTACTTCTCATCATTGTAGGCCGAGAAGAAGCACATAAATGGGTTGTTCACATCTGCCTGTAACCAGCCGCGCGCATCAGAATCCCACACCCCACCATAATACTCTTCTTCTGCTTCTGGTTCCGCGCAAGCGGGGTCTTCCTTGTCGGGCAACAGCGCGATTTGCCGGGGTGCGGTGCGGTCGGCGTCACTGTAATCCAGAAAATCTGCCTGGGCATCGACCGACAGCAGGACATAATTCAAATTGCAACTGCCCGTGGGTGCGGTGATGAAAAACCTGTTCACGGGTGCTGGCCCACCGGTCACCTGAGTTGTGGTGTCAGCGGACCACTGAAACAACAGATCCTCGGTGCGATGGCTATTTTTGACGGATACCTCGTAAAACCCGGTTTCGCCTGGCTGGATCTCATTCGGGCCTTCGATGGTGGTCTCCAGGAATGGGATGTTTTTGCGCATCGCTCCGGTCAGCGAGGTCTCAACCTCATCAAACACCTCAGGCAGCTGGTGAAATGACAGCTCAATCAGACCATTCCCCGCGCGCACAGCCCGGAATTTGTGGTCTGACGGTGTCTGCCCCGTCTTTTCCAACGCATTGCCAAGTGGGAGTTGAATGGCCTTTGAGGCCACGTGCTTCCAATTGGTCAGGTCAACCTTGCACGAAATCCGCTTGCTTGAATATCCTTCAACTTTTGTTTTGGGTTTGTCTGCTGTCTTGCTTGATTTTGAATCCTTCTGAAGCTCTTTGAATTGTTTCTCAGTTTCTTTTTTGGCCGTTTCGTTGATGAAACCCTTTGCTTTTGTCTCGGGATCGAGCGCTGACTTCAGTTTGCCTTTCGCCTTGTTCAAGGTGGCGTCGTACACAAACTGGACACCTTCATCGGGTTGGAACTGAGTGCGCGGGCCGGAAGGGTCGAAGTAAAGGTCGCGCACCCAAGCGTCGTTTGTGAAGTTTGTGGGGTCAGAGCGTAATCGACGCATATGCACGGCATCCGCCCCGTCCAGGATGGTTGTAGAAAAAGGGTTTGGCGTGTGAAACTTGATATCGCCCTTAAGCTCTTTTTCAATGAAATCGCGGGCCTTCTCGGGCACAAGCCTTGATTTTAGAATGTCTTTGGGCATCATTTTCTTGAACGTTTCTGTCCCGAGAAACATCAACGCAATATCAATGGCGACTTTCGAAATGGAATAGCCGTCGCTGCGGGTGTGCAAAATTATGCGCTTGGCTTCGATGTTGCGGAAACGCTCGGGGCTGTCTTCAAAAATCGGGAAAACAGTCAGGTTTGCATCAAACTTCTTGTATTGTGTGGGAACAGAACCGCGGATGATGTCATCCATTGTATCTTGCACAGTGATATACGATTCCACCGCAGTTTGTGTTGCCTTGGCGGCTTGCGGGTTGAAAAGCCCGATGCCCGACGAAATCAAAAACACTTCGACCTGCCGCATCGCTTTTTTGTCAAAGGCCGCCCAGTCAGGCCAGTCTTTGCTGCGCAGATTGGCTTGCGCCAGAATTTCGGTGATCTCAAGCAGTTCCGCCCCATTCGAGGGACATCTTTCCAGTTTGGCGATGGGAACCAGCTGAAGCACATCCGAAAACTGAGCCGCGCGCCAGATACGCGAAGTATCTTCAGCCGGGCGATAAATGGCGAGTTGGGGACGCAGCATTGCCGCCGTGCTTTCAAAGCGTTGCGCGATTTTCTTTGGTATCGACGGCGCGGTCTCGGCGTTGGACAGCGCACCGGACCGGTCTAGCATATGCGTCGCTAGTGCATCCATGGCGCGGCGTTCTTCTCGGTTGGCTTGGTCGTAGGCAGCCTGCGCATTTTGCGCAGACCGGTCAAAGGCTTCGCGGGCCTCGGCATAGCCTGCAAGCGCATCCAGTTCCGGCTCTGGTGGGGCAGGGCGTATGATCATCTGAGCAAACGCGCCGTCGCGCACCGGTGGGGTTTTCAGAACAAATTGATGCGGCTCACATTCAAACGTCACCGCTTGATCTGAGTCTTTGGCCAAAATGAACAGGCCTGCTTCAAGACCCGTTTCAGGGGCGTCGATGAACGGCAGTGTTGTCAGAACCGCACCGTCCTTATTTTGGACAAGAGGCAGCAAGCGCGTATCAACCGGTGTCACAAGAATGACCTGCCAGAATTCATGCGCTGCCAACACCTCGGGGGGTAAGGCGATGTCGAAGGTTTGAAACCCTTGGCTTAGTTCAGGCAGGTCAAGCGCGCTACAGATCTGCTTGGTCTGTTCCGATTGGTCCGCGTAAACGGGGGCGGACATGACAGCGAGCGTGATGCAAACTGAAAGAAAATGAGCGCGAAGCGCCTGCAAACGATTAAATAGCAAGCCGATCCAAATTAGGGGCATGAACGTCCTCAAATGAAATAATTGATTAGCCCAAAGCGTGGTTGAATTGCGCCAATACGGCAAGAAATTTCTAGTCTGGCGGCGTTGCCTGCGGCGATAATGCTCAATAATTCCGCTTTGATCTTGGGCGCCTTAAGCGCAATGATAAACGTATTGAATTCACGCATTAGAGGCAGAGTATGGGCATTCTTCAAAAGCTATTGGTTACGGGGTTTTCCCTGTGTGCGTGGGCATCGGCCCCTGTGGCGCAAACGGCGGCTGATACGATTGTTGTTTTTGACGGATCAGGTTCAATGTGGGGGCAGATCGACCAGCTTACAAAGATCGAAATCGCGCGCGATACCTTGTCCTCGGTTCTGGGAGAGCTTGATGAAGCGCAGAACATTGGCATGATCGCCTATGGTCACCGCCAAAAGGGGGTTTGTTCTGATATTGAGGACATCGTCCCGCTGGGCCCCGCGCGCCAGACCGTGCCTGCGATAATCAACGCGGCAAATGCGATTAATCCTCGTGGCAAGACGCCAATCACCGACGCTGTGCGGCGGGCCGCCGAGGCGCTCAAGTACACTGAAAACGCGGCTACGGTAGTGCTTTTGACGGATGGAATTGAAACCTGCGACGCCGACCCGTGCGCATTAGCCGCCGAACTTGAAAGACTGGGCGTCGGATTTACCACGCATGTTGTGGGTTTCGGGCTGAGCGAGGACGAAGGTCGTCAGGTGCAGTGCCTCGCCGACACCACGGGCGGGCTTTATTTTTCTGCGCAGACGGCCGAAGAACTTGGAAACGCCCTGCGGCAGACCGTACAGACCGAGGTGGCTGTTCCCAGTCTTGTTCCAAGCGATGAAGACTTTGTCGATGCGCTGCCGTCCAGACAGCGGGTGATATTTCGCTTCCGCGATACGCCCGATGGCGACCAGATCGGTGCGAGGCAGCTGACCGGTACTTTGGAACGCGCCAACGGCACGGCGGTCGAGGATGGTGCGTTTGAATTTGCGTTTCCCGAGGCCAATGGCGCGTCTGCGACGGCGGATCTTGAACCGGGTTCTTACACTGGCCGCTTCCGCCGCGACGGTGGTGCCTCGGGCGGTTACGACGTCGTCTATACATTTGATGTACCACAGGTCGAGGGCGACCATGTGATCGATGCCAGTTTTGCGGGCATGCTCAACATCAACCTGTTTATCAATCCCAAGATGCCCTTCACAGCAGGGGATCCTTTCCCGCGTGCGACGCGCGGATCGTCGCCACGCATTTACCTACAGGTTTTCCGCGTCGAAAACGGCCAGGTGTCACAAGCCCCCGTGGCAGAAGGCCGGGCGGGGCAACAAAGCTTTCCGTTGGCGGCGGGTCAGTATCTGGTACGTGGCAATCTGGATCGGACAACCGCTGCTGAACAAAGCATCGAAGTCGTGGCGGGCCAAGACACCGAGATGAATTTTTCCTTTGATGCAACGCGGGTCTATGTGGACGCGCGTGATGCAAGCGGCGCACCTGTCGAGCGTCAGACAACCTATTGGTATGACAAGATCCCCTCTGGCCGGAACTACTGGGTGTCAGGGGGTGGTGTTTCTGACGGGGTCGTTGTGCCGTTTTATCTTCCAACCGGCGATTGGGTTGTGAATGTCGGCGATGAAGGTGCCGGCAAACGCCGAAGCGAACGTGTGGTGAGTGTGCCCGGCGATTATGCCGAGCTTCGTATCGACATCGGTGAAGGGCTTACCCTTGATGAGGACGACACGGCTTACCTGTCATCGCCCGCCTACACAGGCTGCGCCGAGATGCTAAAAGTCGTGCGGACAGGGTGCCTGGTGCGCCCCGAAAAACACGCATCCGCAACAACACCTGTGACGGCACCGGAACAGACCCAACCAGCGGCACAAGCTGCATCCGACGCACCCCGGGAACCTTCCGAAGAGGTCGCAACACTCAAAGCCGATGACGTCACGCCAGCTGCGCAGAATGGCGAGGGTTTTGAGGGATTGTCGGGCGAAGTGATCACCTTTCTGGCCGACCGCGGAGATCGTCGCTTTCATATCGTGTACCAGCCCGATGCTTTGGAAAACGCCACGCTTATTCTGGAAGACGGATGGTGTGGCGTGGCCACTTGCAACGCCAAGCGCCTGATCGTGCCATACGACCAGATCGCGCAGATGCGCTTGGAAGGTGAGCTGACCTGGACCACCTTTCATGAGGGATACCTGTTTCAGTTGCGCAAGTTTGGCGGCACGCGAAGTGTCTCGATCAGTGGTGATGGCGGCCGCGATGTCGCCTTTACCTTTGAGAAGACCGTGACGCTTGGACAAAGCGCAGCAAACGCACCTGATGAAGATCAGGTACGCGCCCCCGCGGGGCGTTCTGAGCCCCTTGCCGGGGTGTTTGGCCTGCACAGCGAGGCACCGCTTGATACGTTGCTGTCCGGCGTCACGCCTCTTGTGGTCTGTCAAAGCGATCCGGTCGTTTTTTTCCCCGATGGGCGGATCGAACAAAAGACTTTTGACACAACCGACCCAAATCAACCCTATGCAACGCTTGCTGCCGCGCAATGCGGCTTTGAAAGTGGTCTTCACCGATGCGAGGCAGAAGCACCAAGCCAGACCCCAATCCCTTTTGGTGCGTTCACGATCACCGACGTGCAGGATGTCCATTTCAAGCTGTGTGATGAAACAGGCAGGTCCTGTCTAATTGCAGTTTCTTGTTTTCATGAAGGCTCCGACCTTTTGGCCGCAACACCGATGCCTGGGGGGCAGATCCTTTCACAGATGCTGCTGATGCGGGAGGATGGGCAAAGTGCCGGGTTCCGTTACGACACAACAAACGCACTCGTCATCGAGTAAGCGTCGCGAACATCTTGTGCATGGTGGTCAGCTGGATACAGATGACTGGGCCGTTTGCCAGGTGGGCAGGATTCTGACATCAGCGCCTTTGAGGGCAAAACTGATTTTGGTATCGCATCTGTCAAATTGATCTGCAGGACTGGGTAGCTTTATGCTTTTCCAGCCAACAAGTAGGGATTTAGCAGTTCAGGGCCTAAGAACAATGCCGTAGACGGCGGCTTCTGTTGGAACCCCGTCTATGAGGCTCTGCACCATTTTATGCATTTGATTTCCCCAATCGAAGTGCCAAAATTCAAGAGGGTAGTTGGTAAAACCCGACGCTGCCATCGAGTGAAACAGCACCCGTCTATTCAGCAATGCACCATGATCCATATCGATCTTACCTTGGGCTAACAGGGCTTCAAAGTAGTCGCTTTTGGCCGTTTCATCCATTTGGTCGAATGCTCCGCCCATGTCCAAAAGCTCATCACTTCTTTTGTCTCGGATGGTCAAATCGACTGATGCACCTGTCAAATGCGTAGGCCAGGTCGATGGATCATTTTCGTCATAGCTACGTGGGTCGGACACATACTTCAAAACTTCAGAATAGATTTCACATTCAGACAGTGAAGGGTTCAGCTTTTTCTGTTCTGCTTCAAAAAATGCCCAAATTCCGATCTGGGTCTCGACTGGCCGGTACGAGTCCCAAACGAACAATTCGTACCCTAAGGGTTCCAACCTTAAGTTGACCTCCTGCAGCATTCTCGCGATGGTTCTTCGCGCCAGGAGCTCGGGAATACTGCCATCTAACCTCTGGCAATATGGATGGTTTGACCCATCCGACATATGATAATACGAATACCCGCTGATGTTGTAGTCCCTGAGTTCAACCAGCTCTTCGGAGAAAAGCGGGTTCTCAAAATCAACTTGAACGTTTCGATAATGCCCAGCATCGAGATCTTGTCTTAGCCCTATCACTGGCGGTAGGTTTGCGATCTGCGCGCGTGAGGTAGGAAACCAATCTGCCATCAAAGCAATCGCTTTTCTTCCAGTAGGTCTGGAAGGTCGTTCTCGTATAAAATGACATCGTCTGACTTTAGGATCTTTGAAACCTCAGTGCGGGCATCAGTAAAGTTCGCCACTTCAATTACTTGCGCGGTCTGACCCTTTGCCGCTTGTGTAAAGCTCTCGATCCTCGCGGAATTGACAACATAAATTGTGTCACACCGAGTTGAACAGAAAGAGCCGAGCCTTTCGTGAACCCGGTCATGTTCTAACCCGAGTTCTGCAATCCCAGGCGTAACAAGTATGCGCCGACCACCGCGTTCCTTCCCAAGTCTGTCCAGTGACGATACCGCAGACATAAATCCAAGTTCGTTCGAATTGTATGCATCATCGAGTATCAAGGCTGAGCCTGGCATGTTTACTTTTTGCAACCGGTGAGGAATTTGAGCGATTGTTTTCGTGAAAAATGGGAGTTGTGACGACGTCGTTTTATCGATCACCAAAGCCATTGTGACGGCAAGCGCCGAGTTCAAAACGTTATGTTCCCCAATCAGCGGCAACTCAAATGTAAGGTCAGGTACTCTGTCATCGTCAGATCGCAATGAAATCGACCATGAGCCGCCTTCGATCTCTTCAGAATTTATGACGACATCAGCGTCTCCCATTCCCACCGTTATGATTTGCTCGCCAAATTTCTGCTTGAGCGCTTTGAATGGTTCGAACTTCATGACATCGACGTTCAACACGATTGTGCCGCCACTCTGACAGACATGGGCGGCAAGTTCGGATTTTGCTTGAGCGATGGCTTCCAGGCTGCCGAACCGCTCTGTATGCGCATCTCCTACTGCAGTTATGATACCATAATTCGGTTGAATAAACGCGCATAAGCGGTCGATAGAGCCAATGCCGTAAGCCCCCATTTCGGCAACGAAATAAGTATGAGACCACTGAAGCCTTTGGCGAATATGGCGGGTATGCCCAAGGACAGTATTGATGGAGCCTGGACTATAAAATACCGGGCCTGAAGCTTCCAATATTTCTGCAAACATGTGTTTGACCGTCGTCTTGCCAAACGATCCTGTGATCGCAATGCGAACTGGGTTTATGCGGTTTAGTTTCTGCCGCGCTTGATCGACGTAACCGTCGTTAATGCGCTTTTGGAACGGTGTCATGGCGGCGTTAACTGCGATGACAACCAATGGAACAAGCTGCAATACTAAGATTGAGAAAAGCGGATGCCAGAATACAAGCAGGGCCGCTATCAACAGAATTACCAACACGATCCGTCTGATCCGCATCAGCCGCTCAGTCTTGGCGAGAGGTTTCTTGTAGCGGTATTTGCCCTCAAAAACGGCGATGAGAACAAAGGCACCAGCGAGAAGAAGCAATCCCAAGGGATCTGGGAAACCGAGCCAGATTGCAGTGAGTATTACCACCGTGACCGCCGTTGCACGCACGTCGTACAAACGCACATCAAAACAAGACGAAACGAAGCGCCGCCCATCATATTCTTCCTGCTGGAAATAGGTAAGCTGGGTGAGCGTGCGTTGGTAAAGCAAGTAGGCCAAGGCAGCAAAAACGATCGTAGTCGCGAACATCATTATGCCTTACCCCCTGACAAAGTTTCCAGAATTAGTGTCGTCAATTGGTGTCTGCCACGTGACAAGATCGAGTGGTGATCAAATTCTGGACATTCAACATAGGTTGAGTGGGCGATGGCGTTTTGGATCGCTTTGCCCTCGGCGGGTGGGGTTTCACGGTCCTGTTCGCCATATAGCAAGGTGGTGGGGCAAGTTATTTTTGAAAGGTCTGCTGTTTGGTCTTCTTGAACGGTTCGAATGAAGATATCGCGCATGTCAATTTCGCGACTTTGCACATAGTCGGGGCTACCAAAAACCTTCTCTAGGGCAATCAATTCCTCTTCGGTTTTTGCAGCAGCCTTTTTCCTTTTGAACTGCCAGCTGCGCCATTTGCCTCGTAGGCGGCGCATGAGGGGTTGTGGCAATTTCACACCCGCACCGGCTACGATGAATAGATGTTCAACCGGGCTTTCATTCAGACTTGCGAGCCGCAAACCTATGCGGCCACCAAAGCTGTGTCCGACCCACTTGAACTTTGTGATACCCAGTTCCGTTTCCAGATAGTCCTTAATGGCAATGGCATAGTCCTGTGTCGTCCAGTCGGCCTTTGGACGCGGGGTTTTTCCAAACCCGTGCAAGTCAAGCAAAACCAACGGGGCAACATCACCAAGAAGCTCAGCGACCGGAATAAAGTCCTGATGGTCTCGGCCCCAGCCATGGGCGAAAACAATCGGAGTTCCTTCGTCACATCCCCGTTTCACATAGAACATTTTCGGCCTACTCTATCATTTTTAGCACTTCGAACTACCAGATATGGTGCCTTATCTCTTGTTAGTGTATGCAAGTTGCAACTTCCAGACAGATCGCGAGCAAGAACGTGAATAAGCTGAACTTAGCAGTAATTTTTGGAGGCCTGAGCCAAGAGCACGATGTTGGGGTGGTGAGCGCGCAACAGCTGATGGATTGCATCGATATCCGCAAATTCAACATCATACCTGTCTACATGGGGTTCGACGGCAGGTTCTTCCAAGGCCCGACACTTCGCAAGTTGGGTCAGTTTCGTCCTGCGCCAAAAGGACTGACTGAGGTGGTGTTTTCCTGGGGGGAAATGGGTGCATGCATTACATCACTTGGGGGTAAGACATCGCAACTTATCGATTGTGCCTTGCCTGTGTTCCACGGTCCATTTGGTGAGGATGGACGCATTCAAGGCATGCTTGAAACCTTGGGCATCCCGACAACAGGGTTTTCTGCGATCAACTCGGCGCTTGCGATGCGCAAAGACGCAACAAAATCGCTTGTTGAATCCGTCGGTGTTAATGTTCTTCCTCATGTGGTTGTAAACGCCAAGGAGTTGAAAGAGATTGATGTGGTTTGCTCCAAGGTCGACGCCGAAATTGGGTATCCTGCAATCGTTAAGCCTGCCAATCTTGGATCAAGTATCGGGGTGGGCTTGGCCAAGACCCGCGAAGAGCTGATCACGCATTTGCAAGCCGCCCTTAAGGAAGACACTTTTGCTCTCGTGGAGCCTCAGGTGCAAAACCTTGAGGAATTGAACCTCGCGGTGATTTTTCGCGACGACAAAGTTCATTTCTCTGCGATTGAACGGCCAAAATCTACTGCTGAATTGCTCGACTTCAAGGAAAAGTACTTGTCTTCAACAGGTGTTGAATCGGCTGGAAGCGATAAGCTTGGCCGTGCTGTTGTTCCGTCGCAAGGGATGCTTTCGCTCACGCGTGACATTAACCCAAAGATCGATGCGGGCCTTAAATCACGGCTCTACGACTACGCGGCAAAAGCGTTCACTATTCTGGGCCTCAGAGGTGCGCCACGTCTGGACTTCATGGTCAACTCTCAGACCGGGGAGCTCTGGTTTAATGAAATCAACCCGATCCCCGGTTCGTATGGGTTTTTCTTGTGGGAAGCTGCCGCAAAGAAAATGCTATTCTCGGAACTGGTGGAACATCTTGTTGATGAAGCTTTGAAAGACAGCATAAAACGTTTCGAAGATCCGGTCCCGCAAGGTGCGCACTTGCTGCCCAGATAGTGGAAACCCATATCAAGAGAGTGCGTTATCACCCGCTCTCCGAAACCACACTGCCGTTGGTCGTGTGAGAGGTTGTTGATCTAAAAAGATCCAGAAGCGTGTCTGTGCTTATTCGGGGTTTTGCCAAACAAAGGTGACACCGCTGGTCGGGAATATCCAAGCATCCCTTACAGATACTTGGTACTCTCGCTCATCGCGCTTTGGTGCGGTCACATGAACCATGTCGGGATTGTCACACGAAAAATAACTTGCGTAGTCAACAGCGTCGATATCGGACTTGTCGTAGTCAAAATACAACTTGGGGGCATACACAGGCTGAGGCATCGTGAAAATGAAGTGTGTAGCCGATCGACGATAGGGATATGTGAATTCCAGCCTAAGCTTTGAGGTGCCTTCTTCTCCTTGCAACTGATCTTTCATAACCAATTTGAAGTATGGCTTACACCTATGAAGATCATCATCGGGCTCAGGGGGCATTAAAACAGGTTCGTAATCCAGACGAACCAAGGCGCCACTGTCCTTTTGTTCGTACAGCTCTGGCGCGATAATCTCTTTTATGATTTTCTTAATTTCACTCTCTTCCAATTGGAACAGTTTGTTTAAATCAGCCTCGTCTAGTTCGACCAAGAACCGCGCAAATATGGATTGATCAGGGTTCAGTTTTTCCAGGGATGTTTTGTCAAACAGAAAAAGAACTTCGAATGGACCGCGATCGTAGTCGTCTTCGTTCGATTTAGTTGGCTTGAGTAGTTTGTATGAAATCGTCTCTTCAATCCAGCGATACCGATCGGCTGGAAACCAATCCAGATATTCGCTCGTTGAATCTTCTCTAGGATTATTTTTCACGCGAACTTTGTACTCGAACTCTTCCCTAAACCCTGCTCCATCCTTAAGCATTGGTTCAATGTATTTATAGGTCGAATACCCAATCTTACGACCCAGCAAAGCCTCCAGAGAGTTTTCCACGAAGTCTCGTTTCTTTGCATTGTTGAAACCCTCTATGAGGGGCACGCTGTCAGAAAAAACCTGGCGCATCGCACCAGCCACCTCTTGGTCCATGCTCTTGAACTTTAGAATTTCCATTATTGCGCCAAAAGCGCAAAAGGATATCAGCGCCCCACCCAGCGCCATTCGGAACTCCAGCGCCCCGCCGGTAGGCTCTAACAGCGGCCATGTCCAAGAAGCGGGTGTGGTGTTCGGTGTTGGTATCGGGAAAACGATTGCCAAAACCACATAGATGACAAAGACAATACCGGCAGAAACTGCCAGTTTGTATTTTGAGGCTTGAGTTTTAAGGGTTCTATTTTCGCGCCGAAGGGCTGTCGTTTCTTTGTTCAATTGCTGCCACTCAAATCAAAGTAGTGAAAACCTTCATGGAAGTCTTTTCCATCAAATGTCATCACACGGTTCCTATTCTTACCTTCATTGTAAGAAGCATGGACCCAGCCGTATTCGCTACAGTTTGGGTCAAACTTCTCTAATATGACTTCGTCGAAGTCCGTGTTCTCGATAATCCATTTGGCGAGTTGATCATTGCGGATGCCGCCCATCATTACATCGGCAGCTTGCCCGAAAAGATGTTGTGAGTCTGCTAGTCCACCGACTTCGGCGTTGAGCAGAGGGCAGCGATACCCGCTTGTCACAAACAGCGGCAGATCGAAGTGGACAATTGCCGGATTCAGAACGTTTAGACAGAGCTGCTTCAAATTCTCGATTACATCGCTGTCATGCGGCATGTTGTGGATGCCAAGCCGTTCGGCGGTTTCGCTCTGACACATGGTAAACAGGTCGAGGTGCTCTGAAAGCATTGGGTTGAATTGGTTAGCCTTATACATTCGGGTAGCGCGCCTGCTTTCTTACTGTTTTTGGTTCCATGCGTCAGGTCATTGGGAACGATTCTATTGCAGTGAACTGGAAGACACTGTCCAACTTTGTGGGCTTAGTATCAACTGTTTCGATAACGCCTTAAGGCACGTGAAGCCTGCTGAACTACACGGGACTGAGAAAAGGACTTCACCGCACTGCGATCTGGCTCGCCATCGGCGCGTCTTTTCATTCACATGCGAGTGTTAACTTCAGAGTAAGAGCATAGCTCTACGGGGATGGCCGCTATTTTAAGACGCCAATTTGGCGATAATATCTTGCCGCACCCGGATGAAATTGGATCAATCCGCGCTCAGCGGTTGAAAAACTGATATCAACTGCGCCTGCCCAAGGCCAACCTTCGGACATTTGATCTGAGTTTTCCCAGAAAGCTTTGGTGATGTCATAGACCACCTGTTCATCGGTTGCATCATAAGCGGCAATGCCTGCTACAGTTTGGAA
>JBGCEW010000011.1:0-37985 GCA_045106595.1 Roseovarius sp. | reverse complement strand
CAGCGCACACCAGCGAAACGGCCCAACCCCGCGACAAAACAGCGGCCGGATATATGCAGGCACAAAGCCCGGAAAATCAAAGGCATTCTCAAGCCCCTCTTCCAAGGCCACCTGCCGAATGTTATTCCCATAATCCAGCGTCGGCACGCCTGCGTTCCAGAAATCGACCATCGCCTGCACATGTACCTTCATCGAGGCCCGTGCCGCCGCCTCAACCGCTTTCGGGTCGCGCTCCGGCTTCGCGCGCCATTCGGCCACAGACCAACCCTGAGTCAGCTACCCATGCACCGGTTCATGTGCTGATGCCTGATCGGTCACCATGTCAGCCTACACGCCGCGCCTGACCAACTCCGGAAATACATCCGCCGCATTGCCAATCAGCGCCACGCTCTTGGCCTCGCCCGCCTTGCACCAGCGATCAATCATCGCCAGCGCCTCGTCCAGATCATGGGTAATCTCATCCACATAGCGCGTGCGCTTGCGAAACTCGGCGCGGGTCTCGTCACACTCAACCGCCAGACAGCAGGCCCCGGCCATAACTGCCGCCAAAGGCTGTGCGCCGCCCATACCGCCAAGGCCGCCGGTCAAAATCCAGCGGCCTGTCAGATTGCCGTCGTAGTGCTGCCGCCCGGCCTCGGCAAAGGTCTCGTACGTGCCCTGCACAATCCCCTGCGTGCCAATGTAAATCCATGACCCGGCGGTCATCTGCCCGTACATCATCAGGCCCTGCTTATCGAGCTCGTTGAAATGATCCCAGGTCGCCCAATGCGGCACGAGGTTACTGTTGGCGATCAACACCCGTGGCGCATCCTTATGGGTCTGAAACACCCCCACCGGCTTGCCCGATTGCACCAGCAGGGTCTGATCCTCCTCAAGCTCTTTCAGACTGGCAACGATCTGGTCAAAGTCCTCCCAGGTCCGCGCCGCCCGGCCAATGCCGCCATACACCACAATCTCATGCGGGTTCTCGGCCACATCGGGGTGCAGGTTGTTCATCAACATCCGCATCGGTGCCTCGGTGGTCCAATGCTTGGCAGTAATTTCAGCGCCCGTATCAGGGTACACATCGCGCATGTTGTGGCGTGGGTTTGTCATGTCAGGCCTCCGTTCCGGGCTAAATCATCAAGCGTTGTCAGAATGTCTTTCAAATGCGCGCGCAGCTTGTCGGCGCGGTCATGCAGATACGGCCAGGGGGGCGCCTCCTCCATGTAAGCAGACTGCGCCAACTCCATCTGGATCGCGTGCCAGCCCTGCCGCGGCCGCCCATAATGCCGCGTGGTCCAGCCGCCCTTAAAGCGCCCATTGGTGACAGACGAATACCCCTGCGCCGCCGCGCAAATCTGCTCAACAGCACTGGCAATCACAGGCGCGCAGGTCACACCCTCATTGGTGCCAATGTTGAAATCCGGCAGGGTCCCGTCAAACAGATACCCAATCTGCGACCGGATCGAATGGCAGTCGTACAAAACGGCCACGCCGTGCTTTGCATGCACCCGCACCATCTCGGCCTGCAAGGCGGCATGATAGGGTGCATGAAACATCTCGCGCCGGTGCTCCACTTCTCCGCCCGAGGGCGCTACATCCCAAATTGCAGCCCCCTCAAAATCCGTCTCAGGAACCAACCCGGTGGTGTTCTGACCGGGGTACAAACTGGCCCCCGACGGATCGCGATTGGCATCAATCACATACCGATGAAACGTGGCCCGCACCGTCGTGGCCCCCGGCAACAGCCCGTCATACAGCTTGTGAATGTTCCAGTCGGTATCAGCCAGCTCGCGCCCGGTTTCATTCAGCTTCGCGCGCACATCAGCAGGCACATATGTCCCCGTATGCGGCAGTCCCAACACAACAGGGCTGTCTCCCTGAACCACTTCAACGGGCTGCATCCCGGCCCCCTGCTTCTTCTTGGTCCAAATACTCAATCAACATCAGCCTCACAGCGCCATCTCCAGACCACAGGCGCGCACCAGATCGCCCTCCCGGATCATCTCCGCCGCCGAGGCCAGATCAGGCGCCAGATACCGATCCGCTTCCAAGACAGGCACCGCCTCTCGCAACCGCGTAACCACAGCGTGTAACGCATCTGAGGTCTGCAATGGGGCACGAAACCCGATCCCCTGCGCGGCACAAATCGCCTCGACACCCAGAATGGTGTTCAGGTTGACATTCATCCGGTGCAAACGCCGTGCCGCATGGGCGGCCATGCTCACATGGTCCTCCTGATTGGCGCTGGTCGGGGTGGAATCCGTGGTACACGGGTTGGCCAGATGCTTGTTCTCACTCATCAGCGCGGCCGTGGTCACTTCGGCAATCATCAGCCCCGAATTCAGCCCCGGTTCGGGCGTCAGAAACGGGGGCAGATCAAAACTCAGCGTCGGGTCCACCATCAGCGCCACGCGGCGTTGCGCAATCGCGCCAATTTCGGCCACGGCCATGGCGATCTGATCGGCGGCAAAACCCACCGGCTCGGCGTGAAAATTCCCGCCCGACACGATCCGGCCTTCGCTGACCAGCACCAGCGGGTTGTCCGTCACGGCGTTGGCTTCGATCTGCAGAACCTCGCCCGCTCGCCGCAACAGATCCACAGCGGCCCCCGTCACCTGCGCCTGACAGCGGATGCAATAAGGGTCCTGCACGCGGGCATCATCCTCGCGGTGGCTTTCGCGGATTTCGCTGCCGTCCATCAACCCGCGCTGGGCGCGTGCCACGTCTATCTGGCCCCGGTGCCCGCGCAGCGTGTGGATGTCGTCCACCAAAGGCGCGGTCGAGCCCATGATCGCATCGGTGCTCAGCGCACAGGTCACCACAGCACTTTGTGCATTGCGCCACGCGCCCCACAGACCGGTCAGCGCACAGGCGGTGGAAAACTGCGTGCCATTGATCAGCGCCAGCCCTTCCTTGGGTCCCAGCGCGATCGGGTGCAAACCGGCCGCGCGCAAGGCGTCCGCCGCAGCCAAGCGTGCGCCCTCATAAAACGCCTCGCCTTCGCCCATCATCACCGCCGCCATATGCGCCAGCGGGGCCAGATCACCCGACGCCCCGACGCTGCCCTGTTCCGGCACCACGGGTGTGACACCGCGCGCCAGCATCGCCTCGATCAGATGTACCGTGCCCCAGACAACACCGGATGCCCCGCGCCCCAGTGACAACAGCTTTAGCGTCATCATCAGCCGGGTCGTGGCCACATCCAGCGCGTCGCCCACACCGCAGCAATGCGACAGGATCAGATTGCGCTGCAGCTGTGCTGTGTCTTTGGCAGGGATCTTCACCGAGGCCAGTTTACCAAAGCCGGTATTGACACCGTACACTGCCGCATCACCCGCAGCCGCACGCGCCACCAGTTCAGCCGCCGCATCCACCGCAGGTTTCACCGACGGATCAAGCGCGGCACTCAGACCCTCGCGCCAGATGCGTTCCAACTGCGGCAGCGTTGCCGCACCGGGGATCAGAACCTCGGTCATGCCTGACCTCCAAACACCCGGCGATACAGTGGGTTATATCCAATGCGATAAGACAGCTCGGCTGGCATTTCCACATCCCACAACGCCAGATCAGCGCGTTTGCCGGGCGCAATCACGCCGGTGTCGCTCAATCCCAGCGCGCGTGCGGCATGGCATGTCACCCCGGCCAGCGCCTCTTCGGGTGTCATCCGAAACAGGGTGCAGCCCATGTTCATTGCCATCAGCAACGACGCCAAAGGCGAAGACCCCGGATTGCAATCTGTCGCCAGGGCCATCGGCACGCCGTGCTTGCGGAATGCCTCTAGCGGGGGCGCTTGGGTTTCGCGGATCGTGTAAAATGCACCTGGCAGAATAACCGCCACAGACCCTGACGCGGCCAAAGCCTGCGCATCCGCATCCGTCGCATATTCCACATGATCGGCCGACAAGGCACCGTATTTTGCAGCCAATGCCGTCCCGCCAATATGGCTCAACTGTTCGGCATGTAGCTTCACAGGCAGGCCCAGCTCTCTGGCGCGTTTGAACACCGGTTCCATCTCGGACACCGAAAACGCGATGCCTTCGCAGAACCCGTCCACAGCATCTACCAGCCCTTCGGCGTGGGCGGCATCCAACGCAGGCAAGCAGACTTCGACAATGTATTCAGCTGATCGGCCCACATATTCGGCAGGCACCGCATGTGCCCCCAGGAACGAGGTTTTCACCCGCACAGGGCGCGCTGCTTCAATCGCCCGCGCGACGCGCAGCATTTTCAGCTCGGTCTCAATATCCAGCCCATAGCCTGATTTCACCTCGATGACGCTGACGCCTTCGGCAATCAGCGCATCAGCAAAGCGCAACGCACCTGCCAGCAGATTGGCCTCGGACGCCGCGCGCGTGGCCTTGACGGTGGATACAATTCCGCCGCCCGCGCGTGCAACTTCTTCATACGAGGCGCCGTTCAGGCGCATCTCAAATTCGCCCGCGCGGTGGCCGCCATGCACGATATGGGTGTGGCAATCAATCAGCGCCGGAGTGATCACCCGTCCCTGCATGTCCTCACCGGGCCCTGCCTCGGCAGGGGCATCGGCCATCGGCCCAACCCAGGCAATCTGTCCGTTTTGTACCCAAAGGGCGGCATTGCGCAGCAGGCCATAGGGGGCACGCCCCTGCATCGTGGCAATCGTCGCGTTGGTCAGCAGCATCGCAGGGTCACATTCATCTTGATTGGCAGAGTCGGTGTCGATATTATGTATAGACATAATAATCTGTCAACACAGGATCGGGCCATGAATACGATTTGGGCAACATCTGCCTTGCTGCCGGATGGCTGGGCACAGAACGTGGCGGTTGCGGTGGATGACGCCGGGCGCATCGCATCGGTTGAAACCGGGGTGCCTGCAACGGGCACGCGCACCGGCCTTCTGGTACCGGCACCTGTCAATGCCCATTCGCACGCCTTCCAACGCGCCATGGCCGGCATGACCGAGGCACGTGGCCCCAATCCGTCAGATAGTTTCTGGACCTGGCGGCAACTGATGTACCGCTTTCTGGATCAGCTGACACCCGAACAGGTGCAGGCCATCGCAGCGCTTGTGCAGATGGAGATGCTGGAGGCCGGATATGCCACCAATGTCGAGTTCCACTACCTGCACCACCAACCCGGTGGCGTGCCCTATGACAGCCTGTCGGAAATGGCGCAGCGGATCACAGCAGCGGCGCTGCAAACCGGCATTGGCCTGACTCTCCTGCCGGTGCAGTACCAATATGGTGGGTGCGATCGTTCGGGGCTTGGGCCGGGTCAAATCCGCTTTGGCAATACCCCCGAGCAATACCTGCGTCTGCTGCAGAAATGTAACGCCGCCATGTCGGCTTTGCCGTCGGACGCCACTCTTGGTGTTGCCCCCCATTCGCTGCGCGCGGTTGCCCCCGATGATCTGAAACGCGCCGCGACTTTGCTGCCGGACGGTCCCGTGCACCTGCATCTGGCCGAACAGATCAAAGAGGTTGAGGAAGTTCAGGCCGCATGGGGTGCCCGCCCGGTGGAGTGGCTTTTGAACAACGTCGATGTTGATAACCGCTGGTGCCTGATCCACTGTACCCAGATGCAGCCAGATGAAACCACCGGCCTGGCCGCCACCGGGGCCGTGGCTGGCCTGTGCCCGATCACCGAAAGCAGCCTGGGCGATGGGATATTCGACGGTGTGCGCTGGCTGGACGCAGGCGGCAAAATTGCCATCGGATCCGACAGCAACATCCGCATTTCCTTGTCCGAAGAACTGCGCACGCTCGATTATTCCCAACGCCTGCGCGACCACTCCCGCGCGGCATTGGCCACGCCTGATCTGTCCACGGGGCGGCGGTTGTTTGAAGCTACATGTACCGGCGGGGCCCAAGCCGCCGGGCGCGCCTCAGGCCAGATCGCACCGGGCCACTGGGCCGACCTGATGACGCTTGACGCAGACCACCCTGACCTTGAAGGGCTGACCGGGGACATGCTGCTCGACACTTGGATCTTCGCAGGCGACGACCGCATGGTGCGCGATGTCTGGTCCGCAGGCCGCCACATGGTACAGGACGGTCGGCACGTGGCGCGCGACACGATCATCGCGGCTTATCGCGACGCGATGAGACCCCTCAGAGACCTCTGAACAGCACACACCAAGCCGGTTAACAGCACCGAAGGTGCCCGGCATCGTCCGCTGGCTGACAGGGTATTGCCGCAGGCAATGTCCCGAGAAGCAGGCCCCCACGTCGCACCAAAGGTGCGCCACCTACAAATGGCACGCCTCCGGCGTGACGGCCTGGCGATATGTTGATGGCGTAGAGCGCCGCTCAGTCTGCGGACTGTGTTTGGCTGACATAAAGCACTCTAGAACGTCTAGAACGAATGTCAGAAATCGCCACCCCGGGGCTGACAGCGTCACGCTTTACGCCAGCCGTGGGTCATCAGCCCGCGCTCAGATCGCCGTTTTCAGGCTCTCTTCCAGATAAATCTCGCGCAGGCGTTTGGCCACATGCCCCGGCTTGCCGTCACCCAAGGCCACACCGTCCACTTCAACCACCGGCATCACAAACGTGCTGGCCGAGGTGATAAATGCCTCATCGGCATCTTTGGCTTCGTCGATGGTAAAGTTGCGCTCTTGCACTTCCATCTGCGCCTCAGCCGCGAACCGCAGCACAGCGGCGCGGGTGATCCCGTGCAAAATGTCATTGCTCAGCTCACGCGTGATAATCTTGCCATCCTTCACGATATAGGCGTTGTTTGACGACCCTTCGGTCACAAATCCGTCCTGCACCAGCCAGGCATCATCAGCACCGGCCTTCTTGGCCATCATCTTGCACATCGACGGGTACAGCAGCTGCACCGTCTTGATGTCACGACGACCCCAGCGCTGGTCATCCACACTGATCACCTTCATGCCCTTGTCCGCCATAGGCGCGTTCGCCATACCCGGCTTGGACTGGGTGAACAGCACAACCGTTGGCGCGGTTGTCTCAGGATCAGGGAACACGAAATCCCGGTCCCCGTCTGATCCGCGCGTGACTTGCAAGTAAACCATCCCATCGGTGATCTCATTCACTCGCACCAATTCGCGGTGAATCTCCAGCAAATCACCCATCGCGGCGGGGTGGGGCATGTCTAATTCGTTCAAAGACCGCTCCAGCCGTTTCAGGTGGCCTGCGAAATCAATCAGCTTGCCGCCCAGCACCGATGTCACCTCATAGACACCGTCGCCCATCAAAAACGCCCGGTCAAAGATTGAAACCTTAGCGTCATGCTCGGGCACATAAGCGCCATCAACGTAAACCGTGCGTGTCATGTGTGTTCCTCTTGTTGCGTCATTGCCGCCAGCACTTCGGTCAAGGACCTGCGCGCGCCGGTTTGCAAATATTCCATCGCGGTCAAAGACGCTTCATGCGCCTCAATCGTTGAACCTGCAACGCAATCCTCGATCACGCGGCAGAAATAATCATGCTGGTGGGCATCCACAAAAGTGTAGTGCACGCAGACATCCGTCAAGCCACCCACAAGGATCAGCGTCTCAGCCTTCAATCCTTTCAGCAGAATTTCCAGATCGGTGCCAAAAAACGCTGAATAGCGCCGCTTGGGCACAGTATAGTCGCCAGGCTGAAACCCCATCTCGGCCTTGGCAATCTCGGTGCCCGGATCGCCTTCGACACAATGCACGGTCTCAGACCCGTCCAGCTCGCGACCAAAATCAACGTGGTCGGGGCGGTGCACCTCTTGGATAAACACCACCGGAATACCCGCGTCCCGCGCGGCATCAATCACCTCACGCGCCGCCAGCATCCGTTCGGCATAGCCGTCCATGCAAGGGATTGCGCCATCACCGCCACCATCGGCAAAGGTATTGGCCTGAATGTCGATGACAATCAGCGCCGCACGCCCTTCGATCAGCTCACGTTTCTGACTCATCCCCACAACTCCGGCTTGGGTGGGTGCACGCCCTTATCATCAAACTTGAGCGGCGTGTCGCGATCTTCGGCCAGCAACAGCGGCCCGTCCAGATCGGTGACCATCGCACCCTGCGCCACCAACGTGGCCGGGGCCATCGCCAATGAACTGCCCACCATGCAACCGACCATCACCTTATATCCTTCGGCCAATGCCGCCTCGCGCAGCTTCAGCGCCTCGGTCAGACCACCGGTCTTGTCCAGCTTGATATTCACCACGTCATACTTGCCCTTCAAAGCGCTGAGAGATCCACGATCATGGCAGCTCTCATCGGCACACACAGGTACGGGCCGCTCCATGCCAATCAGCGCATCATCATCCGACGCAGGCAAAGGTTGCTCCACCAACGCAACTCCCAGACGCACCAGATGTGGCGCAAGATCGGCATAGACGTCCGCTGACCAGCCCTCATTGGCATCTACAATAATCGTCGACTTGGGCGCACCCGCCCGCACAGCCTCCAGCCGGGGCATATCATCCGGCGTGCCCAGCTTGATCTTCAACAGCGGGCGAAACGCATGGTCGGCCGCTTGCGCCTGCATCTTTTCGGGCGTGTCCAGCGACAATGTATAGGCGGTGATCTCAGGCCCCGGTGCCGCCAATCTGGCCAGCTCCCACACGCGCTTGCCTGCACGCTTGGCCTCCAGATCCCACAGCGCACAATCCACCGCATTGCGTGCCGCCCCTGCAGGCAACAGATCATAAAGCGCCTCGCGGGTCACATCCCCCGGCAGGCCCTCAATCTCGGCGGTGACACTCTCCAGCGTCTCGTCATAGCGCGCATAAGGCACACATTCGCCCCAGCCGGTCACACCGCCATCTGTCACCTTGACGGTCAAAACCTTCGCCTCGGTTCGGCTGCCGCGCGAAATGGTAAACACCTGCGCCAGCTTGAACACATCGCTCGTTACATCAATCTGCACGCGGGGCCCCCTTCTTCTTGGCAAAAATACTCCCGCCGGAGGCATCCGACAGATGCCACCAGCGCGAGGTTCAGATCACATCGCGGCCAGCGCATCCACCAGCTTGCCCGACCCAAAGCGGTAGGGGTCCGTGGCAGGCAGGCCCATCTCCGCCTCAACCTTGGCCAGATACGCGCGTGCATCGTCCTCGGACATATGCTGCGTGTTCACTGACACACCGACCACCTGACAGTCCGGATTGCCGATCTGGGCAATCGGCAGCGCCATATCGCGCAGGCGCTCCAATGTGGGCGGTGTATACTCAGGCAATCCGCGCATGTGTTCGCGGGTTGGTTCGTGACACAGGATCAGCGCATCGGGCTGCCCGCCGTGGATCAGCGCCATGGTCACGCCGGAATAGCTGACGTGAAACAGGCTGCCCTGCCCCTCAATCAGATCCCAGTGATCGTCGTCATTGTCGGGCGTCAGGTATTCAACCGAGCCTGCCATGAAATCAGCAATCACCGCGTCCAGAGGCACACCGTGACCGGTGATCAGAATGCCCGTCTGGCCGGTCGCGCGGAAGGTGGCCTTCATGCCAGCGGCGTGCATGTCACGCTCCATTGCCATGGCGGTGTACATCTTGCCCACCGAACAATCCGTGCCCACGGCCAGACAGCGCTTGCCGGTGCGTTTCTTGCCGTTCGCGATGGGGTAGCCCACGCTTGGCACACGCACGTCATGCAACGTGCCACCATGGGTCTGGCTGGCGGCGGTCAGATCGCCTTCGTCGCGCAGCAGATTGTGCAGGCCACTGGCCAGATCATAGCCCATTTCCAGCGCCTCGATCAGCACCTCTTTCCAGGCCTGGCTGATCACGCCGCCCCGGTTGGCCACACCGATCACCAGTGTTTTGGCGCCCATTTCCTTGGCTTCGGCCAATGTCAGGTCATTCAGGCCCAGATCGGCGCCACAGCCGGGCAGGCGCAGCTGGCCCAGCGCATAATCCGGACGCCAGTCGCGGATGCCAATGGCCACTTTGGCAGCCAACATATCGGGCGCATCGCCCAAGAACAGCAGATAAGGTGATTCAATCATAGCGCAGCCTCCCAGGCGGAATCAGGTGTTGTGGCAGTGTCCTACGCCTCTCAAGCGATTTCCTGTCGAATTGCAAGCCTGATCGAAAATCTACGCAAGATTATTCTGTCAAACGCGTATTATTGCGCAAGAACCATCGCAATCGCACAGTTATGGGGCTGATGCTGCGGCCTCGTCCTCATCATCTGACAGAACCTGCGCCTGCAACATGCCCGGCATGGCCATGCCGATGACACCTGTGGCCACCACCTCACCTGTGTCCTCGGGCGCGTCGCTGCGCACCCGGCGGGCGATCCCGATCAGGGTCACCCCGATGCCGATCCCGACCAGCATGATCTGCAAGCCGCGCCCATCGGCCAGCGCAATCATGTTCGGCCCCAAAAGCATACCAAAGACCTGACCCAATTGCAGCAGGAACGCCATCGTTCCGCTGGCGGGCACCACCTGTGCGGAGGTCAGCTGATCATTGGCGTGGGCGGCCAGAATTGAGTAAATCGGCAAAGTTGCAGCGGCAATCACAGCAAAGCCCAACACCGTGTGCGCAGGCGATGTATCCACCGCCATCCACAAGGCGGCCAGCGCTGAAATCACACTCAGGGCAATGACGACATACCGCCGGTCAGTATGGTCGGAAATCCAACCCACCGGGTATTGTGACAGGCCTGCCGCAGCCATAGCAACCACCAGCGCGCCCGAGGCCTGCGCCGGGCTGAACCCTTGTTGCAGCGCATACAGTGGCAGCGCAATAAACCAGGCCGATACACCGATCGACATCAGCACAATACCCGTCACGGCCATCGGCGACACACGGTACAGTTTGCGCACGGTCATCCGGTCCGGCACCTCAAATTCGGGGGCGCGGTTGTTTGACAAAAGCAGCGGCACAATCGCCAGCGACATCAGCACCGACACAAGGCCAAACATCAGGTTGCCCGTCGGATCCGGAAAGCCCACCAGCGCGGTGCCCAGCGCAGGCCCCAGCGTTTGGATGATGAAATACACCGACAGCACCTGCGCGCGGATCCGGTTCTCTGATTTGGCGTTCAGCCAGCTTTCGGTGACCACATACAGCCCCGGAAAACACACCCCTGCCAGAAACCGCATCGTGCTCCAACTGTAGGGGTCATTGGTCAGCAGGTGGATGATCGCCGCTGTTGAGACGACCGACGCCAAAGCCGAGAACACGCGGATATGTCCGACCTTGGCAATGTAATGCGGCACTGTGATTGTGCCGATCAGCGCCCCCAGCGGGTAGCACGCCTGCATCAACGAAATGGTCAACGGAGTAAAGCCCAGGCCCGCGCCCCGGATCGACAAGAGCGTGACCAGCAGGCCATTTGCGATCATCAGCATCAGCATGCCAAGGAACAGTGCCCAATTGTCGATCAAAGCGCGTTTCATGCCTTTGGCGGTAGCAGTGCGGGCGCTGTGGTGTCGCCTTTGTTTGCGACAGTCAGGTCGGGAACAGGGCGTCTGGGAACGACATGGCACGTGCCGCAGATGGGTGCCTGGTGTGGCAATGGATCTGGGTGCAAAGGTCTGCGGTTTAGGGTTTCGTATCGCCGCATGCCTGTCACTGAAGACATGTCATATAAGACACGTCAAATTAGACATGTCATATTTGACATGTCTACACCGCAGGGTATGCGCGCCGCACCGGCAGGTAATCTGCATCGATCAAATCACATACTTACAGGCCGCTTGGGCGCATTGCGTCACCTGGAACCCCCCTTGCGCCCATCCGCGCAATTCAATACCGCTTTGCCCAAGTTATCCCGCAGTTTACTGACCCGAAGGACCATCAACATGAGCTTCCGTTTGCAACCGCCAGCCCCCGCCCGTCCCAACCGCTGCCAACTCTTTGGTCCGGGGTCCAACACCAAACTGTTCGAAAAGATGGCCGCCAGCGCTGCGGACGTGATCAACATTGATCTCGAAGACAGCGTGGCACCGTCTGACAAGGACAGCGCCCGCGCCAATACGATTGAAGCAATCAACACTGTCGACTGGGGCAGCAAATACTTGTCGGTGCGCATCAACGGGCTGGATTCCGGATGGTGGTACCGCGATGTTGTGGACCTTTTGGAACAAGCCGGTGACCGCCTTGACCAGATCATGATCCCCAAGGTGGGGTGCGCTGCGGATGTCTACGCCGTTGATGCCCTTGTCACTGCGATTGAACGCGCCAAGGGCCGCACCAAACCGATCAGTTTTGAGGTGATCATCGAATCCGCAGCAGGCATCGCCCACGTTGAGGAAATCGCTGCCGCATCACCACGCTTGCAAGCCATGAGCCTGGGCGCTGCTGACTTTGCCGCCTCGATGGGTATGGCCACAACGGGCATTGGCGGCACGCAGGAAAACTACTACATGCACCGCGCGGGCGAGAAATACTGGTCTGATCCCTGGCACTGGGCACAGGCCAACATCGTTGCGGCGTGCCGCACACATGGCTTGTTGCCTGTCGATGGCCCGTTCGGTGACTTCTCGGACGACGAAGGCTTCCGCGCTCAGGCTCTGCGCTCGGCCACTTTGGGCATGGTCGGCAAATGGGCGATCCATCCCAAGCAGATCGCTCTGGCCAACGAGGTCTTCACCCCCTCGGATGAGGCTGTGCAAGAAGCCCGCGAAATCCTGCAAGCGATGGAAGAGGCCAAAGCCCGTGGCGAAGGGGCCACGACATACAAAGGTCGTCTGGTGGACATTGCGTCGATCAAACAGGCCGAAGTGATTGTGAAACAAGCCGAGATGATCGCGGGCTAACCCTGGTCTGTCCAGGACATGCTCCCAGACGTCTTGAACACAATGCGCGCCCCACTTTTGTGGCGCGCATTTTTTGCATCATCCCCGTTCTGTAAGTCCATGCTCTGCACGCCCTGGGGTCACACCCGCGCGTTCAGCCGTCCGATCAGTGCCATGCTGCGTCGCACGGACGTGGCGGCCGATCCGATCAACACCAACCACAAGGTTGCAATCAGCAGTCCCAGCCCGGTGGCCCCCCATAGCGGTGCCAGACAGGCCACTATGGCGGCAATCGTCAGGACTGCCATGCGCTGTGGTTTGGCCATCGGTCCGCTGAAATCATTCACGCCGTCTGTGGCCCGGCCCAATTCGCGCACATAAGCTGTGCCAATCGCCATTGCGGCCGCCGCCCAGCCCAAACCGGGCAGGCCCACACCAAGCCCCAAACCGACAAAGATGAACACATCCGAAATCCGATCCGGTGCTTCGTTCCAATAGGCCCCGTCGGGGGATCCTTTGCCCGCCTCAACGGCAACCAACCCGTCAAACAGGTTGCACAACAGCCGCAGCTGGCAACACAAGGCCGCCACCAGCAAAGCCACAGCGCCACCAAACCCATCGGCCCGCGCGCCCATGTAAAACCCGAACCCCGCCACTGCCGCAAATCCAATGCTGGCAATCGAAATCTGGTTTGGTGTCACCTGCGTTGCCGCCAGTTTGCGGGTGATCATACGCGCCCAGCCCGTGTCTCGGCTGGCCAGAGGGCGACGGTCGGTCATGGCATCGGTCCTTTTCTCCACATGGCGAAATTGTAGATCACCGCATAGGTGCTGGCCACGGAAAACGGCACCGCAATGGTTTTGACCACCTCAGGCGTGCCAAACATCAGATGCACGCTGACCAACACGCTTAACGATAGCATCAACGTCAGTACGGGTGGCAGCCACACGCCTTGCTTGCGGCTGACAGCACGGCGCAGCATGTCCAGCACCTGTTTCATCCCAAAGGTAATCATCCCCGACATCGCCCCCTGCAGCAATGCCGCCGTCACAGGTTTGGGCATGGCATAGCCCCAATTGGCATAAAGCGCCCATGCCCCCATCACCACAAAGGCAAAGGTGACATGCACCCAGGCGCGCTCAAGCAGGGAGGGGCCTAGATCGTCCAAAAGTAACGCACCACGTGAAAGAACACAGGTGCCGCAAAGATCAGCGAATCCAGCCGGTCAATGAACCCGCCATGGCCTGCAATCGTGGCCCCCCAGTCCTTGACGCCCCGGTCGCGTTTCACCGCCGATAAAACCAGCCCGCCGAAAAAGCCCATCAAGGCTATGATCAGCGCCAGCAGCCCGGCCTGCCAAAACGTAAACGGCGTGATCCAGAACATGCAGGCGCCCAGCAGCGTGGCACTGCCAACACCGCCCGCGAACCCCTCAACGGTTTTTGAGGGCGACAGACGCGGTGCAATCTTGCGGCGGCCCAGCAGCTTGCCCCAGATGTATTGCAGCACATCGCTTGATTGCACGACGATCACCAGAAATGCGATCAGCAGGATATTCTGGCCTTCAAACCCGTCAATCCTCAGGCTCAGCAGCGCAGGAATATAGGACACGCAATAAATGGCGATCATCGCGGCCCATTGTACCTCGGCCACGCGGATCAGAAAGTTATCCGTTTCGCCCCGGATGGCGCTCAGGATCGGCATGGCCAGGAACACGTAGACCGGAATAAAGATCGCGTAAAACCCGTACCAATCTGTCCAGATGGCCCAGTATTGCAGGGGCAGGGCGATGTAAAACAGCGCCGCCAGCATCCATGTGTCAGCGCGCTTTGCATGGGTCAGCGTCACAAATTCGCGCAGCGCCGCAAACGAACACAGCGCAAACAGCAACACGACCCCATGCCGCCCGATCCAAAAGGCAAAGCCCAGCACGCCGACCATCACCCACCAGGCATTGATCCTGTCGGTCAGGTTCTCAACCAGCGCGTTGTCGCGCCCCAGTTTCATCCCCAGCGCAAAGGCCACAACCGATGCCGTGACCAGCACTGCCAATGATCCCACCAACAATGAGATCAGCGCATCATGATACCCGCTCATGCCTCTGCCCCCTCAGGGCCCAGCACCAGCACAGTGTCCTCGGCGCGCTTCAGGAAACTGGCCTTGTCTTCGCCCTTTTCCAAATGCATCGCCGCACCAAACCGCACGGTGCAAATGTATGGCACCGGGATCACCTCGCCCTTGGGCAGCACCCGGTTCAGGTTCTCAATCCACGCAGGCACCAGGGCCACCTGGGGGCGTTGCTCGGCCAAATGGAAAATACCAGGTTTGAAAGGCAGCATGATCTCGTCGGTGCCATTGCGTTGCCCTTCGGGAAAGATGATCAGGCTATAGCCCTGATCCAGCGCCTCAACCATTTGTTCAATCGGGTCTTGGGTGCGTTTCTCGGGATCGCGCTCAATCAGCACAGCGTTGATCACATTCTCTCCAATGAACCGGCGCAGCGGGCTTTTCAGCCAATAATCCGCCGCAGCCACCGGCCTTGTCTTGCGCCGCAGCGCACCCAGAACAGTCCACAGCAGCACGAAATCGCCATTGCTGGTGTGGTTGGCAAAGTAAATCGCCTGCCCCTGATGTGGCACGCCTCCGGGCCACAGGCCTTTGACGGCCGTGATGCACCGGGCAAATCCGATGATCGCACTTCCTGTGATCCGTGCCAGAATGGCCATGCGCTCTCCTCGTTACTCGCTCATAAGGCCGCCCGATCGGGCCAGGGGCAAGTCAGCAAATCCATACCCGCGCCGTGCAGCGCCCGGTTTGATCTGGCTCTGACTGTCCCCATCCTCGGCATAGGGCCCGCGCACGCAATGGCGTCACTTCATGATCACATAGACCTTGCGCATCGTCTCGTGAATGTCCCAGCGCCCGGTCCAGCCCTTGGGCAGCGTCACAACTGATCCCGCTTCAATCACGGTTTCAGCGCCGCTTTCGTCGGTGATCACACCCTTACCGCTCAAAATCGTGGCCACTTCGCAATCAGGCCGTTCAACCACGGGCCAGCCACCGGGCTGACATTCCCAGATGCCCACGGCAATCCCTGCCTGATTGGACAGCTCTCGTACCGCAATCTGCGGATCGCCACTGTCCGCACCTGCGCGCTGACCTGCGGGCGTCAGTTCCATATCCGTGGCGCCAATGATTGAGGGAGGTGTGGTCATGTCCGGGATCCTTTGCATTGTGTTTGCCCCACCCAAGCCCACAGGCGCACTTTCGTCAACCACATCGCGCCCCTGCTTCACCTTGGCCGAAATACTCAAACGCCCCCGCAAACGAAAAGAGGCACGCCGACAATGGCGCGCCTCTTTGGGGTGTTGCTATGGCTGCGTTATGCTGTTGGCAATATCACAATCTCAACCCGGCGGTTCTGACTGCGGCCTTGCTCGGTCAGGTTTGACGCAACGGGCTGGTCTTCACCGCGTCCAAACGTCTGGATCCGGCCAAAGGCCACGCCACCATTCATCAGCACATCGGCCACGGCATTGGCACGCCGTTCGCTCAGCTGTTGATTATACCCGGCCTCGCCGGTGTTGTCGGTGTGGCCCACCACCTGCACGGTGCTGTTGGGATAGTTTTGCAGGTTCTGCGCCACTTTCAGCAAGCCTTGCTGCACGCGGGGCTGAACCGTGAAGCTGTCAACGGCAAACAACACATCCTGCGGCAGCGACACAATCAGCCGATCACCGGTGTTGGTCACCTCTACGTTGCTTGGCAATTGGCTGCGCAGCTCGGCCTCCTGGCGGTCCAGCGCATTGCCAATAGCCGCCCCGCCCAGGGCGCCTGCGGCTCCGCCGATCAGCGCGCCTTTGGTTTTGTCGTCACTGACCAGAACGCCGGTTACAGCGCCCACAATGCCGCCTGCAATCGCACCCGTCTGGGTGTTCTTGTAGTCATTGTTATCCACGCCAATCTGGCCGGGATCAGTACAGCCTGCCATCGCCACCAGCGACAGCCCAGCCAGAATCTTGGTGTATGTATGTGTTCGGATCATATGTCTCGTGCCTCAGAGTTGATTGCCCGATTGATCGGGTCTGAGGCGATGATATGCAATAACAGCCCGGCTCCCAAGACAAATCATGGGGGAATTCGGCGATGTTTCGCGCAATCCGGGCAATGTTTATCTTATTTGGACGGGTTCAGATCAAAACTCAGCCCAAAGGTAATCAGCCCGTCTACCGTGTCTCCATCGGCTGGAATGTACTGCACAAACGCCTGACGATAGCGCGTTTGCAGCCCGACAATGGGGATCACATCGCCCACTGACACATCAAACTGATCGCCCTCACCGGGGTAATAAGCCAGTCCCGCAAAGGCACCGATATCCAGATGTGGGGCAATCTCAAAATTGTAGCCCACCGATCCCAGCGCCGAGACATCCTCGTAGCTGTTGTAAAACGCACCAACCGAGTAATCCAGCGTCCGGCCTTCCCAGGTCAGAAATACACCGGGGTTAAACTCGTTGAAACTGCGTGTTGCGCCCAGATGTTCACTGCCCAGCAGCAAGGATATGCGATCAGGATCAGCCACAGCGCCGCACGGCATCAGGCACATCAGCGCCAGGGTCAGTCGTTTCATGTCATGTCTCCTGCTCGGACAATGGGCCATCATTCGCGCAGCCCGTTTGCGCCGCAGGATCGTGGGACATTCTGGCAATTTTATGACAGTTGGGTCGAATGGGGCATTTACCCTTCGGCGCGGGCACTTTCCCAGGCCAGAATGGCGCGTTTTACCGGCAAACCCCAATGATAGCCGCCCAATCCACCGGATTTACGCAGGGCGCGGTGACATGGGATCAGATAGCTGACCGGATTGCGCCCCACCGCTGTGCCCACGGCACGCACGGCTTTGGGATTGCCGATGCTTTCGGCGATTTCGGAATAGGTGGTCACCTGACCTGACGGGATTTGCAGCAAGGCCTCCCAAACCTTTATCTGAAATGGTGCGCCGATCATGTACAGCGGGGTTTTGTCATCGGTGTTGCCTGCGCCATAGGCGTTCAACACCCACGGTCTCAGCCGCATCGGGTCTTCGATAAATGTGGCCTTGGGCCACCGCGATGCCAGATCCTCCATTGTGGCCTCTTCTCCGGCCTCGCTGGTATACCCAATCCCGCAGATGCCCTTGTTGGTGCCCATCACCAGGCTCAGACCAAAGGGGCTGTCAAACCATCCCCAATAGATCGTCAGGCCCTCACCTTTGCGGGCAAATTCACCGGGGCTCATCGCCTCCCAGCGCAAAAACAGGTCATGCAACCGGCCTGATCCACTCAGTCCCAATTCATGCGCTGTGCCCAATGTGGTGAACTGTTGTGCCAGCAGGTCCTTGGCGTGCCCCAGCGCCAGATATTGCTGATAGCGTTTGGGGGATACGCCCACCCATTGCGTAAACAGGCGTTGAAAATGCGCGGGGCTCATGTGCATGTCCGCGGCCAGATCATTCAGGCTCAGCGGCTCCTCGGCACTGTCGATCAGGTCAATCGCACGGCGCATGACATTGAAATGGTAGCTCTGGTTTGGCTCGGCAGTCATCAGCTTTGATCCTTGTGTCTTGCCTTGCAACCTAAAGCTCTGCCCTTGCCGGTGCGACCCGAATATTGCGCTTTGACCGGTGCGCGCTTATTTCAGGCAGCATGAGTGTGATGCGCGCCCTTCTTGCCCTGCCGATCCTGGTGTTGTTCAGCGGACCTGTGCAGGCCTGCTGGCACTCTCCGACCGCGCAGTGTTTCACCCAAAGCTGGCAGGATCAGGCACTGGCCTATCATGCGGCCGGCCCCAAGGTGCAGCGGCTCTATGATCTGATCGACTGGGCCGTGATCCCCAAGGGCGACGCCCCGGCGCGCATGTTGCTTGATGGTATCACATACGATGATCTGGTCGCCCATGACGCCGCCTTGCGGACCAGCGATGGCACCCCCGAAGTTTCCGAGGCCGAGCGCGCGATGCTGATGCTTTTTGGGCTCAACCCGGATGCCGCTTTGCCCGAGGTGGCCACCGATTACCTGTATGAGGTCTATGCTCTGGCGCTGGCGACGGGTGACGCTGATCTTGCCACCCGGTGGCATCAACGCCTGCCCGATTACCTGCGTCAGGCCCCTGAAACCCCCGGCCCGGATGGCAGGCCTGCGTTGCTTGATCCGTATCAGTCAGCTCAGGCCGCGGCCTTGGTTGCCCTGACGGATTTGCAGGCCGGGCAGGTGCAGGCCGCAGCCACCCAAGCCGCCCAGATCGAAGGCGAGCCTGCCTTTCTGACATGGCGCGCATTGGCCCAGCACGCAATTGACGCAGGCGACACCGTGCTTTTGACCCGTGCGGTGAATGGCCTGAATGCCTCGCTTGTTGCCAAACCGATGCCGCCCTTTGCCGAAGAGGCGCTGAAGCGGGCGTTGCGGTCCGGGCAGGCTGAACTGGATGCCACCGGCGACCCCGATGCCCTGGTGCATGCGTTTGAGGCCGCTGACCCCTCCAGCTATATCCTGCCTGTCAGCGCGCGCATCACCGCCGCTTTGGCGCAGCGTTATCTGCAATCCCTGACGGGCGCTCAGGGCGATGATGGTTTTGATGACGCCCTTGCCGCCATGCAGACCGCCCTTGAAACCCGCACCGACGAAGACGACGCCACCCCGATGCTCAATGCCCGCACGGCCTTGCGTCTGGGTATGCAAGTCGAGGCTTCGCGCCTGATCACACTGGTCGATGCGCATTTCCCCGGTGTGGCGGGGTTCTTTATCTATGATCTGCCAGACGCGCCCACACCCTGGGCCAACGACTGGCTGGATCTGATGATCGCCCGCTTTGACCAGATCATCGCGCGTCCGGGCCAGTTTGAAACCCGCGATTACTGGACGCTCTGGCTGGATCAGGACGCGCTGAGCACCGCGATAGACATCACGCAGCGTCTGGCGCAATACGACCGGCGCGACGATGCCCAAGCCTTCGCCGATCGTGCCCTGGCCTATCTGGCACAGTTGCCCGGCCTT
This sequence comes from Roseovarius sp., assembly GCA_045106595.1. GTDB lineage: Bacteria > Pseudomonadota > Alphaproteobacteria > Rhodobacterales > Rhodobacteraceae > Roseovarius. The sequence goes on along the minus strand of JBGCEW010000011.1, from coordinate 18,293 downwards.
TATGGTGATACGTCCGGTGTCAGTCTGGCGGCGATATTTGATGGCGAAACCGCACCATTCCTCTATCCGCCTGACGTGGCCATTCCGCGGATGCGCCGCCTTGGGATGGATGAAACGCTGATCCAATACGCCTTTGCGGATGCCGGGCGCCCGGTGATTTCACTGAAACTGCTGGCCGGGCTGGACGGCTATCGCAACCTCAGCCACTGGATGACCCTCACCAGCGATGTGCCCGAATATCTGCGCGCCGATTATATCGATACCCTGCGCCCGATGTTGTCCAACGAAGCGGCGCGGCTGGTGGCCCAGGGCTATCCTGATCTGGCGCAAACCTTCCACGCCGAGGCGGCAGTGTTTTGGGCCACCCAAGGCGACTGGCAGACCGCTCAGACGCACTATGACCAGATCACCGATACCAGCGGTGGTGATGATCCGGCGTCGGCCATCCGAAACCGTCTGGTCGCGCTGCGTGATATCGTGGCTGTGCTCGATCCTGTCGCGGCTCAGGTGCAATACCCCTACGAGGATTTTGCCCTCTGATCCGCACTGACCCCTTGCCAACCGCGCCCATGCGCGGCAAGGAAGCAGGGTTATGGCCAAACAGCTTGATTATCATACGATCCGCGCGATTTTTGAACGCTTTCACGCCGCCGACGCCGAACCCAAGGGCGAGCTCGAGCATGTGAATGTCTATACTCTGGTGGTGGCCGTCGCCCTGTCGGCGCAAGCCACGGATGCCGGTGTGAACAAAGCCACCCGTGCGTTGTTTGCCATTGCCGATACCCCGCAAAAGATGCTTGATCTGGGTCTGGACGGGCTGACCGAGCATATCAAAACCATTGGTCTGTTTCGGCAAAAGGCCAAGAACGTCATGAAGCTCTCTCAGATTCTGGTTGATGAGTATAATGGCGAGGTGCCCAATTCCCGTGCCGCCCTGCAATCATTGCCCGGCGTGGGCCGCAAAACCGCCAATGTCGTGCTGAATATGTGGTGGGGCATGCCCACACAGGCGGTGGACACGCATATCTTTCGCGTTGGCAACCGGACAGGCATCTGCCCCGGCAAAGACGTCAACGCCGTGGAACGCGCCGTCGAAGACAATATTCCCGCCGATTTCCAGCATCATGCCCATCACTGGCTGATCCTGCACGGCCGCTATCACTGCAAGGCGCGCAAACCCATGTGCGGCACTTGCATCATCAGAGACCTATGTATGTTTGAGGACAAAACCCTATGACCAAATATCAAGCCGTCGGTATCGGCAACGCCGTTGTGGATGTGATCACCCAGTCCGAGGATGCATTTCTGCTGCGTATGGGCATTGAAAAAGGCATCATGCAGCTGATCGATCAAAGCCGCGGCGAGGTGCTGTACGACGCCATGGCAAACCGGGTGCAAATGCCCGGCGGCTCGGTGGCCAATACCATCGCCGGTCTGGGCGCGCTGGGCCTGACAACCGGTTTCATTGGCCGCGTCAATGACGACGAGCTGGGCCAGTATTACGCCAAAGGTATGGCCGATGTGGGGACGGATTTCGTAAACGCTCCGGTGGCGGGTGGTGAATTGCCCACGTCACGCTCGATGATCTTTGTGTCGCCCGATGGCGAACGCTCGATGAACACCTACCTGGGCATTTCAACTGAACTCAGCTCGGATGATGTTCCGTCCGAGGCCGCGGGTGATTGCGGGCTTTTGGTGCTCGAAGGCTATCTGTTTGACAAAGACAAAGGCAAATCTGCCTTCATGGAAGCCGCCCGCGCCTGTCGCGCTGGTGGGGGCAAGGCGGGCATTTCGCTGTCCGATCCCTTCTGCGTCGACCGTCACCGCGATGATTTCCGCAAGCTGGTCAAGGAACTGGATTACGTGATCGGCAACGAACACGAATGGCAATCGTTGTACCAGACCGAAAGCCTGGGCGCGGCACTGGAACAGGCGGCGGCAGAGTCGGGTCTGATCGTCTGCACCCGGTCGGGCGAGGATGTCGTGATCGTGCAGGGCGATGAAACCGTGCGCGTTGACGTTGATGCAATCACCCCGGTGGATACCACAGGTGCCGGCGATCAGTTCGCGGCCGGGTTCCTCTACGGTGTGGCCACAGGGACCTCACTTGAGGTGGCAGGCCGGATGGGCTGTATCGCTGCGGCCGAAGTCATCGGCCATTACGGTGCCCGCCCCGAAGCAGACGTGAAAGCCATGTTCAAGGCCGCAGGCCTGATCTGATGCAGGTTTGGGGCTGATGGCAGATCTGGACCCTGCACCCAACTGGATGCACCCTCTGCCCGAGGACCCGCCTGCCTTGGATGACGCGTTTGCGGCTTGCGTGGCGGCGTTTCAGGATCATGAAACGCCCACGCATATGTGCCGTCAATGCATGGATGAAACGACCGAGGCGCGCATCATTGCCGCCGCTCGTCTGGCCCAGACCGGTGTGACACCGGCACCGGAAGAGTTTGGTCAGATCTATTTTGAGCACCCGAATTGTGTGGGTGGCGAAGAGACGATCAAACTGTTCTTGCCACACGCGATCAAAACCATGATGACCGGCTGCCCGCCGCCCGGCTTTTCACGGTTCAGCTACCCCGAAGTGCTGGACACCACGCTCAAGGCCGGGTTCTGGTTTTGGGCAGGCGATGTGCAATCCCACCTGCGCGCTTTGGTGGCACGGCTGTTTTGGGATTGGTTCCGGGACGGGCGCTATGACTGGCCCATGCCTGACCGCTGCCCTGATGATCTGCTGGGGCCGGGTGATGACATCATGCGATGGTGCATTGCCTGTTTGATCGATCCCGCTGATCTGATCTCGGCTTTGATGAAGTTGCAGACACCCCAATCGGATGACGCGCTGAGCATTGCAGGGGGGTTCACAACCGAAACGCCGTTTTACTTTTCTTATGAAACCGGCAGTGAAACCCCGGTTTACAAACCCGTCTGTGATCAGATCACCGCATCCATGCGGGCCCGCGAAACACGCGCGGCGTTGCATTATGTGACACCTGACTGGTTGCAAGCGGCCTCTCGGCGCCATGAGGGCACGCAACAGGACTTGGCGGATTATCTGTCGAGATATGAAAAAAATTATGACATTGAAACTGTGGGCGCGCGCAAACACGCGGCTGAACCGATTTTGAAAGACTGGCCAGAGTTACCTGTGTTTTAGCAGGCCCACTCATCCGCCCTTACAGGCGGGCTCGTTTTTGCAGTGCGCAGTTTGATCTTGCACAATGTGCGCAGGGCCGTCTGACGATAGCCTCGCTTTACTCTACATTTTCACCTGTAGACCAAAAGGAAGTACATCATGACGATCCTTATCATCTACTCGACGATCGAGGGCCAAACCGGAAAAATCGTTCAGGCCATCCACACAAACCTGCAAAAGGCAGGGCACGATGTGCGCATCGCTGATGCCGGAAACAAGACGCTGGAGCTGTCGTTTGACGGTGTCGACAAAGTCATCCTGGCCGCCCCGGTACACGAGCGCCGGCACCCCAAGCCGTTTGAGCTGTTGGTCACCGCTGATGCTGCGGCACTGAAGGCGCGCCAGACCCTGATGGTGTCGGTCAGTCTGAAGGCTGCGTTTGCCGAAACCCGCGAGGAGGCGCAGGATTTCCTGGATGAAATGAAGCTGCGCACCGGGCTTGAGCCGGATGCCGAAATGCTGGTGGCCGGTGCGGTGCACCCTGGATACTACGACTATTACGCCGAGCAAATCCTGCGCCATGTGATCCTGCAGGGCCAGGATGTAGACCCTCACACCGAGCATGAGTTCACCGATTGGCAGGCTCTTGAAGCCGGGGTTACGGCATTTGTAACCGCCTGACCCCCTGATCCGCTGATTACCGGCCCAGTTTGGCGTGGACCTCATCCAGATCAATCTCACCGATGGGCATCTTGTTCGACGGGTCTTCAAAGTCGTACTTAAACAGCTCAAAATCCCGGTGATAGATTTCCTTGATCAGGTGCATCGACAGGTCGTCAAAATAATCCTCAACCGGATGCGCGCGTTTGGGGCCATGCCCTTCGCTTTCGTTGAACCGGGGGATGGTTTTGATATCGACCTTCTTGGGTGTCTTGATCGCCTTCAGAACATCGCTCATCCCGTCGTTGAATGTCTCGGTCCAGAAAATCTTGTCGTAGGTGCCGCCATTCACGATGAACGTGGAAATATGCCCCGACATGGCTGACCAGTGAATGTCCGGATCCATTGGTTTGCGCCAGCGAATGGTGTCGCGGGCAAACAGCAAGAACCGCCGAAAGCTTTCGATCTGGTCAAACTCCTGCTTGCCATCATCGCCGCCCACTTCGACGCCGTATTTCTGGATCAGCAATGGCACCAGCTTGCCGCGATAGCGTTTACCGTTGCGCTGAATGCCACAGATCTTGTCGAAAAACGATGACAGAATGCGCGTGTAGGGATTGCGCACGCAGGTGAACGCATAAGAGGTGTGCGTCTTGACGTTGGCATTGATCCGCGTCTGGCTTTCCTCGCGGGCCCATTTGTGCAGCCCGTCGGTGGCATCATGAATGTCGCCATCAAAAAATGCGCCGTGGTCGGAATAATACATGATCTGCCCGATGGTCGAGCAGGCACATTTGGGCACCACACGGTACACAACACTTTCACTTTCGGTCATCCAGGTACCGGGAAACCCCATAAACCTTGCCTCCAAAGCCTTAAACACGCCGTTTTCCAACGTTTTGTGTTTTTATCTCGTTAAAATGTGCAAAGAAACCCTGTTTAGGTGAAATCGGAAAATTCGTCCTGGGGTATGGCCGCGGGTATGGCTTTACCCGATGTGAACCTGTGGCTGATACGCAAAAGACTTTATTCACACTCAGTTCGGCAGTATTCAGGGTAACAATCAGGTCAAAATCGGGTAAACCGTTTCCACTATGGCAAAAATCGCCTTCATCTTGCTGTGTCACAAAGACCCCGATGCCATCATCCGGCAGGCCGAGATGCTGACAGCTGTGGGCGATTACATGTCGATCCACTTCGATGCCTCGGCCAAGGCCGAACATTACACCCGCATTCGCAAAGCACTGGCTGACAACCCCAATGTGACCTTCGCCAAAAAGCGCATCAAATGCGGCTGGGGCGAGTGGTCATTGGTGCAGGCCACGCTGAACGCGGTTGAGGCAGCAGTGGATCAGTTCCCGCGCGCCACGCATTTCTACATGCTGTCGGGCGATTGCATGGCGATCAAATCAGCCAAGTATAGCCATGAATTCCTTGATGCCGGTGATGTGGATTACATCGAAAGTTTTGATTACTTCGACAGCGACTGGATCAAAACCGGCATGAAGGAAGAGCGGCTGATCTATCGCCACTGGTTCAACGAACGCACCCAGCCAAAACGCTTTTATGCGGGCTACCGGATGCAGCAAAAGCTGGGGCTGACCCGTGACATTCCAGCCGATATTCAGGTGATGATCGGCAGCCAATGGTGGTGCCTGCGTCGCCGCACGATCGAATGGATCATTGATTTCACCCGCAAGCGCAAAGATGTCATGCGCTTTTTCCGCACCACCTGGATTCCCGATGAGACGTTTTTTCAAACGCTCGTGCGCCATCTGGTGCCCGACCGCGAAATTCAGACGCGCACGCTGACCTTCCTGATGTTCACCGACTACGGCATGCCGGTGACCTTCTACAACGATCACTATGATTTGCTGCTCAGTCAGGATTATCTCTTTGCCCGCAAAATCTCACCCGAGGCATTGGAGCTGAAAAAGCGTCTTGGTGCCCTTTTTGCCGATGATGCTGCCCACTTCCAGATCTCGAACGAAGGGCGCAATCTGTTCAAGTTCCTGACCGAACGTGGCCGGAATGGGCGCCGCTTTGCCAGCCGCTTTTGGGAAACGGAATCAACCCTGGGCCGCGAACGCGAGCTGATGATCGTGATCTGCAAGAAATGGCATGTCGCCAAGCGTCTGCTGGACCGCATCCGTCAGGTCACCAATGTTCCGGCGCTGGAATATGTGTTCAACGAAGAAAGCACAGCTCTGCCTGATCTGGGTGGCATTCAGGCCAGCCTGGGCAAACGCACGCGCCATCGCCGCGCCCTGATGCGGATGCTGTTTGACTATTACGAAACCGACCGGCTGATCGTCTGCATGGACCCCGGCAGCCTCGATCTGTTGCAGGATTTCTGCAGTGACCGTTCGGTGACCAAGCTGCTCGAGGTGCAATGTGATTTCACCGACGACTATCTGATCGGCCACGCCATGCGCGTCGGTCTCGCAGGCGAGCAAACCCCCAAAGACACGCTGGAACGTTTGCTGCCCACCATTCGCGGTGACATGAACTTTGAATCCGACAGCATCCGCGATCAAGAGTTTGAAAACCACATGATCCTGCGCCAAAGCGATGCGCGCGATGTGCAAAGCGATATGTTGATGCGGTTCCTTGATCTGAGCCCGGACAACGCCCAGCAGATCACCGATTCCGAACATTTGTTTGCCGACTAACCCTGAAGGACGCCCATGACCCGCGCTTATGATCCTGAAAATATCTTTGCCAAAATCATTCGGGGCGAGATTCCCAACAATACGGTTGTTGAAACGGACCACACGCTGGCCTTCCGGGATATTCAGCCTCAGGCGCCGGTGCATGTGTTGGTGATCCCCAAGGGGCCCTACATCGACCACGCTGATTTCACCGCCAACGCCTCGGATACAGAGCTGGTGGATTTCGCCCGTGTCAGCGCGCAAATCTGTGCCTCCGAAGGGGTTATGGCTGATGGGTTTCGCACCATTTCAAACGCCGGTCTGCACGGTGTGCAAGAGGTCCCGCATTACCACCTGCACATTCTGGGGGGGCGGCCTCTGGGGCGGATGCTGGGCAAAGTCGTGGCGTCATAGGGCTGCGGTAACGCGTGCGTTCATGACCGCGCATAGCGCAGCATAATTGCCCCCAGCAACGTCGACAATGTGGCAAAGACTTTCACCAGATTGATCCGTTCTTTCAGGAACACTACGCCAAACAACAGCGCAAATATGATGCTGGTTTCCCGCAAGGCTGTCACCAGCGCGATCGGCGCTTGCGTGAAGGCCCATGTCACAATCGCATAGGCCAAAAACGACGCGCCCCCGCCCCACAGCAACACCGGCATCCCCTTGCGCGGAATAGATCTCAGCGTTTCGGGCGATGTCAGGGACAGGTACACGACCATCAATATGCCGTTGCCCAGCGACAGCCAGCAATAAAACCCCAGCGACGTGCCCGCCACCCGCGCGCCCAACCCATCCACCAGCGAATACGACGCGATGAACAGCCCGGTGACCAAAGCCAGGCTGGCGGCCTTGCCGTTTTGCATCCCGTCGCTGTGGCGCACCAGGGCCAGGCTGATGATGCCTGCACCAATGATAAGGATCGCGGCAATCTCCAACCCTTCCAGATGAACGCCCAGCACCAGCACTGAAAAAAGGGCAACAATCAGCGGCGATGACCCTCGGGCGATGGGATAGACCTGCGTCAGGTCCCCGCTTTGATACGACCGCAACAAGAAGATCTGATAACCAAAGTGCAGCACAACCCCGCCAACCAGATAGGGCAGGCTGTCCAGCGCGGGCATCGGTGCAAACACCAGTGCCAGCAGCGCAATCGGGATATGCCCGATCACCACCGCCCCCATGCTCAGGGTTTTGTCGGCCCCGCTTTTGACCAACGTATTCCATGCTGCATGCAACAAAGCCGCACCCAGGACGGCTAATAAGACGGTTCCGCTCATGATCTTAAGTCCTGGGTCAGGTTTGTGGGGTAGCCTGCGTTCGAACAGTAGCCACTTCGCAGGCCATTGCAACGCATCGCCGATATCAGGCATTCAACGCCGGCAACGCCGCCTACCACCTTGTCACCTACCCGCATTTCCCTCATATCCATGAACATGAACCAACTGACCTCACTTCGTACGCGCATTGGCGCCTTTATCGACCAGCCTCTGGTTCAGAATTTCATCTTCGGTGTGATCCTGTTCAATGCGGTGATCCTTGGGCTTGAAACCTCGAAAACCGCGATGGCGGCGGCTGGTCCGTTGCTGATCATGCTGGATACGATCTGCCTGATCATCTTCACCATCGAAATCGGCGCCAAGTTGTTTGCCCGTGGCCCTGCGTTTTTCCGCAATGGCTGGAACATCTTTGACTTTGTGATTGTCGGCATCTCTTTGTTGCCCGCCACCCAAGGGCTGTCGGTGTTGCGTGCCCTGCGCATCCTGCGCCTGTTGCGCGTGGTGTCTGTCACGCCGTCCTTGCGCCGCGTGGTTGAGGGGCTGATGGCCGCGCTGCCCGGTATGGCGTCGGTGTTTTTGCTGATGGGGATCATCTTTTACATCGCATCGGTCATGGCCACCAAACTGTTCGGCGATACCTTTCCCGACTGGTTCGGCACCCTGGGCGGCTCGGCCTATTCGCTGTTCCAGATCATGACACTGGAATCGTGGTCGATGGGCATCGTGCGCCCCGTGATGGAGGTGTACCCTTACGCGTGGCTGTTCTTTGTGCCGTTCATTCTGGTCACAACCTTCGCCGTGGTGAACCTGGTGGTCGGCCTGATCGTGAACTCCATGCAAGACGCCCACTCAGCCGAGGCCAACGCCCAAACCGACACCTACCGCGACGAAGTCCTCAACCGCCTGACCGAGATCGAAAAGTCCCTGAAAAACCGCGACAGCTAAACGCAAATCTGCGCGACGAAGTCAGGTTGAATGACTGATGTGCGGACGAAGCGCCCTTTCGCTGCGGCTGCACCAATGTCTGCTTGCAGGTGAGCCGTTCCATCAGCGATGGTTTTTATGACCTTGTAGCGACTGGCGGAACAAGTCACCTAGGCGAATTTTGACATTCGACCCGTTCATATAACAGGCTGGTTGTCCAGCGCATGAATGCGCCAAAATGAAACTTAGAATGTCCAGATGTAGTGGACTGCCCGGATGCCATTCGCAGCCAGTAACCATATTTTTGTGTCTTGGAATTATTTGTTCTGGCTCACCCTACTGGAGCATCGAATGCCAGACGGATTTCTAGTTGCACTCGGGAACGACACGATCGATCCCGGAGACGCTGTTGCGCCGACAGGACCGTCTACCTTTATTGGGGCGCAGTTTCTGGGAACTGGTATTGTCCGATGGAGCAATGGCGGAAATTCCTCGGCCACGTCTGGCGATTTTTTTCTGGCGGATGATGGCAGTGTCTATTTTGTGCCTGACTTTGGACCAATTGCAGGCGTACAGGGCGGCACCTCATCGGTTCAAAGTTTCTCCGGTAGCCAGCCGCCTGTTCCCTGTTTTGTAAGCGGCACGATGATCGATACGCCTGACGGCTCCAAACCCGTTGAAACACTTGTCGTGGGCCAGTATGTCACGGTTTACGGACACGCGCCTCAGCCCATTTTGTGGCATGGGCACAGGGACATCAAAAGACCGGCCCTGCAAAGGCTGACCGCTGGCCTGCCGATTGAGCTGAAGTTCAATGGGGGGCTGTGCAAACTGAAGGTGTCGCCGCAACATGCAATTTACCTCGACTTTCCAAACGGAGGAATGTTGGTGCGTGCGCAGCAATTGCTCCGTTTGCGGCGTCTCGGCGCGCGACAGATGCGCGGCGTTCGGCGGCTGCGCTATCACCACCTTCTGTTGCCGCGTCACCATCTGGTTCGGGCCAACGGTATCTGGTGTGAAAGCTTGTATCCCGGCCCAAGAGCCTGCGCAGGTTTTTCACAAGACCAGCGCGACGGGCTACTTGCGTTCAATGTCGGCGATTATGGCCCACCAGCAGCCCCTTACGCTAAGATAAAGGAATTGCGTGATTTGACGGGTAGAGATTTTGAAAGGTTATTGGCGATGACCAACAGCGGGGCGCACCCGCTTATTGCGCTTGCCTCATAGAATTCTGATTTGCTCAAAGGTTTCTATTGCGGTCACATCAAATCAAGTTTCAGACTGGATTATCTGCGACATGCGGTGATGCCGCCAAGTAATCGAAGACAAGAAATAAAAATCGATAAGAAGGTGTATAGACCGTCGGTAATCTCCTGTTTAAGGCACTGTTGAAAACGGCCCATTTCCAGTTCCTTAAATACCGTTGAAGATCCAATGCTTTGCAGTACTTGATTGGTCCGTTTACGCTTGCGGACATTGATGTTCCGCGCAGCATCGGTCAAACTGGGCTCAAACCGGACATGTCACAGGCATAACCGGCCCCTTTCTCACTACCGGCTGCGCGTCAGTTCCAGAAACACGTCCTGCAAATCGGCCTGCTCGGTGCGCACATCGCGGATGCGAATGCCTGCATCATGCACCGCTTGCAACACCGCCTCGGCCGGGGTCACGCGGGATTGATAACTCAGCGCCAACGCACCGTCAGGGCGCAATTCTGCGGTGATACCCTCGGCCTCGGGCAATTGGCTCACAGCTTCCTCGGGCTGAATGATCATCTGCCGCGCGTCCATCTGGCTCAGCAGGTTGGCGGTGCTGTCACGCGCCACCAGCGCGCCTTGGTTGATGATGGCGATCTCGTCACACATCTCCTCGGCCTCTTCCAGATAATGCGTCGTCAGAATGATCGTCATGCCCTGCGCGTTCAGCTTGCGCACATTGCTCCACAGCATCTGCCTCAGCTCGATATCAACGCCCGCCGTCGGCTCGTCCAGCACCAGAATATGCGGCGTGTGCACCAGCGCCTTGGCCAGCAACAGCCGCCGTCGCATCCCGCCCGACAGCGTGCGGGCATAGGCCTCGGCCTTGTCCTCAAGCCCCACCAGCGCCAGAACCTCATCGCTGATGCGGTCGGCCTTGCGCACGCCGTACAACCCCGCCTGGACCTCCAATGCGGCGCGCGGCGTAAAGAAGGGATCAAGGTTCAGCTCTTGTGGCATCACCCCGATGCTGGCGCGGCTCTGACGTGGGTTTACATCCTGATCAAACCCCCAGATCGTCACCTGACCTGCGGTTTTCACAACCAGCCCGGCCAGAATATTGATCAACGTCGATTTGCCCGCCCCGTTGGGCCCCAGCAACCCAAAGACAGATCCCTTGGGAATATCCAGATCAATACCCCTGAGCGCCTGCTTTTCCGGGCTGCCCCGCCCGCCGCCATAGGTCTTTTGCAGGCCGCGGATTTCAATGGCAGTGTCGCGCATGGTGGTCTTGCCCCTTGGGTCAGTTTGGATCATATTGCAGCTAGTCCGTTTACCCGCAAAAGGGAATGCCCCCCATGACAACCGCCGTTCCGGAAACCAAGGTCGTAGATCAATACCGCGTGTCGTGTGACGGCGGCGAAGGTGCTTTGGGCCATCCCCGCGTCTGGCTGCAAATCCCGCGTGAACATGGCTGGGTCGAATGCCCCTATTGCGATTGCAAGCTGGTCCACAAGGATTTCGAAGGCAAAGTTTAAGCGGGCTGAAACCTGCACTCTGGCGCCCTGATGCCACCTTCGACAACGACATAAATCACCGGGTGACGTGTCTAGCCGACAAAGGCTTTTTCAACGACATATTCGGCGGGCCGGTTGTTGGCCCCTTCGGTCAGACCAAAGCCGTTCAGTTGCTCTTTCAGATCAGTGTTAAGCCCGATCGATCCACAAATCATCGCGCGGTCTGTTTGCGGGGTGATGGGGGCAATCCCCAGATCAGCAAACAACGCGTGCGAACTAAGCCGGTCTGTGATCCGCCCCGGCCGTGGGTGCGCTTCCTGCGTCACTGTTGTGTAATGGGTCAGCTTGGCCGTGGCCTCTTCGCCGATCAGCGGGTCGTGCTGTAATGCGCTGACCAGCGCCTCACCATAGGCCAGCTCGGTGGCGGTGCGGCAGGTGTGGGTCAGGATCACATCATCAAACTTTTCATAGGTTTCGGGATCACGGATCAGCGATGCAAAGGGCGCAATCCCGGTGCCGGTGGCGAACATATACAGCCGCTTGCCCGGCAGCAGCGCGTCCAGAACCAGCGTGCCTGTAGGCTTGGGGCGCAGAATAACGCGGTCGCCCGGTTCAATCCGTTGCAGACGCGATGTCAGCGGGCCGTCCTGCACCTTGATCGAGTAAAACTCCAGCTCTTCATCCCACGACGGGCTGGCCACAGAATACGCCCTGAGCAGAGGTTTGCCGTTTTCACCCGGCAGCCCAATCATCACAAATTCACCCGACCGAAAGCGAAAGCTTTGCGGGCGCTCGATGCGAAATGAAAACAAACGATCAGTCCAGTGAGTCACCGATGTGACCCGCTCCCCTTCGGCTGATTCGGTTGATTTTGTTGAGGGTGCGTGTGTATCCAGCATGATTTCCATCCTTATAAGTAATTATTCACTTACAAATGAGCATGCCTGCGTCAAGGCTTTATTACAGTTGACAGAAGGATCTTTGTAAGTAATCATTTTATTACTAATCAAAAATTGGAGCACGCCGTGGCGAAAGACATCTCATCTCCGCAGACGATCACCGTGAATGGTGAAACGCACCAGATGGATGCGGATGGGAAAACTCTGCTGGACGTGCTGCGCGAGGATATGCGCCTGACCGGGGCCAAAAAGGCCTGTGACAATGGCGAATGTGGCAGCTGCATCGTGATGATGAACGGCAAGCCGACCAAATCCTGCCTGTTGGGCGCGGAACGTGCCGCCGGGCGCGACGTGGTCACCATCGAAGGTCTGGCCCCCGCAGCCAAAGGCATCCAGCCCGGCGAAGATATTTCCGTGCTGCACCCCATCCAGCAGGCATTTCTGGAAAAGGGGGCCACACAGTGTGGGTTCTGCATTCCCGGCATGATCATGAAGACCGCCACGTTGCTACAAAACAAGCCGAACCCGTCGCGTGACGACATCGTCAAAGGTCTGTCCAAGAACCTGTGCCGCTGCACTGGCTACACTAAAATTCTTGAGGCTGTGGAATATGCCGCAGACCTGATCAACGAAAACCGCAATGCCGTGACCCAGGGCGTCACGGATGGCCCGGCTGTGGGCGGCAATGTTGCCCGTCTGGACAGCCCGGCCACAGTGACCGGCGAGGCGATGTATGCCGCCGACATGCAGATGGACGGCATGCTGCACGCCCGCTTGCTGCGCTCCACCACGCATCACGCGCGGATCATTTCTATTGATACCTCCGAGGCCGAAGCGATGGAGGGCGTGGAATGTGTGGTCACCGCCGATGACATTCCCGGCACGCCGTTCCTGCCCAATTGCCAACCGCAGGTTTACGTCTTTCCCAAGGATCGCATCCGTTTCAAAGGCGAAGCACTGGCCGGTGTCGCCGCCCGCACCGAGGCGATCGCTGAAGAGGCGCTGCGCCGGATCAAGGTCGAGATCGAAGAGTTGCCCCATGCGATCGAGGTGGTCGATGCTGCCCACCCGGATGCCACGCCGATGTACGATCATTCGCCGCGTGTTTCCCCACCTGACGAAGTGTCTTGCGGGGACATTGACGCAGGCTTTGCCAAGGCCGATGTGATCATTCAGAATGATTACAAAGTCCCCGTGCGCGAACACGCAGCGATGGAGCCGGAATCAGCGCTTGTTTACATGAAAGACGGGCAGCTGGTCTGTGTCACGGGGCTGTATCATGCCTTTGTGCAGGGCACGCAATCCATTGCCAACAACCTTGCCATGAAGCAAGAAGACGTGCGCATCACCTGCCCTGCGATGGGTGGCAATTTTGGCACGCGCGGCGATACGCTCATTGCTGTCACCTGCGGGATGATGACGCAAAAGACGGGCAAGCCGATCCGCATGGTCTACTCGCGCGAGGAAAGCATTCTGGGCTCTTGCAAGGCGCCCTCGGTTGATATCCGCTACAAGACCGGCGCCATGAATGACGGCCGTATCGTTGCGGTGGATGTTGAGGTGATGCACGGTGCCGGCGGCTGGGCGCCGTTCCTGATCGACAAAACCACCCAAGGGGTCGAGCTGTGTTTCTATGAGACCCTCGGCGCGCTGTTGTCCCATGTGACGGGCCCTTATGAGATCGAAAACGTCCGGGGCCGCGCCTGGGACGTGCTGACCAACGGGCCGCGCTACGTGCCTTTGCGGGGCACCAACGCGAATTACCTGCCGCTGGCTTACGAAAGCCAGGTTGATCTGGTGGCCGAGGCTTTGGGGCTAGATCCCATAGACGTGCGCCTGAAAAACGCCATCCGGCTGGGGTCCAAAACCCACTTCGGTCAGACGCTGAACGAACATGTGTCGATGGTCAAAGAACTGGAACTGCTGAAGCCGCATTATGATGCCGCCAAAGCCCGGCTGGAAGACCGCCGCGCAGATGCCCAAGGCCCCTGGCAGCCCGGTTTGGGCATGGGCTCGGGCTGGCGCAACATTGGCTATCTGAAAACCTCGATCACCGCCGGGGCCGAACTGACCGAGGATGGCAAAGTGCACGTCATGGCAGGCACAGTCGAACAAGGCCAGGGGCCGACCACCCAGTTTGCCCAGATCGCTGCCGATCAGATCGGCGTGTCCATGTCCGAGATGAAAGTTACCTTGGGTGACACGGATGCCGCCCCCTATCCGGTGCCGACGTTCAGCTCGATCTCGACCGTGGGCACCGGCAAAGCGGTGCAAATGGCGGCTGAAAAGCTGGCTGACAAGATCATCGAGGCCGCGGCTGAGATGCTGCAATCCTCGCCCCGCAGCCTGATCACCAAAGGCGACCGCGTGTTTCTGGCCGATACGCCGGATATCGGCGTGACCCTGACTGAGATTGCCCAGCATTTCACCGACACCAAACAATCCAGCCTGTCCGAGAGCGAAATACCGTGGAGCGGTGAAGCACCGACCATCCTTTATGGCTATAACACTGGCCTGATGGAACTGGACGTGAACACCGAAACCGGCGAAGTGCGCCTGCTGAACCACGTCAACGTCTGTGATCCCGGCACACGGATCAATCCGCAGGCGGTCGACGGCCAGATCGACGGCGCGATTGCCTTTGGCGTGGGCTTTGCCCTGTCCGAACGGTTCCACCCCGACAACCCCGCAACGCTGGAAGGCTACGGTTTGCCCTCCACCAAAAGCGTGCCGATGAACGTGACGCGCCTGTATGTCGAAGACCCGCTGGAGCGTGGGCCGTTTGGGGCGAAATCCATGGCCGAACATCCGGGCATTTCGCCCATTCCGGCGATCATCAATGCGATTGCCAACGCCACCGGCGCGCGGGTGCGCGATATCCCGGCCACGCCGGACCGGGTGTTGCAGGCCATCACCAAACATGCAGCAGAATAAAACGATCCAAGATCCCGCAAAGGGACATTTAACGTAACCAGGGAGACAAAAAATGACAAAATCAACCAAGCCAACGGGCCTGACACGCCGTAAAATGCTGGCCACGACGGCGGGCGCTGTTGCGGCCTCCAGCATGCTGGGCGCGCCGCTTTTGGCCGCCGAAAAGCGCAAGCTGCGCTATATCGCCTTTATCAACCGCAACACGGTCTGGGGCAAACCCTACGATTTCCTCGCCGAAGAGGTCGCGCGCCTTTCAGACGGCGAACTTGAGATCGAATACGCAGGTGGCTCGGACGTGATCGGCGGCTTTGATGCCCCCGAGGCGATTGCCAATGGTGTCTTTGACATGAGCCACTCGGCCAACTCGTATTTCGCAGGTGCCGTACCTGCGTCCATCTCACTGGCCAGCGGCAACGCCACGCCCGAGGCTCTGCACTCTTCGGGTGTGATGGAGGCCTATTCCGATATCGTCATGCAACAGCGCGGCGTCAAAGTGCTGGGCATGCCGCTGACAGGCGTTGGATACGTCTTTCAGGTGCGCGGTAATCCGGGCGAATTGTCCTATTTCAAAGGCAAGAAAATCCGGTCGATCCCGCTCTATGACCCGATCCTCGAAGCACTGGAGGCAACCCCTGTCACCACCTCCCCCGCCGAGGCCTATACGGCCATGGAACGCGGTGTTGTGGATGGGTTGGGTTGGCCGGATATTGGCCTGCTGGATTTCAAATTCTACGAACAGGCCAAGTTCGTCATGCTGCCTGACTTCTACCAGCTGCGCACGGTTACATTGATCAACCCCAATTCGTTCAACAGCCTGCCCGAAGAACTTCAAGGCGTGCTGACCGAAGCGTCCGCATCCGCAGATGCCATCGGCAACAAATGGGCCAAGGAAAAGCGCGACGCCGAGCATGCCGAAATGGAAGCCGCCGGTGTGGAATTCGTGTCGCTGGGCGACGACGAAGCCGCGCAGTTCCGTGCATTGACCGAAGAGAAGCTGTGGGACAAAGTGACCTCTCTGGCCCCGGATGATGCCGCACGCCTGAAACCGCTTTATGACGCGGCCTCGGCGTCCTGATCTGGCACCACAACGGCAGAGAGCCCTGCGACGGGGCTCTCTGACTTAAGGCCCGTTCAGGAAGGTGGGGAAATGCTGAACACCGTCACCCGCGTGTTTGAACGCATAACCCTCTGGATGGCCATCGCCGCCGCCGGGCTGGTCCTGGCGATGAGCTGTTGGATCACCTACGATGTCCTGACACGCTATTTCCTGGATTGGGCCTCTCCCTGGGCGTTCGATCTGTCGGAATATGCGCTGATCTGGATCACCTTTCTGGGCGCGCCTTGGGTTCTGCTGCAAGACCGCCATGTGCGCATCGAATTGCTGGTCGATGTGCTGCCCCGCCCGGTGCAACGCATCTTGGGCATCGCTGTCAGCCTGATTGCCATAGCGGCCTGTCTGGTGCTGGCGTGGAAAACCGGCGTGGCGGCCCTGCAATACATTGAGGGCAACATCATGATGCCCCGCATCTGGCGCATCCCGCGGATATACCCCTACGCGATCATCCCCATCGGCAGCCTGTTTATGGCGCTGGCGTTTCTGGTGCGTCTGCGTCTGTACCTGACAGATGTTGACCCCGAAGAGGCCCTGTCTGCGCGTGCCTCCGCCGGGCAGGACACCGGCCTGTCGCATGACAGCGAGGTGGCAAACTGATGGAATGGGTTGCTGATCTCGCGCTGTTCTTTGGCCTTCTGGTGGCCATGATGCTCAGCGGTATGCCTGTGGCGTTTGGGTTTATCACGCTCAATATCATTGGGCTGTATCTCTATCTTGGGCCTGGGTCACTCTCGCTTCTCGCGACCAGTTCGTTTTCGTCCATCGGGCAGTTCGCCCTGATCCCGATCCCACTGTTCATTCTGATGGGAGAGCTTTTGCTGCGCACTGGCCTGGCCGGCAAAACGGTTGAGGCGGTAGACCAGTGGATTGGCCGCCTGCCGGGACGTTTGTCTTTGTCCTCAGTCGGGGGCGGCACGCTCTTTGGGGCGCTCAGCGGGGCCAGCATGGCGTCGGTGGCGATGCTCGGCTCTACCTTGGTGCCCGAGATGACACGGCGCGGCTACAAGTCTGAAATGTCGGTCAGCTCCATCCTTGCAGGGGGTGGGCTGGCGGTGCTGATCCCGCCCAGTGCCCTGGGTGTTCTGCTGGGGGCTTTGGCCAAAGTGTCGATTGCTGAACTGCTGCTGGCGGGCATCCTGCCGGGAGTTCTGCTGGCCAGCCTGTATTTCATCTACTTCGCCGCTCGTGCCAAGTTGCAGCCGCATCTGGCCCCGCCCTATGACGCGCCGCGCACCACGCTGGGTCACAAGCTCTATACGCTGCTGACGGTTACGCCGCTTTTGGGGCTGATCATGGTGGTGACCGGGTTCATCTTTCTGGGTATCGCAACCCCATCGGAATCGGCCGCGATGGGCGTGATCGCCACGCTGATTGTCGCAGCGCTGTATCGCCGCCTGACATGGGACGCGCTGAAAAAGGCGTTGATGTCGACCATGACAACCTCGGCGATGATGCTTCTGGTGATTGTCGGCTCCACCGCCTTTGGGCAATTGCTGGCGGCCAGCGGTGCCACGTCATCGCTGGTGACATGGGTCAGCGCGCTGGTGATTGCGCCTATTCTGCTGGTCATCGTGATGCAGGGGATCGTACTGCTATTGGGGTGTTTCATCGACACGATCTCGATCATGTTGATTTCCATCCCGGTCTTCATGCCGATCATCCTGCAACTGGGAATTGACCCCATATGGTTCTGCATCCTGATCCTTGTGCAGCTGGAACTGGCTGGAATTACCCCACCCTTTGGCGTGCTGCTTTTCGTGATGAAAGGCGTGCAGCAACACCTCAAAGTGTCCGAGATTTATCGCGCCGCCCTGCCTATCGTGGCCATCCAGATCCTGCTGGTGGCGATCTTGATGATCTTCCCGCAGATCGTTACCACCTTGCCAGAGCTGATACGAAACTGACCGCAACAGGTACCTCATGAGCACTGAGCCAAAACCGATCATCCGCCGCGATGCCGCCGCCACCAAGGCGCGCAT
>JBGCEW010000010.1:0-49125 GCA_045106595.1 Roseovarius sp. | reverse complement strand
CCCGCGTTGGCGCGCGCCTTTCTGGATCTGCATGCAGCTTACCGTCAAACCCACGAACGGCTGGCGTTACTGACGAGGCATTGGGCCGCGAAGATGCCCGCCTTCAGCCTAGCCCGTGGGAAGAGGTGCGCGACTTCTTTCATTATTGCGACAACTACATTGATGCGGTGGACCGCAGTGCCGAACGCTTTGCTGCACGCAAAAACCCCGAAGAAACCGTGGCCGAGGCCGCAATCCGCACGTTGCAATCGCATGGTGTAACTGTCGTGCTGGCCGAGGCTTCTGATGTGCGCCGTTATGATCCGGCAACAAACACGCTATATATTTCGCGCTTTGTGTCAGGCGCGACCCAAAGCTTTCAACTGCTGCTGCAACTGGCACTGATCACCCAAGAACCGCTGCTTGAGGCCACGCTGGATCTGGCCCGGTTTCAATCGGACGCTGCGCGCTCGATCGCCAAGATCGGCCTGGCCAATTATTTCGCCGGTGCGGCAATGATGCCCTACACCGCCTTTCAGAATGCCGCACAAGACATGCGTCACGATCTTGAGCTGCTGGCCAAACGCTTTGGGGCCTCGATTGAGCAGGTCTGTCACCGGCTGGCCACGCTGCAACGTCCCGGCGCCAAGGGTATTCCGTTCTTTTTTGTGCGGGTCGATCAGGCCGGCACAATCACCAAACGCCATTCCGCCACGCGGCTGCAATTTGCGCGCTTTGGCGGGGCTTGCCCCCTGTGGAATGTTCACCGAGCGTTTGAAACACCGGGGCGGTTCCTGCGCCAATTGGCTGAAACCCCCGACGGTGTGCGCTATATCAGTCTGGCGCGCGATGTGTCCAAACCGGGGGGCAGTTTTGGCGCGCCTGTACGTCGCTTTGCCATTGCCTTGGGCTGCGAGGTGAAACACGCCGATGCGCTGGTTTTTGCGGACGGTCTGGATGTGGGCAAGGCCCCGGCGTTTGAACCTATCGGAATTTCCTGCCGGATTTGCGAGCGCACGGAATGTCATCAACGCTCAGTGCCCCCATTAGAGCGGCATCTGACCATCACCCCTGATGAACGCGGGCTTTTGCCCTACACGGTGGGCTGAGCTAATGCGCAAAGCGTGCTTTCTGGCGATCGCCCTGTTGTGCCTGACAGGTGGCGGCTGGTTTGGTCTGGGCACGTTTGAACGCAAGGCAGTTTATCCCTTTGATCCAACCCGCGTGGCCCCCGCAGCGACCGGGTTAAACGGTGTGTCAGAACAGGTGTTTCGCAGCTCGGGTCATGAGCTGGTGATCTGGGTCGCTGCCGCCCAGCCCGGAAAACCGACGATCTTTTATCTGCACGGCAATGCCGGCAATCTGGCCAATCGCGCCTGGCGGTTTCAGCAGTTTGTCGACCGCGGGTACGGGCTGATTGCGCCTGCGTATCGTGGCTCATCAGGCAGTACCGGGCGCCCCTCTGAGGTGGCGATCACGCGGGATTACCGCAAGCTATACAATGGCCTAGACAGCATCATCAGCGGGATTTCCCCATCAGAGGTGATTGTTTACGGCGAAAGTCTGGGAACCGGAGTGGCCCTAAAACTGCTGGATGCACCAGAGATTGCACAACCCGCAGGCGTCGTGCTGGAGGCGCCGTATACATCGCTGCCCGACGTGGTGCGCCACGTCTATCCTCAGCTTGAAAGCCTGATCCCAAAGATGAAAAACATCTGGGACAGCGCAGCACATGCACCCAGGCTAAGCGCACCCCTGTTGGTTCTGCACGGCGCGCAGGATGATATGATCCCGCCCGCACAGGGCCGCGCGGTGCTCAACGCCGCCGGATCAAAAGACAAAACCATGTACGAGGTGCCCGGCGCCGGCCATTCGGACACCTGGACCGATGACAGCCTGACCCAGCTGTGGCGCTTTATAGATGCGCGTTTATGACCCGTTCAAGTTGGGTGCACAGCGATAGACGGCAACCCAGACGTCTTCTGCATTGTCCAGTCTGCCCGATCCCCCAACGCTCCACGCGATGCCGTCTTGTTCCATGAACACGGATGGGAATGTGCCAAATGGCCAGGCGTTGACCAGAATATTATAGGTCGTCGCATCCGCTGCGTGATGCGAGTTTTGCACGATATCGGCCGTGCCTTCGACAAAAGCACTGGAAACCGTCATCGCGTTGAAATCAATCTGGAAAACACGCCCTGATGGGTCCATCTCAACCACATCAGACTCGGTTGCAACCCGCATATGTCGCATCAACGCACAGTCCCACTGCGGCGCGATCTGCTGCATAGGTTGCGCGGCTACGCTGGTCGCGCTGAGAAGGGTGATAAGACACAGAGGTTTCATTGCGGCTCCTGGTTTGGCACCCCCAAGGGGATGCCGCACTTTAGCAGCACAGTGAACGGCACCCAACAGGGCGCGCGATGCCCTGCCCTGCATCTAGGTCAGGCGCTTAGCATCCGGTACAGCTCGTCTTTCAGTGCCGCGCGCTCTTTGCGCATGGTCTGTTCGGTCAGATCATCCACCGGCTCGATGTTGGTTTCGGCCCGGTGCACCTGACGATTGATCGTGTGATACTGCTCGGACAACCGCGCGAAATGGGCGTCGGTGGTTTTCAACTTGGTGATCTTTTCGGCGTGCTCTGGAAATTCTTCGTGCAGTTCATGCGGGGTGTGCGACATAGCTTTCTCCTGTGCATCAAAGGCTTACGTTCAAGAATAGCCCCGAATGCGCCGGGCGGACATTGACACGGATCAATTCACAAGGTGACCAAAGCACAAATTTTACCGCTGGGCTGTCTGCCAATCGGGATGCACCCAAGGCTGAGCATTGTCCGACGGCAAGGGCGCGCGCCCCAAGATGTGATCTGATGCCTTTTCACCTACCATAATGGAGGGCCCGTTGAGGTTGCCGTTGGTGATACGCGGAAAGACTGAGCTGTCGGCGACGCGCAAGCCGTCCACACCGATCACACGGGTTTCAGGATCAACCACCGCCGTGACATCATCCGCGCGGCCCATTTTGCAGGTGCCACAGGGGTGATAGGCGCTTTCGGCGTGCTCGCGGATGAACGCATCCAGCTCAGCATCGCTTTGCACATCCATGCCCGGTTGAATTTCATGTTTGGCAAAGGGCTTGAACGCCTCTTGTCCAAAGATCTCGCGGGTCAGTCGGATGGCTTTGCGGAACTCATGCCAGTCGCGTTCCTGGCTCATGTAATTGAACCGGATCAACGGGTCATCTGCGGGATTGGCGCTGCGCAGCGTGATGGCCCCACGCGAGGTGCTGCGCATCGGGCCGACATGGGCCTGATACCCGTGGCCATCGGCCGCCGCCTGCCCGTCGTAACGCACCGCAATGGGCAGGAAATGGAACTGAATGTCCGGATAGGGAATACCCGCCTCGGACCGGATAAAGCCACAGCTTTCAAACTGGTTCGACGCACCGGGGCCGGTTTTGGTAAACAGCCACCGTGCGCCCACATAGGCCTTGCCCAGCAGGTTCCAGTATTTGTACAGGCTGATCGGCTGGCTGGCCGCCATCTGGATGTACAGCTCCAGATGGTCCTGCAGGTTGGCCCCAACACCGGGGCGGTCCGCCACCACATCAATGCCATGTTGGGCCAGATGTGCCGCATCGCCAATGCCTGACAACATCAACAGCTTAGGCGAATTGATCGCCGAGGCCGCGATGATCACCTCATTGCGCGCGCGCACGATCTGGCTCTGGCCTTTGATGATGGCCTCGATCCCGATGGCACGGCCCTCTTGGATGACAATCCTCTGCACCAGACCCCGGATCAGATCACAGGTGTCACGCTTCAGCGCCGGTTTCAGATAGGCATTCGCCGAAGACCAGCGCTGGCCGTTTTTGACCGTCATATCAAAGGGCGAAAACCCTTCTTGCTGCTGGCCGTTGTAGTCCTGCGTGATCTGGTAACCCGCCTGCCCGCCTGCCTCAATGAAGGCGCGGGTCAACGGATTGGACATGGTGCCACGGGTGACATTCAACGGGCCAGATCTGCCGCGCCAATCGGCATCGCCGCCGTGGCCTGCATCGTCCCAGTTTTCCATCCGTTTGAAGTAAGGCAGCACATCGGCAAAGCCCCAGCCATCTGCGCCAGTTTCGCGCCAATGGTCGTAATCATGTGCATGACCGCGCACATAAACCATCCCGTTGATCGAGGACGACCCCCCGATCACCTTGCCCCGAGGGCAGGCCAGACGACGGTTGTTCAACTGTGGTTCCGGTTCCGAGCGGTAGCCCCAGTCATAGGACTTCATGTTCATCGGATAGCTCAGCGCGCCGGGCATCTGGATGAACGGCCCTGCGTCGGTGCCGCCGTGTTCCACCACCAGCACAGATTTACCAGCCTCGGACAAACGGTACGCCATCGCGCACCCTGCGCTGCCCGCACCAACGATGACATAATCTGCTTCCATCATGCGCCTTCCGCTTGCAATGTGTCGTAGGACACCATGACATGTGTTTGATAGGTGGTGCGCCCGGCAAGGCGCTGGTAATACGCCTCAACCACCGGATTAGCTGCGCGAGGTATGTCTATGGTAAACCACCGAAAAAGCAGGTGTCCGATGACAATATCCGCAGCACTTAAGGTGTTCCCACAGACATAAGCGTGGTCCTGCAGCTGATCGGCAAGGCGGCGCATATAGGTGTCAAAACGTTCAATCGCCTGCGATAGCTGCGTGTCGTTGCGATCAGCCGCCGCTGTGCGAACCCGCGACCAGAATATTGGCACGGTAAATCCGTTGCACAGCTCGTTCTTGCCCCACTCGGCCCACATATCCACCTGCGCGCGGTGGGCAGGATCAGCAGGCCAGAACGCGCCGCCATCGCCGTAGCGCGCAGCCAGATAACGGACGATGGCCGCACTTTCCCAGATGATCACATCCCCGTCCTGCAGCACTGGTATTTTGCGATGCGGGTTCAGCGCGCCGTAGTCGGGCGTGTCCAACCCGCCGTAGGTGTGACCATAGTCCAGTCGCTCGCACTCCAGCCCCAATTCGGCCAGTGCCCACATCACCATCTGCACATTCGACGACGTCGCACGCCCATAGACCCGCAGCATCACTCGCCCCTCGGAAAACGGGCGTTTTCCTCAACCACGTTCAAATCCATATGGTTGCGCATATAGCGCTCCGAGGCTTTCATCAGCGGTTGGTAATCCCACGGGTAATACCCGCCCTGCCGCAAGGCCTGGTAGACAACCCAGCGGCGGGCCTGGCTTTCACGGACCTGCGCATCAAACTCTTCTAGGTCCCAACGCCCCGCCGCCTCCATACGGAAATACTCCAGCACTTTGCGCACCGACGGGTCTGCGGCCATATTGGTCAGCTCCTGCGGATCAGCCTCCAGGTCAAACAGTTGTTCCTCATCCAGCGCACAGTTGGTGTATTTCCAACGGCCCTGACGCAGGGCAATCAGCGGCGAATACGAGGCCTCGGCGGCATATTCCATGGCCACGGGCGTCATGCGTTTGGCGCCCTGCCCCTGAGGGACAAGCGACTGGCCTTCGGTCCATGGCATGACTTCGTCCATGCTGACACCGGCCAAATCACATAGCGTTGGGCAAATATCGATATTGCTGACTGGTGCGTCCACCCGCCCCGGCTCCATGGAAGGCGCTGAGATCATCAGCGGAACCCGCGCCGAGCCTTCAAAGAACGTCATCTTGAACCACAGCCCGCGTTCGCCCAGCATATCACCGTGATCAGACACAAACAGGATGATCGCCTCTTGCCGCGTGGCCTCCAGCGCCTCCATCACCTCGCCTATTTTGTCGTCGAGGTACGAGATATTGGCGAAATACGCCCGCCGGGATCGTTTGATATCCTCTTCAGAGATGTCAAAACTGCGCCAATCGTTGGCATCAAAGATGCGCTGGGAATGGCTGTCGTGATCGGCGTAATCCATCGCGGGCACATCCGGCAGCAGATGCGCGCAATCCTCATAGAGGTCCCAATATTTCTTGCGTGCCACATACGGATCATGCGGATGGGTAAAGCTGACGGTCAGCGCCCAGGGCCGCGTATCGTGGCCGCGCGCCAGGTCATAAACCTTGCGGGTGGCATTATAGGCCACCTCGTCGTCATACTCCATCTGGTTGGAAATCTCGGCCACGCCCGCGCCAGTGACCGAGCCCATGTTGTGATACCACCAATCGATGCGTTCACCGGGTTTGCGATAATCCGGCGTCCAGCCAAAATCGGCCGGGTAGATATCCGTGGTCAGGCGCTGCTCAAACCCGTGCATCTGATCGGGGCCGACAAAGTGCATCTTGCCCGACAGGCAGGTCTGATAGCCAGCCCGGCGCAGGTGATGCGCATAAGTGGGAATATCGGCGGCAAATTCGGCGGCATTGTCATAGACCCGGCTGCGCGACGGCAACAGCCCCGACATAAATGACGCCCGTCCCGGCGCACACAGCGGCGAGGCCGTGTAGGCATTGGCAAACCGCGTGGATCGCGCCGCCAGCTTTTTAAGGTTGGGCGCATGCAGCCACTCGGCAGGACCATCGGGAAACAGCGTACCGTTGAGTTGATCCACCATGAAGATCAGGATGTTGGGCTGGGTCATGCTGCAGGGGCCTTGTCCAAAGACGTCTCAAGATAGTGCATCAGCACATCTATTGCGGCGGCAGGTTCAATCGGGTCGCGGCGCAGGGCCTGCCGGATGTACAGCCCGTCAATCATCGCCGCCAAACCGCGGGTCAGGGTGCGGGCATCATCGCCTGCCAGCTGTTTGAATTCATAAAACAGATTTGAGCGCAGGCGTTTTTGGTAGACATTCAGCAACCGCAACGCATCGTCCGACTTTTGCGCCTGCACATAGAAATTCAGCCAGGCCGCCACGCTTTCATCGCGAAACTGCCGGGGCGAAAAACTGGCGCGAATGATGGCCTCGATCCTTTGACGGGGGGAATTGGCCATGATCATCGCGCCCCGCACCTCGGCGCCGTAAAGCGTCATGATGTGGCGCATCGCAGCGGCAAACATCTGCTCTTTTGAGCCAAAATAATGATGCGCCAGCGCGCTAGACATACCGGCTCGTTTAGCGATCTGGCTGACGGTGACATCCAATGTACCACGCGCGCCGATCTCGTGAATCGTGGCCTCGACCAATGCATTGCGGCGAATGGGTTCCATCCCAAGCTTTGGCATTTTGTCCCCCTGTGTGGCTGTGCAGGCTGGAAAAGGGGTATGGATGTTTAATTGACTCGTCAATCAAAATAAAATGGCCAAACACTGCCAGCTCATACAGCGGTGAAGACAAGAGTGCTTGCGCATCTCTTGTTTCACAGCATAAGCTGCGCACGACGTCTACACACAGCGTTAGGGGAAACAACGCGCGCATGACTGTTACATCTTCATTGCTAACATCCAGTGCGGCCCATTTGTGTCAGCAGCCTGCTGATCCCGGGTATCCCCTAAGCGACCTGCTCAGGTCCGACGTCAACTTACAAGACTAAGCAAAAAACAGGGAGAGAACCTTATGTCTATTATCAAAGGCGGAATGCTTGACCGTCGCGGATTTCTGAAATCCACAGCGGCAGCTGCCGTTGCCACCACCCTGCCCATGAGCGGCGCGTTCGCTATGGGCAAAAAAGGCGGGCACCTGCGCGTCGGCAAAGGCCACGGCCAGACAACCGACACGCTGAACCCCGGTACATGGGAAAACGGCTTTACCATTGGCATGGCGTTTGCCATCCACGGCCGTCTGACCGAAGTTGCCCCCGACGGCAGCCTGGTGCCAGAACTGGCCGAAAGCTGGGAAGCCACACCAGACGCAAAAGTATGGCGCATGAAAATCCGCCAGGGTGTCACCTTCCACTCGGGCAAGCCACTGACGGTTGAAGACGTCATTGCATCGATCGGTTTCCACCGTGGTGAAGATTCAACATCGGCGGCTGGTCCTTTGGTTGCCCCCATCGAAAACATGATGGCCGAAGGCGACGACACGGTTGTGTTCGAACTGTCGGGCGGCAACGCTGACTTCCCGTTCATCCTGTCGGATTATCACCTGACCATCCACCCTGCCAAAGATGACAGCATTGACTGGCAGTCGGGCGATGGCTGTGGGTCGTACATCCTGAAGTCGAAAAACTTCGGTGTGTCGATCACAATGGAGAAAAACCCGAACCACTGGCGTGATGATGTTGGCTTCTTCGACAGCATCGAAATGCTGGCACTGGTTGACCAGAACGCACGGACAACAGCCCTGGTGTCGGGTGACGTTGATGTCGCCGACCGGATGGACCTGAAAACCGTCGGCCTGCTGGAGCGCAACCAGAACCTGCAAATCCATTCGGTTGCTGGTACGCAGCACTTTACCTTCGCGATGTCCTCGAATGTGGCACCGTTTGACGACAACAATGTCCGTCAGGCGCTGAAATATGCGATCAACCGCGAAGAACTGGTCGAAAAGATTCTGTTCGGTTATGGCTCGGTCGGCAACGACGTTCCTGTCGGCTCGGGTCAGCTCTATTACAACACTGATCTGGAGCAGAAGACGTACGATCCAGACAAGGCCAAGTTCTATCTGAAAGAAGCCGGGCTCGACAAACTGTCGGTCAGCCTGTCGGCAGCCGATGCGGCCTTCGCCGGTGCGGTGGACGCGGGCGTCTTGTTCCAGAACTCGGCCAAAGAAGCAGGCATCGAACTGGATGTCGTACGCGAACCAAACGATGGCTACTGGTCAGACGTCTGGATGAAGAAACCCTTCTCAGCCGTTTATTGGTCGGGCCGTCCGGTTCAGGACCAAATGTTCGCCACCGCCTACAGCTGTGGCGCGGCCTGGAACGATGGCTTCTGGTGCAACGACCGCTTCGAAGAACTGATGGTTGCCGCCCGCGCCGAGCTGGACCCGGCCAAGCGCCAGGCACAGTACTTCGAGATGCAAGAGATCGTGTCAAACGAAGGCTCGATCATCATCCCGATGTTTGCCAACTACGTGTTCGCAACCAACAAGAAGATCGCGACACCCGATGCCATGGGCTCCAACTGGGACATGGACGGCGAACGCTGGGCCGAACGCTGGTCTTTCGCGTAAGTTTTACGCTGAGATCACTAATAGGAAGGGGCCGGTCGATCCGGCCCCTTTTTCTTGTGCCACAAGGTCTTAGGCGGGCTTTTTCGTGCCTACACTGCCCACCGGATTGGCCGCTGTGCCGCGTTTTGGGCCCTTGGGTTTTTTGGCAGCCGGGCGGTCTGATCCCGTATCTGACGCCGCATCATCGGGATCATTGACCAAGGCCCACCCCACAACGCCAGGACCTGCCAGATCGCCGGGCTGAATGCCGGGGTCTTCTGCCGGATCTTCGTCAAAGCTGGGCGGACGCGCGCCCAGCAGGCAGCCCGTGACAATGGCCGCGACGCCCATTGCAACCACAACACCAAAGACGATCAATCCCGCTACAACAGCCGAAAATATTGGCCCTATTGCCAGTGTCGCGATCACGATCGTCAACCCGCCAAAGCCAGCGATGATCGCCGCCAGAATGCCCATGATTGCCGCCACGAACAATAGCCACGGCATTTGCTGTTCAATACCTTGTCGAATGCAGTTCCACATTTTATCTCTCCTTAAATCAATTGATTGCAGTCAAATTTCCTGATCCCACCTCACCCTTTGGATGTGATGGATGCGCCAAACAGCGTAGGGAAATCTGCGCACATCTTGGGTGTTTGCGTCAACGCAACACACAACCGAAGCGTGAATTTTTCACTCTGACCCGCGCCAGGTGACGGTGCTCACACTTTGGTTTCGGACACGTTGGGTGTGACTTTTTGGCGTTTCAGTTGCGCCTCGCGGAAACTGATGAAGCTGATCGCACCGACAATCAACGTGCCACCCACGATGACCCAAGGGTCGACAGGTTCGGCAAAGAACACAGCCCCCAGCAGCACCGCCCAGATCAATTGCAGGAACGTGACGGGCTGCGTCACCGCCAGCGGGGCCGCGCGGAACGCAAGCGTCATGGTATAGTGCCCGCCCGTGGCCAGCGTCGCGACGCCCATCAGGATCATCAGCTCATATGCGGTCGGCGTCACCCAGTTCAGCGCGGCCAGCGGCGCCAGCCCCACCGTGACAACCAACGACAGCATGGTCACCACTACACCGGGCGACGTGCGCTCGGTCAAAATCTTGGTCATCAGATAACCCGCACCAAACAGCAGGGCCGTAAACATGATCGAGATATGACCTGTACTCAGCTCGCGAAAGCCAGGGCGCAGGATGATCAGCGCGCCCAGCAAGGCCGCAAACACCGCCAGCACCCGCCTGAGCGCCAGCCGTTCCCCCAGAAACAGCGCAGCACCCAAGGTGACATAGACCGGTGACATGTAATTCAGGGCCGTGACATCTGCGATCGGGATTCGTGCCATGCCGTAAAACCAGCACACAACCCCCAGCGTATGCGCCAGCCCCCGTGCGCAAAACAGCGTAAAGGTGCCGCGGTCCATCCGGATGGCCAGAATCGTTTTCAAAAACGGCAGCAGGAACACCAGCCCCAGCACATAGCGCAGAAACGCAGCCTCGGCGGCGGGAATGCGTGTGCCCAGCATCTTGACCAGCGCTGTCACGCCGATGAAACACAGCCCCGTGAGGATCATCCAGAACATGCCCCATCCGGGCCGAGAGGCGGCTTCATTGCTCATAGCCGCATTAAGGCCACCGCCATCACCAATTGTCGAGCGCCAAAACGCGCGCCCTGCCTCAATTCATGTGCCAGGGTTCACGTGGTGAAGGGCGTGATCCGGTCAGCGGACAGCGCATAGCCCACCTTGGCCAAATGGGTTGTTATGGTCGACGTGCTGAACATGCCCTCGACGGTCACAGGTTCAAACAAGCCGTCGCTTTCATATGGCGTGCCTGTCGTGACAAAAACCAGCTGATTGGCGGGCGGTGGCGGGACATGCACACAGGCCCCCACATAAGGCACCAGGATGAACGCCACCACACCTGTGCCCTTGTGATCAATCGGCACGATAAAGCCGGGCATCCGCACATTTTGCCCGTTCCAATCGCTGCGCACGCCGGTTGAAGGTGGCTGCTGGCTGGACAGGGCGGGGCCGGAATGATCGATCATGCCACGAATGGCATTGGGCACGAAGGGCGTATCCTTGGGCAGCAGATCAGACCAGCCGAGATCAACATAGTCGCGCGCGCGCGCCTGCCCCGGCAACAAGGTCACCGCCCCCAATCCGGCCAATACCGCACGGCGATCAAACAGGCGGCTTACCATACATAGGTTTCCATATCATCGGCCAGGATAGAGTATCCGGTTTGGCCCAGGTCGGTCGATTGCAATTTCGTGCGCATCAGCCCCGTCACCCAGACCGCATCCCACAGCTGATCGCCCGGCCAGGGGCGTTTGGCCTGCACCACCACCAGTTGGTTGGCAGGCGGTGGAGGGACGTGAATACACGCCCCCACATAGGGCACCAGCATGAAATCAGTCACCCCATCGGCGGTGATATTGAACGGGATCATAAA
Source organism: Roseovarius sp. (assembly GCA_045106595.1). GTDB lineage: Bacteria > Pseudomonadota > Alphaproteobacteria > Rhodobacterales > Rhodobacteraceae > Roseovarius. Next base: position 37,632 of record JBGCEW010000010.1, on the reverse strand, counting down.
CCCCGGCATCCGGATATAGGCGCCGTTCAGCGCATCGTTCAGCTTGATGCCATTGGCATCATAAATGGGGTTCCATGTGTCGTTGACAGTGTCCATCTCGCCCTCACCGATGATCTCGGAATAGGGCACGCCAGGCGGGATCAGATCATCCCACTTGATCTCACGCGCGGAACTGGCCCATGCGGTGTGTGGCAGCACGCCCATGGCGGACAGCATCATCAAAGCAGACCTGCGGTTCAGCATTTCACACCTCAATCCTTAGGCTAGGTTTTGACCATCATACCATCGGCCACCGACATACGGTAGGCCCGCACAGCCGGAACCATGCTCACAATTGCGCCAGCTGCGACCACACCCAATAAAACCTGGGCCTCGCGCCAGGATGGGGCGTCGATGGGCAACCATAGCCCAAAGGCCTGATCCACAAGGGGTTGCGCCACATACAAGCCAGCATAGAGCAGTGCCAATCCCAGCACCGCACCCAAGGCCGCCATCATCATCGCCTCAAGCACCAAAAGGCCCAGAATGGTACGCGGACGCGCGCCCATTGCGCGAAAGATTGCCATTTCCCGACGCCGCTCGTTCAAACTGGAGAAGATCGTGGCCATCATCCCAATCAACGCCGTGATCACCACCATTGCGGATACGGCCAGCAACGCGGTCTCGGCAATGCCCACGATGCCCCACAGCTCTTGCAGGGCCACACCGGGCAGGATCGCCAGCAAAGGCTCGGCGCTGTATTCGTTGATCGCACGCTGCAAGGTGAAGGTTTGCAGCGGGCTTTCCACCCCCACCAGTGCGGCGGTCACAGCTTTGGGGGTCAGCTCCATCTGGCGGATCACGTCGGCAGAGGTCGCCTGACCCGGCACCTGCGCGCCGTTTTGCCAATCCACATGAATCGCCTCGATAGCCTCGAGGCTGACAATCACCGTGCGGTCCACGGGCGTGCCGGTTTTGGCCAGAATGCCCGAAATGCGAAACGGCTGATCCTTATGTTCCACAAACGATGCCAGACCATGCGCCACGACAATCGGATCATCCACACTGTAGCCCAGGGTCGCCGCCACATCCGCGCCGACAACCGCATCAAACAGGTCGTCCATGATCAACCCGTCTTCGATTTTCAGCGCCCGGCCCTGACGGTATTTGTAATGCTCAAAGAACGCCGTGGTGGTGCCCATCACCCGAAACTGGCGATGACTGTCGCCCAGTGAAATTGGCACGATCCAGTCAACATCCGGACGCGCGGCGATGTCTTTGTAGCTATCCCAGGTGACGTTGTTGGTGGCGTTGCCAATCCGAAACACCGAATACAGCAGCAACTGCACCGACCCCGACCGCGCGCCCACGATCAGGTCTGTGCCCGAGATCGTATCGGCAAAGCTGGCCTTGGCCCCGGTGCGCACTTTTTCGACCCCCAGAAACAACGCCACCGACAGGGCAATCGCCAAAATGGTCATGCCCACAGTCAATGCGCGCGCGCACAAAGATGCAAAAGCCAGACGCAAAATCATGCAGCAGCCCGTTCGATCTGGGCAATATCAGCCATCCGCAACACGCGGTCGAACCGGTCGGCCAGACGCGGGTCATGGCTGACCATCAAAAGCGCGCTGTCATGTGCGGCGACCTGTTCAAACATCAAATCCAGAAAGGCCGCTTGGCTATTGGCATCCAAGGCCGAGGTTGGCTCATCCGCGATGATCAGGGGCGGCTGCCCGATCAACGCCCGCGCCACGGCGACGCGCTGTTGTTGCCCCACGCTTAGTGTGTTGGCGGCCACGCGCCCCACTCCTGCGGGCAGGCCCAGCGCATCACACAAGGCAGCGGCCGTCGCCTGCGCATCCCCTGCCCGCTGGCGCCGGGCAGGGGCAAACTGCAAGGGCAGCAGGATGTTGTCGGCCACCGTGCCAAAGGGCAGCAGGTTGAATTGTTGAAAGATCACTCCGATCTGCTCGGCGCGAAACTTGTCACGCGCACCGCCCGACAGCTGGCTCAGGTCTGTGCCTGCCACCTGAACAGTGCCGGTCTGCGCCAGAACCGTCCCACAAATCAGCGACAATAGCGTGGATTTCCCTGATCCGCTCTCTCCCAACAGCAGCACCGTCTCACCCTGCACAACATGCAAAGCTGGCAAGGACAACGAAAATCCCGCCCGCCCCGGCCAGCGAAAACCCACAGCGTTAAGTGTCAGGACCGGGTCCGTCACGTTAGTATAAGCTCCGCAAATCCAAGAGCGGTGCGTCGCGTTCCACCTCAAAGGCCTGCGCGCCTGAGGCGGTTACGATCTGCACCTCGACCTCGCGGGCATTGGCGAAGGTTGTGAAGTAGTCGAACTGGATGTCCGTCAGCGCCTCGGGGGTGTCGCAGGCCAGTGTGTACTCTGCATGAAATTCGGTATGGCCTTCGGCCTTCGCGTGATCTGCGTGGTCATCGTGGCCTTGGTCATGCCCATGTTCGTGGTCGTGATCGTGCTCATGTTCGGCATGCTCTTCATGTTCCGCGTGGTCCGCGTGGTCGCCGTGGTCGTCGTGTCCTGCGTGGTCGTCATGTGCGTCTTCCATCTCAAGCGCGGCACTGGCTTGGGTTACCGAACACGCTGCCGCGGCGGGCATCACGAACAAATCCAGCGGTGTCGCCAGTGTTGCCACGGCCGCATCAACCGCCGCGCGATCCGCCTCGCTTTTGGCGGCATATTCAAAGCCCACGATATCTGCACCAGGGGCCTGAAACGCCATGGCCACCGTGGTACCATCAATCGCGATATTCAACGTACCAACCCCATGTTCATGGGCGCCCAACTGGCGCGTGTCTTCGGCCAAAGCAGGCATAGCGGCCACGAGGGCAACAAAGGAAGCAGCGTATTTCATTATATATCCCAACATTCTGAGGTCAAAAGGATCAGGCCGCGCAACGTCCGCATTGCCCATGGATTTCAACGATGTGACGTACAGCCCGAAACGCGCTGCGCTGGGTTACGGCGGCAAGCGTCGGCATGACTTTGCTGCCGTCGTGTTCTTCGACCGATCCGCAGTCGTCGCATATGGCCAGAACCGGTACGCTGGCCTCATGGCGGCAACGGCACGGTACAAATGCCTTCAGCGATTCGAGTTTGTGCGCGCGCCCCTGATCGGTCAGCGCGCTTAACGTCCGGTACACGGTAGGCGGTGCGATATCCGGGTCAGAGGCCTGCAGTTGCTTGAGAATTTGATAGGCCGTCATAGGCCTGTCATGGGCATTCAGAACCCCCAGCACATCATCCTGTCGAACCGTTGCACGTTTTCTCATTCGCTTTCCTCCGTCACGGAATGTTTGTTATTTTATATTATAACAAACTTCAAGCTGGCATTGCTGACATGCAGCATTGCGCCTTTAACCAGTGCTTGTAACGGATAAACCGAACCTGATTTTCAAGGCCTGCGCGTGACTGACAAACCCAGTGATCGCATTGGGCGTTCTGGTGACACACCTGCGTTGCCCAAGCGCGTTTCTTGAGGGTGTTCACCTGGCCCGGTTTTCCCGTCTACGTTGACAGCGCTTTCATGAAAGTCTTACCCTTGGTTGCAGACGAGCGAGTCACCGGCAGGTGATTGTCTTTTTATTTCGCATTCGTCTGCTCTTTTGATTGGCGCCGTTTTCCAGCGTATTTTCGCTGGGTTAGGAATTGAAATATGTTGTGGTTTGCGCGGATTGTCCGCACGCTATTCTTTGTTTTTTGTTTGGTACAGTTCCCTGCGGGTGCGCACGCTCAGAGCTGCGCAGAACGGCGCACTACCTCAGCGGCACTGACGCTGGATCTATCCGACAGCATGTCACAATCGGGTGCGTTAAATCCGGCGCGTGATTTCTTTCAGCTGTTGGTTGACCGGCTGGTGGCGACAGGCGCCCTGGACGAGGCACGCGCCTACACGTTTTGTGAAAGTGTGCTGCCTGTTACAGGCTGGAGCAGCAATCCCCCAAGCGTTGTGTCGCAACTTGTCACTGAGAATCTGTGCCCCTTCGGGCAAAACGGCACTGCATTGTTTGCCGCGGTGCAGATCACCGGATCAACTTTGTCGACACGTTCGGGTGCCAACACGCGGTTGATGGTGGTTGTCACCGATGGCGAAGACACCGTAGGAGGCGCCCAAGGCAGCAACGCTCTGACAGCGGCCAACGCAATCCCATCTAATGCAATCGGGCGGCTTGTGCATATCGGCAACTCCAGCAACGCCAACCTTGATGCGATTGCAGCCAATGCACAAAGCAGTGGGAAAGATGTTCAAGCCATCGCGGCGACCACATCCCAGCTGAACGCCCTTGTGAATCAAATTCTGGATGCGACCTGCGCCAATTTTCAACCCAATGCCAGCTTTACACTGTCCGACAACACCCTTCAGCTGACCCCCAGCAACAATTCGATCGAATTTGACGCGGCCAGTTCCAGCGATGTGGAAACAGCCGTGGCAGACCTGGAATATGACTGGGTTATCATGCGGCCCGATGGCAGCACCTTCACCCGTTCAACCCAGTCGTTTGAGATAACGTTTACCGATTCCCAATTGCCCGGTGAAGGCTGGAACGTGCAACTGACAGTGACGGATGAAGGCGGGGCCACACATATACGCTCGCAGGGGTTTTTTGTGCGCGGCAGCGACCCTGTATTGAATATCTCCGGTGGCACGGTGGATGCGCTGCAGAACATGACCCTCAGTGCATCGCCCAATACAGACATCGATGGCGGGTCTGTCACCCACACATGGCGGGTCATCGCAGCCCCCGTCACGGCGCAATATCCAACCGGGCATGTGTTTGAGGCCTCTCAGGTGAATTTCACCACCGTCGAAGGGGATATCGGTGATTGGGTACTGATTGCCACAGCCACCGATAACGAAGGCGAACAAACCACGGCCACGGTCAATTTGCGGGTGAACAACCTGCCGCCGCCCATAAACCTGAGCGGGCCCTCCGAAATCATGGTTGAGACAGTGCTGGAGGTTGAAACCACCGAACGCGATGACCCGGACAATGCCGATGGTGGTGGGCTGACCTACAGCTGGGACATCGTGCAATCGCCCCAGACCGGCAACCCCGGCGCGCAGACAGGCTATGCAACAACGCCCGAAATAGCCTTTAACACCAGCCAGTTTGAGGCCGGGACATATATCTTTGGCCTGACCGTGACCGACGACGAGCCAGCCCCGTTTACCGAAGAGGAGTACGAGGAAATAACGGTTCTGGTGGACGCCCCTCCCAAGGTGGAAATCGTGCCTCCGGGGGCGGTTGATCTGTTTTCAGGGCCCGTGACACTGGATGGATCAGACACAGCTGACCCCGACAGCCCCTGCCAGAACGAACCCGACAGATGCCATGTCAGGACCGATGGCGCCGCAGTGGAAGGAATCTCGGGCGGGATCGTGTCGTATAGCTGGAGCCTGACAGATTTGCCGCCGGATGCGCCAGATCGTTTTGTCACCGGACGCGTAGACGAAGCATTGGGACTGAACAATGGCAGCGCAACCTTGCTGATCCCTCAGTTTGCGCTGAGTGTTGGCGACTGGACGTTTACGCTGGAAGTCGAAGACGCCGAGGGCAATACGCGCTCAGATTATGTCACCCTGACGGTCCTTGAGCCCGAGACCCCGCCCATCGCGCTGCCCCTGCCCCTGTTTCAACGCAAACTCACTGATGTTTCGGGGATTGCGGACGGGGCTGTGGGCGTGAACGGCCAATGGAGCTGGGACCTCGACAATTTGTTGCTTGGCGAAGACTTCGGGCCGGGTGTGGGCATCACCAATTTCCTTTGGGAAGTTGTTTCAGCCCCTGCGGGGTGCACCGGGCATACCACCTCGGCTTTCGGGCCAGAGTTTGCCCTGTTCCCGGCGGGGGCCACGATTGATCCGTTGTGTGGCGGACGGTGGTTGGTGGAATTGATTGTCACAGATGATGATCAACCCCCTGAGTTTGGCGTTGGCACAGCGATGCTTGAGATTGGAAACTGTCCGCAATTGCTGTGTATTGATTACCCCAATACGGAATATCCGCAGACCTTTGATGCACAGCCAATGGATGTTGTGGTTTATTATCACCTGAATTCCCTGATTTATGATCAACCGGGTGCCGTCGAGGGTGTCATGGCAGAGCTTGATATCTTGCCTGCCGGTACATCAACACCGGTGCGCACCATCCGCGAGCCTTCGCCTCTGCCGCCGCAGCGCAACAGTTTCCCGACGTTTCATTGGGACGGTCTGAACGATGCAGGCGTTCCGGTGGCGAACGGGTTTTATGATATCCGTATCCGGCTTCAGGGGATTGCCGTTGCCGGGCAAGTCACCCAGGAGTTTGCTGCAAACGCTATCATTCTGGCCGTCGCACAGCCGGACATCGAAAGCACCAGCGAGGTATGGGCGGTTCGCGAAAACCTTGGTGATTTGACCGACACGCTGGATCTGGATTTTACGGTCACCGGCGGGGCAAACTACGATACACTGGCCTGGCGGGTTATCGTGGCGGACGGATCTGCGGACGATGGCAACATCGCGCACCAGGCCACCCAAACAGCTGCCCAAGCGGGCACAATTTCATGGGACGGGCAGACCGCAACAGGATTGATAAAAGCCGGGGTCTATAAGGTCGAACTTGAGGCACGCCGGGGCGGTCAGGTCCTGGGCACAAGTGATCCCCACGACATCTCGATCCTTCAGGTTGATCTGGACGCGGATACGGATCGCAGCGGCACCATCACCGAAAGCGATGAACCCGGCGAAGATCTGTGGCTCGACACGCGCGGCGCCTATTTCTCGGTTAATCTGGATGCCGATGATCCGTCCCTGTCCAATGATGCGGTTCAGATTGATCACGAAGGCATCCCACGCGACGAAGACCTGTATATCAACACAGGTGACACTGACGACATCACTCCGCTGATCGTACATGCCCCCGGTGCGCCTTTGCCTGCCGGGTTAAGCCTGCATCTGGTTGCGGCAACGCGTGAAGATGCACAATCGATCCACCTGTTCCCGCGTATCGCCGAAGGTGTGGGCGCTATTCTGGGCCAATTGGGCAACCGCAACAGCTCGCTCCCGGCAAGTCAGGAGGCCGACATCACATCCTGGATTGATGGGGCTTCGGGCGACTTTTCCAACGGATCAGGGGCCGCGCCAACAGACGAGCGCGTCATAGGGATCGAAGGTATGTTCTTTCGTGATCCCTTTGCCCCGTCACCGCGCAGATTTGATGGCGAGATCGGTCTGACGCTTGAATTACGTGATGCCGACGAGGTGATTGCATCAGATACGGTACGCATGAAAGTCGCACCGTGGATGATGGTGTCACATCTGCAACCCTCGACCGAGATATGGGCGATGAATGGAACGGGAGAGTTTCTTACCTCGACATCACTCAATGCTGTGGGGCTGGATACATCTGGTCAGCTTCAAACCGCAGACGAAGATGCCGGTCAGTGGTTTCAGGACCATGTCGAGATCGGGGCAACACAACGCCCCGGTGGCCCATTGGTTCACTCGGTGTTGCGCACAGCCTACGGCGAGGGATCTTCGCCGGATGAACAACCAGTTTGGCCCATAGGCCACTTGCGGAACGGCACAACGGGGATGTTTCAGCTGGCGCAGAATCTGGATCCGGCAGGGCACGAGAATTCAGGTGATTTTGGTGGCAATCTGGAGTTGCAGCCCCCCAGTGATGCGTTTGCGCAGGGGCGCATTGTGGTGGGCGACACGGTATCGCAGCAGATGTTCGATTTTCTGGGGGCGCAAGAGGTCCAGCCAGTGATTGAGCTGCCAACGCGCTGGCTGGATGTCGGGCACGTCGATGAAATGATCGGCATGGCGGCCGCCCCCGGCGAGGTGGTGATTGCCTCACCGTCACTGGCCTGGGCACTGCTCGAGGATATCCCGGCCGCAGATCAGGGCAAGAGTGTTTTGTTCGCAACCGGAGAACTGCCTGAAACCGGGGTTCTGACCGGTGTCAGCGGCACGCGCCTTGAAACCGGGGTGAACCATCTTCCCGACTCATGGAATTTCATTCGGATCTGGGCCGACAACGGCTCGCTTGCGCAGGGACAGGTGGCGCGGATTTCCGCGCTGGGGGACGGCTGGATCGAAATTGACCGGGTCTGGGATGTGCCGCTTAATCACGTCTCCGCCATCAAAGAAGACCTTTCGTTGTGGAGCGTGATCCACGGCAGGGCCGGGTTGGACCACGATACAGACTGGTTCGTCCCACCAGCGGCCGGCGATTCATATGTTTTGGTCGAGCAAAGCCGCTTTTGGTACGAAGATGACGCACTCGTAGACGGAGGCTTCCCAGCGATTATAACGGTGGCTGAACTGCTTGAGGATGAAGACCTCAAGACTTACAACACCTCCCTTGTTGAAACGATCCTGAATGATGTCAAAGACCGGCTGGACGATGGGCTGTCAACGCCCAACACATATCTGGAAGTACCGGTTCTGTTTTTGGGGGTGATGGACGAAACCCGGCTGGACCTTCCGGGGCGACATGATCCGGGGGTCACGCCGCTTGATGCAATGGGGCGGTCCGCGTTTGCCTTTACGCCCGGACTGGCCAACATGCAGCCGATCAATCCTGCGGGGGCCGCGCTAAAGGTGTATTACCCCAAACCTTTTGGCCCACGTGATGCGTCCGGCATAGACCCTTTTGAGACCGCGACAAGCACTGCCTACGGGCCTGCATATTTTGTGGATGAATGGGACTGGTATCACCGTAACTTCGGCGAAGTTCATTGCGGCACCGCCACCCGGCGCACCCCGCGCGCAAGCTGGTGGACGGATATTCCATGAAACATTTATTGACCCTTTTCTGCGCGACGTGGCTGACGTTTGTCCTGGCAATTGGTGCGCCTGCGGACGCACAATCGTCTTTGCGATTGAGCAAGAAAGCCACCGAAACTGTGTCTGAAATCAACGCCATATTGGTGCAGTCGGCCTTGGCTGATTTGCCCGCCAACCGGCGCAATGAACTGCCTCTCAGATTTGACCGCATCATGGCACAGCTGATCCAGATGGTGGACGAAGAAACCCTGAAAGAGGCCTATGATCTGGAAGGCCAAGACGCGATTGCGAAGCTTCTGGTGCTGGCGCAGGATCGCAAGCAGCTGCCTGATCAGCACAAAGACATCCACGAACGCTATCTTAAGGGCCTTGTCGGTCTTCAAACCCAAAGACCCAAAGCACCGCCAGTGTTGCGCAAGCATCAGGACAAAAGCTTTCGGCTGGCGTGGGAGTATGCGCTGTTGCGCCCGAAACCTGAGGGAGCATCGCCGGGGCATGGCGCCCGAATGCAGGTTGCGTTGGCGCGCATTGGCGATCCTGCAAGCCGGAAAACGGCTGAAATCGCCTTTGACGCCATGACCAATTTACGCGTGCCGGTGTACCGCAGGCTGGCTGAGCGCCAAAGCATGGTGATGCGCATTATGGTGATGACCCCGTCCGAGCCAAGTTTACGCGCGCTGGCGGATGCGGTGGACCGCTCTGAGGCGCAGATCACGCAGACAGGCCCGTTGCGGCGGCCCCTTGGGTTTGCGCCTTACGCATATGCATTGGGATTGATCACCAACCCCTATGACCGGGGGCGCACTCCGCAGTGGCAGGCGCTGCTGCCTCGGCTGCAAAAGGATGGAACGAAGACCTATAAGATGCTGATCGATGACGCCAGCACTCTATTGAAAGAACAAAAGTGAGATGGGCATGGGTGGAATAGCAACAAACATCGCACGGGGCATTGCAGTGCTTTGGCTTGCGGCAATCGCCAGCATGGGTATGGCGCAGGATGCAGAATTCGGAGCGGTTCTGCCGGAACCCGCCGGCTTTGAGCACCCCGTTGGAATTGCTACAGGGCCCTCCACCGCAGGCTTGCGCGTGTTTGTGGCCGATGCAGCCGCCCACCGGATATTCTATGCGGATATGGACGCCCCTGTCGGACCGGGGCGGTGGCGCGATTTTGGCTATGTTGCCAATCGAAATGCGCCAAATGCCCTGAATGCCCCGCAGGCCGTGACGGTGGACGAAGAGGGACATGTGTATGCCCTCGACACCCACGACGGTTTGGTGCGGCGGTACGCCTATGATGACGGTTCTGACAGCTACACGCTGGATTCCGGGTTCGCCCCCGGAACATTTGCGGACAATCTGCCCATTTTGTTGCCCCGCGATCTGGAAGTTCATCCCGATGGGTTCGTTTTCCTGCTTGATTCAGGCAATGGGCGCATACTGTTTACCGATGGAACCGGCGGGTCAAGCGGCACGCAATGGCAGGTCTGGCGGGAAGATCCGGATTGGTCCAATCCCTATGGCATGGCGCTGGATTCAGATGACACAATTCTGCTGGCTGACACTGGAAATCACCGCATTTTACGCATCACCGAAGACCCCTCGGACGATCTGATCATTGGTGGGCCAGGCACGTTGCAGGGCCAGTTCAGCGCACCCAGGGATGTGGCTGTGCTTGACGATGGTCGTCTGTTGGTCGCCGACACACGCAATGCCCGTCTCAGCTTGCTTGAGGCGGATGGGCGCGCGGTCCGTGGCCTGGCCGGGCAGCCGCTTGTGTCGGCACCATCGCAGCTGGCAATCGCGCAGGATGGACGCCTTGTGGCCGCGGATCCCGCCAAAGGGCGCATCCTGAGCTGGCTGGGCGCGCAGCAAGGGGCAACCCATGACGGATATCTGCGCGATTACCTGGGGGATGCCGGGGTTGAACCTTCCGGCACGGTGTTTGTTGCCTCGTCTCCTGATATTCTGATCCGGCATGCGCCTGATCTGGATCTTGCAGCACTTGGGGCCAACGGCCTTGAGACGGTCGCATTCCAGCAGCCCCGTTACCGGCGCAATGCTTACGTCTATCTTGCCGTTCATAACCGTGGCGACAGCCCGGTGACGGGGGCAGCGGTCCGTGTGTTCTGGACTGATCCAACAGGTCAAATACTATACCCCGATGATTGGCGCGCGGACGGCCTTTTTCACCATTGGGCCGCACCCGGAGAAGCGACACCGGGCAATACCCTGGCCCTGCCAGACATCCCGGCGCGTGCAAACAATGTGGATGGCCGCGTCATTGTCGGGCCACTTATCTGGCGTGCCCCTGCACCGGAAACCGCAGCCGCCGGAGATGGCCGGTTCGCGCTTGCAGCCCGGCTGGTGCATCTGGAAGACCCGACCACGATCCTGCCAACAACCGCCGCAGCTTATGTGACAAACAATGTCGCCCTGCGCGACGTCGAGGTGCGGCGTGGGCCATTTCCCGATGGGCCTCAAGATACGCTTGTGTTGCGTGCGGCTGTCCCGCCTTTGGTCGTTGAGACTGATCTTGATATCATAGAAACACGCCTGACTGATTTGAACGACTGGCTCGCACTCACAAGCTATGATGCGGTCTCGCTTGCTCCGATATACCGTGGCCCGGTCACGCTGGATCATCCGCTAAATTACTATCAGTCTGCGGATCGTTCCATGCTGATTGATATGGCCGAGGAGGTACTTGGCAAGGCGCTTGCGGCCGATCCAAATGTGCTCGATGGGGCGGGTACGGGATCGGGCGATGACATCGACCGTGTGATCATCGTGCTGAACGATCCGGCATTTCAAAGCGACTGGGCCACAACCGGGCTTTGGCCCTATACGGTGGGCAACACCACGCGCTGGCTGTCCGTACAGGTTCAGGGGCCAGACAATGCGATGTCGCAGTACGCCCACGGCATGTTGCATCAGTTTGGCATGAAGGATCTGCTTATTCACGAACAGGTGGATTTTGGTGGCCCACATACGGCCGAAAGCTGGGACGTGATGGCCGATCCATTGAACGCAGTGCACCCTCTGGTGTGGTCTAAAGAAACCCCCGGTTGGGTGACAGGCCACGGCGCGCAGGTGCGTTTTATTGGGCGGCCCGATCCTTTGCAGCCCATTCTGAATGCGCCGCCCATTACACTGGTGCCGCAATCCCAGGCACAACAGGGCGATATAGCCGCAATTGCAATCGGCTTGTCTTCGGGCGCCACCACGCTGGAATCCGAACAGCAGTTTTACTACGTCGAGGCGCGACAGCCATCTGATGACGACCCGGTTCCGGCACCGGGTGCTGTGGTGTACTATGCAAATGATGCGATCCCCCAAGGGGAAGGCCCGGTTGTTGTGACCGATGCCAATGACGCAACCCCCACCCTCAATGATGCGCCATTAACACCCGGTGTCGAAATTGCCCCCTCGGGGACGGGAATTGCCATTCGGCTGGCGGCCAATCAACCACCCGGCGATGCGGTGGCAATCGAAGTGGACTATGCGCCACCGGTCACTCAGTTTGATGTCTACCTGCGTCAGGGTAGCCCGGAATGGACCAGCCCCGATATCTGGATCGACAATCAAAGAGACGGCGGCGGCTACGACAGCTATGACGGAACGCTTCAGGTATCGGGTTCCGGCCCACAAGGAGAGCCTGCCATCGCGGATGAAGAAAACCGGGTCTACACGCGGGTCTTTAACGACGGGCCTGCCACGGCCTATGACGTCGAAGTGCGCTTTCAGATGTCAGAACCCTGGCACACCGTTGGCGGAGAAGATGCCTTTGAGGAACGTGCCATTCGGTTTATCGCGGAAATCCCACCCGGAGAGTACCGTGATGTGTTTTTCACCTGGGTGCCCGATGGAACGGATGATCCGCATAATTGTGTGCGGGTTGAGCTACGCCGCCTAACAAACGACTATAACCCCAACAACAATGACGCTCAGCAGAATGTGAATGTCGTGGCCTCGACCAGTGCCAGCCCGTTCAAAGAGGTTGAGCACATGTTTTCCTTCCGGCACAACGACAAGGCACCGAAACTGGTTTACTTCCGCGCTGATGGTATCCCCAGAAACTGGGACAGCGACCTGTCACCGCGGCAACAACTGATCAAGCAACGCCAGCCTTTTGTGGGCAAGCTGCGGCTCAAGCCGGACGATGATGCACCGGTGTGTACCAACGAAAACATCGAAGTCAGCGCCTGGTCGCCGCGCGGTGACACGATCGTTCGCATTGGCGGGACAACTGTATCGGTGGCATTGCGCAAGCAAACCAACATGAAGTTTGATGTCGGCACCCGCGCCTGCAAACTGCTGCGTGAAGGCAATGCGTATTTCACCAGGCCCGGAAATCGCCGTGTGCGCGTGCAACCAAATGGCCGGTTGAAAGAGTGTCAGTTCATCGTGGCGTCAGGCTGCATTGAACAGATCGGAGACAACGACGAGGTGTCATTGCGGTTCATGGACCCTGACGGAAATCCAATCTACCGCACGGTTAAAACGGACAGAAGCAACTGTTTCCGAGGCGGGATCACCGCGGTTGATGGCGGTGACTGGCGGGTTAGCGCGATCTACCAAGGAGACAAATGTATGGGGCCTGCCAAAGACGAGGTGCCCATCACGCTGGACATTGCCGCAAGAGAAGATGCTGACCTGGACGGGCTCATCGACCGGGAAGAAGTTCAGGGCGATGCGGATGGCGACGGCATTCCCAACCATCTGGACCGCGACAGCGACAATGACGGCGTGATCGACAAAGATGAAGCCAGCGGCGACGCAGATCAAGACGGGCTTGCCAACATCATTGATCCGGACAGCGACAATGACGGCGTGATCGACGGCAACGATACAGAACCCTATACCCCTAAAAAGTAATGCTAAATCGCGCGGACCCGTCGTAGTTATCCAAGTCTTGCACGCGGCACAGCCGAAACGGGGCGTACACGAGGATCAGAAGTAAAACCAAGACCTTAATTTTATCAACACGCGACAGGTGTAATGGGTCTGATGCATTTTCTTGTGGAAAGGCGATTGGTGTGGTCGAGAAGACAGACCAAGAACCTGAGCAAAGACCGGACCCAATTGTTCTGAGGGCAGAGGCATCTTCGCTGGCGCGAAGAGCCATTGGTGCGGTCGAGAAGACTCGAACTTCCACTCCGGTTAAGGAACAGCGACCTCAACGCTGCGCGTCTACCAATTCCGCCACGACCGCACGTGATCTTGGTACGTTGCGGCGTATAGACGAGCACAAATGAGATGTGAAGGGGCAAATTGATCACCTTGCCTTGCTTTTCATTCCGCACCATCAGCGTTATCACGCGGGCCATGGTGGAATGGATCACAACCCCCGGCCTGACAGCCTACCGCGAGGCCGAGACCTTTATGGAGACGCGCGCCGCGCAGATTGCCGAGGGCACTGCCGCTGAGTGCATCTGGCTGGTCGAGCATCCACCGCTTTACACCGCAGGCACCAGTGCCAAACGCGCAGATCTGACCGATCCCGACCGTTTTGACGTCTATGACACCAAGCGCGGCGGGCAATACACCTATCACGGACCGGGTCAGCGGGTGATCTATGTGATGCTGGACGTCGGCGCGCGCGGGCGTGACGTGCGCTGTTTTGTGCGCCAGCTTGAGGATTGGGTGATCGCCACGCTGGACAGCTTTAACATTCGTGGTGAAATCCGGCCCGGACGTGTGGGGGTGTGGGTTGAACGCGATGACAAGCCCCTGACGGCCGCAGGTGCCAAACCCGAGGACAAGATTGCCGCCATCGGTATTCGCCTGCGCAAATGGGTCAGTTTTCATGGCATCTCGATCAATGTGGAACCCGACCTGAGCCATTTCACCGGTATCGTGCCCTGCGGCATTTCCGAACACGGTGTGACCAGTCTGGTTGATCTGGGTCTTCCGGTCACGATGGACGACGTCGATGTGGCCCTGCGCCAAAGCTTTGATGTGGTGTTCGGGGCGCCGGCCTCCTGTCCGTAATGGGCGGGCCGCAGCATATTGATTCCTGCGCCACCGCGAAGGGCCGTCGCAGGTGATGCCCCCTGCCCAAGGCCCCTTTACGCGATCACTGGGCAACGGACCCACGCAGAGCCACCTTATAAGGCATTGATATTGATCACATATTACCACGTGACGCCCACATGCAAAGATGAAGGAAGTTTCAAGAGGGTGCGACAAAATTTATTGGTTCCGTCGCAACTCTGACATTGCCCCTCAGAGCCAAGCGACGTAAAACGATGAAGAACACCGGGGTTCCTGCGAAGGCAGGTTAAAACCCTTATCAAAAGACCATCAGGAGGCACCACATGGCAGACGCAGCCATTCACGGCCATGACCACCATGACGAGCGGAGTTTCTTCACGCGCTGGTTCATGTCCACAAACCACAAAGATATCGGCATTCTGTATCTGTTCGTATCGGCCTTTGTCGGGCTGATTTCTGTCGCTTTCACCGTCTACATGCGGTTGGAGCTGATGGAACCAGGCGTTCAGTACATGTGTCTGGAAGGCGCGCGCTTTACGGCGGCCGCCGCGGGCGAATGTACGCCAAACGGGCACCTTTGGAACGTTATGATCACCTATCACGGTGTGCTGATGATGTTCTTTGTTGTTATTCCGGCCTTGTTTGGCGGGTTCGGCAACTACTTCATGCCACTGCAAATCGGCGCGCCGGACATGGCGTTTCCACGGATGAACAACCTCAGTTTCTGGCTCTATGTGGCTGGTACGTCTCTGGGTGTGGCCTCACTTTTGGCACCGGGTGGCAATGGCCAGCTGGGCTCAGGCGTGGGCTGGGTTCTGTACCCACCACTGTCGACAACCGAAGCAGGCATGTCGATGGATCTGGCGATCTTTGCGGTTCACGTCTCGGGCGCAAGCTCGATTCTGGGCGCGATCAACATGATTACAACCTTCCTGAACATGCGTGCCCCCGGCATGACCCTGTTCAAAGTACCGCTGTTTTCATGGTCGATCTTTGTCACAGCCTGGCTGATCCTGCTGTCCCTGCCCGTGTTGGCCGGTGCCATCACCATGCTGCTGACAGACCGGAACTTTGGCACGACGTTCTTTGATCCGGCCGGTGGCGGTGATCCGATCCTGTATCAACACATCCTGTGGTTCTTTGGCCACCCGGAAGTGTACATCATCATCCTGCCCGGCTTTGGCATCATCAGCCACGTCATCGCCACGTTCAGCCGCAAACCCGTGTTTGGCTACCTGCCCATGGTCTGGGCCCTGATCGCCATTGGCGCGCTGGGCTTTGTCGTCTGGGCACACCACATGTACACCGTCGGTATGTCGCTGACCCAGCAGTCTTACTTCATGCTGGCGACGATGGTGATTGCGGTGCCAACAGGGGTGAAAATCTTTAGCTGGATCGCCACCATGTGGGGCGGCTCGATTGAGTTCAAGACGCCGATGCTTTGGGCGTTCGGGTTCTTGTTCCTGTTCACCGTTGGTGGTGTGACCGGCATCGTGCTGTCACAGGCTGGCATCGACCGGGCCTACCATGACACCTACTATGTCGTGGCGCACTTCCACTATGTGATGAGCCTTGGGGCCGTGTTTGCCATCTTCGCGGGTATCTATTTCTACCTGCCGAAAATGTCAGGCCGCATGTATCCGGAATGGGCAGGCAAGCTGCACTTCTGGGCCATGTTTATCGGTGCCAACATCACCTTCTTCCCACAGCACTTCCTGGGTCGCCAGGGCATGCCACGCCGCTACATCGACTACCCCGAGGCCTTCGCGCCATGGAACTGGTGGTCGTCAATGGGTGCGTTCTTGTCCTTTGGCAGCTTTGTGTTCTTCTTCGGTATCATCCTGTACACGCTGACACGCGGCGCACGGGTGACCGAGAACAACCCTTGGAACGAGTATGCGGACACGCTGGAATGGACATTGCCGTCCCCTCCACCCGAGCACACGTTCGAAATCCTGCCAAAGCAGGAAGACTGGGACAAACAGCCATCTCACTAAGATGTGCTGAGTAGACATCGAAGCAGGCCCCGGAGCAATTCGGGGCCTGTTTTGGTAAGGAGACCAAGCGCCTTGTATGTGACCGCCATCATCTTGTTCATCACCGGCGTTGCCGTCTGGTTGCACCGCGCGCGGGCGGCACCGTGGATGCTGTACGCTGGTGTCTTTGCACAAACGGTCATCGGGCTTTGGGCGCTCAGCATTCTGACGCAGCTGTCGCCCTACAACACATGGTGCCTTCCTGTTATCGGGACCGAACCGCAGCTGGTGTATGTTACGAAAACCGAAACCACGTTTGGCGTGGGCGGCATAGCCCTGCTTGCCCTGCCTATCCTGATCTTTGCGGCCATCCCTGCAGTGCTCTGGCTGCAAGAGCGGTGCGGCGCGATGTATTATCCGCGCCTTACCCGTTGGATGATTTGGCCCATGCTGGGGGGGACGTTGATCTACAACCTGTTTGCGCTGCTTTTGGCACAAACCGTAACTCGGACCCGCGATGCGACAGACATCCTGAACATGTTTCAGCTGGTGGGACTGTGGAGCGGGCTGCTGGTCATTCCCGCCCTGTACGGCTTGGCGATCTGGTCGTTTATCCGCCGATCACGCCAAAACCGGCGCTAGTATCCGCTTGGTTTGAAGCCCAAAAACACCTTCGTCACATCTTCGGTCACGTCCCAGGTCACGCGCGATCCGTCATAGACATACAGGCTGTCCCCCGGTCCCAAGTCGACCATTTCCCCGGTGTCATGCACCGTAATACGGCACCGTCCCGAAAGCACGGTCATCAGCTCGTCGCCTTGCTCGGTGCACTCAAACACACCCGAGGTGCACCGCCAGATGCCCGCGCGCGTCAGATGCCCCTGCCCCCCTGCATCCAACCGGCCCGAGGCCCGCGGGGTGCCAGACACAATCACATAATTGCTTTCAACCGCATCAAAGGGCCAGTGCTCCAACGCGCCCACATCATCGCCCAGTTGATATTTGATCATCGTGGTCTCTCCACCTGAACCAGTTTGGCAAAATTCTCTTGTACCACCTCGCGGATGATACCGCCGATACGTGCAATCACCGGACCATGCGCCGAGCGTTTGCGCCACACAAGCCCCACAGACCGGGTCATCCGGTCGCCGCGAAAGGCATGGATCACCACATCGCCTTTGTCCTGCGATACCTCCTGACGCACATACAAGGCCGGCAAAAAGCTAAGGCCCATATTCAGCGCCGTCATCTGGCGCAGCGTGTCCAGACTGGTGCCCTCATACTCCTGTCGCAGCTGCGCACCCAGTTCCTCGCACAATTGCACCGTCTGGGAATGCAACACATAGGCGTTGGACAGCGATAAAATATCCTGCCCCTCCAGATCTGCATCCTCAATTCGGGGGCGCCCTGCCAGCGGATGATCCGGTGCAACGGCCAGCTTCAGCGGCTCGCGGAACAACCGCTCAACCTCGACATCTGCGGATTGCACGGGCAGCTGGGTCAGGATCAGGTCATGGCGCCCCTCGATCAATTCTTCTTGCAACACACGGGGGGCAGCATCGCGAATAATTAGTTTGAGCGCGGGATAGCTCTGGTTCAAACGCCGCATCACATACGGCAACAGATAGGGCCCCAACGTCGGGGTCGACCCCAGACGGATCGTGCCACCCTGCCCGTCCCGCGCTGCGCCAGACAGCGCCTTGAGCGCATCGACATTATCCAAAATGGCTTGTGCCTGCGCGCGCACTTCGCGCCCGCCCGGGGTCAGCACTGCACCGCGACGGCCGCGTTCCACCAGCTCAAGCCCCAATGCGGCTTCCAGTCCGACGATCTGTTGGCTCAGCGACGGTTGCGACACCCCCACCCGTTCCGCCGCACGGCGATAATGCCGGGTTTCGGCCAGCGCCACGAAATAGCGCAACTGGCGTAGGGTCAGCTCATCCATCTGGTCTCCTGGGGGTAACTCTTAATATAGATTTATCCTATCAAACTTTATGTCTCAATAGGATTTAACATTCATCAGGCAAAGCACATATGTTTTGCACAACAGGAGTTTGCAGGAGAGGTTCACATGCCCAACAAAAAGATTTCACCCGACCGTCTGATGGCCCGTATCGCCACCTTGCGCCGCCGGCACCAGGATATCGATATGCGCGTGGAAAACGAACAATCCCGCGCGGCCCCCGACACCGTCAAGCTGCGCCAGCTCAAGCAAGAGCGCCTTGGTCTGAAAGATGCCATCCACGTCACCCATGCGATGCTGGTCCGGGCCACCGCCCGTCAGTCTGAACTGGCTTAACCGAGGCGGTCCAATGCTTGTATTTTATAACATGATGATGTCCGGCCGGTTTTTGAACACCGTTGATCTGGACGGTCTCAATGAGGCGCTGACTGATCCGGTCGAATCGAAATCCACGCGGCGACGGCGCTAAGAACAGGGCGGTGACCTCCACCCTCGGATCAGGTAAAGGGGGGCCGATCATGGCCCATGCGGGCGCGCGCCCTTTGCCTGATCCTCGTCGCAAAGCCGGGGCAAACCTGTCGGATTCGCCCTTTCACGGCCCGCATAGCCCATGCTAAACCCTCGGTGAAAGTCACACCGGGGAAGCCTTATGCCCAACGAAATTCGCCTTGCGTTCGAGCACCCCTCAGAACGTGCCGACGCCACCGCCCCCGACGGCACGCTGGATCGCATATCCCTGCGTGACCATATCGTCGAGGTTGAGATAGGCGCCTTTCAGGCCGAGCGTGGCACCACCCAGCGCATCTGCTTTAACGTTGTGGTCGAAGTGCGCCCGCTGACCGGTGCAATTGACGATGACGTGGATCGCATCCTGTCCTATGACCGCGTAACCGAAGCCATTGCCGCCGAATTGGCAGAAGAACGGCTGAACCTTCTGGAAACTCTGGCCGAACGTATCGCCGAGCGGATTTTGTTGGAACCTCAGGCGATGCGGACGTTCGTGCGGATCGAAAAGCTGGACCGTGGCCCGGGTGCCCTGGGTGTGGAAATCGTGCGGTCGATCGATGATCTGACAGTCGATCCGGCGGCCACATCTGACACCACGCCGCATCCGCACATTGTATACATGACAAACGCTGCCATCACCTCGCCCAACCTGTCGCGCTGGATGGATCAGCTTCAGGCGCGCGCCGAACCTGTGATCCTGTGCGTGGGCCTGTCTGACACCGATAGCCCCAAAACCGGCCACAAGATGACCCAGCGCCGTGTGGACCTGCTGGCGATTGAGCAAAACGCCTGGGTGCTGGCCGGGCGCGACGACCGCTGCGTGGTGGTGAACACCCGCACAGAATTGGACTGGGCCATGAAAAACGGCCAGATCAGCGTTTGGGCCCCGTCCAAAATCGTGCTGGACGCCGTGGACGGTCCCAGCGTTGGCCCCAATGATGCGGTCGCATTGGCTGCGTGGTTCGCAGGGCACATCGAGGCCTCGGATCTGCTGCTGATCGGTGAAACCCCGCCTGCGTCCTCGCCCGTGCCCGTTCTGGTGCAGGACATCGCACAATCGGGCCTATGAGCCGCTACTATCGCCCCATCGCGCAAAGCGATCACGCACGCCCCGACACGGCCCTGCCATTGGCCGGGGGCTGGTGCTGGTTTGACACTGTAGAAGAGCTGCGCCGCGATGGTGCGCCCCGGTTGATCCCCGCCCGCGATGTACCTGACCCGGCCCTGGCCCGGCTGACGACCCCTCGCCCCGCGATCTGCGGCATCGGGTTTGACGCCCCATCGCTGATGGGTATCCTGAATGTGACACCCGACAGCTTTTCAGATGGCGGACAGCATTTTGACCCCAGCCACGCCTTGGCCCATGCCCGCGCCATGCAGGCCGCCGGGGCCGCGATTGTCGATATGGGCGGCGAATCCACCCGCCCCGGCGCCGATGAAGTGGCCACGGCAAAGGAAATCCAACGCACAGCACCCGTGATCGCCGCTTTGCGCGGTGAAACCGATTTGCCCATCTCAATCGATACGCGCAAAGCAGCCGTGGCTGAAGCCGCGCATCAGGCGGGTGCAACTTTGGTCAATGATGTTGCGGGCTTTACGTTTGATCCTGCATTGGCCCCCTATTGTGCCTCCCAGGGCCTGCCGGTGTGTGTGATGCACGCCCAAGGCACCCCCGAGATCATGCAGCTTGATCCGCGCTATGATCACGTCGCGCTGGATGTGTTTGACTACCTGTCAGACCGAGTCACTGCCCTAGTCGCCATGGGCATCGCCCGCGATCAGATCATCGTTGATCCCGGTATCGGCTTTGGCAAAACGCTAGTGCATAACCTGACATTGCTGCAAAATATGTCGCTGTTTCACGGGCTGGGTTGCCCCATTCTGCTGGGGGCGTCGCGCAAGCGGTTCATCGGCACGATTGGCGGCGAGCCGGAGGCGGGCAAACGCGTTCACGGCTCGGTTGCGGTGGCATTGGCCGGCGTGGCGCAGGGCATTCAGATGCTGCGCGTGCATGACGTGTCTGAAACCGCCGAGGCCCTGGCACTGTGGCGCGCATCCACAGGCGCTTAACGCAGGAACAGCCGCCTCAGCGCGCCCAGTTGGCTGAGCATCACACCACCCAGGATCAGCGCCATCGCACTGAGCAGGCTGGGGGGCAAAGGCTCGGACAGGATCAACGTGCCCAGCACCACTGACCAGATTGGCACCTGATAATTCACCAGGCTCATGAACACCGGACCGGCATCGCGGATCACCTGCACCAGCAGGATCTGCGCCACCCCGGTGGGCAAAATCCCCAGATAGATCAAGGCAATCAGGCTGTGCCAGCTGACATCGGTTGGCAGGTCTTCGTTCCAGAAGGCATAGGGAATGAAGATGAGCGCCGCCACCAACAATGTTGCAGCGGCCAGCGCCAGGCGGTTCACTTCGGGGCACAGGCGCGTGCAGATACTGCCGATGGCATAGCACCCCGCCGCGCCGACACAGGCCAGCCGCGCCCAGGTTTCCAGTGAATTGCCAGTCGAGGCCAGCGCATCTGGCCCAATCAACACCACCACACCGCAGGTGCCGATGAAAAACCCGATGAACCGGCGCAGGGTCATAAACTCTCCAGGTACGGCCACATGCGCAAGCGGCAACACCAGCAAAGGCACCACGGCCATGCACACGCCTGCAAACCCCGACGCCACTGATTGCTGCCCCCAGGTCAGCAGCGCAAAGGGCACCGCGTTGGAAAACACGCCCATCGCCAGCGCAAAGCACCAGATGATCCGGCCCTGACGGCCTTTGATCGATGGCAACCCATGCCCCAACGCAAATGTCAGACCCAGCAGGAACACCGCGCCCAGTCCGATGCGCGCGGCAACCACCATCAAGGGCCCCACGCTTTGCAATGCGACCGAGACAAACATGAACGATGCCCCCCAGATCACGCCAAGGGCAGCAAGGCGAAGCCAGTTCACGGTGGTGATGGATTGAGACATGTGACGAAGTCCTGAAAATGAAAAAGGGCACCCGATGCCGGATGCCCTCCTGACGTTAGAGCTGCTTAGATCAGTTCTTTTCCTGATCCACCAGCTTGCCGGCAGAAATCCATGGCATCATGCCACGCAGCTTTTCGCCCACTTCTTCGATCTGGTGCGCGTCATTCATGCGGCGCGTGCCTTTGAAGAAGGGTTGACCCACAGCGTTTTCCTGCATGAAGTCACGCACGAATTTGCCGGTCTGGATATCGGTCAGAATGGCCTTCATTTCCTTCTTGGTCTGCTCGTAGGGCAGAACCCGAGGGCCGGAAACATATTCGCCATACTCGGCCGTGTTCGAGATCGAGTAGTTCATGTTGGCGATGCCGCCTTCATAGATCAGGTCCACGATCAGCTTCACTTCGTGCAGGCATTCGAAATAGGCCATTTCAGGCGCGTAGCCCGCTTCGACCAATGTCTCAAAGCCCATCCGGATCAGCTCAACCACACCGCCACACAGACCGGCCTGTTCGCCAAAGAGGTCGGTTTCGCACTCTTCGCGGAAGTTGGTCTCGATGATGCCCGAACGCCCGCCACCGATGGCCGAGCAGTAAGACAGGCCGATTTCCAGCGCTTTACCGGACGCATCGTGGTCGACAGCCACCAGACATGGCACACCGCCACCTTTGGCATATTCGCCGCGCACGGTGTGGCCGGGGCCTTTGGGGGCCATCATGATAACGTCGACGCCTGCTTTGGGCTCGATCAGGCCAAAGTGGATGTTCAGACCGTGGGCAAACGCAATCGCGGCACCGGGTTTGATGTTGTCATGCACGTATTTTTTGTAGGTTTCGGCCTGCAATTCATCGGGCATTGTGAACATGATCAGGTCACACCAGGCCGCAGCTTCGGCGATTTCCATCACTTTCAGGCCTTCGCCTTCGGCTTTCTTGGCCGAGGCCGAACCTTCGCGCAGGGCGACGACAACGTTCTTGGCACCGGAATCCCGCAGGTTCAGCGCATGGGCGTGGCCCTGGCTGCCGTAGCCCAGAATGGCCACGTTCATGTCTTTGATCATGTTGATATCGCAATCGCGATCGTAATAGACGCGCATGTCTTTATCCTTTCGTTTACACTGGTGCAGTGATATGTCGACTTAAGTCGAATTTCGACGCCCATTCTGCAAATAATCGCAATAAATATGAGTAAATCATTCTTTCAAATTTAAATAGCGCAAAAATCATGTGCTACAGATGATGCCAGAGGGCCCGAAGCCCTGCACCGAGAGCGAGGATCTGGACGTATGAGCCTGGACGACACAGACCGTCGCATCCTGCGCTATTATCAGGATGATCCAACCCTGACCCCGGCCGAACTGGCCGAGCGCGCCCGCATCACCCCGTCCACCTGCGCGCGCCGGGTGGAACGGATGCGCGCCAACGGTCTGATCCGCGCCAACCGCGCGGTGATCGATTGGGCCGCTTTGGGCTATACCGTCGAGGTATCCCTGCGCATCAGCCTGGACAAAACCAACCCCCGCGCGTTTGACGAGTTCACCCATGCCGCCCGTGATGTGCCCGAAGTCGTTGAAATCCAAAGTTTTCTGGGCCGGGTTGATGTGCGCCTTTCCGTGATTGCCCGCGACATGGCGCATTATCAGGACATCTACCGTAGCGCCATTCTGACGCTGCCGCATATCGCTGATATTGAGGCCTTGATGCATGTCGCACGCATCAAATCCAACGAGGCATTGCCACTATGATCGAGTTGGACAGCCTTGACCGTCATATCCTGCGCGCCCTGGCCCAGGACGCCACGCAGCCCGCCAGCGCCATTGGCCGCACGCTGGGTCTGTCGCAACCGGCCACCTGGCGGCGCATCAAACGCCTGCAAGACAGCGGTATCATCACCGGCCAGCGGCTGGATCTGGACCGCGAACAGCTGGGGTTTGGCGTCACTGTGTTTTTGGGCGTCAAACTGGCCACCAAAGGCCGCGTCAGCCTTGAGGATTTTGAACGCGCCGTCTGCGCCATCCCCGAGGTGCAAACCGTCGAGCATATCCTTGGTCTTTATGATTACCGCCTGCGCGTCGTGGCCCGTGACATCGCCGATTTTGAACGTGTTCTGCGCCGCCGTATCATGATGCTGCCCGGTGTGGGCGATGTCGAGGCCAACGTTTTGCTGAGTGAAGAACGCCGACCCGGACCACTGACATGACACAGGAATGGACCCAGCGAGAGCGCGTTTGGATCGCCCTGTCTGATCTGTTTCTGGACACGGATGTCACGCTGAGCTTTGATTATGTCGAACGCACAATCCTCGGCTCACCGTTTGATATGGCGACAATTGATTTGATCCTGCGCGACGAAGTGGCGCCGGTCTGCCTCTTCAATCTGTACGATCTTGCCGGTGAATGGGCTGCCTTTCATGAAGACTGGCTGATCCCGGCTATTCAGTCTTATCTCAGACGGCCGGCATGGCGCAGGCGCCTGGGCCGCGCAACCCGCACACGCGAAATTCGCCTCATGGTACCAGAATGGCCGGGCCTGCGCGCGCGCATTGAGGCCAAACGCACACAAGCGTTCACCAAAGGAAACAAGGGCACAAGATCGTAAACGTGACCGTCGGCCGCGACGATTTGTATACCAAGATAGGCTTTGCATCCTCCCGGACTGGGCCATATTCATGTCGAAAGAATCTGGAGGATTTCGCGAATGGCACTGCTCGACACAGTAGACCCAACCGGGCTGGACGAATTCAGCGTGGTATTCACCGATCGCTCGCTCAACCATATGAGCGCCAGCTTTCAGACGGTGATGACTGATATTTCAGGCATGCTGAAGGACGT
Source organism: Roseovarius sp. (assembly GCA_045106595.1). Classification (GTDB taxonomy): domain Bacteria; phylum Pseudomonadota; class Alphaproteobacteria; order Rhodobacterales; family Rhodobacteraceae; genus Roseovarius. The sequence goes on along the minus strand of JBGCEW010000010.1, from coordinate 12,592 downwards.
CTACAAGGCCGACGCCGTGGCGCTGATCCCTGGTGGTGGCAGCTATGCAATGGAGGCCGTCGCACGCCAGTTCGGCACGGACGCCCACGCGCTAATCGTGCGCAACGGCTGGTTTTCCTTTCGCTGGAGCCAGATTTTTGACGCAGGCCAGTTTACCTCGGACACGACCGTGTGCATGGCCCGCCAGACCGGCAACGGTGCGCAAGCCCCTTTCGCGCCCATGCCAATCGATGAGGTCACTGCCAAAATCCGCGACGTAAAACCCGATGTGGTTTTTGCCCCGCATGTGGAAACCTCGGCCGGGGTGATTTTGCCGGATGATTACGTCACGGCCCTTGCCACAGCGGCCCATGAGGTGGGCGCGCTGATGGTGCTCGATTGCATCGCATCAGGTTGTGCCTGGGTGGATATGCAGGCCACAGGTGTGGATGTGCTGATTTCAGCCCCGCAAAAAGGCTGGTCGGCCTCGCCCTCGGCTGGACTTGTGATGATGTCGGCCCGTGCGGTCGACCGGCTGGAGGCGACGACCTCAAACAGCTTTGCGATTGATCTGAAGAAATGGCACCAGATCATGCAGACCTATGAAAACGGCGGACACGCCTATCACGCCACGATGCCCACCGATGCCCTGCGCGCGTTCCGCGATACGATGCTGGAAACCCGCGACTATGGGTTTGACAAACTGCGCGATGCACAATGGGAATTGGGCAACAGCGTGCGCGCTTATCTGGCGGACAAAGGCATCACATCCGTGGCCGCCGACGGATATGGCGCACCGGGCGTTGTGGTCAGCTACACCAAGGACCCGGATATCCAGAACGGCAAAAAATTCAGCGCGCTTGGCATGCAAATTGCCGCCGGTGTGCCGCTGGCCTGTGATGAGCCCGAAGGCTTCATGACCTTCCGGCTGGGGCTGTTTGGGCTGGATAAACTCTACGATGTGCCAGGAACAATGACCCGTTTGAAAACCGTGCTTGATCAGGTGCTATGACCCTTAGAACAAAGGGTTAGCGCATCCCGAGGCCCATTTGCATCAAGGTCTTGCGCACGGGGGCCAGCGCGTAAATCGCGTTCAGGCCCATCGCGCGGGTATCACGCAGGGGCTGTGTCTGCACACGGCTGACACGATTCAGCAGATCAATCCCGGTCACCCGCGCTTTGATTTCCAGGTGGCGCTTGCGATGATACTGGTCCAGCATATCGCGCGTGCCCAGATCGTCAGGGGCCGCGCGGGCCAGGTCCAGCAACGCCTGCATATCGGCCAGTGACATGTTCAGCCCCTGCGCCCCGATGGGCGGCACCACATGCGCGGCTTCGGCCACCAACGCCACGCGCTCGGCTGACATGCGCTCTGCCACCTGGCTGATGATGGGCCAAACCGTGCGCCGCGAGGCCAGGCTGAGTGGCCCAAACAAATGGCACGAGCGCGCGCTCATCTCTGCCTCAAAGGCGGATGTCTCAAGCTTTGCCAACCGTTGCACGTCTGCGCCCTCGTCCATCCAGACCACGGCCGAGGACGGACGGCCCTCATAGTCGGGCAGTGGCACCAGGGTAAACGGCCCACCTGTGCGGTGTATTTCGGTTGAAACATGGCCATGCGGTATCGGATGTGTGACGGCGAACGCCAGTGCCTTTTGCCCGTAACGCGTTGTTTGAACGTCTATTCCTGCGGCCTGCCGGATAGGCGAATTACGCCCGTCCGCGGCAATCACCAGCCGGGTGCGCACCTGCGTGCCATCGCTCAGCTTTACCCGCGCTTCGGCGGCCCGGGTGAACAACGCCGTGGTGCTGACGCCCGGCCGGAAGGTGACCCCGTTCAGCGTTGCGATATGCGCAAGCAATTCGCGTCTGAGCAGCCAATTGGGTAGGTTCCATCCAAACGGCAGATCCGAGATATCGCTGGCGTTGAATTCCTTGACCACGCGCGGCTCAGGATCGGCCCCGCCTGCATCCACGATCCGCATCACCTGCAAATCCGATGCATATGGCGCAAACCGGTCCCAGATGCCCGCCTGCTCTAACAACAGGCGCGCGGGCTGCAACAACGCGGTCGAGCGCAGATCGGCACCTGCGCTGTCACGGTCCGTTACCGGCGGCGTTGGGTCAACGCATAAAACACTAAAACCCGCCTTGCCAAACAAGGCGGTGGCGATCAGCCCGGCCACGCCCCCCCCTGAGATGACAATATCAACGTCGTGTCGGTTCAAACTGGGTCTTTATCCTCGGGTCAAACGGATTAACATCACCATCACGCAGGGCACCAAAGCCACGGCTGGCAGATACAGGCCCGGAATGCCAAACATCGCAATGCTTGTGCCCCAAAGCCCGACCAAAACAGCAGCAAAGGCCCAAAGCCGACGCGTCATGGTCTTATCGTCTGTGGTGTCCGAAGCTGCAAGGGTTTCGGTATAAGTCGTTTGATCGAACGGCATCTGGCATCCCTTTATGGTGTCACGTTTCCCACCTCAGATATGCCTTGCGCGCCCCTTTCCAATGCGCAAATCGCCGCAGGGTGCAGGGGCTATAAAAGCTTCGCCAGAAACCTGGTCAGATCGTCCGTATGATGCTGAATATACCCCGCTTCATGTGGGTCCGGGGCCACGTGTACGGTGCGCATGCCCATCTCAAATGGGGCGGCCAAATTGCGCTGTTCATCCTCAAACATCGCGGCCCGGGCCGGGTTGACGCCATCCAGCGCAAAGATCGCCTCAAACGCGCGTTTTTCAGGTTTGGGATGAAACCCCGCATTTTCAACGCCGTAGACCGCATCAAAGCTGGCCTCCAACCCGCGCTGCCCCAACACCCGGCGGGCGTAGGGGGCTGTGCCGTTTGTGTATACAATCTTACGACCGGGCAACGCATTGATATGGCTTGCCAAATCAGGATCAGGGTCCAGATGCTCCAGCGAAATCTCGTGCACATCTGTCAGATAGGGCCCTGGATCGACGCCGTGTTCGCGCATCAATCCGGCCAGTGTGGTGCCATGGGTGCGCCAATAATGATCGCGCAGCCGGTCGGCTTCGGCGGCATCCACATTCAGCGCATCCATCACATATTTGGTCATTTTGACCTCAATTTGATCAAAAAGACGCGCCGCGGGCGGATACAGCGTGTTGTCGAGATCAAAAACCCAAGTCTCAACCGATTGGAAAGCGTGTTTTGGCATGCCCGGACCATACCGCCCGCATGCGCGCGCCACAATGCGTAAGGGTTGCACGACACGGCTTTCCGCGTTTAGGGTCGCATATTGTTTTTGCAACCGGATCCCAACATCATGAAGCCCCAACCGACCGACGCCTATACGCTGATCCTCGATGCGATTGACAGTGGGGTATACAAGCCCGGCGATCGACTGGTGGAAAGCGATCTGGCGGATCGGCTGGGGGTGTCACGCACCCCGATCCGCGAGGCGTTGCAGCGGCTGGAAACCCAATCCCTGCTGACCCGCGACGGGCGATCTTTGATTGTGTCATCGCTGGATCACAACCAACTTGCCGAGCTTTACGTGGTGCGCGCCGAATTGGAAGGCTTGGCCGCCAATCTGGCCGCCCGCCACGCCACTGACGAAGAAGTGCGCGTGCTGCGCGACATGGTCGAAGACGACCGCGCGCTGATGGGCAAACCCGAGGCAATGTCACGTGCCAACCGGCGCTTTCACAAGCAAATTCACCTGGCCTCGCACAACCGTTTTTTAGTGCAACAGCTGGATCTGGTGCATAGGTCCATGGCCTTGCTGGCCACCACATCACTGGCGGCTGTCGGGCGTGATGAAACCGCCATCGCCGAACATGATGCCATCGTCAGCGCCATCGAAGCACGCGACAGCCATTCGGCCGGGGATGCGCTTAAGGCGCATATTTCCAAGGCCTTCGTCACACGCCTCAAGCTGGATTCAGGTGAGATCGACAGCACTGTTTGACGTGGGTTTTGGCGCAGCACCACCAAACCCAAGCGACAGACCATGTTTGGTTTTGTCCCAAAAAAACGGTTTGAACACCAGTTCATACAGCGCCTTATAGGCCGCAATCGCCCCCAAAGGTGCATAGAAATGCATGGTTGGCGCCCACAACATCAAGTGTTTGTGCTTCTTGCCCGACACTGCGGTGGCATGAATGAAGATGTTGAGCACCTCAACCATCAAAAACATCCCACCAATCGTAGCCAGTGCCGTGCGGCTCATGACCGGATCGAGCGGGTGCGGCAGGCCCAGTAAAACCAACCAGAACGACCATAGGATCGGGGCCAGGATAAACTGTGACAAGGCCGTGATAAAATGTGCCTGAAAGCCCAGAAATTTCCAGGGGCCCAGCTGCCGCAGCAACAGACGCGGGCGGCGCATATGCACCAGATAGGTGACCATATACCCCTTCAGCCAGCGTGAGCGTTGTTTGATCCAAGGCCAGAAATGGCAGTTCGCCTCTTCCTCGGTGACGGTTTCTACCATTTCAGTACGATACCCGTGGCGCGCCAGGCGAAACCCCAGATCAGCATCTTCGGTCACGTTATGCGCGTCCCACCCGCCCAAGCGTTCCAGCACATTACGTTTGAAATAAAGCGTCGTGCCGCCCAGTGGAATGGCAAAGCCCAACCGCGCCATCCCCGGCAACATCAGGCGAAACCAGGTGGCGTATTCGATGGTGAAACAGCGCGCCAGCCAGTTTTGCCGCGGATTATAGTAGTCCAGTATCCCTTGCACACAGGCGACATCGGGCGGCGCCGTCTCAAAATGACGCGCAACCTGATTGATCTGATCGGGGGCCGGTGCATCTTCGGCATCAAAAATACCGACAATGTCACCTTGGCAAAAATCCAATGCATAGTTCATCGCGCGTGGTTTGGTACGCGGTTGCCCATCGGGGCAGATCACCGGACGAATCCAGTTGGGCAGATCAATCTCGGCCAGTGTCTCTTGTGTGAGAGTGTCATTTTCTTCCAGAACCAGGATCACATCCAACAGGCATTTCGGATAAGTCACCTGCGTCAGACGCGCCACAAGCGCATGCAAAACCTCGGTTTCGCGGAACAACGGCACAAGAATAGACACTTTGGGCAACGTCTGATTTTGACCGGGCGGCACTGGGCGATGTTCTGGGTCTTCGCGCGACAGAGCGGCCACAAACGCCGCTGCCTTCATCCCGGCAGTGACAAACAAGGTGAATGCGGCCCAAACGGCCAACACATCAAATACGACAATTGGAAAAACCAATGTGATGATCATAAGCGCTGCAACAACCACCAAAATCATCATCAACCGCCCATGCGGACGCGCGCCCCAGTTGCGGCAGCTTTCGGTTTCATTCACCCGTGCTTGCGCCGCGCTGGTCAATTGCCTGCGATAGACATCCACAACGCGGTTTTGAATGTCCGTGCGTGCGCCCAGAACCCGCGGGGCACCTGCCAGTTCAATCGGCAAATCAGCGGCCATTTCGCGAAAATTCTCGGGATGTGCGGTGGCAACCACACGCCTGCCACGCTCATCATTAAGCGGGACAAACCCGTGTTTCAGCATGTTTTGCGGGTCAAGATCAGTCTGTGCCACATCTGTTGCGGCCAGATCATCTGCGCTGAGCGTCACGGTACTGAGCCTGCGCGCATGGGCGTCCAGAACCTCTTGCCCGGTGGCCAGACCTTCGGCGCTGAGGATGCGATCAAGCGGCGCGTCGCACCGACGTCCCACCAGCTGCGCCAACAGCGCGTCTGATTTGGTGATTGTGCCCGCCTTGATCAGCTCGTCCCCCAACGACCCGATTTCACCCACATTTACATCACCCAGCAGCTGCAATTGGCGCAGTTCCAGAATGCCCATTTCAATACCCTTCAAGTCCCTTAAGACTGAACATATTGAAAACTGGTTAATGCATCGTAAACCAAGGGTTAACGAATGGTTAAAGCTACATGAGAAGCCCCGTGCAACCTACTGGCAGGATTTGGGAAAATGCAGATTCAGCCGTTCATTGACGCGACGAACCGTTCAAACAGATAAAAGCTGTCTTGGGGGCCCGGGCTGGCCTCGGGGTGATGTTGTACGGAAAACACCGGGCGATCCTTGGCACGGATGCCGCAGTTAGAACCGTCAAACAACGACACATGGGTTTCCAGAACATCCTTGGGCAGGGTTTGACTGTCTACCGCAAACCCATGATTCATCGAGGTAATTTCAACCTTACCCGTCTCCATATCCTTGACCGGGTGGTTGGCACCGTGATGGCCGTGGTTCATCTTGATGGTCTGCGCCCCCAGCGCCAATGCCAACATCTGGTGGCCCAGGCAAATCCCGAAAATTGGCAGGTTCTTGTCCAGAATTCCCTTGATCATGGGCACCGCATAAGCCCCCGTCGCGGCCGGATCACCCGGCCCATTGGACAAGAATACGCCATCCGGCTGATGCGCCAGAACCTCGTCGGTGGTGGCCGTGGCGGGCAGCACGGTCACATCGCACCCGGCCGAGGCCAGACACCGCAGGATATTCCGCTTGGCGCCGTAATCAATTGCCACAACCTTGTGTTTTGGGTCAGTCTGGCGGGAGAAGCCATCGGGCCAGGCCCAGCGCATTTCATCCCAGCGATAGGACTGCGCACAGGTGACATCCTTGGCCAGGTCCAACCCTTCCAGCCCGACAAATCCACGCGCGCGGGCCACCAAAGCGGCCACATCAAACTGCCCCTGCGGGTCATGCGCCAGCGCCACATGTGGCGCGCCCTGCTGACGGATGGCACGGGTCAGGCGGCGTGTGTCCACCCCACCAATAGCAATCCGGCCCCGGCGCGTCAGCCAATCGTTCAGATGCTCGGTCGCACGCCAGTTGCTGGGCTGGGTCGGGTCCCATTTGACCACCATGCCTGCAGCGACCGGATCGGCGGTTTCATCGTCGTCCGGGTTCACACCGACATTGCCGATATGCGGAAACGTAAAGGTCACAACCTGCCCGGCATAGCTGGGGTCGGTCATGATCTCCTGATAGCCGGTCATGGCGGTGTTAAAGCAAAGCTCGGCCGTGGTCTCGCCCACAGCGCCAAAACCTTTGCCATAAAAAACAGTACCGTCTGCCAGGGCAAGGCAGGCGGTGGGATGAGACTGTGGCGCGGCCATGTCAGGGATTCTCCGGGGTGCAAACTGGCGCGAACCTAAGGAGACGGCCCCTTGCGGTCAAGGCCCAAGATGCGCATATGACGCCTCAGCGTCAGGCCTGTGCAAAACCGGGCAATTGCTTGCCACCGGATACAGTTTTGACTAGGGTCCGGGGCTTATGACCACTGGTTTGGGATACATGTCATGAATTTGCGCGAGCAGGTTAACACGGCCGTCAAACAGGCGATGAAAAACAAAGAGGCCGAACGTCTGACGACATTGCGGCTAATCAATGCCGCCATCAAGGATCAGGATATCGCATCCCGCGGGAACGGGTCTGAGGACGGTGTCGCCGATACCGATATTCTGCAAATTCTGGGCAAGATGACCAAGCAGCGCAACGAAAGCGTACGCGCCTACGAAGAAGGCGGGCGGATTGATCTGGCGGAACGTGAACGCCAGGAAATCGCCGTCATCGAAGAGTTCCTGCCGCGTCAACTGACCGAAGACGAAGTGACCGCTGCCATCGACAAGGCCATTACCGACACCGGCGCCAGTTCGATCCGCGACATGGGCAAGATCATGGGCGCGTTGAAGGATCAATACACCGGCCAGATGGATTTTGGCACCGCCGGCCCGCTGGTCAAAGACAAGCTGTGCGCGGCGCAGGGTTAACCCCTAGTGCTGCGTGATACCGCGTAACGCATCCTGCAATTCACTGAACAACGATTTGCGCTCGTCCTCGGACAAGAATGCGCCAATCTCAACCTCGCGGCCATGGCCGGTGAGGGTGACGTAGTTTTCAACGGGCCCGCCTTTGGGGTGCAGATTAACCTTCGCCCAATAGCTGTTACATTCCCACTCCTGCACGCGACCCGACGGATCCTTGCGCACCAGATGCAGCATGTCAGGCTGAATTGTCAGGGTCTCCAACAGATCCGCGGATTTATACGACTTCTCAAGCCCATACCAAATGCCACCCACGGCCATCATCAAAAATGGCAACAAACCCCACATCACGGATGTGCCCAGCAACCCGTAGAGCGGTATGGTGATCATTGTGAAGGTAAACAGCACCGTTGCCGCAAAGCCTTTGCGCGGCAAGGACCGATGCGGCCAAAGCTCAAGCTGGCGCTGGGTGGGGTCAGGTGTGGGCTGTGTCCAAGTGTACGGCATGCGCGAAAACTAGCGTCAATTCACGATGAGTAAACCGTCAAAGCCACGACCTTGTGCGCAAATGTCAGTTTGACGACACGCGCCATGTGTGGCGATAGAAATGATGCACACCGATCGTGGCCGTGCGTGGGTAGGTTTTTGACCATTTGGGCCGCACCGCGCGGGTGTGATAATGCGTGGCACCCTTGGTCAGTGGACGCTCGGCCCCGTTGACCATAAGATTGGCCACACGGCCCACCTGTTTGAACGCCGCTGGCTCCGAAATCACCTCGGCATGGCCATCGCAGGTATAGGTGAACTGACACTGGTATTTGCGCCCCGTACCCTGGTTGATCACACCGCAGACCGTATCGGGAAAACGACCACTGTCGACGCGGTTCATAATCACCTCGGCCACGGCAAACTGGCCTTTCACGCTTTCGCCGCGGGCCTCAAAATACAAGGCCTCGGCCAGACACCGCCACTGTGCACCGCCTTTGGCCACGCTGTTTTGCGCCAGCCAGTCCCGCGAATAAGTCACATCCGTACCGCCCGCACTAAAGAGCGTGTCGCGCTTTTTGTCAGACAACGATTGCAGGGCCTTTTGCTCGGCCGCGACCAGCTTTTTGACGGGCGTGTCTGCGACAGCAGCCCCTGACACCAACAGACCGACGATCAACGCAATACGAAACATGGTATACCTTTCGACCCCATACTAGGGCGTTTGGAACATGGTGGCGAGGGAAGTATCCCATTGCGCACCCTGCGTCCACCCCGCCAGGCGGGGCGTGCGGGTCTGACGCAGGGAACAGGGCAACGCCGCGACGAGAGCTGCCTTATATGGTAGAAAGGTAAACGGTGTCCTACCCGATCTTGTCTCGCACGGCCAGCTGTGCGGCAGCAAGTCGCGCCACCGGAACCCGGAACGGCGAGCAGCTGACATAGTCAAATCCCGCATCTCGGCAAAATGCGATTGATTCGGGGTTGCCGCCATGTTCGCCGCAGATCGACATAATCACGTCCCCGTTGGCCGAGCGCGCACGTTCTACCCCGATGTGCAACAACTCGCCCACACCTTCGGTATCAAGCGAATGAAACGGATCTTCCGGGAACACACCCTGGCGCACATATTCCGACATGAACTTGCCCGCATCATCACGGCTCAGTCCATATGTCATCTGTGTCAGATCATTGGTGCCAAAGCTGAGAAAGGACACCAGCGGCGCAATGTCACCGGTGCGCAGCGATGCACGCGGTGTTTCCACCATAACGCCCAAACGGTAATCAAACGCCGTGTCCGTCTCTGAGTGCACGGCCCCCGCCACTGCATCAACCGAGGCTTTGACCAGCTCGACCTCACGTTTGGCACTGACCAGCGGGATCATGATCTCGGGCACCACCTTGACGCCATCCCGGCCAGCCTCAACCGCTGCTTCAAAAATGGCACGGGCCTGCATTTCGTAAATCTCAGGGATCGCGATCCCCAGCCGCACGCCGCGCATACCCAGCATCGGGTTGAACTCGCTCAGCTGCTCAATCCGGCGGGTCACGTCGGAGACGGGCAAATCCAGCGCCTCGGCCAGTTGCAACTGGCCCGCGCGCTCGGTTGGCAAAAATTCGTGCAGGGGCGGATCGAACAGACGGATACACACTGGCTCGCCTTCCATGATCCGAAACAGTTCCATGAAATCCGCCCGCTGCATCGGCAACAGCAATTGCAACGCCTCAGCGCGATCTTCGCTTGTGTCGGCAAAGATCATTTCGCGCATCACGGTCAGACGGTCTGCCTCAAAGAACATATGTTCCGTGCGACACAACCCAATGCCCTGCGCCTTGAACCCGCGCGCCATTTCAGCGTCGGCAGGTGTGTCGGCATTGGCCCGCACGGCAATGTCGCGAATGTCATCGGCCCAGACCATCAGCGTGCGCAACGCCTCATCGCGCGCGGCCTCCAGCATCGAAGGCTGACCGGCCAGAACCTCGCCGTGGGTGCCATCGATGGTGATCAGATCCCCTTCTTTGAACACCCGGCCATCAGGGGCAGTGATCCGTTTGCGCTTTTGGTGAAAGGTGATGTCAGACGCCCCCACCACACACGGCAACCCCATCCCGCGCCCGATCACGGCCGCGTGGCTGGTCATTCCGCCCCGTTCGGTCAAAACCGCAGCGGCGACGTGCATTCCGCGAATATCCTCTGACGATGTCTCGCGGCGCACCAGAATGCAGGCCTCGCCCTGGGCGGCACTGGCCTGTGCTGCCGCCGAGGAAAATACAATCCGTCCGCTGGCGGCCCCCGGGCTGGCGGCCACGCCCCGCGCAATCAGATCACGCTCGGCGTCTGGATCAACCTGCCGGTGCAACAGCTCATTCAAGGCGCGCGGTTCAACCCGCATCAAGGCCTCTTCATGAGGGATGATTTTATCTTCGGCCAAGGCCACGGCTATGGCCACCGCCGCACGGGCATTGCGCGCCACGCGCACACCGTCGAGCAGATAAACCTTGCCGTTCTCAATTGTGAACTCAGCCTGCATTTCTTCGCGCAGTTTCACGCGCATCAATGCGGTATGCGCTTTCAGTTCGGCAAAGGCCTCGGGCGCTTGTTCTTCCAGCGATGCACCGCGCGCATCACGCTCCAGATACAGCGAATCCGCCACCTGCCCCAACGCGTCGCGGCCTTGCGATTGCGACAGATAGCGCCCGGTGATCTGGCGCACACCGGTCTGGCTGTTGACCAGCTGGATCACACCCGACCCACTTTCGCCGCGCCCTTCACCCAGGCCCAGCGCCAAAGCCTGCACAACCAGCCCAAGCCCCGCATCCGCAGGTGCACCTTTGGCCTGACGCAACAGCCGCGCTGAGGTGCCCTCCCATGCGCGCGCCATCGAGCGCAGCACTTCCAGCAGCTGCACGCCGGGGTCTTGCGGGAAGGTCTCATCGGTTTCGGCCTCGTAGGCATCCAGTGCCAGAGGCAACCCATCCGAAGGGTCTTGCGGCAGATCATCAAACAAATCCGGGTCCAGCCGGGCCACGTGAATGGCGTATGATTGCACAAACCGCATATAGATCGCCGCGGCTGCGTCATGGCCAATCAGGTTCGACAGCGTCACAAATCGCTCGTCATTCATCCCGATGTTCAGGATCGCACCGGGGCCGCCCCAGTCCGGGTCTTCCGACGAAGGACGCACGCACAGCACGGGCGCCTCACCGAACGGGGCAAGGATGCGCTGCATATCCAACACGTCGCCTGCGGCCAAACGGTGCACCGCATCAAACGACAGCGCCACAGTGGTGGGCACAGGCAAATCCAGCCGCACCAGCCGTTGCAAGCATTTCGCCCGCCCCCCATGCGTGCCCGCCGCCATCGGGGCGGTCGGGGTGATCAGGGTGATATGTTCGTCAAATTTCTGCACTGCGGCACCTTTATGATGTGGGTGCAGCATACGCCTGTTGATTGGCAAAGCAAGGGCGGTGTTAAGGTGGGTTTACACTTGGCAAACACGGCGGTTTGCCGTGCTTACCCCTCAATCCGCGTCAGATCAGCCGCCTGCCCGCAGGTCTGCCGGATCCGCGACAACAGGTTCAGTCGGTTGCGGCGCACAATCTCGTTGTCAGTGTTGATCTGCACCGCTTCGAAAAACGCATCAATCGGCGCGCGCAATCCTGCCATCGCGTGCATGGCCGTCGCAAAGTCTTCCTTGCCCATCGCGCTGGCAATCTCTGCCTCGGCTGTATCAAGCGCCGCAAACAACGTCTTCTCTTCCTCGGTCTCGGCAAATTTCACATCTGCGCCATAGGAATACTCAACCCCGTCCTTTTCCTCGGCTTGGGTAAGGATGTTGTTCGCCCGCTTGAACCCTTGCACAAGGTTCTCACCATCCTCAGTGCTCAACACCTCTTGTAAGGCTTTGGCCCGCGCGACGAGCAGGGCGAGATCATCATTCCCCTCCATCGCGATGCACGCGTCGATCACGTCATGACGAATGCCTTGGTCGCGCAGGTACACCTTGAGGCGGTCGTGGAAGAAGGAGAGTAGATCCAGCAACGTTCTCTCCATCTTTGACATCAATAGTATCTCGGTGGCTTCTTCATCAGAATCCACCATTTTGTAAACAAGTTGAGAAATCTCCTCTTCGGACATTAGCTCCACAACTTTAGTCTTTGAGATCTGTTCGCCGTGGCTGCGAAACTCAATACCTTTTTGCTCAATGAGTAATGCTAGAATATGGCGTTGAATTAAGCGTCCAGCAAAATGGATCGATATTGCATTCTCCAAAACCAGTCGGATTACCCCAAGTGCAGCGCGGCGCAGGGCAAATGGGTCTTTGGACCCCGTGGGCTTTTCGTCAATCGCCCAGAACCCGGTCAGCGT
>JBGCEW010000001.1:0-382089 GCA_045106595.1 Roseovarius sp. | reverse complement strand
GTGAACAATGCCAATGCGGCCAATTTCACCTATCTCGCCTCAACCGGCATGACGCAGATCTTTGCAATCCCCAAGCCGGGGTCTGTGGCGACGGATGATCTGGCCTGGGCGGATGAGCGCGACGTTTTGATTGCCATGACGTGTCGCCCGTTCCGCACCGAAGTGATCGAGGCTGTGGACATCGCCGTTGAGCAAGGTCTGAGCGTCGTCAGCATTTCCGACAGCCCTGCCAGCCCGATCATCCGTGCCGCACACCATGGCTTTGTTGTGTCGGCCGACACGCCGCAGTTTTTCCCTTCGTCGGTATCGACCATCGCGTTGCTGGAAACGCTGCTGAGCTTTGTCATTGCCGTGTCCAGCGACAAAATTGTGGACCGGGTCGAAAAATTCCACAAACGTCGGCATCAACTGGGCATCTACCAAGAGGAGCCGGAATGAGTGGACCCGTGCATTCGCTTGCGGGGCGGTATTACACCGACCCTGCGATTTTTGCCGCCGAGATGGATGGCCTGCTGAGCCGCACCTGGCAATTGGCGGGGCATGTAAACCAAATCCCCAACCCGGGCGATTATTTTGCGTTTGAGATTGCGGGCCAGAACCTGTTTGCCATTCGGGGCCGCGATGATCAGGTGCGGTGTTTTTACAACGTCTGTCAGCATCGCGCGCATGAGCTGGTCACAGGCTCTGGCACAACCCGCGTGGTGGTCTGCCCGTATCATGCCTGGACGTATGAGCTGACAGGCGAATTGCGCGCGGGGCCGAACATCAAATCTGTGCCGGGGTTCGATAAATCCAAGGTTTGCCTGACAGACGTGCGCTGCGAGGATTTTAACGGGTTTTTGTTTGTGAACCTCGATCGTGATGCAGCCCCGATGGACGACTGGTTTCCCGGCGTGCGCGAAGAACTGCGCGCCTATGTGCCGGGGATCGAGGATCTGGCGCCTTTGGAATGGGTCGAAATCCCCGAGAACTGCAATTGGAAGGTCTCGGTTGAGAATTACTCGGAGTGCTATCACTGCTCGCTGAACCACCCGACCTTTGCCAGCGGTGTGGTCAAACCCGAGACCTATGACATCAGCCAGATGGACCGCGGCTATGTGTTGCGCCACACGACCGAATGCCAAAGCCTTGAGGATATGACCTATCCGATTGATTTGTCGGTGCCCCATGCGGGGGAATACCGGTCTTGGTTCTTGTGGCCGATGGTCAGCTTTCAATGCTATCCGGGCAACCGGCTGAACACCTATCATTGGCGGACCGGGGATGTGGACACCTGCACCGTCTGGCGCGGATGGTATTCGGCTGGAGGGGCCGAGGACCAGGTGGTGCGTGATCTGGCCGTGCAGGACCGTGAGACGACAGTGGAGGAAGATATCCACCTTGTTGAAAGCGTATACCGTGGTTTGAAATCAAAGGGATACAGGCCGGGGCCTCTGGTGCTGGACCCGGAGTGCGGCGTGAACTCCGAGCATTCGATTGAAACGCTACAGCAGTGGATGCGGGAGGCGGTGGATGGGTAGCTCGGTTTTGTCAACTACGAGACTATTGGGGTTTGGTCTTGCCTATGTTTTGGCATTTCCATCCGCGGCTCAGGCCTGCCCGTCGCATGACTTTCACACTTACTACACTTGGGCTGAAATACCCACTCACCTGATGGACCAAGAGTTTTTGGGTCGCGTCCAGACCGTGACTTTCTCAGCCGCCGTCTGGGAGCCACAAGAAATCGAGACAAAAGACGGGAGCATCTTAAAAGGACGTAAACTTCTGAAGTCGCCTAGACTGGAGTTTGAAGTTGTTGAAGTGGTTAACGGCGAAATCGAGGTTCCAAGTACCGTGCAGGATTTATCTATCACAAGCTGTGGCGGAGATATCAAACTGACTGCAGGTCAAGAATTCTATGCCGCTGGAAAGGTGGTTGATGGGCGACCTGTTTTACAGATGTTTCGCAGGAAATCTGGAGGGTTGTACTAATGCCTAAGTACATCGGCCATTGCCTGTGCGGCGCAATCACCTACACCAGCGCAGGCCCCATCCTTTGGGCTGGACATTGCCATTGCTCCAGTTGCCGCCGTGCCACGGCCTCGCCCATGACCAGCTTTTTCGGGGTGCCGCGGGATGGGGTCAATTGGTCTGGTCAGCTGGAAACCCATCTGACCTCCAAAGGCACAGTGCAGCGCAAGTTCTGTGCCGCTTGCGGCACGCAGATGACCTATCAGTTCGAGGGCTGGCCGGAGGAGACGCATCTTTACGCCGCCACGCTGGATGATCCGACGCAGTTCCAGCCTCAGGCGCATTTTCATTATGCCGAGAAGCTACCATGGCTGCACATCACCGATGATCTGCCCAAGTATCCAGGTTCGGCCAACACAACGGAGGCGGACTCATGCTGATGCCCGAGGAATGGCGGCCCGAGCACAAGCTGTTCCCGCATCAGGTGGGTTTTACCTGCCCGCCGTTTGATTACGATGCTGCACCGTCTGACTTCCTTCGCATGGCCCCCGATAGTGTCGGCGTGCATGGCTGGATGCTGCATGTGCCCGATTACAAACACGGGCTGGATCAGCGCAAAGCGAACTTTGGCATGATGGACGACTTTGTGCATGTCTGCGCCCGCAACGGCGTGGATGTGGCCGGGCAGGTGGGCAGCAATTGGGTGCATGCTTGTGGTCTGGGCGTGGACGGCGTGCGGGATCACTGCGCTTCCCTGTCGGACAAGTACGGCGTGCGGTTCCATATGGCCGGCTATGCCATGGTCGAGGCCCTGCGCGCGATGAATGTCGAGAAGGTGGCCCTGAATGCCGCCTATCATTGGCCCGAATGGTGGCAAGGCACCGTTGGGTTTCTACGCGAGGCGGGGTTTGACGTGCTCTACGCGGGGAATTTCCACGATCAGGGGTGGTTTGACAGCCAAGAGGCCGTGAACGATTGCCGTTGGGTGTTTGAGGGCGATCTGGCGCTGAAAAGTTTTGAGTATGTGGCCGAGCAGGCCCCGAATGCCGATGCCTATTTGATCAACGGGATGTGTAACTTCCGGTCTGGCCCGCAGGGGGTGCCCGAGCGGCCTTTGCATTTGACGCGTCAGCTGGAAACGGCGCTGGGCAAACCCGTGGTGGGCCATGACACGGCGCTTTATTGGCGTATATTCAAGGATTTAGGGCTGGCCCCGACCGTGGCGCGGGGGCAATTGCTGGAGAGCTTGGGTGCGGTATGAATTCAGCACACCGCGCCGGTTAACAGCACCGCAGGTGCCCGGCATCGTCAGGCCCCCATTCAGGCCTGGCGATATGGTTGATGCGGGCGCGTCGTTCGTTCCGCGTGCGGATCTGGCAGGGATAAAGCGCCACAGAATATCTGTATGGCTCGCCAGTCCGGGACCTGACAGCGGTTCGCTTTGGTCAGAACATACCCTTCCAATTCATGAGGACCCCCATGCATAAAATCATCGCCCTTTGGGCCGTTCCCCGCTCCACCTCAACCGCGTTTGAATGGATGATGCGCCAGCGCGGCGACCTTGAGTGCCTGCACGAACCCTTTGGCGAGGCTTGGTATCAGGGCGAAGACCCGCTCTGGCAGCGGTTCCAGCCCGGTGATCTGACCACGCCCGGTCTGACCCTCGACAGCGTCTGGCACGATATCCAGACCCGCGCCGCCCAAGGCCCGGTGTTCCTCAAGGATTTCCCGCATTATATCAATCACATGTGGGATGCAGAGTTCCTGTCACACTTCACCCACGCCTTTCTGATCCGCGATCCTGCGAAAACCATCACATCGATGCACAACAAATGGCCGGACTTTCACGAAGGCGAGGTGGGTTTCCCCGAGCAACGTGCCTTGTTTGATCTGGTCACAGCCTTGGACGGCACCCCGCCGCCTGTCATCGACAGTGACGATCTGCTCGAAAACCCCGCCGCCATGACCGCCCGCTTCTGCGAGGCGGTGGGCATCCCGTTTATCGAAGATGCGCTGACATGGGAGCCGGGCGGCGATCCGTCTGAACACAGCTGGTGGGATGGTGGGTCGTTCCATGCCAATCTGGCGCAATCGACCGGGCTGACCCCACAAAAACGGCGCTATCTGGATCTTGCTGAAACGCCGCAGAGGGTGCAACAGGTGCATCGCAGGATGAAACCGCATTACGACAAGCTATATCAGCACAGACTGACGCTCTGACCTCGCAAAGGGAAATGTATACAATGGATGTGAAACCCTATTGGCAGAACTATATCGACGGGGCGTTTTGCCATGGCGGGGCAGGGCGTGTGGATGTGATCAACCCCGGCACTGGTGAAAAGCTGGCCGAACACGCGCTGGCCGATGCGGCGGATGTGGACCGCGCTGTACAGGCAGCCAAACGCGTACATCACTCCGGCTGGCTGACCGATATGCGCCCCGTTGAACGCGGCCGCATTGTGCAGGCCATTGGCCGTTACCTGCTGGATCATGCAGATGAGATTGCCCCCCTGCTGACCGCCGAACAGGGCAAGCCGCTGTGGGAGGCGCATAAGGAAATCGCAGGTGCCGCGCGGTATTTTGAATATTACGGCAATCAGGCCGAAACCCTGGAAGGGCGCTCAATTCCGCTGGGGGCCAATTACTTTGATTTCACCCACTATGAACCCTACGGCGTCTCGGCCCAGATTATCCCGTGGAACTTCCCGCTGGAGATGACCGCAAGGTCACTGGCGACAGGGCTGGCCACCGGCAATGCCTGTGTGATCAAAACACCGGAACTCACGCCGATCACGCAATATGTCTACGCTCATGCGGCCGAGGCCGTGGGCCTGCCTGCGGGGGCCGTGAATATCCTGTGCGGCTGGGGGCATGAGGCCGGGGCGGCACTGTCTGCGCACCCTTACGTCAATCAGATCGTATTTACCGGCTCGGTCAAAACCGGTATCGCCATCGCCACCGCAGCTGCCGCCAATGTGGTGCCCTGCGTGCTGGAACTGGGCGGCAAATCCGCGGCCATCGTGCACGAAGATGCCGATCTGAAAGCCTTTGAAAGCGATATCCGCAACGGCATCTACTTCAACGCAGGGCAGGTGTGCTCGGCCATGTCCCGCGTCGTGGTGCATCACAGCCGTCACGATGAACTGGTCGAACGCGCCGTCAAAGTGGCCAAGTCCCTGTCCGTCGGGCCGGGGTCTGAGCGCAATGAGGCAGGGCTGAATATGGGCGCCATGGTGTCTGAGGCACAGCGCGACCGTGCGGCTGACATGGTGACCGAGGCCGAAGCCCAAGGCGCAACCGTGGCCACAGGCGGGCGCAAGATGAACATCCCGGGCGCGTTTCTGGAACCCACCGTGATGACAGGTGTGACCCCCGATATGACCATCGCCCAAGACGAGGTCTTCGGCCCGGTTCTGTCGGTCATTTCGTTCAAAGACGACGCCGAGGCCATGCAGATCGCCAATGGCACAGACTATGGCCTTGTGGGCGGCGTCTTCACCCGCGATCTGGACCGCGCCACACGGGCCGCGCAGGGCATACGCGCTGGGCAGGTGTTTGTGAACGAATGGTTTGCGGGCGGTGTTGAAACACCGTTTGGTGGCTACGGCAAATCCGGCTATGGCCGCGAAAAAGGCCGCGAGGCACTGATGAACTACGTGCAGACCAAGAACGTCGCCATTCGTGTGCGCTAGGCTGGAGCCACTCACGGGCTTGCGCATCGGGGGGCATGCTGGTTCAGTGCCGCCAGATGGCCTCGGGATTGGGGTCGTAGTTTTGCAGAGGCCAGCGCCATGACGGACCCCATAACGCCACACCATCCCAAGTCTGTCCGCGAGGTGGTCGAGACCGGTTTGTGCATTGGCTGTGGTCTGTGCGAGGCGCTGGCGCCAACACGCTGGCGCATGCAGCTGACCCATCAAGACCGTCTGCGGCCCAGCCCCATAGCACCCGAAGACACGGCCGCTGACCGCAGCATTCTGAACGCCTGCCCCGGTGCCGTTGCGCAGGCTGAAGCCAAAGGCACGCAGGACGATGCAGTATGGGGCAGCTATGTCTCGATGGGCGAGGCCTGGGCCGGAGACGATGACATACGGTTCAAAGCCGCCACCGGGGGCGTGCTGACAGCACTTGGGGTGCATTTGTTGAAGGCGGGCAAAGCGCAGTTCATTCTGCATTGTGCGGCGGACCCTGAGCGCCCGATGCGATCGCAGTGGGTGATGAGTGATACGCCCGAGCAGGTGAGTGCGCGCGTCGGATCACGCTATGGCCCAACAGATACGCTGGCCGGGCTGGAGCACGCATTGGTACGCCAACAGCCCTTTGCCATCATTGCCAAACCCTGTGATGCGGGGGCCGTGCGCGCGCGCGCCAAGGCCGACCCGCGGCTGGATGAATTGCTGGTGGCGGTGCTGGTCATGGTCTGCGGCGGTGCATCTGATCTGGGCAAATCCCGCGCCCTGCTGGACGAATACAAGCTGGACGAGGATGATCTGACGCTCTTTCGGTACCGGGGCCATGGCAATCCCGGACCAACGCGGGTTGAAACCAAAGACGGTCGCGCGTTTGAGAAAACCTATCTTGATCTTTGGGAGGACGAAAGTGGGTGGCAGCTGCAAAGCCGGTGCAAGATTTGCCCTGATGCCATCGGCGAGGCGGCGGATGTGGCCGCAGCGGACATCTGGCCCGGTGGTGCGCCGGTGGGCGATGATGCGGGGTTCAACGGCATCATCAGCCGCACGCCCGAAGGTCAGACCTTGGTCGACAGTGCTGTGGCAGCTGGTGATTTGGTTCTGGGCCAAGCGCACACCCCGCGAGACTATGATGATTTTCAACCGCACCAAGTGCGCAAGAAACGCGCCATCGCGGCCCGGCTGCGCGGGTTGACCGCTGCCGGACAGCCGGTCTACGCCCATCACGGCCTGCGCATTGACGCACTGGATGCAGGCGATGCGGCCCAAGAGGCAGGCACCAAGGACCGCGCGGCCCAAGGCCGGTTTCGCGATGCAATGGAACAGTGGCAGACATGAACAAGCTATTCACCCAAGATCAGGCGCGTGGCATGCTGATCGGGCTGGCCGTGGGTGATGCGGTGGGCACCACGCTTGAATTCCACCCGCGTGGCACGTTTGAGCTGATCGACGACATGGTCGGGGGTGGCCCGTTCCAGTTGAAGCCGGGGCAATGGACCGACGATACTTCGATGGCGCTGTGTCTGGCGCAGATGCTGCGCTCGGCCAATGGCTGGGACGCCGAGGATGTGATGCGGCGATTTGTGAACTGGCGCGACTACGGCTATCTCAGCTCGACCGGGGTTTGCTTTGACATTGGCGTTCAAACCAGTGCGGCGCTGGACAGGTTTCTGGCCGATGGCAACCCTTACGCAGGCCCGACCGATGATGCGAAGTCGGGCAATGGCGGTATCATGCGGCTGGCGCCTGTGGTGCTGGCCTATGGGCACGAGGTGGCCGCCGCACAGGCCGTGGCGCAATTGCAAAGCCGCCTAACCCATGCCAGCCCTTTGTGCCAGCGCGCCGCAGCCAATATGGCGCAGTTCATGGTGACGGGTGACGCAGGCCTGTTGCCCAAACCCGACGCCCCGCCCGAAGATGCGTCGGGCTATGTCGTGCACACTTTGCATGCGGCCTTCTGGGCCATGACCCAAGGCGACACGTTCCGCGATATCATTCTGGCCGCTGTCAATTTGGGCGGGGACGCCGACACGGTGGGCGCTGTAGTTGGCCAGCTGGCAGGCCGCATCTATGGCTACAACGGCATCCCGCAAGAATGGCGTGACCGGCTTTATGATCACGACAAAATTCTGAGTGCCGCAGATGATCTCTACGCGCTCAGACCTATTGACCGATAACCCAACAAGGACCAATCCTCATGAGCACATTTGACGAAGACCTGTTTCTGAAAGGCCTGTCACAGCGCAAAGCCACATTGGGCGCAGAGTATGTCGAAAAGAACCTCGCTGCCGCCGATGATCTGACCAAGCCGTTCCAGGAAGCAATGACCGCCTGGTGCTGGGGCTTTGGCTGGGGTGATGATGTGATCGAACCCAAGACGCGCAGCATGATGAACCTGGCCATGCTGGGGGCGCTGGGCAAGATGCATGAGTGGGAAATCCACTGTAAGGGGGCCATCACCAACGGTTGCTCGGTCGAGGAAATCCGCGCCATCGTGCATGTGGTGGCCATCTACTGCGGTGTGCCGCAGGGCATCGAGTGTTTCCGGTCGGCCCGTAAAGTGCTTGAGGCCGAAGGGCTGATCTAAGCTGAGGTGCCAGCCCCTTGCCTGCCTTTGTGATGCGATCATCGGGGCAAGCAGCGATTGCGGGTGCAGGTACCCGCGCCTTGCTCACGGAATCGATTCTACATGTGCGATCATCCCTCGCCCAAATTGCCAGAATCGCCGTGTATCCGCCCCGGGAATCGACCTGCCAGGCGTAATTTCCCGACAAGAGCAGACTGGCGAAAACACCTGTCGTTCTGACAGTTAGGCCCTGGAAAACAGTAAAAACGCTGGAAATAACTGAAAATTAACACCTGTGCTGAACCGGAGTGTGCTTTTAACAACACATCCATAGCAACATGATCATGGGGTAGGGCGCTTTCGTTGACACTTGGGGGGCATTTGCCGCATTCCATCATCAAGTCGTGCCCAATCGGGGTCGGCGAACCTTTAACTTTCCTGCTATTAGGAGGGATACCCTTGAAAAAGCAACTTCTCTGCACAAGCGCAATCGCACTCGGCGTTGCAGCTGCAGCACCTGCTTCGGCTCAGGACTGGGACCTGGACTGGGGCGGCTTCATGAGCCAACACGCAGCGTTCATCGACTCGGACATCAAAGTTGGTGGTGTTAACACTCCCGGCACTGATTTCTCGGGCCTGGAACTGCACCAGACAGCTGAAATCATCTTCACGCCTTCGATCACGCTGGACAACGGTCTGACCTTCGGTGTGAACATCCAGTTCGAAGGCCAAAACGGCTTCTCGATCGATGAATCATACATGTCGATCTCTTCAGACACATTTGGTCGTCTGGACATCGGTGCTGAAAACTCCGCTGGTTACAAGTCAATGGTTGGCGCGCCAACAGTGACATCCATGTGGATCAACTCACCATCGATCTCGTCGTTCATTCCTTTGTCGGCTTCGGCCGCTCTGCCTTTCGCATTCCGTCAGGCTGCAATCTCGTCCTACACTGAGGTTGCTGGTAACAACGACGTACGTCGCATCAGCTACTACACACCTTCGTTCAATGGCCTGACCATTGGTGTATCATACGCCCGTGACGGTGTTACCAACGCAGGTAACAACTTCAACGGCGGCCTGAACACCAACGCGATCGCTCTGTCGAACGTTTGGGACATCGGTGTTAACTACAGCCAGTCCTTCGGCAACGCAGACGTCAACATCGGCGCCCGCTACGGTGAAGGTGACCTGGTTGTTGGTTCCGCCAGCACATGGGGCATCGGCGCAACTGTTGGCTTCGGCGGCTTCACCATCGGTGGTTCGTACGCTGAAAACGACAACGGCGCAGCCAACGGTGTTGCTGACCAAGAAGGTTGGAGCTTCGGCATGACCTACGACATGGCTGGCCCATGGGCGTTTGAAGCACTGACATACCAAGGTGAGACAACTGTCGCAGCCAACGGTACAACTTCCGACTACACAGCCTATAAAATCGGTGCAAGCCGTGACCTGGGCCCAGGCGTAGATTGGGATCTGTATGCTGTAATGGCCGAGAACGGTGTTTCCAACGTACTCGAAGTCGAAGGCTTCGCAGTTGGTACAGCGATCAACCTGAGCTTCTAATTGAAGCCCAAGTGATTGAGCGGCGGGGGGCTTGTCCTCCCGCCGTTTCCTATTAAAAGGGGCGAAAGCTCCTTTTTTTATTGCCCGGGGACATGTGACGTTATGAAGAAAAGCATCATCTGGCTGGCCTCCTATCCAAAGTCGGGCAATACGTGGATGCGTATCTTTCTGGCCAACTACCTGATGAACACGCCTGAACCGATGCCGATCAACCAAGTGCACCGCTTTGGCATGGGCGACACAATTGCCAAGACCTATCAGATGGTGGCAGGCCGTCCTATCGACGTGAACGATCCCGCCCAGATTTTATCCCTGCGCGACAAGGTGTTACGCGGCATTGTTGGCAATAACGCCGATGTGAACTTTGTCAAAACGCACAACATTCGCCGCGATGCCTTTGGCGTGTCGATGATCCCCGAGCAATACACCCGCTCGTCGATCTACATTCTGCGCAATCCGTTGGATATGGTGCTGTCTTATGCCCGCCATCACGGTCTGAGCGTTGCGGACGCCGTGCATGCCATTGGTCATTCCGATAATGCGACCAGTGGTGATGCGATGGCTGTGGCCACGTTCCTCGGATCATGGTCCGAACATGTGAATTCCTGGACCGCGCGCGCCGCTTATCCGCAGATCGTGATCCGGTATGAGGACCTGCTGGACGATCCTGAAACCCATTTCACGGCTGTTTTGGAACATATCGGCGTCCCGGTCGAAGCTGAGCGCCTGAAACGCGCCATCAAACACGCCAGCTTTAAAGAAGTGAAGCGGCAGGAAAAGAAACACGGATTTGTCGAAAAATCCGCAGAAGCCGCCAGTTTTTTCACTTCTGGCAAGGCCGGATCATGGAAATCTGACTTGCCGGAAGAGTTGGCAGACCAGATCAAGAAAGACCACCGCGCCACCATGAAACGCTATGGATATTTGTCATCATGAGCAATTTGCAACGCATAATCTGGCTGGCCTCCTACCCGAAATCAGGCAACACTTGGATGCGTAGCCTGTTGGCACATTACCTGATGCCCCCTGGACAAGCCCCTGATATCAATAACTTACGGGCTTTCACCACGGGTGATACGCGGCAGGATATTTACAACACAGCCGTGGGTGGCCAGTTCAAGGCGAACAATGTTCAGGAATGGGCGCAGGCCCGCGCCAAGGTCGTGCGCCTGATCGCTGGGTCAAAACCGAACCATCATTTCGTTAAAACGCACTGCCAGCCCATCACCTTGTTTGATGTTGAGCTGATCCCGCCTGCCGTGACCTCGGCGGCGATTTACATCCTGCGCAACCCGTTTGATCTGGCCCCCAGCTTTGCGCGCCACCAATCGGCTGATATCGATACGGCGATTGACAGAATGTTGAATCCTGACACGCTGATGGGCACCGAAACCGGGATTTTTGATGCGCTTGGCCGGTGGGATGATCACGTCAACAACTGGACATCTGCGCCGGGTCTGCCCCTACATGTTGTGCGCTATGAGGATTTGCTGGACAAAGCTGCCAAGACCATGCGCGGCCTTTTAGGCGATTTCCTGAAAGTTCCGATGGATGCGCCCAAATTGGCCAAGGCCATCAAAGACACCAGTTTTGCCGCCATGAAAAAGCACGAAGAAAAGCATGGGTTTTTCGAAAAACCCAAAGGCATGACCAGCTTTTTCGCCAAGGGTCAGTCCGGTGTTTGGCGCGATGATCTGACCCCTGCACAGGTGGGCCGTTTGCGCGAAGGGTTCTTGCCTACGCTGGAAAAATGGTATCCCGAGATGCTGAAAGAGACCGCAGAATTTGCCGCTGGCGCATCGTGATCGCGAGCTCTCTTTTCAAATCCTGCCTGGCGGCTTAGATTTGTCGCAGAGATAACAACGGATGATCGCTATGCGCTTGGGTTTTGCCACTGTTCCCGTCTTCACCGCCGTGATGGCCTGTACACCGGTCACGCAAACCACGGGTATGGCCCTTGGACCATCCCCTGTTTTGGATGGGGGCGTTTACTCGACGGGGGGCGGTATCACGGTGGCCGCTGAATTGATGAACATCGGCGGGATGATGGGCCTTTGTGGTGTCTGGGCCGAAAGCAAACGTCAGGCGGTCCTCAGCAAAGGCAAGGCGCGCAACGTGCTGCATACCGGATCGGCCTATGTCAACGGTACCATCCTGCACCGCGATCTGGGTTTCATGACCAAGGTCGACCCAACCGGCAGTTATGGTGGTCAGCAAGCGGCCTGTGTGCAAACCCAGACGCCCTATCAAGCCGGGCAAACGCTGAAACTGCGCATCCCCAAACAAGTGGTCCACCGCGAGATCGACGATGCAGACGGTGTTGGCATTGCCGTTGTATTTCGCCAGACAGGGCCGGGGGCGATGAATCCATCGCTCAAGTCGCTGATTTTGGATAACTAAACGCGTGATCAGGCGGCTTGCGGCATGACGATACACAACGCCCAACTGCGCCGCGCAGCTCGCCTGTCTGTGGCTCCGATGATGGACTGGACGGACCGGCATTGTCGGTACCTGCACCGGTTGCTCAGTCGTGAGACGCTGCTTTACACCGAAATGGTGACAGCGCCTGCGTTGGTGCGCGGCGGGGCGATGCACCTGTTGGATCATTCTGCCGATGAACACCCCGTGGCTTTGCAATTGGGTGGCTCGGATCCTGGTGAACTGGCGCAGGCTGCACGTTTGGGGGCCGAGGCGGGTTATGATGAGATCAACTTGAATGTTGGTTGCCCGTCGGACCGGGTGCAATCTGGTACCTTTGGCGCGGTCTTGATGAAGGACGCGGGCCTTGTGGCCGAGTGTTGTGCTGCGATGATCGGCTCGGTTGACGTCGAAGTCACCGTAAAGTGCCGCATCGGCGTCGATGATCAGGACCCCGCCGAGGTGCTGCCCGAATTCCTGGCCCGTGTGGGGGCCGCAGGCGTCAGCCGCTTTACCATTCACGCCCGCAAAGCCTGGTTGAAAGGGTTGTCGCCCAAGCAAAACCGCGACATCCCACCGTTGGATTACGATTTGGTTTTACAGATGAAGGCGCTGTTCCCGGCGCTGCATATATCGGTCAATGGTGGGCTGAGCACGCTGGATCAGGCGCTTGCGATGCTGGATCAGGGGCTGGACGGGGTTATGATTGGGCGCGCGGCCTATCATCAGCCGTGGGATGTGCTGGGGCAGGCCGATGCGCGTGTCTTTGGCCACCCTAACCCATGTGACGCCGCCGAGCAGGCCGTGACTGCCATGCTGCCCTACATCGAAGCGCATCTGGCTGCGGGTGGCCGTTTGCACCAGATCACCCGGCATATGCTGGGGGTGTTTGCCGGGCGCCCCGGCGCGCGCGGGTGGCGGCGCGTTCTGTCAGAGGGCGCGACCCGACCCGGTGCTGGCCCCGAGCTGGTAGAACAAGCTCTCGCGCAGGTCACGCAGGTTCTGGCGGATTAACGCGGTCTTTCCCTGTCGCGCGCGGCAGTGTAGCAGTGCCAACACACAAAGCGGAGTGCCCATGCCCGAGACCATGTTGTTGATACAAATGCTGATCCTTCTGTTGGTCATCGGGGCCTTTGCCGGGGTGCTGGCAGGCCTTCTGGGTGTGGGTGGGGGCATCGTGCTTGTGCCTGCATTTTTCTATGCGTTCCAGACACTTGGATATGGCGGACCGCAGTTGATGCAGGTGTGTTTGGCCACGTCACTGGCCACGATTATCGTCACCTCGGTGCGCTCGGTTCTGAGCCATAACAAGAAGGGTGCCGTCGATTGGGACATCCTGCGCACCTGGGCGCCAGGCATTGTGATTGGCGCTGTGATCGGTGTCACTGTGGCCTCAAATCTCAGCTCGACCGTGTTGCAGGCCGTGTTCGGTGTGCTGGGAATTACTGTGGGGTTGTATATGGGGTTGGGCCGGGCCGAATGGCGGCTGGGACAGTTCATGCCAACGGGGGCCACCCGTGCCGTTATGTCCCCCGGTCTTGGGTTTTTGTCAGTTATGATGGGCATCGGTGGCGGCAGTTTTGGTGTACCTTTGATGAGCCTTTACAACACGCCTATTCACCGTGCTGTGGCCACGGCTGCAGGCTTTGGTGTGTTGATCGCGGTGCCGTCGGTGATGGGGTTCCTACTGCTGTCGCTTGACCCGGCCACCAAACCGCCGCTGACGATTGGCGCTGTCAATCTGGTGGCGTTTTGCGTGGTCATTGCCATGACACTGATCACCACGCCTTATGGGGTGAAACTGGCCCATGCGATGGACCCAAAGCCGTTGAAACGGGTCTTTGCCGTCTTCCTGACGCTGGTGGCGCTGAATATGCTGCGCAAGGCGCTGGGATGGTAAAGGTCCTGCTGGACAAAGGTTGGGCCATGTTTCCGGCGGATGCGAAGGTGCACGAATGGCTGGATCACACGACCCCGGTTGCGCAGGCGCAGGCGGCTGATCCGGCACAGCAGGCGCAATGGCTGCAATGCGAAGGCACGTGGTTTGTCGGCGTCGACAGCCTGCCTAACACGCCTGATGGTGCTGTGGCGGGTTCGGGTGCGTTGGCAGGGGCGGCCTATGATGCGGCTTGCGCGCTGTACGGCGATTTGCCGCTGCACAAAGGTCAGCTGTCGGTCATGTATCCCGGCTATCCGCGTCCGCGACAGGGCGAAAGCGACGGCGCGTTTCGCTATCGACGCAACCGGGATGCGGCCCATGTGGATGGGTTGCTGGCCGTGGGGCAGGGGCGGCGGCGTATGCTGAAAGAACGCCACGCCTATATTCTGGGTCTGCCCATGACGCACTGCAGCCCGGACGCCAGCCCCCTGGTGATCTGGGAGGGCAGCCACGACATTATGCGCAAGGCCTTTGCGCGTGTTTTGGCAGGCATCCCCGAGGCCGACTGGGCCGATGTTGACCTGACTGAAGTGTACCAAGCCACCCGGCGCGAGGTGTTTGAAACCTGCCCGCGTGTGGCCTTGCCCGCCAAACCCGGTGAGGCCTATCTGGTGCACCGGTTGGCCTTGCACGGTGTTGCCCCTTGGGGCCAGGGGGCAAAAGCGCCCCAAAGCGGGCGGATGATCGCGTATTTTCGGCCTGAACTGCCTGCGGGGACGCGGGCATGGTTAGAACTGCCGTAACCCTAAGTGACACCTTGCCGTGAATGGCCTGACCAAAGGCCCGCCAGGATACAGCGGCCTAGCCCTGATCCCCACGCGCCAAACGTGCCGCACGTCCGCCACGGCGTTTGCGCAGCATCGAGGTCCGGTCGGGCAGCGCCGCCATAATCTCGCGGCGTTCTTCGGGGGTCATCTTAGACCAGCGGCCAATCTCGTCGATCGTGCGGAAACAGCCTGTGCAAATCCTTGCCTCTGGGTGCACCACGCAAATCTTCACGCATGGGCTTTCGACCTCTTGGCGGTTCCAGATGTTTTGATCGGTCATAACGTCCCCAAATTCCCCGGCTTACGATTGCATATGGCGCAACCGGTCCAGCACACCTTGCAAGATATACGAGGCGGCGACATTGTCGATAACCTCGGCGCGACGTTTTCGTGATGCATCCGCCTCAAGCAATGCCCGTTCGGCCGCCACGGTCGATAACCTCTCGTCCCAAAACCCGATGGGCAGGTCTGTAAGCTTTTCAAGATTACGGGCAAAGGCGCGGGTGGATTGGCAGCGCGGGCCTTCGGTGCCGTCCATATTGCGCGGCAGGCCCAGGATAATCCCGGCTACGTCCCGCTCGCCCACAATCTCAAGCAAACGCGCCGCATCCAGTCCGAATTTTTTGCGCTTAATCGTTTCAAAAGGGGACGCCACCGAACGCAGGCTGTCCGAGACCGCGACACCGATGGTCTTGTCTCCCAAGTCCAGCCCCATAATGGCGCGCAGGGGGGGGACGGCGTCGGCGAAGCCTTCGATGTCCTCACAGATCATCTTCGGAGATCCCCACGGTACGCCCAGCGGCACGCATCAGCTCTAGCGCATCTTCGCGGCCCTCAAAGACCCGCAGGCTTTCGACAAAAATCGAGCGGGCCTCGTCAAAGCGGTCCAGCACGCCCAAAGCGCGGATCAGTTGCGCCCATTCTTCGGCCGATCCACCCTCCGAGGAGAGCCGTTCGGACAGTTGCGCCACCATACCTTCGATCATGGCCTGACGGTCTTCGGCGGCCATGCCGTCGGCGTTTGCAATGTCCTCGGCGGTTGGACCACCCGTGCGCACCAGGGAGGGCAATTCATAGCTGACACCCGCCCGCCATGCGACATCTTCGATCTGGGCGCGCAAGGACGGCACCCAGGGCGCGTCTGGTGTGCTTTCGCGCAGCAGCTTGTCCATCACACGAAAGGCCGTGTCGGGGCGATCAACCTGCAACATGTATTGCGCCAGATAATAGCGACTGATCGGGTGATCGGGATTTTTCTCAAGCGCTGCGCGCAATGACGCCTCGGCCTCTTGGCTGACATAGCCTCCGGCGGCGGTGATCAGTACATCGGCATGAAACGCATAATCAGCGGCGGTTGTGGCATCGCCTTTTAATTCAATAATCCGACCCTGGGCGGTGGCGGCTTCGGCGGCACGGCCCAGTGACGCCTCGTTGCGTGCCAGCAGGGCCAGACCCTGCAAATCATCGGGGCGCTCTTTGACGGTTTCACGCAGTTTCACCATCAGGTCCAGAAATTCGGCCGAGGCCTCGGGCGGGTCCACGCGGGGGATATCAGCCATCACGCGTGCGGCCTCTTGCTGGGTCATCCGCTGGGTGCGCATTTCATCCGAGGCTGCAATGCGGGCCTTGAGCGGGATATCGGTATAGCCCGGCGCGCCCAAGTTGGCATACAGCAGACCTGCGCCGCCAATGGCCGCAAGCGTGGCCAAGATTGCGGCCACCTTGGCGGCCGACTTCTCGGAGCGCTCAAGATCGCCATGTGTCGCCCTGTCCGCCGCCAGAATACGCCGCGAGATTTCAGTGCGGGTGTGCTCTGCTTCGTCGGGGCTTAGAACGCCGCGGGCCAGATCGCGTTCCACTTCCTTTAGCTGATCGCGGTAAATCTCGACGTCATAGGCCGACGCCGTATCAGCGCCATGCCCCCCGCGCAGAACAGCACGCAGGATCAGGCCGATGACGGCCAGGCTGATCAACACGGATACGATCCAGAATGACATGCAACCTCCTTGGTTTACCCTCATCTAGCCTTGCTGTGGCCGGGAAAAAAGGGACAAAGCGGCACAGGCTGGTGCACAAGGGGTTCGGGTGGCTGTGATGTCGCAATATGCGCGCTTTACGCCGCAAGTATTGTCTCGCTTTGGGCCGCTCTGACGCATATCGGTCTGGTTAAGATCATCTGCGATTCCACCCCCAACCCTGAGAGCCCGCATGAGACGTTATTCCGCCTTTGCCATCGCCCGCGAAGCTGCCCGCTACCACACCGGATGGGAGCGTGCCTGGGCTGCACCTGAGCCAAAGAAGAAGTACGAGGCGATCATCATTGGCGCCGGGGGGCACGGGTTGGCCACGGCCTATTACCTGGGCAAAAACCACGGCATCACCAATGTGGCGATCATCGAAAAGGGCTGGCTGGGTGGCGGCAACACAGGCCGTAACACCACCATCATCCGGTCGAACTATTTGCAGGATCCATCGGCGGCGATCTATGAAAAGGCGCGCTCGCTTTATGAAACGATGAGCCAGGACCTGAACTATAACGTCATGTTCAGCCCCCGCGGTGTGATCATGCTGGCGCAAACCGAACACGAAGTGCGTGGCTACAAACGCACGGCCTATGCGAACGCGTTGCAGGGCGTGACTACGGAATTCATCAGCCCCACGCGGGTGAAGGAAATCGTGCCGATCATCAACCTTGAAGGTCCGCGCTATCCGGTTCTGGGCGGGCTGTGGCAGGCCCGTGGTGGCACAGCCCGTCATGATGCGGTGGCCTGGGGCTATGCGCGGGCGTGTTCCGACATGGGCATGGATGTGATCCAGAAATGCGAAGTGACAGGCATTCGTCGCGACGGTGGCAAGGTTGTTGGCGTTGACACCACTAAAGGGGCGATTGACTGCGACAAGCTGGGCATCGTTGTGGCGGGGCACTCGGGCGATCTGGCCGCGCAGGCCGGGTTCCGGTTGCCCGTTGAATCGGTACCACTTCAGGCGCTGGTGTCTGAACCGATCAAACCCTGCATGGACTGCGTCGTGATGGCCAACACCGTGCACGGCTATATGTCTCAGTCTGACAAGGGCGAGATGGTCATCGGTGGCGGCACGGACGGGCACAACGCCTTTACCCAGCGGGGCAGCTTTCACCACGCCGAGGAAACCGTGCGCGCCCTGATCGAAACCTTCCCGATGATTGCGCGTTTGAAAATGCTGCGCCAGTGGGGTGGCATCGTGGATGTCACGGGGGATCGCTCGCCGATCCTGTCAAAAACACCTGTGGAAAACGTGTTCATCAACTGCGGCTGGGGCACCGGCGGGTTCAAAGCGATCCCCGGATCAGGCTTTGGTTTTGCTGAACTGATGGCCAAAGGGCATTCGCCCCTGACCGCGGCGTTCAACCTCGACCGTTTCAAAGAAGGCCGCTTTATCGATGAAAGCGTGGCGGCCGGGGTGGCGCACTGATGCGTCCCTGGCATTTCTCTGTTTTTGCGAATCCGGCGGAAACTGGCCCACGCAGACTGGCCCAAATCGCGGGGTTTGGCCGGAAAGCACCGGGGATTTCCGCTCAGTCTTCACAACCCATGGGGGCATCCACATTCTTTCTGACATCCAGAAAGGAGACCACCTCATGTCTGACTATCAACACTCTCGTAACTATCCCCCAAACCATCTTGCGGGCAGCGGTTCCGGCTCGGGGCTCTTTTGGGTCCTGTTTGCCATCGCGGGTCTGGGCATTCTTGTCCTCATCGGCGCGTTTGGCACCGGCTCGACAAGCACCGTTCATCCGGGCGGGGCAGGGGCCGATCCGGTCATTGTGCCGGTTGAACCTGTGCCACTGCCGGACGCAGGCGTCACTATCGTCGAATAACCAACATATACATGCTGCTATCACAGGCGGGCGCTTTGCGGCGTCCGCCTTTGGTGCGCGCGGCGTCCAGTTCAACCTCAAAGGAATGGCCCCATGCTGATCCTCACGTGCCCCTGCTGTGGCGTGACAGGCGAAGAAACCGAATTTGTCGCCGGTGGCGAAGCGCATCTGAAGCGTTTTGGCCCCGGCTCGGATGATGACCAGTTTCATGATTACCTGTTCATGAAGGAAAACCCAAAAGGCGTGCATCTGGAACGCTGGCGGCACGCCAATGGCTGCGGCAAATGGTTTTTGGCCGCGCGCAATACGGTGACAATGGAAGTCTACGGCACCTATGCCGCCCAGACGCTGGAGCCCCCGCAAGATATCAAAGACAAGATCTCGGCCAAAGTGCCGGGCTGGAGCTGGAGAGAGTTCTCATGAGCACGCGCCTTGCCAACGGCGGCCGTCTGATCGACCGCACCAAAACTGTCAATTTCACCTTTAATGGCAAACGGCTGCAGGGCCGCGCAGGCGACACAATTGCCTCGGCTCTGCTGGCCAATGACCAGATGCTGGTGGGACGGTCGTTCAAGTATCACCGTCCGCGTGGCATTGTCGCCAGTGGTGGAGAAGAACCAAACGCCTTGTTGAACATGGGCGAGGGCGCACAGTTTGAACCCAACCAACGGGCCACCACAACCGAGCTGTTCGAAGGGCTGACCTGCAAAAGTCAGAACCACTTTCCGACGCTGGAATTTGATGTGGGTGCCATCAACACGCGCCTCAGCCGGTTCCTGCCTGCGGGCTTTTACTACAAGATGTTCATCCATCCGCGGTCGTTCTGGAAACATATTTACGAGCCGTTCATTCGCAAATCAGCCGGTCTGGGCAAGGCACCGCGCGACCGCGATCAGGACCGCTATGAGCACTTCTACGCCTTCACTGATGTTTTGGTGATCGGGGGCGGTGTCGCGGGCCTGCAAGCGGCGCATTCGGCGGCATTGACCGGGGCCAAGGTGATGCTGATCGAGCAGACCTCTGAATGGGGTGGCCGCGCTGTCGTGGACGGCGGCGAGGTTGACGGCGCGCCTGTGGATAAGTTTGTTCAGAAAATCTTGAATGAGCTTCAGGAAATGTCAAACGTGACCCTGCGCACCCGTATGATGGGTGCTGGGGTTTATGACCACGGTTACGTGCTGGGGTATGAGCGTGTGAACGATCATCAACCCGATGCGCCGGGGCCGCGGCATCGTTTGTGGCGCATCCGTGCCAAGCAAACAGTGACCGCAACAGGTGCGATCGAGCGGCCGATCAGCTTTGCCGGGAATGACATTCCGGGCGTCATGCTGGCCTCGGCTGTGCGCGATTATGTTGTGAATTTCGGCGTGTCTGCGGGGGACCGAACGGTGGTTGTCACCAACAATGACGACGCCTATCGGACTGCTTTTACATTGAAAGATCAAGGGCTTGACGTTCCTGCTATCATTGATGCGCGGGTGCTGCCCACAGACAGCGCGCTGATGGCCGAAGCCAAGGCACGCGGCCTGCGCGTGGTCATGGGTCACGGAATCGCGGGCGTCAAAGGCGGCAAGCGTGTGACGGGGGTTCAGATGTGCAGCCAGGCCGGCGAAGGTGCCGTGCTGGAAGAGATCGCCTGCGACGTGGTCGCCATGTCAGGTGGTTGGTCACCGGTGGTGCACCTGTGGTCGCACTGCGGCGGCAAGCTGAACTGGGACGAAGCAAACGCCATGTTCCGCCCGGATGTGCATAAAGCGCCGCAGGGTGCCGCAGGGGAAGCCTTTGTTGTGCCCGCAGGCGCGGCCAACGGACACTTCGGATTGGGCGCTTTGCTGGAGGATGCGCATGCTGCGGGTCTTCAGGCGGCGTCGGCTGTCGGGGCGAAAGCACCCGCAGATCTAAGCGCCCCGAAAGGCGAAAGCGTTGACGAAGCGGCCATTCAACCCATCTGGCTGATGCCACAGGGTGCTGGCATGAAAAAGCGGATGAAGGCGTGGCTGGATTACCAGAACGATGTCAAAGTGTCGGATGTGCAACTGGCCGCGCAAGAGGGCTATGAGAGCGTGGAGCATGCCAAACGGTATACAACGTTGGGCATGGCCACAGATCAGGGCAAGCTGAGCAATATCAACGGTCTGGCCATTTTGTCGGATGCGTTGAACCAGCCGATCCCGCAAACTGGTACCACCACCTTCCGTCCGCCCTATACGCCGATTTCGCTGTCGTCGATCGCCGGCGAAGCACGCGGCGAGATTTTCCAGCCCATCCGCAAAACCGTGATCCACGACTGGCACGAGGAAAACGGCGCGTTCTTTGAGCCCGTTGGCGCATGGCGCAGGCCCTATTGCTATCAACAAAGCGGCGAAAGCGTGAAAGATGCCGTGATCCGCGAGATCGACGGCACGCGCGGCAGCCTTGCGCTGCTGGATGCCTCGACCCTGGGCAAGATCATCGTCAAGGGGCCGGATGCAGGCAAGTTTCTGGACATGATGTATACCAACATGATGTCGACCCTGAAGCCGGGCAAATGCCGCTATGGTCTGATGTGCGGCGAAAACGGATTTCTGATCGACGACGGTGTTGTTGTGCGGTTGGATGAGGATACGTATCTGTGCCACACCACCACTGGCGGCGCCGAGAACATCCATGGCCATATGGAAGACTGGCTGCAATGCGAATACTGGGATTGGAAGGTCTATACCGCCAACGTGACCGAGCAATACGCCCAGATCGCCGTGGTTGGCCCCAATGCCCGCAACGCGCTTGAGGCTTTGACCAAGGATGACATCTCGAACGAGGCGCTGCCGTTCATGGGCTTCAAGGACATCACCCTGGCTGATATTCCATGCCGTGCCTACCGCATCTCATTCTCGGGTGAGCTGAGCTATGAGATCGCGGTACCTGCCTCGTATGGGCGGGCGCTGTGGGATGATCTGCTGGCGGTGGGGGCCAAATACGATGTCACCACATACGGCACCGAAGGGTTGCATGTGATGCGGGCTGAAAAGGGCTTTATCATGATCGGGGACGAAACCGACGGGACGGTGATCCCGCAGGATCTGAACATGCACTGGGCGATTTCCAAGAAGAAAGAGGACTTCCTGGGCAAACGCGCGCAAGAGCGCAGCCATATGGCCGACCCCAACCGCTGGAAGCTGGTGGGGCTGGAAACCACCGATGGCAGCGTGTTGCCCGAAGGGGCCTATGCGGTGGCTGACGGCGAGAATGACAATGGTCAGCGCAACACCCAAGGGCGTGTGACCTCGACCTATTATTCGCCCACCCTGAAGCGTGGTATCGCCATGGGCCTGGTGCACAACGGCCCCGATCGCATGGGCGAGGTGGTTGATTTCCCCATGCTGGATGGCACCGTGGTGCAGGCGAAAATCGTGGATCAGGTCTTCTTTGACAAAGACGGAGAAAAGCAAAATGTCTAATGCTGTCAGCCCCTTGATGGGCGCCTCATACGAGGGTTTTGTGACCGTCACGGCCCTGGGCCTGCAAGGCATGATCACCTTGCGCGGCGATTTGGCATCGGCCAAGGTGAAAAAGGCGGTCAAGGCGGCCACGGGTCTGGATTTGCCAGATGTGCGTGCCTGTCAGGTCGAGGGCGATTTGGGTTTGGCCTGGATGAGCCCGGATGAATTGCTGTTGCTGGTGCCCTACACCGAGGTATCCACCAAGCTGGATGAGTTGCACAAGGCCTTGGCGGGTCAGCATTTTCTGGCGGTGGATGTGTCCGATGCACGCGCCATGTTCCGGCTGCAAGGGGCGGCTGTGCGCGATGTTATGGCCAAACTCAGCCCGGTTGATATGGCCCCGGACGCCTTTGGCCCCGGCCAGATCCGCCGGACGCGCCTTGCTCAGATCCCGGCGGCGTTCTGGATGCCTGATGCAACGTCGGTGCAGATCATCTGCTTTCGGTCTGTTTCGGAATATGCATTCAACCTGTTGAAAACAGTGGCAGAACCGGGTGGTGAAGTTGGGCATTACGCCTGATGTGTGAACTGGGGCACTGACCAACAGCGTTCCAGCCACGTCTGCGGGCTGGCGATAAACCACTGGCAAGTAGCGGCGAGTGCTGCGTCCATTGGGCGATGTGTCGGGCGACGTACCGTGTGGTGGGACAACGGCAGGCTTGCCACCTCAGAGAGCTGATGATGACCGGGCCAACGTGCGGTCTGGCGGCGCGTGTATACCCGAAAAACCCCCACTAGCCCTTGACCTCACCCAGCCAACTCTACCATGTAAGCGCAGAGATACATGTAATCACCAACAAGGGGGCCCATACCGATGGCATTCGAACTTCCTGATCTTCCCTACGCCCACGACGCACTGGCCGGCAAAGGCATGAGCGCCGAGACGATGGAATACCACCACGACCTTCACCACAACGCCTATGTCACCAACGGCAACAAGCTGATTGAGGGCACTGAGTGGGCTGACAAGTCGATGGAAGACATCATCACCGGCACGTATGATGCAAACGCTGTGGCGCAAAACGGCATCTTCAACAACATCAGCCAACTGTGGAACCACAACCAGTTCTGGGAAATGATGGGGCCGGGTGCGTCGTCCATGCCGGGCGAGCTGGAAAAAGCCATCACCGAGTCGTTTGGGTCGGTTGATGAGTTCAAATCGCAATTCTCGGCTGCGGGTGCGGGTCAGTTCGGCTCGGGCTGGTGCTGGTTGGTGAAAAACGCCGACGGCTCTCTGGCGGTCACCAAAACTGAAAACGGCGTGAACCCGCTGTGCTTTGGTCAGACAGCATTGCTGGGCTGCGATGTATGGGAGCATTCCTACTACATCGATTTCCGCAACAAACGCCCCGCGTATCTGACCAACTTCCTCGACAATCTGGTCAACTGGGAAAACGTCGCCTCGCGGATGTGAGCGCGCTGAAGTTGTAAATTACCGGGCCCCTCGCTTTGCGGCGGGGGGCTTTTTTGATCCTGGCCGTCGTGCGCCTTTTTCCAGTGATAAACCCCATGTCCGAGCTAACCAAAGGTGTGATTGCTTCAATCCTGGCCTGCATTTTGTGGGGCGTGTCGGGGCTGTTTTACGACCAGATCACCCATATTCCCGCGCTTGAGGTGATGGCCCATCGTACCGTGTGGTCGCTGGTGTTTTTCACGCTGTTGTTGATGCTTCAGCGGCGCGCGTTGCAGCCCATTCAGGTGCTACGGGATCGGCGCGTTCTGGGGATCATTGCAATGGCCACGTTTCTGGTGGGGATCAATTGGCTGGTGTTTGTCTACGCCATCCAGATTGGCAAGGCGCTTGAGGCATCGCTGGGGTATTTCATCTATCCGCTGGTATCAATTGTGCTGGGGCTGGTGGTGTTTCGCGAACGGTTGACGGGCCTGCAATGGCTGGCCGTGGTGCTGGTGGCAGCGGCTGTATTGACCTTGTCACTGGGGCTGGGGCTGACGCCGTGGCTGGCGTTGTTGCTGGCGGTTTCCTTTGGACTGTACGGCATGATCAAAAAGGGGCTGGAGGTCGGCCCGATTGTGTCGGTCACCGCGGAGGCGGCGCTTTTGACGCCCCCGGCGCTGGTTGTGTTGTGGCTGGCGCATCAAAGTGGCGATGCCGGGTTTGGCGCGTCGTGGCATGACAGCGTGTATCTGATATTGGCAGGCCCGATGACGGCCACGCCACTGATGCTGTTCAGCTATGCCTCGCAGCGCATCAGTATGACCAGCATCGGGTTGGTGCATTATCTGAACCCAACCCTGCAATTTCTGGTGGCCACGCTGATCCTGCAAGAGCCCTTTGGCCTGTGGCACGCGCTGGCCTTTGCGATGATCTGGACGGCGTTGGTGATCTATTCCACGACCATCTGGCATCAGTCCAATACGGCGCGCAGGGCCTCCTGAAGGGCAGGCACGGTATCAACCACGCCCAAACCCTGGTGCAGTGACGCGTCCGCAAAGCCATGCGCAATCACATGATCCACAAGGTTCATCAGAGGTGTCCAGTAGCCTTGGGTGTTCAGTAAAAAGATCGGCTTTGTGTGCAGTCCGATCTGGCGCCATGTCAACACCTCAAAGAATTCGTCCAGCGATCCGGCACCACCGGGCAGCACAACGATGGCGTCGCAGTTCATGAACATGACCTTTTTGCGCTCGTGCATGGTTTCGGTCACCACAAAGTTGGTGAGGTCCGTTTTGCCCACCTCCATCTGCATCAGATGGGTTGGAATGACCCCAAAGGTTTGCCCGCCTTTGTCCTGTGCGGCGCGCGCGACGGTGCCCATCAATCCAACATCGCCCGCGCCGTACACCAGCCGCCAGTTTTGATCGGCCAGCATGTGGCCCGTGTCAGTGGCCGCCTGGCTATAGTCGGCAAGAGTGCCCGAACGTGCGCCGCAAAAGACACAGACTGATTTTGTCATGATGGACCTCGTGGGTTTTTGCGTGGAAAGCCTTGTTTTGACCCGTGATACCCTTGTTGATATGGTCCGGCAACTGGGGTTTGCGCCGCATCCGGCGCAGTGGAAGGATTAAGATGAGCAAATGGGCTGGCCTGGCAAGCGGACCTG
Organism: Roseovarius sp.; assembly: GCA_045106595.1. Lineage (GTDB taxonomy): Bacteria > Pseudomonadota > Alphaproteobacteria > Rhodobacterales > Rhodobacteraceae > Roseovarius. Next base: position 356,794 of record JBGCEW010000001.1, on the reverse strand, counting down.
TCATTGGGGCAGGGGCTGTGGTGGCCGTTGTCGCAGGCTTTGGGCTGTATCAATCGGGGGTGTTTGCCCCTGAAACGGCACCTGTCGGGTCAGCGCCTGCCGCCCTTGTCGAGCAGCAGGTCTCGCAAGTCGTAGAGGCACCACAAACGGCTGAGGCCGAGGTTGAAACCGCAGCATTGACGCCTGACCCGGTTGAGCAGGCCACCCCCGAGACACAGCCCGAGACACAGCCCGAGGCTGAGCCCGTCACAGACGCCGACCCTCTGCCTGCCGCTCCTTCGATTGACACATTCCGGCTGGACCCGGATGGCAGCATGCTGTTGGCAGGGCAGGCGCATCCTGACTGGACCACAACCGTGATGCTGGATGGGGCCGCATTGGACACAGTCAACCCGGATGGGTCGGGCAAGTTCGTCAGTTTTCTGTCGGTCGAGCCCAGCGATCAGCCGCGTATCTTGTCGCTGGTGATGCGCGATGCCGGTGCGGCGCGCGAAGTGACGTCACTTGACGAGATTATCATCGCACCGCACCCGGCTCAAACCGATGACACGGTGACCCAACCCGAGGCTGCGGCGGCCAACGACCCGGCCGCGCCCGAACAGACCGCGCCAAGCCAGACTGCCCAAGACGAGACGGCTCCGGCTGAGACTGCCCAAGACGACACCGCACAGGCTGAGGTCGCACAAACGGATGCGGAACCCACGGATGTGGACCAGAACACTGGTGCGCAGACGGTTCTGCTGGCCAATGAAGAGGGCGTTCAGGTGATTCAGCCTGCCATCCCAGTGGATGTGGCCCCTGAGGTCATGTCGACGGTCGCGCTGGATGCGATCAGCTATTCTGAACAGGGCGAAGTTCAGCTGTCAGGTCGGGGGCAAGGCGAAGGTTTTGTGCGTGTCTATCTGGACAACGCCCCTGTCACCACGTTGCCCATCGCGCAAGACGGCAACTGGCGCGGGGATCTGCCCCAGGTGGACACAGGCGTGTATACATTGCGGATTGATGAAACCGACGCCGAGGGCAATGTGACCTCGCGCGTGGAAACGCCATTCAAACGCGAAGACGAAACCCTGATCAGCGCGGCCAATGACGCGGTTGAGAACCAGCGCATCAGTGCCATTACGGTGCAACCGGGCAGCACTTTGTGGGCGATCTCGCGCGAACGCTACGGCGAAGGCACGCTGTATGTGCGGGTGTTTGAGGCCAACCGCGAACGTATTCGTAACCCAGATCTGATTTATCCCGGTCAAGTGTTCACCTTGCCAGAGTGATCTGTTCATCCCTGCACCAATTTCTGAAGGACCGCCCATTGTCGCTATGATGGGAACGGGCTAAGTCAGCGACATGCGCCGCACCACAATCACCACCAATGAAATGCCAAAAAATGGCTGGCTTACCATCCGCCGGGTCGCCCCCTACCTGTGGCCCAAAGGGCAGGGATGGGTCAAACGCCGCGTGGTGCTGGCCATCATCATGCTGGTCGTGGCCAAACTGATCGCCGTGGGCACGCCGTTTTTTTACAAAGCGGCCGTGGATGCGCTGGCAGGCGACGGCCAGGATGCCGCGTGGATGCTGGGCGCAGGGGCCGTGGGGCTGACGGTGGCCTACGGTATGGCCCGGTTGATGAATGTGGGCTTTCAGCAATTGCGCGACGTGGTGTTTGCCCGTGTGGGACAACGCGCGCTGCGCTCGATTGCGTTGCAGACGTTTACGCATATTCACCGCCTCAGCATGCGCTATCACATCACCCGCAAAACAGGCGGGCTGAGCCGGATCATCGAACGCGGTGTGAAAGGCGTGGACTTTCTGCTGCGGTTCTTGCTGTTCAGCATCGGTCCGCTGGTGCTGGAGCTGTTGCTGATCGGTTTGATCCTCTGGGCGTTGTTTGACATCTGGTATCTGGTCGTCGTGGCCGGTGTGATCGCGCTTTATATTGCGTTCACCTTCAAGGTGACCGAATGGCGCGTGAAGCTGCGCAAAATCATGAATGATCAAGACACCGACGCCAATCAAAAGGCCATTGACAGCCTGCTGAACTTTGAGACGGTCAAGTATTTCGGCGCTGAACAACGCGAGGCCCAGCGCTACGATATGGCGATGGAAGGCTATGAACGCGCAGCATTGCAGACGTCGTATTCACTGGGGTTCTTGAACTTCGGTCAGTCGCTGCTGATCACGGCCGGGCTGGTGATTGTGATGGTTATGGCTGCTATGGGTGTCCAGAATGGCAGTATGACCGTGGGCGACTTCGTGATGGTCAACGCCTACATGATCCAGATCACCATGCCGCTGAATTTCCTGGGCACAGTCTACCGTGAAATCCGTCAGGCGTTGGTGGACATGGGTGAGATGTTCGAGCTGTTGGAGCAACCCTCAGAGGTGCAGGACAAACCCGGTGCACCGGATATCAAAGTGTCAGGCGGGCATGTGCAGTTGCAAGACCTACACTTTGGCTATGAGGCCGAGCGCACCATTCTGAACGGTGTCACGCTGGATATCCCCGCGGGTCAAACCGTGGCTGTGGTCGGGCCGTCCGGATCGGGCAAATCCACCATCGGGCGGCTTTTGTTCCGGTTTTACGATGTGCAGGGCGGTGCGCTGAGAATCGACAATCAGGATGTGCGCGATGTCACGCAAACCAGCTTGCATGATGTGATTGGTGTGGTGCCACAAGACACGGTGCTGTTCAACGACACGATTGGCTACAACATCGCCTATGGCCGCGATGGGGCCACCCAGGATGACATTGAAGCCGCCGCAAAGGCCGCGCAAATCCATGATTTCGTGGCAGCATTGCCCGAAGGCTATGACACGATGGTGGGCGAACGAGGGCTAAAGCTGTCGGGTGGTGAAAAGCAGCGCGTGGGCATTGCGCGTACTTTGCTGAAAGACCCGCCGATTTTGCTGCTGGATGAAGCCACATCGGCGCTGGATACTGAAACCGAACGCGACATTCAGGGCGCTTTACGCGTGGCAGGGCAGGGCCGCACGGTGATCACCATCGCGCACCGTCTGTCGACTGTGGCGGATGCGGACAAGATCGTGGTTCTGGAACACGGCGAGATTGTCGAACAGGGCACCCACGCCGAGCTGTTGGAGCACGGCGGGCGGTATCTGAACCTGTGGCAGCGTCAGGCGAGTGAGTTGGAAGAGCAACCTGCCTGAGTGGCGCGCTATGACCTGATTGGGTGGCGTGCCGCCACGCATTCACTCTTGGGGACGATGTCCCCAAACCCCTGTTGGGCCCTTGTTCATAGGGTTGGACCATGGTGCGTATGGTGGCAGTCAACGTTTTGCACACCCCGGTACATATGCACTCAGGCGACGCAATGGCGTGCGCGCAAGGTTATTCGGCAGCGCGTACGGGTTTGTCGCCATCACCAAGAGGTTTGTCCGAAGGCTCGCCTTTGTTTTCATTGGCGACATCATCTGTGCGCGGCGCAGGGACGGCCTCATCAAGGGCGGCTTTGCGGTCTTCCAACACGCGACGCAGATCGTCGATCCGGGGTTCTAAGGAGGCCTCTTCTTCGACGTAATCCACATCGGTTGCAAAACTCTGGTCCCACAGCAACTCTGGCGATTTGGTTTTCTTGGCCGCGCGGTTGAGCGCCCAATCGCGCGCAGCGGCACTGCGCTGTCCCGAGGACATGGCCGCAGCGGCACGTGCAATCCAGAACACATAGGTGCTGGCCCAGACCCGCAGGGCCAACATTGACGGTGTAAAGATCAGTGTCAGCATGGTGGCGATGCCCAGACCAAACACCACAGCGGTGGCCAGTTGGATCCACCATAGGGCTGTGGGGCTGTTGAAGGTATACCCGCCATCAACAAAATTCAGTGATAGCCCAAACATCATCGGGGCAAGGCCTGCCATGGTGGTGATAGTGGTCAGCAAAACCGGCCGGATGCGGGCCTCGGCGGTGCGGGTGATCGCCTCAATCCGGGGCATGTAGCGGCTGTATTCCTGATAGGTATCGATCAGAACAATGTTGTTGTTCACCACGATCCCCGCCAAAGCCACGATGCCTGTGCCCGTCATGATGATTGAAAACGGCTGACCCATGACCAGCATGCCAATCAGCACCCCGGTGGTGGACAAGATAACAGCCAGCAGCACCAGCACGGCATTGTAGACCGAGTTGAACTGCGCCAGCAGGATGATGAACATCAGCCCCAGAGCACCCAGAAACGCCTGTTGCAGGAAGGCACCGGATTCGGCCTGATCTTCCTGATCGCCGGTCCATTCATAGTCCAGCCCGGCAGGAACCACGCCGCTGTCCAGCCATGCGGTGAGGGTTTCAATACGCTCATTGGCGTTGATCAGAACTTCGGTCTTATAGCCTTTGTCGTCGGTGACGGTCTTGGTCAACCCGTCTTGCACGCCGGCCTTGATGTCAAAGAAGCGGGTCTGATCAACGCGGTCAATCTGGGCCAGTTTTTGCACTGGTTTGCGGGTTACGAAATTCGACAGCGGCACCAGGCCCTCGCTGGTGCGGATTTTCAGGGTGTCGAGGGTGGAAAGCACCCGGTCCTCGGCGGGCAGGCGCACACGGATGTCGATCTCTTCGTCCGAGCTGTCAACCCGCATGGTGTCCAACATGATGCCGCGCGTGACCAATTGCACCATCGCCCCGACGGTGGCCACATCCGCGCCGTAGCGGCCGGCTTTTTCCACGTCCACATCGATCTGCCAGTCGATGCCGGGCAGGGGCAGTGTGTCTTCGATCAGGGTCAGACCTTCGGTCTGGTCGAAATGTGCACGGGCTGTTTCGGTGAAGGCAATCAGCTGTTCCCAGTCGTCGCCTTTGATCCGCAGATGCACGGGTTTGGCCGAGGCCGGACCACGTTCCAGCGCAAGAATTTCGATCTGAATGCCGGGGATCTGTTCCATTGCCGCGGTCAGCTGGTTCATGGTCAGATCGCCGTCGACATTGGGATCGGTGACATCGCGCATCACGTCATAGTCAAGCAGCGGAATCGTGAACCATTTTTCCGACGTGGTGGGGCGATCGATCCACTTGGTGATTTCCATCTGCACTTGGCCGATGGTGTCCAGCGGTGGCTGCGCCCCGCCAGTGTTGTTGTTCAGCCCCCCGTCGCCCGCAAAGGCAAACGCCGAGTGGATGTTGGGATGAGCCAGCGCAATCTTTTCAACCTGGTCTACCAAGTCGTCCTTTTGCTCAAGCGACAGGTTGCCGCGCGCACGGACATAGACAATGGCGTTTTCGGGTTCAGATTCGACAAAGAATTCAACGCCTTTGTTGTTGCCGATAAAATAGATCAAAGTGGTGCCGACCAGCACAAACACAAAGCAACATGACAGCAGGGGCGCAATGGGATTGGCGGTGATCGTGTGCACGAACCACCCAAAGGGCGAGCGCCGATACCCCGATTGCACCTGATCCCTGGAGCGCAGGCGCATTCGCCCGGTGATAAATATGAACGCGGCCCCAATAGCCCCGATGATGAGGGCCGTGCCCACGTCGAGACCGGAACCGAGGGCGACGCCGATTGCGGCACCAAGGAAGATATAGGCGCTCAAATTGGGCAGCTGTGGCACGCGCCGCGCAAAGAGCCCGTTGAAAAACGCGATCATCTGGGCCAGGCGCGGCTTTACGGCCATAAGACCCAGCAAAAGCGCCACGGTCCCCGCCAGCCCAAGCGCTGCGAAGGCCATGATGCCAACAGCAATTACGAAGGCGGTGGCCAGAGACGGCACGACCGAACCAAGGATACTGCCCATATCCATCTCTTGAATCACGCTGAGCAGTGTTTCGGAGAGCAGAGGGATCATGTTGAGTGCGCCAAACAACCCCAGAGCGGCCACCGGAAACAAGACCACATGCCAGACCCACCAGGCCTTTGCGATCTGGGCGATACGCTGGTTGAACCACCGCTCAAGCCGGCCAGTGACACCGCCCATGACGGGCAGATAGACCAGCGCCACCAACAGAGATGCGGACAGCACGAAGATCAGCGTGACGGGCAACATCCGCATGAATTGCCCCGGCACACCAGGCCAGAAAAGCATTGGCAAAAACGCACACAGCGTGGTCGCGGTTGAGCTGATCACAGGCCAGAACATACGCTTGGCGGCCTGCACATAGGCGTGCATCGGGCCTTCGCCTTCGGCTATCTTTTTGTCAGCGTATTCGACCACCACGATGGCCCCGTCCACCAGCATGCCAACAGCCAGGATCAGCCCGAACATCACCATGTTGGAAATTGCCACCTCCATGACCGCAAGAAGCGCAAAACACAGCAGGAACGATGTGGGGATGGCAAAACCCACCAGCAAAGCAGGGCGGATGCCCAAGGTGGCCAGCATGACGATCATGACCAGCGCAATCGCGGTCAGAACCGAGCCTTCCAATTGCCGGACCATCGATTCAATCACATGCGACTGGTCGTTGGATGTGTCCAGCTTGACCGCGGCCTGCAATTCAGCAGGCCATGATTTTTGCGCTGCCGCCACCGTGTCACGCACCAGTGCAGAGGTGTCGATGATGTTGTAGCCTTTGCGTTTAACGACTTGCAGCGCCACGGTTGTTTCGCCATTGAAGCGCGCTGTGCCAAGGCGGTCCTCAAATGTCAGGCTGATATCGGCCAGATCCCCCAGGGTGACCACGCGGTCGCCATTGGTTTTGATCGGCAGATCATAAATGTCGCGGGCTTCGTCAAACGACGACGGGATTTTCACCGAGAACGTCCCGCTGGCGTTGTCCACTTCGCCTGCGGCAATCAGCTGGTTGTTGTTGCGCACCACGTTGACCAGCTCAATCGCGGTCACGTTATAAGCCTCGAGGCGCAGAGGATCGATGATGACCTCGACCATTTCATCGCGGTTGCCCGCAATGCCTGCCTCCAGCACGGGTTCAAGCGCTTCAATGCGGTCCTGCAAATCCTTGGCCAACTGGGCCATGGTGCGTTCGGGCACCTGACCCGACAGGTTCACAATGATGATCGGAAATTCGGAAAAATTAATCTCGGTGATGGAGTACTTCTCGGCCCCATCAGGGAACTTGGCCTCAGCTGCACTCATGGCATCGCGCACATCGGCCATGATGTTGGACTTGTCCCAGACAAAATGAAACTCAAGCGCCACACCTGCATAGTTTTCGGCCGCTGTGCCGGTCATGGTTTTCAGGCCGTCCAGATCGGACAGCTCGGTTTCCATGACTTTGACCAGCAGCTTTTCACTGTCTTCAGCCGAAATGCCGGGGAACTGGGTTGATACAAAGAGCGCTGGAATTTCGATGTCCGGCTCGCCCTCTTTGGGCAGGCCGGTGTAGGCCAGCGTGCCGGCCAACAAGGACAACACGATAAAGGCAATGACCATCCGCGCGCGTGCGGCGGCCCAATCGACCAGGCCTGTCATCCGTCAGACTCCTGATAGGACGCGGCCACAAGGACCCCGTCGGTCACGTATTCCTGTCCGATTATGATAACATTTGCCACATCCGGCAAACCTGCCAGCCAAATTCCGCTGGGCGTGTCGCGCAGCAGCGTTACGGGGTGAAATTTGGCCTCATTGGTGTCGGTCACCAGCCGCACCCCAAGCGCGCCTGTGTCATCCAGTGTCAGGGCGGATTGTGGCAGCAGATGCGCGGATTTTCCCTCAGAGGCGATGGTGATTTCAGCGGTTTGCCCGTCCCGTATGGACAGGGTGGGGTTGGTCACTTCGATGTCCACCCGGAAGGTGCGTGTGGTCGCATCCGCCGCACGCGAAATAAATGTGACGGCACCGCTGACCTGATCACCCGATGCCAGCATGGCCTGCGTCGGGGCACCCAGGGCCACGCGGCCAATCTGGGTTTCGGGCACGTAGCCAACCAGAACGATGGGATCAAGTTGCAAGATGGTGGCGCACAGATCGCCCGGTTGCAGCAGGCTTCCGCGCTCGGCGGTGTCAATTTCCAAGAGCCCGGCAAAAGGCGCTGTGATCTCAAGGCGTTCAATCTCTTTTTCGGCGGCGGCCACACCTGCACGGGCACTTTCGACCCCCGCACTGGCGGCCTGAATGCCTGAGGCTACGCTTTCCAGACCAGAGGCGGCGGATTTCAGCCCGGCATTGGCGCTGACCACTGCAGCTTCGGCACCGCGCACGGCGGCCTGGGTTGAAGCCACGCGGGTTTCGGACGCAAAACCGCCCTCGCTTAGCTTGCTGGCGGCGTTGGCATTGATCATCGCCTCATCCAGCACGGCTTTGGCTTCTTCGACGCGGGCCTGTGCCTCTTCGACGCGCGCTTCGGCTTCGGGTACGGCGGCCTGGGCGGCAGGAACACGCGATTGTGCTTCGGCCAGACGGGCCTTGGCTTCGGCGAGCATTGCACCACGGGTGCCGGGGTCAAGGCGGCACATCAGATCGCCCTCTTCGACAAAGCTGCCTTTGGTGGCGGGTGACGATATCACCAAACCTGAGGTTTCAGCGCGCAGATCAACCTGACGGTCAGCTTCGGTCTGGCCGCGCAAAACAACGGCGCTGTCCACTTGTCGGGCCTGCGACCGGACCGCCACCACACCAATGGGGCGGGGCGTTGTATTCTCTTGTGCCTCAGGTTCATCGGGTGTTGCCGTCTGGGTTTCGGCCATCGCTTCAGCGCTGCTGGGGTCAGACGGATTGTTGCCTGTTATCGCCTCAAACAGCATATCGCGCTGAAAGATAAACGTGTAGATCAGCGCCGATACAACGATCGCAGCAAGAATTGGAAAAAGTCGCATTCACAAACCTTTTTGGGTGCAGCCCGTCATCCCTATGGCGGGGTATACATGCCCTGAGTGGATATTCAGAACAATATACGCTGAACTATCCGGTTTAGATTACTCTTTTCAACCCCCGGCTGCAAGCTGAACACGCTTTCGCACAACAAGCGGCTCTTGGCAGGGGGCAGAGCCTGCGGTAAGAGGGGCGAAACAGGGACTTTCTGCCAATGGGGGCACGCGTTGAGCCAGACCGATAGTTTTATTGATGAGGTGACCGAAGAAGTCCGTCGGGACCGGTTGTTTGCACTGATGCGGCGCTATGGCTGGATCGCTGTGACCGTTGTTTTGGTGCTGGTGGGCGGGGCTGCTTACAATGAGTGGACGAAAGCCCAGGAACGCGCCAAGGCCGAGGCTTTGGGTGATTCTATGCTCAACGCCTTGCAGCTTGAGGACGACGCCGCGCGCGCCGAAGCGCTGGGTGCGATTGATGCGCCCAACCCGGCGGCCACGGCCCTGGTTGATTTGCTGACGGCGGCTGAGCTGGCAAGCAGCGATCCGGCGGCTGCGGCAACGCGTTTGCTGGCGCTGGCCGATAGCCCGGATGCGACACCGATATATCGCCAGATTGCGACGCTTAAAGCGGCCTCATTGCCAGGCACTGACCTGAGTGTTGAAGACCGGCGCACCCGTCTGGACGGATTGGCGTTGGGCACAGGGCTGATGCGTATGCTGGCCGAAGAACAACTGGCGTATATGGATATCGACGCGGGCAATTCCGATGCCGCGATGGAGCGCATGCAACAGATCGTTGCGGATGCCACTGTCACACCGGGGTTGCGTCGGCGCGCAAGTCAAGTGATTGTGGCGCTGGGTGGCACATTGCCAGACGCACCAGCTGCGACAGATGCGGACACAGGTGCAACCGCACAGGAATAACCCGCCGCTTGAGACGGCGTTAAAGACAACGAAATTGGGGGCACGTGCATTGAAACCGATCACAGCATTGCTTGGACTGGCGCTGATCACAACGCTGACCGCTTGCGAGCGAGAGGACGCCGTGTTGCCGGGCGCACGCGAAGATATTCGCGAAGCCTTGGATGAAAACGGCCAGGTGATTGAAAGCACCGCAGCCGAGAGCCAAAACCTGCCTTTGTCGCTGGCCGCGACCAGTTCCAACAGCGAATGGCGTCAAAGCATCGCCTCGCCCGCAGGCCGCACGCTACATCCTGCGATGTCGCGCACGCCTAACTTGGCTTGGATCGTGGACATCGGGCAGGGCGACGGGCGCAAAAACCGCATCACCGCTGATCCGGTTGTCGCAGGGGGGCGTGTGTTTACCCTGGACGCCGAGGCACGTGTCAGTGCCGTTTCCACCAGCGGGCAGGTGATCTGGACCCGCGATCTGGTGCCTGCAACGGATTCCGGTCAGGACGCCACGGGCGGTGGTCTGGCGTTTGGGGATGGCAAATTGTTTGTCTCGTCCGGCTTTGGCCTGATGACTGCGCTTGACCCCGAAACCGGCAACGAAGTTTGGCAGCAAAACCTGCGCGCCACGGGGTCAGGCAAACCCACGGTCAAAGATGGGCTTGTCTATCTGGTGGCAGGCGACGATGTGGCCTGGGCCCTTGATACAGACACCGGCCGGATCGAATGGCGTTTGTCGGCCACACCGGACATTCAGAACGTCATGGGCGGGCCTGCGCCTGCGGTGACGGATAAATATGTGGTCTTTGCGTTTGGCTCGGGCGAAGTGCAGGGCGCGTTCCGCAAGGGCGGTTTGCGGTTGTGGGACAGTCAGGTTGCAGGCCAGCGCCGGGGCTTTTCAAGCGCGCGGATCGGGGACATCACCAGCGACCCCGTTGTGGTGGGCGACCGTATCTATGTGGGCACTCATTCGGGGCGCACGGTTGCGCTGAGGCTGGGCAATGGCGAACGGATCTGGACCACCACCGATGGCCCCCTCAATACGATTTGGCCTGCCGACAACAGTGTCTTCATGGTCACCGATCGCAACGAGCTGGTGCGACTGAACGCCGAAGATGGCAGCCGGGTCTGGGCCAACACATTGCCGTTTTTCACCAAAACGCGGCCCCGCCAGCAGACCGAAATCTTTGGGCACTATGGCCCGATTGTTGCGGGCGGTAATCTGATCGTGGCGTCAAATGATGGGCTGTTGCGGCTGTATGATCCGGCCTCGGGTGCGGCACGTGGCACGGTTGAAATCCCCGGTGGGGCCACGACCAACCCTGTTGTCGCGGGCGGCACGCTGTATGTGGTCACATCCAAAGGCCAATTGGTGGCTTTCCGTTAAGCGCGCTTTGATGTAACAGAGCCGCCAGTCCCGACAACGGGGCGCGCGGATCTGGAGTATCCAAATGTCTTTCACTCTTGCAGTCGTGGGGCGGCCCAATGTGGGCAAATCCACGTTGTTCAATCGCCTGGTTGGCAAACGTCTGGCGCTGGTCGATGACCAACCCGGCGTGACCCGTGATCTGCGCGAAGGCGAGGCACGGCTGGGGGATCTGCGGTTCACCGTGATCGACACAGCCGGGCTGGAGGAAGCCACGGACGAAAGCCTGCAAGGCCGGATGCGCCGTTTGACCGAACGCGCCGTGGATATGGCCGATATTTGCCTGTTCATGATTGATGCCCGCGCGGGGGTGACCCCCACCGATCAGATTTTTGCCGATATCCTGCGCAAACGCTCAGCGCATGTGATTCTGGCGGCGAACAAGGCCGAAGGCGCTGCCGCGGATGCGGGCATGATCGAGGCTTACAGCCTGGGGCTGGGCGAACCCATTCGTATGTCAGCCGAACACGGCGAAGGGCTGAATGATCTTTATGCGCAGCTGATGCCGCTGGCCGATCAGTTTGAGGAACGCGCCGCAGCAGACGCCGCCGATGCGCCCGAAACGGACGTCAGCGTGGATGAAGACAGCGACGCAGATACCTATCGCCGTCCCACGATTAAAAAGCCGTTACAAGTGGCTGTTGTGGGTCGTCCGAATGCCGGAAAATCCACCCTGATCAACAAGATACTGGGTGAAGACCGATTGCTGACCGGTCCCGAAGCCGGGATCACCCGCGATGCCATTTCGCTGGTCATTGACTGGGACGGTCTGCCGGTGCGGATGTTTGACACGGCCGGTATGCGCAAAAAGGCCAAAGTGCAGGAGAAGCTGGAACGGCTGTCGGTCGGCGACGGTCTGCGTGCGGTCAAATTTGCCGAAGTGGTGATTGTGCTGCTGGACGCGGCCATCCCGTTTGAACAACAGGATCTGCGCATCGCTGATCTGGCCGAGCGCGAAGGCCGCGCTGTGGTGGTGGCCGTCAACAAATGGGACATTGAGGACGACAAACAAGCCAAGCTGCGTGATCTGCGCGAGGCGTTTGAGCGTTTGCTGCCGCAACTGCGCGGCGCACCTTTGGTCACCGTCTCGGCCAAGACGGGCCGTGGATTGGACCGGCTGCAACAGGCGGTCGAGCGTGCCTATGAGGTCTGGAACCGCCGTGTGACCACCGCACAGCTGAACCGCTGGCTGGCCGGTATGGTCGAGGCGCATCCCCCCCCCGCACCGGGCGGGCGCCGGATCAAGCTGCGGTATATGACGCAGGCCAAAACCCGTCCGCCGGGGTTTGTGGTGATGTGTTCACTGCCTGAGAAACTGAATGACAGCTATTCGCGCTATCTGGTTAATGGCCTGCGCGAGGATTTCAACATGCCGGGCACGCCGATCCGCCTGCACATGCGGTCGCAGGCGGATAAGAACCCCTATAAAGGCAAGAAGAAATCCACACCGTCCCGCCTGCGCAAGCATTTGGGCAAAGGACCGATGGATCGCTGAGGGTATGTGATGTGATGTGATCTAGGCTGAGATGCGGAGGCGGCGATGCCCTTGCCAGGCCAGCACTGACAGCGCTACGATGCCAGCGGCGCTGAGGCCCAGAACGGCAAGGTTTTGCGGCTCAAGGTTAGAGACAACCACCCCGACGAGGGCCCAGATTACGGCAGCACTGTATTCGGGTGTATCAGCACGTATAGTCTGAACCACTGCGGCGATGATCAGGCCGAAGCCCAAACAGACGATTGCCGCGGTTGTTTGCCCCAAAATACCATGTCCTGCCAGCATCAACGCCAGCGCCACCGCACTGGCGGCGGTCAACCACCCGGCATAAAGCGCGATGGGCAGACGCAGCCACAGCCTGTCAGTGTGCCCTGCGCGCACAAGGGCACTCAGGGCGGTGATCAGCATGGCCCAGATCATCACGGTTGCCCAAAACGGTGAGATTTGTGCCACCGGCAACCACGCGGCCCCGATCGTCAGGCTAAGCATGAGAGCTGCGCGCATGGGGTACCATGCAGCATCATCGGCACGGTACAGAAGGCCAAATATAGCGCCTGCGATCAACACCAGATAAATCAGCCCCCAGATTGCAAAGGCATAGCCTGCGGGCTGCGCCGGAGGATCGATCTGGGGAACGGGAAACTGATCGGCCTCAAACCCGTTGAAACCGGGGCTGAGAAAGGGCGAGGCAGCAAAGCCTAAGGCCAGCAAGAGCGTTAGCAGGGGAGCGATGTGTTTCATGCAACGACAGATGGGCCGTATTCATCCGACGTCAAGCACAAGGGGCGCGCCGCTGCCCAAACGTGATGTCGGCAGCGGTGCTTGTCCGTCCTTACAGACGGCCGCGCTTAGCTGAGCGTGCCATCGGGGGTGATGGTGGTCCGGCCCATCAGGTAAGGGTGCAGAACGTCAGGCAGCACGACAGATCCGTCGGCCTGCTGGCCGTTTTCCAGCACCGCGATCAGGCAGCGCCCCACCGCCAGACCTGAGCCATTGAGCGTGTGCACAAACTGCGGCTTGCCGCCATCGGCGGGTTTGAAGCGGGCGTTCATGCGCCGCGCCTGAAAATCGCCGCACACCGAGCAAGAGCTGATCTCGCGGTAGGTGTTCTGGCCGGGCAGCCAGACTTCGATGTCGTGGGTTTTGCGCGCACCAAAGCCCATATCACCGGTGCAAAGAACCACCGTGCGGTAGGGCAGGTTCAGTTTTTCAAGGATACCCTGGGCACAGCCTGTCATCCGGTCCAGTTCGGCCAGGGAATGATCAGGGTGGGTGATGCTGACCATCTCAACCTTTTCAAACTGGTGCTGGCGCAGCATGCCCGCGGTGTCACGTCCGGCGCTGCCTGCCTCGGAACGGAAACACTGCGTGTGGGCCACATAACGGCGTGGCAGGCTGTGTTCGTCCACGGTCAGGCCATTGACGATATTGGTCAGTGTGACTTCGGCGGTGGGCACCAGCCACCAGCCATCGGTGGTTTGATAGCTGTCTTCCCCAAACTTGGGCAATTGCCCTGTGCCACGCATCATTTCGTCGCGCACCAGCACCGGGGTCCAGGTTTCCTGCAGGCCGTTTTCTTCGATGTGGGTGTTTAGCATGAACTGTGCCAAAGCGCGGTGCACACGGGCCACCGCACCGGACAAAACCACAAAGCGCGCACCTGACAGTTTGGCGGCGGTTTCAAAATCCATGCCGGGGGCGACGGCGGGGATGTCAAAATGCTCGGCTGGTGCGAAATTCAGCGCGCGAGGCGTGCCCCAGCGGTGTATCTCGACATTGTCGTCCTCATCCGCGCCTTGTGGCACCTCGGCGAAGGGCGCGTTGGGGATGCCCATCAGCACATCATTCAGCTGGGTGTCCAGATCCTTGGCCTCGCCTTGCATGGTGGCAACCTCGGCCTTCTTTTCGCCCACAAGCGCCCGCAGGCGTTCAAACGCGGCCTCATCGCCCGATGCTTTGGCCGCACCTACTTCCTTGGAGGCTTTGTTTTGTTCGGCCTGTGCCGTTTCGGCGGCGTGAATACGGGCACGGCGGGCCTCATCCAGGGCCAGCACCTGAGACGACAGACCGGACAGCCCACGCATGGCCAAAGCGGCGTCAAACTGTTCGGGGTTTTCGCGGATTGCGCGGATGTCGTGCATCGGGTTTGTCCTTGTCGGTTGTGGTGTCAGATGAGTTGAATCGTCTGGGTGTGTCTTTACCAAGTAACGGCCATGAGTAACCAGCCGATTATTTTTGCGCACACAGGAGCGTATTGCCGGTGCAACAGGCGTTTCGCGGCTTGCAAATCCATGACCTGAACCGTAGGTTCCGTGCGAATGCGCTGGGGTGCAACCCGCGCCGCGATATAAGGACATCTGATACCATGGAAGCCCTCGGCCAATTTATCCCGCTTATCCTGATTTTCGCCATTATGTGGTTCTTGCTGATCCGCCCTCAGCAAAAGAAAATGAAGGAACATCAGGCCATGGTGGCCGCGCTGCGCCGGGGCGATCAGGTGATCACCCAAGGTGGGCTGATTGGCAAAGTGTCCAAGGTTAAAGACGACGGCGAGCTGGAAGTTGAGATTGCCGAAGGTGTCAAAGTACGCGTGGTGCGCGGCACAATTTCGCAGGTTCTTAACAAGACCGAGCCTGCTGACAGCTAAGGCTGACCTGCCGGTTGATTTGGAAAGGACTGCCCCTTTGCGTCTCTCGCTGCCCTTTGTGTTGTGCCTTGTTTCATTGGCACCGGCTGCATCGGCGCAAAGCTGTCCTGACGCGTTTCAGCTTATTGGCTGGCCCGGACCTGATGGACCGCAGCGCCAGCCGCTGCTGGAGGATTTTGAAGGCGGGCAGGTTTTGCTGACGATGGCCGACGTGACCTCGGCCCAGCAGATATTTGACCAAAATAACGCACCTGCCGTTTCGTTCAGCTATACCGCCGAGGCCAGCAAGGTGTTTGGCCTCTATACAGCCGAGCACATCGGCATGCCCATCGCCATCGTGTATGATGGTGAATTGATGTCCACGCCAATCATTATGTCAGCGATTTACGGCCAACAAGCGATCGTCAACGGCCTGAATACGGTCGAAGAGGCCAATGAGATGGCCCAAGCCCTGACAACCCAGACATGCCCGCCCGGTGCGGGTTCATAGGAGAGACCCCGGATGCTTCAGATTGATCTGTGGAAACGCGTTGTCATTTGGGGGCTGGTGGCCCTTGGGCTGCTGTTGGCGGTGCCCAACGGGTTTTACGGCAATGTGGAACGCCACAATGATGCCGCGGCCCAGATTGAGGCAGGGTCTGAGGACGCGCGTCTGTTGGAAGATTATGCAGCCTGGCCCACGTGGATGCCATCGGGGCTGGTGAACCTTGGGCTTGACCTGCGCGGCGGGGCGCATTTGCTGGCCGAAGTGCAGGTTGAAGACGTCTATGCCAGCCGGGTTGAATCCATGTGGCCTGAAATCCGTGATCTGCTGCGAGAAGAGCGCGCCACGATCGGCCCGATCCGCCTGCAGCCTGCCGGAGAGTTGGCAGAACTGCGCATCAGGTTGGTTCAAAACCCTGATCAGATTGAATATGCGGCAGGTCTGGTGCGGGGCATCGCCCGGCCTGTGGTCAGCCTGACCGGCGCCGGAGCCAGCGATATCGATGTCAACACCCGTGGGGATCAGATTGTCGTGACGCTGTCTGAGGCCGAGAAACTGGCCACGGATGAACGCACCTTGCGCACCGCGCTTGAGATCATTCGCAACCGGATTGACGAGGTGGGCACACGCGAGCCAACCATTCAACGCCAGGGCGCGGACCGGATTTTGATTCAAGTGCCCGGAATTGGGTCGGCTGCGGAGTTGAAAGAGATTATCGGCACCACGGCCAAGCTGACCTTTCAGCCTGTAGTCAGCCGGACCACCGACCCGAATGAACGCCCCGGCGCGGGCAACGAGGTGCTGCCATCCATTGATCCACAAGACGCAGGTACGTTCTATATTCTTGAGCGCCTGCCTGTGGTGACAGGCGAATGTCTGGTCGATGCCCAGCCTGATTTTGACCAAAACGGACGGCCAGCCGTTTCGTTCCGATTCAATACGACCTGTGCGCGGGCCTTTGGCGACTACACGGCGGAAAACATTGGCAATCCCTTTGCCATCGTGTTGGACGGCGAAGTGATCAGCGCGCCTGTGATCCAAAGCCATATTCCTGGCGGTTCTGGCATCATTACGGGCAATTTTGATATTGAGGAAAGCACAAACCTGGCCGTGCTTTTGCGCGCCGGTGCCCTGCCTGCTGAACTCGAGTTTTTGGAAGAGCGCACCGTTGGCCCAGAGCTGGGACAGGACAGCATTGATGCAGGTAAAATTGCCTGTATCGTAGCATTCGCACTGGTTCTGGTGTTCATGTTCCTTAGCTACGGCACTTTCGGTATTTTTGCCAATATTGCGCTGATCATCAACGTCGGTCTGATCTTTGGTCTGCTCAGCATGATTGGTGCCACGCTGACCTTGCCGGGCATTGCGGGCATCGTGTTGACCATCGGGATGGCGGTCGATGCCAACGTGCTGGTGTTTGAACGTATCCGAGAGGAAATCAAATCGGCCAAAGGCCCTGCGCGCGCGATTGAGCTGGGCTATGAAAAGGCACTGAGTGCGATCACCGACGCCAATATCACCACCTTCCTGACGGCGCTGATCCTCTATGCGATGGGGTCAGGCCCGGTGCGCGGTTTTGCCATTACGCTGGGGCTGGGGATTATCACATCGGTGTTCACTGCCATCTTTGTGACCCGTCTGATCGTGATCATCTGGTTTGAACGCAAGCGTCCCAAGACTGTGCTGCAAGGCCGTGCACTGCGGATGGTGCCCGAAGGCACCAAATGGGATTTCTTCAAGCGCTGGAAGATGTCGCTGGGTGTGTCTGCCGTATTGATCGTGGTGGCCTTTGCATCCTTTGCCATTCAGGGGCTGAATTACGGGATTGATTTCAAGGGTGGTACGACCATCCGAACCGAAAGCGCGCAGCCTGTGGATATCGGGCAGTACCGCGATGCGATCACACCGCTTGAGCTGGGTGATATAAGCATCACCGAAGTGTTTGACCCAACCTTTGGCCCTGACCAAAACGTCGCCATGATCCGAATTCAGGCCCAAGAGGGCGAAGAGGCGGTGACCGCTGATGTGATCCGCGCTGTCGAAGCCGTAATGCAAGAGGCTGTCCCGGATCTGAAATTCTCGTCGGTCGAATCGGTTGGCCCGAAAGTGTCGGGCGAGCTGATCCAGACAGCGGCAATTGCTGTGATCCTGGCGATTGCAGCGGTTCTGATCTACATCTGGCTGAGGTTTGAATGGCAGTTCGCCGTGGGCGCTGTGGCTGCGCTGGTGCATGACGTGGTTCTGACCATCGGGGTCTTCTCCGAGCTGCAAATCCAGTTTGATCTGGCCATTATCGCGGCACTTCTGACCATCGTGGGGTATTCGCTGAACGATACGGTGGTGGTCTTTGACCGGGTCCGTGAAAACCTGCGCAAGTACAAGAAAAAGCCGCTGAGCGAAGTGCTGAACATCTCGATCAACGAGACGCTGAGCCGGACGGTAATGACGTCGGTGACCACCTTGCTGGCGCTTTTTGCGCTGTATGTGCTGGGCGGCGACGTGATCCGCGGGTTTGTCTTTGCGATGATCTGGGGTGTGATCGTGGGCACCTATAGCTCGATCTTCGTGGCCTCGGTCATTCTGCTTTGGCTGGGGGTTAAGCGGGATTGGTCGAAGAAAGACACCACCGGCCCCGGCGGCACGCAGTTTGCCAACATAGATGCCTGACCTTCTTGGTCAGGTCCTGGCGACACCGGGATTGATTTGGCTGATCGTTGCTATTTCGGTGGCAGGCGTTGTGCGCGGCTTTACCGGGTTTGGCACGGCGTTGATCTTTGTGCCTGTGGCGGGTGTTTTCCTGCAACCTGTGACGGTGATTGGCGTGATGGCCGTTACCGGAATGATCAGCGCCGCCGCTGTATTGCCGCGCGCCTGGGGACAGGCAGACCGGCGCGAGGTGGGCATTCTTGCGCTGGCAGCATTTATCACGGTGCCCATCGGGTTGTGGCTGCTGGGTTATATTGAACGCGAGGTGATCCGCTGGATCGTTGCGGGTGTTGCGGGGATGACCCTTGCGTCACTGATCGCTGGCTGGCGCTTTACGGGCACGCTGGCGGTTCCGGGATTGGTGTCGATTGGCAGCGTTGCAGGCCTGATCAGCGGGCTGACCGGTCTGACGGGCCCGATTGTGATCATGTTCTATCTGGCAGGCCAGTCCGCCGTGGCCTCGGTGCGGGCCAATACGATTTTGTTTCTGGCGATCCTTGATCTGGTGCTGGTCGCCAACCTCAGCCTGAGCGGTGATATGGGGTGGTCGGTGGTGTTGCTTGCCGCTGTGCTGGGCGTGCCTTATGTCATCACCACGTTGATTGGGCAGGCGTTGTTTGATCCTGCGTATGAACGCACGTATCGTTGGGCGGCATATGCGGTGATCGCGCTGGCCCTGCTCAGTGGGTTGCCGATTTGGAACTAGGGGTGCAGACATGCAGCTGAACGAAATCCAGTTTGAAGAAGCCATTCCGATTGATGGCTATGGTCCGGGCTTTTTCAGGATTGCCGGGCAGGTCTTCGAAGGTGCGATTTGTGTGACGGAAACAGGCGCACGCAGCTGGGGCGGATACGAAGATGAAGCCACATTGCTGGCCCTTGTGGGTCAGATTGATGTGGTGTTCATCGGTACCGGAGCCGAGATTGCCCATATGCCCGCCGCTTTGCGCACCACGCTTGAGGACGCAGGTCTGGGGGTTGAAACCATGAGCTCTCCAGCGGCGGCGCGGACGTATAATGTGCTGTTGTCCGAAGGGCGCCGGGTGGCTGCTGCCTTGTTGCCGGTTACCGCTGAATGATCACTTTGAGCGACCTTTGTGTGGCACGCGGTGGCGTGGCGGTGTTGCAGGATGTCAGCCTGACGCTCAGCGCCGGTCAGGCCCTGGTGTTGCGCGGTCCAAACGGCATTGGCAAAACCACCCTGCTGCGCACGATCGCGGGGTTGCAACCTGCCCTGAGCGGCAAGGTGTCGGTCGATCCTGATTTGCTGGCATATATTGGCCACGCCGATGGTATCAAATCCACGCTGAGTGTGACTGAAAACCTGACGTTCTGGGCACGTGTTTTTGGTCAATCTGACATCACGCAGGCATTGAGCGCCTATCAACTGGCCCTTTTGGCGGATCGTCCGGCAGGGATGCTATCGGCCGGGCAAAAGCGACGTCTGGGATTGGCGCGCCTGTTGGTGACTGGGCGGAAACTGTGGATTTTGGACGAACCCACCGTGTCACTGGATGCGGATGCTGTGGCGATGTTTGCTGAAACCATCCATGCGCATCTGGCGGCCGGGGGCGCTGCGATATTTGCCACCCATATCGATCTGGGCCTGCACCGGGCCGAGGTTTTGGACCTGACCCCCTTCAAGGCCACAGCCCGCGCCGCCGATGCCTTTGACGAGGCGTTCTTGTGATTGCGCTGCTGATCCGTGATTTGCGTCTGGCCATCCGTGCCGGAGGGGGTTTTGGTCTGGGATTGGCATTCTTCCTGATTGTTGTTGTCCTGGTGCCCTTTGCCGTTGGCCCGCAGACCGAATTGTTGTCGCGGATTGCGCCGGGTGTGCTGTGGATGGGGGCGCTGCTGGCGTGCCTGTTGTCACTGGACCGGATATTTGCACTGGATTGGGAGGATGGCAGCCTGGATTTGCTGGCCGTCTCGCCCTTGCCGATGGAAGCCGCCGTGACGATCAAGGCGCTGGCGCATTGGCTGACCACGGGCGTGCCTTTGGTTTTGGTCGCCCCTGCGCTGGCGGTGCTGTTGAACCTACCTGCCCAAGGCTATGTGCCGCTGGTCATTTCACTGGCACTTGGCACGCCAGCGCTGAGCGTGATCGGCACGTTTGGTGCGGCACTGACGGTGGGCATCAAGCGCGGTGGGTTGCTGCTGAGCCTGCTGGTTTTGCCGCTGTATGTACCGACATTGATCTTTGGCGCCGAAGTGGCACGGCGCGGCATGGCGGGGCTTGAAACAACGACGCCGCTGCTGTTGCTGGCGGGTATCACCTGCGGCGCAATAGCGCTTTTGCCTTTTGCATCTGCTGCGGTACTAAGGGTCAACCTGAGATGACACAAAACGATGAAAGACCCCGCATGACGTCACTTTGGACATATGCCAATCCGAAAAAGTTCATTGAGACCACGGACAAGGTTCTGCCCACCATATCGGTGCTGGCCGTGCTGTGTCTGGTCACCGGATTGGTGTGGGGCTTTTTCTTTACACCCGATGATTTCCGGCAAGGCTCGACCGTGAAAATCATCTATCTGCATGTGCCCTCGGCGTTGATGGCGATCAACGCTTGGCTGATGATGCTGGTGGCCTCCCTGATCTGGATCGTGCGGCGCCATCATGTTTCGGCCTTGGCGGCGCGTGCAGCGGCCCCCGTTGGGCTGGTCATGACATTGGTGGCGCTGGCAACAGGGGCCATTTGGGGCGAGCCGATGTGGGGCACCTATTGGGCCTGGGATCCGCGCCTGACATCATTTTTGATTCTGACGCTGTTTTACTTTGGGTACATCGCGCTGTGGGCCGCGATTGAGAATGATGACACCGCCGCTGACCTGACCAGTATTTTGTGCCTTGTGGGCAGCGTTTTTGCCTTGCTCAGCCGCTATGCGGTGAATTTTTGGAATCAGGGCCTGCACCAGGGCGCGTCACTGAGCCTGGACAAAGAAGAGAATGTTGCGGATGTGTTTTATCATCCGCTGTTGGTATCCATTGCTGGATTTGTACTGCTGTTTCTGGCGCTGGTGCTGTTGCGCACGCGCACTGAAATCCGGGCGCGGCGCACGCGGGCGCTATTGGCGCGCGATAGGATGGGATGATGATGCCTGATCTGGGAAAATATGCCGATACGGTGCTGGCGGCCTATGCCGTTTCAATCTTGCTGATCATTGTGTTGGTGGTGGCCAGTCTTTGGCGATCAAAATCGGTAAAGGCACAACTGCAAGCGGCCGAGCAAAAAGCGAAAACCCGATGAAAAAGATCTCGCCTCTGATGGTGCTGCCACCGCTGATCTTTTTCGGCATGGCGGTGTTGTTCTTTGTCGGTATGCAGCGTGACAACCCTGACGCTTTGCCGTCAGCCCTTGAGGGGCGCGCGGCCCCTGCGGTGGCGCTCGATACATTGGGGCAGCTGGAGTTGTTTGAGGACGCCGCCCTTCGCAGTGGCGGCGTAAAGCTGGTCAATTTCTGGGCCAGTTGGTGTGCGCCGTGCCGGGTAGAGCATCCCAATCTGCAAACCCTCGCCGATGAGGGGGTGATGATTTACGGGGTGAATTACAAGGACGACGCCAGCAACGCGCTGGGGTTTCTGTCAGAGCTGGGAAATCCCTATGCTGCCACAGGTGCAGATGTTGGTGGACGCATGGCGCTGAACTGGGGGCTTTACGGCGTGCCTGAAACCTATGTGCTTGATGGCGATGGCACGATTGTGCTGCGTTTTGCGGGGCCGATCACGCAGCGTATTCTGGACAGTACCATTCGCCCGGCCATTGCTGCCGCTGCCGCAAACTAGCCGCCTACTTTCTGCAGTGCTGATCTGCCTGCGCCGAAGGCAGGGGGCAGGCATGACGTGTGTCGCTTTCGCTGTGTGCCCCAATCACAGCAAAAAGCGTGATGATTGCGGCTTGGATCGTGATCAGGGCTGTGCGCATGGGTCGTTCTTTCTACGGTTTGTCTGCCCGCCTAAGATGGTCATTCCACCGCTGCAAAGAAGGGGAATGATGCGCAAATTTCATCACATACGTATGATCAGCGGATTGCTGCTTTTCCATGTAGTACCACCCAAGAAAAGGATGCTCTGTCAGAGGCGTGCAAGTTTGATCTGATCTGTTGGGGGTAACAGCTTTGTTGCATGCATGATGTCGTCCACATCCGTTCGGTGCGGATTATGGGCGATCGCATTGGCGATTTGGGCCACGCTGTCCAGGTCGGTTGGATCAACGTCATGGGTAAGGCGCACCAGTCTGCTCCAACTGACGGCGGATTTGGAGATCACAACTTCAAGGTAAAGCTGCCCATCTGGCCCGCCCACCATGATCCACGCCCAAGGTACAAGGGCCAGCACATGCGTGTGATGGATGTGTCCATTCAGATGCAGATCGACCGGATCACCGGCCACAAGGGGACGTGACATAGGGGGGATGCTACCCCGCCAGCAAAGACGCGCCAATCATTATACGGCGTGGCGTAGCCGCTCCTTTGGATTACGCCACGCCATCACATGAAAACGGCCCCTGACTGGGTCAGAGGCCGCAAGGGGTAAGCTGCGTTGCTGCGTATCAGGCAGCGGATGCCAGATTGCGAAGCACGTAATGCAACACGCCGCCGTGTTCGATGTATTCAATCTCAATCGCGGTATCGATGCGGCATTTCAGGGTGATATCCTTGCTGGTGCCATCCGCGTAGGTGATGGTGCAGGGGGTTTCCTGCAGGGGGCTGACATCGTCCAGGCCGTGGATTGATACGGTTTCAGACCCGGTCAGGCCCAAAGATTTACGGGTTTCGCCGCCAGTGAATTCGAACGGGATAACGCCCATGCCCACAAGGTTTGAGCGGTGGATGCGTTCAAAGTTCTCAGCGATCACAGCCTTAACGCCCAAAAGTGCAGTGCCTTTGGCTGCCCAGTCGCGGGATGAGCCGGCACCGTATTGTTCGCCACCAAACACCACCAGAGGCGTGCCATTGGCCTGATGCGCCATGGCGGCCTCGAAGATTGAGGTCTGCTGGCCGTCGGGGCCAGTGGTGTAGCCACCTTCAACGCCGTCCAGCATTTCGTTCTTGATGCGGATATTGGCGAAGGTGCCGCGCATCATCACCTCGTGGTTGCCACGGCGCGATCCGTAGGAGTTGAATTCGCGGACGGGCACTTGGCGGTCGGTGAGATATTGCCCGGCTGGTGTGGTGTCTTTGAAAGATCCGGCAGGCGAAATATGGTCGGTGGTGACCATATCGCCCAGAAGCGCGAGCACCTTGGCATCTTCGATGTTGCTGATCGTGCCGGGGGTTCTGGACATGCCCTGGAAATAGGGTGGGTTCTGCACGTAGGTGGATTGCGGAGGCCAATCGTACGTTTCGCCGTCCGAGGTTTCCACGTCCTGCCACTTCTCATCGCCTTTGAAGACATCGGCGTATTTTTCGATAAAGGCTGCACGGGTCACGGTTTGCTCGACCAGCGCGGCGATCTCGGCCTGGGAGGGCCAGATATCTTTGAGGTAGACGTCAACGCCATCGGGCGTCTGGGTGATAGGATCGGTGGCCAGGTTGATGTCCATCGTGCCCGCCAGAGCGTAGGCCACCACGAGGGGTGGAGAGGCGAGGTAGTTGGCGCGCACATCGGGGCTGATGCGACCCTCAAAGTTGCGGTTGCCGGAAAGGACGGAGGTGGCGACCAGGTCGCCTTCGTGGATGGCGTCGGACAGTTCTTTCTGGATCGGGCCGGAATTGCCGATGCAGGTGGTGCAGCCATAGCCCACAAGGTTGAACCCGATCTTATCGAGATCCTCTTGCAAGCCTGCGGCCTCGAGGTAGTGCGAGACCACTTGCGAGCCGGGGGCGAGGGATGTTTTAACCCAAGGCTTGCGGTCCAGCCCAAGGGCGGCGGCTTTGCGTGCCACAAGGCCCGCACCGATCATCACATAAGGGTTGGAGGTGTTGGTACAAGATGTGATTGAGGCAATCACCACATCGCCCGACGACAGCGTGTAGTCTTCGCCAGCGACAGGCATTTCCTTGTCCATTGGGCGTTTGAACGTCTCGGCCATTTCGCGCGCGAAGGCGGTTTTGGCGTCGGTGAGCGCGACGAAATCTTGCGGGCGTTTGGGACCCGAGATGGCGGGCACAATGGTGCCCATGTCCAGATGCAGCGTGTCGGTGTAGATCGGTGCGTAATCCGCGCCGCGCCAAAAGCCGTTTTCCTTGGCGTAGGCTTCGACCAGGGCCACGCGGTCTTCTTCGCGGCCGGTTTGGCGCAGGTAGCGCAGGGTTTCGTCGTCGATTGGGAAAAAGCCGCAGGTCGCACCGTATTCGGGTGCCATGTTGGCGATGGTGGCCCGATCGGCCAGTGGCAGGTTGTCCAGACCTGCGCCGTAGAATTCCACAAATTTGCCGACAACACCGCGTGCGCGCAACAGCTCAACAACTTTCAGAACCAGATCGGTGCCGGTGGTGCCTTCTAGCATTTTGCCGGTCAGTTCAAAGCCGACAACTTCGGGGATGAGCATCGAGATGGGCTGACCCAGCATTGCCGCCTCAGCCTCAATCCCGCCGACGCCCCAGCCAAGCACGGCCATGCCGTTGACCATGGTGGTGTGGCTGTCGGTGCCCACAAGCGTGTCGGGGTACGCCACCTCTTCGCCGTTTTGGTCCACATCGGTCCATACGGTTTGGGCCAAATATTCCAGGTTCACCTGATGGCAGATGCCGGTCCCGGGGGGCACAACGCGGAAATTGTTAAAGGCACCCTGACCCCATTTGAGGAACTGGTAGCGTTCCATGTTGCGTTCGTATTCGCGGTCAACGTTCAGCTGGAAGGCGCGGGGATTGCCAAATTCGTCAATCATAACCGAGTGGTCGATAACCAAATCCACAGGGTTGAGCGGGTTAATCTGTTGCGCATCCCCGCCCAAGGCCACAATGCCGTCGCGCATGGCGGCAAGGTCAACCACGGCAGGCACACCGGTGAAATCCTGCATCAGCACGCGGGCAGGGCGATAGGCAATCTCGCGCGGGTTCTTGCCGCCTTGCGTAGCCCATTCAGAGAAGGCTTTGATGTCATCGGTGCTGACCGTCTTGCCATCTTCGAACCGCAACATGTTTTCCAACACAACGCGCAGGGCGGCGGGAAGGCGCGAAAAATCACCCAGTCCTGCTGCTTCGGCCGCTTTGATTGAATAAAAGGCCAGTGATTTGCCGTTCACAGTGAGTGTGCTGCGGGCGTTGGCGGTGTCGTGTCCGGTTGTAATCGGCATGGCTGCGGTCCTTTATGCGTAAGGAAATAGGGGCTTTGCGGGCCTTGTGAACGATTTGGAAGAATCGTTCAAGAGGGGCGTTGGATTATTTGTATACGATTGCACACAATTGAGAAAGGTTACAGTCATTCACCTTACTCTCGCGAAACGTTGATTGGTTCTGTGATCAAGGGAAGACTAGAAACAGGGAACACTCACTTTGCGAATCAACGGGATCCATCCAGCATGCGACAGATCATCACTCAACTTGCCCTTATGATTGCCATGGCTTTGCCGATTGGCGCAGTGGCACAGGACCGCCCCGTGGTAATTGAGCTGTTCACATCTCAGGGGTGTTCCAGCTGCCCGCCAGCAGATGCCTATCTGCACAAGCTGGCCAAGCGGGAGAATGTGATCGCGCTGGCGATGCACGTGGACTATTGGGATTACATCGGCTGGAAGGACATCTTTGCCAGCCCTGCCATGACCGAGCGCCAGCGCAGTTATGCCCGGACGGGCAACCGACGGATGGTATATACGCCGCAGATGATCATCAACGGTCAGGACCACGTTGTGGGAAATCGCCCAAAGGATGTTGAAGACCTGATCGCACGCCACGCCAAGCTGGAGGCAGTCATAAACCTTACTGCAGCACGCACCGGCAACAGCGTGATTGTAAATGCCGCGCCACTGTCTAAGGTAAAGGGGCCCGTGACCGTGCAACTGATCCGCTACAAGCCTACAGAAACAGTGAATATCAAACGCGGCGAGAATGCGGGTAAGTCACTGAGCTACGCCAATATCGTGACGGAAATCGACGTTCTGCGCGACTGGGACGGGCGCGATCCGTTGAGCATCACGGCAAATATGGCAGGCGCTCAACCGGGTGTGATCTTGATCCAAGGGCAGAACCTTGGCGGAGTGATTGCGGCTGTCACGGTGGAGTGACGCGGGCCTGATCTTATCAACTAGGGCACCCAATATCTGAATAAAACATAAATATATCGGGCGCTTACACGCTGTCGTTGATTTGACAGATGAAGTTCTGATCGCTTATAAGGTGCGTAATGCTGGACGGCATGGAGAGCGGCCGCGGGATTTTCCCGTCGGTCGCTTTGTTGTGCCGGGTCGACTGAGGCCACCAGCTTTGCGATGAGGCGACACAGTGGAAACAACCCTGATCAAACAAAACGAAGACGGCCCCAGTTGCCTGAGCACTTCGATCACGGCGCTTGAACATCAGCTTGCGGATATGCGGGTGGATTTACAGCTGCTGTATGACCGGATCCGCGCAGGCGAATTGGGAGAATTGACGAACGCAACCAAAGCCATTTCCGAAATACGGGCTTGGTTGAAAATTGCCATTGAAGCGGAGGCGACCCTTGAAAAGCGCAACAAACATGACAGAGGCATTGTCCACGATTATGCCATCGATTTCGACGCAGCAAGGAGCCAGATCGGGGGCCGCCTGGATCGCCTCCGACGGCAGCGAGACGCAGAAGGCGTTTCTGAAGAGCCTGACGGAGGGTGAATTGCTGGCGCTGCCCTTTCTGTTTGATTTCTGGGCGCACGCACATCAATTGCCGCCCGAGGGCGACTGGCGTGCCTGGATCGTGATGGGTGGACGGGGGGCTGGCAAAACCCGTGCAGGTGCTGAATGGATCCGCATGCAGGTTGAAGGCGCACGTCCGCTGGACACTGGCGCATGTGCCCGGATTGCTTTGGTGGGTGAAACCGTGGATCAGGTCCGCGAGGTGATGGTGTTTGGTGAAAGCGGCATTCTGGCGTGCTCGCCTCCGGATCGACGGCCGGAATGGCAGGCCACTCGCAAACGGTTGCTATGGCCCAACGGGGCTGTAGCGCAGGTGTTCTCGGCGCATGATCCCGAAAGCCTGCGTGGCCCACAGTTTGACGGGGCCTGGGTGGATGAGTTGGCCAAGTGGAAAAAGCCGCGCCAGACCTGGGATATGCTGCAGTTTGCCTTGCGGTTGGGGCATGACCCGCGTGTGTGTGTCACCACGACGCCGCGCAATGTGGGTGTCTTGAAAGACCTGCTGGAGCTGGACACCACCGTGGTTACAACCGCGCCGACCGAGGCCAACCGGGCCAATCTGGCCAGTAGTTTTCTGGATGAGGTGCGTGCGCGCTATGCGGGCACGCGTCTGGGACGGCAGGAACTGGACGGGGTGCTGCTGGAAGACACCGAAGGTGCATTGTGGACTGCCGGCACGCTGGAAGCCGCGAAGGTTGACGCTGTGCCCGAACTGGACCGGATCGTGGTGGCGATTGATCCGCCCACGACAGGCGGAGCGGGATCGGATGAATGCGGCATCGTGGTGGCCGGGGCAGTTACGCGGGGCCCGGTTCAGGATTGGAAGGCCTATGTGCTGGCGGATGAAAGCCTGGGAGCGGCGTCGCCTTCGGCCTGGGCCAGTGCGGCGATCCGGGCAATGGAACGGTACGGGGCGCAACGGTTGGTGGCCGAGGTCAATCAAGGCGGCGACATGGTGGCCGAGGTGATCCGACAGTTTGATCCTCTGGTGCCGGTTAAATCGGTACATGCCAGCCGGGGTAAAGCGGCGCGGGCGGAACCTGTGGCCGCTTTGTACGAGCAGGGCCGGGTCTGTCATATGCGCGGGTTGAACACGCTGGAAGATCAGATGCGTGCCATGACCCCGCAAGGGTTTGAGGGCAAAGGCAGCCCGGACCGGGTGGATGCGCTGGTTTGGGCATTGAACGAGCTGATGATTGAGCCGGCTGCAAAGTGGCGTAAACCACAGGTGCGCTCGGTCTAGGGCGGGTGCTAAGTGCGTCCCGGGGGGCACCCCCGGGGCGCATTTTTATACAAAGTGCATTTAAAACAATGATCTATGCGGCACCGCGCGGTGTGATTTACCTTCGTTAAACTTTTAGGGGTCTTATGCATCTCAACGAAGCGGGCAACACAGTGAGCCGCGCAGACACCGGCATGAGCAAGGAGCTTTTGGGACATGATGTTGAATTTCTTCCGTCAGGAAAACGCGGCCAATGAGGCCAAGCTGCCCGAAACCAAAGCCAGTGCCGCAGGTCGTGTGATGGCATGGAACGGCGCGGGCCGTGTGGCCTGGAGCCCACGTGACGCGGTCAGCCTGACCCGCACGGGATTTGCAGGCAATCCGGTGGGGTTTCGCTGTGTGCGCATGATCGCCGAGGCTGCCGCTGCGCTGCCGCTGGTATTGCAGGACGAGGCCGAACGGTATGCGGTGCACCCTGTTCTGAGCCTGATGAAATCGCCCAATATGGCGCAGGGCCGCGCCGAGCTGCTGGAAGCGCTTTATGGTCAGCTTCTGCTGACCGGCAACGCCTATGTTGAGGCGGTGCACGGCGAGGCGGAGATGCCGCTGGAGCTGCACGTGCTGCGCTCGGACCGGATGAGCGTGATCCCCGGCACTGACGGCTGGCCGATTGGATACGAATATGCCGTATCGGGCCGCAAGCATCGGTTCGATACACGTACGGGCCATCCTGTGATTTGCCACATCAAGAGCTTTCATCCGCAAGATGATCACTATGGGTTGTCGCCCTTGCAGGCCGCGGCACAGGCGGTGGATGTGCATAATTCTGCCTCGCGCTGGTCGAAGGCTTTGCTGGACAATGCCGCGCGGCCATCTGGGGCGATGGTTTACAAAGGCGCCGAAGGGCAGGGCACGCTGAGCAATGATCAGTACGACCGGTTGGTCAGCGAAATGGAGAGCCACCATCAGGGTGCACGCAATGCCGGACGGCCGATGTTGCTGGAAGGGGGCCTTGACTGGAAACCGATGGGGTTCAGCCCCTCGGATATGGAATTCCAGAAAACCAAGGAAAGTGCTGCGCGCGAGATTGCGCTGGCCTTTGGGGTGCCGCCGATGTTGCTGGGTGTGCCCGGCGATGCAACCTATTCGAATTACCAAGAGGCCAACCGCGCATTTTACCGTCAGACTGTGTTGCCACTGGCGCAGCGTGTCGCGGCGTGTATGGGTGACTGGCTGGCCGGGTTTTCTGGCGAGGCGTTGGAACTGAAACCCGATATGGACCAGGTTCCAGCCCTATCCGGCGAGCGAGATGCGCAATGGGCCCGTGTGGCCAAGGCTGATTTCCTAACCCGCGATGAGAAACGTGCTTTGCTGGGCTTGCCAGCATTGGACGGTGACGGATGAGTGACGACACCCCCGAGGAGCGGCAGTTGCCCGAATCCTATGCGCAGTTCGAGACCTATCAGGCGATGTTTCGCCACGTGGAAAAGCGTTTGAATTCCATAGGCTTGACCATTGCAGCAATGGAAACAGAGCGCGCGGTCAGTGAAGAGAAACGTAAATTTATGGAGGCAAGGTTCAACCATATAGACCGTCGGCTAGAAAAGATTGAAGGCCATATTTCGCGGCTGGTTTGGTTGATTATCGCCACCATCATTGGCGCCAGTATGAGCTTTGTGATGAGCGGTGGAATGGTCGCTGGATAAGCGCCTTGCAAGGAGAATTGACGATGGATGAGACACATATGACCGGCCTTGAACGCAAATTCTGCCGCTTCGACGATGATATGCAAGTGGATGACAGCCTGATGATCGAAGGCTACGCCAGCCTGTTTGGGGATGCCGATCAAGGCGGTGATATCGTGGGCAAAGGCGCCTACACGGCGTCGCTGGCCCGGATGTGCGCGGAAGGGCGTCAGGTAAAGATGCTGTGGCAACACGATCCGGCCCAACCGATTGGGGTGTGGGACGAGGTGCGCGAAGACGATAAGGGGCTGTATGTCAAAGGCCGTTTGCTGGACAGCGTGGCGCGGGCCCGCGAGGCCGCAGCCCTGATTGCAGCACAGGCGATTGACGGGCTGAGCATTGGCTATCGCACCGTCAAAGCCACAAAGACTGACAAGGGCCAGCGGCTCTTGACCGAACTGGAGCTGTGGGAGGTGTCACTGGTGACCTTCCCGATGCTGCCCAGTGCGCGGGTGGGCCAGAAGGGGGAAACCCTGGACACGGCTGATCTGCGTGACATGGCGCGCGTCTTTGAAGAGGCGCGTCAGGAGCTGGCGCAGATGTAAGCGCCTTAACAATCACCGCAAGTTAACAGGACCAAGTGATGAGCAACACCGAGGTACATTCTCGGACCGGGGAAGATGTGTCTCCGGTGGCCGAGGTGAAATCAGCTGTGGAAGGTTTCACACGCGATTTCAAGGGCTTTCAGTCCGATATTCAACAACGACTTCAAAAGCAGGAAGAGAAACTGACCATGTTTGAACGCAAATCCCTGGCGCCGGCTGCGCGCCCTGCACTGGCCATTAATTCACAGGCCGAAGCCCCGCATCAGAAGGCGTTCAATGCCTATCTGCGCTCGGGCGATGACGATGCCCTGCGCGGGCTGGAGCTGGAAGAGAAGGCTTTGTCCACCTCTGTGGCTGCCGATGGTGGCTATCTGGTTGATCCGCAAACCAGCGAGATGATCAAATCGACCCTGAGCGCCACGGCCTCGATCCGCGCGATTTCATCGGTTGTCAGCGTTGAAGCCACCAGCTTTGACGTGCTTGTGGACCATACTGACATGGGCCATGGCTGGGCGTCTGAAACCGGATCAGCCTCGGAAACATCGACGCCGGTCATCGACCGTATCACCATCCCACTGCACGAGCTGAGCGCGCTGCCCAAAGCATCGCAACGCCTGCTGGATGACAGTGCCTTTGACATTGAAAACTGGCTGGCCGGTCGCATTGCCGACAAGTTCGCCCGTGCCGAGGCTGATGCCTTTGTCAACGGTGACGGCGTGGACAAGCCCACCGGTTTCCTGACCAAGACCAGCGTTGATAATGACGTCTGGACCTGGGGTAATCTGGGCTATGTGCCGACCGGTGCCGATGGCGACATCACCGATGCGGACGCAGTCATTGATCTGGTTTATGCGCTGGGCGCCGAATACCGTGCCAACGCGAGCTTTGTGATGAACTCAAAGACCGCGGGTACCATCCGCAAGATGAAAGACGCCGATGGCCGGTTTTTGTGGTCCGATGGTCTGGCGGCGGGTGAGCCTGCTCGTCTGATGGGTTACCCTGTGCTGATCGCCGAGGATATGCCGGACATCGCGTCGGATGCCACTGCGGTTGCCTTTGGTGACTTTGGCGCCGGCTACACGGTTGCTGAGCGTCCTGATCTGCGCGTGCTGCGTGATCCCTTTTCGGCCAAGCCGCATGTTCTGTTCTACGCAACCAAGCGCGTGGGCGGTGACGTGAGCGACTATGCCGCGATCAAACTGCTGAAATTCGCCGCCTCGTGAGGTGATGCGAATGGGACAGGGGTGCATGCCGCTCCTGTCTCTCAAAGACGCGCGCGACCAAGGCGAAGCATGCGTACCCTCGCTGCTCCCCTCCGTCCGAGCAACGCTACAGGTGGCGCGCGTCTGATTTTTTGACCCATCACGGGACGGACCCGGAATTTATGGAGACACATCCATGATGTTAATCGAAGAAACGGCGGTTCCTCAGGCCGCGCTGCCCCTGGCGGAATTCAAGACCCACTTGCGGCTGGGGTCCGGGTTTGCGGATGATGACATCCAGGATCCGATGCTGGAAACATATTTGCGCGCGGCCATTTCAGCGATTGAAGCGCGCACAGGTAAAATCCTGATCGAGCGCGATTTTTCCTGGACCCTCGTCGGCTGGCGCGATGCCACTGGACAAGCGTTGCCTTTGGCACCGGTTGTGGCGATCACCGCCTTGACCCTGCGCAACCGCGAAGACGAAGAAGAGCTGATTGATCCCAGCCACTACCAGCTGGAAAAAGACAATCAGCGCCCCATCCTGCGTCCGCAGGGTGTGTTGTTGCCTGGTGTTCCCTCGGGGGGGACGGCCGAACTGGAGTTCACGGCGGGTATTGCATCGGGTTGGGGCAGTTTGCCCGCTGATCTGGGGCAGGCCGTGTTGTTGCTGGCTGCGCATTATTATGAAAACCGCGATGACAGCTGCGTTGATGATGACAGCATGCCCTTTGGTGTGGCCGGTCTGATCGAACGCTACCGCACCGTGCGGTTGCTGGGCGGGGGACGTGGTTGATGGCACAGGTCACGTTGAACCACCCACTGGTTCTGGAAGCGGCGCAGCGCAGCCCTGATGGTGCAGGCGGCTTTCTGGAAAGCTGGACCGTGCTGGGCACGCTTTGGGCCGAGCGGAAAGCTGGATCGGGCAATGAGGCACAGGGTGCAGGGGTAAGCCTGTCGCGCACACGGTTCAAGATCACCGTACGTGCTGCCCCCTTAGGGGCGCCGTCACGCCCGAAACCCGAACACCGGTTTCGGGATGGCACCCGCATATTCCGCATTCTGTCGGTCGCCGAAAGCGACGTCTCGGCACGGTATTTGACCTGTCTGACAACCGAGGAGGTGGCCGTATGAGTTATGCCCCCGCTGCCGCACTGCAACAGGCCGTGTATGCGCATCTGACCAATGATGTCGCCGTCACCACCCTTTTGGGCCCTCATATTTACGACGCGATGCCTGTGGGAACGCCACCTGCGACCTATGCGATCCTTGGCGCTGAAGACGCGCGAGATCGCTCGGATTGCACAGGCGCAGGCGCACAGCATAACCTGATCATTTCGGTATTGACCGAGGCCTCGGGGTTTCACGGCGCCAAACAAGTGGCCGCTGCGATCAGTGACGCGCTGCACAATGCGGATCTGACGCTGAGCCGAGGCCAGTTGATTGATCTGACATTCTATCGCGCACGCGCCAAGTTGGAGGGCACCGGTGACAAACGCCGGATCGACCTGACCTTTCGCGCGCGTGTGGATGACACCCTGTAACCCTATCAAACTACGGAGATAAAAATGGCTGTTCAAAATGGCAAAGACCTGCTGGTCAAAATCGACACGACTGGTGGTGGCAACTTTGAAACCCTTGCGGGGCTGCGTGCCACGCGGATCAATTTCAACGCTGAGGCAGTGGATGTCACCAGTCTGGACAGTGGCGGCGGTTGGCGCGAGCTGCTGGGCGGGGCCGGTGTGAAATCGGTTTCAGTGAGCGGATCGGGTATCTTTCGCGATGAGGCCAGTGACGCCCGCGCGCGCGAGATTTTCTTTAACGGTGAGACGCCTGATTTTCAGGTGGTGATCCCGGATTTTGGCATTGTCGAGGGCGCATTCCAGGTGGGTTCGATCGAATATGGTGGCACCCATGATGGTGAAGCCACCTATGACATCTCGCTGGCTTCGGCGGGTGAGCTGGTCTTTACCGCGATCTGATCCATGGCAAACCCCTGGACAGGCGAGGTGGCGTTGACCATCGACGGCGAGGCTCATGTGATGAAGCTGACCTTGGGTGCGCTTGCCGAACTGGAAGCGCAGCTTGAGACCGGCTCGATCACCGATCTGGTCGAGCGGTTTGAGGCCGGTCAATTCCGCAGTGCGGATTTGCTGGCCCTGATCGTAGCGGGCCTTCGTGGCGGCGGCTGGCAAGGCCGTGCTGGGGATTTGCTGAGCGCTGAGATCGAAGGCGGTTTGCCGGGGGCGGCCCGCGCGGCGGGTCAGCTTTTGGCACGGGCCTTCGTGATCGAGCCAAGCGCATGAGTGCGGGTTTGGATTGGCCAGGGCTGTTGCGGGCTGGTCTGCATGATTTGGGTTTGCGCCCGGCTGAGTTCTGGGCGCTGACCCCTGCTGAATTGCAACTGATGCTGGGTCGGCACAGCGGGACTGCGCCATTGGCGCGGGCCCAGCTGAACGAGTTGTTGCACGCCTATCCCGATACCTGAAGGAGGGATCAAAGATGGATGATTTTGACCGGTTGGACGCGCTTGAGCGCCAGATCGATGAACTGGACGCCAATTTTGGGGCTGCCACTGATATGGCTTCGGCCTTCAACACTGAATTGGCAAAAGTACGGGACGGGCTGGGCAATACCGGTCAGGATGTCTCGTCTCTGGAACGAGGTCTGAGCGGCGGTTTGCGCAAGGCCATCAAGGGGGCTGCGGTTGACGGTGACAGCCTGGCCACAGCCATGACCACACTGGCAGAAACCATGATTCGCACGGCGTTCAATGCTGCTGTTAACCCGGTGGCCGACCACTTTGGTGGTGTGGTGGCACAGGGCATTGGCAGCGCATTGGGAGGGCTGATGCCCTTTGCCAAAGGGGGTAGTTTTTCCCAAGGCCGGGTCACCCCATTTGCCCAAGGCGGTGTTGTCAGCGCACCCACATCATTTCCGATGCGCGGTGGAACAGGGCTGATGGGTGAGGCAGGCCCCGAGGCGATTATGCCGCTGGCACGCGGTGCAGATGGCAAGCTGGGTGTGCGCAGCGGTGGTGGCAATGCCGCCCCGGTGAATGTGGTGATGAACGTCACTACCCCGGATGTTCAGGGCTTTAGCCGCAGCCAGGGTCAGATCGCCGCCCAACTGGGCCGTGTCATCGGACGCGGCGCCCGCAATCGCTAATCGGCGCAGCCAACAGGAGTAAGCACTATGGGATTTCACGAGGTACGATTTCCGGCATCGCTGAGCTTTGGCTCGGTTGGGGGGCCGCAACGCCACACGGATGTGGTGGAACTGGCCAATGGGTTTGAGGAGCGCAACACGCCCTGGGCACATTCGCGCAGGCGCTATGATGCGGGTGCTGCGATGCGCTCGGTTGATGATCTGGAACATCTGATTGCGTTTTTTGAGGCGCGTCAGGGGCAGGTGCATGGGTTTCGCTGGAAGGACTGGTCTGATTTCAGATCCTGTGCGGCCTTGGATGATCCCGATTACCGTGATCAGATCATTGCAATGGGGGATGACGTGACGGCGGCCTGGCCCCTGATGAAAACCTATCGGTCTGGCGAGCATGTTTACAAGCGCCCAATCACGAAACCCGTTAAGGGAAGTGTTTTCATGGGGTTGGCTGGAGAACTTCAGGTGGAAGGCGTACATTATGAAGTGGATCACACCACCGGTATCGTGACGTTCGCACACCCGCCCAATGCCGGAGATGAGATCACCGCCTGTTATGAATTTGACGTACCGGTTCGCTTTGACACGGATCAGCTGGCAGTGAACATGGCGACGTTTCAGGCAGGCGATGTGCCATCGGTGCCTGTGGTCGAGGTGCGGGTATGAGCACGCTGCCTGACGACCTGCTGGAGCACTTGCAAAGCTGCACCACAACACTGTGCCGGGCCTGGGACATCACTCGAGAAGACGGGCAGATCATGGGCTTTACTGATCATGATCGCACGCTGAGCTTTGACGAGATCGAATACAAAGCCGACACCGGCCTGAGCGCGCTTGCCTTGCAACAAACAACAGGGCTGTCTGTGGACAACACCGAAGCACTGGGCGCCCTGCGTGACAATGCCATCCGCGAAGAAGACATCGAGGCTGGGCGCTATGACAACGCCGAGGTGCGCGCATGGTTGGTCAATTGGCAGGACATTAGTCAACGCCATCTGCTGTTTCGGGGCACGATCGGCGAGATCCGTCGCTCGAACGGTGCGTTCGAAGCCGAGCTGCGTGGCCTGACACAAGTGCTGAACCTGCCAATGGGGCGGGTGTACCAAAAGCCGTGTAGTGCCGTGTTGGGGGACGCGACCTGCAAATTTGATCTGGACGCGACTGGGTTTTCCGAAGCCCGCGTCGCCCAGAGCATCGACACACGGCGCGTGTTCCGGTTTGAGGACATCGCGGCTTATGATGCGAATTGGTTTCAGCATGGTCGTTTGATTGTGCAGGACGGCGCAGCACAGGGCCTGTCCGGAATGATCAAGCGCGATGCAATCGAAGGTGCTGCGCGTATCATCGAGCTATGGCATCCGCTGCGCGCGGGTGTGAGTGCCGGTGATCTGATCCGGGTTGAAGCGGGATGTGACAAGCGGTTTGCCACCTGTCGGCACAAGTTTGACAACCTGATCAATTTTCAGGGCTTTCCGGATATTCCGGGCGATGACTGGTCGATCACTGATCCCAGCCGCGCAGGCAGTATGACGGGCGGGAGTCGCCGTTGATGGGCCATGTACCGGAACAGGTGGTGCGGGCCGCACGTGGCTGGATTGGCACGCCGTATCGGCATCAGGCGTCGTGTAGGGGTGCGGGCACGGATTGTTTGGGTCTGTTGCGCGGCGTATGGCGCGAGGTGCTGGGCCAAGAGCCTGAGGCTGTGCCTGCCTATTCGATGGATTGGTCAGAACCTGGGGCGGATGAGCGCCTGTGGCGTGCAGCCCTGCGGCATTTGACCCCGCAGCCCGAACGGATTGAGGCACGTGGTGATGTGCTGCTGTTTCGGATGCGCGCAGGATCGGTGGCCAAACATCTGGGCATTGCAGCCGAGCTGGGCGACAGCCCGACGTTTATTCACGCCTATTCAGGGCATGCGGTGGTTGAAAGCCCGCTGAGCGCCCCTTGGGCCCGGCGTATTGTCGCGCGGTTCAGCTTTCCCGAGACAGAACCGATCAGTGGCGCGCCTGAAGGCGATCAGATTTAATTCTAAGGAGACAGGCGAATGGCAACGGTACTTCTTTCAGCCGCAGGGGCGGCCATCGGTGGCTCACTTGGGGGCACGGTTCTGGGGCTGTCCATGGCGGCCGCAGGGCGCTTTACAGGCGCTATTTTGGGGCAATCGATTGATCAACGTCTGCTGGGCGAGGGCACAGATATTGTTGAAAGTGGCCGCGTGGAGCGGCTGCGTCTGACCGGGTCGGGCGAGGGCGACGGCATCGCACAGCTTTACGGCAAGATGCGCGTCTCGGGTCAGATGATCTGGGCCACGGAATTCACGGAAACGGTCAATGTGACGGGGGGTGGCAAGGGCGCGCCCTCGGCCCCGAAGACGGCCAATTACGACTATTCGGTCAGCCTTGCGATTGCGTTGTGTGAAGGTGAGATCAGCCATGTGGGCCGTATCTGGGCCGATGGCAACGAGCTGGTGGCCGACGCGCTAAACATGCGCGTCTACACCGGATCGCAAGACCAGTTGCCCGACCCGAAGATGGAAGCCATTGAAGGCGCAGGCGAAGTGCCTGCCTATCGCGGCACCGCCTATGTGGTGATCGAAGACCTGGCCTTGGGTGTCTATGGCAACCGGGTGCCGCAATTCACCTTTGAAGTGGCACGTCCGTCTCAGCCGTTTCAGGACGGCAGCGAATATGACCCGGCCTATGGGGTGCGCGGGGTTGCGATGCTGCCAGGCAGCGGGGAATATGCACTGGCCACAACGCCGGTGACCAAGGTGTTTGGTCCGGGCTCATTGGGGCTGGCCAATGTCAATTCACCCTCGGGGCAATCGGATTTCCTGACGTCGCTTGACAGCATGACAGGCGAGCTGACCAATTGCGGGGCGACGTCTTTGGTTGTCAGCTGGTTTGGCGATGATTTGCGCGCGGGCGAATGCCAGATCAAGCCCAAAGTCGAAGACCTGCTTTACGACAGCTCGAACATGCCGTGGGAGGTCAACACGATCACCCGGCTTTTTGCCGAGCAGGTGGCCGAGGACGCCGATGGGGCGTTGGTCTATGGCGGAACTCCTGCGGATGTTGCCGTGGTTGAGGCCATTCAGGCGCTGAATGCCGCGGGCCAAGATGTGATGTATTACCCGTTTATCCTGATGGATCAGGTGGCAGGCAACGGTCTGCCTGATCCCTATAGTGATGCCGAGGATCAGCCGGTTTTACCGTGGCGCGGGCGCATCACCACCTCGAAGGCACCCGGACAACCTGGCAGCCCTGATGGCACGGCCGCAGCCGAGGCCGAGGTGGCCGCATTTTTTGGCACCGCGATGGCCACCGATTTTGAATTGCGCGTCGAAGACGAGCTGGAAGGCCCCCTGATCGAGTTGATCGAGCTGCAAGGCTTCACGGGGTTCCAAAACCTGAGCCCGGTGAACTACACCGGGTCGGCCAATGATTGGGGTTACCGGCGGTTCATCCTGCATCAAGCGGCTTTGTGCAAAGCGGCGGGCGGTGTGGAGAGCTTCTGCATCGGGTCTGAAATGGTCGGGCTGACCACCATCCGTGGACCCGGCAACAGCTTTCCTGCGGTGGATCACATGATTGCGCTTTTGGGGCAGGTGCGGCTGATCCTTGGGCCGGATGTGAAGATTTCCTATGCCGCGGACTGGACCGAGTATTTTGGATTCCAGCCCCAAGATGGCTCGGGCGATCGGTTCTTTCATCTGGATCCGCTGTGGGCCGATGACGACATCGATTTCATCGGGATCGACAACTATATGCCGCTGAGCGATTGGCGGGATGGCACCGAGCATCTGGATGCGGAAGCCGGTGCAATCTATGATCTGGAGTATCTTAAATCCAACGTCGAAGGCGGAGAAGGGTATGACTGGTAT
Source organism: Roseovarius sp. (assembly GCA_045106595.1). GTDB lineage: Bacteria > Pseudomonadota > Alphaproteobacteria > Rhodobacterales > Rhodobacteraceae > Roseovarius. Next base: position 317,876 of record JBGCEW010000001.1, on the reverse strand, counting down.
TACCATTCCGCAAAGGCGCGTGATTTCCAGATCCGCACCGATATTACCGATGGCGACCACGGTGAGCCGTGGATTTGGCGTTACAAGGACATTCGCAACTGGTGGCTGAACGATCACCACGAGCGTGTGAGCGGCGTGCGCAGCGAAAGCCCCACTGCGTGGGTCGAGCAATCAAAACCGATCCGGTTCACCGAATATGGCTGTGCTGCCATTGATAAAGGCACCAACCAGCCCAACAAGTTTCTCGATCCGAAATCATCCGAGTCGCAAGAGCCGTATTATTCCAACGGGCGGCAGGATGAGTTGATGCAGATGCAGTATCTGCGGGCGATGGCGGCTTATTGGACCGATCCGGCGCATAACCCTGTATCCGTGGAATATGAGGCCCCGATGCTGGACTGGGATCATTCTTATGTCTGGGCCTGGGATGCGCGACCCTATCCGCATTTTCCCAACAACCGCTCGCTGTGGTCGGATGGTGATAATTATGCGCGCGGGCATTGGCTGACGGGGCGGGCCTCGGCGCGGTCTTTGGCATCAGTCGTTGATGAACTGTGTCAACGCGCTGGGCTGGAAAGCTATGACGTCAGCCAGCTTTTTGGTCACGTGCGCGGCTACGCGGTTGAGGATGTATCCGATGCACGCTCGGCGTTGCAGGCGCTGGTGTTGCGCTATGGCTTTGATGCGATTGACCGCTGCGGCGTGCTGACGTTTAAGATGCGCGACGGTTTGAAGACTCATGCGGTTGACCCGGCCACATTGGTGCGCGAAAGCCGCGATGCAGCCGTGGTTGAGGAAACCCGCGCCTCCGCAGTGGAATTGGCCGGGCGCGTGCGCTTGCGGTTTGTGGAATCCGATGGCGATTACGAGGTGATCGCCGAAGAGGCCATTCTGCCCGAGGACCGCACCCATGCGGTCTCGGTCTCGGAAGTGCCCATTTCGATGACCCGCGCCGAAGGCCGCCAGACGGTCGAGCGCTGGCTGTCAGAAGCGCGGCTGGCGCGCGACACGGTGCGCCTGACCTTGCCGCCGTCACAGATGGACTATGGCGCAGGCGATGTGATTTGCTTACCCGAGGAGGGTGGCGAAGGGTACTTCCGTATTGACCGGGTGGAACAGCTGGGCCTTGCGCAACGCGTGGATGCAGTGCGGATCGAGCCTGAAACTTATGTTCCGATTGAGATTGAGGATATACCCGGCAGCACCACCAACTTTACCCCGCCCACGCCGGTGACACCGATCTTTATGGATCTGCCCTTGATCACCGGTCAGGAGATCCCGCATGCGCCCTATCTGGCGGTTGCTGCGGATCCGTTCCCAACCTATGCGGCGCTTTATTCATCAACTTTGGATGCCAATTACGCGCTCAACACGCTGATCTTTGCGCCGACCCCAGTGGGGATCACCGAAACCCCGATGAACTTTGCGCCGGGGGGGTGCTATGATCGCGGTGCAGCGCTCAGGGTTGAGATGATCAACGGGCAGCTGTCATCGGTCACCGATCTGGAATTGCTGAACGGGGCCAATCTGTGCGCCATTGGCGATGGCACCCCCGGCGGGTGGGAGCTGTTTCAGTTCCGCGATGCCGCTTTGGTGGGCACCGATACGTATGAGTTGAGCCTGCGTCTGCGCGGTCAGTTGGGCACCGAAAGCGCGCAACCTGCGCAGTGGCCCGCCGGGTCCCTGCTGGTGCGACTGGATCAAACCCCGCAGCAAATTTTGCTGAACGAAAGTTCGCTGGGTCAGGAGCGTCATTACCGGGTGGGGCCGGGGGATCGGTTTTACACTGATCCATCCTTTCAGCATGCGGTGCTGTCCTTTGAGGGCATTGGTTTGCGCCCCTACAGCCCTGTGCATCTGACGGCACGGCCGACACAATCAGGCAATGTGCAGGTTGATTGGATCAGGCGCACACGCATTGGCGGGGATCGCTGGGAAACACCCGAAGTGCCGCTGGCCGAGGAAAGCGAAAACTACCTGATCCGGGTGGTGCAGGGTGATACAGTGCTGCGCGAGGCGTTTAGCACAAGCCCCAGCTGGACCTATCTGGCATCTGAAATTGCGCAAGACGGCCCAACCGGTTTCTACACGATCGAAGTTGCGCAAATCTCGGCCTCGTTTGGACCAGGGCCCGCAGCAAGCATCAGCCTTGCGGCCTGACACGTGCGGCCTGACATCTGGCGGGATTAGCCACGCGCACATTCAATGCAGCGCGTGGCGGCAGGATCAAGGGACAGACGCGCAGGCGCGATATCTTCGCCGCAGTCTTCGCAATAGCCGTAGTCATTGGTCTGCATGCGGTTGAGTGCGGTTTTCAACCTGAGCCGCTCGGCATCACGTCGGGCGGCATTTGCATGGGCCATCGCCTGATTTTGCAATGCGTCCATCCGGCTGAGCCGCCCCACGGATTGCTGATCCAATTCGACGGTGGCCTGACCTTGCGCGCCCAGTTTATCCTCGGCTTCCAAAGCGGCCAGCCTGTCCGTGATCAGCGCCCTTAGGCGTGTGGTTTCAGCGTCATTCATATCTGTGATCCCTTAAATCACGCTTGGCCATTTTACCAAACGCGCCTATCTGGTATAGTGGAACCTCGCTGAGAAGGAGCGTCGTCATGGCAAATACGCAAGCAAAACTGGCCGAATTGGATCCTGTCTGGGTTAAAATCCGCGAAGAAGCGCATGTCGCTGTGGCGGATGAGCCGTTGATGGGGGGCTTGGTGCATTCATCGATTTTGCACCACAACAGCCTCGAATCGGCGCTGGCCTACCGGATTTCGCTGAAGCTGGCCTCGAATGAGATGCCCGAGCAAATCCTGCGTGAGATCTGTGACAACGCCTATGAGGCCGAGCCTGAGCTGGCGATTGCCGCCCGTGCCGATCTGGTGGCCGTGCGTGACCGTGACCCGGCCTGCGACCGTTTTGTGCAGCCGTTGTTGTTTTTCAAAGGCTTCCAGGCTGTGCAGGCTTACCGCATTGCCCATTGGCTGTGGACCCAAAGGCGGCTTGATCTGGCGCGGTTTTTCCAGATGCGCGCCTCTGAGGCGTTTGGCGTGGATATTCACCCTGGCGCGGTCATTGGCAAAGGCATCATGATTGACCATGCGCACTCCATCGTAATCGGTGAAACCGCCGTTGTGGGCGACAATGTTTCGATGCTGCATTCGGTCACCCTGGGCGGCACCGGCAAAGAAGAAGAAGACCGTCACCCAAAGATTGGCGATGGTGTTCTGATCGGGGCCGGGGCCAAGGTTCTGGGCAACATCAAAGTGGGGTATTGCAGCCGCATCGCCGCAGGGTCAGTTGTGCTGGAAGAGGTCCCACCGTGCAAAACCGTGGCTGGCATCCCGGCCAAGGTGGTGGGCGAGGCCGGGTGTTCGCAACCTTCGATGACCATGGACCAGCTGCTGCAGTCTTGTCCGGGCGAATAACGGCTCAGGCCGCCGCGTGTGGCGCGCGACGACCGGAACGCACCTGGCGCAAACGCAGGATGATACCGCCTACTGACATTGTGGCGTAAAACACCTGTATTAATGCGGCACTCAGATTAAAATCCGCCATAAGGGACACCATCACACAGCTTGCTGCTGCGAAACTCATCAGGAAATAGGTGGGTCTGGTGCTGTTCAGCCTGCCGCTGCACAAGCAAAAAAAGCCGATGACGTAGATGCCCACGCCGATCAGGCCAACGGCGCGGCATAAAAACTCAAATTCGAAATATGTGGGATCAATAAGTGGCATGAGTGTATCCTTTATAAAAATGTAGTGTTCGCCAAAAAAAACGGCGGGTGGGGCTTAAAATAACCCGCCCTCACACTGCACCGGCGCATGCCACATCGCCAAGTCGGGTATTCCGTACTGCGTGAAAAATTAACGCCCGGAGGCAGAACCTCCGGGCGGTATCACTTTTTGCAGGTGGCGTGCGGCGTCAGGCCAGCATCACCATTGGGTTTTCAAGGTTGTCTTTGATGGCTGTCAGCAATTCGGCACCCATTGCCCCGTCAATCACCCGGTGATCTACCGACAATGTCACAGACATCACGGTGGCCACGGCCAACTCGCCGTCTGCGCCCACAACGGGTTTCTTCACACCGGCACCCACGGCCAGAATGGCACCATGGGGCGGGTTGATCACCGCATCAAAGTTGTCGATCCCGAACATGCCCAGATTGGAAATAGCAAAGCTGCCGCCCTGATATTCATGCGGGGCCAGCTTGCGATCACGGGCACGCGCGGCCAGGTCTTTCATCTCGGCCGACAGCGCTGAGAGCGATTTCATCTCGGCGTCTTTCAGAACGGGTGTGAACAGCCCGCCTTCGATGGCCACAGCCACAGCGACATCCGAGGGTGTCAGCTTGAGCGTGCGATCACCGGCCCAGACTGCATTGGCATCCGGCACGGCTTGCAGCGCCAATGCACTGGCTTTGATGATGAAGTCATTGACGCTCAGCTTTACGCCGCGCGCTTCCAGCTGTTTGTTCAACTGACCGCGGAATTTCAACAGCGCGTCGAGCTGGATATCCCGGCGCAGATAGAAATGCGGGATGGTTTGTTTGGCTTCGGTCAGACGCGCGGCAATGGTTTTGCGCATGCCGTCCAGTGGGATTTCCTCGTACTCGCGGCCTTCGTACATGGCGGCGATGGCCGACGCGGACGGACCTGCCGCATGGGCCTGGGCCGCCGCTGCGGAAGCAGGCGCCGCTGAAGGGGCTGATGCCGGTGCCGCAGCACCCGGTTGGGCCGCCTCTACATCGGCTTTCACGATTCGCCCATGCGGGCCAGAGCCGCTGAGGGAGGCCAGATCAATCCCTTTGTTGGCCGCAATACGCCGGGCCAAAGGTGAGGCAAAAATGCGTTCGCCATCCTTGCGAGGAGCTGCCGGGGCAGGGGCAGGGGCGGCTTTGTCGGCCCCTTGCGTGTCCGCCGCAGCAACGGCAGGCGCGGGTGCCACGGCTGCAGGCTGGGCTGCATCTGAGGTCGGAGCCGCAGCCATATCCTCGGCGCTTTCGCCGTCTTCCAGCAAAATCGCAATTGCCGTGTTGACCTGTACGGCCTCGGTGCCCTCAGGCACCAGGATCTTGCCGATCACACCTTCGTCGACGGCTTCAAATTCCATCGTGGCCTTGTCGGTTTCGATCTCGGCCAGCAGATCACCGGACGATACTTCATCGCCTTCTTTGACCAGCCATTTGGCCAGGGTGCCTTCTTCCATTGTGGGGCTGAGGGCGGGCATGAGAATTTCTGTGGGCATCGCTCTCGTCTCCTTAGCGGTAGGTCACTTGTTTGACGGCTTCGATCACCTCAGGTGTCGAGATCAACGCAAGTTTTTCCAGATTGGCAGCATAGGGCATGGGCACGTCTTTGCCTGTGCAATTGATCACGGGTGCATCCAGGTAATCAAACGCGCGCTCCATCAGCGTGGCGCTGATATGGTTGCCCATCGACGCCACGGGCCAGCCTTCTTCGACAGTCACACAGCGGTTGGTTTTCATCACCGATGCAATCACCGTGTCATAGTCGATGGGGCGCAGGGTGCGCAGATCAATCACCTCGGCCGAGATACCCTCTTCGGCCAGTTGATCAGCGGCTTCCAAGGCATAGGTCATGCCAATGCCAAAGCTGACAATGGTCACATCATCGCCGGTGCGGTGGATACGGGCCTTGCCAAATGGGATGGTGAAATCATCAATCGCGGGCACATCAAACGACTTGCCATAGAGGATTTCGTTTTCCAGGAAAATCACCGGGTTCGGGTCGCGAATGGCGGTTTTCAGCAAACCCTTGGCATCGGCGGCCGTGTAGGGCTGCACCACTTTCAGGCCAGGCACCTGCGCGTACCATGCGGCATAGTCCTGGCTGTGCTGAGCCCCCACGCGTGCAGCGGCCCCATTGGCCCCGCGGAACACGATGGAACACCCCAGCTGGCCACCCGACATATAGTTGGTCTTGCCGGCCGAATTGATGATCTGATCAATCGCCTGCATGGCAAAGTTCCAGGTCATAAACTCGACGATGGGCTTCAACCCACCCCAGGCGGCGCCCACTCCGATCCCGGCAAACCCGTGCTCGGTGATGGGGGTGTCAATCACGCGGCGGGCGCTGAATTCATCCAACAGACCTTGGGTGATTTTATAGGCGCCCTGGTATTCGGCGACTTCCTCGCCCATCACAAACACCGTGTCGTCGGCACGCATTTCTTCGGCCATGGCCGAGTTCAGCGCCTCGCGGACGGTCATCTTCTTCATCTCGGTGCCTTCGGGCCAGTCGGGGCTGGTGTCGGGCGTGGGGGCTGCGGGGGCGGCGACGGATGCGGCCGGTGCAGCAGCAGGGGTGGCCGCCGCGGCAGGGGCTGCGACCGGTGCGGCGGAAGCTCCGATGTCATCGGCACTTTCCCCGTCTTCCAAAAGTACGGCGATTGCGGTGTTCACCTTCACGGCCTCGGTGCCCTCGGACACCAGGATCTTGCCGATTACACCTTCGTCTACAGCCTCGAACTCCATCGTGGCCTTGTCGGTTTCGATCTCGGCCAGGATATCACCCGACGCGACAGTGTCGCCTTCCTTGACCAGCCATTTGGCCAGCGTGCCCTCTTCCATTGTGGGCGACAGGGCGGGCATCAAAATTTCTGTTGGCATGCCAGGGACCTTCCTATTTTTTACACAGTTCAATCAGCTGCTTGACGTCAGCTGCAAGGCGCCGGGCCTCGGTTTTGGTTTTTCCGACCAGTGCCAGTTCGACAAAGCCGCTGTTGAAGTCCAGACGACATCCGCTGGTGTTGCATTGGCCTTGCTCGCGGCCTGATGCGATGCCGTCGCGGGCGCGGCCGATCATTGGATTGCTTTTGGTGATGTCCATTGTCACGGCATGGCCTTTGGTGCCTTTGGGCACGCTGAACGACAGGATCAGCAGGTTGTCGGCGGCCAGTGTGTTCACCTTGTCAGGGTTGATCTGGGCCACGGGCACCGTATAGCGCAACAGCGCAGGCGAGGGCGGATTGGCGCGAATGTCGGATCGTTGTTCGCCGGTCATCATGCAGTCATCGGAAATGGTCATCGTGCTGCGATACAGCTTTTCTCCCAGGCCGATCGGAGCCCCTGCATGGGTGCCCATCTGCGCAATCCGGTCGGCAGTGTCGCGCAATGTGTTGGCCGCGGCGGGCAACGCCATCACAGCGCCCAACCCAAGGGCAAGACAGAAGTGTCGCATCAGGCGGCCTCGTGATCGCTGTCTTCGACGTAAATGTCGCTCCACAGTTGATCAATCGCAGGCTCGGGGCTTTCCTTGGCAAATTCAGCCGAGGCATTGACGATGCCCTTGATCTCTTTGTCGATGGCTTTCAGATCGTCTTCCGAGGCATGTTTGCCCTGCAACAGCAGATCGCGCACATGTTCGATCGCGTCTTTTTCTTCACGGACTTTCTGAACTTCTTCGCGGGTGCGATACTTGGCCGGGTCTGACATCGAATGGCCCCGATAGCGATAGGTTTTCACTTCCAGAATGTAGGGGCCTTTGCCCGACCGGCAGTGTGCGACGGCTTTTTCACCCGCTTCTTTGACGGCCAGAACATCCATACCGTCGACCATTTCACCGGGAATGCCAAAGGCTGCGCCGCGGTGGAAGATGTCGGGCGACGAGGTCGAGCGTTGCTGGCTGGTGCCCATCGCGTAATTGTTGTTTTCAATCACGAAGACCACGGGCAGCTCCCACAGGGCGGCCATGTTGAATGTCTCATAGACCTGGCCCTGATTTGCAGCGCCATCGCCGAAATAGGTGAAGGTCACATTGTCGTTGCCTTTGTATTTGTCGGCAAAGGCCAGCCCCGCGCCCAGCGGTACGTTGGCCCCAACGATGCCGTGACCGCCATAAAAATGCTTGTCGCGGCTGAACATGTGCATCGAGCCACCTTTGCCGCGCGAATAGCCCCCCTCGCGGCCTGTCAGCTCGGCCATCACACCTTTGGGGTCCATCCCGCAGGCCAGCATATGACCATGATCGCGGTAGGTGGTGATGCGTTTGTCACCTTCCTTGGTGGCGGCCTCAAGACCTACTACTACGGCCTCTTGTCCGATGTACAAATGGCAAAACCCACCAATCAGACCCATGCCATACAGCTGGCCTGCTTTTTCTTCGAATCGTCGGATCAGCAACATTTCGCGGTAGTATTCCCGCAGCTCATCGCCGGAAGTATTTGTTTTCTTGGTGGTTTTCTTGGCTGCCATGGTCGGGGCTCCCTTTGCTTGCGCAAGTAGTTTAGCGTTAAACTAGTTTATACAACATGATATGCCGCCTGACGAGGGGTAAACTGACGCACCCGTTTGTGCGACCGGCGTCGTGTCGTGAACAGGCTAGTCAGACGGCGCGATTTCAGGCAGGCTTTGCGTGACCTAACAAGACAGGCCACACCAATGACCACACGCCGTCGCGCCCGCAGCGCCCGCGCACAGACCGAAGGACTGGGCCCGCGCGCGCCATTCATTCAGCGCCGTCTGGGCACAATGAATGTGCTGAGCGAAGACGGCTTGGCCCAGATCGAAGCCAATGCCGATATGATCCTGGCGCAAACCGGCATGGATTTCGTGGATGAGCCCGAAGTGCTGGCGATATTTGCGGCGGCCCCTGGGTGCGATGTTACCGGCACGCGAGTACGCTTTGCGCCGGGGTATTGTCGCAAGACCATTCAGGCCACCGCTCCGCACCAGTTCATTCAGCACGCCCGCAACCCGGACAATGATGTCCAGATGGGCGGCGATGCCACGGTGCTGTGCCCGTCCTGGGGCCCGCCTTTCGTGCATGATCTGGACGCCGGGCGGCGCTATGCGACCTATGATGATTTCACCCGGCTGATCCGGCTTCACCAGACCATTCCGTGGCTGCACCATTCGGGCGGTGTGGTCTGCGAGCCGGTCGATCTGCCTGCCAACAAGCGTCATCTTGATATGCTCTATGCCCATTTCCGCTGGTCTGACCGGGCCGTCATGGGGGCCTTTATCGGGGCCGAGCGCGCCACCCATGCGCTGGACATGGCACGCATTGTCTTTGGCGCGGAACAGGTGGCGCAAAAGGCGGTTCTGTACTGTGTGTCCAACACCAACGCGCCGTTGGTCATGGATGCCCATATGTCGGGCGCGTTGAAAACCTATGCCCGCGCGGGGCAGCCTGTGGCTTGCACGCCTTGGGTGCTGACCGGCGCGATGAGCCCCTGCACCGTGGCGGGTACCTTGGCGCAGGTGTTGGCCGAAACCATGGCCGCCCTGACGCTGGTGCAATTGATCAACCCTGGCGCGCCGTGCCTGATGGGCAGCTTTGCCTCGACCATGTCGATGCAATCGGGCGCGCCGACCTTTGGAACGCCCGAGGCAGGCCAGATGGTGCTGGCCGCCGGACAACTGGCGCGGCGTCTGGGGGTGCCGCTGCACACGGTGGGCACGCTCAGTGCCTCTAAACTCCCTGACGCTCAGTCACAACAAGAGGCCACATGGGGGCTGATGATGGCGATGTTTGCCGGGGCCAATGTGATCAACCACGCCACGGGCTGGCTGGAAGGCGGGCTGGTCACCAGCTTTGAGAAAACGATGATCGATGCTGATCTGTGCGGCAAGCTGGCGCGGTTCTTTGACGGCATTGACCTGTCTGAGAACGCTCAGGCGATGTCGGCGATCGCTGAAACCGGGCCGGGGCAGCACTTTCTGGGCTCGGAACACACACAGATGAATTTCCTGTCTGCCCTGTTTCGCCCTGCAACGCCGGACAATGCGTCCTACGAACAATGGCATGAGGCGGGCGCGCAGGACACAGCAACCCGTGCCAATGCCTTGTGGAAGGCGCATCTAGAGGCTTATCAGGACCCCGGTCTGGACCCGGCAATTGATGAGGAATTGCAAGCCTACATCGCCGCGCGCAAAGCCGAGGTGCCTGATGCTGATTATTTCTGAGCGACACTGACATGGGGCGTATGATCATCATTGGCGGTGGGGCGATTGGATTGTCGCTGGCCTATCATCTGGCGCAGCGCGGCGCGCGCGACGTGGTTTTGCTGGAACGCAATCAGCTGACGTCGGGCACATCCTGGCATGCGGCGGGCATTGTCGGGCCGCTCAGGGCCACACCCAACATGACCCATCTGGCCAGCTATGCGTTGGAATTGTTCCCGCGGCTTGAGGCGGAAACTGGCATGTCCACAGGGTATCGCCAGACCGGGGGCTATTGGCTGGCGCGGCGCCCCGAACGGTTGGACGAATTGCAGCGCATCGCAGCTTTGGGGCGGCATTTCGGTCTGACGCCGCAGGTTGGATCAGCTGACATGGCGGCTAAGGCCATACCCGGACTGAATGTCGCCACTCACGCCGGTGCCATGTTTGTGCCCGAAGATGCCAATGTCAATCCGGTCGATCTGTGTATGGCCTATGCTCGTGCGGCCCGTGACGCAGGTGTCATTATCCGCGAAAACACGCAGGTTAACCGGTTGGTGCGAGAGGGCATCAAGATCACAAGGGTGGTCCTGGCCGATGGTACGCTGATCGAGGCGGATCAGGTGGCTATTTGTGCAGGGGCATGGTCCAAGCCACTGGCGGCCAGCGTCGGGTTGGACTTGCCGTTACAGGCGGTGGAACACATGTATATCGTCACAGAACCGATGCCCGATCTGCCCGACCCCATGCCGGTTCTGCGCGATATGGACACCGGCATTTACATCAAAGGTGATGCGGGCCGTCTGGTGATTGGCGGGTTTGAACCCGATGCCAAATGCTGGGACGCGTTCGGCCCCGAAGGCAACCGCCCGTTTCTGGAACTGCCCGAGGACTGGGACCAGTTCGCCCCCTTCATGGAGGCTGCTTTGGACCTGATGCCCGCATTGGCCAACACAGGCGTGCAGCATTTCATGAATGGCCCAGAAAGCTTTACCGCCGACACGCGCCCCTTGGTGGGCGAGGCACCGGGATGCGATGGTTTGTATGTCGCGGCCGGGTTTAACTCGGTTGGCATTATGTCATCGGCAGGCGTTGGCCGGGCATTGGCTGATTGGATGACGGACAATGCCCCGCCGATGGATATGTGGGAGGTGGACGTGGCCCGTGTTGATCCTGCCTCCGCGACGCAATCCCACATGCACGCGCGCATGACCGAAGCCGTCAGCGATCTGATGGCCATGCACTGGCCTTACAAACACCCCAAAGCGGGTCGTGATCTGCGACGCTCGGGGATGCATGACGCCTGGGCCGCGCAGGGTGCTGTCTTTGGTCAGACCGCCGGGTGGGAGCGGGGGTTGTGGTATGCTCAGAGCGACGCTGAACAGAATTTGCCCTATTCTGTGGGCCTGCAACCGTGGTGGCCTATTGCCCAACGTGAGGCCCGGCAGATGCAAACCGAAGCAGTGCTGCTGGATCTGTCGCCCTTTGGTAAGTTTGACATTGCGGGCCCTGACGCGCTGCAGTTTTTGCAACATTTGTGCACGGCCCAGATGGACAGGCCTGTCGGGCGCGCCACCTATACGCTGATCCTGAACCCATACGGTGGGGTTGAGGCGGACGTTACGGTGACCCGCCTGGCCCAAGACCAGTTTCGCCTGACCACGGGTGCGGCGACACGGTGGCGGGATGCGGCAATGCTGCGCCGGGCGGGGCGTGGACTGGATGTGCAGATCACAGACATGACCGAAGCTGAGGCCGTCATCGGTGTGATGGGGCAGGGCGCACGGGATATGCTGACGCGCTGTGGTCCTGACGATTGGCAGGGCTTCCCATTTGCAACAGCGCGTGATGTGCAGATTGCGGACCAACCCTGCCGGGCCACACGGCTTAGTTTTGTGGGCGAGTTGGGGTGGGAGCTGTCCATGTCCGTACCCTATGCAAGGGCGGTGTTTGAGGCGTTGACGGACGCAGGCGCAAAGCCGATGGGGCACTATGCGCTTGAGGGATGCCGGATTGAGAAGGGTTTTAAACACTGGGGTCATGACCTGGGACCCGAGATGACACCGCTGGAGGCAGGTCTGGGCTTTGCAATTGACTGGAGCAAAGCCTTTCTCGGCAAACAAGTACTCGAGCTGCAAAAGGCCAAAGGCCTGACACGTCGGTTGTGCCTGTTCACGGTCGCGGGTGACCCGCTGTTGCTGCATGATGAACTGATTCGCGAAGACGGGCGTGTCGTGGGGCTGACCACCAGCGGGGCACGCGGCCCGCGCACGGGGCTTGATCTGTGCTTTGGTCTGATCGACATTGTCCCCGGTGAACGACTGCAAGACACCGCACAGCGTGTGTTTCAGATCGACGTGGCGGGGGAAATCCATGCGGCTCAGGTGTTGGCTGTGCCACCTTTTGATCCCAATGGCAAAAGGATGCGCCAATGACCCAAGATGTGCAGGTTGTCATCATCGGCGGCGGAGTGATGGGCGTGTCGCTGCTTTATCACCTGGTGAAAAATGGCTGGCAGGATGTTGTTCTGCTTGAGAAAAATGACCTCACCCATGGGTCAACCTGGCATGCGGCGGGGCTGTGCACACATTTTGCCCATAACGCCACCATTCAGGAACTGCGCGCCACATCCGTGCGGCTGTACCGCGATATTCTGCCTGAACAAACCGGGCAAAGCTGCGGGTTTCACCGATCCGGTGCGATGCGCATCACGCGCAACCCTGACCGCATGGACGAATTTGCACATGTCGCCGGGCTGTCGTCGTTCACGGGCTACCCGCTTGAGTTGTTGACCCCCGACCGCATCGCCGAGCTGCACCCCCTGGCGCAGCTGGATGGCCTGCTGGGCGGCATTTACGAGCCCGATGATGGCCATGTTGACCCAACGCTGGCCACCCAGGCCATGGCGCAGATGGCTGTGCAGGGCGGCGGCGTGATCAAACGCTATGAGCCTGTGCAACAGATCGCGCATCGGGATCAGATCTGGCACATCGAAACCAGCAAAGCCCGTTACCGCGCGCGCCATATTGTCAATGCCGCAGGCACCTGGGGGTTTCAAGTGGGCCAGATGATGGGGGTCAACGTGCCTTGCGTGCCGGTGCTGCATCAATACCTTGTGACGGATACCGTGCCTGATGTGGCCCGTCGCCAAACCAGTGGCGCGCCCGAGCTGCCCATTATTCGTGATCCCGAAGAAAGCTGGTATGTGCGTCAGGAACGCGATGGTCTGATCCTTGGCCCCTACGAGCGAGATGCGCAGGTCTGGTCCATTGACAGCGTGCCGCCCGAATTTGGCGCTGATCTTATGCCCGCCGATCTGGACCGCGTCGAACATATCATCGAAGCCGCCATGGCCCGCATCCCTGCGCTGGGGACGGCGGGGATCAAATCGGTGATCAACGGCCCGATCACCTTTACGCCCGATGCCAACCCGCTGATTGGCCCGGCCCAGGGCGCACGGAATGCCTGGCTGCTGACCGGATCGTCCATGGGCATCATGGAGGGCGGCGGGGCAGGGTGGTTTCTGGCCCATTGGATGACCCACGGCGCACCGCCGATGGATGCACTGGCGGTGGACCCGCGCCGCTTTGGCGCATGGGCGGATCGCGATTACCGCGTGGCCAAGGCGATTGAGTGTTTCGGCCTGCAATTCGGGGTGCACTACCCTGCCGAGGAACGCCCCGCCGGACGCAATCTGCGCCTGTCGCCCTTGCATGATCACATGCTGGCACGCGGCGCTGTCATGGGGGCTGCGCACGGCTGGGAACGCCCCAACTGGTTTGCTGATGCACCCGGTACACAGGCCACCGACAGCTTTCGCCGCGCAAACTGGTTTGAACCGGTCGCGCGTGAATGTCAGGCCGTGGCTGGGCGTGCAGCCCTGGCGGATCTGTCGGTGTTTTCAAAGTTTGAGGTGACAGGCCCCGATACGGCGGCGTTTCTGGACACGCTTGGGGCCAATCGTCCGCCACGCACGGGCCGCATCGGGCTGACCCACGCGCTGACACCCGCAGGCGGTGTGGCAAGCGAATTTACCGTGGCCCGGCTGGGTGAAACCCATGCCTATCTGACCTCGGCGGCGGCAGCTGAAGATATGGATTGGGATCTGCTGTGTAGCCATGCTGCGGGCTATGATGTCACGCTGCAAAACCGCACCGAAGATCTGGCGGTGATTGGCCTGATGGGCCCTTTGGCGCACAGTATTCTCAGCACGCTGACCGATGCTAATCTTGGTCCATGGCTGAGCGTGCAACCCTTGCAGGTGGCAGGTGTCGCGCTGCGTGCGCTGAGGGTGTCTTATGTGGGGGAATGCGGCTGGGAATTGCATGTGAACCGCGCCGATGCTGTCGCCGTGTTTGAGGCGCTTGAGGCCGCAGGCCAGCCTCACGGGATTGGCTTTTACGGTGCGTATGCGGCCAATGCGATGCGTCTGGAAAAGGGCTATGTGGCCTGGGGGCTTGATCTGACGTCAGAGCGCACGCCGGTGCAGTCCGGACAGGGGCGGTTTGTGCACACCGACGGGCGCAGGTTCACTGGCCGGGATGCGTTGCTGGCCCGGACCAAAGACGAGACATGGCACAGCGTGCTGTTGCGCATTGAGGCCGGTGAGGTTGATCCGTTTTACGCCCACCCCGTTGAGGCAGTGTGCGTTGAGGCGGAGGGCGTTGAGGGGGAGGGCACTGTGGTCGGTGTGGTGACATCCGCTGGTTTTGGTCATCGCACAGGGTGTACCCTGGCGTTGGCCTTGCTGCGCCATCCGGTCAGCGGGCCCTTGACGGTGCGGGTGCTTGGCACGCCGCGTGTGGCCGAAGTTCTGACCGAACCGCCCTATGACCCTCAGAATAAACGATTGAAACAGTGCGGATCAGCGCGACCTTAGCGGATCACGATTTCATCGGCGCGCAACAACCCCAGCACATCGCGGGCTTGCTGATCCAGCAGGTCAATGTCCAGATATGTATCGGACAACCGTTTGGTCAGGTTCTCCATGATGGCCACCTGATCCTGCAGAGCGGCCAACTGGGCGTTCAGCGCGATGGTCTCGGCTTCAATCTCGGCCCGGCGAAACAGCCCGAAATCACCCTGCACTGCAGCAAACGTGAAATAAGCGCCCAGGCCAAAGGCCACGGCGAAATAAATCACAATGCCCACAGCGGGCCGTTTGCTGGTGTGTCTCAAGTTTGTCTGCCTCGTCTGCCGCCTCTTCTGGACGGTCCGCGGTCAACATGACACAGGTAGGCAAGTTTGTGAATCCCCTTTCGCCGCCCGGGCGATGCGCGGTAGCATGTCTGTTGTAAGGAGAGTCTTTGATGTCACACAGCGCCCCGCGCGATCGGCTCGGCACCCATGTCGTTGAAAACCAACCCGCCTCGCGTGGCGATCTGGACCTTTGGGGCGATGATCCGGCCCTGCAGGACCACGCACAGGCCTGTGGTGGCGATGCCGCTCATCTGGCCAGCTACGGCGCGCGCATCGGCACCGCCCAAATGCAGGACGCCGCACGTCTGGCCAATGATATCAAACCCCGCACCCGGATGTTTGACACAGGCGGGCGACGTCTGGACGAGGTCGAGTATCACCCTGCTTACCATGAATTGATGCAGGCAGGGATCAGCGCAGGTTATGCTGCCTTGCCCTGGGAGGGCGCGCCGGGCGGGCACGCCAGTCACGCCGCGATGGTCTATCTGACCGCGCAGGTTGAGCCGGGCGTGTGCTGCCCGATGACCATGACCTATGCCGCCGTTCCCGCATTACGCGCAGCCCCCGACCTGTTTGCGCAATGGGTGCCCAAACTGACCGCCCGCGTCTATGATAGCGCGCCCAAGCCGCTGGCGCGCAAACCGGGGGCCACGCTGGGCATGGCCATGACCGAAAAGCAGTGCGGCTCGGACCTGCGCGGGATCACCACCACCGCCACTCCCGACGGGCAGGGTTATCGCCTGAACGGCCATAAATGGTTCTGCTCTGCGCCGATGTCGGATGGATTTCTGACGCTGGCGCAAGCGCCCGGTGGGCTCAGTTGTTTTCTGGTGCCCCGCTGGCTGGAAGGCACGCGCAACGGGATCGAAATTAGGCAGCTTAAGAACAAGCTGGGCAATCACGCCAACGCCTCGGCGGAAATCGACTATGTCGATGCGCTGGCCTTTGGGGTGGGCGCCGAGGGCGACGGTATCAGCACGATCATTAATATGGTGCATCACACACGGCTGGATACGGCCATGGCCCCAGCCGGGCTGATGCGCGCGGCTTTGGACCGGGCCTGTCACTGGGCGCACCATCGTACGGTGTTTGAGGCGCAGCTGATTGACCAGCCGCTGATGGGGCGTGTGTTGGCCGATCTGGCGCTGGACTGGGAAGGCACATTGGCGCTGGGCCTGCATGTGGCGCGCGCCTTTGATGGCACATCACCCGAAGACAAAGCCCTGGCCCGGCTGGGTGTGGCCCTAGCCAAATTCCTGGGCAACAAACGTGCACCCGGTGTGGTCTGTGACGCCATGGAGGCGCTGGGTGGGATGGGCTATATCGAGGACACGTGCCTGCCCCGGCTTTACCGCGAAGCGCCGCTCAATTCCATCTGGGAAGGGGCGGGCAATGTGATCTGCCTGGATATCCTGCGCACGTTGCGCACCGTGCCCTTGGCAGGCGAGGTGCTGGGTGCCGAACTGGGGGCAGCGGCCGGGCAATACCGCCAATATGACGCGGCGCTAAAATCGCACATGGAACGGTTTCCGTCGCTGCCCGACGAAGGCGACGCGCTGTGGTATGCAAGTGCTCTGGCTACATTGCTGACCGCATCTGTGCTAATCCGTAACGCGCCACCTTGTGTGGCTGAAGGCTATGTTAAAACACGTGTCGCAGGGGATCGTGGTGCGGTGGCAGGTGCCGTGTCGGGCCTCGATGTGCCCGGCATCCTTGGGCGTATTGCGCCGCACGTTCCCTGATCCCTCGGAGCGGGGCAAGCCCGCACGCTGTGGATTGCGTTCAGGCCACGCAGGCCTTGGGGGGGTGCCCCCCAAACCCCCAGCTGTCAGATGCTGTGCCGCGCAGAAGGTATCAGAAGGATGACTGGCTTAGCCCGCGACGGATGCGTCGGAAATTTCCGAGATCGTCGCGCCGATTGTGGCGTTAAACGCGTCGTCGGATTGGCCCGCTGACAGCCCTTCGGTCAGAGCACGCGAGAAGCTGGCGATGATGCCGGTGTTGTGGCTGAGCCGGGTGTTGGCCTCGGCGCGCGAGTATCCACCCGACAAGGCCACCACGCGCATCACGCGCGGATGGTCAACCAGAGGTTTATAGTGATTGGCGGTTTCGGGCAGGGTCAGTTTCAGCATCACCTGCTGATCCTCGGGCAGAGCGTCCAGATGCTTGAGGATTTCAGCCAGCAAGATGGCTTCGGCTTCGGCCTTGTCGGCGATTGAGATGGTCACCTCGGGCTCGATGATCGGCATCAGGCCGTGGCCTAGGATCTGTGCGCCGACCTCGAATTGCTGGGCTACGATTGCGGCGATCCCAGAGGGCGAGGCGGCATCGATGACCGAACGCATTTTTGTGCCAAAGATACCAGCGGCGTTGGCGCGTTCGAGCAAAGCATCCAGATCAGGCATGGGTTTCATCAGGCGCACGCCATCAGATTCATCGGCAAGGCCTTTGTCGACTTTCAAAAACGGAACAACGCCGCGGTCTTCCCACAGATAGGTGGCCGAGGGTTTACCGCCCATTTCGCGCTCCATTGTCATTTCGAACAGGATCGCGCCGATCACCTTGTCGCCGGTAAATTCGGGTGCATTGGCAATGCGCGCGCGCATGGCATGCATCATGTCGAACATTTCCGCCTCGGAGCTGTATTCACTCTCAGCCACGCCATAAAGCGCCAGCGCTTTGGGGGTCGATCCGCCTGACTGGTCCAATGCGGCCACAAAGCCCTGACCGTCGCGCATTTGTGCGGATTGCTGCTCTTTCGACATAAGATGCCCCCTTTTGAAAATCACGTGGTTTGGGCGCTTCTAGGCGAGAGCAGGCGGGGTTGCAATTGTGGTGGCGCTAACGCTTGTGGCCTGAGCGGGCTTTATTGCGCTTTGCCCATGACTGCGCTGGCGATGCGCGTGACCAGCCGACGCGGGGTGATACGTGGCGACAGCGCAAAAAGTTTGTTCAGCAGCCCCGTTACGATCAACCGACGTCCCTTGAGGGCGGCATCCCAGCCGGCCTGTGCGACGGGGCGCGCGGCCATTGGTTTTCCCAGTTTCAACAGGCGCACACCGTGCATGTCTGCGGCGTCAAAGAATTCGGTTTGAGTGGCGCCGGGGCACAGGGCCGTGACGCTGACACCGGTGCCGCGCAGCTCTTCTGCGACGGCCTCGGAGAGCGACAGGGCAAAGGCTTTGGTGGCGTGATAGACGGCCATGTTCGGCCCTGGCATGAACGCTGCGGTTGACGCCACATTCAGGATCGTGCCGCCGCCGTGTTGCAACATGTGCTGTGCGCCACGTTTGGTCAGATAGGTCAACGCCACAGTGTTGACCATAATCGAGCTGAGCTCGCGTGCCCAACCGCCCTGATCGGCCAGCGCACCGTGACGGCCCAACCCTGCGTTGTTAACAATCACATCGATCTTCCGGTTTTTCGTGGCCTCGACCCAAAGCCGCGCGGCCTCGTCTTCGTCTGACAGATCGGCGGGGATCACGGCCACTTCAACGTGGTCTGAACGCAGATCATTCGCCAACGCCTCAAGTTTATCGCGGGACCGGGCGGTCAGGATCAGATTGCGGCCTTCGGAAGCGGCGATGCGGGCAAATTCAACGCCCAACCCTTCGGAGGCGCCTGTGATCAGGGTCCAGCTTTGCATGTGCACGTCCTTTGTTGTGGCTTTCCTAGATGTGCATGTGACAAGGGCGCGGTTCAAGATGAACCACGCCCTGATCGGTGCATTTGTCGTTTAACCTTGCGAGCAGATCACGCAGATCACTCGGTACGGGTAAACTGGGCGACCATATCTTGCGCAATCCAGTCGGACAGGGCCCGCTCTTGGGTGTCATTGCGCAAAGCGGCCCAGGTGGCGCTGACCGCTTCGCCGCGATTGGCAAAACGTGCTTCGATGTCTTCACGCAATGGCCGTGCCCCAATGTCGCCTGCGGCTTCGGCAATAAGCGCATAGTAATAGGCCTGACGGTACGAACGTGCCGCCCCCAACCCGGTGAAATGGGCCAGAGCCTGCGCACGCACCGCGCGGATGTCATTGCCTTCGAGGGCAGCAGCGGTATCACCGGGATCAAGATAGGCGTCTTGTGCGGCAACCACATCGGTTGTGGTCAGCCGCGCCTCAAGCGCATCCAGAAGCGATACAGCGCCGTTTTCACGCGCGGCACTGGCCGCCAGGGCCTGGCCGTATGCCGCCACCGGATCGGTTGCAAACAGCGCACGCGCCGTCAGCAATGCGGCTGCACCCGACAGATCAGACCCTTCCGCGACCACAGGGGCCAGCAGGGCAGGCACCAGACCATCCGCACGCGGCACGCCTTTGCCGTGGATCAACGCATCGGCCAGCGCCAAACGCTCGTCGGTGCTCAGATCGCCATTGATGCGGCCCAGCAAAGTGGGGTCCAGCAGCTCGGATTGGGCGATGGGAGCGGTGCGCGCATCGGGCGCCAATGCCTGAAGCAGCTCTTCAGGGGCATTGTACACCTCGGGCTCCAGCACGATACCCGAGGGCGGCAGCTGTGCCTCGATGGTGATTTCACCGGGATCGCTGACAAACTTGGCCACATGCTCCATCAGATCATCGACAAAGCGACGTTCAGTTGCGGTCAGCGCCCGTGTGCCGTTGTTGGACAGCATATTGGTCAACTCTTCGGTGCCCAGATCCCGGATCACTTCGGGCTGGCGCAGGTTTTCGGGGATTTGTGCACTCAGACGGCCCCAGCCGCCGGTGTCCTGAATGCCCAGCACAGCCGTTCGCACACGAATGGCCGGATCACCAGGTCCGCCAAAGTCGTTCAGACGCGGCAGGATCGCCCCGGCGGTGGCCAGGTCAATCGTCAGCATATCATTGATCGCAGCCGACCCATTGGTGCGGATTTCACCGGTGCCATGCACATAGTCCACCTCAAAGGCCAGGCGGTCCACGACCACCTCATTGTACCCCGAGGCCCGCAGAACCAGCCCGGCTTCGCGGGGCAGGCAGGCGATATTTGCGGCAGCCCCCACCATGATGACCGACATGTTCGACGCACTCAGATCAGGGCGGAACTTGCCCAGATCAAAGCCTGCGCGCTGCACGGTGATTTCGCACTGGCGCGCGCGGTCATAGGGCAATTGCGGGCGCAGCGTGACGCCGGACAATGACACCGTGCCGCGCATCACATCGGTGCTCAGGTGTTGGTATTCCACCTCCATCACGGTGCGCAGGGCCGAGATCGTGATGCTGGCCACGGTTTCGGCAATGCTGTCGGGGGTGATGACGTCCAGAATACCGGGTTTGGGGTCGCCTTCGGCATAGGCCGGGGCTGCCAGTGCCAATCCGGCGCAACAGGCAAAAAGGGCTGATTTCAATGGGCGCATGTAACATATCCTTGTATGACTATCGACATAACGTAAGAACTGAGGACGTGAATCCACAGTCAGGATATCCCTACCTTGCACCTGCCAGCAAACGCCTTGGGCTGTGCGGTTCCGTGGCTTTGACGCATGGTACACCACGGCACCCGCACGGGCTGCATCAGTCTTTCATGGCGATGGCCTGTACCTTGATCTTTGCATCAAACGGCAATTTCGAGGCCTCATAGACCGTGCGCGCCGGGACGTTGGAAAACCGTTCGCGGCAGACGTCATTCACAGCGCTCAGATCGCGACTGATGTCGCAAAAGGCAATGTCGACATAGACGATGTCACCGGGTTCAAAGCCAGCGGCCTCAGCCACCTTGAAGATCAGATCAAACGCGCGGTTTGCCTCATCCCGGGCGGAAGCTGCGCGATAGCCATCGTCATAGACGCTCAGTTGCCCCGAGATGTGGCAGGTGCCGTTCACCACGACGGCGTTTGAAATGGGCGAGGGCGAGGCGGGCACGCCGGGCACGTCGGTGATGTAGGTTCTGGTCATATCGATACTTTCTGTGTTGGGTGGAACAGTTGACACCAGCCTAGCTGTCGTGCCTTTTGGCGGAAATGACCGCAAACCTTCAAAATCAGACAAAACCCCATCGCCGCGTGGCGATCCTTGGGTTTGACGATGTGGTATTGATGGATATCGCAGGGCCGGCGCAGGTGTTTGGCTCGGCCAACAAGGTGCTGGAACGGCGCGCCTACACGATTGAGATCGTGACCCATGACGGCGACGGTATAGTCACCGACACCGGCCTTAGGGTGCAGGCGGATTGCAGTTTTCAAACGCTGGGGGTGGTGGATGATCTGGTGATCCCCGGCGGGCCGGGGGTGGATCATTTGCTGGAGGATGCTGCACTCAGACGCTTTTTGATCCGGGTTGAACCTGCGACAGCGCGCGTAGTCTCGGTATGCTCGGGCAGTTTGCTGACGGCCGCCACGGGGATGCTGAACACCCGGCAGGCAACCACGCATTGGGAACGCGCCGACATGGCGCATCAGCGGTTTGGCGCGGTGGCATGGCAACTGGATAAGATCTTCACCAAGGACGGCAAGTTTCACTGTTCGGCAGGGGTCACCACGGGCATTGATCTGGCCTTGTCCCTGGTCGAGGCAGATCACGGCCGCGACACCGCGCTGGGCGTGGCGCGAGAAATGGTGGTCTTCATGCAGCGCCACGGCGGGCAATCGCAATATTCTGATCCGCTGCGGGCACAATCGGCGGCCAGCACGCGGTTCAGCCACCTGTACAGCCTGATTGAGGGCAATCCGACGGCGCGCTGGTCGGCCAGGGATATGGCGCAGGTCGCAGGCACCACCGAACGCACGCTTTACCGCGATTTCATGCGCGACTTTCGCCAAAGCCCGTCACGGTTTGTCGAAGAACGTCGCCTGGCACTGGCGCGTCAGTATCTGGAACGCAGCCGGAAATCGGTCAAGGAAATCGCCACCCTCTCGGGCTTTGGAACCGAGCAGAAACTGCGCCGCAGTTTCATCAAGCGTCTTGGTGTTTTACCGACGCAATATCGCACGCGGTTTGGTCAGGAGGGCTGAGCGGGCATGGTTCAGGCGCACTCAGGCGTTTGATGACAGGGCGGCGACACCGGGCAATGGCTTGCCTTCCATCCATTCCAGAAACGCGCCGCCTGCGGTTGAAATATAGGTGAAATCATCGGCGGCACCGGCTTGGTTGAGCGCGGCCACCGTATCGCCGCCGCCTGCCACCGATACCAGCTTGCCTGCGCGACTGAGAGCTGCGGCGTGTTTGGCGGCTGCATTGGTGGCGTCGTCGAAGGGGTCAATCTCAAACGCTCCTAGCGGCCCGTTCCAGATCAATGTGTTCGCCTTGTCCAGAACAGCGGCGACGCGCGTGACGGTGGCGGGGCCTGCATCAAGGATCATCATATCCTCGGGGCAGGCATGGGCGGGCAACACCTGATGTGCAGCACCGGCTTTGAATTCAGCGGCCACGACCACATCACCGGGCAGGATAATCTCGCAGCCCGCAGCGCCTGCCTTGGTCATGATCTCGCGGGCGGTGTCGGTCATGTCATGCTCGCACAGGGATTTGCCGACGTTCAGCCCCTGGGCGGCCAGAAACGTATTGGCCATGCCACCCCCGATCACCAGATGGTTGACCTGATCCACCAGATTGCCCAGCAGATCCAGCTTGGTTGAGACCTTCGCACCGCCCACCACAGCCACAACGGGGCGTTTGGGCGTGCCCAATGCAGCCTCAAGCGCGGTCAGTTCAGCCTGCATCAGACGGCCCGCACAGGCAGGCATGTGATGGGCCAGCCCTTCGGTCGAGGCATGCGCCCGGTGCGCGGCGGAAAACGCATCGTTGCAATACATGTCACCCAGACCCGCAAGACGTTTGGCGAACGCGGGGTCGTTGGCCTCTTCGCCGGGATGAAAACGGATGTTTTCCAGCAAAAGCACATCGGCGGCACGGGCTTCGTCGGTCAGGTTTTCCGCACCTTCAAGGGTTTCGATCAGCGTGACCTTGCGACCCAGAGCAGCCTCAAGCGCGGGCAGCACCACGCGCAGGGACATGTCCAGCACAACCTTGCCCTTGGGCCGTCCAAAATGCGCGATCAGCATGGGTTTGCCACCGCGCGCCAGAATATCGGTAACCGTGGGCACGATGCGGTCAATGCGGGTTGTGTCGCTGACCTGTCCATCTTCAACGGGCACGTTAATGTCGACACGCGTCAGCACACGTTTGCCGCTCAGATCCATATCGTCGAGTGTGTTCCAGCCCATGCGTTTTGTCCCCGGTTTTGATATGCGGCCTCTTTGGCGTGAACCTGCGGGGGCGTCAAGGTTTGAAGGGCGCGCCGAGGGTGGCCGGGTCGCGCACCGGCATACGGAATATAATATTGCAAGGCTTGGGCAGAATTTTGCGCCCATAGGTTCAATTCCAATTCGAAACCCATTAGGTAGGTCCCAACACCCAATATAGGAGCGCCTCATGGCCGAGATCAAAGACCCCGAAAACACCATCCTGCTGGAGCTGAAAGACGGCACAGTCACCATCGAACTGATGCCCGATGTGGCCCCCGGCCATTGCGCCCGCATGAAGGAACTGGCCCGCGAAGGCGCGTATGACAACGTGTGTTTCCACCGCGTCATCGACGGCTTCATGGCACAAACCGGCGATGTGGCCCACGGCAACATGGAAGTGGATTTCAACCTCAGCCGCGCGGGCACCGGTGGCAGTGACAAGCCAAACGTGCCGGCCGAGTTTTCCAAGATCCCACATGCCCGCGGCAGCATCGGTGCGGCGCGCAGCCAGATGCCTGATTCAGCGAACTCGCAGTTCTTTATCAACTTCAAGGACAATGATTTCCTGAACGGGCAATACACCGTTTACGGGCAGGTGATTGACGGCATGGAGCATGTCGATGCCATCACCCGTGGCGAGCCCCCTGCGAACCCTGATCGCATGATCAGCATGAAGGTTGCCGCTGATGTATAAGTCAGCCGCCCTTGCGTGCACGCTTTTGGCCAGCCCCGCGCTGGCCACTGGCCTGCAAATCGACGTGGCGGGTGAGGCCAATGGCACCATCACCATCGATCTGCTTGAGGACGTGGCCCCCGGCCATGTGGCGCAGATCACCGCGCTTGCGGCTGACGGGGCCTATGACGGCGTGGTGTTTCACCGCGTGATCGAAGGCTTCATGGCGCAAACCGGCGACGTGGAATTTGGCAAGCTGGACGGCGGTAACATGTCGCGCGCAGGGATGGGTGGCAGCGGCATGCCTGATCTCAAGGCCGAATTCTCGGACGAGCCGTTTGAGCGCGGCGTTGTGGGCATGGCCCGCTCGCAATCGCCCAATTCTGCCAACAGTCAGTTCTTCATCATGTTTGATGCGGGCTATTTCCTGAACGGGCAATACACCGTTGTGGGCCGCGTCACCGAAGGCATGGAGGTGGTTGATGCCATCAAGCTGGGCACCGGTGGCAATGGCGCCGTGGTGGGCAAGCCTGACGTGATGACCTCGGTTACTGTAACCGACTGATGACTGGCTACGAGCCCCTGAACACGCTTAAACCTGTGGCGCAGGGGCTCTGGCTGATCGACGGGCCGGCGATCACATCCTATGGCTTTCCGTTTTCCACCCGTGCCAGTGTTGTGCGGCTGGAAAACGGTGACCTGTGGGTGCATTCGCCCACCCAGTGGTCTGAAACGCTGCAGGCCGAGCTGGACGCCCTTGGCCCGGTGCGTCATCTGGTTGCCCCCAATTGCCTGCATTTCGCGCATATTTCCGCCTGGCAGCAGGCCAACCCCGACGCCACCTATTGGGCCGCCCCCGGTGTGGCAGAGCGTGCGGCGAAAAATGGCCTGACCCTGCCCGAAGCCCAGCCTTTGCAAGCGGTTCAGGCGGAATGGCCCTGGGCGACAGAGATGTCTCAGCTGATCGTGCGTGGCAGTCGCTGGTTCCACGAGGCTGTGTTTTTCCATGCGGCCAGCCAAACGCTGATCCTGACCGATCTGATCGAAGCTTTTGACACCGCCAAGCTGCCTGCACGCTGTCGGCCGTTTGTGTGGCTGAACGGGATTGAAAACACCGATGGGAAAATGCCCCCGATCCTGCGCCGATCCTTCAAGGACAAGACCGCGCTGGCCGAAGACATCGAGACGATGATGGCATGGGGTCCGCGCCGGATTATCATCGCCCATGGCGACTGGTACCGCGGCAATGGCACCGCCGAGCTTGAGCGCGCCTTTCGTAAGATATTGCGCGGTCGGGCCTGGGAACGGGCAATGGATGACATTGAGGCACGCCAAAACGCCAAACGGTGAGGCGTTTCTCACAATCACGTGCGCAGGATGACGCAGGGCTATGCAAGGCAAGTGCAATGCCGCATCATCGCAGCGTTCCAACCCCAGAGGTGATCCAATGCGCCTGTTCCCGTGTTTTGCCGCCCTTTTGCTGAGCCTTTTTGCACTGGCCACGCCGGGCGCCGCTGATCCTAAGTTCTGGAAAAATGAATGGCCCAGAACCAACTTTGATGTGACCACGATCGACAATTGGGTGGAAATCCTGTCGGGCGGTCCCCCCAAGGATGGCATTCCGGCGGTGGATGGCCCCGAATTTCTGTCCGCCGTTGATGAGGCGGCGATCAAGGGTATGGAACCTGTTGTCACTTTGGAACTGGCGGGCGAGCGTGCGCGCGCTTACCCGATCCGCTATCTGACATGGCATGAAATTGTGAATGACACCGTAGGGGGGTGGCCCGTGACGGTGACGTTTTGCCCGCTGTGCAATTCAGCTATGGCCTTTGACGGGCGCAGCGCACACGGCACGTTGACCTTTGGCGTGTCTGGCAAGCTGCGCAATTCGGACATGGTGATGTACGATCGCCAGACCGAAAGCTGGTGGCAACAGGCCACGGCCCAGTCGATTGTTGGCGATTTGACAGGCACCCAGCTGACGCAGCTGCCCACAGTGATGGAGAGCTGGGACCAATACCGTGCGCGCCACCCCGATGGGTTGGTGATGGCGCAGCCCAGCACTGCGCGGCCCTATGGACAGAACCCCTATCGCGGCTATGACAGTGCGCACCGGCCGTTTCTGTATAGCGGTGAAAATCCGCCTCATGACATCCAGCCCTTGGTGCGTGTGGTGCGGGTGGGCACGCGCGCCTGGCCTGTCAGCCGGCTACGCAAGGCAGGTGGGATAACAGAAGCAGGGCTCAGCCTGAGCTGGGAGGCGGGGCAAGCCTCGGCGCTGGACCGGGCTGTGATCGCCGATAGCAAGGATGTGGGCACGGTGCGGGTGCGCGACGCAGACGGGCGCGATGTGGCCCACGACGTGCTGTTCGCATTTGCGTTTCATGCGTTTTGGCCCGATGGCATCTGGATGCTGGATCAGTAAGCACGCGCGTGCGCGCCGCGACCTGCGCGCCGCATAACGCGGGGCAGAGGACGAGCGCCGCGCCGGGTCAGAGGACTTGCATAAAACAACAGCCAAAGCGCGGGGCCTTGGCTGTTGCTGAGGTCTGAATGTCCAAATGCCGGATGGGTGCGGATCAGACCGACGACAGGTGAATATTGAACGCCTTGCGCAATTGCGCATCCAGCGCGGGATCAAATGCCGCGCGGGGCCGTTCGGCCAGGATTTCCTCTTTGCGCGCAATGGCTTTGCCGATTAGGTCTGGTTTGCCCAGTTCGGCCCATTCCTTGGGCGAGGTGCGATCACCCATCGCGGGATAGACATAATCCGACTGCATCCGCGCCAGGGTTTCGGCGGTTCCCAGATAGTGACCGGGGCCGTTCAGGCAGACATCACGGATTTGCTCAAGGGCCAGAGTTGTATCATCCACCTCGATCCCGCGCACGCAGCGCATGGCGTGGCCGATCAGGTCATCGCCCAGGATCAGGCTTTCGTGACAGAACCCCAACAGCGAGGCATGCATGCCTGCGGCCTCATACACCATGTTGACGCCCGAGAGCCCGGCCAGCACGTTGGTGCACATCTGTTCCCAGCCCGCTTGCATATCGGGCATTTTACTGTCCGATGCACCTGCCGCCGATCCACCGGGCACGCCGTAGAACTGGTGCATTTGCGCACACCCCGAGGTCAGCAACGCCTGCTCGGATGAACCAATGGACATTGCGCCGGTGCGCAGGTCCAGCCCAAAGGGCCAGGTGCCAAAGATAGCTGGGTGGCCGGGTTTGACGGCATTCACATAGACCAGCCCTGCCAGACATTCCGCGCAAGCCTGTGCAATCGCGCCCGCGATGGTCGAAGGCGTTGTGGCCCCGGCCATGCCTGCGGACAAAAGCAATATGGGCATGCCACCTTCGATGCAGGCCTCCATCACCTGACACGATTCAGTCGCGAATTTCATCGGAGGCACGACAAAGCAGTTCGAGTTGGACATAAACGGGCGTTCGCGCCACTTGTCTTCGCCGCCTGCAATCATGTGCAGCATTTCCAGCGCCGGGGCCACGTGGTGGGGTTCGGTAAAGGAGGTGCCGATGTGTTTCAGCGTGCCTGCACAGGACGCGTAGACGGTGTTGTAATCCATTTCCAGATTGTCGGTGATATCGCGGCACACCATCGGGCGTTGCAGGAAATGGATGTTGTTCATCTGGTCCACGATGCGCGCTGCATCATGCAGATCCTGCACGGTGCTTTCGCGGTACTCGTTGCCTGCGACATCCACCATATGCACAGCCGCACCGGCTGTGCCGTAATGCACACGTGCGCCAGACAGGGTCATGTCATGGGCCGGGTCACGGGCACATAGCGTGATTTCGCGGTTGGCCTTGGCCAGCATGTCCTCGACCAATGCACGTGGAAAGCGGATGCGCCCATCGTCGCCCTGGATCGCGCCAGCGCCGGTCAGATATTCCACGCCCGAGGGCGGGGCATCGGCCAGACCAATTTGTTCCAGCGCATCAAGGGCTGTTTGGTGAATACGCTCCATTCCTTCGGGGCTGAGGGGCTTGTATAGCCCACCCTCCATGCCGGGGCGGATCGAGCGCTGGTCTTCGGTAGGGGCGGCGGCGCGCAGGGCTTGGCGGGCGGCACGACCGCCAGAGCGGCGGGCAATAGGGGCTGTCATGTTTTTGTGGTCCTGTCAGTGGTGTGTGTCTTGTGAAAGGGGATGAAACTCACCTGTTCACGGACGCCCACGTGCGGCACGACCCCGTTGCGCACCGATGGTGCGGACAATCACTGCGATTTTGCAAACCGGCTTCATTGGCCGATCCTTTTCCTGTTGTGCGACAAACTGTCCATGATTCCAGTGGGGTGTCTGTTCCGATAGCGACATGTGTCGCAAACAGGCCATGCAGCACTTAGAACGCGCTGGCGTCGGGATCATTCAAGGCGGTTTCGATGAAATCCTCGGGGTCAACTGTGAAGGATTGATACAGCTTGAAATGCGGCGTGTCGCGGTACTGGGTGGCGTGTAGCCCGTGGCGCGTGACCTGATACAGCTGCGCGCCGGGCAGGGCCATCAGAATGGGCGAATGAGTGGCCATGATCACCTGAGATTTGGCTGCTTGCTGGATGCTATGCAGGATGCGCAACAAATCCAGCTGCCGTTTGGGCGACAGCGCACTTTCAGGTTCGTCCATGAAATAGATGCCCTGCCGTGACATGCGTTCCTCAAAGAACCGCAAGAACCCTTCGCCGTGGCTCCATGACAGGTAATCAGGCGCTGTGCCGCCGTATTCCTGGGCCACAGCGTCCTGATGACGCGCGACCGAAAAGAAACTTTCGGCCTTGAAGAACCAGCCATCGGTGATCTTGGGCAGCCAGCCTGCGCGCAGCACATCGGCCAGTGCGGCGCCGCTTTTGTCCAGCGCCATGGAATGATCCACCGGGCGATAACCTTTGCCGCCACCTGCTTCGTCATAGCCGCTGAGGCTGGCGATGGCTTCGATCAGGGTGGATTTTCCGGTGCCGTTTTCGCCGCAGATGATGGTGACGGGCGTGGTAAACTGCAGCTCGAACGTGTCCGGGGTCAGCCAGGGCAGGTTGAACGGATAGCCTGAGTGTTCGGCCAGTTTGTCGGGCAACACTGTCAGACGTTGCAGGAACGGCGCGGGCAGTTTGGTATCCGTTTTGCGCCGCGCCACGGATCACGCAGCCAGAGCGGCTGACATAGCCAGCATCTGCGCAATCGCCGCCTCAAGCCGGTCATCGGCCACAGTCAGGGCCACACGCACATGGCCAGCCGCAGCTGCGCCAAAGCTTTCACCGGGCATGACAGCGACGTGGTGTTGTTCCAGCAGGGCATCGGCGAAATCCTCGCCGCTCAGGCCCGTAGCGCGGATATCCAGCATGATGTACATTGCCCCATCGGCGGGAATGGCGCGCACGACATTCTGGCCCTCGATCTGGCGCAACACCAGATCACGGCGACGGCGGAAGGGGGCTGCGATCTTGGCCTCAAACGCGGGGCCCTGATCCAACGCAAAGCTGGTGGCCTCCTGAATGAAGCCAGCGACGCCGTAGGTGGTGTTGGTGGCCAGGTGGCCCATATGTTCCAATGCCTCTTCGGGGCCGATAACCCAGCCGATGCGGCTGCCGGTCATGGCGTGGCTTTTGGACATGGACCCGATCACCAGCGTACGTTCGGACATGCTGGGCAGGGCACGCGGGGTGATATGTTCGCCGGTCCAGACCTGGGTGTCATATACCTCGTCCGAGATCAGCCACATGTCATGCGCCTGGCAGACCTGCGCAATCCCTTGCATGGTATCGGGTGTATAGATCACCCCGGTGGGATTGTTCGGAGAGTTGATCAGCAGCGAGGCCGCACCGGGTGCCGCGGCTTTGGCCAGATCATCGGCACCGGGTTGAAACATCTGCTCGGCACGTGCGGCCACAGGCACAGGCACCGCACCACAGCTGCGGATCGTACCGGGGTAGGTGGCATAGTAGGGATCAATGAACATCGCCCGGTCACCCGGATCACACACCGCCATATGCGTGGCAAACAGCCCCGCCTGACCGCCGGGTACCACCAGCACATTCTCGGGCGTGGTGGGCACACCGGTACGGTCAGAGACCCGGCGCGCCACACGCTCACGCAGGCCGGGATTGCCGCTGCCAAAGGCATAGCCCGTATGCCCGTCCAGCCCCGCGCGGTGCATCGCATCCAGAATGATCGGATCGGTTGTGATGTCATGCTCGCCAATGGTCAGATGGGTCACATCATGGCCTGCGCGTTCCATGTCGCGGGCCTTCATGTAGATGCCCCACCCATCCGAGCCACCTGCATTGATGCCCGTAATTCTGTCCGAAAGCCGCATGACCCAATTCCTTTGCACGTCTTCGCTCTTGCGCTGACTTGGTCAGTCCTGCGCGGCGGTGTCAAGATGATGGGGCAAGATCAGGGGTTTGGCTCGGCCGTGTCACCCATAAGATAACGGGGGCCTGCTCCGCGCTGCGCAATCCGGTCATCGGGGTTGTAAAGCGCACAGGTCTTCAGCGACAAACACCCGCACCCGATGCAGCCGTCCAGCCGCCCGCGCAAAGCCTGCATGGTCGTGATACGCGCATCCAGCACCTGTCCGAACTGCTTTGAGATCCGCGCCCAATCAGATTTGGTGGGCGTGCGGCCCTGGGGCAGGGTGCTGAGGGCCACGCGAATGTCACTTATGGTAAATCCCAGCTGTTGGCTGATCATAATAAAAGACAGCCGCCTGATGTCGGCACGTTCAAAGCGGCGGTGGCCTGACGCGTTGCGATCCGGTGTCACCAGCCCTTCGTCCTCATAGTAGCGGATGGCCGAAGTCGCGAGACCCGTGCGCCGGGACACATATCCGATGGTCAACCCGCGGGGACGCAGGTTTTTTTGGGGCATGGTCATTTTCCCTATTGTCTTAAAGTATACTTGAAGAATTACAAAGGAGACACAAGCACATTTAACCTTGGAAAGGTCCCCGATCATGAAACTGGAACACGTGAACATTACCGTCCCTGACCCCAACGACAGTGCGGCCATGCTGTGTACGCTGTTTGGCTGGCATATCCGCTGGTCGGGGGGGGCCAAGGACGACGGCTTTACCGTGCATGTGGGCGATGACGACAGCTACCTGGCGCTCTATGCCCCTGCGAAAAGGCTTGATCCAATGAATGACACCTACGCACATGTGGCCGGGCTTAATCATGTGGGCGTGGTGGTGGATGACATTGACGCAGTCGAGGCGCGGGTGAAACGCGCCGGGTTCACGCCACACAGCCACGGCGATTACGAGCCGGGCCTGCGGTTTTACTTCAATGGTCCTGACGGGATCGAGTTCGAAGTGGTTTGTTACAGCTGATGCCTGTGATCATGCTGATATGGCTGGGGTTGATCAGCGCCTTACCCAAGCACCGCACGTGCGACGGCAGGGGCCGGCATACAGACCATCGCTGATGCCTGGCTTGACGACACCTTAACGACACCTTGACGGAACGGGGGGCAGACGGCTAGTTTGCCCCTCATGAGACCCGTACCTTGCATTATCTGCTGTATTACCTGCTGACATACGTCGCGCGGGCCTCTCCTCTATTCCATCTGACAGAGTAAGTTGCTAAGCCCCGCGGCAAGTTTCCTGCGCGCGAAAGGGCTCGCTATGACGACGATCAAACTGCACAACACGCTGACGCGGCAAAAAGAGGTGTTCAAACCTCTGAAAGACGATGATGTGCGGATGTATGTCTGTGGTCCCACCGTCTATGACCGCGCGCATCTGGGAAATGCGCGCCCTGTGGTGGTGTTTGACGTGCTGTACCGGTTGCTGCGTCATGTCTACGGCACCGATCACGTCACCTATGCGCGCAACTTCACCGACGTCGATGACAAGATCAACGCGCGTGCGGCTGAAAGCGGGCGCGCCATTGGTGAGATCACCGACGAGACAACGCAGTGGTTTCTGGATGATATGGGCGCGCTGGGCGCGTTGGAGCCCGATCACATGCCGCGTGCCACGCAATACATCCCGCAAATGGTGGCAATGATCGAACAACTGATTGCCGAGGGTCATGCCTATGCGGTCGAAGGCCATGTGCTGTTTCGTGTGCGATCGTACAAGGACTACGGCCGTTTGTCGGGGCGTTCGGTGGATGACATGATCGCCGGTGCCCGGGTCGAGGTGGCACCCTACAAAGAAGACCCGATGGACTTTGTCCTGTGGAAGCCGTCCAATGCGGATCAACCGGGGTGGGACAGCCCCTGGGGCAATGGTCGTCCGGGCTGGCACATCGAATGCTCGGCCATGGCATACGAGTTGCTGGGCGAAAGCTTTGATATCCACGGCGGCGGCAATGACCTGATGTTCCCCCACCACGAAAATGAAATCGCCCAGTCCTGCTGCGCCCACCCCGCGGGCGGCTTCGCGCAGGTGTGGATGCACAACGAGATGCTGCAGGTCGAGGGTAAGAAGATGTCCAAGTCTTTGGGCAATTTCTTTACGGTGCGCGATCTGCTGGAGAAGGGCGTGCCGGGTGAGGTTGTTCGCTTTGTGTTCTTGTCCACGCATTACCGCAAGCCGATGGACTGGACGGATGTGAAACGCGCTGACGCCGAACGCACCCTGCGCCATTGGCATTCGATCGCCGACGGGCATGAGGCCGCGGGTGCGCCTGATCCGGCGGTTGTGGCCGCTCTCAGCGATGATCTGAACACGCACCAAGCCTTACAGGAATTGCACCGGATCGCGCGGTTGCAGGACCCTGGGCTGCTCAAAGCCTCGGCGCAGATGCTGGGCATTTTGGGTGAAGGGCAGGGTGATTGGGTGGTGCCATCCACCGCACGGCCCGGTGATTATTATGAAATCCAGAAAGTGGAAAGCTGGCTGCGGGCCGCGCGGAAAACGGCCATGCTCACCAAAGATTTCACCGAGGTGGACCGCCTGCGTGCAGGGGCAAAGCGTGCGGGCCTTGAAGTGCGCATGACCAAAGATACGGTTGAGCTATTTCCGACAACGCGTTTCGACCCCGATCTGTTGGATGCGGTCAAGCGTGGTGACGCGTGATGACATTAGAGCGCCTCTCCCTCTACGACACCACGCTGCGTGACGGCCAGCAAACCCAAGGCGTGCAATTTTCAACCATCGAAAAGCATCAGATCGCCGAGGCGGTGGACACGCTGGGCCTCGATTATATCGAAGGTGGATGGCCAGGGGCGAACCCGACCGACAGTGCGTTCTTTGACGCAGCGCCCAAAACCCGCGCCACGATGACCGCCTTTGGCATGACCAAACGCGCGGGGCGCAGTGCTGAGAATGACGATGTGCTGGCCGCCGTGATGAACGCGGGCACACCCGCCGTCTGTCTGGTGGGTAAGACGCATGACTTTCACGTCACCACAGCGCTGGGCATCACGCTGGAGGAAAACACCGCCAATATCGCCGCCTCAATCAGCCATATCGTGGGGCAAGACCGCGAAGCGCTGTTTGATGCCGAGCATTTCTTTGATGGCTACCAATCCAATCCCGATTATGCGCTGGGCTGCCTGCATGCCGCGTTAGAGGCGGGCGCGCGCTGGATTGTACTGTGTGATACCAACGGTGGCACCCTTCCGCATCAGATTTACCAGACCACCAAAGCGGTGATCGCTGCGGGCATGCCCGGTGACCGTCTGGGCATTCACACCCATAACGACACGGAAAATGCCGTGGCGGGGGCGTTGGCCGCTGTGGACGCAGGTGCACGGCAAATCCAAGGCACGCTGAATGGGCTGGGCGAGCGCTGTGGCAATGCCAATCTGACTGCGCTGATCCCGACGCTTTTGCTGAAAGAGCCCTACGCCAGCAGCTTTGACACCGGCGTGACGCTGGACGCGTTGGAAGGGCTGACACAGGCCAGTCGTTTGCTGGATGATATCCTGAACCGCGTGCCGCACAAACAAGCGGCTTATGTGGGGGCCTCGGCCTTTGCGCATAAGGCGGGACTGCATGCCAGTGCGATCCTGAAAGATCCCACGACCTATGAACATATCGACCCTGCCACTGTGGGCAATGCACGCATCATCCCGATGTCCAACCAAGCTGGGCAATCGAACCTGCGCCGCCGTCTGGCCGAAGCGGGCATCGACGTGGCCAAGGATGACCCGGCGCTGCCGCTGATCCTGAATGAGATCAAGGCGCGCGAGGACCGCGGCTATACCTACGACAGCGCGCAGGCCAGTTTTGAGCTGCTGGCCCGGCAGGTTTTGGGGCGGTGTCCCCAATTTTTTGAGGTCAAGCGCTACAAAGTCACGGTCGAGCGGCGCAAAAACAAGTACGACAAGATGGTGTCTTTGTCCGAGGCCGTGGTTGTGGTGAAGGTCGACGGGGAAAAGAAACTGTCGGTCAGCGAAAGCATGGACGAGCTGGGCAATGACCGTGGTCCGGTGAATGCCCTGTCCAAGGCGCTGGGCAAGGACCTTGGGCGCTATCAACAAGCGATTGCCGATGTGCGGCTGGTGGCTTTCAAAGTGCGCATCACCCCAGGCGGCACCGAGGCCGTGACCCGCGTCATCATCGATTCAGAGGATGGGCAGGGGCGGCGCTGGTCCACGGTCGGCGTGTCCGCCAACATCGTGGATGCCTCGTTCGAGGCGCTGCTGGATGCGATCAACTGGAAGCTGCTGCGTGAACAGTGACGATCTGAACGCCTGCGCCGATCTGGTGCGCCGCGCCGATCCCGAGCGGTTTCTGGCGGCTATGGCTGCCCCCGTGGCGGCGCGCCCCGTGTTGTTCGTGCTCTATGCCTTTAACGCCGAAGTGGCGCGCGCGCCTTGGGTCACCGCCGAGCCGATGATCGCCGAGATGCGCCTGCAATGGTGGCGCGATGTCCTAGAGGAAATCCGCTATGGTGGCCCGGTGCGCCGTCACGAAGTGGCGACACCTTTGGCCGAGATTTTGGACGAAACGGCAACCGCGCTGCTGGATGATCTGATCCTGGCGCGGCGCTGGGATATCTACCGCGATCCGTTTGAGGACCCGGCGGCGTTTGACGCCTATTTGACCCAGACCGCTGGGCATCTGATGTGGTCCGCCGCACGTGCATTGGACGCACAACCCGAGTCCAAGGCCGCCCTTTTGGATATGGGCTATGCGCAAGGTCTGGCAGGGTTCTTGCGGGCCATTCCAGCGCTTGAGGCCGCAGGCCGTGTGCCATTGGTGGATGGCCGCGCAGATGCTGTGCAGGCCTTGGCACATACCGGCCTGACGCGGCTGGCCAATTCCAGTGCTGCGCGTCGCGCGTTGCCCAAATCCGCCCGCGCGGCATTGCTGCCTGCCTGGAACAGCAAGGCCATTTTGCAACGTGCCGCGCATACTCCTGCCCGCGTCATTCAGGGCGCGCTGGATATATCCCCCATGCGCAGCCGTCTGTTGCTGATGCTGCGCGCCACCCGCGATCGGTTTTGATTTCAACTAAATTGTGAGGCCTGCGGCCTCGCGGTGTGTGCACTGGCAGAAACGCCCGTGCGGTGGGCGCATTGTGGCGCGCGGTGCTGTCAGGCCTCTTGCGGACGCAGGACAAGCCAGATCAAGGCGCCCCCTGCAAGCACCAGGAAAGGCGCCATCGCGATATTAACCGCAGCCCATCCTGCCTCGGGGGCGCCGCCTGCGCAGTTCATTAACCCGCCCGAGGCTAGGGATGCCAGAGTAACGCCCCCAAAGACGATCACATCGTTGAGGCCCTGCATGCGGCCGCGTTCCTGCGGATCATGCGAGGTGGCCAGCATGGTGGTGGCTCCGATAAAGCCAAAGTTCCAGCCAAGCCCCAGCAGGATAAGCGCAATAAAGAAGTTCTCAAGCTCGACGCCTTGCAAAGCCACAAGTCCCGCCCCGGCGAGGATCATGATACCCAGCCCCATAATGCGTTCGACCCCGAAGCGGGCGATCAGGTGGCCGGTAAAAAACGACGGTGCAAACATCGCGAGTACATGCCCCGTGACCACATCGGCGGCGTGCCCTTCGGTATAGCCACAACCGACAACAGCCAGCGGCGTCGAGGTCATGACCAGGTTCATCAGCGCATAGGACACCGTGGCGCAGATCACCGCGACGGCGATGCGCGGGGTGCAGAGCAGCTCCCAGCGGGTGCGGCCGCGCGGGGTGTCGGCACTGGCAGGGGCAGGTTTCGGGATGTCGAGGAAGAAAAACAGCAACGCACCCACCAGGTTCAGTGCGATGACAGTCATATAGGTGCCCAGAAACGGCACGACCATGGATTGGCTTGTGACCTTGACCAGCTGTGGCCCGATGATGGCGCTGGCCAGCCCGCCTGCCATGACATACGAGATGGCTTTGGGCTTGAACGCTTCGCTGGCGGTGTCTGCGGCGGCAAAGCGGTAAAAGCCATGCGCTGACATGTAAATCCCGGTGATCAGGCTGCCCAACAGGAAGATCGGAAAGGACGCCACATAAAGCCCATAAGCCCCGATGAGCGCCCCGATCGCCCCGGCAGCGGCCCCGATAAAGAAGCCGACCCTGCGGCCATATCGCTGCATCACCGACGACAGCGGGCTGGCGGTCAGCATGGAGCCCAGCACGATCAGCGAAATCGGCAAGGTGGCAAAGCAGACATTGCTGGCCAGTGATTGCCCGGCCAAACCGCCCACCACAAAGATCATTGGCATTTGTGAGCCAAGAACAGCCTGCGCCAGCACCAGAACCCAGACATTTCGTTTGGCGCGGGCGTGATCGTGCGTGTGGTCGGTGGGAAGGGCGGCGTCGGACATGAGTTTAGTGCTAGAGATGTTGGATCCGCCTCGCAAGCGCCTTATTGGGTTGCATCAATCACATGTGCGAACGAGCCTGAAACATGGCCCTGCACCAACCCCATTTCGGGCAGGGCCGCGTGTTCGGCATCGCTGGCAGAAAAAAGCGGATCACCCTCGGCGCGCAGGGTGCTGGCATAATGAAACTCATGACCTTTCAGCGCGGTGGTGAACGGCCCCGCCAATGGCGTCAGGTGGCGATACCCCAAATGTAGTTTGCGGCTGGCAAAAGAGGTTTCCAGCCGCAGCAGACCGGCCATTTGATGCGCAGTGCCGCTTGCATCAATCAGGACATCCCCAAGCAGCATGTAGCCACCACATTCCCCGTATATATCAGTCGACTGCGCGGCATTCCTCAGGCTTTGCAGAAAGGTAGTGTTCTGGGCCAGCTGACCCGCATGCAGTTCGGGATAGCCGCCGGGAAGGTAGATAAAACCTGCCTCCGGGACAGGGTCGTTGGCCAGCGGAGAAAACACCCGAACTTCGGCGCCCATTGCCCGCCAATCCTGCAGCAGATGCGGGTAGGCGAAGGCAAACGCGCGATCTTGGGCGACAGCGATGGTCTGCGCAGGCGGCGGCAGACAGGGCTGTGCGGTGGCCCGTGGCACAGGTGCTGCAAGGCCGCGCACGGCATCCACATCAAGGCTTTGGGCCAGCGCATCGGCGGCATGATTCAAAAACGCCTCAAGATCCGGGCGCTCGGAGGCTTGCACCAAGCCCAGATGCCGGGAGGGTTGCGCCAGCGCGCTATCCCGGCGCAGTGCGGCCAGAACGGGCAGGCCAGACGGGATCAGGGCGCGGCGCAGCATCGTCTCGTGCCGGTCGCTGCCGACGTTGTTCAGGATGACACCCGCCACGCGCACACCTGGATCGTGATCGGCAAAGCCCGCCACAAGGGCTGCGACTGAATGCGCCATGCGCCCGGCATCGATCACCAGAACCACAGGCAGGTTCATCAGGCGCGCCAGATCGGCCACAGCGCCTTTGCCCTCAGGGGGGGCACCGTCAAACAGGCCCATGGCCCCTTCGATGATCAACAGATTGGTGTCCGCATCCGGGTGCGGCCCTGCGGCCAGTGCCATCAGGCGCTCGGGCGTCATCGCCCAGGCATCCAGATTG
The DNA here is from genome assembly GCA_045106595.1 of Roseovarius sp. Taxonomy (GTDB): domain Bacteria; phylum Pseudomonadota; class Alphaproteobacteria; order Rhodobacterales; family Rhodobacteraceae; genus Roseovarius. Next base: position 280,030 of record JBGCEW010000001.1, on the reverse strand, counting down.
GGGCAGGGCGCGCCACAGGCGGCTTCGTGAAAGCGGGGGTCGATGTAATCGGGGCCGGATTTGGCTCCGCGCACGGCCAGACCCTGACGGGACAACAGCCGCAAAAGCGCCAAGGTTACGGTGGTTTTTCCAGCTCCGGAACTGGGGGCTGCGATGATCAGCCCGCTCATGAGGCTTCGGCTGGACGCCCCCGGCCCAGAGGATCCACATCGCGCGGGGCGTTGCCCTCAAGCATGCCTTGCCAATCCAGCACCTGCCGCATCAACACAGACCGCCCGATGCACAAGATGGCCGGAGGCTCCAGCCCGCTGGCGGCAATGTCACGCGCCAAGTGCGACAAAGTGGTTTCCAGCACCCGCTGATCCCCGGTGGTGGCCGAACAAACAACAGCGCAAGGCTCATCCGGGGCGCGGCCTGCATCCAGCAAAGACTGGCTGATCTGGGCGGCATGTTTCATGCCCATATAGATCACCAACACCTGACTGCCGTCAGAAATAGCCTTCCAATTCAATGAGCTGGGCGTGTTGCCCGACTGATCATGGCCGGTCACGAAAGTCACCGACTGGTTCACATCACGGTGGGTGACGGGAATGCCGGCATAAGCCAGCCCGCCAATGCCTGCCGAAATGCCGGGAATGATACGAATGGGCACACCGTGTTGCACCAGCGTCTGCGCCTCTTCGCCACCCCGGCCAAAGACAAACGGATCGCCCCCCTTGAGGCGCAACACACGTTTGCCCGCGCGCGCCAGATCGACCAGCCGCAGCGAAATATCGCGCTGCTTGGCCGACGGTTTCCCGCCGCGTTTGCCCGCATAGATGTGCTCGGCCTGAGGCGCCCAGCTAAGGATGTCCTCTTGCACCAGCGCGTCATAGATCACGACATCGGCCTGACGCAGCGCGTTAACAGCATGCAGCGTCAAAAGACCGGGATCACCGGGGCCTGCACCGCACAGCCACACCCAACCGCGGCGCAGCTCGGGCCATTGGCCGGACGGAAGTGAAAGTGAGTCGCTCATACCCCTGTTATGCCGCGATACATCGGGCTGGGAAAGTGCCAGAACGACGTGCGTGTGGGGGATAGGCGACATGTGAGGCAGGTTTGCGACCCGACAGGAGCGTCTTTTCCGATCCGTGCTGCGTGCGTGCGAATTCTCAATTGGCCAATCGGCGACCCGTCCCTATAGTCCGCGTTTACAAATGGCTCGTAAACCCGACACCCCATTGCGCCGTGGCTGGACCACAGGCGCCTGCGCCACCGCCGCCACCAAGGCTGCGCTGATGATGCTGTGGGGCGAAGGAGTGCCGCAACGCATTCGCATCACCTTGCCCAAAGGCGAACGCCCTGAATTTGACGTTGCGCAAGTAAATCAAGGGGATGGATGGGCCGAAGCAGGTATCATCAAGGACGCAGGCGACGACCCGGACATCACCCACGGCGCGTTGATCCTGGCGCGGGTTCAGCTGTCAGACGGCGGTGTTCAGTTCCGCGCAGGCGACGGCGTGGGCACCGTTACCATGCCCGGCCTGCCCATCCCGCCCGGCGAGCCTGCCATCAACCCCGTCCCGCGTGAGATGCTAAGGGATGTGGTTCAATCCATGGCCAAACGGCTGGGACAATCCCCTGATATTCAGATCACGCTGTCGATCCCCGGTGGCACGGCATTGGCACGTAAAACCTGGAACCCCCGGTTGGGTGTCAAAGGCGGGCTGTCGATCCTTGGCACAACGGGCATTGTGCGGCCGTTTTCGTGTGCCGCCTGGATTGCCTCGATCCACCGCGGCATCGACGTGGCGCGCGCAGACGGGGCCACGCATGTGGCAGGCTGCACCGGATCGACCAGCGAAAAATCCGTTCAGACACTTTATGACCTGCCCGATCACGCCATGTTGGATATGGGCGATTTTGCCGGGGGTTTACTTAAGTATCTGGCGAAAAACCCGGTTCCGCGCATCACCATTGGTGGCGGCATTGGCAAGATGACCAAGCTGGCCCAAGGAGCGCGTGATCTGCATTCAGGGCGCAGCCAGGTGGATTTTGAGGCTTTGGCCAGTACCCTTGGGAATGATGAAATGAAATACATGAACACTGCCCTGCAAGCGTATGAAACAGCCGGTCTTTCTATGGCGCAATGGGCGGCTGATGCTGCCCTTCAAACGGTCAGAGACATGCTGCCCGACACCATTCAGGCCGACACCGTTGTGATCGACCGTGCCGGAACCATCATTGCAAAGGCCGGCGTATGACAGTGCTGCTGCTGGCCGGCACCGGCGAGGCGGTGCGCATCGCTGGGGCCTGTCATGTCAAAGGTATTCCCACCATTGCATCGCTTGCCGGGGCCACGCGCAACCCCGCAGCCCTCAGCGTGCCGACGCGCCATGGCGGATTTGGCGGAGATGCCGGGTTTGAGGCGTTTCTGAGCGCCGAAAAAATCACCACGGTGATGGACGCCACGCATCCCTACGCGCACCGTATATCGCAGCGCACAGCGCGCATTTGTGCGCAGCGCGGTATTCCCTATTGCCAGTTTCTGCGCCCGCCCTGGACCCCGGAGCCCCAGGATCGCTGGACCGAGCTGGCCTCGGAAGCCGAAGCGGCTGAGCACATCGAGCCGGGGGCCTGCGTGTTTCTGGCGACGGGTCGACAAACGTTGGACAAATTCGCGGGCCTGTCAGAATGCCGCCTGATTTGCCGCCAGATTGATCCACCCGAGGGCCCGTTCCCCTTTCCCAATGGTCGGTTCCTGGTGGGCCGCCCGCCGTTCACGGTTCAGGACGAAGCCGAGCTGTTTGCCAAGCTGGGTGTCGATTGGCTGGTGGTGAAAAATGCAGGCGGGGCTGCATCCTTTACCAAGCTGATTGCTGCGCGTTTGCTGGGTCTGCGCGTGGCGATGATTGCGCGGCCTGCCCAGCCCAGCGGCCCCAAGGTGCAAACGATTGATGATGCCGTCAATTGGATTATGGCGCAATGAGCGAACGGATCATTCACACGCTTGATGATGTTGAGGAAGGGGCGGCGGCCCTTGCCCTGATGTGCCCGCGTATGAAACATGCGCGCGGCTTGACCGGGCCACTACCACTGAGGCGCAAGCCCGATGGGTTTGCCCAATTGCTCAGCGCGATTGTGGGCCAGCAGGTCAGCATTGCCTCGGCCGCGGCCATCTGGGCACGGATTGAAACAGCCGGTTTAACTGATCCTGATCTGGTCAAACGCGCCAGTGACGAGGATCTGCGCGCCGTGGGGCTAAGCCGCCAAAAGATCAAATACGCCAAGGCCTTGGCCGATGCAGATCTGGATTATGTGGCCTTGCGCGGCGCGCCGTCGGATCAGGTGATCACGCAGTTGGTGCAGATTTCCGGCATCGGGCCGTGGACAGCCGAGGTGTACACGATGTTCAGCCTGGGCCGCGCGGATGTCTTTGCCCCCGGCGATCTGGCATTGGCCGAAGCGGCGCGGGTTTTGTACGATCTGCCTGAGCGCCCCAAGGAACGTGCGTTTCGCGAAATGGCCCAGGCCTGGCGCCCGTGGAGATCAGTTGCAGCGCGCATCTTATGGGCCTACTACCGGGTGATCAAAGACAAGGAAGGGATCAGATGACACGGGTTTTGCAATCAGGCCGCAAAGAGCCTCAGTCCGGCACGACACGTTCGGTTGTCGTGTTTTTGCATGGCTACGGGGCCAATGGCGCAGATCTGTTGGGGATCGCCGATGTGCTGGCCGAACACCTGCCCGATACGCTGTTTGTGGCGCCCGATGCCCCTGAAACCATTCCCGGCATGATGGGGGGGTATCAGTGGTTTCCGATCCCTTGGATTGACGGCTCAAGCGAAGAAGAGGCCGAGCGCGGGCTGATGGCCGCCTCGGAAGATTTGAACGCCTATCTTGATGCCCTGATGGTAGACGAAGACGTTTTGCCCGAACAGGTTGTGCTGTTTGGCTTTTCCCAAGGCACGATGATGTCCCTGCACGTGGCCCCGCGCCGCGAAGACGAAGTGGCAGGTATTGTCGCCTTTTCGGGGCGGCTTTTGTCGCCGGAGTTGTTGAAAGACGAGGTGGTCAGCCGCCCGCCGATCTTGCTGATCCACGGCGATGCCGATGATGTGGTTCCACCGCAATCCCTGCCCGAAGCCGCCGAGGCGTTGCAGGCAGCAGGCTGGGAAGATGTCTATGCACATATCATGAAAGGCACAGCCCATGGCATTGCCCCTGACGGGCTGCAAGTGGCGCTGGCGTTCATGCGCGACAAGCTGAGCCTGTAAGCCTGCGGATTCCATAGCAAAACTGGTAAGACCTGGTGCCGGAATGCCGGCGCGCCCAGCGGGCTGCTTGTCATGTCTTTGTCATATCCGGGTGGCCCGGCTTGAGCGGTCTTGTGCGTCAATATGTAGGGCTTGCCAGAGGGCAATCACGATATATAGTGATCTCAGGTCGACAACGACCGCATGAGCCGACCGGTGGGGGAAAAGCAAAGCAATGGACGCTGATTTCAGGACGGAATTTGTCAGAGACCCGGCCGCGTTGAAACACCACCCTGCCTTGGTTTTGAACGCCGATTACAGACCCTTGTCGTATTACCCATTGTCCTTGTGGACCTGGCAAGACGCGGTCAAGGCGGCCTATCTGGACAGGGTGGATATTGTGGCCGAGTATGACACGCTGGTCCATTCCCCCAGTACCGAGTTCAGGATCCCCTCGGTCATCGTTTTGAAAGACTATGTCAAACCCCAAAAGCGCGTGGCCTTCACGCGCTTTAATTTATTTCTGAGGGATGAATTTTGCTGTCAGTATTGCGGTGCGCGGGGCGAACTGACGTTTGACCATGTTGTGCCGCGTGCCAAGGGGGGCATCACCAGTTGGGAAAATGTGGTGGCGGCCTGTTCGCCGTGTAACCTGAAGAAGGGTGCCAAAAGCCTGCACCGCACCGGGTTAAATCTGGTCAAACCCCCACGCGCACCCGAGGCCGAGCAGCTGCGCAACATGGGGCGCAAGTTTCCGCCTAACTATCTGCACGACAGCTGGCGCGACTTTCTGTATTGGGATGCAGAACTGGAAGCCTGAGCTCGCCAGGCCAGACTGGCTTTAGTCGGGTTTGTGTCCGCGCAGATGATGCGGGGCCAGCTCGCCGGTTTCCAGCACAGCAATCATGGCATGCCAGACCTCGATGTTATCCGACACCAGCTGCGCACCATATTGGCTGTCCAGTCTGGGGCGCTCGGACCCTGACAAAAACGCCAGTTCGTCGCCTGCTTGTGACAAATACCATGCGTTGCGGCTGTTGGTTTGAATATCCTTGAACCCCGCAGCCGTCATCGCCGCCGCGTATCGCTCGGGCGACGCCATGGCAAAGCCCAAGCCCTCAAGGTCGACATAGCGCTTCATGGCCGGTGACATCTCGCCGTCGTGGTTGGTCAGCCAGTCCGAGGCCGCAAATACCCCACCGGGGCGCAGCACGCGGAAGATGTCAGCGGCCAGTGCCTCTTTGTCGGCGATGTGGATGATCGAATCCTTGGAAAACACCAGATCAAAGTGGCCTTCGTCAAAGGGCAGGGGGCCGGGGTCGACCAGCACAATTTCAACCTTGTCACTGGCGCCTGCGTTGGCCGCGCGGGTGCGGGCCTCGTCGCAGACATGGGCCTCGACATCGATCCCTACAGCGTAAGCTGCACCATGGTCCTGCACCAACGACAGCGCAATGGCCCCGGTGCCGCATCCGATATCAAGCACCCGCAGACCCGTCAGATCCAATCCTGCCAGAACCCGCGCCACCTCATCCGGGCCGCCGGGTGACATATAGCCTTCGCCCCAGACCTCTTCGAGCAGCCCTGCAAACATGTCATCATAGTGTTGGGTTTGTTCGGTCATGGCGGCCCCCTGTCTGGAATGTCAGACCCAAGCGTAGCCAGTCAGCCGGTGTAACGCCAAGAAAAAAGCGCCGCTGCCGGGGCAGGACGCTTTCAGAATGTTTTGGGGTCAGACCGCTTTGCGGCCAAACTGATGCGGTCGTTAGCCCTTGGCTGGCTCTGCACCGCCAGCGGGTTTCGCGGCGGCGGCTTTGGAGTTCAGCGGATCGTCCTGACGCTGTACCGACCCTTCGAAATGCGCACCGGATTCAATCGCGATGGTCTTGTGGATGATGTCACCCTCAACCCGTGCGGTTGATGTCAGACGGACCTTCAGGCCACGCACACGGCCCACGATGCGGCCGTTGATCACCACGTCATCCGCGATCACTTCGCCTTTGATGGTGGCGCTTTCGCCGATGGTCAGCAGGTGGGCGCGAATGTCGCCTTCGACTGTGCCTTCAACCTGAACATCGCCAGTTGTTTTCATGTTGCCCGTGACGTGCAGGTCCGAAGACAGCACAGATGCGGGCGGCTTGGCCTTTGGGGCGGTTGCCTTGAACTCAGCAGCGGCGGGCGCGGCATCTGGTTTGGCTGCCGGTGCCGCAGGTTTGGCTGCGTCATCTGGTTTCGGGGCCGGGTCGTTGATTTTGCTTTTAGAAAACATCGTTCGCTGCCTTGATATAGATCATGGGGTTAACGGGTCTGCCGCCAACACGGACCTCATAATGTAGATGAGTGCCGGTCGAACGTCCAGTGTTCCCCATAGCAGCTATCTTTTGCCCGCGCGAGACCCTTTGTCCCACTTTGACATTGATGCGCGAAAGATGCGCATAGCGGGTCTCAATTCCAAACTCATGCTGGATTTTGACCAGACGGCCATACCCTGATTGCCAACCGGCATGGACCACAACACCGTCAGCGGTGGAATAGATGGGGGTGCCGTGCGGGGCTGCAAAATCGGTGCCGTTGTGCATCCGACCCCAGCGCATGCCAAAGCCCGACGTGTAGCGGAAGGCGTTCTTCACCGGAATGGCGAAGGGGGCTTTTTGTGCGGCGATCCGGTACAGGTTCAGCCGGTCCATCTGGTTCAGGATACGATTGGCGCGGGTGGCATCCTCAGATGGGTTGCCGCCACGGCTGGAAAAGCTCAGCGGGGTCAGCGGGCCACCTTGGCCGGAATAGCCTTTGCGTACGGTGCTCAGCAGGGTGTCCGTGCTCATACCGGCGGCGCGGAACATCTTGTCCAGCGGCTCAACCGAAATGGTCATCGCCTCTTCCAGCTGGCGGAAGATCTGGTCGTTTTGATCTTTCATCAGCTCGATCCGCTGGGCCATTTCATCGGCGGCCAGCAGCGCGTCCTGCGCATTTGTCGTGACCTGATCGCGCTGGTTGGCGGTATCTTCCAAAGCGGCGGTCAGGAAATCCAGAGTGTTTTTATCAAGGGCACTGCTGCCATTCGTGCGGCCCGGCACATCTACATTGTTTTCAATGGCTTCGGCCAGAACTGTCACTTCGTCGCGCGCATCATCGCGTTCGTGCATAACCTTGCGCAGCGTGTTCTGGATCACCTCGATGCCGGTCTCCATTTCGCGACGGCGTGTTTCAGACGTCAGCAGTTCGGATTGCATCTTGGAAATCTGAGACAGGGCCGAATTGAATCGCTCTTGCGCGGCAATCGCCTCTTCTGCGCGCAGATCACGTTCGGCTGAAAGTGAGTTCAGCCGGGACTCATACGTGCGTTGGTCCCGTTTGGCCTGTTCGCGGAAATTGCCCGACCCGATGCTGTCCATCAGCAGGATCGCGGTGGCAATGATTGCCCAGGCCACAACAGCCGAGCAGCCCACAAAGGCAAACATCTGAGACACAGGACGCAAGCGGATGAACCGCGTGTCTGTGTCCGACTTCAGAAAGACACGGCGTTCGGGGAAATACTTTTCCACAGCCGTGTCAAATTTGATCGCAAGTTTGGTACGCAACTATACCGTCCTTTTATCCCAGCCCAAAACAGCGCTCATTTCTACGAGTGGTCGGCGCCCTGCGCACGTGCATACTCTAGTGAGCCCCGTCGGGGCAAGAAATTTGCGCGCTGATTCGCGGATTTTAACCGTTTGTTCATAGATTGGCGAAAATTCGCCGATTCCAATGGGTTGTCGAGCTGAAGTAATGTCGCATCAGCGAGAGTTTGCCTGCCCTTCGGTCAATGGCCAGTAGAAGTCTGGCGGCAAACCTGCTTCGGCGCGTTTTTCTTCGTTGAAGGGGGGCTTTAGGGGGCCATGAAAATAGGTGCGCACCAGATCGTGGAACACCGGCTTGGGGTCCAGCCCGTGCCGTCCGCACAGAAAATGGAACCACTTTGATCCATAGGCCACATGCGCCACTTCTTCGCCGTAGATGACGGTCATCGCTTCAACCGCCTGCGTTTCGCCTGCGCGCTCAAATATCTCGATCATGCCGGGCGTGACATCCAGGCCGCGCGCTTCCAACACCATGGGCACAACGGCCAGCCGGCCCATGAAATCATCCACTGTGTCCTCGGCGGCGCGCCACATACCCGCATGCGCGGGCAAGGCGCCGTAGTGTGACCCAAGTGCTTCAAGACAGTCGCATATCAAATTGAAATGCTTGGATTCTTCGTCAGCAGCCTTGACCCAGTCATCGTAAAACCCGCCGGGCATATCGACATGCGCAAACCGCGCAATCAGGTCCCAATGCAAGTCTACTGCATTCAGTTCAATATGCGCCACGGCGTGCAACAACGCGATGCGGCCTTGTGGGCTGCCGGGACGACGGCGTGGCACATCGCGCGGGCTGAGCAGGTCTGGCTTGTCGGGCCGTGAGGGACGCAAAGGAGGCGTTGCATCGCCCAGATCAATCACACGGTCGTCGGCGCGCGCAGCCCGCCAGGTGGCGGCGTGGGCGCGTGACAGGGCGGTCTTTGCGCGTCCGTCGGCGGTGGTCAGCACCTCCACCGCCATTTCAGTCAGGGTCATGTCGCTCACAACGCTTTTGCTGCCTCCAGAACCTCGTCTACATGGCCGGGCACCTTCACCTTGCGCCAGACACGCGCAATCTTGCCCTCGCCGTCAATCAGGAAGGTCGAGCGTTCGATGCCCATGAACTTTTTGCCGTACATGCTTTTCTCTTTCCACACACCGTAGTGTTCGCAGACCTCGCCATGTTCGTCCGATAACAGGGCCACGCCAAGGCTGTGCTTGTCGCGAAACTTGTCATGTTTGGCGATGCTGTCCTTGGATATACCCATCACCGTGACATTCGCGGCGGCAAACGCATCAGCATGTTCGGTGAATCCGATCGCCTCTTTGGTGCAGCCGGATGTATCATCGCGCGGGTAAAAAAACAGCACCACGGCGCCGGGGCGCATCGCGGACAGGGTGACATCTGTGCCGCCATCGCGGGGCAGGGTGAAATCGGGGGCGGTATCTGAACTATCCAGCATCTGTGATCCTTGTTATGTGGCCGTGTCGGTTTCATATTAGGGCGCAAGAGGCCAGATGAAAGGGCGCATTGCCCAACAGCTGTTCGCGCCATGCAGGAGAAAGATGAGCCAGCCCGCCCCCACGCCCGAGCCGGAGCCCAAATCCGCGCCAGAGCAAGCCCCCGCGAAAAGCGACCGCAAACCGCGCCGCCGTTGGCTGCACGGTCTGTTGGTGTGGGGCAGCAGCACCGTTTTGATGGTGATGCTGGCCGGGCTGGTGGGACTGTATCTGATCCTGGGCAAAGAACTGACCGTGCCCCAGGGTCTGCGTGATCAGCTGACCCAACGGATCAATGCCAGCATCGAAGGGGCGCAGCTGGATTTTGGCGATGTCGCCGTGATGCTTGAACAAGACTGGGTGCCGCGGGTTGTCCTGCGCAATCTGGGGGTGCGTGATGCGCGCGGTGAACGGCTGGCGGTGGTGTCTGAGGTCCAAAGCACCATGGCGCTGCGTCCTTTGCTGCGCGGTGCGGTCCAACCCTCGCGCATCCGGCTGTCGGGGGCCACCGTACGGTTGCGCCGCAGCGCTGAGGGCAATGTGGGCCTGGCGGTGGGTGACAGCCCCGAAACGGTCGAGGAAGCCCCCAGCTTTGCCGCATTGATCCAGCAAATGGATCAGTTCCTGCTGCAAGATCACTTTACGTCGCTCAAGGGCGTTGAGGCGGACAATCTGACCATCCAATACGAAGACGCCCGTGCGCGCCGGGGTTGGACGGTGGATGGTGGCCGCATTGACCTGATCCGTGACCACGATGATCTGCAACTGCGCGGTGATTTTGTGCTTTTGGGCAATCGCGGTTTTGCCACCACGCTGGCGGCCAATTATTCAGGGCGCATCGGCGAAACCACGGCCGAGTTTGGTGTGACCTTTGATGACATGCCCGCACGTGACATTGCCGGGCAGTCGCCCGCCTTGGCCTGGCTTGAGGCGCTGGATGCGCCCATCTCAGGGGCATTGCGTGCGTCGGTCGAGGAAGACGGCGAACTGGGTCCGTTGAACGCGACCTTGCAAATCGGGCAGGGCGCGCTGCAACCAACCGATGCCACCAAGCCGATTCCGTTTTCGCGTGCCAGCGCATATTTTACCTACGACCCCAAACAGCAAACCATGCAGGTGGACGAGGTGTTCGTTGACAGCAAATGGGTGCGCGCACGGGTTGAGGGCAAAGCGGTGCTGGTCGGGCTGGAGCAAGGCTGGCCCAGCGAGCTGCTATCGCAGTTTCGCATCACCGAGCTGAGCGCCAATCCTGACGCGCTTTATGCCGATCCGATCGAGATCGAAGGGGCTACGATGGAGACCCGGCTGAAGCTGGACCCCTTCGAGCTGACATTGGGCGAGATGAGCCTGACCGATCAGGGCCAGCGGCTGGTGTTGCGGGGGCGGGCTGCGGCCAAACCCGAAGGCTGGGTGGTGGCGCTGGATGGCCGGATGGACGGGTTGACCCCGCAACGCCTGTTGCAGCTGTGGCCCGAGCGGATCAAAGAACCCACTCGCAACTGGATCCGTGACAATGTCAAAACGGCCAAGCTGTCGGATATCCAACTGGCTGTACGCTCAATCCCCAAAAGTCGGCCTGATCTGTTTTTGGGGTTTGATTTCAACGATATGGAAACCCAATTCATCAAGGGCGTGCCGCATATTCAGGGCGGATCGGGGCACGGATCGCTGTATGACAACCGCTTTGTGATTGCCGCCAGCGAAGGGCATATCACCGCCGCCACGGGGGGGCGTGTGGATGTGGCGGGCACCAGTTTCACCATCTCGGATGTCAGCCTGAAACAAAGCCCCGCGATTGTGCGCCTCAGGGCGCGCAGCACTGTGACGGCGGCGCTGTCGTTGCTGGATTCCAAGCCGTTTGAGTTTCTGGAAAAGGCCGGTCAGCCTGTGACGCTTGCTGATGGGCGCGCAGATATCAAAGGCACGCTGGATTTCCAGCTGAAACGCAAGGTCACGCCCGAAGATGTGCGCTATGACATTGCCGCTGTCGCACGCGATGTGCGCAGTGAAACGCTGGTCAAAGGCCGGGTTCTGGCCGCGCCAAAATTGGATATCACGGTGAAAACCGGCACGCTGCGGATCAGTGGCGACGGGCGCATCGGCCGTGTGCCGGTTTCGGGCGCGTGGTCGACAGGGCTAGGCAAAGACAGCGGTGGCAAAAGCCAGCTGAAAGGCAAGATCGAGCTATCTGAACGCTTTGCCGATGAGTTCCGCATTGGTCTGCCGCCGGGGTCTGTCTCGGGCGCGGGGCAGGGCGATATTGTGATCGATTTCGCCCGTGGTCAACCGGGCCGCTTCCGCCTGACATCGGGGCTTGCCGGGCTGGGTCTGAGCCTGAAACCTTTGGGGTGGTCACTGTCGCGCAACGGGCGAGGCACTCTGGAGGTGGCGGGCAGTCTGGGCACACCGCCGCGCATCGACAAGCTGGCGATTGACGCAGGCGGGTTGGTGGCCAACGGCACGGTGACGCTGAAACCCAGCGGGCAGCTGGAGCGCGCCAGTTTCGCCCGTGTGCGCGTCGGGTCGTGGTTGAATGCGCCGGTTGATCTTATCGGGCGCGGGGCCAATGCCACCCCGGCTGTGCGCGTCATAGGCGGCACAATTGATATGCGCCAGACGTCACTTGGCGGTGGTGGCGGCAGTGGCGGCAGCAGCGCCACCAAAGGCGGGCCGATTGATCTGGCGCTGGACAGGCTGCAAATCTCGGATGGTATCAGCCTGACAAATTTCCGTGCGGACCTGGATATGTCCAACGGCGCGGATGGCACCTTTACGGGGGCGGTCAATGGCGGGGCTGCGGTCAGCGGTGTGGTTATTCCCCAAGGCGGGCGCAGCGCATTTCGTATCCGGTCGGAAAATGCCGGCGGCGTGCTGAAGTCTGCGGGTCTGTTGAAAAATGCGCGGCGCGGGCAGATGGATCTGGTGTTGATCCCGGCCTCGGCGCGCGGCAGTTACAATGGCAAGCTGACAGTTGAACAACTGCGCCTCAAAGATGCCCCCGCACTGGCGGCGTTGCTGAACACGCTCAGCGTGGTGGGAATACTGGAGCAGTTGGACGGTGAAGGCATCCATTTTGGCACGGTCGAGGCGGACTTTCAGCTGACCCCAGACCGCGTCATCTTGCAAGAAGGCAGCGCGGTGGGGGCCTCGATGGGGATCTCGATGGATGGGTATTACTATCTGGAAAGCGGTCAGATGGACATGCAGGGTGTGTTTTCACCGCTGTATCTGGTCAATGCGATCGGTGGCATTTTCACTCGGCGCGGCGAAGGCCTGATTGGGTTCAATTACGAGTTGGACGGCCCGGCCAGTGCGCCGCGCGTGTCGGTGAACCCGTTATCGCTGCTGACGCCCGGCATGTTCCGCGAATTGTTCCGCAAACCCCCGCCCAAGGTACAACGATGAACCTGTCTGATTTCGATTTTGATCTGCCTGAAGCCTTGATTGCAACACGCCCGGCCAACCCGCGCAGTTCAGCCAGGCTGTTGGTGGCGAATGAGGGTGCGATCACCGATGCCCATGTACATGATCTGGCGCAGTGGCTGCGCCCCGGTGATCGGCTGGTGCTGAACGATACCAAGGTGATCCCGGCGCGGTTAACAGGCACGCGCACGCGAATGTCAGCGCAGGGCGAAACCACCGCCAGGATCGAGGTGACACTGCTGCATCCGCAGTCAGACGGCACCTGGACGGCCCTGATCAAGCCATTGAAAAAGCTGAAAGACGGCGAAGAGGTTGTTTTCTCAGATCGGCTGTCGGCCACCATGCAGGGCCGCGCGGATGGGCAGGCCATATTGCAGTTCAATCTTGTGGGCGATGACTTTGACGCGGCTTTGATGCAGGCCGGTGCCATGCCCCTGCCACCCTACATTGAGGCCAAGCGCAAAGCCGATGAGCAAGACAAGACCGACTATCAGACGGTGTTTGCCAAAAACGCAGGGGCCGTGGCCGCCCCCACCGCATCACTTCATTTTGACAAGGCGCTGTTGCAACAGCTTAGGGATGCAGGTGTCAGGTTTACGCATGTCACCTTGCATGTGGGGGCGGGCACGTTTTTGCCCGTCAAGGTCGAGGATGTGACCACCCACAAGATGCACGCCGAATGGGGGGTGATCACGCAAACCGCCGCCGATGAGATTGCCCGGACCAAAGCCGCAGGCGGGCGGGTGATTCCGGTGGGCACCACCGCATTGCGATTGATTGAAACGGCGGCACGCGGTGGTCAGATCGCGCCGTGGCAAGGCGAGACGGATATTTTCATCTATCCTGGGTTCACCTTCCGTGTGGCCGATGCGCTGATGACCAATTTCCATTTACCCAAATCCACGCTGATGATGCTGGTTTCGGCCTTCATGGGCAAGCAACGCATCGACGATATTTACGCTCACGCCATCGCCGCGCAGTACAGATTTTTTTCGTATGGGGATTCTTCATTGTTGATCCCTAAGAAAAACACTGTCAACGCGGAAGGAGGCCACTCAACCTGAGTCGTCCCAAAACCTGGCAGGTGACAGACCGCCGCCCGTAGGAGTGAACCACCATGATCAATGTGATGAGAAGCGCCTGGGCTTTGCTCTTGGGTATGATGCTCTTGCAGGTGGGCAACGGGATGCAATCCACCCTTTTGGGTGTGCGCGGTGAAATCGAAGGGTTTTCCACGCTTGAGATGTCGCTGGTGATGTCGGGCTACTTCGTGGGGTTCCTGTTTGGGTCGCGCATGGCGCCGGACATGATCCGCCGTGTCGGGCATGTCCGGGTCTTTGCGGCCTTGGGCTCTCTGATCTCGGCGGTGATGATCACCTATCCGATATTTACCGATCCTTACGCGTGGGGGGCAGCCCGCATCCTGATCGGGTTTTGTTTCTCGGGGGTGTATGTGACGGCTGAAAGCTGGCTGAACGATGCCGCAGACAATGAAAACCGCGGCAAGGCGCTGTCGCTTTACATGATCATGCAAACTGTTGGTATCGTGTCGGCGCAAGCGCTGATGCTGGTGGCCGATCCGGGTGGCTATATCTTGTTCATTATCCCGTCGATTTTGGTGTCACTGGCCTTTGCACCAATTTTGCTGTCGGTGGGACCAACCCCTGCGTTTACAACCACCAAACCCCTTAGCCTAAAGGAAATATTGGCTATTTCACCGCTGGGCTGTATCGGGATGTTCTTGCTGGGCGGCATCTTTTCGGCGCAGTTTGGCATGGCGCCTGTCTACGGCGCCGAGGCCGGGTTAAGCGTGGCGCAGATTTCGACATTCGTGTCGATGTTCTTTGTGGCGGCGGTGGTTTTGCAATACCCGATCGGATGGTTGTCTGACCGGATGGATCGCCGGGTTTTGATTTTTGGAGCATCAGTCATCATGGCAATCGGCGGAGTGCTGGGCATGATGCTGGGGTCGGTGTTCACCCTGCTGCTGGTGTCGGCCTTCTTGATTGGCGGGATGTCCAACCCGCTTTATTCGCTGCTGATCGCCTATACCAATGACTTTCTGGACCATGATGATATGGCCGCGGCGGCGGGTGGTATGGTGTTCATCAGTGGCCTGGGCGCGGTGTCGGGCCCTGTGATCACCGGGTGGCTGATGGGGCTCGCCGGGCCTTGGGGGTTCTTTTTGTTCATCTCCATTTTGTCGACCGGCATGGCGCTTTATGCCGCTTACCGGATGACCCAGCGTGCCGCTCCGTCGGTCGAAGATACCGAGGCGTATTCCCCCCTTGGCGCGACCGGTTCTGCACTGATTGCCGAGTATGCTCAGGAGCACGCCATCGAAGTGGCGCAGGAGCAACAAAATGACGATGTCCCGTAATATGTCCCCTTGTAGCAAAACTTTACTGTCCTTAACTCGCGCTTAGACGTTACGATTTTTGTATCGACGAAGAACGAGGGAGCACCCCATGGTCGGGCCTGAGGAAGTACTGCGTTTCTGGCTGGATGAAGTTGGTGAAAAAGGGTGGTACGCCCCCGCCGACGGACTGGATCAAGAGATCCGCGCCAGATTTGAGCCCACGTGGCAAAAGGCCCGTGAAGGGGCGCATGCTCTTTGGTTGACATACCCGTCGGGCACCTTGGCCTATATCCTTCTTGTCGATCAGTTTCCGCGCAACATGTTCCGGGGTCAGGCGGCCAGTTTTGCCACCGATGCCCAGGCCAATGCTGCCGCCAAAGTGGCGATCAACCGCAAATGGGATATGCGCATTGACGAACCCGCGCGGCAGTTTTTCTATCTGCCCCTGATGCATTCAGAAAGCCTGTGTGATCAGGACCGCTGTGTGCGGCTGATGTGTGAACGCATGCCCAAGGGCGGGGCCGAGCAGCTGATCCACGCGCAGGCCCACCGGGATGTGATCCGCCAGTTTGGCCGTTTCCCGTACCGCAATGATGCCCTGTCGCGCCCATCGACTCAGGCCGAGCGCGAGTATGTGGCCGCCGGTGGATATGGTCACACACTGCGCAAATTGCAGGCCGCTGCGGCCGCCTGATTGCACCTGCCCGCAAGATTTGGCAATCTTCAGACAGATCTGCTTTGCATATCACATATGGATTGGGCACTGCCCGGCTTTTCGTTGCGTTTGCCCCGGAAATGCCCGGCGCGGCGCGCTGTCGCGTTGTTGTGGTGTAAAAAGTAGTTTAACGTCAAACTAAATCGTTTTACGGAGACTGAGATGGCAGCCAATAGCTTTGACATGATTGTAATCGGGGCCGGGCCGGGTGGCTATGTGGCGGCCATTCGTGGTGCACAACTGGGGCTGAGCGTCGCTATTGTGGAACGCGAGCACATGGGCGGGATCTGCCTGAACTGGGGATGTATTCCAACCAAAGCGATGTTGCGGTCGGCCGAAGTGTTCCATCTGATGCACCGCGCAAAGGAATTTGGCCTGAGCGCTGACAAGATCGGCTTTGATCTGGACGCCGTGGTCAAACGCTCGCGGGCGATCTCAAAACAGCTGAATTCCGGCGTTGGCCACCTGATGAAGAAAAACAAGGTCACCGCGTTCATGGGCGAGGCGACACTGCCCGCCAAGGGCAAGGTTTCGGTTAAAACCGACAAAGGATCACAAGAGCTGACAGGCAAGGCCATCATTCTGGCCACCGGTGCGCGTGCGCGCGAACTGCCCGGGCTTGAGGCCGATGGCGATTTGGTCTGGACCTACAAACACGCGCTGATGCCGCCGCGTATGCCGAAAAAACTGCTGGTGATCGGATCGGGCGCGATAGGCATCGAATTTGCCAGTTTCTACAACACGCTGGGCACCGACACGACCGTGGTCGAGGTAATGGACCGCGTGCTGCCTGTGGAAGACGCTGAAATTGCGGCCTTCGCCAAGAAGGCGTTCGTCAAGCAAGGCATGAAAATCATGGAGAAATCCATGGTCAAGCAGCTGGATCGCGGCAAAGGCACGGTGACCGCCCATATCGAAACCGGCGGCAAGGTTGAAAAGCACGAATTTGACACGGTGATTTCGGCCGTGGGCATTGTGGGCAATGTCGAAGGGCTGGGGCTGGACGCCTTGGGCGTAAAGGTCGACCGCACCCATGTGGTGACCGATGAATATTGCCGCACCGGTGTAGACGGGCTTTACGCCATTGGCGATATCGCCGGCGCGCCGTGGTTGGCGCATAAAGCCAGCCACGAGGGTGTGATGGTGGCCGAACTGGTGGCAGGCGGGCATCCGCACGCTGTTAAGCCCGAGAGCATTGCCGGCTGCACCTATTGCCACCCGCAAGTGGCCAGCGTGGGCCTGACCGAAGCCAAGGCGAAAGAGGCCGGTTACAAAATCAAAGTGGGTCGCTTCCCGTTTATCGGCAACGGCAAGGCGATTGCCCTGGGCGAAGCCGAAGGCATGATCAAAACCATCTTTGACGAGGCCACCGGCGAATTGTTGGGCGCACATATGGTGGGCGCGGAAGTGACCGAACTGATCCAGGGCTACGTCGTGGGCCGTCAGTTGGAAACCACTGAAGAAGACCTGATGAACACCGTCTTCCCGCATCCGACCCTGTCCGAGATGATGCACGAAAGCGTACTGGATGCCTATGATCGGGTGATCCACATCTGATACGTCCCAGTATTTTATGCAAGATAACGGAAGGGGGCTGTGCGATGCGGCCCCCTTGGTGCATTGTGGTCCTCAAAGGAGCCGTCCCATGCCCAGCATCAACCGTATTGTCATGCAGAAAACCTCGCGCGGGTGGCTGGAAGAGTTGCCGCTGGCTGATATGGATGCCGCCGAAATCTCGGGCAAGAACGGCCGCCGGTATGATTTCAAAAGCTACAAGATTTTTCGCTATCCCAAACATGATATCTGCACCGGCCCGTTTCGCAACAATCGCGGCAAAACTCTGCACTATGACATCATTCTGGCCAATCAGGTGTGGGAGCATCTGGACCGGCCCTATGCCGCCACGTTGAACGTGTTGGAAATGCTGCGTCCGGGGGGATATTTCTGGATCGCTGTGCCTTTTTTCATACCGTACCACGGCGCGCCTGTGGACAATTCACGCTGGTCGGCTCGGGGCTTGAAGAACCTTCTGATCGAGGCGGGCTTTGATGAACATGCGATCCGCGCCGAGCAATGGGGCAACCGCGCCGCCGCGTTACGCAACTTTGAAACTCCCTGGCCACCGGCACATGATCCGGCCCTTGATGATCTGGAAAACGACCCGGAGTTTCCGATTTGTGCCTGGGCTCTTGCGCAGAAAACCTATGACGGCTGACAAAATCTGACAGCAACCGGCACGCGCGACCTATGTTCGCGCTCTGTTCGCAATTTTCGGTTGGAACCCCGGCCACCTTAACCTATGTGTATTCCATTGTGGTGGGGTGAGCAGATGGCCGAGCTGAAAAACATCGAAGTGCGTGGCGCGCGCGAGCATAATCTGAAAAGCATCGATGTGGACATTCCGCGCGATCAGCTGGTGGTGATCACCGGTTTGTCGGGGTCGGGCAAATCCAGTCTTGCGTTTGATACGATCTATGCCGAAGGGCAACGCCGCTATGTTGAGAGCCTGTCGGCCTATGCGCGGCAGTTCCTGGACATGATGGAAAAGCCGGATGTCGACCACATCAGCGGTCTGAGCCCGGCCATTTCGATTGAGCAAAAAACCACCAGCAAAAATCCGCGCTCGACCGTGGGCACCGTGACCGAGATTTACGACTATATGCGCTTGCTGTTTGCGCGGGTCGGCACGCCCTATAGCCCGGCCACGGGCAAGCCCATCGAGGCCCAGCAGGTGCAGGACATGGTTGACCGCGTGATGGAGATGGAAGAGGGCACGCGTGCCTTCCTTCTGGCCCCCATCGTGCGGGACCGAAAAGGCGAATATCGCAAAGAATTCCTGGAGTTACGCAAAACCGGCTTTCAGCGGGTCAAGGTGGATGGCGAATTCTACGAGCTGGATGAGCCGCCCACACTGGACAAGAAATTCCGCCACGACATTGATGTAGTTGTCGACCGTCTGGTGATCAAAGAGGGGCTTGAGACACGGCTGGCAGACAGCTTTCGCACCGCTCTGGATTTGGCCGATGGCATCGCCATTCTTGAGACGGCTCCGAAGGAAGGCGATCCTGAGCGCACTGTTTTCTCTGAGAAGTTTGCCTGTCCGGTCAGCGGCTTCACCATCCCCGAGATCGAGCCACGCCTGTTTTCGTTCAACGCACCCTTTGGGGCCTGCCCGGACTGCGACGGTCTGGGGGTCGAGCTGTTTTTCGACGAACGCCTTGTGGTGCCCGACGAGCAGCTGAAAGTCTATGACGGTGCACTGGCGCCCTGGCGCAAAGGCAAATCGCCCTACTTCCTGCAAACCATTGAAGCCATTGCCAAACATTATGAGTTTGACAAGAACGCGCGTTGGAAGGACCTGCCCAAACATGTGCAGCAGGTGTTCCTCTATGGCTCGGGCGACGAGGAAATTCAGTTCCGCTATGACGAAGGCGGGCGTGTGTATCAGGTCAGCCGTGTGTTTGAGGGCGTCATTCCCAACATGGAACGCCGCTACCGCGAGACCGATAGCAACTGGATCCGCGAAGAATTTGAGCGTTATCAAAACAATAGAAGCTGCGGCGCCTGCGGCGGTTTCCGTCTGCGAGAAGAGGCCCTGGCTGTCAAAATCGCTGATCTACACGTCGGCAAAGTGGTGCAGATGTCCATCCGCGAGGCGTTTGATTGGTGCGAAAGCGTGCCTGCCGCGCTGACCAATCAGAAAAACGAAATTGCCCGCGCAATCCTGAAGGAAATTCGCGAGCGATTGGGGTTTTTGAACAATGTGGGTTTGGAATACCTGACGCTGAGCCGGAATGCCGGCACGCTGAGCGGTGGGGAAAGCCAACGGATCAGGCTGG
The DNA here is from genome assembly GCA_045106595.1 of Roseovarius sp. Taxonomy (GTDB): domain Bacteria; phylum Pseudomonadota; class Alphaproteobacteria; order Rhodobacterales; family Rhodobacteraceae; genus Roseovarius. The sequence goes on along the minus strand of JBGCEW010000001.1, from coordinate 260,357 downwards.
CCAGCCAGATTGGCAGCGGTCTGACGGGCGTTCTGTATGTGCTGGATGAGCCCTCGATTGGACTGCATCAACGTGACAACGACCGCCTGCTGGGAACCCTGAAAAACCTGCGTGATCAAGGCAATACAGTGATTGTCGTCGAACATGACGAAGAGGCCATTCGCACCGCGGACTATGTATTTGATATCGGCCCCGGCGCCGGTGTGCACGGCGGCGAAGTGGTCAGCCACGGCAAGCCTGCGAAGGTGGCCAAGGACAAGAAATCGATCACCGGGATGTATCTGTCGGGCAAACGCGAGATCGCGGTTCCGGCTGAACGTCGGCCCGGAAATGGCAAGACGTTGCAGGTGGTCAAGGCCACGGGCAACAACCTGAAGGATGTGACTGCCACTTTCCCGCTGGGCAAGTTTGTGTGCGTGTCCGGCGTGTCAGGCGGGGGCAAATCCACGTTGACGATTGAAACGCTGTTCAAGACGGCCTCGATGCGGCTGAACGGCGCGCGCCAGACGCCAGCACCCTGCGAAACCATCAAGGGTATGGAGCATCTGGACAAGGTGATCGACATTGATCAACGTCCCATCGGGCGCACGCCGCGCTCAAACCCTGCGACGTATACCGGTGCCTTCACGCCGATCCGTGACTGGTTCGCCGGGCTGCCCGAGGCCAAAGCGCGCGGCTACAAGCCGGGGCGGTTCAGTTTCAACGTCAAAGGCGGGCGCTGCGAGGCGTGCCAGGGCGACGGCGTGATCAAGATTGAGATGCATTTTCTGCCGGATGTCTATGTCACCTGTGAAACCTGTCAGGGGCGGCGTTATAATCGAGAAACTTTAGAAATTAAGTTTAAAGGCAAGAGCATAGCAGACGTTCTTGATATGACAGTTGAAGATGCGCAGGACTTTTTCAAGGCCGTTCCCAGCATCCGTGAAAAGATGGATGCGCTGGCACGTGTGGGCCTTGGCTATATCAAAGTGGGCCAGCAAGCGACCACGCTGTCGGGCGGTGAAGCACAGCGCGTGAAGCTGTCGAAAGAACTGTCGAAACGCTCTACGGGACGCACGCTGTATATCTTGGACGAGCCCACAACCGGCCTGCATTTTGAGGATGTGCGCAAGCTGCTCGAAGTGCTGCACGAGCTGGTGGAAACCGGCAACACGGTGATCGTGATTGAACATAACCTCGATGTTATCAAAACCGCGGATCATATTATCGATATTGGTCCCGAAGGCGGTGATGGGGGCGGTGAAATTGTTGCTACCGGCACACCTGAGGATGTGGCGAACGAACCGCGCAGCCATACCGGACATTACCTGAAAGACATGCTGAACCCGGCCAAGAAAGTGGCAGCTGAGTGATCCGTTCGGGCCTTGCTGCTGCTTTGCTGATACTGGCCTTTGGCGCACAGGCCCAGGAGCGGTCACAGACCGTGCCAAATTGCGGCTGGGCGCAGATGTTTTGCGAATGTGGCGCGTTGTTTGCCGTGCTCGACACCCAAGAGGATGACCCGGCATTTGTCGCCGCATTGCGCGAGGCCGCCACATCCATGCGAGAGCAACTTTATATGTGGCATGGTCAATCGGCGGGCGACCGGATGATGGCCGCGCATATCACAGCCTTGCAGGACCAACCCGAAGGGCTGCAAAGCGCCATTGATCTGGCGAAACGCTTGCAGACCTGCGAGCCATATTTTACGCGTAAGCTGTCTGGCACGAAGGTGCTGATTAGTCCTTAGCCGGATCGGTCTTGTCTGGCAGATGCCGCGCCAACCCGTATTTGACCAGCCATAAAAAACAGCGCTCAACCGTGATTGGGTTCAGGTTTGCCGTGCGGGCCACATCCGCTGCACGCACGCTTTGCGACATCGAGGCTTCAGCATAGACAGCCTCAATTGTTTCAATTTTTTCAAAAGCCTGGCCAAGTTTGGTGTAACGACGCGCCGTGTATATCTGCCGTGGGTCCAGCGGGCTGTCGCAGAGCTGAAAGCGACCCGTGCCGGGCGTCAGTTGCGCGCTGGGATAGCTGGCAAACAAATCCATCGGCGAGGGGGCTTGCGGCACCGGGCCCGTCAGCGGTGTGTCCCCGGCCAGGCGCGTGCGGATGGCGGTCAGCTCGGCCCAGAAATCCTGCATTTGCGGGATCACGGCGGCCCAATCATAGACTTCGCGTGCGCGTCTGAACGCCGCCTGGCCCATGTCGCGGCGCAGATCAGCATTGCTTGCCAAATCCACGAAGGCCCGGGTGAGGGCAGGGATATCCAAAACCGTCATCGATGATACATTGCCGGAATATTGCGCATAGGTCTGCTGGCCGCAGAAATACCGCCATGCTTCGGGCGATGTATGGCGCGCCCCAGCCCCCAAGGTGGGCACGCGGATGCCCACGTCCGGCGTGATCGTGTCGCGCATACCATCCCAGTCGGATGTGACGATGGGCAGCCCGGCGGCCATCGCCTCAATCGGAGCAAGGCCAAAGGTTTCCTGAATGTTATCAATGGGAAAGGTGAAAATATCCGCACCTGACAGCGTCTGAGATCGGGCAATAGGATCGGTGCCATCCAGATGCGTGTAACTGACATCAGGCATAAGCGCCTTGGCACAGGCCTGAAACGTGTTGGATGAATGTGTATCCCCGTAAATTCCGCAGGCGACAAAATGCAGGCGCTGCCCCGTCAGCTGGTTTTGGGCCTGTTGCAAGGCCACAAACAGCGGGCCGGGGTCGAATTTACCGTAGGGCAACAACCGCGACAGGGTGGCAACCACAATGTCATCCGGCCCCCAATTCATCCGGGTGCGCAATGCGTCTGCGGCCTTGGCATCATGGGCAAAAGCAGCGCAGTCAATCCCCAGCGGGATCACCGGCATCTGCGGGCGCGGGGGCAGGGTGCCAAAGCGCGCCTCAAGGTGCTCATCCGCCAGTTCCATATTGCGCATTGTCGCGGCCTGAACCGCACGCGAGGTGCAAATGATGGCGTCCCATTCGGCCTGTGGTGCGGTGCGCAGGCTGGCCACACCCTCCATCACGGCGCGGGTGGCCGTGGTGTGCGTGATCCCACAAATCGAATAGGCCCCCATGCCAAATCGCTGACGCTGCCAGCATTCCTGCGCGTAATTGGGCGCAGGAAAATAGAGCGTGCCAACCGGGGCCATGCGCAGCGGTGCGCTGACATAGGTGCCGCGATGGGGCACGGTGCGCCCGGTCTCGGACAGGCGCTTGGCAAATGTGGTCTTGCCTTTGGGGCCTTGGGTGAGCGACACGAATTCGTCGACATCGGCGTGCTGAAAGAAGCCTTTCAGAAACGATGCCCCGGCCACACGCCGCCCGTTCAGGCCTTTGGTATCAGGGTCATAGCCATCATCGGCATACCAGATGGCGGCGTTTCGGTTTGAATTGGCCATGCTCTGCCTCACTGCTTTTGTGGCAGGGTAGCGGTAGGATGGCGGGGCTCAAAGCAGAATGTTCAGCCCTCGTGTCCGCGGTTTTCAAACCGTGGCAACATGGCCGAAAAATCCTGACCTTGCCCGTCTTCGTCCTCGACAAACTGCTGGTAAAGCGCGGTGGCCGCAGCCCCGATCGGCGTGTCGGCGTCCGCCGCCTGAGCCGCCTGTTGCGCCAGACGCAGATCTTTCAGCATCAATTCGGCAGCAAAGCCGGGTTGATAGTTGTTATCCGCCGGTGATTGCGGGCCCACACCGGGGGCCGGGCAATAGGCGTTCATCGTCCACGAATAGCCTGAAGAGGTTGAAACCACATCAAACATCGCTTGCCGGTCCAGCCCCAGTTTATCCGCCAGGGCGAAGGCTTCGCAGGTGACGATCATAGTCGCCCCCAGAATCATGTTGTTGCATATCTTGGCGGCCTGACCATTGCCCGAAGGGCCGCAGTGAACGGCCTTTTGACCCATGATATCAAACAGTTCCCTGGCGATGTTAAAGCCCGAATCGTCCCCGCCGACCATGAATGTCAGCGTGCCTGCTGTGGCCCCGCCAACGCCGCCTGACACCGGGGCATCAAGTGCCGATAACCCGGACTCTTGTGCTTGTGTGGCCACCGCCCGTGCGCTTTCCACATCCACAGTCGAGCAATCGAGCAACACTGCACCCGGTTGCATGGCCGGGATCACCTGATCGGCCACACCGCGCAGGATTTGCCCGTTTGGCAGCATTGTGATCACCACATCGCGTCCTGTCGCCGCCTCGCTTGCGCTGCCTGCTAGGGTCACGCCGTCGATGTCGATGCCCGCTGTGTCAAACCCTGTCACCTGATGGCCTGCTGCGGCCAGATTAGCGGCCATAGGGCCGCCCATATTCCCAAGTCCAATGAACCCGATTTTCATGACAGTGTTCCTTCTATATCGAATGTAAGGCTATCTTTTCCCAATGGCATCAACATCTTGGTGGCGGCAAGCGATGGCGGTGCGTCGATGCTGTGTTGCCAGTTTGGCGTGCGGTCTTTGTCGATTACGGCAGCGCGGATGCCTTCCAGAAAATCGCCATGTTCCATCGCGCGGAATGTAAAGCGGTACTCCAATTCCAGCGCGCGGCGAATATCGGCGGTGGGTCCCCGCAGCCGGTGGATCATCTCAATCGCGCAGGCCATCGACAACGGTGAATTGCGCCCCAATGCCTTTTGGGTGGCGGCCGTGAAAGGCGTCTCATCCCCGCGCAGAGAATTGAGAATATCACGTAGGGTTTCGCCGCCAAAATGGCGGTCAATCTCGGGCTGATCCGTGCGCAGCTGACCGGGTGGGGGCGGCTGTGATGCGCTGTCTATGGCAGCAACATCGCCGGTGGTCTCCAGGGCCTCAATGATGTTTGGCCACTTTAAGTATGGAATGTAAGTATCTGCAAAATTGGCGAAAATAGAGTCATCAGCAGACATTCGCGTGCCTGTTGTGCCCAGGTATTCCCCCAACCGGCCCGACGCGCGTGCCAATAGCAGTGATCCGCCCACATCTGGCACCAACCCGATGCCAACCTCGGGCATCGCGATCTGGCTGGTTTCGCACACAACACGGTGTGAGCCATGGCACGAAATACCCACGCCGCCGCCCATGGTGAAGCCTTGCATGAAGGCAACGTAGGGTTTGGGATACTCGGCGATCTTGGCGTTCAGGCGATATTCGTCACGCCAGAAGTTTTGCCCATAGGCGAAATCGCCCGCGCGGCCGGTGTCGTAAAGTTGTTGAATATCGCCGCCTGCACAGAACGCTTTGTCGCCTGTCGCGTCGATGATCACCAGTTTGACGGTGTCATTCGTGACCCAGTCATCCAAAGCGGCCTCGATCGCGTTTGCCATGTCATAGGTCATCGCATTAAGCGCCTGCGGCCGGGTGAGGGTGATGCGCCCGGCGTGTCCGATGATGCGGATCGAAATATCGCTCATGTTTCGGCCAGCAATTGGCGCGCCACGATCAGGCGCATGATTTCGTTGGTGCCTTCCAGGATCTCGTGCACGCGCAGATCGCGCACCAGTTTTTCGATGCCGTAATCCGCCAGATAGCCATAGCCGCCATGCAATTGCAGGCAGCCGTTGACCACCTTGCTGCCGGTCTCGGTCACCAGCTTTTTGGCCATGGCGCAGAACTTGGTGGCATCGGGTGCGCCGGTGTCCAGTTTCCACGCGGCTTGGCGCAAAAATATCCGCGCGGCTTGCAGATCAATTTCCATGTCAGCGAGCCGAAATTGCAGCGCCTGGAACTGGTCGATGGGTTTGCCAAAGGCTTTGCGTTCGGCCATATAGGCGCGGGTTGCATCCAGTGCGGTTTGGGCCGCCCCCAGCGAACAGGCGGAAATGTTCAGACGTCCGCCATCAAGGCCAGACATTGCATATGTGAAACCTTTGCCTTCTTCCCCTATCAGATTGGTGGAAGAAATGTTGCAATTGTCAAACTGTACTTGCCGCGTTGGCTGGCTGCGCCACCCCATTTTATCCTCGAGCCCACCAAAGGATAGCCCGTCAGTGCCGTCTTCGACATAGACAGTCGAGATGCCCTTGGGCCCGTCTTCGCCGGTGCGCACCATCGTGACGTAGGCATCGGAATATCCCCCGCCCGAGATGAACGCCTTGGTGCCCGTCAGAGCGTAGCCTTCGTTGGTGCGTTCGGCCCGCGTTTTAAGCGCAGAAGCATCCGAGCCAGAGCCCGGTTCGGTGAGGCAATAGCTGAGCACGGTATGCATGCTGAGCACGTCGGGCATCACCCGCGCCTTCATCTGGTCGCTGGCATAGGTGTCGATCATCTTGGCGCACATGTTGTGGATGGACAAAAACGCCGCCACCGAAGGGCAGGCCATGCTGAGGGCTTCAAACACCAGCGTGGCGTCCAGCCGGGTCAGCCCAGAACCGCCACCCTCTTCGGACACATACAATCCGCCAAAGCCCAGCTCGGCAATCTCGGGCCACAGCTCTTTGGGGATGGTGCCATCGGCCTCCCAAGTGCGGGCATGGGGCGCTATGCGGTCCTGGCCAAAGGCGTAGGCCATGTCGAAAATGGCGGTTTGTTCTTCGCTGAGTGCGAAATCCATGGTGGCAGCCTCGCATAAGGGACGTGAATTGAACGGATGTTTAATTATCAATCCTTACACAAGTTTTGCAAGGGTCAGGCGGGCCTAAAGATCGGCGTTGTATTCGTCGATCAGATGTCGCACCACGGCGCGCAGGGCGGCGTCTTTGTCTTGTCCGGAGGTGCGGGCCTCGTCGTACACCGCGCGTTGGCGCCCCGCGCTTGAGCCAGTGGCCAGCATCTCGCGGGCGCGCTCGGCCTCATCTGTGGATGTGAAATATAGCAGGTCTTCGGAAATCAGCGCGAATATGTCCTCCAACAGATCGCTGAATGGCACAATTTCATTTCGGCCAAAGTCGATCAGGCCTTTGGAGGTGCCATAGCGTTGCGCCCGCCAACGGTTTTCGGCCAGCAGGAAGCTGTCATAGATGCGCCAGCGTTGATTGGATTGCGCCAGCCGCCACAGCATGCGGGTCAGCGCCTGCGTCAGTGCGGCCAATGTCAGCGTGTGTTCCAACCGCGGCTGCACATCGCAAATCCGGCTTTCCAGCGTGGGGAATTTTGAAGATGGGCGCAGGTCCCACCAGATCTTTGAGCTGTCTTCGATAACGCCCAGATCGGTCAGGGCCGACACCGAACGTTCAAATTCGCCAAAGCTGTCCATGCGCGGCGGCAGGCCTGTGCGCGGCAGGTTATCGAACACCGACAACCGGTAACTGGCCAGCCCTGTGTCGTGCCCCTGCCAATAGGGCGATGAGCAACTAAGTGCCAGAAGATGCGGCAAGAAATAGGTCATCTGGTTCATCAGATCAATGCGCCGGTCGGGGCTGGAAATGCCCACGTGCACATGCATCCCGCAAATCAACATCCGCTGCACGACCCCCGCCAGATCCGAGGACAGTGCATTATAGCGGTCCTTTTCGGTATGGGCCTGATCGCGCCAGTCGGAAAACGGATGGCACGACGCGGCGATGGGCGACAGGTTGAACTCGGCCGCATGGCGCGACACGCAAGCGCGCAGGCGCTTAAGGTCTTCGCGCGCCTCGTCCACGGTGCGGCACACCTTGGTGCCAATTTCGATCTGGCACTTCAGGAATTCAGGGGCAACCTGGTCTTGCAATTCCGCAGCGCAGGCCTGCATCAACCCTTCGGGTGCTTCGGCCAGCGCAAGGCTGTCGCGGTCAACCAGCAGGTATTCTTCCTCAATGCCGATGGTGAATTCTGGCAGGCTGTCTGACATGGGCACGCTCCGATTGGGTGAGGCACCTTAGAAAAGCGCGAATAACCCAATAAGCCAAGGATTTTCTTGGTGTGCCGCGTCAGGCGCCGGTCTCTACATGCCACCATTTCGGTTGTTTGGAGCGGTTGGAATGGCTGGTCGGGCGCAAGGCAGCAGCGCCCGGTTTATCAAAGGCGCCAAGGGTCAGGGCCACCACAGGCGCATCGTCAATCGCGCCGATTGTGCTGCCGCAGGTGGGGCAAAAGGCGCGGGAGGATGCACCGGATGACCGCCATGTGGCAGGGGAGCCACCGGGGCCAGTCCATGTCACAGCCTGTGCCGGGAACTCTACCCAAGCCACGGTCAACGATCCCGAATGGCGCTGGCACATGGTGCATGAACAGGTGTGTGGGAACTCCGCAGGGCCGGTGGCTGTGAACCGGATATTGCCGCACAGGCACCCGCCTTCGTATGGTTTTGCCATGCTCATATCCCATCAAAAAGGGCCGCGCGGGGTTGCACGGCCCTTTGGAAGATAATGCTGTGGCTTAGATCAGTCCATCGCTTTGAAGTTGAACTCGCCACCTTCTTTGATGCCTGACGGCCAGCGCGAGGTCACGGTTTTGGTGCGTGTGTAGAACTTGAAGCTGTCGGGACCGTGCTGGTTCAGATCGCCAAACATCGATTTCTTCCAGCCGCCAAAGGTGTGATAGGCGAGTGGCACAGGAATGGGCACGTTGATGCCGACCATGCCGATGTTGATCCGGTGGGCAAAATCACGCGCGGTGTCGCCGTCACGGGTATAGATCGCGGTGCCGTTGCCGTACTCGTGGTCCATCGCCAGTTTTATGGCTTCTTCGTAGCTGCCTGCGCGCACGGTCGACAGGACGGGGCCAAAGATCTCCTGGGTGTAGATGTCCATATCGGGCGTCACACGGTCAAACAGATGCGGGCCAACGAAAAACCCGTTTTCATAGCCCTGAAGGCTGAAATCACGGTTGTCGACAACCAGCTCGGCGCCCTGGTCCACACCGGATTGGATCAGGTTCAGGATACGCTCTTTGGCCTCGGCGGTTACAACGGGGCCAAAATCTACGTCTTCGCCATCGGTGTAGGGCGCGACTCGCAGCTTTTCGATGCGCGGCTTCAGCGCGTCAATCAGACGGTCGGCGGTTTCTTCGCCCACGGGCACGGCCACGGAAATGGCCATGCAGCGCTCGCCTGCGGCGCCAAAGCTGGCCCCGACCAATGCGTCAGCGGCCTGATCCATATCGGCGTCGGGCATAACGATCATATGGTTTTTCGCACCGCCAAAGCACTGTGCGCGTTTGCCGTTGGCTGTGGCGCGGCTGTAGATGTATTGCGCGATCGGGGTCGAGCCCACGAAGGACACACCACCAATGGTGTCGTGATCGAGCAGGGCATCCACGGCCTCTTTGTCGCCGTTCATGACCTGGAAACAGCCTGCGGGCAGACCGGCTTCGACAAACAGCTCGGCCAGCATCAGGGGCACCGAAGGGTCACGCTCGGACGGCTTCAGCACCACCGAGTTGCCGCAAGCCAGTGCGGGGCCCACGTGCCACAGCGGCATCATTGCAGGAAAGTTGAACGGCATGATCGCCGCAACAACGCCAACAGGCTGTTTCATCGAATGAATGTCGATGCCGGGGCCTGCTGCGTCGGTGTAATCGCCTTTCAGCAGCTCAGGCGCACCGATGCAATATTCGATCACTTCCAGACCACGCTGCAAATCGCCACGCGCGTCGGGCAGGGTTTTGCCATGCTCGCGGCTAAGCGCTTCGGCCAGTTTGTCCATGTCGCGGTTCATTAGGCCAACCATGGCCATCATCACACGTGCGCGTTTCTGCGGGTTGGTGTTGCCCCAGGCCACCTGGGCCGCGGCGGCACGGTCAACGGCGTCATTCACCTCGTCTTTGGTGGCGATGGGCAGCTTGGCCTGCACTTCGCCGGTGGCGGGGTTGAAGACGTCGGAAAAACGGCCTGACGTCCCTTTGGTCATGGCACCGTCGATGAAATGGGTCAGTTCTTGCATGGAATCCTCCCTAAAGCGTTTGGGCGCAGAGTAGTCTTGCAAATATGATTGTAAAAGAGGCAATATTCCAAAAGGGTCATGCAAAAATGCAAAGGATGAGCCATGACAGGTCAATGGGATGATTTGAAAGTGTTTTTGGCGGTGGCCCGGTCCGAGAGCCTGTCGGGGGCGGGACGCCGGTTGAAGGTGGACCCGGCCACCGTGGGCCGCCGTGTGGCCCGGCTCGAAGCCCACTATGCCACGCCGTTGTTCGCCAAATCACCGGGTGGATATGCGTTGACCGATGCGGGCCAACGCCTGATCCCACATGCCGAACGGGTGGAACAGGCGATGAGTGCCGCCGCAGACGAGCTGAGCGGGCAGGGCACCGGGCTGACCGGCCAGATCCGCATCGGGGCCCCGGATGGATCGGCCAACTATCTGCTGCCTCAGGTCTGTGCGCGCATTGCGCAAGACAACCCTGATCTGGAAATTCAAATTCTGGCCCTGCCGCGTGTCGTCAACCTGACCCGGCGCGAGGCGGATATGGTGGTGGCGGTCAGCCCGCCCAATGCGGGCCGGCTGAGCGTGCAGAAAATCTGTGACTACAAGCTGCATCTGGCCGCCGCCGAAAGCTATTTGTCGCAGCATAAGCCGTTGCAATCGTTGGATGACCTGAAACATCACCGGGTGATCGGATACATTCAGGATATGATCTTTGACAAAGAGCTGGACTATCTGGCCGAGGCCGGGCTGGGCCGTGTCGATCTGGCGTCAAATTCGGTTTCGGTGCAGATCAATTGGGTGCGGCAGGGTGGCGGGATCAGCGTGGTGCATGATTTTGCGATGCCCGCAGCCCCCGGTTTACGCAAGGTGCTGACCGACCAACTAAGCCTGACGCGCAGCTTTTATCTGGTGCGTCATGCCGATGATCGTAGGCTGGAACGCCAGAACCAGTTTGCGGCGCAACTGCTTGACGGGATGCGCGCCGAAGTGGCCCGGCTGGAGGCGCTGACTTGACAGACTGGTGCATCTGACCGACGCTGGAGCCCTAACTGGGACATCGTTGGAAGGATAAACCATGCTTGTGCAACAGATTTTGCAGGCCAAAGGGGACACCGGCGTTATCACTGTCACTCCTGATACCGAAGTGTCCGATGCGGCAAAACTGCTGGCCGAACGACGGATTGGCGGGCTTGTGGTATCGGGCGACGGCACGCGCGCGGATGGCATCCTGTCCGAGCGTGACATTGTGCGATCGCTGGCGATGCGCGGATCAGCGTGTTTGCAAGACAAGGTACGTGACCTGATGACAGCCAATCCGGTGTGTTGTTCGCAACAAGACAGCTCGGACACGGTGCTGTCGCGCATGACCGATGGCCGGTTTCGTCATATGCCCGTGGTGCACGACGGGGCGCTGGTGGGGATTGTCACCATCGGCGATGTCGTCAAAGCCCGAATGGATGAGCTGTCAATGGAGAAGAACGCCCTTGAAGGCATGATCATGGGACACTGAGCGTTTCGGGATGCAACCAAGATGCAACCAAAAGGAGTGCTGAGGCACGCTGGTTGTCTCGTCCTTGCGTCCTCGGGGCAGTGCGCAGCTGACGCCTAAACCATAGGGGTATGTTGAGGGCGCCGGGGAGATGGTGCAAGGTTTTCCAAAGAAAAAGCAGGATGTTGGCTCTTGCATTTGGCAAGGCAGTGGTGTGGATTAAGCGCGGAATGACCCGCGAAGGAAGCAGTGGATGCGCATAGGACTTTATCCCGGTACGTTTGACCCGATCACCCTGGGGCATGCGGATATCATTCGGCGCGCCAGTGTGTTGGTAGACCGGTTGGTGATTGGCGTTGCGATCAACCGCGACAAGGGCCCGATGTTTTCATTGGAAGAGCGGGTCGAGATGATTGAAGCCGAATGTGCCAAGCTGGCGCAGCAGGCCGGGATCGAGATTGTCGTGCATCCCTTTGAGAACCTGCTGATCGATTGCGCCAAAGACGTGGGCGCGCAGATCATTGTGCGTGGGCTGCGGGCGGTTGCGGATTTTGAGTATGAATTTCAGATGGTTGGCATGAACCGGGCGCTGGACGATAGTGTCGAGACGGTGTTTTTGATGGCCGATGCCAACCACCAGGCGATTGCCAGCAAGCTGGTCAAGGAGATTGCGCGGCTGGGGGGCGATGTCTCCAAGTTTGTCACGCCTGAGGTGCGTATGGCTCTGGCCCAGAAGTTAGGCTGACGGGCCTAGCGCATCAAGCGCCCCATTGCGGCGGCTGTGTCGGCCATGCGGTTGGAAAAGCCCCATTCATTGTCGTACCACGCCAGCACCCGGCACATAGTGCCCTCGATCACGCGGGTCTGATCGGTGGCAAAGACGGCGGAATGCGGATCATGGCGAAAGTCCGAGCTGACCAAGGGGCGGTCGGTGATATTCAGCACGCCTTTGAGGGCCCCTGAGCTGGCTGCACTCATGGCGGCATTGATTTCATCCACGGATGTGGCGCGCGCGGCCTGGAACGTGAAATCAATCATTGAGACATTGGGCGAGGGCACGCGCACAGCCATGCCATCAAGTTTGCCTGCCAATTCGGGTAAAACGATCCCTACGGCTGAGGCGGCCCCGGTGGTGGTTGGCACGATGTTTTCGGCTGCGGCACGGCTGCGGTAGAGGTTCTTGCGCGCGGTGTCCAATGTTGGTTGTGACGCCGTGTAGCTGTGCACCGTGGTCATGAACCCGCGGGTGATGCCAACCGCATTGTGCAGAACCTGCGCCACGGGACTGAGGCAGTTTGTGGTGCATGACGCATTTGAGACAATCACATCCTGCGCGCTGAGCTGATCATGGTTCACGCCGTAAACCACCGTTCGATCCGCCCCTTTGGAGGGGGCCGAGACCAACACTTTGGTGCTGCCATTTTCCAGATGCAGCACCGCCTTGTCGCGGTGGCGAAAGATACCGGTGCATTCCAGGGTAATGTCCACGTCCTGCCAGGGCAGGTCTTCGGGCGAGCGAATGGCCGTAACACGGATGGGGCCACGGCCCACGTCCAGGCTCTCTTTGCCCAGCGTCACTGTGCCGGGAAACCGGCCATGGTTGGTGTCAAACTCAAACAGATGCGCGTTGGTTTCAACCGGGGCCAGATCGTTGATGGCGACCACCTGAAGATCAGTGCGCCCGCTTTCCATGATCGCCCGCAGCACATTGCGTCCGATGCGGCCAAATCCGTTGATGGCGATTTTTGTGGTCATGGGTGTGCCTCCTGCTGATGAGCAACAATAAAGGCGGCGGGGATAAGGGCGTCAACGCCAGAAGGCGAGATATTCGATCAGATCGTTGAGTTTGCTGCCCAGGAAAATCGTGTTGGTCCAGTCTGCATAGTAATAATCCAGCCCAAGAGCCGTCAGGATAATGAGCCCCAAAACAATGGCAAGCTGGTTGGTCATATGCGGGACACACCCCTGGTCAAACATGTCAGATCGGTTTGGGTATGCCCGAGCCCTGCAAGCGGTGCAAGGGGCCGTGTCAGGGGGCGGGTGCGTCCTTTAGCAGGGGGGCAGACAACAGATCATCTATCAGCAAGCCCAGCAATCCGCTGCGCCCCGAAACGCCCGCCTTGCGGTAGACAGCGTTGAGTTGCGATTTCACCGTGCCTTCGGCGGCCCCGCGCAGTTGGGCAATCTCGGCGGTGGTCATGCCCTTGATGGCAAAACCCGCCACATCGGCCTCGGAGGGGGTCAGGCCCCACGCCTCAAATTGCGCCAGCATGATTTCGTGAAAGGCACCGGCGGCGATGGAGACCTGACGTTCCAGATGGGCCTGGCGGCGCATGAAGCGCATCAGATACCGCAGCTCAAACGCAATGGCGCTGAAGAGGCTGAGCGTGGCCAGCGCTTCGAGCGTCATATAGGGCGTGAAAATATCTCCGGGCGGCGCGGCGCGGATGTCTTCGATCACGTCCCAGACAAAGAAGGCGGCGCAGAGCATCTGCACCGCGATCAAGGCCAACAATAGCGCCGGTTTGGTCCGTGTGATCTGTGTGATCCGTGGGGTCTGTGTCATTCCCTGAGGTGTACGCCATCTGGTGTGAGTTTGCGACCCGTGATCATCGCAGAAATCAGATTGATCCCGGTGCGGCGGCTTTCCCATAGTACGGCGACCACATGCGCGCTGATGGACAGGCTGGCCCAAACGACCAAGCCTTCGTGCAGGTCCTCAGCCCAGCCAAGGGCGGGCGTGCCAAGACTGATCATCCATCCCGAGACAGCAATGGCCAACACCGTGCCCAGCAGGTTAACGACCATCCAGCCCCCAAGAGGCGAATGGCCTCGGTGGGCGCGTCTGCGGTGGGTGGCGATTTCAGTCAGGTGTTCAAATAGCGCCGCAGGGCCTTGCAGGAAGGTTGAAAACCGGGCCGTGCGCGGGCCAATCAGGCCCCAGAAGATACGCATCAGCACCAAGCCCCCGAGAGCGTAGCCAACCCAGAGATGCAGTGTGGACTGGTTAGGAAGAATAAGCGCATTGGCGACAAAACCAACGGCCAGTGCGATGTGAAAGACCCGGATGAACGGATCCCAGACGTGATGGGTTTGCATGACGAAGCTCCTTGAAGAAAGCGGGGCAGGGCGCGCAGGCCCCACCCCGGAGTGACGGGCAAAGATCAGTCGTCGTCTTCGTCCTCAAGCTCGGCTTCGGTGATGGCCAGATCGGCGTTCAACTCGATCTCCCACTTTGCGCCGTCCTTCATGGCATAGGCCTCGTATCCGTCGTCTTCGACCTCGATTTCGGTCACGGCGTAGCCTTGCGCGGCGAGGACTTCGGTGATCTGGGCGGTGGTGGCGGCATCGGGGACGGTGTCGTCGGAGCTGTTTGAGGCATAAGCGGCAACGCTGCCCAGTGAGATGGCGCACCCCAGTGCGATGGCTTTGGTGATGTTATGTGTCATGATGTTTCCTTTCATGTGTTGTGGTGTGGGACTGATCTGGAGGGGCAGGCCAGCGATCACCATCGCACTTGAGTTGGAAACGGGCGCTTTCTACCAAAGGTTTATGCGGCATCTGCCCATAAAAAAGCCCCCGACACCATAGGGGTGACGAGGGCATTTTGTGTTTGGGGTAAGTGGGTTAGCCTAGTTTTCCCATGGCCACGGCCACATCGGCCATACGCACCGAGAACCCCCATTCATTGTCGTACCATGCCAGGATACGCACCAAACGGTTGCCGATCACTTTGGTTTGCGCGGGCGCAAAGATCGAGCTTTCATTCGTATGGTTGAAATCGGTCGACACGAGCGGCGCGGGTTCATACCCCAGAACGCCTTTCATCGGGCCATTGGCGGCGGCCTCAACAGCGGCGTTCACTTCCGTCTCGGTTACATCGCGACCCGCCACGAAAGTTAGATCCACGGCCGATACATTCGGTGTGGGCACGCGGATGGCCGAGCCGTCCAGCTTGCCTTTGAGCGCGGGCAGCACCTCGCCCAGGGCTTTGGCGGCGCCGGTGGAGGTGGGGATCATCGACATGGCGGCGGCGCGCGCGCGGTAGAGGTCCTTGTGACGGCGGTCCAGCGTGGGCTGATCGCCGGTATAGGCGTGGATCGTCGTCATGATGCCGCTTTCAATGCCAAAGGCATCGTTCAGCACCTTGGCCACAGGAGCCAGACAGTTGGTGGTGCATGACCCGTTCGAGATCATCCGCTCGCCTGCCTGCATATCGGCATCGTTGACGCCGAAGACCACCGTGCGATCAACGTTTTTGCCGGGGGCGGACAGCAGCACTTTGCCGGCGCCGCGCTCAAGGTGTTTGTTGGCTTTTTCGCCATCGTTGAACTGGCCTGTGCATTCCAGAACCACGTCGCAGCCTGACCAGTCCAGCTCGTCCATGTTGTAGGTTGAATACATCTGCATCGGGCCACGGCCCAGATCCATAGTGCCATCGCCCAGCGTCACGTCATTGGGGAACCGGCCATGCACACTATCATATTTGATCAGATGGGCGGCTGTTTCCAGTGGACCAGTGGCATTGAGTTTGATCACCTCGATATCATCGCGGCCCGAGGCTGCGATATGTGAAAGGGTGCAACGGCCAATGCGGCCAAATCCGTTGATGCCAACTTTGATGGTCATGGGGGGTCTCCTGACGTGTGCGGAATTTAAGGGCGTCTTACTGCCCGTGCCGCGCAGGGGAAAGCGCAAAATCGTGCTCTTTTAGGATGATAGCGGTAACCGTTTGCGCAAACCATGGCGCGGCGTGCTCTTCTGCCCTGACAGGCAGCCTCGCTTGTGACAGGTTGCGCATACCGTGACTTTGAAACAGGGGTGAGCGATGCCGGTGACAAACAAGATCAGAACACTGCTGGATGCCGCCGAGCGGGCGTATGACGCACAACTGAGCGACACAGATGGGCAGGCCAGCGTGACCCGTGCCTTTGGGGCCTTGAAAGGCGCGTTGTCGCCGCGCGAGCAGCCCCCCGAACGGCTGCCCACCTGTCGTCATCTGGCACAGGTGGCAGATCCACAGGCGATGCCTGCAGGCCCTTTGCGCGACGTGATTGAGGCGTTCAACGCGGTCGAGCCCCATCTGAGATGGCGCAAGCGCAGCGGTGACCGGACCAATGCCAATGCCGCCTTTGAGGAGGATCACGCGCTGAGCATGATCGTTGGCCCCGGAGGCCTGGTGCCGCATGATCAGGTGTATTTTGGCGTGAACCTGCAAGGGCCGGGGGTGCGATACCCTGACCACACCCATCCCCCTGAGGAAACCTATCTGGTGCTGAGCGATGGAGAATTCAGCCAGGACGGTGTGACATGGTTCACGCCGGGCATAGGCGGCACGTTTTACAACCCGCCGGGCATTTTACATGCGATGCGGGCCGGGGATGCGCCGCTGTTTGCCATGTGGGTGTTGTGGCGCGATGCGACCCAGGCCAAGCTGGCGACGCGGTAAGCCCATCAGGGGGGCAGGCGCGCCTCGTCCGGCTCATCCGTGGTTCAGCAAAGGCACGGCGTCATTGCGGCCGCGCGCCATGTTGCCCGTCACCCTGCACAGCGGTGTGGGGGTCAAAGCCCCTCTTCACGCCGTCGCAATTGGTCCAGAGTGTAACGTTTGTACACCGGGCCAAAAACCTGAGGTTCAAAATTGGGATCGACCTGGATGCATCCAACCCCGCAAATCTGCCGGGCGACGCCGTTGTCAGTGCGCCAGACCCGTCCGCCGGGGGTGCTGATGTAGCCAACCACTTTTTCGGCCCTGTCAGCCAAGACATCATAGGTCGAAGGCACTTCGGCATCCGCAGGGTAGTCAAATGCTCCGTGCGAATGGTACGAGGCAAAGGCGTTAAATGTAGGGCCACCAACGGGGGGGCGGCAGGTGTCCAGCTCGCCCAAAATTGGTGCGGTGGCAATCACATAGCCATCCGCATCACGTCCGAATATGCCGCAGAATTCACGGTTGGCAGCAAAGGACCGGGCCTGCATCTGATCCAGAAACGCCTTGGCAAAGACATCAGCGTTCTTGGTTTTGGGGCCTTGAATGGGTGGCGAATAGACATCGGCCTCTTCGCAGGCCACAAGGGCTGTCAGCAGAACCAAAGCCAGAATATGTCGCATCGTTCTGTTCCCCCATCACTGCGTGTGGCCACACGGGGCAACGCAGTTCAGCGCGCCCCGCTTTGGGATTTTACAGCAGCGATTGTACTTTGTCTGCCACGGCCTCGGCTGTGATGCCAAACTCGGTGTACAGCGTGTCAGCCGGGGCAGATGCGCCAAAGTCATGCATGCCGACAAAACCTGCTTTCTCGCGCTTGCCACGCTCGCCAAACAGCCACCGGTCCCAGCCAAAGCGAATGGCCGCTTCAACCGCGACCCGCACGGGACCTCCGGGCAAAACCCGTTTGCGATAGGCCTCGTCTTGCTCCTCAAACAGCTCCCAGCAGGGCATGGACACAACGCGCGTGCCGATGCCTTTGGCGTGTAGAATGTCGCGCGCGGCCATGGCAATTTCCACTTCCGAGCCGGTGGCCAGAAGGATCGCCTGACGCTTGCCCTCGGCCTCGGCCAGAACATAGGCGCCTTGGGCGGTCAGGTTCTTTGTCTTGTGCTCTAACCGCTGTGTTGGCAGCCCCTGACGGGTCAGCGACAAAACCGACGGTGTTTGTTTGGAGGTCAGCGCGATTTCCCATGCCTCGGCCGTCTCGACCGTGTCACAGGGGCGGAAGACCCAGGTGTTGGGTGTTGCGCGGCTGATCGCCAGGTGTTCAACCGGCTGGTGTGTGGGGCCATCTTCGCCCAGGCCAATGCTGTCATGGGTCATAACAAACACGGTGGGGATTTTCATCAGGGCCGCCAGCCGCATCGACGGGCGGGCATAGTCGGTAAAGCACATGAACGTACCGCCATAAGGGCGGATGCCGCCATGCAATGCCATGCCATTCATGGCCGCAGCCATGCCATGCTCGCGGATGCCCCAATAGACGTAACGCCCCTTGCGGTTGTCTGTGTCAAAGGCGGTCATATCGCCCGATTTGGTGTTGTTTGATCCGGTCAGATCAGCCGAGCCACCCACGGTTTCGGGCATGATCGGGTTGACCACTTCCAGCACCATTTCGGATGATTTCCGGGTCGCCACTTTGGGGGCTTCCTCAGACACCTGCTTTTTCAGCGCCTTGATGCGGGCCGACAGTTTGTTGGGCACGTCACGGTCAAAGATGCGCGCGAATTCGGCCTGGCGTTGCTTGGAGGCCTCGCCCAGACGGGCCTCCCATGCCTCGCGGTCGGCTTTGCCGCGGGTGCCGATGGCTTCCCACTGTGCTTTGACGTCGCCGGGTACTTCGAACGGGCCGGTTGTCCAGCCATAGGCCTTTTTGGCCGCGATCATCTGTTCGGGATCGGTCAGCGCGCCGTGACCCTTTGAGGTGTCCTGTGCGGCATGGCCAATCGCGATGTGCGTTTTGCAGGCGATCATGCTGGGCTTGTTGGTGGATTTGGCTTTGGTTAGAGCGGCATCCACCGCATCGGGGTCATGCCCGTCCACCTCGATCACATGCCAGCCGGCGGATTTGAACCGGGTGATCTGGTTGGTCTGGTCTGACAGCGATACGGGCCCGTCGATGGTGATGTTGTTGTTGTCCCACAGCACGATCAGCTTGCCCAGACGGTAGCGGCCCGCCAGGGTGATCGCCTCTTGGCTGACACCTTCCATCAGGCAGCCGTCGCCTGCGATGCAATAGGTGTGGTGATCCATCAGCTTGCGGCCATAGCGGGCGCGCAGAATTTCCTCGGCCATGGCAAAGCCCACCGCGTTGGAAATACCCTGACCCAAGGGGCCGGTTGTGGTTTCAATACCCTTGGCGTGGCCGTATTCAGGATGACCCGCCGTGATCGCCCCCCATTGGCGGAAGTTCTTGATCTGCTCCAGGGTCATGTCCTCGTAGCCGGTCAGATGCAGCAGCGAATACAGCAACATCGAGCCGTGACCTGCGGACAGGATAAACCGGTCACGATCGGGCCAGTCGGGGGCCTTGGCATCAAACTTCAGATGCTTTTCAAACAGCACGGTGGCGGCATCAGCCATTCCCATGGGCATGCCCGAGTGGCCTGAATTGGCGGCCGCCACGGCATCAAGGGTCAGGGCACGAATGGCGGTGGCGCGCATCCAATGTTCGGGGTTGGCAGAGCGCAAAGCAGCAATATCCAAGAGAGGCCTCATCTTTGTTGAGCAGCGAAAGGAACTACACGGTGCATATCAGGCGAGGCCCAAAGATCAAGCGGCTCTGCGCAGCCCACCGGCAAGGCCCTGCAAAGGGGGCGCTTTTCTGATCGGGCTTCTGTAAACTTATCCACAGACGGCCCCGAAGGCGATTCGCACAAGGGCCGCAACAAGAAGAACGCGACCACACAACAAAGAGGGGGCGCACGTGTCACAAATTGATGATCTGCAAAGCCGGATCACCGCCGCGCTGGACCGCATCAGTCAGGGTCTTGAAGGACTGTCCGGTCAAACCGGAGACGATCCACAGGCCTTGGCCGAGATGCAACAAAAGCTGGACGACGAACAAACTGCCAATGCCCAGTTGGAAGAGCGGCTGAAGCGGATGAAGGAAAAGCTGGACGCGGTTGAGGCCAGTGCCGCCGAAACCGCCCGGTCCGGCCGCGAAGGTCTGGCCAAGCTGGACGGTGATCTGCAATCGTTGCGGCGTGCCAATGCGCAGCTGCGCGACAACAACAAAGCCCTGCGCGAGGCCAATGAAGCGGGTGTCGCCGAGCCCCATCTGATCAACAAGGCCATGCTGAGCGAACTGGAAGGCCTGCGCGCCGCCCGCGCTGCTGACCGTGCCGAGTCTGAGGCCGTGCTGGCCGAGCTGACCCGTGTGGCCAACGCCGCCGCCGCCGAACACAGCACACAAAACGCGGAGGACGCATAATGCCCGAGGTGCATATTGATATCGGGGGTCGCACATTTGATGTGGCCTGTCAGGAAGGCGAAGAGCATTACCTGAAATCTGCCGCCGCCATGCTGAACGAAGAAGCGCAGGTTCTGACAACCCAAATTGGTCGTATCCCCGAAGAACGCATGTTGCTGATGGCTGGCCTGATGCTGGCTGATAAAACTGCGGGTTTGCAGGACCAACTGCGCGAGCTGAGCGACAAGATGGCCGAAAAAGAGGCTGAACTAGCCCAACTGCGCAGCGCGCCTGTGCCCGAGCCTGAGCGCATCGAAGTGCCCGTCGTGCCCAACGACGTGACCGACGCCATGGCCGAAATCGCCGCCCGCGCCGAGGCTTTGGCCGAAACGGTTGATCCGCGCAGTTAAGCGCTGACATCAAGATGGAAAAATGAAAAACGGCGCCGTAATCAAACCGGCGCCGTTTCTCGATTTAGTATGGGGCGTTGCGTCAGTCAGCGGTTAGGCTCAGCAATGTGCGCTCTAACGCATCAAGGCGATCTGCCTGGGCGTCAATCTGTGCGGCCATCGCGACTTTCTCGGCATCATGCTCTGCCAGCTGCGTGTGCAACTGATCGATATAGATATGCGCGTGCTCCAGTTCGTTCAGCATCCGGCCCACT
Source organism: Roseovarius sp. (assembly GCA_045106595.1). Classification (GTDB taxonomy): domain Bacteria; phylum Pseudomonadota; class Alphaproteobacteria; order Rhodobacterales; family Rhodobacteraceae; genus Roseovarius. The sequence goes on along the minus strand of JBGCEW010000001.1, from coordinate 239,548 downwards.
TTGTCGGACACGTTGATCGGTTGGTTTTCCAGCGTCGGCCCAACGTTGGGCAGATGGCCCAAGGACCACATCGCATCGGCGTGTTGTTGGATGCTTGGCAGGTCATAGTCTTCAGTGAAAACCGCGTCACAGCCGCCGCCGCAGGTGCCGCCGGAGGTGGTCAGCTCGCCCTCGATGGTCATGTCTCCATCTTGCGTCAGGATCATTTCGATCTCGCCGGGGCCACCCGGTGCCGTGGTCACGCGGAAGGTGCCCGCCTGGTTCTGAAAGTTCCACTTGCGGCCCGAGTTGGGCCCATCCCAGATTGACGTGTCTTCCAGCGTGAAAAATGTGGTGCCATTGTTGCGCAAGGTCAGCTGGCCAAGGGTGCCGGCAGTGGTTTCCTCAATCAGCATTGCGCCTTCGCCGTTTGAACGCCGCAGGTGCAGGCCCGCGTTAGGGCTGAGTGTTCCCAGCCCGATACGGCCAGAATCAAGCATTACAAGGCTGTTGGGGGCTGCTCCGTTCTCAATCAACAACACCTCTGTCCGACCAGATAAGACATCGGCCAAAACATAGCCAAAACCACCAATCCCTGTTTCCCATTTCGACGAACCAGGAAGTTCGATTGTCATCTTGCTTGAGTCATTTGACAACAAATGCAAATCAGATTCCGGCGCCGTTGTACCCATCCCCACCTGGCCGCTTGATCCCTCAATGAAAAGCGAATTGGAGGGCGCATCGCCTTCAATGTAAAATGGGTTGGTGCTTGCCGTGGTATCGCGAATAAAGAACGCCTCTCCCGCTGTGCCACCTGTGGTTTCATTGGCTCGGATGGCCCAATCGCGATTAGGCGCTCCAGAAATAGTTGATGTGTCATCGAACTCGATCACGTTGTTGTTGGCTTTCAACCGAAGAAAGGCATCAAAAGTCGTGCTAAAGGTTTCACCATCTACGCAGTTTCTACCAACACAAAGCATAGTTGATTGAGTGCCTTTTGAAATGATGACATCATCGGCCTGAACGATATCAGCCATCGCAGATGTGCCTGTTCCCAGCGTTAAAATGCCAGCGAATAAATAGGTATGTTTCATAAGTCCCCCTAAGTTGCAGATTCTTGAATAAGGCCGTACCGACCAATAGCTTTTCAAGTCGTAATACTCACAAGCTGCCACGCATGCGGCGTTGTGTCAAAAAATTTGCAGCCTGCACAGATCCAGGGTTTTGCACCGGTCTTATTCATCGCCTTCTAAGACCTGGTCTTCGGGACGCAGAATAACGCCACGCTCGACGACGAAGGATCCCGTCAGATAGAAAGGCTTTGCCTGATATTCAGATGTCGAATTGGCGTTGGTTGAGTCCGCATTGTAGCTTAGGTTTTTGATCTTCTCATCCGTGCTGGCGTGCAATTCATAGCGGTAGACCCCGTCGAGGATGTCATCCCCCTCAAGCGTAAAGACCGGAGTGGTATCTTCTGCGGTCACGGATGTGGTAAGCCCTTCGGGATCGACGACCCTCAGCATGCTGTTGCTTAATCCGATCCAATTTTCAAACCAGATGGTGTTGGAGTTGTTTTGCTCAATCGGTTCCGCCGCGTAGACGGGCAGACCCAAGGCAATTGTAAGAGCCGAGATTTTTACAAATGATCGTATCATATCTTTAAAACCAGTGTTGAAATGCAGTCATCATGATCGCCAGAGCAGCCCCGGTGATCGCATGAACGACGATGGCATGAGCGGCGATTTGAGGCAAGGTTAACGAGGAAATGTGCCCCTAACACGCAAAAAGCCCCGACGCAGGCGCATGGGGGCTTTGATTTCGCTTGGGCGAAAGGACTTACTTGCTGGCGACGGGACCGATGATCATGATCATCTGACGGCCTTCCATCTTGGGCATGTTTTCGATCTTGCCGATCTCTTTGGTGTCCTCAGCGACCCGGTTCAGCAGGTCGCGACCCAACTCCTGGTGGGCCATTTCGCGGCCGCGAAAGCGCAGGGTCACTTTGACCTTGTCGCCACCTTCCAGAAACTTGAACACATTGCGCATTTTGACGTCATAGTCATGCGTATCGGTGTTGGGGCGAAACTTCACCTCTTTCACCTCGATGATCTTTTGCTTTTTGCGCGCCTCGGATTCTCGCTTTTGCTGCTCGTATTTGTACTTGCCGTAATCCATGATTTTGGCAACGGGCGGGTTCGCATTGGGCGAGATTTCAACCAGGTCCAGCCCAGCCTCGTCTGCCATATCCATGGCGCGGGCGGGTGTGACAACACCAACATTGTCTCCGTCAGCCCCGATCAGGCGAATTTCAGGTGAAGTGATACGGTCATTGATACGAGGGCCGGTGTCGCGCGTGGGTGGCGCGTTATGAGGTCTGCGGGCTATGGTATTGTTCCTTTGGTTGTTGAGGTCTTCTCAGGCACGTAAGGTAAACGGCCCCTTGCAGTGTTACAAGCAGGAATATCGGCTGTTCTGAGCCGAAATCAGCCACATTCCCCCTTGCACCTTCCCATAAGAGCGCGCATCTGGTTCTCACATAATTGAAGGGGGGCACCGATGTGCTGTGCGCCCCGTGTACTGAGGGGAATTAGGAATGAGAAACGTTCTTTGGATTGTGCTGGCAATCGTTGTGCTGGGTGGCGGCTATATGCTGGTGACCGGTAAATCTATCCAGGAAATCACCGACACCGCAACAGGGGCTGTCGAAGGTGCAACCGATGCGGCGACAGATGCCGCAGGTGCTGCGGCTGAAGGCGCAGGCGAGGCCGTTGAGGCCGCAACCGACGCTGCAGGCGACGCCGCAGACGCTGTGACAGACACTGTGACCGAAGCCGCCGATGCTGCAGCAGATGCAGCAGATGCTGCTGTTGAGACAGCTGTTGAAGCTGCGGAAGGCGCTGCAGATGCGGCCGCCGACGCTGCCGGAACCGCTGTGGAAGCGGTTGAAGGGGCAGCTGACGCCGCCGCTGATGCCGCAGGTGCCGCTGTTGACACAGCCACCGAAGCCGCAGGTGCTGCCGCAGACGCGGTTGCCGATACCGCAGACGCCGCAGTGGATGCTGCTGGTGAAGCAGTGGATGCCGTGGCCGACACCGCAGGTGCCGCAACAGACGCCGCCACTGACGCCATCGAAGGCGCCGCCGACGCCACAGGCGAAGCCGCTGACGCCGCAATGGACACCGCGACCGAGGCTGCTGACGCTGCCGCTGACACAGCGACGGAAGCCGCTGACGCCGCAATGGATACAGCGACTGAGGCTGCTGACGCTGCCGCTGACACAGCGACGGAAGCCGCTGATGCCGCGATGGATACAGCGACTGAAGCCGCTGATGCCGCAATGGATACAGCGACTGAAGCCACAGACGCCGCTGCTGACACAGCAACCGAGGCTGCTGATACAGCAACTGAAGCTGCTGACACAGCCACCGAAGCCGCAGATGCAGCCGCAGACACGGCAACAGAGGCCGCAGCGGATGCCGCTGAAGGGGCCAGCTCGATGACAGACACGTTGACCAACGCGTTGACAGTGGATGGGTTCAGCATGGACACCGTTAGTGAAATGATCGCAGGGTCAGATATCAGCGCCGTCAAAAAGACGATGCTGACGGAAGGCCTGAAGCAAGCCGCTGACAACCCCGAGGCATTGTCTGCAGCACTGGATGCGGTCAAAGCCGCACTGGGTCTGTAAGACACGCCAATCGGGCCTTGCCCAAAAGAAAACCCGCGCTGTCATCGGCGCGGGTTTTTTCGTGTCTTGTCTTTGGCTTAGGCGTTGGCGATTAATCCAGAAACGCCTTTTCCACCACATATTCCTTAGGGTCTGAATTGGCTCCTTCGCGCAGGCCATATTCCTCAAGCATCGCTTTCAGCTCAAGGTTAAAGGCCATGTTGCCACAGATCATTGCGCGGTCGGTGTCCGGGGTCAGCGGCGTCACGTCCAGATCCTCAAACGCCTGACCTGAGCGCATCAGATCCGTGATCCGCCCCATCTTGGCGCTCTCTTCACGGGTGGTGGTGGGGTAATACTTGATCTTCTTCCAGAACCCCTCGCCAATCACTTCGTTCAGCAATTCGTCGGATTTCAGCCCCTCGATCAGCTCGGCGCCATAGGTCAGCTCGCCAGCCTCGCGGCAGGTGTGGGTGATGATTACCTCGTCGTAGTCCTCGTAGGTCTGCGGTTCACGCAACAGCGATGCAAAAGGGGCAAAGCCCGTGCCGGTGGCAAAGAACCACAACCGTTTGCCCGGCAAAAGCGCGTCATGGACCAGCGTGCCCACAGGTTTGGGGCGCAAGATGATCTCATCGCCCACGTTGATATGTTGCAGCCTTGACGTCAGCGGGCCGTCCTGCACCTTGATCGAATAAAACTCCAGCTCTTCGTCCCAGGACGGCGAGGCGATGGAATAGGCGCGCAGCAATGGCTTTTCGCGGCCGGTTTTTTCATCGGTCTGCATCAGGCCGATCATCACAAACTCGCCCGAGCGAAACCGCAAGGACGCAGGCCGCGTCACCCGGAAGGAAAACAACCGGTCTGTCCAGTGTTTCACCTGGGTTACGGTCTGCGTATCGGGCAAGGCTTTTACTTTAACAGGGGGCGCTTCAGTCACAGGGGTGATCTCGTTCATGGTTTCTCGTGCCGGGGAATAACCGGCCCGCCTCTCATAGTCTTTGATACAGGTCAGGTGAAGGGTTGAAAAGTCATTTGCGTGCGAACGACTTTGGAGGGGGCCGCGTGTGCCGCCCCCTCAGTCGTCAGCTTGGCTGCTTCTGGTCTAACCGCGCAGGCGCGCCTGATAGTCGTGCGCACGCCAATCGGCCCGGAACATCCAGTGGCTTTGGGGCTGTCGCTCGGCCAGATCATCGCTGATCTCAACCTCGTCAAAGCCTGCGCGCCGCGCCATTGCATATTGATCAGCCAGCACATGCCCGCGTGCGCGCAGACGGCCCTTAAAGCCCATCAACCGCAGTTGCCGCGCAATGGTAAAGCCGCGCCCATCGGCAAAGCTGGGGAAATCCACGCGGATCATTGGCACATCGGGCAGCCGCCCGGCCAGTTCCAGCGGATCGGTGGACGATGCCAGATCAATCGCAACACCTGCGTGCGCGTCTTCCAGCGCCAGGATGGGCTGATCCCAGTCATCGGGGGCAAAGCCCGTGTCGGTTACAAGTATGCTCATGCGTTTTCTCCTGTGGGTATCAGTTTTCCATCCACGACATGAATGCCGCATTCCGTTTTGGTGTGGCCGCGCCAACGGCCGGATCGTGGGTCTTCGCCCTGGGCCACCGGTGTGGTGCAGGGCATGCATCCGATCGACGGATACCCTTGCGCCACCAAAGGATGCCGGGGCAGGCGGTTTTCGGTCATATAGGTCTGCACGTCTAACGGCCTCCAATGGGCCAGCGGGTTGATCTTCATGCGGCCTGTGCCATCCTCCAGCTCAAAAAACTCAAGGCTTTGACGCGTGTCGCTGTGATAGCGTTTGCGCCCGGTGATCCAGCCGTCAAAGCCGCTCAGCGCATGGTGCAGGGGGGCTGTCTTGCGCACGGCACAGCAGGCGTCAGGGTCGCGTTGGTGCAAGGTGCCATCATCGACATCTGACGCACGTACGATGCGCAGATCGCGCAGGCCCAGCCGCTCGGCCAATTCGTGTTGATAGACCAGCGTTTCGGTAAACAGCATGCCGGTATCGACGAAAATCACCGGCGTGTCGGCGCGGATCACCGACACCATATGCAACAGCACCACCGATTCCGCGCCAAAGCTGGACACCAAGGCAAGCCGCCCCGTGACGGGGCCGGTGTCAGGGCCGGTGTCAGGGCCGGTGTCGTGGGCGCACAGCGCATGGGTCAGCACGGCGGTGGCCGAGTTCAGCCGGTACCAGTCGTTCAGCCCCGAGACACGCGATGTCAGGTCACTCGGCTGCATAGGCCTCGGCCTTGTCATAAAGGGCGGCTTTAAAGGGCGCCATGCCGACACGCTGATAGGTCTGCAGGAATGGCTCCTCCGGCCCTTGGCGCAGATCGAGATAGGCGTAGATGATCCGCTCAATCGCCGGAATAATCTCGTCATAGGCAAAACCCGGACCGGTACGATCGCCGATGCGTGCGTCCTGCGTGTGATCGCCGCCCAGCGTGATCTGGTAGTTTTCCACACCCGCGCGGTCCAGACCTAAGATGCCGATATGGCCCACATGATGATGCCCGCAGGCGTTGATGCAGCCCGAAATCTTGATCTTCAGATCGCCAATGTCCTGTTCCAGCTTCAACGCGTCGAACCGCTCGGCAATTTGCTGTGCCACAGGGATCGAGCGGGCCGTGGCCAACGCGCAGTAATCCATGCCGGGGCAGGCGATGATATCACTGATCAACCCGATGTTGGCCGTGGCCAGACCGTGCTTTTTCAGTGTGGCATGAAGGCGCGGCAGGTCGGATTTATGCACATGTGGCAGGATCACGTTCTGCTCGTGGCTGATGCGCAGCGCGTCATGACCGTAGGCTTCGGCCAAATCGGCCATCGCGCGCATTTGATCCGCTGTGGCATCGCCGGGTGTTGCCCCATGCGCCTTGAGGCTGATCTGCACAATCGCATAGCCAGGCGTCTTGTGCGCCGACAGGTTGGTGTCAGCCCAGGAACGAAAGATCGGATCGGTTTTATACGCTGTCTCAAAGATGGCTGTGCTGTCCGAGCGAAAAGCCGGGGGGGCAAAGGCGGCTTTGATATCCTCAAAAAGCGCCAGATCGATCCCGCTGAAACTGAGCCGGATGGCGGCAAAGCGGTCCTCGACCCGGGCGCGGATATCGTCAATGCCATGTTCATGCACAGTGATCTTGATGCGCGCTTTGTACTTGTTGTCGCGCCGGCCCAGCAGGTTCCACACGCTGACCACGGCCTCAAGGTAAGGCAGCAAATCAGCTTGGGGCACGAAGTCATTGATAACTTTGCCAATCATCGGGGTGCGACCCAACCCGCCACCAACCACAACGCGGTAGCCGATTTCACCGTCCTGCGCGACAATCTGCAGACCAATATCATGCGCTTTGATCACCGCGCGATCATTGTCGGATCCGGTGACAGCAATCTTGAACTTGCGCGGCAGAAACTGAAATTCGGGGTGATCTGTTGACCATTGCCGGATCAGCTCGGCCACGGGGCGCGGATCGGCCACCTCATCGGCGGCAGCCCCGGCAAAATGGTCGGCGGTCACGTTGCGGATGGTGTTGCCCGAGGTTTGAATGGCGTGCATGTCTACTTCGGCCAACGCATCCAATATGTCGGGCACATCTGACAGCTTGGGCCAGTTGAACTGAATGTTTTGCCGCGTGGTGAAGTGGCCATAGCCCTTGTCCCAGCGTTCCGCAATCATTGCCAATTGGCGCATTTGCCGTGCGTTCAGCGTGCCGTACGGAATAGCCACGCGCAGCATATAGGCGTGCAGTTGCAGGTAGAGCCCGTTCATCAGGCGCAGTGGTTTGAATTCATCCTCGGTCAGCGCGCCCGACAGGCGCCGCTCAACCTGTTGGCGGAACTGACGATTGCGTGTCGCCACAAAAGCGGCGTCAAATTCAGAATAGGAATACATCAGCTTACCTCTGCCTGTTTGCCGTGATGGTAGTTCGAGGGTCCGGTGCGCCGGAAATCCTCGCGGAAATGGCTGGGGGCAGGGCCATCTGGCTGCACCTCCACATCGGCCAGATAGGCGCCGACGATCACCTCGGGTTGTCCTTCGGCCATCATCAGGCGCAGATTGGCATGATCCGCTTCGGTCAAAACCTCGGCCTGCGCCAGATCGCGGGTCCAGCCATCATCGTGGGTCTGGTAAATCACATCGCCCTCGATCAGGGCGTTTCCAGTGACGACTTTGGGGGAAAATGCGCGTGCCATGTTATGCAAGCTCCTGTGATTTTTGGGGGTGCATTGCAGCCTGCGCCGCGTGCGGGGCGAGGCCATAAAACGTCAGCGCAGGACCGGTCAGATCCGCTTGGGCCAGATCGTCAGGTAGACGGTCCAACGTGGTGGAAAGAATGCGCTGATCAGGACGGCTGGCATTCTCAACCAGCGTAACAGGCGTGGCGCGATCCGCGCCGTGCATGATCAGGCGACCTTGGATAAACCGAGCCGAGGCCTTGGCCATATAGATCGCTGCAACCTCGCCTGGTTGGGCCAACGCACGCCAGTCGTGATCGGCAAAACCTTTCATGTCGTGGCCTGTCAGCATTTTGATTGATGAATTGCGTGTGCGCCGCGTCAGGCTTTGGCCCATGGCAGCCGCACTGGCCGAGGCGGCGGTGATACCGGGCACCACATGCCAGTCAATCGCGGCTGTGTCGCAGGCCAGCGTTTCTTCATCAAGACGGCCAAAGACAGACGGATCCCCCCCCTTCAGCCGCACCACTTGTGCGCCACTCAGAGCATGTTCAACAATCAGCGCATTGATATCTTCCTGGGGGATGGACGGGCCAAACCCTTGCTTTCCAACGTTAATCACGATTGCTTCGCGGCGGGCCAGTTCAAGGATCTCGGGGGTGACCAGACGGTCGTGGATCACCACATCGGCCTCATCCAGCGCCTTGCGGGCTTTCAGCGTCAACAGCTCAGGATCACCGGGGCCTGCGCCAACAAAGGCGACGTGCCCCTGACGGTCTGTCCGGGTTTTATGGCTTTCCAGCAGGGTTTCCAAACGCGGTTGCACGCCGATCTCGCCTGCGTCGTCCATCGCGCGGGGGCCTGCATTGAAATAATAGTCGCGCCAGAAATCCCGGCGGCGGCGGCCCATGGGCAAAACATCCACGGCCTTGCGGAAGGTTTTGCCGATGCGTGCCAACGTGCCCAACGTCGGCGGCAGTTGGGTTTCCAAATCGGCCTTGATGGCGCGGGCCAACACAGGTGCCGCCCCTTCGGTGCCAATGGCCACGACAACTGGATCGCGGTCCACGATGGCGGGTGTGATGAACTGGCTGTCGCCCAGATTATCCACGATATTGACCAAAGCCCCATCCGCGCGGGCAAGGGCCGAGGTGCGGGCGTCTTCGGTGGTGTCCTCGTCCGCGGCGTAAAACAACACCGCACAGGTGGCATCCCCCGGCTCCAGCGCGCGAGGGATCAGGTGCAGACGGCCGTCTGCGGCCCAGTCCGTGATCTGGGGCGCGGCATCTGGCGCAAACACGGTAAGATGCGCCTGGGTTTTCAGCAGCAGGCGCAGCTTTGAAATCGCGGCATCGCCACCACCCGAAAGCACCACGCGCCGGCCTTCGAGGGCAACGAAAATGGGAAAATGTTTCATGGGTGCGGCTCCGGCAATATGGCGTTGACTTGCCTCAATATAGGAAATATTCCCGATTTAACGCCAGTACCCGGCGCGAATAAGGACATATGTTCCGGTTTGCGATGGAAGCCACCGGACCGTTCCAAGCAAAAGGAAAACACAGAATGTCAGTCCGTCTGGATGAGTTAGACCGGAAAATCCTTGTGCAGCTGCAACAGGACGGGGGGCAGTCGCTGGATGATATTGCCCGGATTGTGGGCAGCTCCAAGACGCCGGTGTGGAACCGGATTCGCAAAATGCGCGAAGGTGGCGTGATCAAAAGCCAGACCTATCTGCTGGACGCCGAAGCGCTGGGGTTTGAGGCCTGTTTCTTTGTGCTGATCCGCACGTCCGAGCATGATGCCGAGTGGCAAGCGCGGTTTCTACAGGCGCTGCAAGACCGCCCCGAAGTGCAGGAAGCGCACCGTTTGGCAGGCGATATCGACTATATCCTGAAGGTGCGCGTGGCCAATGCAAGGGCCTATGACACGTTTTATCAGGCGCTGATTTCAGAGGTGAAAGTGCATAATGTGACAGCGCTGTTGTCGATGGAAGAAATCAAATCAACCACTGTCCTGCCGCTTTGAGCGTGACCAAAAGGAGTGCTTCCGCACGCTTTTATTCAGGCAATGGCTGAGGTGACGCATTGTTTGGATGTGGGGGGTGGCCGTCAGGGCGCTGAGTGATCATGCGCCCAATGACATAGTTTTAAACGCTGGGTGCGGCCCCCAAAGCATTGACGATAGGGGTGAAATCAGCCTCTTTCAGGGACGCGCCGCCCACAAGGGCGCCATCAACGTTGGACACGGCGAAAATCTCGGCGGCGTTGGCGGGTTTGACCGAGCCACCGTAGAGGATGCGGGTGGACAGGCCGACGCCTGTGCCAAAGCGACGTTCCAGCCGGGCGCGAATGAAATCATGCACTTCGCCGATTTGCGCAGGGGTTGCGGTCAGCCCCGAGCCGATGGCCCAGATGGGTTCATAGGCAATGACGGTGTTTTCGCCAGTTGCCGTATCGGGCACCGAACTGGAGAGCTGCCCTGCGATGATATCGAGCGTGTTGGCGGCCTCGCGTTGGGCCAGACTTTCGCCCAGGCAAATCACCGTGGTCAGCCCCGCCATTTGGGCCGCACGGGCCTTGGCGCGCACCAACTCTGAGCTTTCGTTGTGGTCTTCGCGCCGTTCAGAATGGCCCAGGATCACGGCTTTGGCTCCGGCGTCGGCCAGCATTGTAGCCGACAAATCGCCGGTATGAGCGCCCCCCGCATCCGCATGGCAATCCTGAGCGCCAAGCGTCACAGGGGTATGGGCCAGTTGGTCGGCGGCAAGACTGAGCAACGTGGCGGGCAGGCACAAGATCAGATCAGCGGCGGGGTCAGGATGGGCCTGCGCAATTCCCACAGCCTCGGCCAGAGAGGCACGGGTGCCGTTCATCTTCCAATTGCCAGCGGCGAGTTTGCGTCTCATGTGGGGCCCTTTGCCTGAACGTGTGGCTGTGGTGTGTGTCGCTCAACGGCGCGCGGGTCAAGTCAAAGGGGCCTACATTCCGTCAAATTTGATCGATTCACCGCAGCCGCAGGCCTCGGTGACATTGGGGTTTTTGAATTTAAAGCCCGCCTCAAGCAGGCTGATTTCATAGTCAATTTCGGTGCCAAAGAGGAACATTTGCGCCATTGGGGCAATCATCACTCGGGCACCGGAGTGTTCGACAACTTCATCGTTGGGATCAATCTCGGAGACGTAATCCATGGTGTATTCCATCCCTGCACAGCCGCCCTTTTTGACGCCGATGCGCAATCCCTGGCTTTCGCCCGATTGCATCAGCTTTGAGATCTGTGCGGCGGCGGCATCGGTGATGGTGACCGCTTGTTTGCCTGGAATTGCGAACATTGAACTGTCCTTCCCGTGTCGTGTCTGCGCCGTGTCGTGTCTGCGCTGTGTCGTGTGTGTACGGCGCGCTTACATGAAGCCCAGCTCAAGGCGGGCCTCATCGCTCATCATGTCCATGCCCCAGGGGGGTTCCCAGGTCAGCTCGACATCCACCTGTTTGACGCCGGGCAGGGGCTCGACAGCTTCGGCGACCCAGCCGGGCATTTCACCGGCCACCGGGCAGCCGGGCGCGGTGAGGGTCATGACAACTTTGACGGCGGAGGTCGCATCGATATCAATGGTGTAGATCAAACCCAGATCATAAATATTCACTGGAATTTCAGGGTCATAGACAGACCGGCAGGCGTCAACGACCTGATCATACAGCGGATGATCAGTGGAAGAGGGCGCAATCAGCGGGGCGCCTTCGATGGGATTGCTTTGTTCGGTCATGTCACGGCCTTACGTTTATACCTGAGCATTCATATAGGGTTTATAGGTGAAGTCGTCCAGAGGCCGGTGATGGATTGTCGGTGTTCCTGCATGAGGATGACTGTCGGGCCCGCCGCGCCATTGGGGGCAGGCATGCGCCGTTAATAGCGTGTGGTGGCCATCACTGGGGAGTGTGGCCCATCTGCTGGGCAAAGAAGGGCTCGGGGCTGTCAACCTCGACCAGGCGTTTGCGGATGATCTGCCAAAACCGGGTGGCCGTGTTGCGTACAAACGTCCGGTCATGGCTGACCAGCAGTGCAGTGGTGTCATGGGCTTGCAACTCGTGCTCCAGGGCCTCTTGGCCTTCGATATCCAGATGGTTGGTCGGCTCGTCCAATATGTAGAAATTGGGTTGTGCCAACCGTAAGAGCAGCATGGCAAGCCGCGAGCGTTGTCCGCCTGACAGCGCTTTGATGGGTTTGTCTTGCATGCCAAACAAAATGCCTGCGCTGGCCAATTGAGAGTGGGCCTGTTGATCGCCGATATCCGACACGGATGTCACGGCCTGAAGCGGTGTTTTATAGGCGTCAAGCTGACTAAGGGATTGATCTGATACACCTGTGACCGCCGATGGGGCCACGCGGATGGTGGGATGATCCGAATGCAATGCGCTGATCACCTGGGTCAAAAGCTGGGTTTTGCCGGTGCCATTGCCGCCCAGAACCACGATACGGTCGCCGGGGCTGATCCATGCAGGCTGCATCGAATATAGCATATCACCACCCGGCACATGGATGGCGGTGGCCTCAAAGCTGACCAGTGCTTTGGCATGTGCGCCGGAATTGCTCAGCTTGATCTGACCCGCAGATTTGTCCTGATGGGCAGGGCGTGCGGCCGAAATCATCGCATCCGCGCGCTCTTTGAGTTGCTTGTTTTTCTTCAACAACAGGTCCGAGCCGGAATTGATGCCGATGTTTTTCAGCTTGGCTGCCTGACGGCGCAATTGGTTGGCCTTGGCCACTTCGTTTTCAAACTGACGCGCAGCGGCGATGTCCATTTCGTCCAGTGCATCGCGGGCAAGGGTATAGGGCAGGGGGAAATCGTGGCTTTTCTCGGCACGCAAAAACAAAGTCCGGGTGGTGATTTCATCAAGGAACGCGCGGTCGTGGCTGATGATCATCATCGGAGTGGCACGCGCCACGCTGGTGATCCAATCCTGCAAAATGCCGATGCGCTGCAAATCCAGATGGTTGGTCGGCTCGTCCAGCAACAGCACATCGGGTTCCGTCACCCAGGCGCGCGCCAGCAGGGTGACCCGTTGCCAGCCCCCTGACAAATCGCTCAGCGGGCGTTGCCAATATGCATTTGGGATCTGCAAGTCCTCCAGCACGATATCCACGCGCCAGCCTTCCATCTCAGCCTGTTCGGGGTCGAGCGCAGACAAAACTGCATCATAAAGCGTGTGATCCATCAACGGCTCGGGCACGTGCTGTGGCACATAGCCAATGCGCAGGCCACGCGCGGTGGTCAGATCGCCTGACGTGGCCTCGTGTTCACCTGCGATGGTGGCCAGCAGCGTGGATTTGCCCCGCCCGTTCGAAGCAACAAGCCCGATCCGGTCGCCTTTGTCGATGGTCAGGTTGAGATTGTCAAAAAGCGGAAGTCCAAGGGTCACGCCAAGGTTGCGAAGATTGATCAGGGTCATGGGGATGTCACATCTATTAAGTCGAAGCAGCACGTGTGGCTGCGATCAGGGCAGATCAGCTGTGACAGGTATGTCCTCTGGATCAGCCCCACAAACGGATTTGCGGGGCACGGACATCGCCAAAGGGTTGGTCGATGATACGTGTGATGTAATGCATGTGACCCCCTCCTTTTTCCTGGTGGCTGGGGAAAGGGTAGAATGTCTGGTGGGGATGGTCAATTGATATGGGGGCCGTTTGAAGCACCAGTGCGGGGTCTGACGCGGGATTTGCTTACTCTCGTGACTTGCGCCGCCGAATAGGCACAGGGCGAACGCGGGCTTCGATCTGGTCATACAACAGCCCGGCGATATTCTTGCCGGTTGAGGTTTCAATGCCCTCCAGCCCTGGGGACGAATTTACCTCAAGCACCTTGGGCCCGGCATCCGAACGCAAAAGGTCCACGCCAGCCAGATTCAGCCCAAACACCTTGGCGGCCTTGATCGCCGTTTCGCGTTCGACCTTGTTGATGCGCACAGATTTGGCTGATCCGCCCCGGTGCAGATTGGACCGGAAATCGCCCTCGGCTCCGGTGCGTTTCATCGAAGCGACAACCTTGCCTCCCACAACCAGACAGCGGATATCTTCGCCTGCGGCCTCTTTCACGAAATCCTGCACCAGAAAGTTCGCCTTGAGCCCGCGAAAGGCATCAATTACGGATTCAGCGGCCTTTTTGGTTTCGGCCAGCACCACGCCCTTGCCTTGGGTGCTTTCCAGCAGTTTCACGATCAGCGGCGCTGTGCCCACCAGCCCGATCAGGTTGCCGGTGTCCTGCGGCGAGGCCGCAAAGGCGGTGTTGGGCATGCCTATCTTGGCCCGCGCCATCAGCTGATGAGCATAAAGTTTGTCGCGTGACGCGGTGATCCCGGCCGACGGGTTCACGCAATAGGTGCCAATGGTTTCAAACTGACGAATGATCGCCGTGCCGTAGGGCGTAATCGACGCCCCAATGCGGGGGATGACCGCATCAAAGCGGGGCAGGCGTTTGCCGTCGTAATGCACTTCGGGGGCCATGGCGTTGATGGTCATATAACAGCGCGTGGTGTTGATCACCTCAACGGTATGGCCGCGCTCCTCGCCCTCTTCGACCAGACGGCGGGTGGAATAGTTGTTTTCACGGCTTAGCACAGCGATACGCAGCGACCGGTTGGGTTGGGCCGCACGCATTTTTGAGGTGTGATAGACGTCATAATTCAGCTCGGGCTGCTGGAACCGTTCGGTGGCGTTGATCGAAATATTGTCGCGCAGCGCTTGACGGCCCAGCAACATGCGGTTGGTCATGGTGGCGCGGTTGGTCAGCGTGATCTCGATTGGCCATTTTTGCCCGGCCACTTCCAATGTGCTTTCGATCACATAGCGGCTTTCCTTTTCGCCGTTGGACGATACCACTTCGCGCCGGTCAATCAGGGGCGCCGAGCACGGAATGACCAGATCATCACGACCGGGAATGGGATGCACGGTGAAACGCACCTTGGGTTTGGCGGCTGATCCGAATGTTTCAATATCAAACGCATGCAATGCACTGGTGCGCGCACCGGTGTCCACTTTGGCACGCAGGGCGGGCACGCCCAGATCCGGCAGCCCGATCCATTCCTCCCAGCCCAGTTGCAGGTCTTTGGCTTGGGTGTCATCGGTCATGTTGGGCTCCGCTTGTGGTTAAGTGAACCCTGTATCATCGGGATATCTGCCGGGGATGCAAGGCGACTGCCTTTGAGAGGGGCGCGTGCGGGGACGCTCAGAGATACTCATCCTCAATGCCATAGCGTTTATACAGCGCGTCAAAGAAGGGCGGGTCTGATACTTCGGCGGTGTAATCATTGGTCAATTCTTCGCCCGCCGCGATGTCACGCGTGGCAATCAGCGCATAGCGATCGCCCAGCAGCGCAGCCGACACTTCGGCCACTGTGTTATGCGCCCCGGTTCCAGCAGGGGGCGGGCCCAACAGATGCATCCGGGTGATCAGGTTGGGATCCGCATCATGGTTGATCAGCGCGCCTGCATCACGCACCCGGATCACCAGGTGGGGCCAATCGGCAAGGCCAAAGCAATGGTTCAGCTCGTAGATGGCTTGCGCCCGGGACATGCCGGCAAGTGCGGACTGAAAACGGGGTTCATCGTAGACGGTCAGTTGCTCGGGGATATGCCGCCAGACAATTGTGTCTTTGGCGATGGCGGCTGTGGCGAACACACCCTGGCCTTTGTCAGCTGTGGTTTTGACGTCGTGCGGTATGCAAAACCCAGATGGTGCAGCGGCAGAAGGCATATCGACCCCGGTGATTTTGTGTGTGCTGTGAAACAGTACCGTATCAGCGCGCCACGCATGATCAAGCCTGTTGCCTGTCCGCGCTGCCACGCGTAGGCTGGAGCCTATGAAACATGTACAAAAAGAAACCACCGATGACGCGCTGATCCAGGAATTCCTGAACAAGGGCGGCGAAGTGAAGGTTGGCAAGACCAAACCGCCCAAGCCCGAACTGGGGCTCAGCAAGAACGTTTGGAACGCCAAGCTGACCAAGGAAGAAAAAGCCGCGCGCGACGGCAAGTGAGCGCAGCACTGACGGTGATGTGCCGGGCCTTGGTGGATCAAGGCTGGCGCGAGGTGCAGTGCGGCGTGTTTTACCGCAAAGGGGATTGCGAGATCCTGTTTGATACCAGTGCGTGGATGATCCTAAGCGCCCAGCATGACGGTGTCAGCACGCGTATCATGGACGTGCCGGTGCCAACATCAGATTTGCTGGCCTGGACCCTGACGCTGATCGCGCATTTGTTTGACACGCATCACCAAACACATGTCGCTTGAATGCCCTGAGGCAGGGTGCGGTGGTCAGGCGGTGCTGGCAGAGATTGCGTATGTCCCTGAACGCAGTGCGCCGGGCCATAGGCGAAACGCATCCAATCCCAAAACCAAACGAAGGACCCCCTGACTGAGATGTGCAGACTGTATGTTTGGCGGCGTGTCCAAAGGCCTCCTGGGGGCCAAGTTGCATTATTGTCATCGCTATCCACCGTCGGGGATCACCGAAGTGTCCAGTTCCAGCTATGACGGCAAGGTCGCCCGCGATACCAAAACGGTGTTTCCCATCGTGGGGCCAGACCTGTGGTGCGGCGAATTTCGCACCAAGTGACATAGTCCTTGCGTAGGGCCTCGGGACGGCGTGTGCTTGTGTGTCCTGACATCGCGCGATCACCCCGCAATCCGGGCAACGCTGTCTAGGCCAGTTTAGCGTCTGTGCCCACAAACCGCTTCAGCACCACATCCAAAGCGGCAGGCTTGCCCAGATGCCAGCCCTGACCGCGATGCACCCCGATGGAACGCAGGGTGTTCAGCTCGGCTTCGGTCTCAATCCCTTCGGCCACGATGGCCGAGCCCTGCTCGGCGGCAAAATGCACCATGGCCGCAGCAAGCGAGCGTTTGGCCGCATCAGTATCAATGTTTGAGGTTAGTGACATATCAAGCTTCAGGATGTCGGGGGCCAACAGGATAATTTGTTGCAACCCCGAATACCCCGCACCTGCATCATCAATCGCCACAGTCAGCCCCTTTGCACGCCAATCGGTCAACTCAGCGCGCAAGGCGTCGATATCGGTGATGGCGTTGTGTTCGGTCACCTCTAGCACGATGCGCTCCAGCGGGCGGCCTGCAAAAACCTCGTTCAGGCGTCCGGCTGCAGCGGTTTCGGGCGAGGCATTGACCGACAGGTAAATGTCATCCGGCAGGCTGTCCAATGCGCACAATGCCGCGTCAATCACGGCCAGTTCCAGATCCACACCAAGGTTCACGGTTTCGGCCTCGGAGAACCAGATATTGGGCGCGCGGTAGGGTTCGGCACGGAACCGGCACAGCGCTTCGAACCCCGAGGGGCGCGAGTTGTCGAGGTGATAGATGGGTTGATAGACCACATCAAAATCGCGCCGTTCAAGGATGTCGCCAATGGCGGCGATAATCGTCTCGCGGCGCACCTTTTCGCTGACCGCGCCATTGATCTGGTCGGCGCACAGATCTGCGAACATTTCCATGATGGTCAGATCACGCATGTTCAACGATCGGTTTGGCGTGGGGGACAAACAGCAAAACATGCCATAAACGCTGCCGTCATGGCGGTGAATGGGAACGCTGACATGGCTGCCAATCGGCACTTGCGCGGTGATCGGCATCTCAACGGCCATAGGCACGTCAGCGGTATTGGGGATCAGCTTGGGCAAGCGTCCTTCGACAATGTGGCGGCAATACAGATCATCCAGATGCCGCCGGTCGCCGGTTTTGATCAGATGGTCCAACCCCGGTGCATCCACCGCCCGAAAGATCGACAGGTCATCGCGGATCTCAGACAGATAGGCCACTTCCATTCCCAGATGTTCGCGGACATTCGAAAGCGCCTTCTGGATGATGTCATCGGGCGAACGTTCTTCTGTATTGGGAAAAAATTTGGTCACCGCTTTGTCCTTATTGCCCATCTACCTCGCGCTTTATGGCAAGGCAGGGTTTCGGACTGGTTAAGCGAAACGGTGTGAGAGCGGACAATCAGCGCGCCGGTTGGACAGGCGCGCTGATTGAAACGGCACGGGTCAGATCACTTGTTGATGTCTTCGTGGATGATGCGCGTCTGGTCATCTGCTGATTTGAAAAGACGGCGCAGGATGATCCATGCGATCAGCGACAAAGCCCCAAAGACCACCAGCAATCCGGTCAGCCCGATGGTCATAGGCGTCAGCAACAACAGCGCCACAATCGCGGCCCCAATCGCAAAGCCCAGAAAGATAAACCCGGGCACGATCACCTCGAAAATGGCCAGACCAAGGGCGGCGGTCAGCCAGACCCACCACAGTTGCCAAAGTGCCAAGCTTACCAACTCCATCAGGATTTCCCTTTCAGCATGTTGAACGCATCACCAAAGGCCTCAAGCGCACTGGCGGGCACCACGATGGTGGAGGACGACGGGCTGGAGCCCATGGCATTGAGCGATTCCACCTGCTTCAGTGCGACCTGATATTGCGCAGCCTCAAGCCCGTTGGCCTGAATGGCGGAGGCAACAACACCGGTGGCATAAGCTTCGGCGTCGGCCTCAATCCGGCGAGCCTTGGCGGCTTGCTCGGCGGCGTACAGCTCGGCGTCGGCATTCAGCTCAACGGCGCGCTTGGTGCCTTCGGCCTCGGTCACCTGAGCACGGCGGGCACGTTCGGCGTTGAGCTGTTGCAGCATGGCATCGCGGGTGGCCTGATCCAGGTTCACATCAAGAATTTCGGCGCGCGTCACTTCGATGCCCCAGTTTTCAACAGCGTCCTCGACCAGAACCTTCATGGTTGAAATCAGCTGCGCCCGGTTCGATTGCACCTCGTCGAGGTCCATTTTACCGATTTCGGCGCGCACAATACCCGCGATCGTCGTCGCAATCGCTGCATCCACATCGCGGATCCGGTAGACGGTCTTTTCAGGTTGGGTGATGCGATAAAACACCGAAGTTTCCACCTGCACTAGCACGTTGTCTTTGGTGATCGCATCCTGATTGGCATTGGGCAGCTGACGCTCGAGAATGGAAATCCTGTGCCGAACCACATCAAAGAAGGGCACGATCATGTTAATCCCCGGCCCCATCACCTTGCGCAGTTTGCCAAAGCGTTCAACCACGTGTTGTTCAGATTGTGGAACGATTTTGACGGCCTTGAAAACGGTAACAATGATAAGGATCGCCAGAACCAGCCAGGGCAGGTTCGACGACAGCAGGTCCAAAATCACTTCTTCGGTCATGTAGGGTCCTCTCAATTATTGTATGCAATGGTATACAGATAGGAGTTCGGTGGTGAATTTACAAGGCAGGGTAAACCGCTTTAGACAGGGGCAAAAGGGCAAACCGAGGCAATGGACGTGAAAGTCGAGTTTGAGAAAACCACCCAGGACGGGCAGGCGCGGACCGGTGTAATCAGAACGCCGCGCGGTGATATCCGCACACCGGCCTTTATGCCTGTGGGCACGGCCGGTACGGTCAAGGCCATGTTGCCCGAAAATGTGCGCGCCACGGGGGCAGATATCTTGCTGGGCAACACCTATCACCTGATGCTGCGCCCCGGGGCTGAGAGGGTGGCGCGGTTGGGAGGCTTGCACACCTTCATGAACTGGGACCGGCCCATTTTGACCGACAGTGGCGGCTTTCAAGTGATGAGCCTGGCTGATCTGCGCAAGCTGACCGAAAAGGGCGTAACCTTCAAAAGCCACATTGACGGATCAAAGCATGAATTGACGCCGGAACGGTCGATGGAAATTCAGCGGCTCTTGGGCAGTGATATCGTGATGTGTTTCGATGAATGCCCGGCCTTGCCTGCAGACCGCCGCGCGATTGAAACCTCGATGCGGCTGAGCATGCGCTGGGCGCAGCGATCACGCGATGCCTTTGGCGACAGGCCGGGGCACGCCCTGTTCGGGATCATGCAAGGCGGGTTGGAACCAGACCTGCGCGAAGAAAGCGCTAAAGCCCTGCAAGATATCGGCTTTGATGGCTATGCCATCGGTGGTCTGGCCGTGGGCGAGGGGCAAGAGGCGATGTTTGGCTGTCTTGATTACGCCACTGGATTTCTGCCCGAAGATCGCCCGCGCTATCTAATGGGGGTGGGCAAGCCCGATGACATCGTGGGGGCCGTGAAACGTGGCGTCGACATGATGGATTGCGTGCTGCCGTCTCGTTCAGGTCGGACAGGGCAGGCGTTTACCTGGCGCGGCGTTGTCAACATCAAGAACGCGCGCCACGCGGATGATCCGCGACCGTTGGACGAGGCGTGCAGCTGTCCGGCCTGCTCGGGGTATTCCCGCGCCTATCTGCATCATGTGTTTCGCAGCCATGAAATGATTTCTGGCATGCTGCTGACCTGGCACAACCTGCACTATTTCCAAGAGATCATGGCAGGCATGCGCGCAGCCATTGCAGCGGGCGGCTTTGCGCAGTGGGAGGCTGATTTTCATGCCGGGCGCGCGTTGGGGGATATCGAGCCGATTTAAGATGGCCAGACGACGCGCGTTGCAGGGCGGATCATATGATCGCGCCCGCAACGACGCCCCGCCCGCCATCCCGTGAAACTGTCGTGAAAAACGCACAGGTAAGGAAAACCTGCATAGGATTTGTTAACCATCCCGGCCTACGGTGAGGAAACGCTTGTCCTTGGGGGGATTTCCTATGTTGGTCAATTTTTCACTCTTCGCTTTGGGTTGGATATCGGTCACCTGCCTGGCTGCATTGGCCCTGGCTTAAGCCCGAAACACATACAAACTTTGTGAAATCTACCGGATTTGCGCCTTGCCCCGGCATGGCACTCAAGGCATTGTGTGGGCTGAGCGAGGTTGAAATGGGGCGCAAGCACCCCAAATATGTCCTCTGAACGACGAGGAGAAAGCCCAAAGGTTGCCGATCATCGGGACCGAGCTTTCTTGCCAATACAGGAACATACCAATGCAAGAGACGTTAAACGCATCCTACCCCGTGCTGCCGCTGCGCGATATCGTGGTGTTCCCGCACATGATTGTACCGCTTTTTGTGGGCCGCGATAAATCCGTGCGCGCGCTAGAAGAGGTGATGCAGGACGACAAGCAAATCCTGCTGTCGAGCCAGATTGACCCATCTGATGATGACCCCTCCAGTGACGGAATTTACAATTCCGGCGTGTTGGCCAATGTGTTGCAGCTGCTGAAACTTCCCGATGGCACTGTTAAGGTGCTGGTCGAAGGCGTCAGCCGCGTACGTATCGTGGAATACCTTGAAAACCCTGACTATTTTGAAGCGCGCGCCGAGCCGTTGATGGAAATGCCGGGCGATGCGGCCACGATTGAAGCGCTGTTGCGCACTGTCACCGCCGAATTTGAGCGCTACGCCAAGGTCAAGAAAAACATCCCTGAAGAGGCGCTGAGCGCGGTGTCGGAAACCACCGAGCCTGCCAAGCTGGCCGATCTGGTGGCAGGCCACCTGGGCATCGAAGTGGACCAGAAACAAGATCTGCTGGAAACACTGAGCGTGTCCGAGCGGCTGGAGAAGGTCTATGGCCTGATGCAGGGCGAAATGTCCGTGCTGCAGGTTGAAAAGAAGATCAAAACCCGCGTCAAGAGCCAGATGGAGCGCACCCAGCGCGAGTATTATCTGAATGAGCAAATGAAGGCCATTCAGAAGGAGCTGGGCGACGGCGAAGAGGGCGAAGGCGAGCTGGCCGAGCTTGAGGCCAAAGTGGCCGAAACCAAGCTGAGCAAAGAGGCTAAGGAGAAGGCCGAAGCCGAGCTGAAAAAGCTGAAGAACATGAGCCCGATGAGCGCCGAAGCCACCGTGGTACGCAACTATCTGGATTGGATGCTGGGCCTGCCGTGGGGGAAAAAATCCCGCGTGAAGAAAGACTTGCACCGCGCAGAGGATGTTCTGGACAAAGATCATTACGGGCTTGAGAAGGTCAAAGAGCGCATTGTCGAGTATCTGGCTGTGCAGCAACGCTCGAAGAAACTCAAAGGTCCGATCCTGTGTCTGGTGGGTCCTCCGGGCGTTGGTAAAACATCGCTGGGCAAATCCGTGGCCAAGGCAACGGGACGCGAGTTTATTCGTATCAGCCTTGGCGGCGTGCGCGACGAGTCTGAAATTCGCGGCCACCGCCGGACGTATATCGGCTCCATGCCCGGCAAGATCATTCAATCGCTGAAAAAGGCCAAAACGACAAACCCGCTAATTCTGCTCGATGAAATCGACAAGATGGGGCAGGATTTCCGTGGTGATCCCGCGTCTGCCATGCTGGAAGTGCTTGATCCGGAACAAAACTCGACCTTCGTGGATCACTATCTTGAGGTTGAATATGACCTCAGCGATGTGATGTTCCTGACCACTGCGAACTCGTACAACATGCCGGGGCCACTGCTTGATCGGATGGAGATTATCCCGCTGGCGGGTTACACCGAGGACGAAAAACGCGAGATCGCCAAACAGCACCTGCTGCCCAAGCAGATCAAGAACCATGGCCTGAAAGACAAAGAATTCAGCATGGATGACAGCGCCCTGACCGGAATTATTCAGCACTACACGCGCGAAGCGGGCGTGCGGAACCTGGAACGGGAGATTGGCAAAGTGGCGCGCAAGGCCGTGACCAAGATCATCAAGAAAGAGGCCGAAACCATTGAGGTGTCGGACGAAAATCTGGATGATTTCCTGGGCGTGAAGAAATTCCGATATGGTCTGGCCGAGGAAAGCGATCAGGTCGGTGTTGTCACGGGGCTTGCCTATACGTCGGTGGGCGGCGAGTTGCTGAACATCGAAGCCCTGCGCCTGCCGGGCAAGGGCCGGATGAAAACCACCGGTAAGCTGGGCGATGTGATGAAGGAATCCATCGATGCCGCCAGCAGCTATGTGCGCTCGATCAGTCCTCAGATCGGGGTGAAACCGCCTAAGTTTGAGAAGTGGGATATTCACGTGCACGTCCCCGAAGGCGCCACCCCCAAAGATGGCCCCAGTGCCGGTCTGGCGATGGTCACGTCGATCGTGTCGGTGCTGACGGGTATTCCCGTGCGCAAGGACATCGCCATGACAGGCGAGGTCACGTTGCGCGGCAATGCGCTGGCGATCGGTGGGTTGAAAGAGAAACTGCTGGCCGCCCTGCGCGGCGGCATCAAGACCGTTCTTATTCCGAAAGAGAACGAGAAAGATCTGGTGGACATCCCGGACAACGTCAAAGACGGGCTGACCATCATTCCGGTTGAGCATGTCAGTGACGTGCTGAAACACGCTCTGGTCGGCACGCCTGAACCAGTGGAATGGGACGAAGCCGCAGAAGAGGCCGCCGCCGCCCTGAAAGATCAGGGGCAGGGCCCTTCGGCCGTGGCGCACTAAGTCAACGTCTTGGTCAAAAACGAAAACGGACGCCATCAACGGCGTCCGTTTTCAATTTTGCAGGCCGAATTGTCGGCTGGGTGATCCAGCTGGCAACACAGACCCGGTGCTTAGAACGCCCCCCCGGCCGCGGCCAGAACGGTGGCCAGCCAAATCGCGACGATCAGACCATCTGCGCCCGTTGAATCTGCTTCGGCCTCGGCCACGATCACATCCATTTCGACGACAGGATCAGCCAAGCCCGAGGCGTGCAACGGTGCGCTTGCCAGCAAGAATGCTGCTACGTAATACTTCAAATCGGTTCCCCCAAAACGTATCCCAGTGGGTATATTTAGCGGCTTTGCAAGAGTTTCGTCAACATATGGGTGGTCAGAAGGCCAAAATAACAGTATTGTGTATACAAAACCGAAACATAGCCTGTGGGTAACTTTCAGGCACAAGTGGAATGAGGGTTAAATCATGAGCAGCAGCACGAGTAAAAAGACAACCGCAGCCCCAAAAGTGACGGCAACGAAAGTGACGGCAACGAAAGCCAAAGCACCGATCAAAAAGGTGCCGTCGCCCGCGCAGGTGCCTGCTGCGCCAACACAGACCGCGCCTGGCCTGTCAGGGCCGGTTCTGAAAAAACAAGAGCTGATCGAAAAGGTTGTACAAGCGTCGGGCATTAAGAAAAAAGATGCCAAACCGGTGGTTGAGGCCATGTTGGAGGTGCTGGGCGAGGCCTTGGCGGACGGGCGCGAGCTGAACCTGCAACCCATGGGTAAGGTCAAACTGAACCGCACCAAGGAAACGCCGGGCGCGCGGATTATCATCGCCAAAATCCGCCAGAGCAAGGGCGTCAACACAGGCCAAAATGATGCGGGCTTCAAAGATGGGGCTGGCCCGGTTGCAGCTGCTGCGGAGTGAGTGTAAGACGCATCCTCGGAAAGGGTGATTAGCTCAGTGGTAGAGCGCTTCGTTCACATCGAAGATGTCAGGAGTTCAAATCTCTTATCACCCACCATTTCCGTTTTATATCAATAGGATGGGCAGGCGATACCGCGTGTTCAGATGGCGAAGTGCACAATGTCTAGTTTCCCGAAAATCTGGTTCCTGCGCCATGGCGAAACCTATTGGAATGCCGAAAAACGCATTCAGGGGCAGCTGGAGTCCGAACTGACCCCGCGCGGTATTGAAGATGCTGAGCGGCAGGCGCGTTTGATGCCACCTATTTTGGCACAGAACCCGCCTTGTTTTGTGTCCAACCTTGGGCGGGCGCAGCAGACAGCGCGCATTGCTCTGAAAGGCGCACAGTTTGAGACAGACAATCGCCTTGCCGAGGCGCACGCGGGGGATTGGCAGGGGTTGCTTCATATGGATGTGCGCCGAGCCAATCCGGATGTCCTGAGCATGGACACGACTGCCCTTGATCTGTTCACACGCGCCCCAAATGGCGAAACCGCTGTGCAATTCCAAACCCGGATTGAGGGGTTTATGGCCGAGCTGACCCAACCCGCTGTGGTTGTGGCGCACGGGCTGTTGGGCCAGGTGATGCGCGGATTGATCTGCGGGTTGGCGTGGGATGAGATGGGCCATCTGCCCAATGAACAGGGCTGTGTATACGTTCTGGAAAACGGCACAGAAACCATTCTGCGCGAAACTGACTGAAATCTGGTGGAAACCCCTTGCACGGGGCTGCGAGTTTCGCTAAATCGCCTCTCGTGGGGCGATTAGCTCAGTTGGTAGAGCGCTTCGTTTACACCGAAGATGTCGGGAGTTCGAGCCTCTCATCGCCCACCATATCCCACCTTTGTGCTGACGTGTCCGGTCGCATCCCGGCCATGCATTTCCTTTTTACAGGACCCAAGACGCCCCGGGCGCAACCCTGCGTGGTGATGCCTGATGAATTACCCGTCAGGATATGGAAACAGTCTGTTTCCACCCAAAGTCCTCTTTTAATGACATCATGATGTCGGTTAGTGCTGAGCCTTGTTGTCTAAAATTTTAACGAGTCTTCGCAAAGTGGTGTAGGGCTGAGGGAACGATCGGACGGGTCTATGGGGAATCCGCTGGATTTTATAAAGGTTGGGGGAGAGTGTGTGTCGATGCTCGCCCAAAAGGGCTGTGAGATTGAATTGATCAGCGATTTTGCTCAGGCCGAGTCCCTTATTGAGGACATGGGCAAGCAAAGCCAGACCGCCAAGCTGTCATCGACCTATAATGACTTTACCGAAGAAAGCGGGTTTTGGCTGTTTATGAAAGAGGACGGGCACTATGTGACCGCCGTGGCCACGCGGTTTGACAATGTCGGGCGCGAAAACATGGGGTCGTATATGATCCGCACGATGCGGCGGCATTACCCGCACGAAGGCGGCGAGACCCTGCTTGAGTTTACCAACGCGCTGCCGCCTGATTTTCATGGGCGTATGGCCTATATCGGCGAGTTGTTCGTGCACCCTGATCACCGCGGATCGCGCCAAAAGCTACGCTATTTCATGATGTTGCTGCAATGCTGCATTGCCACCAAATGGCCTGTGGACTGGGTCTATGCCATGATGCGCGACCGCGATGTAAAACGCGGGTTTGCCACCACCTATGGGTTTTCCATTCAATTGCCGGGTGTCGCCAAATGGGCGCAACCGGCCCCCGAGGGGCGCGGCGATTCAGAATGGCTGGTGACGTTGTCAGCCGAGCATATGGACCACATGATCTCTCACTACGCAGGTTCACTCGAGGGCTTGTGAGTAGTTCAGCACGTAGGAATTGTTCTGCGTGTCACGCACCGGCAAAAGCAGCCGTTTATAGACAAAGCGCAACGGAAAGCTGTGGCCAGGCAGGGTAACGTCAATTTCCTGGATCGACAGCTGCGGATCGCCCTTGGTTGTCTGCACATGCGCCATGATCACGGCCTCGTTCAGTTTGGTGTCAAACGTGCTGAAGAGATAGCGCAGATGTTCGGTTGAGTTCACACCGAATGACCGCGTGGCAAGGCTTTGTTCGCCTATTTTATAAGGGTCCGGGATACGCGCATCAGGCGCAGGGGACCGGTAAAGATCCACATGTTCCGACAACATATCGAAATTGGCCAGCACGCCGTCTTGCTGATACCACCAGCTGAGCACATCATCGAGCAGGGGTTGCGCGCCGCGGGTGGCCAATTTCCGGTGCGCCTCTTTGGTGACGGCTGACAAGATGCGTTCGGCATGTGCCGAGACCGTGCGCGTGTCCACATCAGACCCGGCCAGTGTGATCTGATCATCCAGCCCTGCGATCTGATTTGGCGTCAGCCCAAGCGCTGAGCAAATCTTTACGACACTGGAATACCCAGGGTCGCTTTTGTTTGACAGTAAGTTGGAAATATAGCGTTCGCCCTGACCTATTTTGAGCGACAGGCTTTTATAATCATATTCAGAGTTCTGGATTAACGCTTTTAAACGCTGGTGAAAATCAGTCACTTTTTACGGCCCCCCGGCTAATTAGTCCTTAATCGAGGACTTTCGATCCTTTATATTGACGTTGCTGTCCTAGCGTCAATTATAGATTTAGTGTCGGGCAGTGAAGGTAACGATTAAAATGCAAGGAAACCAGCCGTTGCAGGGCGTCAAACAGGAAACACTGCTTTTCGAGATACAGCATAGATTGGAATCCGGCGTTGGTCCGGTGTTGCAGCCCAGCGAAGCGGTGACCCTGCTGGATTGGGCAGTCTGGTGTGATGATCTGGAAAAGCAGGCCGAGCTGTTGCGCTTATTCCGGCAATTGGGCGGCCTTGAGATGGTGCGCGCGGCGCTTTCTGATTTTGAGTAAGGCCGGGGCGGGGTAACCGTAGGGGGGCTGTCCGGCAGCTGTACGGGGGGTAGGCGCGCTATAGGTGAAAACTTCTTTGATTTTTCCTGCTTTGCCCATTGACGCCCGCGCGCGCTTTGAGTAATCCACCCCACACGCGCGGTTGTAGCTCAGCTGGTTAGAGTACCGGCCTGTCACGCCGGGGGTCGCGGGTTCGAGCCCCGTCAACCGCGCCACTTTTCTCTTCATATCATGATCGCCGACATATGCCCTTGGGTCGACGTCGGCTGTTTTGCAAGATCACCGCACTCAGGCGCTGCGTCCGCTGCCCCGACAGGCTGCCTGATCTTGCAGCGATTTCGGCCCAATTGCCGACTGCGCAAAATTCAAAGGCCCCCGCCGTGGCGGATATCCACTGTGCGCAACAGGCTCAAATTCCGATCACAGGCTTTGTGGTGTGCCCGCAAAAAACGCAGTGAGCGCGGCACTGGTGGCATCAGGGTGGGTGTCGATAAAGAAATGCCCGCCCGGCATCGCCTCGGCGCGAAGATCCGTGCATTTCTGCGCCCATTGCGCGGGCACATCATAAGTACGCGCCATCGCCCCATCCGCGCCATATAAAACCATCGTCGGACAGCTGACGCTTGATCCCAGATCGGCAGTGTCATGGTGTATGTCATGGGTCAGGGCGGCGCGGTAATCATCGCACATTGCCCGGATGGTATCGGGATCGCGCCACGCGGTACGGTAGGCGTTCAGCTGCTCTGGGTTCAGGTCATCCAAACTGGCACCCCCCCATCCCAACAAGCACGCTTCGTAGTAGAAATCCGCGTCACGGCGGATCAGTGTTTCCGGAAAAGGCCAGGGCTGCGCCAGAAAGAACCAGTGATAATAGGCCGTGGCTACGTCCACCCGCAGATCATCCAGCACCGTATGCGTGGGGACAATGTCCATTACGCACAACCGATTTATGGCCTGCGGTGCATCCAGCGCCAGCCGGTGCCCCACGCGGCCGCCGCGGTCATGGCCTGCCAAATCAAACCGGTCAAACCCAAGGTGATGCATCAACGCCAGCTGATCCTGCGCCATGGCCCGAAAGCTATAGTGCTCAACCCCGTCAGGTTTGCCGCTGCCACCGTAGCCACGCAGATCAGGGCAGATCACCGTATGGGTTTTGGCCAGCTTAGGCGCCACCTGCGCCCACAGTGCGCGGGTCTGCGGAAAGCCGTGCAGCAGCAACAGGGGCGGGCCAGCCCCCGCCATCGACCAGGCAATCTGGATCCCGTCAAAGGTCTCAACGTGGTCCGTCCAACCATTCTTCTTGGCAAAAATACTCAAATGCGCGCTCTATCCCTGTGCCAGCCGGTCCAGAATACGCGCCCAGCTGCGCATACCCTTATGGAAACTTCGGACATCGTATTTTTCATTGGGGGAATGGATCGCGTCATCATCCTGGGCAAAGCCGATCAACATTGAATCCAGGTTCAGGACGTCCTTGAAAAAGCCTGCGATGGGGATTGATCCGCCCATGCCGCACAGCACCGCTTCGCGCTGCCATTCGTCGGACAGAGCTTGTCGGGCCAGTTCAAATTCGGGGCGGTCAGTGTTCATCACCGCTGCAGGCGAGCCATCCAGATCGTTGTTCCATGTGATCCGTGCATCGGTGCTGAGCTGGGCCTCGATATGGGCGCGCAGACGCGTGCGCAGTTTATCGGGGTCCATATCGCCCACCAGACGGCAGGTGATCTTGCAGTGGGCCTCGGCGGGGATCACGGTTTTCGTGCCGGCACCCTGATAGCCGCCCCAAAGGCCGTTTATTTCCAGCGTTGGGCGGGCCCATTGCTGCACAAGGGTGGAATAGCCATCTTCGCCATGCGCCTGTGTCATTCCGACCGAACTTAGATAGGTGTCTTCATCAAACCCGCAGTTTTCCCATTGTCGTAGCAGGTCATCTGGTACCTCGTGCACGCCGTCGTAGAACCCGTCGATGGTCACGCGGCCGGTGTCATCGTGCAAGGTGCTGATGATTCGGCTGATTTCGCGCAACGGGTTCAGGGCAGGGCCGCCGTAGTGGCCTGAGTGCAGATCAATTTTGGGGCCATGCACAGTGAATTCGTCTTTCAGCATGCCGCGCAGTTGGCTGGCAATTGACGGCACGCCCGGCGACACCATCGAAGTGTCACAGATCAGGGCAATATCGGCGCTCAGCTCTTTGGCATTGTCCTTCATGAAGGGAATCAGCGACGGCGAGCCGGATTCCTCTTCGCCCTCAAAGAAAAAGGTGATCTTGCAGGGCAGGGACCCTTTGACAGCCTTGTAGGCGCGGCAAGCCTCGACAAAGGTCATCAGCTGGCCTTTGTCATCTGATGATCCACGTCCGCGAATGACCTGCCCGTTCGGGGTGTCTTCAAGTTGTGGATCAAACGGATCAGAGTTCCACAGGTTCAGCGGATCAACCGGTTGCACATCGTAGTGGCCATAAAACAAAAGGTGCGGACCCGGTCCGTCAATATGCCCCACCACCATCGGCTGACCAGGTGTGGTGCGTTTTTCAGCATCGATTCCAATGCTTTGCAAATCCTTGACCAACCAGTCGGCCGCAGCATCGCATTGCGCGTCATAAGCCGGATCGGTGGAAATGGACGGAATGCGCAGAAGCCCCATCAGCCGGTCGATGGTCTGTGGCAGCTCGTTGTCGATGCGGGTCAGGATGGCGTCTAGGGACATGATTTGGCCTCTTTATCAGTCGGTTTGCGCCAGACCGTAACAGGGTGCACGCCACTGTCCAGAGACCCATGATCCGACTTGACGCAGATCAAGGTGCGGCACCATGTCTGTTTGTATCCATATCCCAACGATCTAATACAACAAGGACTGGTCAGAGTACCTCGGTTTGGGGTAGGAGAGGCCAAGTAAGACGGAAGGGGATGTCGGTGGACTATACCGCACAACTGGATCAGGCGATTGCCCGGCTGCACGATGAAGGCCGGTATCGGACCTTTATTGATATCGAACGCAAAAAGGGTCAGTTCCCCCATGCCACATGGCGCCGTCCTGATGGCACCGAGCAACCCATCACTGTTTGGTGTGGCAATGACTATTTGGGCATGGGTCAGCACCCCGTTGTTCTGGAAGCCATGCACGAGGCGCTGGACGCTACAGGCGCAGGGTCTGGTGGCACACGCAATATTTCCGGCACCACCGTCTATCACAAGCGACTAGAGGCTGAACTGGCCGATCTGCATGGCAAGGAAGAGGCGTTGTTGTTCACAAGCGCCTACATTGCCAATGACGCCACGCTTAGCACATTGCCCAAGCTGTTTCCCGGCCTGATCATTTATTCGGACGCGTTGAACCATGCCTCGATGATCGAAGGCGTGCGTCGCAATGGCGGGGCCAAGCGGATCTTTCGCCACAACGATCTTGAGCATCTGCGCGAATTGCTGGAAGCCGATGACAGAGACGCGCCCAAGCTGATTGCCTTCGAATCGATTTATTCGATGGATGGTGACTTTGCCCCAATCGAGGCGATTTGCGATCTGGCCGATGAATTCGGCGCGCTGACCTATATCGACGAAGTGCACGCGGTGGGCATGTACGGCCCGCGCGGGGCAGGGGTAGCCGAGCGTGACCGCCTGATGCACCGCATCGACATCATCAACGGCACGCTTGCCAAAGCGTACGGTGTGATGGGTGGATACATCGCGGCGACCGCCAAAATGTGTGACGCCGTGCGCTCTTATGCGCCGGGGTTCATCTTTACCACATCGCTGACGCCCTCATCGGCGGCGGGGGCTGCGGCATCTGTGGCGCATCTGAAACGCGATCAATCCCTGCGCGAGCAACATCAGACACAGGCCAAAATTCTCAAAACCCGGCTCAAAGGTCTTGGGTTGCCGCTGATCGATCACGGCAGTCACATCGTGCCCGTTATGGTGGGCGATCCGGTGCATACCAAACAGCTCAGCGATATGCTGCTGGAAGGGTATGGCATCTATGTCCAGCCGATCAACTTTCCCACAGTGCCACGCGGCACTGAACGGCTGCGCTTTACGCCGTCTCCGGTTCACGGCCCTGAAGAGATGGATCAACTGGTCCACGCGATGGATGCTCTCTGGAGCCATTGCGCCTTGAACCGCGCCGAGCTGAGCGCCTGATCTGACATCCCTCAGCGTGTCTGGGGGATGACGATTTTGCAGCTGTTTGCATGCGCAGAAAGACGCCGATTTTACCATATCGACGCAGTTCCCCCTGCAATCCGTGCAAATTGCCTTGATATGTGCTAAGTTACGCAAAATAAAGGGGCAGTTACCGAATCGGGGCATTCGGATGGTGTGTGTTTAAGAGTCGTTAATTGAGGCAGGGAAAATGATCGGGCGTCTGACCAAGCGCAAAGAAGTGATCGAAGATATCGAACCAAAAGGGTTCGATGATTTCGACCTGCGTCTTGGCGATCTGATGCGCGGTGAGCGCGCCACACTTGGCAAATCCCTGCTGGATGTTGAACGCGAGTTGCGCATCAAAGCCAGCTATATTGCCGCCATTGAAAACGCCGATCCCGATGCCTTTGACACCCCCGGTTTTATCCCTGGTTACGTCCGCTCTTATGCCCGGTATCTGAACATGGATCCGGACCGTGCCTTTCGGTCTTTTTGTGCCGAAAGCGGCTTTGCCATCGCACACGGTATGTCGGCCGAGGCGTCCTCGATCCGCAAATCTGATG
Organism: Roseovarius sp.; assembly: GCA_045106595.1. Lineage (GTDB taxonomy): Bacteria > Pseudomonadota > Alphaproteobacteria > Rhodobacterales > Rhodobacteraceae > Roseovarius. Next base: position 207,900 of record JBGCEW010000001.1, on the reverse strand, counting down.
CACCCCAGAAGCGCCAAAAGCGCGAGGCCGATCCGTTGCTGGCCTCGGGTACGCCATTCCTGCCCGCCTCAGAAAGCTTCCTTGCGCGGATTGAACCCGGTGCAATCGGGTCGTCTTTGGTGCTGGTCGCGCTGATTAGTGCAATTGGCTATGGCGGCTACAGCGTGCTGAACGAAGTGCAGCGTGTCACGGTGGCCCCGGTTGAAAACACACCCGATGTGCTGGCTGATCTTGACCCTCTCGCCGGAATGGCGATCGAGAACGAAGATGTCATCACGCCTGAAACAATTGCCACGTTCCAGCCTCCCAGTGACGAAGGCCTTGACCGCCTTTATCGCCCCGAGGCGTTGGATGTGCCCGTGATGATCGCGCGCGATGCGCCGATTTCCACGCTTGATCCATCCCGTGTGGGCGCGCTTGCGGGCAGCCTTCCCGATGCCGACCGTGACAGCACGCTGGTGCTGGCAGAAAACGACACAGCAGGCCAGTTTGGTCCACAGCCGCAGGTTCTGGCCGATGCGCCTCCGGGGCTGCAAATGGTAGCTGTGCGTGCGGCTTGGGTTCGGGTGCGCGCCGCGGATGGCACTGTCATCTATGAGGCGATTATGAACGCCGGTGACACCTACCAGGTGCCCGCCACCGAAGAGCCACCAACCCTGCGTGTGGGCGAAAGCGGTGCGATTTATTTTGCGGTGAACGGGCAGCACTACGGGCCTGCCGGGCCTAATGGATCGGTCACGTCAAACCTGCCTTTGGCAGCGGCGTCGTTGACCGAAACCTATGCTGTGGCCGACATCACCCAAGATGGCGATCTGGAACGCTATGTCGCCGAGCTGCAAACCGGCGCGGCCCAGCAATAATCCTGCTCCTATCATTGCGACGTGCCTTTTGCTGCATTAAGTGTAAGGTAATCCTGACACCAACCTGATGGGCCTGCCAGATGTCTCATAATCCTATCCGCCCTTGGCGCAACATTGACCGCCGCGAAAGCCGCCAAATCCATGTGGGCAACGTGCCCGTCGGAGGTGGTGCGCCAATTTCGGTTCAGACGATGACCAACACCGACACCACCGATGTGGCCGCCACCGTGGCTCAGGTGCAGGCCGCGGCGGATGCGGGGGCCGATATCGTACGGGTGTCCGTGCCCGATGAGGCGTCCTCTAAGGCCTTGAAAGATATTGTCAAAGAGAGCCCGGTTCCGATCGTGGCCGATATTCATTTCCACTACAAACGTGGGATTGAGGCGGCCGAGGCAGGGGCGGCGTGCTTGCGTATCAACCCAGGCAACATCGGCTCGCCCGAACGCGTGGCCGAGGTGATCAAAGCCGCGCGCGATCATGGCTGTTCAATGCGGATCGGGGTAAATGCGGGCTCGCTTGAGAAACATCTGCTGGATAAATACGGCGAACCATGCCCCGATGCGATGGTGGAATCGGGGTTGGATCACATTCGCATCCTGCAAGACCATGATTTTCACGAGTTCAAAATCTCGGTCAAAGCATCGGACGTTTTTATGGCAGCCGCGGCCTATCAGCAACTGGCTGACGCCACTGATGCCCCCATTCATCTGGGCATCACCGAAGCTGGCGGTCTGATCACCGGCACGGTGAAATCAGCCATCGGGCTGGGCAATCTTTTGTGGATGGGCATTGGTGATACGATCCGTGTCAGCCTAAGCGCTGATCCGGTCGAAGAGGTAAAGGTGGGCTATGAGATCCTGAAGGGTCTAGGGTTGCGCCACCGTGGTGTGAACATCATTTCATGTCCCAGCTGTGCGCGTCAGGGCTTTGACGTGATCCGCACGGTTGAGACACTGGAAAGCCGTCTGGAACATATCAAAACGCCCATGTCGCTTAGCATCATCGGGTGTGTTGTGAATGGTCCCGGCGAGGCGCTGATGACCGACGTTGGTTTTACCGGTGGCGGGGCCGGGTCGGGCATGGTGTATCTGGCGGGCAAGGCCAGCCACAAGATGAGCAACGATCAAATGATCGACCACATCGTGGAAGAGGTTGAAAAGCGTGCCGCCGTGATTGATGCCGAAGAGGCCGAGGTTCAGGCGGCGGAGTGACCCCCGCCTGAGCGTTCAGCACCTTTTGGGATAGGTCTCAGTTCGCGCGAACTTTCTCGGCTACTTCCAGCAAACCATCCAGAGGCAGATAGCCACGCAGCATCTGATCGCCCATCACAAACGATGGTGTACCCGAGATTTGCATGCGCTGCGCCAGGTTCCGGTTGTCGGTGATCACGGCGGTGACGGCTTCGCTGTTCATGTGGTCCAGAATGGGCTGTGCGTCCAGTCCCAGCGTGTCTGCGATGCGGCTGAGGGATGTTTCATTCATCGGGCCGGTAAAGGTGATCAGGCTATCGTGCACGGATTTGTAAGCCTCGTCTCCGACCAGCTGCAATGTGGCGATGGCGAAACGCGAACTCAGCTCGCTTTCTTCGCCCAAGATCGGGAACTCTTTGATTACAATGCGAATATTATCGTCGATGTCGATCAGCTGCTCAACTTCGTCAAAGGCCCGGCGGCAAAATCCGCAGCGGTAATCCATGAACTCGACCAGCGTGACGTCACCATCCGGGTTGCCACCCGACCACGATGCCGCGTCATTAAACAGCGCATCAGAGTTGGTTTTGATAAGGTCCACATCCGCCTGTACCTGAGCGGCCTGATCGCGCTCTTCCAGAACGGCTACGGCCTCCATGATGACCTGTGGATTGTCCAGCAGGTACGCCCGAATTTCAGCACGGAACGCGTCGCGCTCTTCGTCTGACATGGCCGAAATATCCAACGCCTGCGCACTGAGCGGCAAAGCGAAGCAGAGGCTGGCCGCAAGGGCGGGCAGGGAAAGGCGTGTCATCAGGTTATCTCCGTTTCTTCTGGGCGGCTTTGGATGCAGAAAGCACATCTTGGGCGCGCTGCCAAGCGGTCGATCCGCGTGGCAACAAATCTGACGCGCGTTGGGCGTGAATGCCTGCATCCTTCAGGCGGCCCGACATGGCATAGCGCTCGGCGGTCAGAACCGACGCCATTCCGTTATTGCCCAGCTTGGCATGTGCGGCGGCCAGATCGCGCACCACGCGTGCATCCCGGCCATCCGTTGCGCGTGACTTCTCAAGCACTTGTATGGCTTTCTTCAACTGACCACCGGCCAGCAAAGACCGCCCATACGCGCCCAGTATCAACGCGTTGCGCGGGGCCAGATTGACCGCCCCGCCATAGGCGCTGACAGCGGCCTTGGTCTGGCGGCTTTCCATCAGGATCTGCCCACGCAGTTCGCGGTAATATGGGTCTTTGGGGCGCGACGCGATTGCGGCGTCGATGGCGGCCAGGGATTTGCGCAGGTTTGATTGACGGTGATACGCCACGGCCTGCCGCATGAGTTTTACATCCTGATAGCCATACTCACCGGCCCGGTTCAGCGTCCATTTCGGCGAACGTTTGAACGCCGAAAGTTTGCCCTTGGCGCGCGCAAACCAATAGTTTGCCTTTGGGTCATCCTTGCCCCGGTCTGCATAGCCTGCGGCCAATCGCTGAATGACGCGGTAACGATCCGATGACAACGGGTGCGTGCGGGCATAGGCGTCTTTGCGCGATACCGACAGGGCCTCTTGGCCGCGAAAGATATTCATCACCTCAACGGCGCCTTGCGGGTCAACTCCTGCATTGGCCAAAAACCGCATACCCGATTGATCGGCGGCGTTTTCTTCGGCGCGGGTGTGGGCCATCAACAGGCGGATTGCACTGTTTGAGGCCCCGGCGGCCACGCCCCCGATGGCGTCGCTGTTGCCCGAAGCGGCCGCCGCGGCCCCCGCCAGAACCGCACCGATGCCCGCCGCCGTGCGTGCATTGCGCACCGCCACGGGGCGGCGCACCAGGTGGCCGTTTGTGATATGGGCGGCCTCATGGGCAATCACAGATTGCAACATGGGGGCAGATTTCATTTTCAGCAGCAGGCCCGAATGAATAAAAATCGCCGATCGGTCGACCACAAAGGCATTCAGGCTGCGATCATCGATGATCAGAATATCAATCCGTGTGGGGCTAAGCCCTGCGGCCTTCAACACGGGGGCTGCCACTTGTTTCAGTGCGTATTCAATATCCGGGTCACGCAGCAGGGTCAGCGCACGCGCCGGGGCCCCCACCACCAAAGCCAGGATCAAACCAACAGCAAAGAACCGAACCAGCTTCATCACATTTGCCTCATTGACGGGGTCGCGCTTTCCTTGTGAAAGCTAGGGGGTGATTGGCGATAGTCTAGGAATGAATACATGCGGAACTCAAGCCGAAGTGCGGTTGATCCCTTTATTGTGATGGATGTGATGCAGGCGGCGGCCCGTGCCGAGGCCGAGGGGCGCCATATCATTCACATGGAAGTGGGCCAGCCCGGCACCGCTGCCCCTGCCGGTGCGCGTGCGGCTCTGACCCGGGCGATGGATGAAGATGCGATGGGCTATACTGTGGCGCTTGGGCTGCCACGCTTGCGGGCGCGGATCGCGAAACTGTATGCGCAGTGGTATGATCTGGAGCTGAACCCGGAGCGGGTGATCATCACGCCCGGCTCATCGGGTGCGTTTTTGCTGGCGTTCTCGGCGCTCTTTGACGAAGGCGCGCGGGTGGGCATTGGCGCGCCGGGTTATCCCAGCTACCGCCAGATCCTGCGCGCGTTGGGGATGTGTCCGGTGGATATTCAGACAGCGGCGGAAAACCGCTATCAACCCGTGCCTGCCGATCTGGAGGGGCGTGATCTGGATGGTCTGATGGTCGCCAGTCCGGCGAATCCCAGTGGCACAATGCTGGGGCACCCCGAACTGAGCGCATTGATCGAGGCCGCCGCCGCGCAGAATGCCAGTTTTATCAGCGATGAAATCTATCACGGTATTGAGTATGAGCGCAAAGCCGTCAGCGCGCTGGAGATCAGCGATGATGTCTATGTGATCAATTCGTTCTCAAAGTTTTTCAGCATGACGGGCTGGCGTGTCGGCTGGATGGTGGTGCCTGAGGATCATGTGCGGGTCATTGAACGGTTGGCGCAAAACATGTTCATCTGCCCGCCGCATGTCAGCCAGATTGCCGCATTGGCCGCGATGGAATGTGATCCGGAACTGCAGGCCAACATGGATGTGTACCGCACCAATCGCGCGCTTATGCTTGAGGGTTTGCCGCAGGCAGGGTTCACCAAGATTGCCCCGCCTGATGGGGCGTTTTACGTCTATGCGGATGTGTCGGACATCACCGATGACAGCCGCGCGCTGGCGGCGGACATCCTGGACAAAGTGGGCGTTGCGGTGACACCGGGGCTGGATTTTGACCCTGAACGCGGGGCAGGGACGCTGCGGTTTTCCTATGCCCGCGCCACAGCAGACATTCAGGACGGCCTGACCCGGCTGGCGCGCTACATGCAGGCGCGCGGTGCGGGCTGACACACCGGAACGCCGGGGTGTTTTTTACAAAGAACAAGCAGGGCGTTGATGCATTGGACCTGAGAATCAGTTAAGGTTTGATCAACCAACAAGACCGGGTACCGGCGGTGAGCAGAATGATCAAAAGATGTGCGGCTTTTGTGCTGGGGGCGATTAGCCTTGCAGCCCCGATTGCTGTGACAGCACAGGACTTCAGCGGGCTGGCGCGACTTCAGGCTGAGGGCTCGGTGATTGAGGACAGCTGGCGCGGGGTTGAGATAACGCTGAACCTGAGCCAGGGCGTGCCGTACCGCGTGTTTACGCTGGATGCCCCTGAACGGCTGGTGCTGGACTTTCGCGAAGTGGACTGGCGCGGCGCGGATGTGGACAGTCTGGATCAAAGCGAGCGGGTGACGGGCCTGCGCGTAGGCGGGTTTCAACCGGGCTGGTCGCGGATGGTCGTCGATCTGGATGGACCCTACACACTGGAACGCGCGGATCTTTCGCTGTCGCAGGCCGCAGACGGGGCCGCGCTGAGCATTGCCCTGTCCCCCGCGACACCTGAGGCCTTTGCCCAAAGTGCCGGTGCACCGCAGATGCCCGGTTGGGACGTCGGCCAAGACGATATTCCGTCTGAACCTGCAACATCTCAGGCCCAGAAAGACAAACCGCTGACGATCCTGCTGGATCCGGGCCACGGTGGCATTGATCCGGGTGCCGATCAGGGCGGAGTGCTGGAAAAAGACCTGATGCTGCTGTTTGCCATCGAATTGCGTGATCTGCTGATCCGCACTGCGGATGTTGAGGTTTTGCTGACCCGCAACACAGATACCTTTGTGTCGTTAGAGCGCCGAGTGGCGATTGCACATCAACAATCCGCTGATGTGTTTATATCGCTGCACGCCGATGCGCTTAGCGTGGGGCAGGCGCATGGCGCGACCGTCTACACCTTGTCGGCGACCGCATCGGACAAGGCCAGCGCCACGCTGGCTGAACGCCATGACCGGGCTGACATTCTGTCGGGCGTTGATCTGAGCGGGCAGGATGACGTGGTGGCCGATATCTTGATTGATCTGGCGCGGATGGAGACCCAACCCCGCGCGGATCGTCTGGCCGAGGCACTGCGTCTAGGGATCAAACAACGCGGGCTGACACTGAACACGCGGGCGCGGCGGCAGGCGGGGTTCTCGGTGCTGAAAAGCCCCGATATTCCGTCGGTTTTGCTGGAGCTGGGGTTTTTGTCCAGCAAGCAGGATCGCGCTAACATCAAAGACCCTGAATGGCGTGCGGTGATGGCGGCGGCCATTCGGGATGCGATTGTGGCCTGGCAGCGTGCGGATGACGCCACGGCTGATCTGGTGCGCCAATGAACAAGGCCCGTGACATCCGGCGTTTATGGGCGGAAACCGGCGCGTTTCCCCGTGATTGTGTTTTGACGCCAAGCATGGCGATGACTATATGACTGATATGCCAATTTGGGGGCGGCCTTGCTCAGAGCGATAACAACATTTCTAGGCACGATCTTTAGCCTGTTCACGCTGGGTATCATGTTGATGATGCTGTCCATCGGGGCAGTGTTTCACATCTATGGCAAGGACCTGCCCAGCCACGAAAGCCTGGCCAATTACACGCCCCCCACGATCAGCCGGATTTATTCAGGCGAGGGGCGCATCATTGACGAGTTTTCCAAGGAGCGCCGCCTGTTCACCCCCGCTGAGGAAATACCGCAACTGGTGAAAAACGCCTTTATTTCGGCGGAAGACAAGAACTTTTACACCCATGCGGGCTATGACATGCGCGGCATCGCTGCGGCCTTTGTCGAGGCGGTCCGGTCGCGCGGGGAAAACGTGCGCGGGGCGTCAACGATCACGCAACAGGTGATGAAGAACTTCCTGTTATCCGGGGATCGCCGCGCAGAACGCAAGATCAAAGAAATTATTCTGGCCACCCGGATTGAGGACACGCTGAGCAAGGAGGAAATCCTTGAGCTGTACCTGAATGAGATTTTCCTGGGCCAGAACTCTTACGGTGTGACAGCCGCTGCACAGACGTATTTTAACAAACCTCTGCGTGATCTGACCCCACATGAGGCGGCATTTCTGGCCGTGATGCCCAAAGCGCCGTCGCGCTATCATCCGGTGCGCCAGAAAGAGCGGTTGCGCGTACGGCGTGATTTCATTCTCGAAGAGATGAAGGAAAACGGGTTTCTCAGCCCGTCTGACTATGACGACGAAGTGGCGCAGCCTGTGCGCTCGGTACAGAACGGCGATTTTGAACCCTTCTCCAAGGCGTTGCCACCGCGTGATTACTTCACCGATGAAATCCGCCGCCAGCTGAGCGAAGACTTTGGCGAGGGTGAGTTTTTCACCGGGGGGCTGGCGGTGCGCGCCACGATCAATCCCGAAATGCAGGATGTGGCGGCGCGTGCGCTGCAAAAGCAGCTGGAGCGCTATGACCGGGGCCGGGGCAAATGGCGTGGCACGGGTGAAAAGCTGCCCGTGGACATTTTGAGCGACGAGACCGCCTGGCGCGAAGCACTGGCCGAAGTGCGTGTCGCGCGTGATGTGAAACTGGACAGCCAGTGGTATCCGGCCGTGGTTCTGGAAATCGGTGATCAACGCATGCGCATGGGCATCGAAGGCGTGACTGAAACCGAAGCCGAGCCACATTATGTGCCGCGCAAAGACATCAGCTGGCTGCCCGGCAATTTCCAGCAGGAATTTGAAGTGGGCGACGTGGTGCATGTGCGCCGCATGACCGAGGGTGGTAACTTTGTTCGCTGGACCTTGCGGCAGGTGCCCGAGGTGCAGGGTGGCTTTGTGGCGATGGATGTGCACACGGGCCGTGTGATCGCCATGCAGGGCGGGTTTTCGTATCAGCATTCGGTCTTTAACCGGGCCACGCAGGCGCAACGCCAGCCGGGTTCAAGTTTCAAACCGTTTGTCTATGCGGCGGCCCTGGACAGTGGCTATACCCCCGCCACCATCGTGGTCGACGCCCCGATTGAGATCAACACCCCGCAAGGGCTGTGGCGTCCGCGCAATTCGTCCAACCGGTTTTACGGGCCGACGCCTTTGCGCACCGGCATCGAGCAATCGCGCAACCTGATGACCATCCGTCTGGCCCAGGAGGTGGGCATGGATGTGGTCGCAGACTATGCCGAACGCTTTGGTGTGTATGACAACATGCGCCGGTTCCTGGCCAATTCACTGGGGGCGGAAGAAACCACGCTGTACAAAATGGTTGCCGCCTATGCGATGTTCGCCAATGGTGGCGAGCGCGTTGAGCCCACGTTGGTGGACCGCGTGCAAGACCGCTACGGCAAAACCGTCTATCGCCACGACACCCGCGATTGCGCCGAATGCGGCAACCCCAATATCGCCGATGGCCGCGCGCCGCGCATTGTGTCGGACCGTGAAAGGGTGATGGATGCAGTGACAGCGTACCAGCTGACCTCGATGATGCAGGGTGTGGTGGACCGCGGCACAGCGGCCAAAAACATCAACCTGCCCGTGCCCATCGCGGGCAAGACCGGCACCACCAACGACGCGCGCGATGTGTGGTTTGTGGGCTTCTCCAGCAACATCGTGGCGGGCTGCTATATCGGCTATGATACACCCCGTCCCATGGGCAAGGGCGCCTATGGGGGCACCATGTGCGGGCCGGTGTTTCAACGGTTCATGTCCAAGGCCATTCAGGAATATGGCGGCGGCAAGTTTCGTGCGCCCGAGGGCTGTGATTTCATCAAGATCGACCGCACAACCGGCGCGCGTTTGTCGGGCGATGCATCAGGCAAATACGTGGTGTCGGAATGCTTCCGTGCGGGCGAAGAGCCGGTGTTTGGCGTGATGTTCGACGGTGGCTTTGCAATGGGCGACGATCTGAACCTGTTCAGCTCGGGCGAAACCGAACAGGTCAAGGAAATCACCACCTCCACCGGCAAAAAGGCGCAGGTAGGGGGCAAGGCCACGTTCGGATCGCTCAGCTCGGGTGGGCTGTACTGAACCTGTCGCACATCGGTCGGGCGCAGCTGCTTCCGATCTTGCTGCACCCGGTGCCCTGCGCTATCACCTAAGGGCACACGACCCAAGGATACCCTGCCCAAATGCGCGCTGAAATTCAGACACTTGTTTCCGAGATTGAAAACTCGCTTGAGCTGTTGCGTCAGCGTCTGGGCTGGGAGACAGCACAGCACCGGCTGGAGGAGTTTAACGCTCGTGTCGAGGACCCCAATTTGTGGGATGATCCTGCCAAGGCGCAAAAACTCATGCGCGAACGTCAGGCGTTGGTCGATGCGCTCGACACGCATAATTCCATTCAGCAGGACCTGTCGGACAATTCCGAACTGATCGAAATGGGCGAGATGGAGGATGACCAGGAGGTCATCACCGAAGCCGAGAACGCGCTGCGCAAACTGGCCACCAAAGCCGCCGAGAAAGAGCTGGAGGCGCTCTTGAACGGTGAGGCGGACAGCAATGACACGTTCTTGGAGATCAACGCAGGGGCTGGTGGCACTGAAAGTTGTGACTGGGCCAATATGCTGGCACGGATGTATGTTCGCTGGGCTGAAAAGCGCGGCTACACGGTTGAGCTGCAATCGGAATCCGCGGGTGACGAGGCCGGGATCAAATCGGCCGCCTATAAGATCAGCGGGCACAATGCCTATGGTTGGTTGAAATCCGAAAGCGGCGTGCACCGGCTGGTGCGGATCAGCCCGTTTGACAGCGCTGCCAAACGACACACGTCGTTTAGTTCGGTCTGGGTATATCCGGTGGTCGATGACGACATCGAAATTGAGGTGAACCCGGCCGATATTCGCATCGATACCTATCGCTCGTCCGGGGCAGGGGGGCAGGACGTCACCACCACCGATTCCGCCGTGCGGATCACCCACACCCCAACCGGCATTGTGGTGACATCCTCTGAGAAATCACAGCACCAGAACCGTGACATCGCCATGAAGGCCCTGAAATCGCGGCTCTATCAGATGGAGCTGGACCGCCGCAACGAAGCCATCAACGAGGCCCACGAGGCAAAAGGGGATGCAGGCTGGGGCAACCAGATCCGGTCATATGTTTTGCAGCCCTACCAGATGGTCAAGGACCTGCGCACCAACCCTGAAACCAGCGATACCAAGGGCGTTCTGGATGGCGATCTGGACCCGTTCATGGCCGCCACACTGGCAATGGACCTGTCGGGCAAATCCCGTGGCGAGGCTCAGGGTACGGACTAAAATGCGTCTTTTACTCGCAGCGGCCGTTGCGCTGTCTTTCAGCCAGAGCGCGAGAGCGGACCCATTGGTAATGGACACATTGGCCGGGCAGGGCTGTGTGATCGGGCCGGAAACAGCCGAGATTTTAACCGCCACCGGGTTAGATACCACCGTGTTGGACGCCCTGAAGGCCCAAGGCACGCCAGCGGGTGAATGGGCCGTTTTGCCACCCGAAATATGCACGATCCGCTTGCCTGTGGTCGGCAGTGAAATTGGTCTGACGACAGTTCAACCTTTTATCAGCCCAGCTGATGCCTACGCTGATCTTGAAGAACCGGGGTGTTTTCTGGATGCACAATCCCTCAGACAAGAGCTGATGGCTAATGGGGCCAGCGAAGATGCGGCGTTTCAAGCCTATCTCAGCTTTGTGGCAAAGGGTTTGGTGCAGGGCGACTGGGTATTTTATTCTGATAGCCCGCTGAAAACCCCCGTTGGGTTTCAGTATCTGGGCGGCGCATGCGGCGAGGTGCCGGGTGTTGCGGCGCGCCGCGCCAATCATGCCGTTCTGGTTGAAACTTTCGATGCGTATATCCGCCAAAGCGCGCAGCTGATCCCCTGCGAGGAAGGCGAGTTTTTGATGCATCCCGCGTGGTCAGACATCATACAACCGCTGTCAGCGGGTCGCAATACCAATGCCTGGATCGCGTTTGAAATGACGATCATCACCATGGCTGCGGGTTGGTACAAAGGGGCCAGTGCCACCGCCAAAGGCACGCCGCGTCCACCGATCTGTCACATCCCCTGAAGCCGCCTGATATCAATACGTTAGGCCGCACTTCTGATGCGAAATTAATCAGGCCATAAACGGCTGCCCCACTGCGTTGTACCTCGCCAGATACATCTGCCTCTTGCGCGCTGGTCCGAGTTGGGGCCAAATACCCCGATGACAGATATTTTAAAAAACTCGGCCTCGCAGCAGGCCCAGATGATCGCAAACGCAGAGCTAAGCGCTGAGGCGCTGATGGAGGCCACGTTACAGCGGATCGAACAGGTTAATCCGTCGGTGAATGCCATCGTGTCACTGCGTGCACCCGATGCGTTGATGGCCGAGGCAAAGACGGCGGACAGCACACCCTCAAAAGGCCCGTTGCACGGGCTGCCGATTGCGATCAAGGACCTGGCGGATGCCGCAGGATTGCCCACCTCGCAAGGCTCAACCGCCTTTGCTGGGCAAATTGCGCAGACCGACAGCCTGCATGTGGCACGGCTGCGGGCTGCGGGTGCAATTGTGATTGGCAAAACCAACACGCCCGAGTTTGGCCTGGGCAGCCACACCTATAACCCTGTGCATGGCACCACGCTGAACCCTTATGACAGTGCTGTCACCTGTGGCGGCTCATCTGGCGGGGCGGCAGTGGCGTTGGCCACAGGCATGCTGTCGATTGCCGATGGGTCTGACATGATGGGGTCACTGCGCAATCCGGCGGGGTGGAACAATGTTTACGGGATGCGCCCCAGTTGGGGCCGTGTGCCATCTGACCCCGAGGGTGACGCCTATCTGCACCAGTTGTCCACGAATGGTCCGATGGCGCGCTGTCCGCAGGATCTGGCATTGCAACTGGACGTCATGAGCGGACCAGACCCGTTGACCCCCAACCCGATGCCCTACACGGCGATGGGCCAGCTGAGCCCGCGCGCCAAAGGTGTGCGCATTGGGTGGCTGGGTGATTGGGGCGGGGCGCTACCCTATGAGGACGGCATTCAGCCTTTGTGCCGCCGCGCGCTGAGTGTGCTGCAAGACCAAGGCGCGATTGTCGAAGACCTGGCGCCGCCATTCTCGCGCGATGCGCTATGGCAGTCCTGGGTGACCTTGCGTGCCTTTGCCAATGCCGCCGGGCTGGCGCCCTTGATGGCCAATCAAAACACCCGTGGTCAGCTAAAACCCGAGGCCCTGTGGGAAGCTGAAACCGGTCAGGCGCTCAGTGCCACGCAGGTGCACGAGGCCAGCGTCATTCGTTCCAAGTGGTACCGCACCGCAGCCGCGTTGTTTGATACCTATGACGCGCTGGCCCTGCCCACCGCACAGGTTTGGCCCTTTGCCGTCGAGCATACCTGGCCGCGCCATGTCGCCGGGGTTGAGATGGACACCTATCATCGCTGGATGGAAATGGTCATTCCGGTCAGCCTGATTGGATTGCCTGCGGTTGCTGTGCCTGCGGGCTTTGGTGATGCGGGTCTGCCGATGGGGGTGCAACTGATCGGACGCCACGCAGATGACGCAGGGCTGCTGGCCTTGGCCGAGGCCTATCACCGCGCCACCGACTGGCCTGCACAGCGCCCGCCCCAATTGACCGTTTGATCCAGATCAGAGACCAGCATCCGCTCAAAGATATGTTGGTCATCAAAACAGGAGGGACGACATGAAAGAGCCACGCACACGCGCGCACGGCGTGCCCGATCTGGGCCCAATTGATCTGGCGTTACTGCGCGAGGCCCTGCGCAGGGGCTGGGCCGATATGCGCCGCGCGCCGGGCTTTGCCCTGCTGTTTGCGGGCGTTTACGTGGGGTTGGGGTGGTTTATGGCGTGGATCACCTACACCACAGGCGAAACATACTGGCTGGTTCTGGCTGTTATGGGATTTCCGCTGATCGGGCCGTTTGCCGCCGTGGGTTTTTACGAGATCAGTCACCGGTTTGCGATGGGTTGGCCGCTGGAGTGGTCTGGCATCCTGGGCGTGATCGCCTTTCAGCGCCGCCGTCAGTTGCCGTCGATCTGCGCCATTATCATCATGATGTTTCTCTTCTGGTTCTTTCTGGCGCATATGATCTTTGCGCTGTTTCTGGGGCTCAGTCAAATGACCAATGTCATGTCCTCGCTTGAGGTTTATGGCACGCTGGAAGGAATCGAAATGCTGGCAGTGGGCACGCTGGTGGGGGCGGGGTTTGCGCTGCTGCTGTATATGATCACAGTGATCTCATTGCCGCTGTTACTGGACCGCGAGGTGGATTTTGTCACCGCCATGATCACCAGTTTTCAGACGGTTAAAAACAACCCCGGCCCGATGCTGGCCTGGGCCGCGTTCATTGCCTGCATCACGCTGCTGGCGCTGCTGCCTGCGTTTTTGGGGTTGTTTGTGGTGCTGCCCTGGCTGGGCCATGCCACCTGGCATCTCTATCAGCTGGCGGTCGAGCGGGGGGTGGCATCCGCCTAGACAATCGCCTGTTCCACAAAGGCGCTGCTTTCGGTGATCCGGTTTAAAATGAAACGGGCCGATACCAAAAAAGGTCTTGTCTGCGATGGGCCGTGTGACGGCCTGCCACTCCAACACAGGGGGGGGGTGTCAGCGCACCAGTTGTTTCATTCCGGTTTCCAGCCCCGACAGTGTCATGGGCACCATCTGACCGTCGAATATCTCGTGGATCATACCAATGGATTGTGTGTAGGGCCAGCTGCGTTCGGGCACCGGGTTGATCCACAGGTTGTCGGGCCAATTGTCACGCGCGCGGCGCAGCCATGTCTGACCAGCCTCTTCGTTCCAGTGTTCATTCGCGCCACCGGGATAGGCGATTTCATAAGGTGACATGCTGGCGTCACCCACAAATATACATTTGTAATCAGGGCCATAGGTGTTGAACACTTCCCATGTGGGCGTCACCTCGTTCCAGCGGCGGCGGTTGTCGCGCCACACGCCTTCGTACAGGCAATTGTGGAAATAGTAGTATTCCAGATGTTTGAATTCGGCGCGTGCGGCGCTGAACAATTCCTCGACCACCTTCACATGTGGATCCATCGACCCGCCTGCATCCAAAAACAGCACCACCTTGACCGCGTTGCGCCGCTCGGGGCGGGTTTGCACATCCAGATAGCCGTGTTCTGCCGTCGCGCGAATGGTGCCGTCCAGATCCAGCTCGTCGTGGGCGCCGTCGCGGGCCCATTGGCGTAGACGTTTCAGCGCCACTTTGATGTTGCGCGTACCCAGCTCGACGCTGTCATCAAGGTTGCGAAACTCGCGTTTGTCCCAGACCTTGACCGCGCGCTGGTGGCGGCTTTCGTTTTGACCGATGCGCACCCCTTCGGGATTGTATCCATAGGCCCCAAAAGGCGAGGTGCCTGCCGTGCCGATCCACTTGTTGCCGCCTTGGTGGCGGCCTTGCTGGTCTTTCAGACGTTCTTTCAACGTCTCCATCAGCTTGTCAAAGCCACCCAGTGCTTCGATCTCGGCTTTTTCTTCGGCGCTCAGATGTTTCTCGGCCATCTTTTCCAGCCAGTCTTGCGGAATATCCACAGCGTCCAGAACCTGATCTGCGGTGATTTGTTCGAGGCCGGAAAAACTATGGGCAAAGGCCTGATCAAAGCGGTCGATCATCCGTTCGTCTTTGACCATCGCCGCGCGCGCCAGATAGTAAAAACCTTCCAGATCATAGGTCACCAGACCGGCTGACATGGCCTCAAGAAAGGTCAGATATTCGCGCAAAGAGACAGGGATACCGGTTTTCCGAAGTGTTTCGAAAAAGGGCAGGAACATCGCGTTACACCGCAGCGCGGTGGATGATCAGCGTGGCGAACAGGCCCGTAAGCGCAAAAAGCAGCGCATACACAAAGGCGTATTGCAAAATGTCAGCCAGTTTGCCCTTGCGGCGGCGGGCCATCAGCCCACCGGTCAGCGCGCCTATAATGGCCCCGATCAGTACAATCATGTCTTAACCCGTCGCTGTGGTCGGTGTTACCCGTTTGGTCCCTTAAGCGGGCTGAGCGACGAGATTTCACGCAGTTTTGCACGCACCGCCCATTCCGCACCGAACCCGTACCGTGCCCAGCCCAGACTGTCCATACGCACAGCGCGCGCTTCCGAGGTACGCCCCGTCAGCTCGAGTGCTTCGGCACGCAACAGCAGCAACGTGGCCAGCAAGGCGGCGTTTTCATGCCGCTCGGCGGTGGCCAAATGCGGGCCGATCAACGCCAGTGCTTCTTCGCCCTGACCCCGGCTGACCGCATGGGCCGCCAGATGCGACGCCGAATAGGCGCGGTGCAGGCTGGTGTTGGGGGTTTGGCGATAAAACGTCTCGGCCAGCTGGAACTGGCTTTGGGCAAAGCGCGGATCAGACGATTGGTTCAACCGTCCCAGCGCAAAGTGACTGAACGCGCGCCGATGATCTGACCAGCCCATTGCCGTTGCAATTTTCACGGCCTCGTTGGCCGCAGTGCGCCGTTGCGCGGGGCGTGCACCGGGGCCAAGTGCGGTTTGCACAGCCCTAATCCAGGCGCGCGGCGTGGCATCGGCAGGTTGCGGGCTAAGTTGATCACCCAGCGGGTTCAACCGGCTGAGAATCGCAGGCAAACGTGCGGCCACCTGACCACGGGCCATGCCATTGCGCAGCTCGGGCGCGTAATAGGCGCGCAGCACCAGCATATCAAAGCCGGTCAGCACGGTGTGCACATTGTCATCGTTAAAGACGCTGTCGCGCAGGCGGTAGAGATCATTAAGCGGGCCAAGGGCCTGTGCCAGTTCTTCGTGCAGGCAATCGCGCACCTCTTGGGGGCTTGCGTCACTGGGCAGGAAAATCGCCAGCTTTTCGCGGCGCTGCAGCGCGCTCCAATTGGTAATACGGCTGCGTTTCGCCGCGCGGTATTCTGACAAATCCGAAATATTGGGCACCACAAAGCAGGCTGCCTTGGGCAGGTGGCGCCGGATATCGGCGCGCGTCACGGCCTGAATGGTGATATTGGCTGATGCTGCATTGGTCTGAGAAATCTCGATTCCCGCCTCAGTGCGCAAACGGTGCAGCAACCGGTTCAGATCAGAACTCATGTTGGCAGGTGGGTTGCCCGTCACCCGTACTGAAATAGGCCCTTCAAAACGTGTAAACAGCGTCAGCTGTCGCCCGGATTCCAGCTGAAACGCCAGTTCCATGAAATCACGATGAATGTCGCTGTTCGACCGTGTCGGTGGGACAGGCCGCGGAGCGGAAAATGCCTTCATGCTGGGCATGATGGATTGCGTCTGGGTGTTGGCCCGGCTGGGTGTTTCGCTGGGCGTTCCAGCCACACATGCCCCTAACATCAGGCAAATAGGTAAGATAACTTTGCGCATCGGTCCCCCGAACAAGAAGTGTCACCAAAGGCCCAGGCGACATAGCGTCACCAAGGCGGTGTCCTTGTTCGGAAGGGAGGCAGGGTGGCGCTTCTTTTTGCTGCTCGTGCCTGGCACCTGAACCTTATCCCAAACAGGATCAAGGGGAGGTATGGCCCCCTATATAGTCGGCGGTAAGGACGAAATAAGGCAAAAATGTGACCGATTCGACGGCTTGCCGAATCGATGCCCATGTTCCATTTTTGTTCACGATCTCAATTCACTGGACTGAGTCGTTGATGTCACAGTCTGTCGAAAGGGGCGCCGCGGCGCGCGTCGTTATACACTGCGCGCTAGGGCTGTGTTTTTAACGCGTTCGGCGGGCCATAAAGGCCAAACGTTCGAACAGATGCACATCCTGCTCGTTCTTCAAAAGCGCGCCGTGCAACTTGGGCAGCGCATCCGCCCCGTCGCGTTTCAGGTCTTCCGCGCTGAGATCCTCGGCCAATAGCAACTTCAGCCAATCCAGCACTTCTGACGTCGAAGGTTTCTTTTTCAACCCGGCCTGTTCGCGAATCTCGTAGAACTGCGTCAGGGCGGTGGTCAAAAGCGCGTCCTTGATGCCGGGATGATGCACTTCGACAATCTGGCGCATCACCTCGATTTCGGGAAACCGGATGTAGTGGAAAAAGCACCGCCGCAAAAAGGCATCCGGCAATTCCTTTTCGTTGTTCGATGTAATGATCACGATCGGGCGCTTGTGGGCCTTCACCGTCTGGCCAGTCTCGTAGACGTGGAACTCCATCTTATCGAGCTCTTGCAGCAGGTCGTTGGGAAATTCGATATCGGCCTTGTCGATCTCATCGATCAGCAGAACCAGTTTTTCATCGGCCTCAAAGGCCTGCCATAGCTTGCCCTTTTTGATGTAATTGGCCACATCATTCACTTTGGCATCGCCCAGCTGGCTGTCACGCAACCGGCTGACGGCGTCATATTCATACAAGCCTTGCTGCGCCTTGGTTGTGGATTTGATGTTCCACTCCAGCATTTTCAGCCCAAGGGCCTGCGCCACCTGACGCGCAAGTTCGGTCTTGCCGGTGCCCGGTTCGCCTTTGACCAGCAAGGGACGCTCGAGTGTGACGGCGGCATTCACTGCCACGGTCAGATCATCGGTGGCGACATAACTGTCTGTGCCTTCAAATTTCATATCGATTTCAATCCTTTTGAAGCCCAATGCCTCGCATTTCGCGCGCACCCTAAAGGGGAAACAAAAACACATCAATGCTGCGTGATTGCCTAGTGACATTCCCCCGTTCAAGGTGTTACTCAGCGCCACACGCGCCGGAAATCAGGGGATACGCAATCATGGCGGATGGACGCGATAAAAAGGGAGCTGACATGAAAGTCGAGACGTTTTTGCCCGACGACTATACGCCGGCAGAGGGCGAGCCGTTTATGAATGATCGGCAGGTGGAGTATTTTCGCCGCAAGCTGATCACCTGGAAAAGTGAATTGATCGAAGGCAGCCGCGACACAATCGAAGGGTTGCAGGATGGGACACGCGCCATTCCTGATGTCGCTGATCGTGCCTCGGAAGAAACCGACCGTGCACTGGAATTGCGCACGCGGGATCGTCAACGCAAGCTGGTTGCCAAAATTGACAGTGCGCTGCGCCGCATCGACGAAGGCGAATATGGCTATTGCGAAGTGACGGGCGAACCGATCAGCCTGAAACGGCTGGACGCACGCCCCATCGCCACGATGAGCCTGGAAGCCCAGGAGCGTCACGAGCGCCGCGAGAAAGTGCACCGCGACGATTAGGCCCATCCAAAGGGTATCAAGATTACAAACGCCGGGGGCCCTGCCTTCGGCGTTTTGCATTTGGGCGGTCAACTGCGCTAGGGTGTGCGTGTCAGACTTGGGAATAAAATGCTGAAATCCATGTCCATAACCGTGATTGGCGCCGGGATCGGCGGGCTGGCTGCGGCGATTGCCTTGGGGCAACGCGGCGCGCAGGTGCGGGTGTTGGAGCAGGCCGAAAGCATTCAGGAAGTGGGTGCAGGCCTGCAAATCAGCCCCAATGGCTTTGCTGTTCTGGATGCTTTGGGGTTGGGGCAAACCGTTTCTGACCGTTCGGTGCAAGCGCACGCCGTGCATCTGCGTGATTACCGTAAGGGTGAGGTTTTGCGCCTCGATCTGACCCGTGGCCCACATGGGTATCACGTGCTGCACCGTGCAGTTCTGATCCATCTTCTGGCGCAGGCTGCGCGTGATGCCGGGGTTGAGATCAGGCTTGGGCAGCAGGTGGAGCGGGTGCGCCCGGGCACACCGGCGACGGTGCTGCTGCACGGGGGCGAAACCCTGACGGCTGATCTGATGATTGGGGCGGATGGTCTGCATTCCGCCACGCGCCCCGAGGTGACACCCACCCAAGATGCGTTTTTCACAGGTCAGGTAGCCTGGCGCGCAATTGCACACAATACCATAGGCTTGCAGAACGATATTCACCTTTATATGGGGCCGCGCAAACATGTGGTTCTGTACCCGCTGCCGCAAAACCGGCTGAACATTGTGGCCATTCAGGAACGCGAAGACTGGGCCGAGGAAGGCTGGGCGCACCAAGCTGATCCTGATGACCTGCGGGCGGTGTTTGCGGATTTCGACGCCGATGTGCAAGCCGTGTTCAAGGACGTGCAAGAAGTCAACCTGTGGGGGTTGTTCCGGCATCAGGTGGCTGCCAACTGGCACTCATCTGGGGTGGCGATATTGGGCGATGCGGCCCATCCGACGCTGCCCTTTATGGCACAAGGGGCCAATATGGCGCTGGAGGATGCCTGGGTGTTGGCCGATGCGCTGGACCATGGCACCGATCTGTCACAGGCTTTGGCCGCGTATCAACAGCGCCGCCGCACCCGTGTGTGCCGTGTGATCGAGGCCGCAAATGCCAACGCCTGGAAATACCATTTATCCTTTCCGCCCATGCGTTTAGCAGCGCATACCGTCTTGCGGGTGGCAGGGCGTCTGGCCCCCGTAAAGGTGCTTGGCCAGTTTGACTGGCTGTACCATCACGATGTCACGCAGGCGCACTAAGCGTCTAAAGCGCCAGATCAACCCAGATCGGCACATGGTCTGATGGTTTTTCCCGTGCGCGAATATCCTTGTCGATCTGGCAATCGCGCAGCAGGTCCGCCGCTTGTGGGGTCAGCAGGAAATGATCGATGCGAATACCATCATCGCGGTTCCACGCCCCGGCCTGATAATCCCAGAACGAATAGTGTCCGGGGCCTTGATGGCGGGCGCGAAACGCTTCGGTAAAGCCAAGGTTTAGGATACGCCGGTAAGCTGCGCGGCTTTCGGGGCGAGCCAGCGCATCGTCTTGCCAGACTTCGGGGCGTTTGGCATCCTCATCTTGGGGAATAATGTTGTAATCCCCGGCCATTAGCGCAGGTTCTTCAAGTGACATCAACTGTTGCGCGCGCGTGTGCAGACGCTCCATCCAGGCCAGTTTATAGTCATATTTCGGCCCCGGCGTGGGGTTGCCATTGGGCAGGTATAACCCGCACACCCGGCAGGCATGGCTGTCGCCCACCACTGTGGCCTCGATCCAGCGGGCTTGCTCGTCACTGTCATCGCCGGGCAGGCCGCGGCGCACATCCTCAAGCGGGTGTTTCGACAAGATCGCCACCCCATTAAAGCCCTTTTGACCATGGGTTTCCACCACATAGCCCTTGTCCTCAAAATGCTGACGCGGAAAGCCTTCGTCGACGGATTTGATTTCTTGCAGCACGGCCACATCGGGCTGTGCTTCGTCCAGCCAATCACTGAGCGCGTTGATCCGGGCCTTGATACCGTTGATGTTGTAACTGGCGATTTTCATATGACGGCCCCCGATTGCACTGCACGCAATCTATCGCGCAGGTGCCGGGTGCGCGCAAGTCACATCGAAAAGGACACGCCGCATCCGCACGACGATGACGCATTGGGATTGTCGATCACAAACCGCGCGCCAATCAGTTCCTCGGTGTAATCAATCGTGGCACCGGCCAAAAAGGGCAGGGATACCGCATCGACAACCACCTTTTCACCGGCACCTTCCAGCACCAGGTCATCCTCGGCCACGTCATCCAGCTTGATTTCATACTGAAACCCCGAGCATCCGCCCCCTTCAACAGCCACCCGCAGGGCCTGGCCCTGGCTGCCCGCGCCGATGGCTGACAACTGTTCAAAAGCACGCGGTGTGACGGTGGGCGGCAGGTTCATCAGATATGCTCCGGTCAGGCGGTTACATTGCGGCGTTGATTGCAATATATGAGGGACACGACAGCATCACAAGGATGAGGCGCGACAAATGCAGGCGATCTATGCGCTTGATCCCCGAAAGGCCCGCGGGCGTTTGGTGACCGAGGAGGAAAGTGCCTTTCGGTCCTGCTATCAACGTGACCGCGACCGGATCATACATTCATCGGCGTTTCGGCGGCTCAAGCATAAAACCCAGGTGTTTGTAGAACATGAGGGCGATTATTTCCGCACCCGTCTGACCCATTCCATTGAAGTGGCGCAGGTGGCCCGGACAATTGCAGGGGCGCTGCATTTGAACGGCGAGCTGACCGAGGCCGTGGCACTGGCGCATGATCTGGGGCACACGCCCTTTGGTCACACCGGCGAGGATGCGTTGGATGCGGCGATGCAGCCCTATGGCGGGTTTGATCACAACGCGCAGGCGGTGCGGATCGTGACCGCGCTGGAACGGCATTACGCAGATTTTGACGGGCTGAACCTGACCTGGGACACACTGGAAGGCATTGCCAAACACAACGGTCCGGTGACGGGGGATCTGCCGTATGCGTTGGCAGACTATAACGCGCGTCACGATCTGGAACTTCATACCCATGCCAGCGCCGAGGCTCAGGTGGCCGCGCTGGCCGATGACATTGCCTATAACAACCATGATCTGCACGATGGTCTGCGCGCAGGCCTGTTTCACGAGGGTGATATCTGCGATTTGCCCATCATTGGCGCTGCATATGCGCGGGTGGATGGCATTTATCCTGCGCTTGATACCTATCGCCGCCGCCACGAGGCCCTGCGCCGGGTGTTTGGTGTGATGGTCGAGGACGTGATCACCACCTCGTCGGCGATCCTGGCCGAAACTGCCCCTGAAACAGCTGCTGACGTGCGCCATATGGGCCGCCCTGTCGTGCGGTTCTCGGAGGGGCTGTGGCAGGATCTCAAAGTGATCCGCGCGTTTTTGTTCAAACGCATGTACCGCGCCCCTGCGGTGATCGAAATGCGCGAGCGGGTCACATCGGTGGTCGAGCAGCTGTTCCCCTACTACATGACCCATCCACAGGCCTTGCCCACAGCGTGGCAGGCGCAGGTTGCGCAGGTGCCGGATGAAACGGCTTTAGCCCGGCTGGTTAGCGACTATATCGCCGGAATGACCGACCGCTATGCCTTGCAGGCCCATCAGCGGCTGTTGGGAGGGCCGGGGGGCGCGGGTGAACACGGGTGATTGACGGCAAACATATGGGTGATAAACCCCGCGCAAGGCGACAAAGGACATATGGCCATGAACCTCTTTACTGACATACGCGCGCTGGTGCTGGCGTCGCTGGATGCGATGCAAACGGCGGGTGATCTGCCGCAAGGGCTGGACTTTGCCAATGTCACGGTTGAGCCCCCCCGCGATGCCGCCCACGGCGATATGGCCACCAATGCCGCGATGGTGCTGGCCAAGCCTGCCGGGCTAAAGCCGCGCGACATTGCCGATGCGCTGGCTGCGCGTTTGGTGGGCGATGACCGCATTGTCAGCGCCGATGTGGCGGGGCCGGGGTTTTTGAACCTGCGGCTGGCAGGGGCGCTGTGGCACGATGTGGCCCGCGCGGCACTAAGCCAGGGCGCTGATTTTGGCCGCTCACAGCAAGGGCAGGGCGCGAAGGTGAACGTGGAATATGTCTCGGCCAACCCGACGGGGCCTTTGCATGTGGGCCACACCCGCGGGGCCGTTTTTGGCGACGCTTTGGCCAGCTTGCTGGATTTTGTCGGCTACGATGTGACGCGTGAATACTACATCAACGATGGCGGCGCGCAGGTCGATGTGTTGGCCCGCTCGGTGTATCTGCGATATCTTGAGGCGCACGGCCAGAAGGTGGCGTTTGAAGATGGCACATATCCCGGCGATTACCTGATTGATGTGGGTCAGACGCTGAAGGACAACGTGGGCGACGCCTATGTCGATCAGCCCGAGGCGACATGGTTGGCTGAGGTCCGCGCGTTTTCAACTGATGCGATGATGGCACTGATCCGCGAAGATCTGGCCGCCCTGGGCGTGAAGATGGATGTGTTTTATTCCGAAAAGTCGCTGTACGGCACGGGCCAGATCGAAGCGGCTCTGACGGATCTGGAATCCAAAGGCCTGATCTACGAAGGCGTGCTGGAACCGCCCAAAGGCAAAAAGCCCGAAGACTGGGAAGCGCGGGAGCAGACGTTGTTCCGGTCGACCGATCACGGCGATGATGTGGACCGGCCAGTGAAGAAATCCGATGGGGCCTGGACATATTTTGCACCAGACATTGCGTATCATTTTGACAAGATAAACAGGGGCTTCGACGCCCTTATTGATGTACTGGGCGCCGATCACGGTGGCTATGTCAAACGGATGAAGGCGGCTGTGTCGGCACTGAGTGATGGCCGCGTGCCACTGGATATCAAGCTGACGCAGCTGGTTAAGCTGTATAAAGACGGCGAGCCGTTCAAGATGTCCAAACGGGCCGGGACGTTCGTGACCCTGCGCGATGTGGTGGATGCCGTAGGCAAGGACGTCACGCGCTTTCATATGCTGACGCGCAAGAATGACGCGCCGCTGGATTTCGATTTTGACAAGGTGTTGGAGCAATCCAAAGACAACCCTGTTTTCTATGTGCAATATGCCAACGCGCGGGTGAATTCGGTCCTTCGCAAGGCCACCGAGGCAGGAATTGCCACCGATGATGCCACGCTTGCGGCGGCTGATCTGTCACTTTTGACCGATGATGCCCAGTTGAATGTTGCGAAAAAGATCGCTGAATGGCCGCGTTTGGTGGACATCGCAGGGCGCACAAACGAGCCGCACCGCGTTGCGTTTTATCTGTATGATCTGGCTTCGGAATTGCATGCGCTTTGGAACCGGGGCAATGACAATCCGGGCTTGCGGTTCCTGGATGAGGGCAATCCCGGCGCGTCACAGGCGAAAATCGCCCTCGCACGTGCCGTAACCGTTGTTATTTCTGCAGGTCTTGGTATCTTGGGTGTAACTCCGGTCGAGGAGATGCGGTAACAAATCGCACGAAAACGCCGGGGTTGAGGCAGATCATCATCCCCGGCGGCTATGCATCGCCGGAGAAACGAGGCGAGACATGGCGCAAATGCAGATGCCGCATCAGGCGGTACACGGGCAGAAATCATCCCTTTCCAAGGCAACCAACGCATTGGGTGCGATCATATCGCTGGCCCTGCTGATCGGTGTGCTGGTCTGGGGCTACAAGTTGTTGATACGCGACGTCAGTGGCGTTCCGGTGGTCAGGGCCGTTGAGGGTCCGATGCGGGTGCAGCCGGAAAACCGAGGCGGTGAACAAGCCCAAAATCAAGGGCTTAGCGTCAATGACGTGGCTGCCGCTGGCACGGCGGCAGGGCCCGCTGACGCGGTGATGCTGGCGCCCGAGCCGGTGGGTTTGACGGCGGATGATGCAGCCGTCAGTACAGCGGCTGACGTGGTGCCCGCCACGGTGCCGCAACCTGTGATCGCGCCGGAACTGGCATCGGCCTTGACCCAAGAGCCGCAAACTGCCGAAGAACAAACCCTGCAACTGGCCGCCGTCGAAGAGCTGGCCGCGCGGTTGGCCGAAGGGGTCGAACCCTTGCAAGAGCTTGCCCCCCTGGCTGAGGCGTTGGTTGAGACAGTTCCTCAGGACGGCACAGATCAAACGCAAGAGGTGGCCGCATTGGTCACGCCCAAGCCTGAAATCAAAGGCGGGCTGAAACGCTCATTGCGGCCTAAAACCCGCCCTGCGGCGTTAAACACGTCGCCCACACCCTCTGCTCAGGCCATTGAGGCCGCCGTGGCGGGTGTCAGGGATGTGGCACCCGACACAATTCCAGTGGGCACGCGTCTGGCACAGCTGGGCGCCTATGACAGCGAAGAGGTCGCACGCAGCGAATGGGAGCGGTTGAACGCCCGTTTTGGCGAATTCCTAGAAGGTAAGTCCCGCGTGATCCAGAAGGCGCAAAGCGGCGGGCGCACATTCTATCGGTTGCGCGCCATGGGGTTCGCTGATCTCAGCGATGCGCGCCGGTTCTGTTCGGCCTTGGTGTCGGAAAACGCCGAATGTATCCCCGTGGTGACCAGATGAGCCCCCTTACATGAGCCGCTTTGGCGCCTGTATTCTGGACGCGGACGAGCTGCGCTTGCGGTCTGACGAAAAGGCGCTTTTCCGCGACGCAGATCCCTTTGGGTTTATCCTGTTTGCACGCAATATCGACACGCCCGATCAGGTGCGTGCGCTGTGCGGTGATCTGCGCGAGGCAGTGGGCCGGGACGCGCCGATCACCATCGACCAGGAAGGCGGGCGCGTGCAACGGTTGCGCAGCCCCCATTGGCGCGAATGGCTGCCGCCGCTTGAACACGTCACGCTGGCCGGGGATCACGCTGCACGGTCCATGTATATCCGTTCGCGCCTGATTTCGGACGAGCTGCGCGCCATTGGCATCGACAGCAATTGCGCGCCACTGGTTGATGTGGCGGGGCCCGACACCCATCCATTTTTGCTCAACCGCTGTTATGGCACTGTTCCCGATGTGGTGGCCGACATTGGCCGGGCTGTGGCGGATGGGCATCTGGATGGCGGGGTGTTGCCGGTGGTCAAACACATCCCCGGCCATGGCCGCGCCTTGGCTGACAGCCACCTTGAATTGCCAGTGATTGATGCAGATCCCGAAGACCTGCAAGACACTGACTTTGCCCCGTTCCGTGCTTTGAATGACTTGCCCATGGCGATGACGGCACATCTGGTCTACGCGCGTCTGGGCAATAGCCCAGCGACCACATCGTCGCAGATCATGCAGATTATCCGCGAGGATATTGGCTTTGACGGGCTGATCATGACCGACGATATTTCAATGAAGGCCCTGAACGGGTCGCTCAGCGAAATCGCGACCGCGTCACTGCAGGCCGGGTGTGATGTGGTTTTGCATTGCAACGGCACATTCGCCGAACGCGTCGTGGTGGCCGAGGCCTCAGGGACGATGACCGACGCCGCCCAATCGCGCGCCGAGAGGGCGTTGGTGGCCCGTAAAACCCCTGATGAGGTTGACATTCCAGCGCTTGAGGCCGAGCTTGCGGCGTTGATGAACGGGTAGGGTACATGTCTGAGGACACATTCGATCAGGTTGGACGGATAGAGACCGTCGCCGAGCGTATGGCGGCCGAGGCCCTGATCGTGGATGTCGACGGCTTTGAGGGCCCGCTGGATTTGCTGTTGACGCTGGGGCGCACCCAAAAAGTGGATCTGCGCAAGATATCGGTGTTGGAGCTGGCCGAGCAGTACCTGACCTTTGTTGAAAAAGCCAAAGAGCTGCGGATCGAGCTGGCGGCGGATTACCTGGTGATGGCGGCCTGGCTGGCCTTCCTGAAATCGCGCCTGTTGCTGCCGCCTGATCCGACCGAAGAGGGGCCGTCGGGCGAAGAGCTGGCCGCCCATCTGGCATTTCAGCTGGAGCGCTTGCAAGCCATGCGCGAGGTTTCGGCCAAGCTGATGGCACGCGATCAGATGGGGCGTGATTTCTTTGCGCGCGGCATTCCCGAAGACGTGCAACAGGTACGCAAGGTCACCTATACCGCCACGTTGCTGGACCTGATGCAGGGCTATGCCCGCATCCGCACAAAGGATGAATTCCGCCCCTATGTCATGGACCGTGACGCGCTGTTTACGCTAGAACAAGCATTGGAACGCATGCGCGGGCTGATCGGGTTTGCGGGCACCTGGACCGACATTTCCACCTATTTACCCGATGGGTTCACCTCCGATCCGGCCAAACGCCGTTCGGCCACGGCCTCGACTTTTGCAGCCTCGCTTGAGCTGGCAAAAGAAGGCAAAGTCGAGCTGCGCCAATCCGAGACATTCGCACCGCTGGAACTGAGGCGGAAGGATTAAGACCATGTCAGATGATACTGAAGTCAAAGAAGAAAGTCTGTTTGAGGCACCCCCCATTGCCGAGCAAGAACGGATGGTCGAGGCGATCTTGTTTGCCACTGCCGAACCCGTTTCCGTGCGTGAGCTAGAGGCGCGGATGCCGCATGGATCAGACCCTGCTGAAGCGCTTGTCTATCTGCGTAAACGCTATGAAGGGCGCGGTGTGTCTGTGGTGCGTGTGGGCGATGCCTGGGCCATTCGGACCGCAGCTGATCTGGGGTTCCTGATGCAGCGCGAAACGGTTGAGACCCGTAAACTCAGCCGTGCTGCGATCGAGACATTGGCGATCATCGCCTACCACCAGCCGGTAACCCGCGCCGAGATTGAAGAAATTCGCGGCGTGTCAGTGTCACGCGGCACGGTGGATCAACTGCTGGAAATGGAGTGGATTCGTTTTGGCCGGCGGCGGATGACACCGGGGCGTCCGGTGACATTTGTGGTCACGCAGGCGTTTTTGGATCATTTCGGTCTGGAAAACGCCCGCGATTTGCCTGGGTTGAAGGAATTGCGCGCCGCAGGATTGCTGGAAAACCGGCCACCACCCGGCGAAGCTCCGCAATTGGGCGAGGGCGATTTGGATGCCGAAGAGCAAACCGAAAAGGGCCAGAACGAGCTGTTCGAGGATTAAAAGATCGTTCAATTTGTAACGACCTGACGGTGAAATTCCCATTTTGCCCTGAAATTTTCATGATTGATTGCTATATCACCGACTGAGGCAGGCAAGGAGAGCGTTATGAACGCCAATCAGATTATCAATATGATCATCCGTCAGGTGATGCGCCGCGTGATGAACAAAGGGATCAATGCTGGCATGGATGCTGTGGGCAAAAAGATGTCCAAGGGCAAGCAGGGCCAGCCGCAACAGACTGCACAGGTGGATACGGGCGAAAGCCAGAAGCGTATGCGCCAAACGATGAAAGTGACCAAACGCATGGGTCGGTTTTAAGCGTCTGTTCAGGGACTTTTTAACCCACAATCTGACACCAAGGCGCGGGTCTTGAATGCCGCGCATGGTTGGATGAGTGTGTGCTGGTCTGACCATGCACCCGCAGTTCCCGCGATACCCTGCAGTGTAGACATGTCAAATATGACAGGTCTTAAATGATGTGTCATATTTGACATGTCATCGCAGCGTTTCAGCGGACATTGAACCCAGGCGTCAACGCGGCCTTCGGGTATTACGTGCGAAAATGTTTGGATAGTTTCAATCCCTGGCCTTGATAATTCGACTTTATATCAATGCCATAGAGCTGTTGAGGTGTTTCGGACATACGTTCATACACCAACCGGCCCACCACCTGGCCATGTTCCAGAACAAACGGCGCATCATGACAGCGCACTTCCAAAACGCCGCGTGATCCGGTGCCGCCTGCGGCATCAAACCCAAAGCCGGGATCAAAAAACCCTGCATAATGCACCCGAAATTCGCCGACCATCGCCAGATAAGGCGCCATTTCAGCAGCGCAATCGGGGGGGATGGCAATGGCCTCGCGGCTGACCAGAATGTAGAAGGCACCGGGATCAAGGATGATCCGGCCATCGCGGGTGCGGACTTCTTCCCAATAATCGGACGGCTCGTAATGGCCCAACAGGCTCAGATCGACCACGCCGGTATGGCGCTTGGCGCGGTATCCGACCAGATCGCCCTCAGCGGGTTTCAGATCGACGGAGAAGCCCAAGCCATCCGATATCACCGGATCCCCCGACACAATCGGTGTGCGCGCATGCACCGCGCGCAGGTCGTTGTCATCAAGCAGGGTTTTGCCCTGACGGAAAATCACCTGCGTCAACAATTGCCCCGGTTGCGCCAGCACCGAGAAACTTTGCGGGCACAGTTCCGCATAAAGCGGGCCATCATACCCATCGGGCACACGGTCAAATTCTATACCGTGATCGGTGATGATCCGGGTCATCAAATCCAGCCGCCCGATCGAGCTTTTGGCGCTGGCGGCGGCAGTCATACCCGCAGGCAGGTGCAGGTCTTCCATCAATGGGACGACATAAACACAGCCCTTTTCCAGCACAGCGCCCCCGGTCAGCGACACTTTGTGCATGGTCAATTCATCTAGCCGCTGGGACACAGTTGAGGCTTTGCCAGGCAGAAACGATGCGCGCACCCGGTAGGCCACATCCCCCAGCCGCAAATCCAGCGAGGCCGGTTGTATCTGATCGTTTAAAATAGGCGACCGGGCGGTGATGCCGCCTTGGGTAATCATCGCATTGATCTGACGATCTGATAAAACGCCGTTTTGCACGATGAGGCCCCCGTTAAGCCAAAAACACCCGCCCGGATGACGGGCGGGCGGTTTTGTAAATGGTCGGGCTAGCAGGACTCGAACCTGCGACCTTCCGTCCCCCAGACGGACGCGCTACCAGGCTGCGCCATAGCCCGAACTGAGGGTCTTCATACTGTTTTTCACGGGCAGGGCAAGGGGCATATCCCACTTTTCCTGCCTCAGGTTTCAGAGCGGCCGTCATCGGCCCCCAATTGCGCGGCCAAGGCCCGGAGATGGCTGAGGGCGTCAGCGCTGACAGGATGGGTGATTTTGGACAGGGCGCTCAGCGGTCCGGGATCGGCGGTGATATCATCAGCCGGATCATCGGGCAGGTCTGGCAAAGACAAAACAGCCGGGGCAGGGGACGTTTCTGCCACTGTTTCGGGCTGGGGCTCTGGTGCTGGCTCAGGCTCTGGTTCTGACGCGGCGGCGGGTGTGGGTGCGTTGGAGGGCTCTGCGGGGCGGCGCTGCATAAAGCTGGGCATTGCCGGGGCGCTTGTGTCCGTCTCAGGTTCGGGCTGGGCGGGAGCATCGTCTGCCGCGGGTTCCGGGGCAGGCTCTGACGCTTCGGCCTGTGCTGCGCGGGCTGCGTCTGCCTCGGCCTGCGCTTGCGCAGCCGCTTCTGCCTCAACGCGGGCTTTGTCCTCGGCCTCTTTCTGCGCTTTTTTGGCTGCTGCAGCGGCGTCGGCGTCTTGTTTGGCCTTTGCCTCCGCCTTGGCGGCATCCGCGCCAGCCTCTGCATCCGAGCGGAAGTTCAGCACTTCAGCGCTGCTTGGTCCGGGGTCTTCAACCTCGATGTCGATATCAGCATCGTGAACTTCGGCCTCGGTCACCTCGTCCAGAGGCTGCGACAGGCCTGTCACGTGCTTTACGCCTTGTTCGCGCAGAATTTTTTGCACGCCTTTGATGGTCAGCCCATCTTCGTGCAACAGCTGTTTGATACCGCCCAGCAGCTTCATGTCAGCGGGGCGATAATACCGCCGTCCACCGGCGCGCTTTACAGGTTTGACCTGACTGAACTTGCTTTCCCAGAACCGCAACACATGGGCCGGGGTTTCCAGCCAGTCGGCCACTTCACTGATGGTGCGAAAGGCGTCGGCTGATTTGGCCATCGGCGCGTCGCTCCTTAGCGTTTGTTGCCCGAGGCAACACGCTCTTTCATCAGATGTGAGGGGCGGAAGGTGAGAACGCGGCGCGGATTGATCGGCACTTCTTGTCCGGTCTTGGGGTTACGCCCCACGCGGGCCGATTTGTCACGCACAGAAAACGTGCCAAACGACGAAATTTTTACCTGGTCACCCGCGGCCAGCGCGTCTGACATATATTCCAAAACGCTTTCCACCAGCTGTGCGCTGTCGTTGCGTGACAGACCTACTTCGCGAAACACGGCTTCGCTCAGGTCCATTCTGGTCAGTGTCTTATCACTCATCACATCCCCCGTTTTTTTCTCTATTTCCAAAGACCTTACGGCCTAAGGAAATTCAGAGTCAACTTTGCCGGCATGAATAATGCGGCTTAGAGGTATGAAATTGGGGGAATTTCGCGCATTACCAGCGCAGAACAACCGAGCCCCAGGCCAATCCGCCACCAATCGCCTCGGACAAAAGCAGATCACCACGTTTGATTTTACCGGTCGCCACACCCACTGACAACGCCAGCGGAATCGAGGCCGCCGAGGTATTGCCGTGGTCCTGGACGGTGACAATCACCCGCTCCATCGGGATGCCCATTTTCTTGGCTGTGCCTGCGATGATGCGGATGTTGGCCTGATGCGGCACAATCCAATCCACGTCATCATCGTGCAGCCCGATCTTTTTCAGCGCGGTAAAGGCAGTGCCGGCCAATTTATCCACGGCCTGGCGGAACAGGGCGTTGCCTTGCATACGCAATTTACCTGATTGGCCATTGGTGGACACGCCACCATCGACATAAAGCATATCGCGGTAGCGTCCGTCAGAATTAAGGTCTGAGGCCAGAATACCGCGGTCCGTATTGTCCCCCTTGCCGGTCTGCGCCTCAAGCACCAGCGCGCCGGCACCGTCGCCAAAAAGCACGCAGGTAGAACGATCGGTCCAGTCCATGATCCGGCTGAAGGTTTCGGCACCGATGACCAACAGGCGCGTTGCCTGTCCGGCAATCAGCATGGCATTGGCCGTGGTCAGCGCATAGACAAAACCTGCGCAGACCGCCTGCACATCAAAGGCAAAGCCACGTTCCATACCAAGACCCTTTTGCACCATGGTGCCCACGGAGGGAAATGTCAGATCAGGGGTGGATGTGGCCACGATGATGCCGTCGATCTGATCGGCCGTCACCCCGGCGTGGTCCATCGCGGCCTGTGCTGCACGAATGGCCAGATCCGAGGTGGTTTGGCCTTCGGCTGCGAAATGACGCCGTTCAATGCCCGAGCGCGAACGGATCCACTCATCGGTGGTGTCCAGCGTTGCTTCAAACTCGGAATTGGGGACGATTCGGTCTGGCAGATAATGCCCAACCCCTGTGACCACTGCGCGTGTGCTCATTCCGACCTGCTTTCGTTTTCATCTTCATCGCTGAGCATCGCCGCCGAAGCAACCCGTGCCGCCAGTTTTTCGGAAAAGCCAGACTGGGCCAGTTGAAACGCCAGCTTTACCGCCGACGACACACCAGTGGCATCCGCCGCCCCGTGTGATTTGACCACCGTGCCATTGAGGCCCAGAAACACGCCGCCGTTGACGCGGCGCGGGTCAATCCGCTCTTTCAGACGCTGCATCGAGGTATACGCCAGCAAGGACGCCATGCGCGACCAGACCGTGTGCCGGAACGCTTTGCGCAACAGCTCGCCAATCAGCGTGGCAGTGCCTTCGCCGGTTTTCAGGGCCACATTGCCAGTGAACCCGTCGGTGATGATCACATCCACTGTGTCCCCGGGCAAATCCTTGCCCTCGACAAACCCCACAAATTCAAAATCGGCGCGCTTGGCGTTGGCGTTGATCAGCTCATACGCCTCTTTCAGCTCGGCGCGGCCTTTGTGTTCTTCGGTGCCGACATTCAGCAGGCCCACACGTGGACGCGTCAGGCCAAATCCGTTGCGGGCATAGGATATCCCCATCAACGCATATTGCATCAGGTCCTTGGCATCGGCGCGAATATCAGCGCCTGCGTCCAGCAACACATTGAATCCTTGGGCATTGCGCGACGGCCACAAAACCGCAATCGCCGGGCGGTACACACCGTCCAGTTTGCGCAACCGCACCACCGACATCAGCATCAGCGCGCCGGTGTTGCCGCATGACACGCAAACGTCAGCCTCGCCATTGCGCACAGATTCGATGGCCGACCACATCGAGGTGGATTTGCCCGACCGCAGCACCTGCGCGGGTTTGTCTTCCATCGACACAACATCGGCGGCATCGCGAATCTCGCAGATGCCTTCAAGGTTCTTGCGCTTGTCGACCAGCTTTTGCAGCTGATCCTTGGGGCCGTGCAGAATAAACCCGATTTGCGCGTTTTTATGGGCCGAACGCGAAATACCGGCAACAACGGTTGCCGGTCCTTCATCGCCGCCCATGGCGTCAACTGAAATAATGGTGCGTCCTGCAGTGGCCGCGGAAGTTTCGGTGAACTGTTCCGTTTGCGCGGTCATGCGGACAACCGTCCTTTAGGGGGATTATGCCGCGTCTTCGTCCAGCTCGACATCGTCAACCATCGAGACAACTTCGCGGTCAGCATAATGACCACAGGCCGAACACACGTGATGCGGGCGCTTCAGCTCGCCGCAGTTGGGGCATTCGTTGGGGTTGGCCGCAACCAGTGCATCATGCGCACGACGGTTGTTGCGGCGGGATTTGGATACTTTGTTCTGTTGGACAGCCATGTCGCAACCTCAATTTCTGTGGGCCAGAGCGGCCCTGTTTCATACCGGGTTGCGCGGCTTTTACAGTTACAAGCCGATCGTTCAACCCTAAAATCCGATAAGAGCGCCTGAATATGGGCGAAAACGCCCAAGAGCAAGCAAATTCGCATCACTCTTCGTCTGGTTTTTCAAGTTTTGCCTTCAGATCGGCCAAACCGGCGAAGGGTTTGATGTCATCATCGCTCAGCGGGGTGACATCTGGTGCGGCAAAGGTGGCTTTTTCCAGCGCGGCATCCGCGGCGCGCGGGTAATCGGGCAGGGCCAGCCCAAGGGATTCGCGTGCTACATTCAGCAGATCAATCTCGGGGGTGAGCGGCTCGATCGTGTCATCTTCGGGCATTTCGGTGTCTTCTTCGGTGACCGTGTCCTCAAACGCGTCGGTGAAAAGCCGCCGAACGGAAATGTCGATGCGTGTGGTCACCGGCGCCAGTGTCACCACACACGATTGCACAGCCGTGGCCCCCAGCGCGCCCTCAAGCACCCAGGCGGATTTGCCCCGTGCAGACAGGCTTCCTTTGAAGGTCAGCTTGCGCACGTCCAGCACATCCAGCGCTTTTGCCATGGCGGCGCGGGTCTGTGCATCGGGGCTCAGATCAAACCGAAACGGCTTGCGTGCAGGCAAATCGGCCAGCCGAATGATGCTGTCGGGGGCGGTATCTTCGGTCATGCGTGTTGCTTCCTTTCTTGAACCCGGGGGCTACCTTGTTGTAAGCGGGATAAAAGGCAATTTATGCCAAGATCAAGAGGCCGCAGATGTTTGCAGTATTTCACCGGGCAAAAGCCATCCTGTGTCTGACCGTTTTCTTTGGGCTATCGGCCTGTGCGGCAACCTATCAGAACCATGGCTATGTGCCTACCGAATCTGAACTGGCTGAATTGGTGGTTGGGGTCGACTCCAAAGCCTCGGTCGATGATCTGATTGGTGCGCCCACCTCAGCAGGGCTGCTGGCGGGGGGCGATTATTATTATGTGCGCAGCCGCGTGCGCAGCTTTGGTATGTTCCGTCCGCAGGTGGTTGAGCGTCAGATCCTGGCGATCTCGTTTGATGATACGGGCACCATCGCCAATATCGAACGCTTTGGTCTTGAGGACGGCAAATATGTCGCTCTGTCGCGCCGTGTGACCGACAGCTCGGTTGTGGGAAATGGGTTCTGGCGTCAGATTCTGGGCAACTTTGGCAATATCAACCCGGCTGATATCTTCTGATCCGGGGCCTGCTTGGAAAATCTGTGCATGCCCCATGGCCCAGAATACCGCTTGCGTCGCAGCGGTGTGATGTGACCTGATAGCGGCATATGCAACGCGATATGACCGATCTTGCCGATACCACGCCCTTGTCAGGGCTGTCGCTTGGGCGCTTTGAGGCGCGGGTGGCGATGACTGCGCAGGACAAGGCCGCGGCCCAAGCTTTGCGCGCGATGGCCTTTGGGGCGGCTGCCCGCGATTGTGACGCCCTTGATCGCATATGCATGCATGTCCTGATTGAGGACCGTGACAGCGGCGCGCTGGTGTGCTGTTTTCGCATGCTGCACCTGTCCAGTGGCGCAGATATTGCCCGCAGCTACTCTGCTCAGTTTTATGATCTCTGCGCGCTGACCGCCTTTGCCGCCCCGATGGTTGAGCTGGGCCGCTTTTGCATCCATCCAGACTGGAATGACCCCGATATCCTGCGGGTGGCGTGGGGGATGATCACCCGCTATGTCGATGAAAATAAAATCGAAATGTTGTTTGGGTGCTCGTCATTCAAAGGCACGGACGACAGCAATTACACCGATGCGTTTGCCCTGCTGAAAGACAGGTATCTGGCCCCGGCCCAGTGGCGCCCGCGCATCAAATCTGCCGATGTGTTCGGCTTTGCCCAAGCCTTGCGGACGCATCCGCCCGACATGCGCGCGGCGATGCAAGCCATGCCACCGTTGTTGCGCACCTATCTGATGATGGGGGGCTGGGTCAGTGATCATGCGGTGGTTGATACGCATATGAACACGCTGCACGTGTTTACCGGGCTTGAGATTGCTGCAATTCCTGCGGCGCGCAAACGCCTGTTGCGGGCAGTGGCGCAATAGCTTGACGCGGCAGGGTGTGCGGGGTAGCCCGGCGCCATGGCCCGCGCACCTCTTTTACAACTTTCGAATATCTCGCTCACCTTTGGGGGGGATCCGATCTTTGATGATCTGTCGCTGATCGTGCAGCCGGGCGACCGGGTGGCGTTGGTGGGGCGCAACGGGTCGGGGAAATCCACGCTGATGAAGGTGATGGCCGGGCTGGTGCAGGCCGATCAGGGCACTGTCACGATCAGCCCCGGTGCCAGCGTTGGCTATATGGAGCAAGACCCCACGATGGAGGGGTTTGACACGCTGGGTGCTTTTGCCACCAGCGGACTTGAGCCGGGCGAGCTGTACAAAGTGGAACGCGCGGGCGAAGGGTTGAAGTTTGACCCTGATCGCCCTGTGGCCACGGCCTCAGGGGGGGAACGTCGCCGCGCGGCGCTGGCCAAACTGATGGCCGAAGCGCCTGATCTGATGCTGCTGGACGAGCCGACAAACCACCTGGACATCGAAGCGATCAGTTGGCTGGAGCAAGAGCTGAAAGCGACCCGGTCGGGGTATGTTTTGATCAGCCACGACCGTGCGTTCTTGCGCGAGCTGTCACGCGCAACCCTTTGGATTGACAGGGGAATGACGCGACGGCAGGAAAAGGGATTTGAGCATTTTGAAGCCTGGCGCGACAAGGTTTGGGATGACGAGGATATGCAGCGTCACAAGCTGAACCGTCTGATCAAAGCCGAGGCGCGATGGGCCGTCGAAGGCATCAGTGCCCGGCGCAAGCGCAATCAGGGCCGCGTTCGCGCCCTGCAGGCGTTGCGGGCGGAACGCTCAGGCCAGATTGCCCGGCAGGGTGCGGCCGCTATGGCGCTGGATTCGGGGCCAAAATCAGGCCGCAAGGTGATCGAAGCAGACGCTATATCAAAGGCTTACGACGGGAAGGTGATCCTGTCAGATTTCTCGATCAAAATTCAGCGCGGTGACCGTGTGGGGTTTGTCGGGCCCAATGGCGTGGGCAAAACCACGCTGCTGAAATTGCTGATGAAAGAGATCGAGCCCGACAGCGGCCGCGTGACCCAAGGCACCAATCTGGCCCCGGCGATGTTTGATCAGACCCGCGATGCGCTGGACCCGAACATGACGCTGTGGGACAGCCTGACCAGCGACAAGGGCATGCGCGTGTCGGGGCAGGCGGATCAGATTATGGTTCGTGGCACGCCCAAACATGTGGTGGGCTATCTTAAGGAATTTCTGTTTGATGAACGTCAGGCCCGCGCGCCGGTGCGGTCGTTGTCGGGCGGTGAAAAGGCGCGGCTTTTGCTGGCCAAACTGATGGCGCGGGAAAGCAATTTGTTGGTGCTGGATGAGCCGACAAACGATCTGGACATTGAAACGCTGGATTTGCTGCAAGAGCTGCTGGACGACTATGATGGCACCGTGTTGCTGGTCAGTCACGACCGTGATTTCCTGGACCGTGTGGCCAGCACGACCATCGCAATGGAAGGCGATGGACGGGCGGTGGCCTATGCCGGTGGCTGGAGCGATTACCGCGCGCAACGCATTGACAGCGCTGAGGAAAAACCGCAATCGGCCAAAGCTGCAAAGCCCAAAGACAAACCACGTGCCAAGGCGCAGGACAAACCCACGCTTAGCTTTACACAAAAGCATCGGCTTGAGGCATTGCCTGCTGAAATTGAGCGGTTGGAGGCTGAGATTGCCAAGCTGGAAGGGCTGATGGCAGACCCGGAACTGTTCACCCGCGAGCCGGTCAAGTTCAAGAAAGCCACCGAGGCGCTGAGCACGCGCCAAGCTGCCCTGATCGCCGCCGAGGAAGAGTGGCTGATGCTGGAAGAAAAAGCCGAAGGTTAATGCGCTAGTCGCGGC
The DNA here is from genome assembly GCA_045106595.1 of Roseovarius sp. Lineage (GTDB taxonomy): Bacteria > Pseudomonadota > Alphaproteobacteria > Rhodobacterales > Rhodobacteraceae > Roseovarius. Next base: position 170,885 of record JBGCEW010000001.1, on the reverse strand, counting down.
GCGTGGCCTCCAGCGCGAACCCGATTTGCACGGCAAAGGCCACAGACCCTTCGCCCGGCTCGCCGATGTTGAAATCCAGCCGGTTCACCTGCATCTGGCCAGAGGCAACCGCCGTATCATCGGTGATCTCCAGCGTGAAAGGCAGCTCAACCGGGACGGACTGGTCCTTGATGGTCAGCGTGCCACGGGCCATTTTTTGACCCGCATCTTCAAACAAATCCGCCGTAAACACCGCGTTGGGGTGGGCGGCGGCATCCAGATAAGCGTTGCCCGTGGCCTGATCCGTCACCGATCCAAGGGTCAGCGATGGAATGCGCACATCGACAGTGACCTGGCCATAAACACCATCAGCATCGGGGGTTTCATCGTAGCTGATATCAGCGGTCCAATCGGCGAACTGCCCGGTGATATCCGAGCCCATCTGAACCACAGTGATCGACAGGTTACCTGACTGCACAGCCCAGTTGCCCGCGGTGTCCTGCACCACTTCAGAAGTAGATGAAGTTTCCTGTGCAACCTCTTGATGAGGTTTGGAAAACCATCCCATTCCTGCCGCACCCAGCAGCACAGCCCCCCAGATAATCAGGGCTGTCACAAAGGGCAAAACATGGCCCGGTTGTTCCTGTGAAGGCTGCGCCTCGCCTTGGCCGGGTAACATCCGGCGCAGGGTGGCATCCTGGTCAAAAACATGGTGTTTCAAAGCGCCCGCGATATGCAGCGCCACAGCCCCCGTCAGCACCCATTGAAAGAGGTAATGCACCACTGTGGCCCATTGTGCGACCTGTGCGTCCTTTGGCACAAACGGCAGGGATTGCCCAAACGGCCACCAGATTGGTGCAAATCCGGTGGTGGCGGCGTGGTGCACCCACCCGCTGAGAGGAACAATCACAAGCGAGCCATACAGCAGCCAGTGCACGGTTTCTGCGGCCCAGGCTTCGGCCTTGTGGTGGCCGTTTAACAGGCCGGGCTTGGGTTGGCTCAGCGCCCAAAGGATGCGCAGCAGGGCCACGAAAAACACGGCCAGTCCAACGGTTTTATGCATCGAGAACAAAAACGTCGTGCGCGCCACAAGGGCTGGATCACTGGCCCCATCGGCAATTTGGTGGGCCAGATAGGTGGCGTATTGGCCAAATGGGATCAGCGACAACACCAGCAAGGCAGTCAGCCAATGAAAGGACTTGGCAACAGATCCGTAGCGCGATGGTGTGTTTGTCGTGGGCATGGTGCAGTCTTTCATTGGGGTCGCATTGACTATGGCCCGTCGTGGCATGGCACACAACGTCAGGCAAAACACATATAGCGTGCAAATACGCGCAGTCCTGATTTTCGCGGGCCCGGTTCACAAAGGCCTGACACATAGGGCCCGATCCCCCGGTTGCCTCAGGCGCGGATGTTCGGTATCCAAACTTAACCAAAATCACACAGCGAGATCAGACACCTATGAGCCGTGCATTCATTTTCCCCGGACAAGGCGCGCAGACCATTGGCATGGGCCGCGCCCTGGCAGACGCTTATCCCGCCGCCAAGGCGATCTTTGACGAAGTGGATGACGCCCTGGGCGAGGCCCTGAGTGCGCTGATCTGGGCGGGCGAGCAAGACACGCTGACCCTGACGCAAAACGCGCAACCTGCGTTGATGGCCACATCTTTGGCGGCGATGCGCGCGCTTGAGGCAGAAGGCGTCAGCATCACGGATGCGGCCTTTGTGGCAGGGCATTCATTGGGTGAATATTCGGCGTTGGCTGCGGCGGGCTCGATCAGTGTGGCCGACACCGCGCGGCTGTTGCGCATTCGTGGCACAGCGATGCAAAAGGCCGTACCCGTGGGCGAGGGGGCCATGGCGGCTGTTCTGGGTCTTGATCTGGATGCCGTACGCGATGTGGCCGAGGCCGCCGCACAAGGCGAAGTGTGCCAGGCGGCCAATGACAATGATCCCGGACAGGTGGTTGTGTCTGGTGCTGCCGCAGCGGTGGCCCGCGCGGTGGACATCGCCAAGGAAAAAGGCGCCAAGCGGGCCATGCTGCTGCCTGTGAGCGCGCCGTTTCATTGCGCCATGATGCAGCCTGCCGCCGATGCGATGGCGCAGGCCCTGTCAGACGTTACGATCAAGGCACCCGCCGTGCCCGTGGTGGCCAATGTCCGCGCCGAGGCCGTGACAGACCCCGATACCCTGCGCGCTTTGCTGGTCGAGCAAGTGACCGGCGCCGTGCGCTGGCGCGAATCTGTTGCATACATGGGGGATCAGGGCGTGTCCGAGACCTATGAGATTGGTGCGGGCAAGGCCCTGTCTGGCATGGTGCGGCGGATCAACCGTGATATCGCAGTGAATGCAGTGGGCACGCCGGATGATGTGGCCGCCGCTGCGCAAAACGTTAAAGCCTGAACATCAACACAGAGGGCCGTCATAATGGCGTGGATGAACGGGACATTGTTCACCAAAAAGGAAGATGCTGAAACCATACGGTTTCTGAGCAGCATCGGACTGAACGAAAATCAGGGTCACGCGGTTAGCATTTGGCACAAAAGCCAGCTGAGCGGGCAATTGAACCTGTGGGTTGGGCTGGCCGCGCCACTGGGTGTGGTGCTGGGGCTGATTCTGGTTGTGAATATATAAAAAAAGGAGAGCACATGTTTGATCTGACAGGAAAAACCGCATTGGTCACGGGGGCCTCGGGTGGCATCGGGGGATCAATTGCCAAGGCGTTGCACGGGGCGGGGGCCACGGTGGGCCTGAGCGGGACACGCGTTGAACCACTTGAGGCCTTGGCGGCTGAACTGGGGGCGGGTGCCCATGTGCTGCCGTGCAACCTGAGTGATGCAGATGCGGTAGATGCCTTGCCTAAACAAGCGATTGAGGCGATGGGATCGGTGGATATTTTGGTCAACAACGCAGGCATCACACGCGATCAGATTTTCATGCGCATGTCGGATGACGAATGGCAAAGCGTGCTGGATGTGAACCTGACATCGACCATGCGGCTGTGTCGCGGTGTGATGCGTCCGATGATGAAGGCGCGCTGGGGCCGGATCATCAACATCAGCTCGATCGTGGGTGCCACAGGCAATCCCGGTCAGGCCAATTATGCCGCGTCAAAGGCCGGGATGGTCGGGATGACAAAATCCATCGCCTACGAAGTGGCCAGCCGCGGTATCACGGCCAATGCGGTGGCACCTGGTTTTATTGCCACGGCCATGACCGACAAGCTGACCGATGATCAGAAGGATAAAATTAACGGCCAGATCCCTGCAGCGCGCATGGGCACCCCTGAGGAAATCGCCTCGGCTGTGCTATATCTGGCCTCGCCCGAGGCGGGATATGTGACGGGCACGACCCTGCATGTGAACGGCGGTATGGCGATGCTGTAAGCGCGTGTTCACGCCGTTCGAAAGGCGCAAATAGCACACGCGGGACTTGCAAAATGGCTGATGCCTCCCACATCGGGAAAACATTTGCCAACTGCGCGCCATGTGTTATAGGCGGCGAAGATTGACCGGGTAGCAGCATGTGTTCACCGGTCGCCTGCCTCGTGCAGGCCAGACCAAACCCGCCCAAACCGGGCAAGTTGAAAGGCCATATGACCTGAGCAAGGCACTGGCAAAACGGGCCAAAACGCCCAACAGACGATAAGGATTATGTCATGAGCGATATCGCAGACCGCGTGAAGAAGATCGTTGTAGAGCACCTGGGCGTAGAAGAGGACAAGGTTGTTGAAAACGCCTCGTTCATCGACGATCTGGGCGCAGACAGCCTGGACACGGTCGAACTGGTCATGGCGTTCGAAGAAGAGTTCGGCATCGAAATTCCTGACGACGCGGCTGAAACCATCCAGACCTTTGGCGACGCAGTGAAGTTCATCACCGAAGCGTCCTAAGCGCGTCTTTGGAAAAATACAGGAAAGGCCCTGCCCATGCGGCGGGGCTTTTCGCGTTTTGGGGTGGCGCATCTGGACACATCACCGCAGATTACCCGGCATGACCCCGGATCTGATCTTTGATTTTGACGGTGTAATCGCCGACACCCGAGATGCGTTGTTTGCGATGTTCCAGGATTTCGTACCGGATATCACGCCCGAGGATTTTGCCGCGCATTTTGATGGCAATGTGTATGACAGCCCGCGGATCAAATTCACCAAAGACGAGGCCGCCCGCCTGCATGACGCCTATTGCGAGCGTCTTACGGTTGAGCAGCTGAGCCGTGCGGTTGCACCGATCAGGCGACTGACGACGATGCACCGCCTGTTTATCATATCCAGCGGAGATGAGCGCGGGATCGCCCGTGTGCTGAAAGGGGCTGGCATTCACGGGTGTTTCCAAGCGGTTTATGGTCATAACACCCACACCTCGAAGGTGGCCAAGTTCAAGATGATCCGTGATCAGTTCAATTTGCGGTTCGACAATGCCGTGTTTGTCACCGACACGCTGGGTGATCTGCACGAGGCGCATGCGGTGAGCCTTACCACCATCGCCGAGACCTTCGGATTTCATGACCGGGGTCGCCTGGAACAGGGCGCGCCGCATATGATTGTCGACACGTGGGAAGCCTTGGAAACGGCAATCGCTGGTCTGGGGCCGTCTTAGACCAACCCCAAGCAGACGCGGCGTTTGCGCAGCTCAGCCTGCAGGTTCTCCGTGGAGTCGATGCCAAAGCGACAGTTTGTTCATTTTTTATCGCTATCACACCCCGAACCCACAGGTCTGAGAGGCGCAGATGGCCGATATCGAAGGCGACGCAAACAATAACACTCTGAACGGCACCTCGGGGCAGGATTCAATTCAGGGCAATGGTGGCAATGACACCATTGATGGCGGATCGGGTGATGATACCGTCTTGGGCGGCGACGGCGATGACAGCATTACCGGTGGCGCAGGGGATGATGTTATCGTGGGCGGGCGCGGCAATGACACCTTGTCGGCAGGCAACAGTTCGCCCTCGGATACGTTTGTGTACCGCGATGGGGATGGCAGCGATGTAATTACTGATTTTGATCCGCCAGAACCCGATATCATTTCGTTTCACATGGATGAGCTAACCTCGTTTCAGGATGTGCAGGACCGGATCACTACGGACGGGCCTGACACGCTGATCACCTTTGACAATGGGGACAGTATTCGACTTCTGAACGTGAATCCTGCCAATTTGAGTGCTACGAATTTCACTTTCAACACCGGACCAATCTGTTTTCATGCAGGCACCTGGTTGAAGACCGCCACTGGTCCACGGCGCGTCGAAGCGTTGCGCGTTGGTGATCTGGTGATAACGGCAGATCACGGTCTTCAGCCCATTCGGATGATCACCGAGCAGTCATTGCATTTCACTGGTAAGGCCGAAAAAGACAACCCCATTTTGATCAAAGCGCGTGCATTGGATGGTACGGCGCCTGCCTGCGATCTGGTACTGTCACCACAGCATCGCGTGTTGGTCTGCGATCCGCAAAGCCGCGAAGATGTTCTTGTTGCTGCGTGCAAATTGACAGGGCGTAACGGGGTTCGCCGGATGCGTGGGCGCCGCGCTGCGTATTACTTCAATCTGCTTTTTGATTGTCACGAGATTGTTTTTGCCAATGGCTGTGCGGTCGAAAGCCTGCTTTTGACACCTTATGCCAGGGCAGCACTGCCTCAGTATACTTTTGCTCGGGCTAGGGTACGTCGCATGATACCCGCCCGCCCAATCGTCAGGCAAGATCCACAAAAACGCGCTGTCGCTTTGTGTTGATCGCAGTTTGGCCAGGCTTTGCCCGGCGAAAGCGGCGCAAATATCTTATATCATGCCGATTTGGAGACAGCGCCCGCGCGTGATAAACCTATACGTGTCTCAGCCGGGCTGGTCCGGTGGCTGATCCAAAAAGGTGCTTTGCGTCATGATCATCTTTCCCACGCTTGAACTGCATAACGGTAAATCTGTTTCCCTCACCCGCGGTCGTCTGGAAGAGCCGGTGATCTGGCACAAGGATCCGGTCGAGATTGCCCGTGGCTTTGCTGCCGCTGGTGCGCAATGGATGCACCTCACGGACATCAACGCGCTTGCAGGCGACGGCAACAACAACGATCTGGCCGAGGACATCATCCGCAGTGCAGGCATCCCTGTGCAATTCGGCGGTGGATTTCGTGCGCGCGAAAGCGTGGAACGCTGGATCGACAAAGGGGCAGGGCGCATTGTGGTCGGTACATTGGCCGCCCAAGACCCCGAGTTGGTCAAAGAACTGGCCAAGCTGCATCCCGATCAGATCGTTCTGGCAGTGGACATCTATCAGGGTCAGATGATGACCGACGGCTGGCGTCAGCCTTCGGTCTTCAGCCCCGAGGCGTTTATTGCCGAATTTGACAGTGCGCCGTTGGCGGGCATCATCATCACCGATATCGACAGCGACATCGGTGACACTGATGGCACGCTGGGGGTGATCACCGGCCTTGCGGCAAAAACCCGCCATCCTGTGATCAGCCGTGGCACCATCCACCAGGCTGACGATGTTGTGCGTTTGAAATACCTGCCCAATATCGCAGGGACGTTGATTGGTCGCGCCCTGATGGCCAAGGATATCGACCTTGCAGCCGCGCTGGAGTTTGCCCAGACACAGGCCGAACCCAAGGCCGAGTTCCAGTAACCACAACTGGTGCAGGTGGGCTTTGCGCCCCGCACTCTTGCCCCTCGGGGGTAAGGCGGGGTAAGAGCATTCCAAAGCAGTTCAAAGGGTGAGGGCAGCCATATGCGTCGAGTCGTTGTCACAGGTCTGGGATTGGTCACACCACTGGCCTCCGGAGTTGAGGAAAGCTGGTCACGTCTGATTGACGGGCAAAGCGGGGCAGGGCCCATCACGCGGTTTGACACCGCCAACGTGGTCACCACCTATGCCTGCGAAGTGCCGCATGGAGATGGCACAGATGGCACGTTCAACGCCGATGATTATATGGCCCCCAAAGAACAGCGCAAAGTCGATGATTTCATCGTTTACGGCATCGCAGCGGCCACTCAGGCGGTTGAAGACAGCGGCTGGGCCCCGGAAGACACCGAAAGCCTGGAACGCACAGGCGTTCTGATCGGTTCGGGCATTGGCGGTTTGCAATCCATTGAACAAACCACGCTGCTGATCCGGGACAAGGGCGCACGCCGCGTGTCGCCATTCTTTATTCCCGGCGCGCTGATCAACCTGATCTCGGGTCAGGTCAGCATCCGCTACGGTTTCAAAGGTCCGAACCATGCGGTTGTCACGGCCTGTTCCACCGGGGCGCACGCCATTGGCGATGCCGCGCGTCTGATCGCGCTGGATGACGCCGATGTTATGGTCGCAGGCGGCGCCGAGGCTGCGATTTGCGAAATTGGCATCGCCGGGTTCAACGCCTGCAAGGCGCTCTCCACCAAACGCGCCGACGATCCACAGTCCGCCAGCCGGCCCTATGATGCCGACCGCGACGGGTTTGTCATGGGTGAAGGGGCAGGCATTGTCGTGCTGGAAGAATACGAACACGCCAAGGCCCGCGGTGCCAAGATTTACGCCGAAGTGGTGGGCTATGGCCTGTCGGGCGACGCCTATCACATCACGGCCCCTGCCGAGGATGGCGATGGTGGCTTCCGGTCAATGACGGCCGCGTTGAAACGCGCGGGTCTGGAGCCTAAGGACGTGGATTACATCAACGCCCACGGCACCTCGACCATGGCTGACACGATCGAGCTGGGCGCGGTGGAACGCCTGCTGGGCGATGCCGCATCGGGTGCCACGATGAGTTCGACCAAATCCGCCACTGGCCACCTTTTGGGGGCCGCTGGTGCGATTGAGGCGATCTTTTCAATCCTGGCGATCCGCGATCAGGTGGCGCCACCCACGATCAACCTGGATGATCCCGTGGACACCACCCTTGATCTGGCCCCCAAAGTGAAACGCGAGCGCAAGATTGATGTGGCGTTGTCCAACAGCTTCGGCTTTGGCGGCACCAATGCGTCGGTCGTGTTCAAAAGGGTCGGCTGATCCATGTGGCGGCATATTACGTCTAATGCGCTGACGTTCCTGATTGTTGCGGTCTTTCTGGCCGGCGGCGTCATCTTGTGGGGCCAAAGCGAATACGAGGCCGCAGGTCCGCTGGATGAACAGATATGCTTGCGTGTGCCTTCAGGGGCGTCAATGCGCGGTGTCTCGCGTGATCTGGAGCGCGAAGGCGCCGTGACAAACGCGTCGATCTTTCGCATCGGCACCGATTACGCCGACAAGGCCCGCCTTCTGAAAGCAGGCAGCTGGCTGATCCCGCAAAATGCCTCGATGGCCGAGATTGCCGATATTGTCACCCGTGGCGGGGCCAGCACCTGTGGCACTGAAGTGGTCTACCGCATTGGTGTGACGCGCAGCCAAATTCAGGTGCGCGAACTGGACCCGGCGACAAATCGCTTTGTTGAGAAGGCGTCGTTCAATCCCGCCGAGGATGAAACCCCGCCCGAGTTCACCGACGTGCGCGAAAAATCTGACACCCGCTACCGCGTGGCGATTGCCGAAGGCGTGACCAGCTGGCAGATCATTCAGGGGCTGAATGCTGTGGATGTGTTGCAAGGTGACGTGGCCGAAATCCCGCCCGAAGGCAGCCTGGCGCCCGACAGCTACGACGTGCGCGTGGACGGTGACCGCAATGCCATCGTCGATCAGATGCGCGACGCCCAAGATGCGTTGCTTGCCGCCGCCTGGGAAAACCGCGCCGATGATTTGCCGCTGGAAAACGCATATGAGGCGCTGATCCTGGCGTCGATCATTGAAAAGGAAACCGGGGTGGCCGAGGAACGCCGCCAGGTGTCATCGGTCTTTGTGAACCGCCTGAACCGCGGCATGAGACTGCAAACCGATCCCACTGTGATCTATGGCATCACCGAAGGGCAGGGCGTTCTGGGCCGGGGCCTGCGCCAATCCGAGCTGCGCGCAGAAACGCCGTGGAACACCTATGTCATTGATGCGTTGCCTCCCACACCTATCGCCAACCCCGGCCGCGCCAGCCTTGCGGCGGCGGTGGATCCCGATAACACGCCTTACATCTTCTTTGTGGCCGATGGCACCGGGGGGCATGCGTTTGCGGAAACACTGGATGAGCACAATGACAACGTGGCCCGCTGGCGTCAGATCGAAGCCGAACGCGCCGCTGAGGACAATCAGTGATCAGGGCGGGCTGCCCCCTTGTTTCACCTTGGTAAAAATACTCATCTTCATGCCCCCGCTCCACACCATAGCGGGACGTGTATGCGTTATTGCATTCGCAGTGCGCCGTCGATGCGGATGGTTTCGCCGTTCAGATATCCACATTCAACGATAAACCGGGCCAGGGCTGCGTATTCTGCCGGATCCCCCAGCCGTTTGGGAAAGGTGACGTCGGAGGCCAAGCTGTCCTGCACCTCTTGCGGCAGGCCTTGCAGCATTGGCGTCAGAAAGATGCCCGGTGCAATCGCCATCACACGAATCCCTTCGCGTGTCAGATCACGTGCCATAGGCAGGCTCAGCCCGGCAATTCCCCCCTTTGAGGCCGCGTAGGCCGCCTGGCCTTTCTGGCCGTCAAAGGCGGCGATCGACGCGGTGTTGATGATCACCCCGCGTGCGCCATCGGGTTCAGGGTCATTTTTGGCAATCTCGGCTGCGGCAAGCCGTGCCACGTTGAAACTGCCCACCAAGTTGATGTCGATCACGGATTGAAATGTGGCCAGTGGGTGTGGCCCATCGCGCCCCAGTGTTTTGGCAGCCGGTGCGATGCCTGCGCAATTTACAGCCGCCGTGATCCGGCCCATCGCGGCCGCAGCGCCTGTGATGGCCGCCTGCACTGATGTTTCATCGGTAACGTCTGTTTCAAAAAACTGCGCGCCGATCTGGTCTGCAACATCTGATCCGCGTGCGGTATCGCGGTCCAGCAGGCAAACCTGTGCGCCTTGGTCGCGAAAGTGGCGCGCGGTGGCTTCGCCCAACCCTGACGCGCCTCCGGTGATGATGGCAGCAGTGTCTTGAAGGCGCATGGGAGTGGCTCCTGTTGGTTGGGAAATGAACACTTGTTCAGATAAACCGAACGTCGCGCCCTGTCAAAGCCGGGTTTTTACCCAATTGGCGCTGAGGCTCAGCATCACAACGGTGATCAGGATACGAATGACGTGGTACAGCGTCACCACCGCGGGGTTCGCAGGCAGGCTTAGCGCGACCAATGCCATTTCGGTGACACCACCGGGGGCAAAGCTGATCAGCATGACATCAAACGCTTCGCCGGTCAGGGGCATCAGCAGCGTGGCCAATCCTGCGGCCATGCACAGCATTCCCCCGACAGATATGAACGCCAGCCCGGCCGCCTTGCCCAACATGCCGCCAGTGCTGCCTTTGAACCGGGTGCCAAGGGCCGTGCCAACCACCACCTGGGCCAGGTTGATCAGCCATTGTGGCAGGTCCAGTAGGATTAGTCCGGTCAGTGACAACACCGCCCCCACAGCCATTGGTCCGGTCAGTTGTTTGGCAGGCAGCCGACACAGCCTGCCCAGGACGATGCCGATGGCCACGGCCAATGCAATCAGCGGCAAATGCGACAAGGGCACCTGAGGGGTGGCCATGGTCATTCCCGCCGCCGAGCCCAGCGGCGCCCCGTGCCACAGCGACAGGCCAATGGGCAGCAAGGTGACCACCATGATGACGCGCAGGAATTGCTGCAATGTCAGCCGGGCCGCGTCTGCACCTGCGGCCTCGCCAAAGGCCAGGCTTTCGTACAATCCCCCCGGCGCGCTGGAATAGAACGCCGTTGGCCCGTCATAGCCGCCCAATTTGCGAAATACCGCATAGTTGTAGATCATGCTGAGGGCGACAAACCCGCCAAGCGCCAGCACCGACAAGGCCAGCGCGCGCGTCTGGGCAAACAAATCAGGCGTGATCTGCGTGCCGATCATCAGGCCAATAACGGCAATAAACCCGGTGCGCAGTGGCATCAGCGCGGGAAAATGTGCGGGCAGGCGGTGCTCGAGCATGACCGACACCACACCCGACGCCAGAAGCGGCCCCAGCATAAACGGCAACGGCAACCCCAGCGCCTGTGCCACAAAGCCCGCGCCGCCACAAAAGGCGATCAGAATGAAGGTGGGCAAAGGCGTGCGCATGCTGCACTCAAGCACCGGTCATGCGCCCATGCAAGAGGCAGGCAAAACACGGCGCGCCTTTTCGACGATGCGCTGTGATATGCGCCCGTCAGAGCCGCGCAATACCCGCGACTGTGGGGCGAGCGACCCAAAGACCGGCTGGCCATATTGTTTGGGCCGCTCCTGCGCGCTGACGGGTCGGAGACAGGCCTTTGGCATTGCGCGCACTGTGCTAGCTCACGTCTCTCAGGCAGGAAAAAATCAACTAGGGGCCATTTCATATCATGACGGGAACCGACATGCCGCTTGATGTTTTGTTGGGCTATCTGGATAGGCTAGCCACTCAATCCTTGCCGCTTTGGGACACACCCGCGCAGGCCACGGCGCGTTTGATCAACGTGTCTGAAAATGCCACCTATCTGGTCGAGGCCCCGTGCGGGCACACATCCGTGCTGCGTATTCACCGCGAAAACTATCATTCCCGTCGAGCGATTGAATGTGAACTTCACTGGCTGGATGCGCTGGATATGCAGGGCGCTGCCACCACACCCGAGGTTTATGTCGGACGCAATGGTGACCCCATTCAGCAAGGCCATGTTGCCGGGCTGACCGATCCGCGATTTATGGTGATGTTTCACTTTGTACCAGGTGCCTCCCCGGACGAGACCGGTGATATGACGGCTGGATTTCAGGAACTGGGCACGATTGCTGCGCGCTGTCACCTGCATGTGCTGGACTGGCACAAACCCGAAGGGTTTGAACGGCTGACCTGGGATACTGACGCTGTGTTTGGACCGGCGCCCACATGGGGCGATTGGCGCGATGCACCGGGTGTGGACACCGCCGTGCGCGCGGTGCTGGAGCAGGTCGAGACAACGCTGCACACGCGGCTTGAGCAGTTTGGCAAGGCGCAAGACCGCTTTAATCTGATCCACGCCGATATGCGTCTGGCCAACCTGTTGGTGGGAGAGGCGGGCACGCGGCTGATCGACTTTGATGATTGCGGCTGGGGTTGGTTTTTGTACGACTTTGCCGCTGCCATCAGCTTTATCGAGGATGATCCGCGCATTCCGGCGCTAAAAGCCGCGTGGCTGCGCGGATATCGCCAGGTGCGCGCGCTCAGTGCCGAAGACGAGACCGAGATCGACACGTTCGTTATGTTGCGCCGCATGGCATTGCTGGCCTGGATCGGCAGCCATATCGAGGCCCCTGAGCCACGCGCACTTGCCCCCGGTTTTGCCGCCACCACCGCACGGTTGGGGCAGGATTGGTTGCAGTCCGTTCAGTGACGTGGTGTGGGGCGTCGAAGGCAGCTGCTGCTTTCAATGGCGATACGCATGATCTGCACGGTGTATCACGGTGTATCACGGCGTTTCAAAAAGTGCGCTCACGTCATTTTGCACCCGCACAACGGCGGTTTCGAGTTCTGAAATAAACGCCTGAGCAGCCATCGACTGCGTTGCGTATCCCGGCGTTAATATGGAAACGCTGCTGGATATCTTGGGCCTGAACCGACGGATCGCAAGACCGGGGTTTTCAGGGGCCTGCAGAATGTGGCTATAGGCGGTGATCATATCACATATCATCACGCAGGTGCCTGCTGCTACAAACTGCAACCCAGGTAAAAAAGTGCGTAATTCCAATCGCTTGTTAAACTGGCATCCCGCAGTGCGAAAGGCCATTTCGGTTTGAATGGCGGTTTCATGTTCCTGGAACAGCACCGCCATGGGACGGCCGTCCAAATCGTGGGGTGTGACAGTGCCTGCGCGCGTCAAAGGATCACTGGTGGGCAGCACACAAACGCATTCCATGTCATAATCAGACTGCCGAATAGACGGGCGTTGTGCGGGCGTTTCTGAGAACCCGATGTCGTATTGTTGCGAGGCAATCAGATCTTCGATCACACCCGATGAGCGCATGGTCAACGACACCTCAAGATCATCCCGGCCTTTAAGAAACCGGGTCAGAAGACGCGGCAGAAACACGCTGGAGGCGGCTGGGTGGCAGGCGATCTTCAGCTTGCCTGACTGGAGCGAGCTGATTTGCTCTACGGTGCGTTCAGTGCGCTCAACCCGGCTGAGAATGTCCTCACATTCCTCAAGGAAGAAATATGCTTCTGGGGTAGGCGTCAGCTTGCCGTGTGACCGCAGGAACAGGGCAAACCCAAGCTGATCTTCCAACGTCTGGATCATCGTGGAAACCGCAGGTTGCGTTCTGCCAACAGATCGCGCCGCCTGACTGATCGAGCCTGAGCGCATGACCTCGCGGAAGGTCGCGAGTTGTCGCAAAGAGAGATGCATAGCCATAAATCCAATTTATGAAGTTAGAGATATTATGAAATTGATTTAATGCCGAATGTCCAGTGTGATGAACGCCAGACCCACACAGACAATCCTGTGCGGGCGGGGGACACATGGATAGATTCGCCAAATACCTGTTAACGGCGCTGATTGTATCAGTGGCTTTGGGCCAGTTCGTGCAGGTGATCACGCGGTATGTTTTGCAGGTGCCTGTTATGGGGCTTGAGGAAACCATGGCTTACCCGACGGTGTGGCTTTACATCCTTGGGTCGGTCAACGCCTCGCGCGAGAACACGCATATCCGCGCCAATGTGCTTGAGATTTTCATCACAACCACCCGTGGCCACACCATTCTGGCCATCATCGGAGAGATCATCAGCCTGATTGTCGGCCTGTGGCTGCTGTCCTGGGCGTGGGAATACACTCAATACGCATGGCGCGTCTGGCGCGAAAGCCCGACGCTTTATATCCCGACCTTCTATTCTGACGTGGCACTGGTCGTGGGGCTGGCGCTGATGATGCTCTACACCGCGACCCATCTGGTGCGCCACATCCGCAGCTTGCGCACAGGAGAGCCCGCATGATTGAGATTGCCCTTCTTGCCATCGCATTGTTGGTCATCACCCTGACCCTGGGCGTGCCGCTGCCCTACTGTTTTGGGTCGGCCCTGATGGTGATGTATTTCATGGGCGATGTGACCATGAAGGGTATGATGCTCTGGGGTGTGCAACAATTGGGCAACCCTGTTCTTCTGGCCATTCCGCTGTTTGTTCTGGCAGGCACGGTCATGTCCGAAAGTGGAATTGCTGCGTCGCTATTGCGGTTTGTGAATGCGTTTATCGGCCATGTGCGCGGCGGGCTGGGCGTGGTGGCGGCTGTGTCTTGTGCAGTGATCGGTGCAATCTCTGGTTCGGGCCTGACGGGCATTGCCGCCATCGGTCCGCTGCTGATCCCCGAAATGGAGGCCCGCGGTTATCCGCGTGAATACGCCACCGCCCTGATTGCTAATTCATCGATCCTTGGCCTGCTGATCCCCCCATCCGTCACAATGATTGTCTACGGATGGGTCACCGATACGTCGATCCTGGCGTGTTTTCTGGCCACGCTTGGCCCTGGCTTGCTGATCATGACATCGTTTTCCGTGATCAACATCTTTATGTCGCGCAAGTTTGATCTGGTTTTAGATGACAAACCCTCCTTCTCGGAGCTGTCGGGCGAGGTGGCCCGGCGCGGGTTTCATGCCTTTCCCGCACTGCTGATGCCGGTGATCATTCTGGGTGGCATCTATGGCGGCGTCATGACCCCGACCGAGGCCGCTGCCGTCGCTGTGATCTATGCCGTGCCCGTGGGTTTTCTGATCTACAAGGGCCTGAAGTGGAGCAACTTTTTGTCAGCGGGCAAAGAGGCGGCCACAGCCGTGGGGGCGATCATGATGATGATCCTCTTTTCGATGATCCTCAGCCAGATGTTCGTCTACGAAAGCATCCCGCAGCAACTGGTGCAGGGCATCTTTTCGATCACCGAAAACAAGGTGGCCTTGCTGATCATGATCAACATCATGCTGTTTCTGGTCGGCATGGTGGTCAATGACGTGACGGCGATCATCCTGATTGCGCCGCTGTTGTTGCCGTTGATGCAGGCGATTGGGGTCAGCCCCGTGCAATTTGCGGCCATCATGGGTGTGAACACTGCGATGGGCGGTGTCACGCCGCCCTATGCCTCGATCCTGTATCTGGGTGCGCGCATCGGCAACGTGAAGGTGACCAAGGTCATCCCGCCGGCCATGAAACTGATCCTGTTTGGTTATGTGCCGGTGGTGTTCCTGACCTCGCTCTGGCCGGATCTGTCGCTCTTCTTGCCACGCTATTTCGGATACGACGTGGCCCCCTGATTTCACTGAACCAAATGCAACTCAATAAGGAGGAACCCAAAATGAAACATGCATTCCTGACCACAGCCACAGCCGCCCTGATGGCGCTTGGCAGCTACGTCTCGGCGGCTGATCTGAAGATGAGCCATGTGCGCCCGCAGGACGCCACGATTGACGTGGAACTGCGCGCCTTTGCAGCAGCCTTGGACGCGGCCACCGGCGGCGATGTCAAGATCAACATCTTCCCGGCGTCTGCCTTGGGCGATTACACCACCGTGCAGGAACGTATCAGCGTGGGTGCGATCGACATGGCCACGCAGCCCGCTGCCACCGCTGCTGACCGGCGTATGCAGATCAGCTCGTTTCCTTATCTGGCGGGCAACTGGGATCAGGCCCGCGCGGTCTATGGCCCCGGCGGTGTTGTGCGTGAGACCATGGATGGGCTTTATTCCGAACAGGACATCACCATGCTGGCGGCGTACCCGGTGTATTTTGGCGGCATTTCCCTGAATGTCGAAAACGCCAATGCAGGCTCGGTTGAACCAAACGGCATCAAGGTCCGCGTGCCGGGCATCAAAAGCTTCCAGCTGACCGGCGAAGCCTTGGGGTACATCCCAGCGCCGATCCCGTTCTCGGAAGCGTTCACCGCCGTGCAAACCGGTGTGGTGGACGGTGTAATCGGATCAGGGGCCGAAGGATATTACGCATCCTTCCGCGATGTAACCAAGACTTACATCCCGGCCAACACCCACTTTGAGGTGTGGTACATGATCATCTCAAACGGCAGCCTGGCTGAGTTGTCAGACGAAGATCAGGCCGCGCTGAGGGAGCAAGCCGCGGCGTTTGAGGCCACTCGCTGGAACGTGGCCGAAACCGATCAGGGCAAGAACGAACAGCGCCTTGTGGATGAACTGGGCGCCACTGTGGCCGAGCTGAGCGCGGATGATCTGGCTGCCATGGCGGCCAAAGCCCGCGCTGATGTCTGGCCAGCCGTGCTTGAGGACGTGGGCGTTGAATGGGGTCAGGCGATCCTTGACAAGGTTGCCGCCGCCGGCAACTGAGCCACATACCGTCAGGGCGGCCCGCGTCGCCCTGACATAGCTTTCACCATCGGATTGGGATCAATGGAAACCGATTATGCCATTATCGGAGGCGGGGTTGTCGGCCTTTCGGTGGCCTGGGGTCTGCTTCGGCGTGGACTGACGGTGACGGTGCTGGACGGTGATGATGGATCCTTCCGCGCCAGCCGGGGCAATTTTGGACTGGTCTGGGTGCAATCCAAAGGCATGACCCAGCCCCGCTATGCCCGCTGGTCCCAGCAATCCGCAGCCCTTTGGGCCGAGTTTGCGAACGATGTGGCCGACCAGACGGGCCAGGCCATTCCGTTGGAACAAAATGGCGGCTTCGATCTGCATTTCTCGGAAGAAACACTGGCCGAGACCGTCGCGCAATATGAGACGCTGAAAGCAAAGCTGGACGGCGATTACCCCTACGAGGTGCTGGGCCACAACGCCCTGCGCAAGGAAGAACCAAACATCGGCCCAAAAGTTGTCGGCGCGATCCTGCATCATCAGGATGGCCACGCAAACCCGCTGAAACTGCTGGTGGCGCTGTCGGCTGATGTGCGGCGTATGGGCGGGCATGTGTTGACCGGCAAGACCGTGACAGATGTGACCAAACCTGATGCGTTTCGCGTCACCTGCGCTGATGGCACGACCCTGGGCGCGGGCAAGGTGGTTGTGTCCGCGGGGCTGGGTGCGGCACAGCTTGGCCCCAAACTGGGCTTCATCGCCCCCATTCGCCCACAACGCGGGCAGGTTCTGATCACCGAGAAACTGCCCAAGCTGATCAACCGCCCTTCGCTGATTGCGCGGCAGGTGGATGAGGGCGGCATTCAGATCGGCGCCACCAACGAAGAGGTGGGCCTTGATGACCGGGTGACGCAACCCGGCCTGTCTGGTCTGGCCGCCGAGGCGATCGCGGCCTATCCCGCGCTGGCCCGCGCGCAGCTGGTGCGCAGCTGGGGTGCGCTGCGTGTCTTGTCGCCGGACGGGCTGCCGATTTACCAACAAAGCGCCACCATGCCCGGCGCCTATCTTGTCACTTGTCACAGCGGGATCACCCTGGCCGCGGCCCATGCGCGTCTGCTGCCCGACTGGCTGGAAGGCACCCATGCAGCCCCTGATCTGGAGGTGTTCAGTGAAACCCGCTTCGCCATTTCATGAACTGGCAGATGCGCCGCGTGTCGATGTATCGTTCGACGGCCAAACGCTTAGTCTGCCGGACGGCTCAAACCTGGCGGCTGCCTTGTTGGCCGCCGGGGTTGGCGTGTTCCGCCATACACCCGTTTCAGGTGCTCCCCGCGCGCCATTCTGCATGATGGGGGCCTGTTTTGATTGTCTGGTCGAAGTTGATGGCGTGGTGCGACAAGCCTGCATGCTGAACGTCAGCGAAGGGCTGCAAATCACCCGCCCGCGTCAGACGGAGGCCAAGAATGCCCAAGCGTGACCTTGTCATCATCGGGGCCGGGCCTGCGGGCATGGCCGCGGCTGCGCAGGCCGCAGATATGGGCCTCAGCGTGACGCTTCTTGATGAGCAACCTCGCGCGGGCGGGCAGATTTACCGCGATGTGGACCGCGTTTCACCTCTGCGCGGGGATATCCTTGGTGCCGATTACACCGCTGGCACCCGGCTGACGTCTGGCTTGGATCATGACCGGGTTGATCATGTCACCGGGGCGGTCGTCTGGGCCATCGAAGAGGGGTTTTGCGTGTCCTACACACGTGATGGGCGCGGCGCGCAAATCAACGCGGACCGCATCTTGCTGGCCACCGGCGCGCTTGAGCGGCCCATGCCGATGCCGGGCTGGACGTTACCGGGGGTGATGACAGCCGGGGCAGGGCAGATCCTGCTGAAGCAATCCGGCATGCTGGCCAAAGATGCTGTTCTGGTGGGATCGGGCCCGCTGCTGTACCTGATCGCGGCCCAGATGGTGCGGGCCGGAACACCACCAAAAGCCATGGTTGAAACCCAGACACGCGGCGACATGATCCGCGCAGCACGGCATATGGGCGGGGCATTGCGAGGCTGGCTATATATGGTCAAGGGTCTGAAAATGTTGGCTGAAATCAAACGCGCCCGGGTGCCCCGCTTTACCGGTGCGACCAGGATCGCAATTGAGGGCAACACCATGCCAAAGGCTGTCACCTTCGCCCACAAAGGCCGGTCACAGCGCATTGCTTGCCAGACGGTACTGCTGCATCACGGTGTGGTGCCCAACACGCAGGCGGCGCGTTCGCTTGACGTGCCCCATATCTGGAGCGAGCCGCAAGCCTGCTTTGTCCCGATCCTGGATGCCTGGGGTCAAAGCAAAAAACCGGGGGTTTTTATCGCAGGCGACAGTGCCGGGATCGCCGGGGCAAAGGCCGCCGAGCAGACCGCGCGTCTGGCGGTACTGCAGATCGCGCAGGAGACGGGCCAGATAGCTGTTGCTGATCGCGACGCTCTTGCGCAGCCTTTGCGTGCAACACTACGGACCGAATTGGCCGCACGCCCCTTTCTTGATGTCGCTTATCCGCCATATGACGCGGCAGTGCACCCGGCCGATACCACGGTGATCTGCCGGTGCGAGGAAGTCACCGCCGGTGATATTCGCAACTCTGCCACGCTGGGCTGCATTGGGCCAAATCAGGCCAAGTCATTTGGCCGCGCTGGCATGGGCCCGTGTCAGGGCAGGTATTGCGGGCTGACTGTGACGGCGCTTTTGGCCGACGCCAACGGGCATTCCCCGGATACAACGGGGTATTATCGCATCCGACCGCCGCTCAAACCGGTCACACTTGGTGAACTGGCAACCATGGACAGCGCCGGGCAAGATACGGACGAACAACAAGCGCTCTGAAAGGGTGTGCAATCACTGGCCCGTCCGTGAGGGGCCAGCTTCGCAAAAACGCCCTTAGGTGAGAGACGCCCCAAACATGTTCCTGTCATCTGCCGCACCCCTGCTTTGCTGCCAGGACTGCGATTGCAAGCATAGTCCAGCCGCGTGACAGTTTTCAGTTTTGATCCCTATGACGCCTGCCAATGCCCTGACGATGAAACAGACCCAGAAGGCAAGGAGTGCTATCTGGGCGTTGACGATGCGCAGCCTAGCGACGTGGGCTGCTATCGCCGCGCCTTGATCACCTTAAGGGCGCTGGTATGACATCATCCGACGTAATGCGTCTTCGCTGTGGTGCTGTGAAATTGCAAAAGGGCGAAAATAGGTTTTCTGATCTGAGGTTCCTGTGGGGAATTCTGCCCAGCCTTTAAGACGTGCATATCACAACGGGATTGTTGCCTGATAAGCGGCTGAGCTCTTAGTCGCTCTGTGGAAGAGGCCAAAGCCGGCAAGTTGCTGATTTTAAGGGGTATATGGCGGACCGAGGAGGATTCGAACCCCCGACCCCCTGATTCGTAGTCAGGTACTCTATCCAGCTGAGCTATCGGTCCGTCGAAGCTGCATCTATCGCGCCCGCGAGGTCATTGCAAGAGGAAGCTGGCAGAATTATTGGGCTTTCAGCGGTGCGCCCGATACGTCACCCTTTGGCAGTGATATCCGAAAACGTGTGCCCTCGGGGCCGGTCTGGTCCAGCGTGACCGAACCGCCGTGGCCGCGGATCAATTCCATTGAGATCGACAGCCCCAGACCGGTGCCACCGCGCGTTGTGCCGCCCTGAAAGGGCGTGAACAGATGTTCCTGCGCCTTGGCGGGCAGGCCGGGGCCGGTGTCGGAGACAAAGATCGTCCATTCGTCAGGGGTATCGGCTGCGGAAATATTGATTTCACCTGGCTCACCTGTGCCTGTGATGGCCTGCCGCGCGTTGCGCGCAAGGTTCAGGATGGCGCGGTAGATTTGTTCCTGATCGCCGCGGACCTGCATCCCAACGGGAATATCAATCGCATAGCTGAGATCATGTTCACCCACCGACAGCCGTTCGCTTTCGACCACGTCATTAACAATATCCTCGACCGTGAACACACCCAAAGTGGGCGAGGGTTCTTCGGCCTTGCCGAAGGCCAGCGTGCTTTCGCACAGGTGCACCGCGCGGGTGATTGAGCCCACCAGTTTCGGCGCCAGCCGTGTCACGGTGGGATCATCCGACAATTCAATGCGGTCGGTGAACAGTTGGGCCGAGGTCAGGATGTTGCGCAGATCATGGCTGACCTTGGCCACGGCACTGCCCAGTTGCGCCAGTCGTTCGCGTTGCTTCAGGGCCGATGTCAGCTGAGTTTGCAGGTTCATCAGGCTTTCTTCAGCCTCGCGCAGCTCGCGGATGTTGGAATTGGGCTGGATCACCCGGCGCGCATCCTCGGGGGCTTCGGCGTAAGAGGTCATATGACCCACCACGCGCTTGATCGGTTTCACCAGCACGCGGCGTACGGCCAGGTTCAACAACACAGCGGTGATCAGTGAGATCACAGCCGACAGCACCAGAATGCGCAGGCCGTAATCAATCAGGGCGGTGCGCAGCTCGGACGTCTCCAGCGTGACCTCGATCAGTAGACCTGAACGATTGGTGGGGTCCCCAATGACGCGGATCACTTCGGTTTCGGTTTCAGCCAGCCGGGCGATGGCGTCGCCGATCAGCTCAAACGCGCCCGGATCGCGCAGATCGAACGTATCAACGATAGGCGAGGGCATGGGAGCGGACAAAACCAGCTGGCGCGCTTCATCACGGCGCAGCACGACGTTGAACACGCCAGCATTGTCCAGCAGTTCCTCTTGCACGGCCTGATCAATCATATCCTCGGCCAGCAGCGCAAGCGACGCAATCTGCGCACGCTCCAACCGGTCCATCAGGAAATCCTCGCGGTAGCGCGCAATTGAGGGCACGAAGATCAGCACTTCGGCCAGCATTACGAACACTGCCGTCAGGATCAGGAACCGGCCAGAGAGGGTGTTGAGCATCTAAGTGACCAATAGCACAGGTTACGGCAGCCAGCGTTGAACCATGCCAACCACCCATTTCACCTTAGGATTATCAAACAACCGAGGCGAGAAATAGGCCCCGGCGGCACGTTTGTTGATTTCACCGATGGTGGGGTAGGGGGCGACCATGGCCGCGACCTGTCCCATCTTCATCTTGTTGGCAATCACCAACGCCCAGAGGTTGATCAGCTCGCCCGCTTGCGCACCCGCGATTGACGCCCCGACGGGGCGGCCTTTGACGACCATCAGCTTGATCAGACCATCGGTTTTACGTTCGGCAATGGCGCGGTCGTTGTGTTCGTAGTGAAAGCGTACCACCTCCAGTTTGTCGCCGTGTTCCTTTTGCGCCTGCGCCTGGGTCAGGCCCACCTGGGCCAATTCGGGGTCGGTATAGGTGGCCCAAGGGATATGATCGGTGCGTTGTTTTGCAGGCAACCCAAACAGCGCCGAGCGGATGATAACGCCCGCATGATAGCCCGCCACATGCGTAAACTGCAGCCCGCCCGCCACATCGCCGATGGCATAGACGCGGCGGTTGGTGGTCTTCATCGCGGCATCTACCTTGATCCCACGGCGCGTGGTTTCAATACCTGCGGCTTCTAAATTCAGCTTTTCGGTGTTGGTCTTGCGCCCCACGGCCATCAGCAAATGCGAGCCTTTGAAGATGCGCCCATCCTTGGTTTCGATCTCAATCGCCCCGGCTTTGCCCCGGATTTCTGACGCCATGGCATCTTCGGCAATCTCCAGCCCTTCGGCGCGCAGAGTGTTCAGAACCACTTCGGCCATCTCTGGATCATCGTTGCCAAGGGCCTTCATCCCTTCGATCACGGTCACCTTGCTGCCCAGCCGCAAATGCGCCTGCGCCATTTCCATGCCGATGGGACCGCCACCTACAACCAGCAGATGCTCAGGCTGTTCGCGCAGCTCAAACAGGGTCTCGTTGGTTTCATATGGAACGCTGTCCAACCCCGGAATAGGGGGCACAAACGGGCGCGAGCCCGTGGCGATGATCACCCGGCGGGCCTCGATCACATGCGCACCGGCTTTGACTTCGGTGGGTGAGATAAATTCGCCAAATTCGCGGATCACCTTTACGCCCAGCCCCTCAAAGCGCTCAACACTGTCGACGGGTTCGATCTGGGAAATGACACCCGCCACATGGTCCTTGGCGGCGGCGTAGTCCACTTTGGGTTTTACATTCGCCACGCCGTATTGTGCCGCGTGGGATTGCGCATAAGCCGCTTTGCCGGATGCGATCAGCGCCTTGGAGGGCACGCAGCCATAGTTCAGGCAATCGCCGCCCATCTTATGGCCTTCCAGAAGGATCACACTTGCGCCCATCTGGACGGCACCGGCGGCAACAGACAGCCCACCCGAGCCGGCGCCAATGACCAGCAGGTCAGTTTTCAACGTGGTCATGGGTCAGATATCCTTTTTGCCCGTCAGGGTCTTGATCGCGATGGGCAGGGCGGCCAGCACACACAGCCCCAGGATGGGCCCGATGATTTGGGGCTCCCACAGCAGGCTCAGGTCGGGGCTTTCGCCGCGGTCAAACACTTCGCCAAGGCCCACACCGATCCAGGTAAAGACGATGGCACCGGGGATAATGCCCAGCACAGTTGTGAACACGAAATTACGGAACTTCACCCCCACCAACGCGGGCAGCAGGTTGGCCACAAAGAATGGCACGGCCGGCACAAGGCGCAATAGGAAAAGAACACTGATTTCATGCTCTTGCAGGCCATCCTTCAACTTCTTTAGTGTCCCGTCTGAGCTGTCCATCTTGGCCGCAAGCGTTTTGCCAAGGCCCCAGCGCGCAGCCTGGAAAATAGCAATCGCGCCCAAGGTGGCCGCTGTCACGTTAAAGACGGTGCCCAGCGTCAGCCCGAATAGAAATCCGCCCGTGACCGAGGCCACAGCCGCACCTGGCAGCGAAAAGGCGACGATCACAAAATAGATCGCAATGAAGATGCCCACCAGGGACAAGTAATTGCCGTCACGAAAGGCCAAGAGCGCCTCGCGATTGTCGCGCAGCGTGTCAAAGCTCAGGTAATCCCCAAGGGTGAAATAGCCGATGACAGCCGCCACCACGATGGCCACCAGCGGGGCATGGCGCAGCGGGCTGGCTTTTGAGGGTTGGTGTACATCGTCCATGGGATCATCCGGTTTGATTTGCGTTGCTCCCTAGATGCTGGAGAATGCCGCCCAATACTACAGTCCTCACGGGCCAGTGATCAGCGGTGATGGGTTTCATTGCGGTTTGCGCGTGATTGGTGATCTTTGTAACATTACGTCGCAGCCATACCATAGGGTTTGTTGCAAATTCCGGGTGCCAAGGGTTTGACTTGGGGGCGGGGGCTGTCTATAGACCAGCTTCGATATGCATTCGGGCTTTGTACGATTCCTCGTACCCGCCCACAGATAACCGGAGACGGAGCGATGAAACGCACCTACCAACCCTCGAACCTGGTTCGCAAACGCCGCCACGGGTTCCGTGCACGCATGGCCACCAAAGCCGGCCGGAAAATCCTGAACGCCCGCCGTGCGCGTGGCCGCAAGGAGCTGAGCGCGTAAGCTCTCAGCCTTATTCAGGTTTAGTGATATGATGCCGCCGGAGGCCCCCGACAAAAACGCGGGGACAACGCCCCCGGCGGCTTCACTGTGTCTGGAGGTCATGAAAACCCGGCCGCAATTTCTGGCGGCCGCACGGGGACGGCGGCAAGGCACGGCGTCCATGCTGGTGCAGGCGCGGGACCGCAGCGATGATGATCCCAAGGTGCATGTGGGGTTCACCTGTTCCAAGAAGGTGGGCAACGCTGTGATGCGCAACCGCGCCAAACGCCGCCTGCGCGAGGTGGCACGTGTGGTTCTGCCTGAGATGGCCAAACCCGGATGGGATTACGTGCTGATCGGCAAACACGGTGCCACGGTGGATGTGGCCTATGACCAGTTGTTGCGTGATCTGCGCTATGCGCTGCGCAAGGTGCACACATGACCCCGCTGGCCTTTGTCCTGTCACTGCCCGTCCGGTTTTATCGCGCGGTGTTTTCGCCCTGGGTGGGGCACAATTGCCGGTATCAACCCACCTGCAGCGTCTATGCGATGGAGGCGTTGCAAAAGCACGGCGGCCTAAAGGGCGGCTGGCTGGCCGCGCGTCGTATCTTTCGCTGCCACCCGTGGGGCAACAGCGGCTATGATCCGGTGCCGGACCACAAAGACGCGCCTTAGCGCGCCTTGGACTTGGCGTGGAATATGAACCCCAGCAGGTTCAGCAAAACCTGAGCCGCCAGAATGGTGGTTGACCCGCTTTGATCGTAATCCGGCGCCACCTCGACCAGATCAATGCCCACCACCTCGTGTCGCTGGGCCACCAGTTGCAGGATTTCCAGCACGTCGTAATAAAGAAACCCGCCATGGCTGGGCGTACCTGTGCCCGGCGCGATGGACGGGCAGAAGGCATCAATGTCGATTGTGATATACAGCCGCGCACCTTCTGGAATGCGATCGACCGTGGCTTCGGGGCCCAGTTTGCGCACCTGGCGCACGGACAGGATGTCTGACCCCATCGCACGCGCATCGGCATAACCTTCTTTGGCGGTTGAGCTGACATTGCGGATGCCCAGCTGCGTCAGCCCCGTGACGTAGGATTTGTCCGCCGCGCGGCGCATCGGGTTGCCGTGGCCATAGCGCACGCCGTGGCGTTCATCGACAAAATCCAGATGAGCATCAATTTGCAGGATGTGGATGTCGCCTTGGTCATCAAAGGCATTCACGCAGGGGATATTCACCGAATGATCGCCGCCAATCACAACCGGCAGTGCGCCTGCCTTGAGTGCTGCGCGCACACCGGTTTCGATATTGGCGTGGCTGGTCATGGTGTCGGTGTGCACAATGTCGGCGTCGCCCATATCCACAATGCGCACATCGCCGGGCAGATAGGTGGCGTCATCCTCGTGATCGTAAGCGCCAGCATGGCCAAAGCTGAACAAGGTCGAGGCCTCGCGCACCCCCCGTGGCCCGAACCGTGCACCCGAGCGCCACTGCGTGCCGAAATCAAATGGTGCACCCAGGATGGCCACATCCGCCTCGATTCTGTCCCAATCCTCAACATAAGGTCGTTTGCCAAAGGTCGAGATGCCCACGAAGGGCAGGTTCAGCCGTCCTGCCTCATATCCGTGTTTTGCCATGTGAGTGCCCTTCATCTTGATGTCGCCCTGAACCGTGCCGCGAAATGTCGCCCCCGTCCAGCCACGAATTGCCCTTTCACCCGGTGCGTATCCATGCGATAGGCAACTGCCAAAGCGATCCTTGTCCCGGAGAGAGACACATGAAGATTCGTGAGGCCCTCACATTTGATGACGTCCTGCTGGTGCCCGCCAAATCGAGCGTGCTGCCCAACACTGCTGACACCCGCACGCGGGTCACGGCGTCGATTGATCTGAATATTCCGTTGCTGAGTTCCGCGATGGACACTGTCACCGAAAGCAACATGGCAATCTGCATGGCGCAGGCCGGGGGCATGGGCGTGGTGCACCGCAATCTGGATATCATGGAGCAAGCCCGCGAAATCCGCCGGGTCAAACGCTTTGAAAGTGGGATTGTCTATAACCCCATTACTCTGACCGCCGATCAGACTTTGGCCGATGCCAAGGCGTTGCAGGAACGCTACCGGGTCACCGGGTTCCCGGTGGTCGATGGCGATGGCCGGGTGGTGGGCATTGTCACCAACCGCGATATGCGCTTTGCCGAGGATGACAAAACGCCTGTCAGTGTGATGATGACATCGGATGATCTGGCGATCCTGCACGAGCCTGCCGATCTGGATGAGGCCAAATCGCTGATGAAAGCCCGCCGGATTGAGAAATTGCTGGTCACCGATGGCACCGGCAAACTGACCGGATTGTTGACCTTGAAAGACACGGAACAGGCTGTGCTGAACCCGTCGGCCTGCAAGGACAAGCTGGGGCGTTTGCGTGTGGCCGCGGCCTCCACTGTGGGGGATGCCGGGTTTGAGCGGTCCGAGGCATTGGTGGACGCAGGCGTTGATATGATCGTGATCGATACTGCACACGGCCATTCCGAAGGCGTTGCCGTGGCCGTGGAACGCGCCAAGAAGCTGAGCAACGAAGTGCAGATTGTCGCCGGTAACGTGGCCACAGCCGAGGCCACCCGTGCGCTGATCGGGGCAGGGGCAGATGCCGTAAAGGTCGGCATTGGACCGGGCAGTATTTGCACCACGCGGATGGTGGCAGGCGTGGGCGTGCCACAGCTGACCGCGATCATGGATTGCGCCGAAGGGGCCGGGGGTGTTCCGGTGATTGCTGATGGCGGCATCAAATTCTCGGGCGATTTTGCCAAGGCGATTGCGGCAGGTGCGTCCTGTGCCATGGTCGGCTCGATGCTGGCAGGCACGGATGAAAGCCCCGGCGAGGTGATCTTGTATCAGGGCCGCTCGTTCAAAGCGTATCGCGGCATGGGATCGCTGGGCGCTATGGCGCGTGGGTCAGCCGACCGGTATTTCCAGAAAGACGCCGCATCAGACAAGCTGGTGCCCGAAGGCATCGAAGGTCAGGTGCCTTACAAAGGCGGTGCCGGCACGGTGCTGCACCAGTTGGTTGGTGGTCTGCGGGCCGCGATGGGCTATACGGGCTGCGCCACTGTTGACGCGATGCGCACCGATTGTGAGTTTGTCAAAATCACCGGTGCGGGCCTGCGTGAAAGCCATGTCCACGATGTACAGATCACCCGCGAGGCCCCCAATTACCGTGTGGGCTAAGGATCAAAGGGCATGACCCCCGGCGCGCGCGTTCAGGCCGCGATTGACCTGCTCGACGACATCCTTGCGGGGGCCGCGGCCGAAAAGGCGTTGACCAATTGGGCGCGTGGCTCGCGGTTTGCCGGATCAAAGGACCGCCGTGCGGTGCGCGATCATGTGTACCAGGCGCTGCGCTGCAAACGGTCATTTGCGGCTTTGGGTGGCGCGATGACGGGGCGTGGCCTGATGCTGGGGGCTGCGCGTCAGCAGGGCTGGGAGGTCGATCAGATCTTCTCGGGTCAGGGCCATGCCCCTGCGCCTCTTGACCCCGAAGAAAACGCGGCAATTCTACCCGACGACACCAATGCCACATGGGATTTGCCCGATTGGATGATCCCGTTGTTCCAGGACGCTTTGGGCGATGCGGCCCTGCCGACAGCCCACTTGCTGACCCATCGTGCTCCGGTGATGGCGCGGGTCAATTTGCGCAAATCCAACGTGGCCGCGATGATATCCGAGTTGGCCGCCGAGGCGATCACAGCACTGGATGACCCCATCGCACCTGCGGCCCTGCGCGTCACCCAAGGGGGCCCGAAACTGCAAAACACCCGCGCCTATCTGGAGGGCCGGATCGAGCTGCAAGACGGCTCAAGCCAGGCTGCGATGCAAGGGATTGATATTCCTGACGGATCAAAGGTGCTGGATTACTGCGCGGGCGGGGGCGGCAAGTCGCTGGCTTTGGCCGCGCGCGCGCAGGCCACATGGTTTGCCCATGACGCCTTGCCGCACCGCATGAAGGATATTGCCACCCGCGCCGCCCGTGCTGATGTGCAGATCAACACGCTGAGCACCGACGAGCTGCATGGACAGGCACCCTTTGATGTAGTGCTGTGCGATGTGCCGTGTTCGGGCAGTGGCACATGGCGGCGCACGCCCCAGGCCAAATGGACGCTGACCGAAGCCGAACTGACCCGGTTATCTACGCTGCAGGCCGAAATCTTAACGGATGGTGCCGCTTTGGTGGCACGCACGGGGCAGTTGATCTATGCAACATGCTCCTTGTTTGACTGTGAAAACAGCTTGCAGATCAATGAGTTCCTGGCTCGAAACCCGGAATGGACCTGCACCCGACAAATGCGCTGGCCTGTCAGCGAAAACGGGGATGGGTTCTTTGTTGCGCACCTGGAAAGAGCAGGTGTCTGATATTGCGCAACCTTGACGTGTGAATTGCTGTGTCGTTAAGTCTCAATTAAGCCTTTTCTCGCACTAATGCGGAAAGATAACAGGCAACTTAAGGACACGCTGTGGCATTTCCAAGCAACACATCCGGTCAGACTGGCCAAGCTGCATCTTCTTTGCGCCCGCAAATTGCGCTGATACTGATTTCAGCGGCTGTGTTTGGTGCTGCGGGATGGATTGCACCTCAAGGCCTGATGAAAATGGGGTTGTTTGCCACCGGAACCACGTTGTTTTTCGTGTCGTGCTGGGTGGCTTTGGTCGGGCGGGGCCGTGCGAACGCTCAGGGCCCTGAGCCCGCCGAGACCTGGCGTCTGGTGGAACATGATCCTGCTCCGACCATGCTGACCACACCCAATGGTAAAATCCTGTTCATCAATGCGGCTGCTGAAAAAACGCTGTCGGTTGAGGGGGCGAAAACACTGGCCGGGGCCTTGCAGAACCTGTTGGCCAATCCCGGTGCCATCTTGTTTCGGCTGGAAACACGTGCGGCGGGCAAAGGCTCGGCTGTTGAGGATGTTGTCACCCGCCAGGGGCATCTGCGCATTTCGGTCCACAAGGTCGCCGAAGCGCAGTTGCTGTGGCGGGTTGAACGCTCGGCCGAAGCGCCGCAGCGCGGTGCCGATCCCATTCCATTGCCTATGCTTACTTTGGGGCGCAATGATGCGATTTTGTTTATGAACCCAGCGGCACGTGATCTGATCGGCGAACGTGCACGCAGTCTGGATCAGATTTGCATGAAGTTGCCTTTGCGCTCGGGTCAGTTGAATGACATCAGCACGCAATCTGGTCCTGTCTCGTGTTTTGCCGTCGAGCTGGAAGGCGTCGCCGGACGTCGAGAGGTGTTTTTGCTGCCTGGCATGGCGGCCACCGAACGCCAGCCTGATGGCTGGGCATTTTTTGATGAACTTCCCGTGCCCCTGCTGAAACTGGCGCGTTCGGGTGAAATTCAACTCTCCAACCGTCCGGCGCGTGATCTGCTGGGCGTGCCGGCGTGTCAGGGCAAAACTCTGGGCGATTTCATGGAAGGTCTGGGACGGTCACTGACCGATTGGCTGGATGATGCCGCCGCCGGGCGCGGCGCATCTCATTCCGAGATTTTGCGCATCAAACGCGAAGACCAAGAGATTTTTGCCCAGGTCACCCTGAACCGCGCGATGGAGGACGGTGAAACCGTGCTGATCGCCGTTCTGCACGACGCAACCAAGCTGAAATCGCTTGAGGCGCAGTTTGTTCAAAGTCAGAAAATGCAGGCGATCGGCCAACTTGCGGGTGGGGTTGCGCATGATTTCAACAATTTGCTGACCGCCATTTCCGGCCATTGCGATTTGCTTTTGTTGCGCCATGATCAGGGCGATGCTGATTTTTCCGATCTGACGCAGATCAATCAGAACGCCAACCGCGCTGCGGCCCTTGTGGGGCAACTGCTGGCTTATTCGCGCAAACAAACCTTGCGCCCCGAAATTCTGGACTTGCAGGATACGCTATCTGATCTGGGCCACCTGCTGAACCGGCTTGTGGGCGAGAAAATGGATCTTTCGCTTAGCCATGATCCTGTGTTGGACAAGGTCAAAGCTGACAAGCGCCAGTTGGAGCAGGTGATCGTGAACCTGGTTGTCAACGCGCGCGATGCCATGCCCGAGGGTGGCAAAATTCGCATCGAAACCAGTAACCTGGCATTGGAAGATCCGATGCGCCGCGATCGTGCTGTGGTCGCACCGGGCCGGTATGTCGCGATCCATGTTATCGACGAAGGCACCGGTATTCCCAGCGACAAACTGCAAAAGGTATTTGAGCCGTTCTACACCACCAAACGCACAGGCGAGGGGACGGGGCTGGGGCTGTCCACGGCATATGGAATCATCAAGCAAACGGGTGGGTTTATCTTTGCCAACAGTGAATTAGGCAAGGGAACCACGTTCCAGATTTTATTGCCCGCGTTTGAAGCGGTTGAGCGCGCCACTCCCAAAGTCGTGCTGGACAAGCCCATTGCCGCGCCTGCGGATGGTGTTGTGCTGTTGGTTGAAGACGAAGCTCCGGTGCGTGCTTTTGCAAGCCGGGCTCTGCAACTGCGTGGTTTCAACGTACTTGAAGCAGAATCAGCCGAAGATGCGCTTGAGTTGCTTTCTGATAAGGACCTGAAGATTGATATCTTTGTGTCGGATGTGGTGATGCCTGGCAAAGATGGGCCCAGCTGGGTCCAAGAGGCGCTGATCGACCGCCCCGATGTCAATGTTGTTTTCATGTCGGGGTATGCCGAAGAAACTTTTGGTGACAGCCAGTCAAAAATCCCCAATTCGGTCTTTTTGCCCAAGCCGTTTTCCCTGTCTGAACTGACCGAAACCGTGCAACGTCAAATACCTGAAAAACAGTCGTCGTGACAGCTACAGCAGAACCGGAGTGTAGGCCCCCTCTGGCTTGATCCCGTTATAAAGCTCAAATTCCTTTGGCATCTTACGCAGCAGTCGATTTCGCGTCTTTTCACTGAGCTCCAACACCCGCGCAGGCGAGGCATTGTGCTGTTTGGTTTCAAACTGCACTCCCAATCGGTTTTGCAAAAATGCCCGAAGTCCTGCTTGATCTTCATACCGAAAAAGATGTGTAACCGCGGTCCCGTTTTTCTGTGGCTCCAGAAACTTGGCTTGCGACCCGACGTTGGCAAAAGGGGCTGACTGGCCTTTCAGGTACTCATCTACGAATGCGTCAAAACTGATGTCGTGGGTCGAGGTCCGGTGCCCTCTGACCGCATCGCGCTGACGGTACCGATACCAACTGCCCAGCCACGACACAGGTTCGCGCATGACAGCCAAAACCGTAAGATCATCCGCGATAAACTTCTCTAGCACAGGCCGGTAAAACCTATTGTAGCGGAACACCGGCGCATGTTTCAGCTCGGGCGGGGCACCCACCCACATCGATGCATGGGGCTTTAACGCCTCCTCATAGGCGGTCGTGCCAGTTTTGGGCACCGATAAAAAAACCAGTTTGGCCGTTGAAAACACTAACATTTATGATCTTCCCCTGGCCCCGCCGCGACATTTTCATCTTCGTAAACTACTCTTTAACTCTTGGCGGCAAAAGTGAAGATACGAATAAATTTCTTGTAATGTTCTACTTTTGTCCTCATAAGATTGAGAACAAGAGGTGAACGAAAGCAGCGATTGTCGCACGCGACAGCATGTGAAATAAGGATTATCAGATATGGCAACGGCAGAAGTTTTGACAATGGACAGCAAGGCGAATTCAGACAAGCAAAAGGCGCTCGACAGCGCGTTGGCGCAGATTGAGCGGCAGTTTGGCAAAGGCTCGATCATGAAGTTGGGCGCCGACAACCCCGCTCAGGAAATTGAGTCGACATCAACGGGTTCGCTGGGTTTGGATATTGCCCTGGGTATCGGCGGTCTGCCCAAGGGGCGGATTGTAGAAATCTACGGCCCTGAGAGCTCGGGTAAAACCACATTGACCCTGCATTGCATTGCAGAAGAGCAGAAAAAAGGCGGTGTTTGCGCCTTTGTCGATGCCGAACACGCGCTGGACCCGATTTATGCCAAAAAACTGGGCGTTGATCTGGATGAGTTGCTGATTTCGCAACCCGACACGGGCGAGCAATCGCTTGAGATCGTTGATACGCTGGTGCGATCGGGGGCGGTTAGCATGATCGTGGTTGATTCGGTCGCAGCCCTGACACCAAAGTCAGAACTGGAAGGCGATATGGGCGACAGCAATGTTGGCGTTCAGGCCCGTCTGATGAGCCAGGCCATGCGCAAGCTTACCGGTTCGATCAGTCGCTCAAAGTGTACTGTGATTTTCATCAACCAGATCCGCATGAAGATTGGCGTCATGTTCGGTAGCCCCGAGACGACAACCGGCGGTAATGCCCTGAAATTCTACAGCTCCGTGCGTCTGGATATCCGCCGGATTGGTGCAATCAAAGATCGTGATGAAGTGGTGGGCAATGCCACACGTGTCAAAGTCGTCAAAAACAAGGTCGCGCCTCCGTTCAAACAGGTGGAATTCGACATCATGTATGGCGAAGGCATTTCAAAAACCGGCGAATTGCTGGATCTGGGTGTGAAGGCTGGCGTGGTCGAAAAATCAGGGAGCTGGTTCAGCTACGGCGATGAGCGCATTGGGCAAGGCCGCGAAAATGCGAAGGTGTTCCTGAAGGAGAACCTGAAAGTTGCCTATGAGATCGAAGACAAAGTGCGCGCGGCGCATGGGCTGGATTTCGAAATGCCCGAAACCGATCCGGACCGCAAAGCAGAGGACGACGACATTCTGGATGTCTGATCGCGCCTGAAATTGACCAAATCCAAAGACCAAGCCCGGGGCCACATGTGCCCCGGGCTTTTTTGTGCAAGAGACTTTGTACTGTGGACTCATCTGCAGGGGGCGGATAAATCTCGCTCAACCTCAAGCCGCCATTGATCGAGACAGACCATGCCCACGCTGAATGACATCCGTTCGACCTTTCTGGACTTTTTTGAACGCAACGATCACGCCGTGGTCGACAGCTCGCCGCTGGTGCCGCGCAACGATCCAACGTTGATGTTCACTAACTCCGGTATGGTGCAGTTTAAAAACCTATTCACTGGCGTCGAAACCCGCGACTACAAACGCGCAACGACCAGCCAGAAATGTGTCCGCGCGGGCGGCAAACACAATGACCTCGATAATGTGGGCTATACCGCGCGCCACCAAACGTTGTTCGAAATGTTGGGGAATTTCAGTTTTGGTGATTACTTCAAAGAAGATGCCATTCCGTTTGCCTGGAACCTGCTGACCAAAGAGTTTGGCCTGGATAAATCCAAGCTGTTGGTCACCGTCTATCACACCGACGATGAGGCGGCGAACATCTGGAAAAAGCACGCAGGCCTAAGCGATGACCGTATCATTCGGATCGCGACGGATGACAATTTCTGGTCGATGGGATCGACTGGCCCCTGTGGGCCGTGCACCGAAGTGTTTTATGATCATGGGCCCGACATTTGGGGTGGCCCCCCCGGCAGCCCCGAGGAAGATGGTGACCGGTTTATTGAAATCTGGAACCTTGTTTTCATGCAAAATGAACGGTTCGAAGATGGCTCGATGGTTGATCTGGACAACCAATCGATCGACACGGGTATGGGCCTTGAGCGTATTGGGGCGTTGTTGCAGGGCAAACATGACAACTACGACACCGATCTGATGCGCGCATTGATGGAGGCCAGCGCACATGCCACCAGCAGTGATCCTGACGGGCCCGGCAATATTCACCACCGGGTGATTGCAGATCATCTTCGATCGACCTCGTTCCTGATTGCGGATGGGATTTTACCCTCAAACGAGGGGCGCGGCTATGTGCTGCGCCGGATCATGCGCCGGGCGATGCGGCACGCGCATTTGTTGGGTGCAAAAGACCCGGTCATGCACCGGCTTGTGCCTGCGCTGGTCACGCAAATGGGGCAGGCGTTTCCCGAACTGGGTCAGGCACAATCGCTGATCCAGGAAACCTTGGAGTTGGAAGAAACCCGGTTTAAACAAACACTTGATCGTGGTTTGAAGCTGCTGGATGAGCAGCTGACCGGCTTGGATGAGACTGCCGAGCTGCCCGGTGAGACCGCGTTCAAGTTGTATGACACCTATGGTTTTCCGCTGGATTTGACCCAGGATGCGCTACGCGAGAAGGGCCGTACCGTGGATGTGGCAGGCTTTGACAGTGCTATGGCCGAGCAAAAAGCCAAGGCGCGTGCGGCATGGAGTGGCTCGGGAGAGGCGGCCGATGCGGCCATCTGGTTTGAGCTGGCCGACCAGCACGGCACAACCGATTTTCTGGGGTATGATACCGAAACCGCCGAGGGTCAGATCATGGCCCTTGTGCAGGACGGGGCCACAATTGATCAGGCCAAATCTGGCGCATCCGTGCAAATTGTGCTGAACCAAACACCGTTTTACGCCGAATCCGGTGGTCAGGTGGGTGACACGGGCGTGATCATCACGGCCTCTGGTCAGGCGCAGGTCACGGATACGCGCAAGATTGCGGGTGTTTTTGTGCACATCGCATCGGTGACTGAAGGCGAAATCATGTCTGGAGAGGCCGCGCAATTGCTGGTTGATCCCGCGCGCCGCACCGCGATCCGCGCCAACCATTCCGCCACACATTTGTTGCACGAGGCGCTGCGTCATGCCCTTGGCGATCATGTGGCACAACGTGGTTCACTGAATGCGCAGGACCGGTTGCGGTTTGATTTCAGCCACGCCAAAGCGATGAGCGCACCTGAGCTGGCACAGGTCAACGCCGAGGTGAACACCTACATCCGGCAAAACACCCCTGTTGAGACACGGATCATGACACCTGATGCGGCGCGTGAGTTGGGAGCGCAGGCGTTGTTTGGCGAAAAATACGGCGACGAAGTGCGCGTGGTTTCGATGGGCCAGCAAGAGGGCTCTGGCAAGGGGTTGGATGGCCAGACCTATTCGTTGGAACTGTGTGGCGGCACCCACGTGCAGCGCACTGGTGATATTGGCATGTTCGCCATTCTGGGCGAAACCGCGTCAAGTTCGGGCGTGCGCCGGATTGAGGCGCTTACCGGGGCTGATGCTGTGGCGCATTTGGCTGCGCAGGATGCACGTCTGTCTGAGGTGGCGGCCGAATTGAAGGCCAAACCCGAGGACGTGGCCGACCGTTTGCGCGCTTTGATGGCCGAGCGCAAGACGCTGAACAACGAGGTGGCACAACTGCGGCGTGAATTGGCGATGACCGGTGGGGCCGGGCAAGGCGATGCTCCGGCGGCCCGCGATGTAAACGGCGTAAAGTTTGTTGCCCAAGTGCTGTCGGGCGTGTCGGGTAAAGACCTGCCGCCGTTGATCGACGAGCATAAATTGCAAATCGGGTCGGGGGCTGTGTTGCTGATTGCGGATACCGGTGGCAAGGCAGCTGTGGCTGCAGGTGTTACCGCGGATCTGACCGAACGTGTGTCAGCGGTTGATTTGGTGCGCGCGGCTGTTGCCGAATTGGGGGGCAAGGGCGGCGGTGGCCGGCCTGATATGG
Source organism: Roseovarius sp. (assembly GCA_045106595.1). Lineage (GTDB taxonomy): Bacteria > Pseudomonadota > Alphaproteobacteria > Rhodobacterales > Rhodobacteraceae > Roseovarius. The sequence continues at coordinate 135,659 of JBGCEW010000001.1, read as the reverse complement.
CGCAGGGTGGCGGCGCGGATGCCAGCAATGCCGACGCTGCTATTGCCGCCGCTGAAACCGTGTTGAAAGGATAGATCATGCCTGCACTTTGGATTGCCCATGTGACCGTCACTGATGAAGAGGCCTATGGCAAATATGCCAAATTGGCCGGGCCCGCGATTGAGAAGCATGGCGGTTATTTCATTGCTCGCGCCAGCCGCTATGTGCAGCTGGAAGGAACGGACCGCGCGCGCAATGTGGTGGCAAAATTCCCGTCGCTTGAGGCCGCCGAGGCCTGTTATCACAGCCCCGAGTACCAAGAGGCGCTAAGCCATGCGCGTGGCGCGTCCGAGCGCGATTTGATGGTTCTGGAGACCACCGAGTAAGACGGCGCGATGTCCGAATTGCGCACCCTACGCCAGCGCCACGCTGCACCGGGCGTGGTGACTTGGATTGGCCTGCGGCCCGAGCGGCTGGCTGATGTGGTTGTTGTAGACCGTTCCGCGCTGGATGAGACCGGGTTGATCAGAGATCACAGCCGCGCCGGCCCGCGGGCGCTGACGCTGATCCAGGCCGAGCATCTGCCGGTGATTGCTTCGTTGGCGGGTGTGCCTGAGGTTGCACCCGAAACGCTGCGCCGCAACATTGTGATCCGTGGTATCAACCTGTGGGCGGTGCGGCATGACCGCTTGCGCCTGGGGACGGCCGAAATCAAGCTGACCAAACCTTGCAGCCCCTGTTCACGGATGGAGCGGTTGATTGGCCCCGGCGCCTATAACGCGATGCGCGGACATGGCGGGTGGTATGCCGAAATTGCTGTGCCGGGGGTGGTGCACCTTGGTGGTGCACTCACTCCGATTTTTCCAGACAGCTAAGTGGGTTAGGCGGACGCTTTGGCGTTGCGCTTGCGCTCATGCGGATCCAGATAGCGTTTGCGCAGGCGGATCGCATTGGGTGTCACTTCGACTAACTCGTCATCATCGACATAGGCAATCGCCTGCTCAAGGCTCATGATGACAGGGGGTGTCAGGCGCACCGCTTCGTCGGTGCCCGAGGCACGCACGTTGGTCAGTTTCTTACCCTTCAGCGGGTTTACCTCAAGATCGTTCTCGCGGCTGTGTTCGCCGATGATCATGCCGGTATACACCTTCTCCTGCGGCGTGATGAACATTTTGCCGCGATCTTCTAGGTTCCAAAGGGCGAAGGCTACGGCATCGCCGTTTTCCATTGAAATCAGCACACCGGCGCGACGTCCGGGGATGGATCCTTTGTGCGGGGCCCAGCCGTGAAATACGCGGTTCAGCACGCCAGTGCCGCGTGTGTCAGTCAGGAACTCGCCGTGATAGCCGATCAGCCCGCGCGAGGGGACATGCGCGATGATGCGGGTTTTACCCACACCGGCGGGGCGCATCTCGGCCAGTTCACCCTTACGGGTGCCGGTGATTTTTTCGATCACAGCGCCGGAATAGTCGTCATCGACGTCGATTGTCACCTCTTCGATGGGTTCAACACGGGTGCCGTTTTCGTCTTCGCGCATCAGAACCTGCGGGCGCGAAATGCTCAGCTCAAACCCTTCGCGACGCATGTTTTCGATCAACACGCCCATCTGCAATTCGCCACGTCCTGCGACTTCAAACGCGTCACCACCCGGTGTGTCGGTCACACGAATCGCAACGTTGGACTCGGCTTCTTTCAGCAAACGCTCGCGAATAACACGACTTTGCACCTTTTTGCCGTCCCGCCCGGCAAGGGGGCTGTCATTGATGCCAAAGGTGACCGTAATCGTAGGCGGATCAATCGGTTGCGCTTCGAGTGGATCCTCAACAGCCAAGGCGCAGATCGTGTCGGCCACAGTGGCTTTGCTCATACCGGCAAGGCTGACGATGTCGCCGGCCTGAGCCTCGTCGATGTCAGCGGTCGACAGGCCACGGAAGGCCTGAATGCGGGTGACACGGAATTGTTCAATCTTCTGACCCACGCGGGACAGGGCCTGCACGGTGGCACCGACTTTCAATTTACCGGATTCAACGCGGCCGGTCAGCAATCGACCTACAAACGGGTCCGATCCCAAGGTGGTGGCCAGCATGCGGAAATCCTCATCAGCTCTGGCAAGCTGCCTCGGGGCGGGGACGTGGTTGACGATCAGGTCAAACAATGCCGAAAGGTCTTTGCGCGGGCCATCAAGTTCGTGATCTGCCCAGCCGGAACGACCCGAGGCATACATATGTGGGAAATCCAGCTGATCGTCAGTGGCGTCAAGGTTGGCAAACAGATCAAAGCATTCGTCCAGCGCGCGGTCAGGTTCGGCGTCGGGTTTGTCGACCTTGTTCAGCACCACGATTGGGCGCAGGCCCAATGCCAGTGCCTTGGACGTCACGAATTTGGTTTGCGGCATCGGCCCTTCGGCCGCATCGACCAGCAACACAACACCGTCGACCATGGACAAGATCCGCTCGACCTCGCCACCGAAATCAGCGTGGCCGGGTGTGTCGACGATATTGATGCGCTGGCCCTTCCATTCCACCGATGTGGGTTTGGCGAAAATGGTGATGCCACGCTCGCGCTCAAGGTCATTGCTGTCCATCGCACGTTCGTCCACTGATTGGTTTTCACGGAACGCACCGGATTGTTTCAGCAACTCATCCACAAGGGTGGTTTTGCCGTGGTCGACGTGGGCGATGATCGCAATGTTGCGCAGGTCCATTTTTCTCTTCCTTGACTGCCTGCACGCGCCCTATACGCCCTATTCCCAAAAGGCCAGAGGCAATCATGCATGACGCGTTATGTCAGGCGGCGCGCGGCCAGAGTTTGGGCAAATGCAGCCGGGGCAGGGCGATCATTGTGGGGCCAGTGTGATGCAGTTGCGCGCCCATCCCCAATTTAAAGCGGGTGAGGCCGGGGGCCTCTGCCGGGTCCACCAGCCCCAGTTCCAGGGTTTCAACGCCCTGGTCTGCCACCCAATTTGCGGCACGCCACAACAACAGATTGTGGCATGATGCCTTGCGCCCGGCGGCGTTGCTCCAGCCGATGTGATAGCTGGCGCTGGGGGCATGGACCAGGATAAGCACAAAGCCGACCATGTCGTGGCCTTGAGAGGCGACAAACAGACGTGTCGCGCGCGGGTTTGTGGTGGCCCAGGCCTGTGTGAACGCCATTGGCAGCGCGCGGTAACCGCGGGTGCGGCGTTGTTTGCGTTCCAGCTGTAAAAGATGTGTGTCTTGCAGGGGATGAAAGGCGCGGCTTTCGATGCGCAGATCAGCGTTCTGGGCATGGCGCAACCGGTTGCGCCATTTCCCGTGTTGAGCGGCCAGCCGTGCGGTTTTGGGGCTGGTCAAATCCAGACTTGCAAAGCTTTGGCCGCGTGCGATTTGACGGTAAGACATGGTGTGCAGCAGATCCGCGTCGGCCTGGCTGTTTGGGGTGACCAGATGCAGGCTGCGCCGGGGCAGGGTTTGGCGCATCTGTGCCCACATTTCACGTTTGTCCGAAGGGCTGATGTCAGGCGTCCAGACGGGGCCACGCGGCACCCAGGCAACTTGCAGCGGCCCCAGTTTGCGTCGCAGAATTTGCACGTGCCCCAGCGGTTTTGCACCGTCGTGACAGGTAAGGTGCTGCACCTTGCCGCCCAGTGTTTCAATGGTGCTGGCGTAGTTGGGATGTTGCTGCATGGCCATATGGGCCAGATCAGAGGGCAAGACGGGATCACGCATCACCAAGGGTATCGCTGGTGTGTCCTAAGACAGTGTTAAGGTGCCTGGGTCCGCCATGAAAAAGCCGCCTCGGAGGGCGGCTTGATCGTGGTGCAGTGGGGGTGCGTCAGAACGGGATTTCATCGTCCATGTCGCGGGGGGGGCTGGATTGCTGGCTCTGGCCACCTTGAGAGCCCATGTCACGCTCGTCGTAGCCGCCTGATTGACCGCCGCCACCACCGTAGGAGCCACCGCCACCGCTGCTGTCACGGGTGTCGAGGAACGTCATCTCACCTGCATAGGGGCGCAACACCACTTCGGTTGAGTAGCGATCCGCGCCGGACTGATCCTGCCATTTGCGGGTTTCCAGCTGCCCTTCGATGTACACCTTGGAGCCTTTGCGTAAATATTGCTCGGCCAGACGGGCGAGGTTTTCGTTGAAGATCGCGACCTGATGCCATTCGGTACGTTCGCGCCGTTCGCCTGTGTTGCGGTCTTTCCAATTCTCCGATGTCGCAATGCGCAGGTTGCACACTTTGCCACCATTCTGGAAGGTGCGTACCTCGGGATCACGGCCCAGATTGCCGATCAGAATTACCTTGTTTACGGAACCGGCCATCGTGCCCTCCTCGTGGGTGATTCACTTTTCTTTACGCTTTCCCGGTTACACCACCCCAGAGCGGTGAAGGAAAGGTAAAATTATCAGTTATAGTTTAAAGAAAACGCGCATAAACGCGCCGATATGGTAGTTGGTGCTGGAAAACACGCCCGATTTGGTTATATTTCGTGAAACTGGGTTTGGGGTCAGGGTACCGGAATGAAACGAGTAACGGCGGCGGTCGTGTCTTTGGGTTTGATCCTGCCAGGCATGGCGCATGCGGATATTTTCTCATCGAAAAGCCGCAACAAGGTGTTCAAATCGCAAACCAAGGTGCTCGATAGTCGGGCCAGCCAGCAATACAAAAGCTCGGTGCGTTTGCAGCCCAAGAAGGTTAACACACCCACCAAATGGGGCAACTCTGAAGGCAGTTTCAACAAGCGCTATACCGGCCGCTACAAAGGTCAGTATGTGAATATGGCCCGCGACGCCGCGCGGCGCTACGGCGTGCCCGAGGATCTGTTCCTGCGATTGGTACAACAAGAAAGCGGCTGGAAGCCCCATGCGCGGTCCCATGCCGGGGCGATTGGCCTAGCCCAGCTGATGCCGGGTACAGCGCAGCTGCTGCGTGTAAACGCTTATGATCCTTATGAAAACCTGGACGGTGGCGCGCGCTATCTGTCGCAGCAATACCGCACCTTCAAATCCTGGAGACTGGCCTTGGCCGCCTATAACGCAGGGCCGGGGGCCGTGCTGAAATATGGCGGTGTTCCTCCGTTCAAAGAGACCCGAAACTACGTCAAGGTGATCTGGGGCAGCTAAGGCAGGCAGCCCTGTGCCGCGTCAGGCGGAAAACCCGATCTTGTGCAGGTGAATTTCATGCGATGGGTGCATCTCGGCGCCGATCAGATTGCCGTTGTGATGGCGCACCAGCTGGCGCCAGTAGGGTTGGATCATCACCCCGTCATCGCGCAGCATTTGCTGAATCTGCTGCATCACCGGCCGACGGGTTTCGGCGTCGGGGATGGCCATGGCCTGATCCAGCAGCGCATCAAAATCAGGGTTGGCATAGCCCGTTTCATTCCACGTCGCATCAGAGCGATACGCCAGCGACAACAGCTGCACCGCCAAAGGCCGGTGGTTCCACAATGTCGCCGAGAACGGATAACCCCGCCAGTTCGGCCAAAACGTCGGCCCTGATTCGACACGCCGGTTCACATTCAACCCGGCATCACGCATCATCGCGGCCACGGCATCACCGGTGCGGGCCTGCCATTCGTCGTCAATTGTCACCAGCTCGAAGGTGAACTCTGCCATCCCTGCCTCTTGCAGCAGGGCCTTACCACCAGCCACATCCACCTCGGGGGCGGGGATGTCAGCATAGGCCGGGTGGATTGGGCTGACATGATCATTGCGCGCCACCACGCCTTGCCCGAAATACCCCAGTTCCAGACAAATCTCATTGTCGACAATCTGGGCCAGCGCGCGGCGCACATTCACATCGGCATAAGGTGTTCGCCCGTCAATTTCGGTGCTTTGGTTCAGCCGGATCACCAAAGTGGCGGCCGTGTTGATTGCGGATTGATCCCAGCCTTTGTCGGAAAACACATCGACGAAATTGCCGATGGTTTCATAGACCATGTCGATCTCGTCGTTTTGCGCGGCCTCCAGCCACACGGATGGGTTGGTGCCGTAGTCCAGCATCTCAATCCGGTCCAGGTAAGGCCCGCCCAATACGTCAGTGCCCCACCAGGTGTGATCCGTTGCACGCTCTAATACGCACGACACGCCGGCCTCAAACGAGACAGGGCGAAACGGGCCGGTGCCAATGCCAAAGACCACCGGGTCTGATCCGTCATAGCTGGGATGCATCACCGCCGCCGGGTAATCCGACAGGTTGGCGATCAGGCTGATATCAGGGCGCGACAGGCGCAGCCGCAAGGTGGTATCATTGACGATCTCGGCAGCATCCGATCTGAGGCTTTGGGTGTCCGGGTCCATCAGCGGGCTGAGGCGTGTGGCCATCGAATTGCCTTCGGCGCGGCCATCACACCAGCGTTCCAGATTGAACAGCACATCGTGTGCGCCAAACGCATCGCCATTGTTCCAGCGTACATTCGGGCGCAGGGTCAGGGTGTATTCGGTGGCGTCTTCGTTCACGCTCCAGCCTTGCAACAACATGCCGGTGAACGAGCCATCCGATTGATATTCAACCAGATACTCCAGAAAACCACGGGTCATATTACCCTGTTCACTCCACTCGTAGCGGCGTGGATCACTGAGCGCTTTGACGTTTTGCTGAATGCGCAATGTGCCACCGGTCTGGATCGTGCCAGCCGATTGTGCCTGCGCGGGACGCCCGGCCAGACTGCCTGCAGTGGCAGCCGTGACACCCAGTGCCGTCACTCTGCTGAGAAAGGCACGGCGGTTCAGCCTGCCTGCGTTCAGATCATCCAAAGCGGTGCGGGCAAAGGGGTGTAAATGCGATTGGGGCAAAGAGGTCATGGCAACGGCTCGGTTCAAATTAACAAAAGCACTGGACATGCGCGCCAGTGTCACGCGGGCCTGACAGGACCATATGTGATGTCTTAGCCCCAAGGCGCACAAACAACCAGCCCCAGAGGGTGCGAAATGCGATCAACTTTTAGATATCCGCTGACCCGACTGCTTTACGCAAAGCCGACGGCGTGGCGCCGGTGTGATGTTGCACAAACCGCGAGAAATAAGCACCGGAATTAAAGCCAAGCGTGGCTGCGATCTGGGTGATGGGCTGGGCTGTGTCCTCAAGCGCGGTGCGCGCGGCATGCAGCACGCGTTCGGTCAGGATATCTGCCGCCGTCAGCCCCGAAGTCTGTTTGCACACCCGCGACAAATGCGTGGGCGTCACACCCAGGGTGCTGGCATAATCGGCCATCACGCGCCCGCTGCGATAATCGCGTTCCACCAAGGCCGAAAAGGCCCGCACCAACCGTTGCGTGGCGGTTTCGCGCGTGGGTTTGGCAGGGTGGCGGATCATGGCGCGGCGCAACCAGACGGTCAGCAATTCACCATGGGCAAAAATTGCTTCATCAGCAAAGGCGAGATCCGAGGTTTGTTCGCGTTGCATCGCATCCATTAGGCTGGTCAGCTCGGCCTGATTGCGCACATCCTGAATGCTCAGCAACACCGGTGTATCGGGCATCATCAATCGTTCGCCCGCAGGGATCTGGCACACCATGCCAAAGCTTTGCTTGCTCATCTGTAGGGCAAACATAGTGTGGGCAGGGATAACCAGCACGTTGTGTACGCCGATGCCGCGCCGCTGACCTTCGATCACGGCACGGGTCTGTCCACGTGTAAGCCAGATCAGCGCGTGACACGCACGGCTGTGTTGCAGCTCAAGCGTCCAGTTGCGTCCATCGGCCCAGGCGGCAATGGTCGAGATCGTGGGGGAATGCGCCAAATGCTGTCGCCTCAAACCTTAGTATTATCGTGTTTTAACGATATATGGCAGGTTATCTGTGCAATTCCAGACAAAATTATCATGATTGTATAAAATGGCGTGCGCCCGCCAATTCTGTCACAGGGTGTCGGCAGGAACCTGCTGCCAGTGTTTCATGCGCGCCCGAAACCATGTGCGTTGGCGTTTGGCAAACTGCCGCGTGGCGATGGTAGCGGCCTCGCGCGCGGCGTCTTTGGTGATCTCATCGCGCAGATAGGCGATCAATTCCGGCGCGCCGATGGCCTTGGAGGCGGGCAAGGCAGGATCCCAGTTTGCCAGATTGGCGCGGGCCTCGTCCAGTGCGCCCATGTCCATCATCCGGTCAAACCTTTGGGCAATACGCGGGGTCAGCCAGGCTTTGTCGGCCTCCAGCACCAAAGGTGTGACCGCCCCAAGCGGCATCTGAGGCGGCGGTGTGGTGTCTTGCCAGTCGGCCAGTCCGCGCCCGGTTGCATGCTGCACCTCCCAGGCGCGCTGCACACGCATCGGGTTTTGTGTGTCGATCCGGGCGCGTGTGGCGGCATCCAGATCATCCAGCATATCCGCCAGTTGCCCGGCCGCACGCCGCGCATCTGCCTTGACACGCAGCTCTGGCGGGGTGGCGGGGATGTCGGCCAAGCCTTCGGTCAGCGCAGTCAGATACAGGCCCGTCCCGCCTACGATGATCAGCCGTGCGCCGGTTTGCTGCACTTGGGCCACCTCGCGCAGCCAATGGCCCACGGAATACTCCTGAGTGCGGGCGATATGGCCAAAAAGGCGATGCGGCGCGCGGGCTTCATCGGCGACACTGGGCCGCGCAGTCAGCACGCGCCAATTGTCATACACCTGAATGGCATCGGCATTGACCACCACGCCGCCCTGAGCCTCGGCGATGCGCACCGCCAGTTCGGATTTACCACTGGCCGTGGGCCCTGCAATCAGCACTGGCTTTGCCGCGTCAATCTGAGAGATCAGCCTGTCCATAGGGCAGGGCTTAGGCAAGTTTCGGGCAAAAGACGAGGCGATTTTACGCAAATTCTTCACCGCACCAGACTATTGGATTGAACCCTGTCCCGATTTGCGACATTTTGCGCGAAATTCCTGATCAACTCCCGAAAGGTCCCCTCATGTCCGACGCCCCCGGTACCAGTTACGACCGCGTAATGTTGAAAATTTCGGGCGAGGCGCTGATGGGGGATCAGGGGTATGGGCTGCACCCGCCCACCGTGGAACGCATCGCCCAAGAGGTGAAGTCGGTGCATGACACCGGCGCCGAGATTTGCATGGTTATCGGCGGCGGCAACATCTTTCGCGGGCTGCAAGGCAGCGCACAGGGGATGGAACGCACCACCGCCGATTACATGGGCATGCTGGCCACGGTGATGAATGCGCTTGCGATGCAATCAGCCCTGGAGGGGGTTGGCGTCTATTGCCGGGTGATCACCGCCATTCGCATGGATGAAGTGGCCGAGCCTTACATTCGTCGCCGCGCCGTGCGCCACCTTGAGAAAAAGCGCGTTTGCATCTTTGCGGCAGGCACGGGAAACCCGTACTTCACCACCGATACGGCCGCCACGTTGCGGGCTTCGGAAATGAATTGTCAGGCCATTTTCAAAGGCACCAAAGTGGACGGCGTTTATGACAAAGACCCGGCCAAACACGATGACGCCACGCGCTATGACACGGTCAGCTATGACGATGTGTTGGCCAAGCGTCTGGGGGTGATGGATGCCAGTGCGATCGCACTTGCGCGTGACAACAACCTGCCGATCATCGTGTTTTCATTGGATGAACCGGGCGGTTTCCGCTCGATCCTGGATGGCAGTGGCACCTTTACGATGGTGCAGGGCTAAGCCCGCAGCACCTGGCGCTCAAACAGCTCAACTGGTTCCAGCACGTAGCGACGATTGCTGCGCATCCGCGTCACAAGGCGGTTCTGCAATTTAGGACTTGGGCAAAACCTGGCAGGGGCGCTGGCCTGGGCTGCTGCCCCTTCGGGGGCCAAAATCTGCGCCAATCACGCCGTGTACATCCGCCGCGTTTTGGGAATTTGAATTTGTTTCGTCTGGGTCAACATCGGCGAATATCCCCAGATACAAAAAGTTCATTGTGGCGACGGGCACGGCTGCAACCGCTCTGATACATCCGTGCTTAGGCATCGCCGATTTAGGTGAAAATTATCTTATCACGCGCGGGGTGCCGGTGTGGCATCGATCAAAGCGTGCACGGTGCGCGGCGATCACGGCGACCAATGTCAGATGCCCAGAGAGCTGCATCCGCCCGCTTGTGGGGGGGATTTGGTGCAACTGGCCTATACATTGATGCAGATAAACGGCTATAGAACTGTAACAGTGCCAAGAACCAACGAGAATAATAATGTCCGACGATTTCATGCTCGATACCGATGACCTGGAGCGCCGTATGGATGGCGCGATGGCGTCGCTCAAAACCGAATTTTCATCGCTGCGGACAGGGCGCGCCAGTGCATCCATGCTGGAGCCGGTGATGGTGGATGCCTACGGCGCCCAAACACCGATCAACCAGGTGGGCACGGTCAATGTGCCCGAACCACGCATGGTCACGGTGAATGTCTGGGACAAGGGCCTTGTGGGCAAAGTTGAAAAAGCGATCCGCGAAAGTGGGTTAGGCATCAATCCTCAGTTGAATGGCACGATTATCATGCTGCCCATCCCCGAGCTGAACGAAGAGCGCCGCCGCGATCTGACCAAAGTGGCCGGGCAATACGCCGAAAGTGCCCGCGTGGCGATCCGCAATGTGCGGCGCGACGGCATGGATCAGATCAAGAAAGCCAAGGCCGACAGCCTGTCTGAGGATGACCAGAAATTCTGGGAAACCGAAGTGCAGGACATCACCAACCGCTTTATCGCGTCTGTCGACGAAGCGCTTGAGGTCAAACAAGCCGAGATCATGCAGGTCTGATGCCCAAAGCCGAAGATACGCCGTCTGAACAGGGCGGGCCGGGCCATGTTGCGATCATCATGGATGGCAACGGCCGTTGGGCCCAAAGCCGGGGTCGACCGCGATTGTTTGGTCACCATGCCGGGGCCCGTCGCGTGCGCGAAATTGTCAGCGCCTGCCCGGGGCTGGGCGTTGATTACCTGACGATCTTTGCCTTCTCGACCGAAAACTGGAAACGGACCCAAACCGAAGTCGCTGGTCTGATGAGCCTGTTTCGGCGCTATATCATGAAGGAAATGCAGGAATTCGTGCGTGAAAACGTACGGGTCCGGTTTATCGGGGATCGCCCGCGGTTGGACAAAAAGCTGCGCGGTCTGATGGATGAAGCCGAAGCGATGACCTCTGCCTGCACCGGTACGAACCTGACGATTGCTTTGAATTACGGTGGCCGCGATGAGGTATCACGCGCCACCAAACGGTTGGCGCAAGACGTGGCTGCGGGCCGATTGAACCCCGAAAATGTAGATGAAGAAACGCTGACAAGTTACTTGGATACTTGCGTTTTGCCCGATCCCGACCTTGTCATTCGTACAAGCGGAGAGGCGCGGATTTCCAACTTTCTGCTGTGGCAATCGGCCTATGCGGAATATGAATTCATCGATACGCTCTGGCCGGATTTCACGGCTCAGAAGTTCACCGATCTGTTGTCCCATTATGGCACGCGTGACCGCCGCTTTGGGGCTGTGCCTGCATGAGCACGGCGTCGCAATGGGCGGATCTGGCTCCGCGCGTCTTGTCGGGGGTGATTTTGATCATCATCGGCGCACTTGATCTGTATTTGGGCGGCATTCCCTTTAAAATAATGATCCTTGTCGTGTGTGGCCTGATCATGTGGGAGTTGGCACGCATGTTCGGCGCGACCTATCCGGTGGCGCTGGGTGTTTTGGCGGCGGGGGCGTTGATGCTGGCGGACTATCTGCCTGCAAATTTCACGACCCATGCTGCAATTCTTCCGATGTTCGCAGCACTGATCATTGTCGCCGTGGGCCAGGTGAAATCAGACAAGATACTGTTTGGCATATACATTCTGTGGATCATGGTCGGTTGTTACGCCTTTCTGGAGCTGCGTTTGCTGGATGGTTTGGGATGGGCGTTGTGGCTGGTGACTGTTGTGGTTGCCACCGATGTGGCCGGGTACTTTGCTGGCCGGATGTTGGGCGGGCCCAAGTTCTGGCCGCGCATCAGCCCCAAGAAAACATGGTCAGGCACGATTGCCGGCTGGGGCGCGGCGGCGATTGTCGGGCTGATCTTTTCGGGGGGGATGACGCAGGCGGGCTGGATTTTGATCCCGCTGTCGGTGGCGGTGTCCTTTGCCGGGCAGATGGGGGACATTGCCCAAAGTGCTGCCAAACGCCGCAAGGGTATCAAAGACAGCTCAAACCTGATCCCCGGTCATGGCGGCGTGTTTGACCGCTTTGATGCCATGCTGGGGGCGTCGGTCTTTATGATTCCGTTCTGGCTGATGGGTGCGGCCATGGGGGCATCATGAAGCGGGTCACTATTCTGGGCGCCACCGGATCGATCGGACAAAATACTCTGGATTTGATCCGTCGCGCCCCCAAGCGGTTTCAGGTGGTGGCCCTGACAGGGGGGCGCAACATTGCGCAACTGGCGCAAGACGCCGTCGAATTTCAGGCCGAGCTGGCGGTCACCGCCTTTGATGAACTGGCGGATGATCTGCGCGCAGCGCTTGCCGGTACAGGTATCGAGGTTGCCGCAGGCGCGACCGCCATCACCGAGGCCGCCGCACGGCCGGCCCAGTGGATCATGTCGGCCATCGTGGGTGTCGCGGGCCTGCCGCCCAGTTTTGAAGCCCTCAAGCAAGGCACGACATTGGCCCTGGCCAACAAAGAATCGCTGGTCACTGCAGGGCCTTTGCTGATGCAGACCGCGCGGCAAAACCATGCGCGTATTCTGCCGGTTGATAGTGAACATTCTGCGATATTTCAGGCCCTTGTCGGCGAAGACACAGCGGCGGTGTCGCGGGTGGTGATCACCGCATCGGGTGGGGCGTTCCGCGATTGGCCGATTGAAAAGCTGGCCAGGGCCACGCTGGATCAGGCCAGCGCGCATCCAAACTGGGACATGGGCCAGCGGATCACGATTGATTCTGCATCCATGTTCAACAAAGCACTCGAGGTGATCGAGGCACGCGAATTCTTTGGCTTCACCCCAAAGCAGATCGAAGTGCTGGTGCATCCCGAAAGCATCGTGCACGCCATGGTGGGCTATTGCGACGGTGGGTTTCTGGCTCATATCGGCCCGCATGACATGCGTCACGCCATTGGCTATGCGCTGAACTGGCCGCAACGCGAGGCTTTGCCGCTGGAGCAGCTGGACTTTGCCAAACTGGCGCAGCTCAGCTTTGTGGCGCCAGACCTGCAACGCTACCCGGCATTGCGACTGGCCTATGACGTGATGGAGCGGCGGGGTCTCAGCGGGGCCGTTTTCAACGCCGCCAAGGAACGCTGCCTGGATCATTTCATTGCCGGGCGTCTAGGGTTTACCGATATGGCACGCGTCATCGAAGAGGTACTGAGCCAGATATCAGCCGACAATAGCCTTATTGATGCCGAGATTACCCTTGATCAGGTGCTGCATGTGGACCATCTCTCAAGGCAGCGCGCCGATGGCGTGGTCGCAGGGCTTAACAGTTAGGATAACATCGTGGACGTCATTGGCCTTTTGCCGCAATTTGGAAGCCTGTTTTACACCATCGCCGCCTTTATTCTGGCGCTGTCGGTTATCGTGGCTGTGCATGAATACGGCCACTATATTGTGGGCCGCTGGACCGGCATCAAGGCAGATGTGTTTTCACTGGGGTTTGGGCCTGTGCTGTTCAGCCGGGTTGATAAACATGGCACACGCTGGCAATTCGCGCTGCTGCCTTTTGGCGGATATGTGAAATTCAAAGGGGATGCCAACGCCGCCAGTGCCAATACTGAAAACACAGTCAGCGATCTGTCCCCCGAGGAACGCCGCCAGACCATGCAAGGCGCCCCGTTGTGGGCGCGCACGGCCACTGTTGCGGCAGGCCCGGTGTTTAACTTTATCCTGTCTGTTCTGGTCTTTGGCGCGGTCATGATGTCTGACGGCAAGGCGATTGAACCTATGGTGGTCAAATCGCTGAACCCATTGCCGGTTGAAGGGGTTACCCTGCAGCCGGGTGATCAGGTCAATGCGATATCGGATCTGGAACTGCCGTCCTTTGATGACCGTGACGCGTTCGAGGCGTTCTCGGATCAGGTGCCGGATGCGCCTTTGCTGGACTATAAAGTTGTTCGAAATGGTGACGAGCAAGTCGTGCAGGGCCCGCACCCCTGGCCTGCACGGGTCAACGTTCTGGCGCCACGATCGGCCGCGTATGCAGCTGATATGCGTCTGGGGGATGTGATCAAAGCGGTGGATGATGCGCCGATCTATTCGTTCTCGCAGCTGGTGGATATCGTCGAAGGCTCGGACGGGCGCACATTGAAGGTGGATATCTGGCGCGAAGGCGAAAGGCTTGAGGTGTCGCTGACCCCTAAACGTATGGATGAACCCCAAGAAGAGGGCGGGTTTGAAACCAACTGGCGTATCGGCATCGGCAGCGGCTTTGCGTTTGACGCAGAAACCAGACGCCTTGGCCCGCTTGAAGCGGTGCAAGGCGGGGTCAGCCAGACCTACAGCGTGGTCACCAGTTCTTTGTCGGGGCTGTATCACATGATCACCGGCGCGATCAGCAGCTGTAACATGTCCGGGCCCATCGGCATTGCCCAGGTATCAGGTGCGATGGCCAGTCAGGGCGTCAGCAGCTTTATTTGGTTCATTGCTGTGCTGTCTGCGGCGGTTGGTCTTTTGAACCTGCTGCCCATTCCCATTCTGGATGGGGGGCATCTGGTGTTTTACGGATACGAGGCCGTGTTCAGGAAACCTCCGTCTGACAAGGCACTGCGTGTGCTGATGGCGGTCGGGCTGACGCTGGTGCTGTCGTTGATGGTCTTTGCGATCACCAATGATCTGTTCTGTCCCTAAGTCCAGATAATGGGGGTTTTCGCCTGAAAACGGGTGAAAACGGCCAAATGCCTTGAAGTTGCCATATTTGAAAGCCGGGTTCTGACACATTCAGCCCGCATATTCACGGCAATCGAAACGCAAAAACGTAACAAGAGAAAGTGCCATGCAACAGATTGTAAGCGGATATCGCGGACTTCACCTGCTGTTTAACCTGAACTGGGACCGGTTGCTGTACCTTGTGACCATTGCGGTCGCATTGCTTTCGGGCGCATTTCTGGGGTCTATCCTGTAACCCTGGACTGACCAGATTGTGGCGTGCACGCGCCACTTCCTGACAAGGCCTCATTGCCGTTTTGACAACCCCGTACAGACCCGTTACTGACTTTCCTTAATGGGGTGTCTGACTGGGTTCGGAGCATGTATAAAACAAGACCATCGCGCAGGGGTACAGGAATGAATGTAGGTTCAACCTTTGGAGCGCTACAATCATTTCTTTTTGCAATCTTTACAATCATTTGCCTAAGCGTCCCTCAGGGGGCCGAGGCGCAGAATTATCGGTTCAATTCGGTCTCGATCGAAGGCAACCAGCGGGTTGAGGCCGGAACGATCCTCAGCTACGCCGGAATCGCACGTGGTGCGACAGTGTCTGCGGATGACCTGAACCAGGCGTATCAGCGCATCTTGGGCAGTGGTCTTTTTGAAGAGGTCGCGATTGAGCCCCAAGGCGGCCGCCTTGTGATCCGCGTGACGGAATATCCAACCATCAACAAGGTCGCGTTTGAGGGTAACAAACGCCTGAAAGACGAAGACCTTGCAGGCTTTATTGAAAGCACATCACGTCAGGTGTTCAGCCCCACAAAGGCCGAACGCGACGCCGCCGTGATCACCGAAGCCTACGAGCAAAACGGCCGCGTATCGGCTCGTGTGACCCCGCGTATCATCCGGCGCAGCGACAACCGTGTTGATCTGGTGTTCGAAATCTTTGAGGGTCGCCTGACCGAGGTGAACCGTATTGGCTTTGTCGGCAACCGCAACTATTCAGACCGCCGCCTGCGCCGTGCCATCGACAGCAAGCAAGCAGGCATCCTGCGCGCGTTGATCGGCCGTGACACATTCGTGGAAGACAGGGTTGAGTTCGACAAGCAACTGCTGACGGATTTCTACCAGGCCCGCGGTTATATCGACTTCCGCGTCACCGGCACAAACGCCGAGCTGGCGCGTGAACGCGACGCCTATTTCGTGACCTTCAACATTCAGGAAGGTCAGCAATTCAAATTCGGCGAAATCACCACCGTATCCGATATGGAAGGTGCCGAGGCCGATGACTATCAGGCCGTGCTGCGCATCAGACCGGGCGTGGTGTATTCCCCCACCTTGGTTGAAAACTCGATTGCGCGCATGGAACGTCTGGCCGTGAAACAGGGCCTCGATTTCCTGCGGGTGGAACCACGCATCACCCGCAATGACCGTGACCTGACACTTGATGTTGAATTTGTCCTGACCAAAGGCCCCCGCGTCTTTGTTGAACGGATCGACATTGAAGGCAACACAACCACGCTGGACCGCGTGATCCGCCGTCAGTTTGATCTGGTCGAAGGCGATCCCTTTAATCCACGCCGTATTCGCGAAGCGGCGGAGCGCATCAAGGTTCTGAACTACTTCTCCAATTCATCTGTGGACGCCCGCGAAGGCTCGCGCCCGGATCAGGTGGTTGTCGATGTGGATGTCGAAGAAACCACCACCGGCACGCTCAGCTTTGGGGTCAGCTATTCGACCAACTCGGGCATCGGTGCCACCGCAGGTTTCTCAGAGCGTAACTTCCTTGGGCGTGGTCAGATATTGTCGGCCAATGTGACGGCCTCGGCGAACAACGCGCAGTATTCGCTGTCGTTTGCAGAACCCGCTTTCCTGGGCCGCGATGTTGAGTTCAGCTTTGTCTCGGCGTTAACCGAAACCGCAGGCGACACCAATGACGTCTACGATTCGATCACCGGTGTGTTCCGTCCTGGCCTGACCTTCCCGGTTAGCGAAAACGGACGCCTGGCCTTGTTCTACAGCGCCACTTACGGCGAAATGGACAACTACTTTGGTGCCTTCCGCGATGATCCAACAACCACCCCTGCGATTGAACCCTCGGGTATCTTGGCCAATGAGGCCGCGCAAGGTGGGCTCTTCTCCAGCGGGATTGGCTATAATTATACCTTCGACACCCGCCGCACGGGTCTGGACCCGAACCGGGGTGTGCTGTTGTCCTTTGGACAAGAGTTTGCCGGGCTGGGTGGCGATCAGGAGTTTGTAAAAACCACCGGTCGTATCATCGGTCAGACCAAAGTTCTGAGCGAGGAAGTGACCCTGCGCGCCACACTTGAAGGCGGGGCGCTGAATTTCTTTGGAGGTCAGGAAAGCCGCGCGATTGATCGCTTCCGTGATCAGATCATTCGTGGCTTTGAACCCAATGGTATCGGTCCGACCGAAGGCACGGAGCATCTGGGCGGTGATTTCTATGCAGCGCTCAAGTTTGAGGCGGAATTCCCGCTGGGCCTGCCCGAGGAATACGGCATCTCAGGCGGTGCCTTCTACGATATCGGTGCAATCTGGGGCGTGGACAGCTCGAACGCTGTTGGCCCTGTGGCCTCGACCGGGTTCAAAGACCGCCATGTGGTCGGTGTGTCCGTGTTCTGGGAATCACCCTTCGGCCCACTGCGCATGAACTTCAGCCAGGCGCTGAAGAAAGAGCCGGGCGATATCGAACAGGTGTTTGACCTGACGGTCAGAACGCAATTCTGATGCGTCTGCCGGGGTTTGGCTGGCTGATCCTTTGGGCCGCATTGGCCGCGGTGCCCATGGGCGCCTCTGCGCAAAACGTGGGCGTGGTGCAAAGCGATGTGCTGGTGCTGGATCCGGATCGGTTGTTCGTGGAAACCCAGTTTGGCCAACGTCTGAATCAGGATTACCTGGCGCAGCGCGAACAGCTGATCACCCGCAACCGCGAATTGGAAGTCGCACTTGAGGCCGAGGAGAAATCCCTGACCGAAATGCGCGGCGAAAAGACCCCGGAAGAGTTCCGTGAACTGGCTGACGCCTTTGACGTCAAGGTACAGCAAATCCGCCGCGACAGCGACCGGGCTGTGCGCGATCTAGAGCTAAGCCGCGAACGTGCGCCGGTGATCTTCATGCGCACAGTCGAGCCGGTACTGGTGGAGCTGATGCGGGACGCAGGCGGTGCGGTGATCGTGGATGTCCGCAGCGTGCTGTTGCGCGCCGATGTGATTGATATCACCAGTGTCGCAATTGACCGGATTGACCAACGCATCGGGCAGGGCCCTCAGGTGGGGTCAGGCAGCACCGACACGCCCGCATCACCCGAGCCAGAGACAACACAGCCCGCCCCGGTTGAGTGATCTTGCCCGCTGACGGGTGGGTTGATAAGACAACGCAGTCACCACGACCAAAGCAAAAGCAAAGACCAAACCAAAGGGACATTCCATGAGCGAGACGCTGAAAACCGCAGATATCCATCTGATCCAACGGCTTATCCCACATCGCTATCCGTTTTTGCTGGTTGATAAGGTGGTTGATATTGACGGCTATCAATCGGCCCGTGGCATCAAGAATGTCACCATGAACGAGCCGCATTTTCAGGGCCATTTCCCTGGCAAACCGATCATGCCCGGCGTCACAATCGTCGAGGCGATGGCGCAAACAGCGGCCGTGATGGTGGGCACCGCCCTTGGCATGGAAGACAAAAACATGCTGGTCTATTTCATGTCCATCGACAAATGCAAATTCCGCCGCATGGTCATCCCTGGCGACGTTCTGGAAATGCGCGTTGAAACCCTGCGTGGTAAGCCCGGCGGCAAGGTCTGGCGCTTTGGGGGCCGGGCCGAAGTTGAAGGCGAGATGGCCACCGAAGTGGAATTTACCGCCATGATGGACCTGAGTGCCGCCACATGAGCACGACAACCATTCATCCCAGCGCCGTTGTCGAGGACGGCGCGCAGATTGGACAAGGCGTGCAGATTGGCCCGTTTTGCCATATCGGCCCCGAAGTACAGCTGGCGAACGGCGTTCAGCTTAAATCCCATGTGGTGATCAGCGGGCAGACGTCGGTGGGCGAAGACACGGTGATTTATCCGTTCTCTTGCATTGGGGAAGTGCCGCAAGATCTTAAATTCAAAGGTGAAAAGACCCGGCTTCAGATTGGGGCGCGCAACCGTATTCGTGAACATGTGACCATGAACACAGGCACCGAAGGCGGCGGCGGTGTGACGATTGTGGGCGATGACGGTCTGTTTATGGCCGGGTGTCATGTGGCCCATGACGCGCGCGTCGGCAACCGTGTGATCATCGTCAACAACGCCGCGTTGGCAGGCCACTGCGTGCTTGAGGATGACGTGATCATTGGCGGTCTTTCGGGCGTGCATCAATGGGTGCGCATCGGGCAGGGCGCTATCATTGGCGCTGTGACGATGGTGACAAATGATGTGATTCCCTACGGTTTGGTGCAGGCGCCACGCGGCGAACTGGACGGGCTGAACCTGGTGGGCCTGAAACGGCGCGGCGTGGCACGATCAGACATCACGGCGCTGCGCGCCGCATTTCAGATGTTGGCGCAAGGCGAAGGGGCCTTTCAAGACCGCGCACGCCGCCTGGGCGAAGAAACTGACAGTGCTTATGTGCGCCAGATCGTGGAATTCGTGACCGGCAACAGTGATCGGTCATTCCTGACCCCGGAGAAAGGCTGAGCATGTCCGGCCGGCTGGCCATATTGGCCTGCGGTGGGCAGTTGCCCGTGATGCTGGCTGCGGCCTATCCCGAGGCGGCATGTGTTTCGCTCAAAGGCATTCCGCACCTGTTGGGCGATCGCGCCGAGGCACATCAGATTGAGAAATTAGGCGGGCTTTTCAAAGCGTTGAAGGCGCAAGGTGTGGACCGGATCGTGTTTGCAGGGCATCTGGCCCGTCCGGCGCTGAACCCTGCGAAGATGGATGCGAAAACACTGACACTTGTGCCGCGCATCATGAAAGCGATGCAGGGCGGAGATGATGGTGTGCTGCGCTTGGTGATCTCAATTTTTGAGGATCAGGGCTTTGCCGTTCTGGGCGCACATACGCTGTTGCCCGATTTGACCGTTGCCGACAGTCTGCGCGTTGGCACCCCGACCAAAGCCGATATGCACGACAGCGCGCGTGGCTTTGCAATACTGGCCGCGCTGGCGCCGCTGGATGTGGGGCAGGGGTGTGTTGTGGCAGGCGGTCAGGTGCTGGGCATTGAGACCGTGCAGGGCACCAACGCGCTGCTGCACTTTGTGGCAGACACGCGCGCGGGCAAAACAGGCGGTGTTTTTGCCAAAGCCTCTAAACAGGGCCAGGATTTGCGCGTTGATATGCCTGCGATCGGCCCTGACACGGTGACGGCTGTGGCGCGCGCCGGGCTGGCCGGGATTGTGGTCGAGGCTGGACGCGTGATGATCCTTGAACGCGAGAAGACATTGCAGGCCATTGAAAAGGCGGGCCTTTTCCTGACCGCGCGGGGCGCGTGATGCGGGTTTTTCTGGTCGCAGGCGAGCCGTCGGGCGACAAACTGGGCGCGGCTTTGATGGCCGGGCTCACGTCATTGGCAGATGTTGAGTATCTTGGCGTTGGCGGACCTTTGATGCAAGCCGAAGGCCTGAGCAGCCTTTTTCCTATGGACGAACTGAGCGTGATGGGACTGGCCGAGGTTCTGCCCAAATACCCTGCCTTGCGCCGCCGTATGATCCAGACGGCCGAGGCGATTCTTAAAGCGAAACCAGATGTGTTGATCACCATCGACAGCCCTGATTTTTGCCTGCGTGTGGCCAAGCGGGTCAAAGCGCAAAGTGATGTGAAAACAGTACATTACGTGGCGCCATCGGTTTGGGCCTGGCGTGCGGGACGGGCAAAGAAAATGGCGCGGCACATTGATCATGTGCTGGCGCTTTTGCCGTTTGAGCCCCCCTATATGCAAGCTGCAGGGATGAGCTGTGATTTTGTTGGTCACCCGGTGGTGGCCGAGCCGGTGCCAACCGCTGATCAACAGGCAGCTTTCAGGGCCACTTATGGGGTGCAAGACAGTCGTATTTTGCTGGTACTTCCCGGATCGCGCCGCTCGGAGGTGGCCCGGCTGGCCCCGCGGTTTGGCGAGGCGCTGCACCCGGTGTTGGCGCAGCACCCTGATCTGCGCTTGGTTTGTCCAACCACCCAAGCGGCCGAACCTGTGCTGCGCGAGGCGGTTGAAAGCTGGCCAGCCAAGCCGGTAATATTGACCCAAGGCCACATGAAGAGCGATGCCTATGCCGCTGAAAAACGGGCAGCATTTTATGCAGCAGACTATGCTCTGGCCGCCTCTGGTACGGTCTCACTGGAGCTGGCTGCAGCACGCACACCGATGGTGATTGCCTATGACGCCAACTGGCTGACGCGTGCAATCGTCAAACGCATGTTGAAAATCGATACGGCAACTTTGGTCAATCTGGTGTCTGACACCCGCGCGGTGCCCGAATATAATGGTGACACCTGTCAGCCCGAATGGATTGGCCCCGGTGTGCTGCAGATGATTGACGATCACGCCGATCAGCTAAAGGCGATGCAGGTCACGATGGAACGGTTGGGGCAAGGGGGCGAGCCACCCGGCGTGCGTGCCGCGAAATCTGTGCTCGGTCAATTGGGGCACGGGGCTGTGTAATGCCGCAGCGGTACTTAGTGCCCGCGCCAGATCCAACCGCCGCCCAAAATCCGGCTGCCTGTGGTTTCATAGAACACGCACGCCTGTCCGGGCGACACCCCTTCTTCGGGCGTCAGCAGTTCCACCTCGGCCTCGGTCGCTGACAGGGGCCGGATGATCGCCTCGCGCGGGGGGCGGGTTGAACGGACTTTGACCGAAACATGCCATGCGTCTTGTGATGTAAAATCAGCGTCACCCAGCCAGTTGATCTCGCGCACTGGAACGACACGTGTCGTCAACAGCTCTTTGGGGCCGACGATGACCTGTTTGGCATCCACGTCCAGTTTGACCACATACAAGGGGTCCGCCAGCCCGCCAATGCCCAGACCGCGACGCTGACCGATTGTATAGTGGATCACGCCCTCATGGGTGCCCAGCACGCGGCCATCCACATCGACAATCTCGCCGGGTTCCGCCGCACCGGGGCGCAGTTTTTCGATCACCGAGGCGTAGTTGCCATTTGGCACAAAGCAGATGTCCTGGCTGTCGGGTTTATCGGCCACGACCAGCCCGTATTTGGCAGCCAGCGCACGCGTTGCATCCTTCGAGGGCAGATGTCCAAGGGGAAAGCGCAAAAACGCCAGCTGTTCGGGGGTGGTTGAGAACAGGAAATAAGATTGATCGCGGTTGGCATCCTCGGCGCTGTGCAGTTCGGGCCCGTGTGGGCCATCCTTGCGCTGAATGTAATGCCCGGTGGCCATGCAATCGGCATCCAGATCCTTGGCGGTTTCCAACAGGTCCTTGAATTTCACACGCTCGTTGCACCGGATACAGGGCACCGGGGTGGCGCCCGCCAGATAGCTGTCGGCAAATTCGTCAATCACCGCGTCCTTAAAGATATTCTCGTAATCCAGCACATAATGCGGAAAGCCCATATCCTCGGCCACGCGACGGGCATCGTGAATATCCACGCCCGCGCAACACGCGCCTTTCTTGGCCAGCGCTGCACCGTGATCATAAAGTTGGAGCGTCACGCCCACCACATCATAGCCTTCTTCGGCCAGCTGTGCGGCCACAACCGAGCTGTCCACACCGCCCGACATCGCCACAACGACACGCGTTTCGGCGGGGGGCTTGGGCAGGCCAAGAGAATTCAGCGGTTGATCCAGCGACATCTGTGGGCGCCTTTCTATAGTAAACGTGCCGGGTATATAGGGGCTTTGGCCACGGGTTTGAACCTTGTTTTCAGCCATATTACCCGATCCGAACTGGTTTATGAAAATGCGAAACAGATCGGGCTTGGTGTTTCACCCGTCGTTAAGCCTGCTGGGGGCATTTTGGCTGCAGTTCAAAAGGGCCAGTTTCATGTACCTGAAAAAAGTCGAAGGACCACGCGCGGTGACCTTGCCGGATGGCACAACCATGACCCGCGCCGATTTACCGCCCCCCTCAACCGTGCGTTGGGTTGCCTCGCGCAAGCTGGCTGTGGTGCGCGGTGTACTATATGGCCTGCTTACACAGTCCGAAGCGTTAGAGCGTTATTCCCTCTCAAAAGAGGAATTTACTGAATGGATAAAAGCGGTTAGCGAGCATGGCGAGAAGGCACTGAAGGTCACAACTATAAAAAAGTATAGACAACCTTGAGTAGAATTCGCAGAATGTTCTCTTAAAGTAACGTGTAGTTAACCAATTCAGATCAGGTTGGATTCAGACAAACGACTTAGCGGAGAAATTTTAATGCGTGTCCTTTTAGTAGAAGACGATCCCACAACGTCGAAAAGCATCGAATTGATGCTGACACACGCCAATCTGAATGTTTACACAACAGATCTGGGCGAAGAGGGCATCGACCTTGCGAAGCTTTATGATTACGACCTGATCCTGCTGGATTTAGGCCTGCCGGATATGAACGGCCATGATGTATTGCGTCAGCTGCGGCTGGCCCGGGTGGAAACACCGGTGCTGATCCTGTCAGGTTCTGATGACAACGAAAACAAATTGCGTGGATTTGGCTTTGGCGCAGATGATTATCTG
Organism: Roseovarius sp.; assembly: GCA_045106595.1. Taxonomy (GTDB): domain Bacteria; phylum Pseudomonadota; class Alphaproteobacteria; order Rhodobacterales; family Rhodobacteraceae; genus Roseovarius. The sequence continues at coordinate 112,240 of JBGCEW010000001.1, read as the reverse complement.
ACCAAACCGTTCCACCGCGACGAATTGGTAGCGCGTATCCATGCCATTATCCGCCGCTCCAAAGGTCATTCTCAATCCATCATTCGGACCGGGCTGATCAATGTGAACCTGGATGCCAAAACTGTGGATGTTGGCAATAAAACGGTGCATCTGACCGGCAAGGAATATCAGATGCTCGAACTGCTCAGCTTGCGCAAAGGAACAACGCTGACCAAGGAAATGTTCCTGAACCATCTTTATGGTGGCATGGACGAGCCCGAGTTGAAGATCATTGATGTGTTCATCTGCAAACTGCGCAAGAAACTGTCCGAAGCCACAGGTGGTGACAATTACATCGAAACGGTTTGGGGGCGTGGATATGTCCTGCGTGATCCCAGCCCGGATGAATTGGATGCCGATGCCCCACTGGCAATTGGCGCCTGAAAAACCCGCCAGGACCAAATGGCAAATTGAACGCGCCACTCTGGACCTTGATGCAGTGCCGCCCTATCACTTTGTTGCGTGATAGGGGCTGAAGCAGCCTCACTTTTACCGGGGGGTGGCAAATGGCACAGCAAACGTCTGATACAAAGTTCGGCGATATTTCTGTCGCCGATTTGTCGCCTGACCAAGCTCTCTCGGAACTGGCCGAACTCGCCCAGGCGATGACAGCGGCCAATTCCGCATATCACCGCGACGATGCCCCAGATATGTCTGATGCGGCCTATGATGCCCTCAAGGCGCGCAATCTGGATATCGAAACCCGTTTCCCCGATCTCAAACGTGCTGACAGCCCCAGCGAACAAGTGGGCGCTGCCCCGGCCGATGGCTTTTCCAAAGTCACACACAGCCAGCGCATGCTGTCACTGTCCAATGCCTTTGACGCCGAAGATATCGCTGATTTTGATGACCGCATTCGACGCTACCTTGGCCTTGATGCCGATGTGCCGCTTGCATATACGACCGAACCCAAGATCGACGGCCTCAGCCTGTCACTGCGCTATGAGCATGGTCAGTTGGTGCAGGCCGCCACGCGCGGTGATGGGGCTTTGGGCGAAAACGTTACCGCAAATGCACGCACGATCGCGGATGTTCCCCAATCCCTGAACGGGGCGCCCGATCTGCTTGAGGTTCGCGGCGAAGTGTACATGAGCCACCCTGATTTTGATGCGCTGAACGCGCGGCAGACTGAAAAGTCTGACAAGCTGTTTGCCAATCCGCGCAACGCTGCGGCCGGATCGCTGCGCCAATTGGATGCCACGATCACCAAATCTCGCCCCCTGAAATTCTTTGCCTATGCATGGGGTAGCCTATCGGACCCGTTGGCCGATACGCAATTGGGGGCCATCGAACGGCTTGCCGCCCTTGGATTTCAAACCAACCCATTGACCGCCCTGGCGGATGGTCCACGCGCCTTGCTGGAAAACTATGCCCAGATCGAACAGGCACGCGCCACTCTGGGCTATGACATCGACGGTGTTGTCTACAAAGTCAACGATCTGGCGCTGCAGGCGCGCCTTGGGTTTCGCTCCACCACACCCCGCTGGGCCATCGCGCATAAATTCCCCGCCGAGTTGGCCTGGACCACGCTTGAGAAAATCCAAATTCAAGTTGGGCGCACCGGTGCTTTGTCACCCGTTGCGCGCCTGACCCCTGTCACCGTGGGCGGCGTGGTTGTCTCGAATGCGACATTGCACAACGAAGATTACATCGCCGGGCGCGATAACAAAGGCGCTGAAATTCGCGGCGGTAAAGACATCCGCGAAGGGGACTGGGTGCAGGTGTATCGTGCAGGTGATGTAATCCCGAAAGTGGCCGATGTCGATTTGGCCAAACGCCCTGAAGGCGCGAAACCCTACGCCTTCCCCACAACCTGTCCTGAATGCCACTCTGCGGCCATCCGCGATGAAGGTGATGCCATTCGTCGCTGCACAGGGGGGTTAATCTGCCCGGCGCAGGCCGTGGAGAAGCTAAAACATTTTGTCAGCCGTGCGGCGTTTGACATCGAGGGTCTGGGTGCCAAACAGGTCGAACAGTTTTACCGCGATGGCTGGATTGCAGAACCGGCGGATATTTTTACGCTCAGGGATCGCTATGGCAGCGGCATTCAACAGCTGAAAAACCGCGAGGGCTGGGGCGAGAAAAGCGCAACCAATCTCTTTCAAGCAATTGATGATAAACGTAATATCGAATTTGGGCGCGTGCTGTTTGCGCTTGGTATTCGGCATGTGGGCGAACAGGCCAGCACTTTGATGGCGCGCACCTATGGCAGTTGGGCCGAATTCACCGCCGCGATGGACGGGGCCGCCCCTCAGGCGGGCGCGGATTGGGAACGGCTTTTGGATATTGACGGCGTCGGTGCTGTGATGGCGCAAAGTCTGGTCACGGCCTTTGCCCAAGAGCAGGAACGCGCCAGCATTGACCGCTTGACGGCGCACCTGATGATCCAAGATGCCGAAGCCCCTCAAAGCGATAGCCCTGTGGCGGGCAAAACCGTGGTCTTTACCGGTACTTTGGAAAAGATGACCCGCGCCGAGGCCAAGGCCCGCGCCGAGGCGTTGGGCGCCAAGGTCTCAGGGTCTGTCAGTGCCAAAACCGATCTTCTGGTGGCAGGTCCTGGAGCAGGGTCCAAGGCCAAAAAGGCCATCGATTTGGGCGTTGAAACCATAGACGAGGATGGGTGGTTGGCCCTGATAGCAGGCGCATGACCACCCGGCCCGAAATTCTGTTTCCGTTGTTTGCGGATCTGGAAACCCTGCAAGGGGTCGGGCCCAAAACAGCGCAGGCTCTTGCGGCGTTACATGTGCAAAAACCTAAGGATCTGCTGTTCACTTTACCCCATACCGGCATTGATCGGCGCAAGCGCGACACGGTGCAAGGCGCGGACATCCCCGGTGTTGTGACCGTCGAAGTGACGGTGGGGCAGCACAAAGCGCCCAGCAAACGCGGCGGTGCGTACCGGATCAACGTCGAGGATGCGGCGACCAGTTTTCAGCTGGTGTTTTTCCATGCACGTGACGAGTATTTGCGCCGCATGCTGCCCACTGGCGCGCGCCGCGTGGTGTCGGGCAAAGCCGAGCTGTTTGACGGCGTCATCAACATGGTACACCCCGATCACATGCTGGATCCGTCCGAGGCCGGTGAAATCCCTGATTTTGAGCCGGTCTATCCGTTGACCGCCGGTGTGACCCAAAAAACCATGCGCAAAGGCGCACTTGCCGCAGTTGAGCGCGCGCCCGAGCTGGCCGAATGGATTGATCCCGCGCAAAAGGCCCAGACGGGATGGGGTGATTGGAAAGCCGCTGTAACAGCGGCGCACAACCCACAGAATATACAGGGTTTATCCAGCGCAGATCCGGCCCGCGAACGGCTGGCGTATGATGAGTTTATGGCCCATCAGCTGACCCTTGCCTTGGCCCGCTCACAGCTGAAACGCGCGAAAGGGCGCGAAACCATTGGCACCGGTGCTTTGCAGGCGAAGGTGCTTGAGGCGCTGCCCTATACCCCCACCGGGGCGCAGACGCGCGCCATTGCCGAGATTGCCGCCGATATGGCCAAGCCGGTAAAAATGAACCGGCTGTTGCAGGGCGATGTGGGCGCGGGCAAAACGCTGGTTGCGTTCAAGGCCCTGTTGATTGCTGTCGAATCTGGCGGTCAGGGCGTGATGATGGCCCCCACCGAAATTCTGGCGCGCCAGCATCTGGAAGGGCTGCGGCCGCTGGCGGAAAGTGCCGGTGTCGTGCTGGAAATTTTGACAGGACGCGACAAGGGTGCAGAGCGTCGCGCCAATCTGACTGCGTTGAAAGATGGCAAAATTCAAATCCTTGTGGGTACCCATGCAGTATTTCAAAAAGACGTGGAATTCGGCGATCTGCGTCTGGCGATTGTGGATGAACAGCACCGCTTTGGGGTGCGTCAACGTCTTGAACTGGGGCGTAAGGGCGCGCAGGCGGATACCTTGGTGATGACCGCCACACCAATCCCGCGCAGCCTGTCTCTGGCGCAATACGGCGATATGGATATCAGCGTGCTGGACGAAAAACCGCCCGGGCGCAAACCAATCAAAACCGCTTTGGTCAATATGCAGCGCATGGACGAGGTGGTGGATCACTTGCGCCGCGCCATCTCCGAAGGCCGACAGGCGTATTGGGTGTGCCCCTTGGTTGAGGACAGCGAGGTGATGGACCTGTCATCCGCCACCGACCGGTTCAAACGCCTGCGAGCGGCCTTGGGCGAGGGGTGCGTGGGGCTGGTGCATGGCCAGCTGCCCGCCGATGAAAAAGACGCCGCGATGCGCGCCTTTCAGCAGGGGGAAACCTCGGTTCTGGTTGCGACCACGGTAATTGAGGTGGGCGTCGATGTGCCCAATGCCTCGATCATGGTGATTGAACGCGCCGAAAGTTTTGGTCTGGCGCAATTGCACCAGTTGCGGGGCAGGGTGGGGCGCGGCGCCGAGGCCTCGACCTGTTTGCTGATCTATCAGGCCCCCCTATCTGAGAACGGCACGACGCGGCTGGAAACCATGCGCGAAACCGATGATGGGTTCCGCATTGCCGAGGTTGATCTGCAAATGCGCGGGGCAGGTGATTTGATCGGCACGGCGCAATCGGGGCTGCCCCGGTTCCGTGTTGCGGATCTGGAACGGCAATCGGCATTGATGGCGGTGGCCCAATCGGATGCGCGCAAGCTGTTGGCGGATGATCCCACGTTGGAAACGGACCGTGGGCAGGCGGCGCGCGCGCTGTTGTACCTGATGGAACAGGATCAGGCCATTCGGTTGATCGAAGTAGGCTAGAAAAGTTGCCAACAATTTCTGAGGCTTATCTAAATATGTTCTCATAAGTTCGCAAATGTTCTTAAAAAGTTCTTTACACGACTCGTTAAAAATGAGAACAAATATAGAACAACAAGACGAAACATTGAGGATCACCATGATACGCCAAATCAAAGCCGCTGCACGCCGTTCCCAAGACACTTTGCTTGCTGATGCTTTGGGCGTTACCGCGCTGATGACAGCGCTGGTGGTTGGTCTTTATATGCCCGGCTTTTTGTAACTCTTTCTGCCTGCGACGTTTCGTGCCTGTCGTGCCCCTCGCATCATCTGTCCCCTAACCTGATGCGGTTCGACAAGACACTGCCTGTCCCACTGTCCTAGCCCGGGGTCTGCCTCAAATTCCCCTTTGGCGCGACAATCGTACGGAACGAAGCTTTACCGCTCCGCCGCTATCGCTGGCCGGGTGCGCGGCGGTTTTTTTATGTTTCGTTTGATCTGCGCGGGCGCATCACCCATGCTGGGATCATGAACACAAGGCAGGCAATCAAAAAGGCCAGACTTGCAATGATGCCGATGACATCACCGGCGGTCCAAGTGCCCCACAGGAAAAACAGGGCTGAGATGGTGAACAGCACCCAGCCGGTAAAGTTGTAGGCCCAAATTCTGCGTTCGGTCATGCCAAAACTCCGGTTGGTTCAAGCACAAGACGCGGCCGCAGCCGTATCCAAAGCTTCAACCGACGCATCGAGGGTCAACATGATAGATGCGTGGCGATTTTTGTAATCACGTGCCGGGCGCAGCACCTCAAGCCCGTCGAAGGGGGCCGCAGGCGTTGGACCATCGTTTTTCAACATCTCTTTCAGCGCATCCCGCGCGGCACGTACCTGATCGGATGTGGCACCCACAATATGCGCGCCCACAACGCTGGCGGCCGCCTGTCCCAGCGCGCAGGCCTTTACCTCTTGGCCGTAGGCCGTGATCACGTCGTCCTCGCACTTCAGGTCCACCGTGACTGTCGAGCCGCACAAGGGCGCGCGCTTTTTGGTGGTTGCATCCGGGTCATCCAGCCGCTCCAAATGTGGCATGTCCGCCGCCAGGGCCAGAATCCGCGCAGAATACAGCTTGATCAGATCAGTGTTGGCAGTCATCGCTTTCCCTTTCAGGTTCAGCACCATAAATAGGCCCCTAGTGACCAGAAGCAAAGGGTATCGTCATGGCATTTGATCCGTCAACTCTGAGGTTCAACGACGCAGGGCTGATACCGGCCATCGCGCAAGATGCAACCAGCGGCGAGGTGCTGATGATGGCCTGGATGAACGCCGAGGCCGTCACGCGCACGCTGGACACGGGCCGTGTCACCTATTGGAGCCGGTCACGTCAGGCGTTCTGGATCAAGGGTGAAACCTCGGGGCACGTACAGGAACTTGTGGATTTCCGGGTGGATTGTGACCGCGATTGCCTGCTGCTGACGATCAATCAGACGGGGGCTGCTTGCCACACCAATCGGCGCAGTTGCTTTTATACTGCTGTGCGCGATGGTGATGAGGTCGAGCTGATGACCCCTATGACCGACGACTAACCAACGTGTTACACCCTAAAGGCCAATCATCCGGCGGATGTCCAATGGCGTATGACCCGCAGCGCGATAGGTTGTCAGACTGCGCGCGTCGTCGCGTTTGGCCAGGCGCTGGCCTGCGTCATCACGGATCAGGCGGTGATGGTGGAAAATGGGTGAAGAGTATCCCAAAAGCCGTTGAAGTATAACGTGAATTTGAGTTGCTTCAAACAGATCCTGACCGCGGACCACATGGCTGATGGCTTGGGTGTCGTCGTCGATGACAACCGAAAGATGATATGACGCACCCATGTCACGGCGCGCCAGAACAACATCGCCAACGCGCTGTATCATGTCTTGCGCCACGATTTGTCCGGTCTGGCCGTCAGGCCCGGTACCGGTTTCGACAAAGGTGATTGGCCCCCCGGCCATTTGCAACGCCCGCTTCATATCAAGACGCAGCACAGCCTCGGGCATGGGCCCTGTTGGCGGCACAAGGGGCCGGCAGGTTCCGGGGTAGATCACCCCATCGGGCCCATGCAGCGGCGTGCCTTCCTGCGGGGCCGAGGCGGCGGCGCGGATATCAGCGCGCGAGCAGGTACACGGATACAGAACGCCCATCTTCCAAAGGCGCTGCAATGCGCTGCGATATTCGGGCAGATGATCTGATTGACGCCGCACCGGCGAGGCCCAGCGCAGCCCCAACCATGTCAGGTCATCGTAAATCTGTGCCTCCCATTCCGGGCGCGCACGGCTTTGGTCAATGTCGTCAATGCGCAGGTGAAACACACCATCCGCCGCCTGCGCCATATCATGTGCCATGACGGCACTAAAGGCATGCCCCAGATGCAGCGGCCCTGTCGGAGACGGTGCGAAGCGAGTGGTGAATGTCACGCTTTTTCAATTATATAGACGTTAGACTTAATGTCGCGCGCAGGCAGGTGGGGGCCGTAGTCCTTGAACAACAACCGTGCTGATCCGGTATCGAGCCAGTTGCACAAAGCGCGCTCATACACCTTTTCGTCAAGCGCGTGATCGTTCAGGCTGACCCCCAAAATCCCACCCTTTGGCAAGGCATGCAGTACCAGATCAAAGGTCGATGCAGGGGCTGCCCCCGAGCCGATCACACCGATGCAGGTGATGGCCGAATAAACGCCTTGGGGGATGGGAGCCGGATCGTCGATGTCGATCAACGACAAGGCGCGGTAAGTGTTTTTGCCCTTGGCCAGTTCCAGCATTTCGGTGCTGGGGTCCATTCCGTCCAGCGTGCCGAACCCGGCCAATTGCAAGGCCAATCCCGACAGCCCTGTGCCACAGCCGAAATCCAGCACAGGCGCGGATTTATCCGCGACATGTGCTGCCATTGCTTTGGCCACGCGTCCGGGGGTGGCATAGCCATTTTCGGCCACTTCGGCCTCATATGTTTTGGCCCAGGCATCATAAATCTGGTTTGACGTTTCGGGATTTACATCCTGATAGGCGCGGTCGAGGAAATTTTCTGTCATGGCGGTAGAAAATCACACAGGCGCGGCGGCGTCCAGTGTGCTGTGATCCAGCCAGTCGCTCCAGGCGGCTTTGGCGCGATCGGTATAGGCCTTGTAACGGTCTGCGCGCCCACGTCGTCCGCCCTTTAGGCCCTCAACCGGCCGGAACAGCCCGAAGTTGACGTTCATCGGCTGGAATGTCTTTGCATCTGCCCCACCTGTGATGTGGTGGATCAAGGCCCCCATGGCGCTGTCCTGAGGAACTTCGGGCAAAGCGCGCCCAAGGATATCAGCGGCTGCCATACGGCCCGCAAGCAACCCCATTGCGGCACTTTCAACATAGCCTTCAACGCCCGTGATCTGTCCTGCAAAACGGATATGTGGCTGCGAGCGCAGGCGCATTGACGCATCCAGCAATGTGGGCGAATTCAGGAACGTATTGCGGTGAATGCCGCCCAGCCGGGCAAACTGGGCGTTTTCCAGCCCCGGGATCATGCGCAGCACATCCGTTTGTGCGCCGTATTTCATCTTGGTCTGAAAGCCCACGATATTATACAGTGTTCCCAATGCGTTATCACGGCGCAATTGCACCACAGCCCAGGGTTTTACATCCGGTTGATGGGGGTTGGTCAGACCAACGGGCTTCATCGGGCCGTGGCGCAATGTCTCGCGGCCACGCTCGGCCATCACTTCGATGGGCAGGCAGCCATCAAAGTATTTGGCGGTTTCGCCTTCTTTGAATTCGGTTTTGTCAGCGCTCAAGAGCGCGTCAATAAACGCCTCATACTGATCGCGGTCCATCGGGCAATTCAGGTAGGCGGTGCGCTCGGCCTCGGTGTCGCCCTTGTCATAGCGTGATTGCATCCAGGCGCGGGTCATGTCGATGCTGTCATGATAGAGGATCGGGGCGATGGCATCAAAAAACGCCAAGGCCGCCGCGCCGGTTTCTGCGGCAACCGCCGAAGACAGCGCATCGGATGTCAACGGCCCGGTGGCGATGATCCAATGGCCGTCGGTGGGCAGTGCAGTGATTTCTTCATAGCTGACAGAAATATTGGGATGCGCCTTGAGCGCCGCTGTCACAGAGGCCGCAAACGGATCGCGGTCAACGGCCAAAGCGCCCCCTGCGGGCAGGCGGTGTTTGTCGGCCGTGGACATGATCAGCCCGTTCGCGGCGCGCATTTCCCAATGCAGCAGCCCCACGGCGTTTTGTTCGTCATCATCAGACCGGAACGAGTTTGAACACACCATTTCCGCCAGATCGCCCGTACGATGGGCAAAGGTTTCAACCTTGGGACGCATTTCATGGATGACAACTTGCACGCCCATGTTGGCGGCCTGCCATGCTGCCTCGGATCCGGCCATGCCGCCGCCGATGATATGTAATGTCTCGCTCATGGAAATGGGATGTAGGGGATTGATGCGACGTTGGAAAGGTTATGCTTGGGCGGATGTGGCGATTTTGCGTATTGAGACCTGGGAAAAAATGACGCGAGACGTTTAGGTTTGACCCGTTGCGATACGGCGCGTCGCCGGTCCGGTCGCGCCTTAGGACGGAGGCAGCGTTGTCAGATCAAGCGGCAGCCCCGAAGGAACGGTTTCCGGCGCGCCCAGACGTCCTGTTTTGGCCAGAGGGTCTGTCAGCGCATCCAAAAAGCGCAGCAGAGCCGTGATTTCAGGATCGCTCAGGGGCAATGGCGCTATTTCACTGGCAGCGGCAATGTTGAGAACCTCATCGAAATCCATCATCGCGCCCAGCTCATCGCTGGGGGCGCCGGGGCGGGGCAGGCGGGCTGTATCGCCAGTGTATTCCGCAAGGGATGTCATCGCATCAAGATGGTGCCGCACGACAGCCTCAAGCGTGTCAAATGCACCGGTGTGGCCATAAGGGGCGCTGAGCGCGACATTGCGCAGCGACGGTGTGCGAAAGCGGTAATTATCCTGAGGGTTCCCGGTGATAAAGCCGCGCCCGTGGTCAGAAGATCCAAGGCCGTGATCCTTGCCGGGGCCTATCTGCGGCATGGCAATCGCGTGAAAGCTGTGATCCGTCTGGAACGGGCCGGAATGGCAGCTGGCGCAGTTGGCTTTGCCATAAAACAATGACATGCCGCGCATCGCATCATTGTCCAGCGCATCATCATCGCCGCGTAGGAAGGCATCATACGCGCTGTCGGTGCTGCGAAATTCATATGTCATGAAATCGGCCAGGGCGGTGGCGATATGGGTGATGTGCACCGGCTCATCCGCGCCGATCATCCAAGTGAAACGATCACGGTAGTCCGGCACGCCTGCCACGCGTTGGGCGATCTGGTCCCAGGCGCCGTTCAGGCCCATAATGTTGTCCTGGGCCACCGCATCGGCAATCGGGTTTTCGACCGGCTGGCCTGCCATTTCGGTCATCGACACCATCGGCATCAACGCCTGCGCCGCCAAGGCTGATGCCACAGGGCGTTCAAGATGCAGACCGTTTGGCAGAGTAAACCCAAAGCGCGTGGTCGGATCGGCCTGAACCCGGCCATCGTGCAGCAGTGCTGTGAATTCAAACGCGCCGAGGTTGAACAGCGACGGAGTGTGCCGCGCGACCCGGGCCGCGTCGACAGGTGCTGTGCGCGACAGGCCCTTGCCCTGCGCCCCTTCGCCCAGCGACAACGACACCCCATCTGACGTTCCAAGGCTGGGATCATGGCAGCTGGCACAGGATATGTTTTGATTGCCTGACAGGATTGGATCAAAAAACAGATCGCGCCCCAGCAAGACAGATGTGGCACCCGGTACAGGAAAATCATCAGACGAAACCGCGCGCGGCAAATCACCAGCCAGCGCCGCGCCAGATGTGACGATCCCCAAAAATGCAATGATGCTGATGCGCATACGCCCCCACGTATCCGTTATTGACCACCGTCAGGGGTACAGCAGCGCCGCTTTGGGAAAAACGGGTGATTTGGAAAAGGTCTGGGCGTGGTTTGGAAACAGCGGTTGGGGTTTTCGCACGGAATTTCAGAATACATTATCAACATCAGCTGTTTACACAGCGTAGTTCATCCATTCGTATGGGATGGTCTGAACACCGCTGTCGCTATTGTTCCCACGTGGGATCCCGTTTTTCGATGAAGGCGCTGATGCCTTCCTTGGTGTCTTCGACCATCAGATTTTCGACCATCACATCGCGGGTATAGTCGTAGGCGGCATCAATCGGCATCTCGACCTGATTGTAAAACGCCTCTTTGCCCACTTTGACAGCGCTGCCCAGTTTTGCGGCGATTTTGTCGGCCAGCTCGTTTGTGGCGTGCTCCAGCTCGTCGATGGGCACGGCGCGGTTGATCAGGCCCAGCTCTTGTGCGCGGGTGGTTTCAATGAATTCGCCTGTGGTCAGCATTTCAAAGGCTTGTTTGCGTGGGATATTGCGCGACAACGCCACCATAGGGGTCGAGCAGAAAAGCCCGATATTGACGCCGTTCACCCCAAAGCGCGTGCCATGCGCCGCAACCGCCAGATCGCAGGACGCGACCAGTTGGCATCCGGCAGCGGTGGCGATGCCATGAGGCTGGGCGATCACCGGCTGGGGTATGGTGCGAATGGTGGTCATCACCTTGGCGCAGCGCGAAAACAAATCGGCGAAATAGGCGCGGCCGCCGTCTTCGGCCTGACGCCCGGCGGTCATTTCCTTCAGGTCATGGCCTGCACAAAACGCCTTGCCTTGTCCTGCGATGATCACGGCGCGGATGTGGGACTGCGTGCGCAACGTGTCGAATTCCGATTGCAAAGCCGCCAACATCGCATCACTCAATGCGTTCAGTTTTTCGGGGGCGTTCAGGGTCAGCCGGGCGACTGCGCCAGTGTCTGTGCGATCAAGGATTGCCATCTTGTGTCTCCTGTCTGGTTATGTCCTTCTTAAGACGGAAATCCTCAGGAGGGAAGCATGCTCAAGCTGACGCCAGACGAAATGATGACGTATCTCGACGACGTGTTTCCGCAGGTCTCGGGTGAGTTCGGCATCGAGGCGCTGGAGGACATGTTTATCCGCACCCGGCTGAACGTAACCGAGCGACATCTGCGCCCGGGTGGAACGGTGTCGGGCCCGTCGATTTTTGCTTTGGCGGATGTGTCGGTTTACATGATCGTGCTGGGCATGATCGGGCGCGAAGCCCTGGCGGTGACCACCAGTTGCAGCATTGATTTCATGCGCAAGCCAGCGGCGAACACCGATTTGATTGCCGAATGCCGGTTGCTGAAGCTGGGCCGGGTGTTGGCGGTGGGCGATGTGCTGATCTATTCAGACGGCAGCGACAAACCCGTGGCACGCGCCAGCCTGACCTATTCCATTCCGCCAAAGGCTGCCTGATCTGATGAGGGGCTGAAAAAAGGGCCGGAGCATGCTCCGGCCCCAGTCAAGCGCCGAGGGGGTGCCTCGACGCCCAGGAAGAGAGCCGTCACGGGGAACGTTACGGCCTCCAAAACCACTTGTCCGCCTCGGCGTGGGCCTGGGTTGGCGTCAGGCCGATATCGCGCAAGGTATGATCGGACAAATCGCGCAGTGCCATGCGGGTGCGACGACGCTGCGACCACAGCAGGCAAACATAGGCCACCTTGATTGCCACCTGGCTGATCAGCGGCAGGGTGCTGCGCGCTGAAAGCTGCGTCAAAGCCGTTGAGGAAGCGGGTGAAAGGATAGCCATTGTCTTAGTCTCCTGTGAATTGTACTAATCTTATATTGATACAATCTGTCTGATTGTGTACCTTATGGATACTGATTCCCACCGCACAGGGCTAGGAAAACATTGTGACTGATACAATATGGCTGCCAGACTTCGCCGACACCCGGGAATCCAAATACATTGTATTGGTACAATCCCTGCGTGAGGCTATTCGCTCGGGCGTGTTGGAGCCGGGCCATAAATTGCCCCCTGTGCGCGAACTGGCCTGGCAATTGGGGATCACACCGGGCACCGTGGCGCGGGCGTATAAACTGGCCGCAGAAGAGGGGCTGGTGGACACAGGCGTGGGGCGGGGTACGTTTGTGGCCGGGCGGTCGGCTCCGGGGTTTCCTGTCGCCGACTCGCTGATCAGCACGGTGCAATCTGGTGCGACCGATCTGCGCGCCGCGCGCACGCCCGATGTGGGCCAGGAAAGTGTCATCCGCACCATCATGGCCGATCTGGCCCGGCAGAGCCCACATGGCTATCTGGATTATCCAAACACCGACAGCAAATTCCCGGCGCGTTCAGCCGCGACCGACTACATCGGACAAGAGCGCGCCGGGCGCATCACACCCGATGATGTGGTGATGGGCCTTGGTGCGCAGAACACGGTGATCATGGCGCTGCAGGCCATTTTGTATGGCACCCATCCCGTGATCCTGACCGAAGAGCTGGCCTATCCCGGTGTGCGCCATGCCGCGCGTTTGTTGCGCGCACAGCTGATCGGTGTCGAGATGGACGACGAGGGCATTCGCCCCGATCGTCTGGAAGAGGCGCTGCGCCGTCACGGCGGACAGGTGTTGTTGCTGGCGGCCGAAGTGCACAGCCCCACCACCATCCGCACCAGTCTTGCGCGCAAGCAGCAGATCGCGGCCGTGGCGCGTAAATACAACCTTCAGATCATCGAGGACGACTGTCATTGTATCACCCGCCCCGACGAGCCTGCCTTTCGTGGGATTTGCCCTGAACGGGCGTGGTTTATTTCGTCGCTGACCAAATCTGTGTCGGCGTCGTTGCGGTTTGGCTATGCTGTGGCCCCGCGGGGGCAGTCACAGATCGCCCGGCAAGTGGCGCAGTCCAGTTTTTACGGGCTGCCGCAACCTATTTTGGACATCTGCGCCGAGTTGATGCGTTCGGGCGAAGCTGATCGTATTCGACAAGCCGTGGAACGGCGGGTGGCGTCGCAGGTGAAACAGGCGGTCAATGCCCTGGGAAAATGGGATATTTCTTGGCGCGAAGATGTGCCGTTCGTGTGGTTGAAGCTGCCGCAGGGGTGGCGCGGGTCCAGCTTTGCCAGCACCTGCGAACAAGAGGGGATACGCATCAAAGCGGCCGATGAATTTGCCCTGCCCGACGGGGCGGCCCCCAATGCGGTGCGGTTGGCGCTGAATGCCAATATCCCGTCCGAGAGTTATGCAGATGCATTGGCGCGCCTGTCAGATTTACTGTCACGCCCGCCGACGGGGGTGGATTTTTAGCCGCGTTTACAACAGCCCCGCGCCGCCCCAGGCCAATCCCAAGGCAATCACCACGGCGGACAGCGCCCCGGCATATCCTGCCAGTTTCCAGGGCGAAAAGGGGCGCTCGCCAAAGGTGCGGCCATCGATGCCCGACACGACCACCTTTTTGCGTTTGCCTGCGTAGTCATAGTGCAAAATCCACACCGGCAGCAGCACCCGGCGGTAGTGAATGCCGGTGGTGTCCGTGCGGTAGCGGATGCCGTGCACCCGGTTTCGCGCAATATGGCGCTTGATTCGGTTGCGGATCAGCAGGTCTTTGTCAGACCGGTTCTGGCCAAGCCCTTCGGCCACGCTTTGGTGGTGGCGTTCAGCTGCAAAGCCTGACAGGTAGCCGCTGCGATACGGGCGCAGGCGGCCGGGCTGAAATTCATGCAGGATGCCGTCGCGGATCAGCGGGGTGACGTGCTGCGATGCAGGCACCAGAAGATCGTCAAATTCAATCGACATCTTGCCTGAAATGCTGTGTGTGCGTTTGTTGTCGCCCGAGCCTGTTGTGTATTTGGCCCAGTAGTTCACGGCCTCGTCGCTGTCAAAGGTCCAGAATGGTGCATAAAGCCCGGCAACACGCCCCTGTGTGACATACTCGGACAAGTTTGACGGGGCGGCGATCCTGCCCTTGACCCAGTCAAGCGTGTTGGCCTGTGCCACATGTTCCGCCACCCGGAACGGGATCAGGGCCATGGTGTCATAGCCGTTGGACGCCTGAGACAGCACGACAGGGCCGTCGCAATAGGGGCAACGTTCAGAGAGGGCAGCGCCGGTGAACAGCACTGATCCGCCGCAGGTCTGACAGCTGTGTTCCAGCTCAGCCGGGCGCGAGGCGGGTTCAAGTTCAGGCGCGTCGGGGTCATAGCCGTATTCGATGCGCGCCTCGTGGTCATCGGGATGCGTCAGGTCCTGAACCGTGCCGCAGCTTTGGCAGCTCAGCCCGCGCTGTGACGGGTCCCACACGCACTGACCTGCACATTCAGGGCATTGCAGCGCGGCCTGGGCCACACCGGGCGGGGCAGCAGACACCATCAGTCCGACTCGGCCAGGGCGGCGGCGATTTCCAGCAGGATGCGCAGACGCAACCAGGCCCGGTCAACGGCCCCCGCCAGATCACCCGTGGTGCCCCAATCCCCAATGATCGTGGCCAAAAACCAGACGCCCATGACCCAAAACGCAATCAGCGACCATCCTGCAATCGAGCGGATGAACCCGGCCGAGCCGTGTTTCAGTTCGTGCTTGGCCTCGTGGATTTTGATCAGCTTGGCCACCTGCGCCATGCCAAGGGCGGTTGAAAGCGCAAACAGCGCCAAGGTGGCAATCAGCGGGCCAGGGAAAAAGAAGGTCATGGAATGGTGTTCTGTGCTTATGTTTTGTAGATGATACCACATGTGCCTGCTCTGATCCGGCAAGGCAAGAGCGGGGCAGGGCGAGTTTTGTGGGGTATTATAATACCTAATTTATAAACCATTGAAAACGCTGATGTAAATGCACAATGCGACCCTTGACTGTGCGTGCCAATCCGATAAAACGCCCCAATCAAATATCACCCCAAAGGGACGACACATGAAAACCTTCTCTGCAACACCGGCAGACATTGACAAAAAATGGATCCTGATCGACGCCGAGGGCGTTGTTCTGGGCCGTTTGGCGTCGATTATTGCCATGCGTCTGCGTGGCAAGCACAAGCCATCGTTCACACCGCACATGGATATGGGCGACAACGTGATTGTCATCAACGCGGACAAAGTCCAGCTGACTGGCAACAAGCGTGAAAAGCCAAACTACTGGCACACCGGTCACCCCGGCGGCATCAAATCGCGCACCACAGGTCAGATCCTGGAAGGCGCGCACCCTGAGCGTGTTGTCATGCAAGCGGTCAAGCGCATGCTGCCCGGCAACCGTCTGAGCCGTCGCCAGATGACCAATCTGCGTGTCTATGCAGGCACCGAGCATCCACACGAGGCCCAGAGCCCTGACGTGCTGGATGTCAAATCCATGAACAAGAAAAACACCCGGGTGGCGAACTGATGGCTGAAGAAATCAAATCCCTCGAAGGGCTCGAAGCTGTTGCAGACGCGGTTGACGCACCTGCCGCCGCACAAGAGATCGTAATCGACCGTGAACCCGTCCGTGACGATCTGGGTCGCTCATACGCCACTGGCAAGCGTAAAGACGCGGTCAGCCGCGTCTGGATCAAGCCAGGCTCGGGCAAGGTTGTGGTCAATGGCAAGGAAATGGACAAGTATTTTGCACGCCCCGTGCTGCAAATGATCCTGCGCCAGCCCTTCACCGTGGCCGGTGTCGAAGACCAGTTCGACGTGATGGCAACCGTCAAAGGCGGTGGTCTGTCGGGTCAGGCCGGTGCGGTCAAACACGGTATCTCGAAAGCGCTGCAGCTGTACGATCCCAGCTTGCGCGGCGCGCTGAAAGCGGCAGGCTTCCTGACCCGCGACAGCCGCGTGGTGGAACGTAAGAAATACGGTAAGCGCAAAGCGCGTCGTAGCTTCCAGTTCTCGAAGCGTTAATCAAGACCTCAAAGGTTCGTCAAAGGGCTGCCCAACCGGGTGGCCCTTTTTCATTTGCGTCAATGCAGGGTCGGGGTATGTTACCCGCGTCGTGCTGAACCACAGGATTTACGTATGTGTTTTCAACCCAGTCCAGGCCCTCTCGGCACCGCGTCTTTGGACGCTACGAGCCCCTGTCCAACCTGCGTGTGATCCCATGCTGAAATATCTCAAACAACGCAATTCCAGCAAACTGCCCTTGGGCGCGCCCGAGCAGATTAAAACCTATGTGAAGGGCAAATCTGACATCTCGGTCGGGCGCTTCACTTATGGGTACGAGCACGCGCATGTCTATCAATGGGATGAAGGTGCTGATCTGACGATTGGGCATTATTGCTCAATCGCGGGCGGGCTGAAGGTTTATATGGGGGGCAATCACCGCATGGACTGGGCCACGACCTATCCGTTCGGGCTGCTCTTTCAGAAAGAGCTGGGCGAATTTGATATCCCCGACAAGGCTGTCAGCAACGGTGATATCACGATTGGCAGCGATGTGTGGATCGGCTCGAATGTGACGATCATGTCAGGGACTACGATCGGGCATGGCGCTGTGATTGCGGCCAATGCCACCGTGGCGGGCCGGGTCGAGCCCTATCAGATTGCCGGTGGCAACCCGGCGCGGCCGATCCGCTGGCGATTTGAAGACGAGATACGTGCCAAGTTGCTGGAGATGGCCTGGTGGGATCAGCCGGTTGAGATTGTGCGCCGGATTGCACCTATGCTGTCAACGCCGCCCACGCTGGATGTGCTGGCGCGGATCGAAAACGTGATGACGCAGGGTTAAAACGGCAGGGCGCCGGTCAACCATAAGATAAAGGCAAAGATCACCCCATTGGCGCCCCAGCCCAGAAATATCAAAACCCGCGTTCGGCTTAAAAGCCCGCTTTCCAGCCGTTTCCGGCTGGCGCGCCATGCGATATAGCCCAGGGCTGAGAAGACGCAGACCAGAATGACGGTGGGGGTATCGGGCAGGGTGGCCGCGTCGGGGGCAGGGACGGCGTAGGTCATCAGCTGTACGCCCGCCCCGATGGCAAGAAACGCCAGGGCCTGCATGTGGCTGCGCAGTCCGAGATAACCGAGGAAAAAGACAAGACAAAGCAGAAGGGTCATGGTGGTGCT
This sequence comes from Roseovarius sp., assembly GCA_045106595.1. Classification (GTDB taxonomy): domain Bacteria; phylum Pseudomonadota; class Alphaproteobacteria; order Rhodobacterales; family Rhodobacteraceae; genus Roseovarius. The sequence goes on along the minus strand of JBGCEW010000001.1, from coordinate 94,557 downwards.
ATTTGATCCTATGGAAAGGGCAATTTACGTGCAGGCAGGTGTCCGAGATGCGCAGACTGAGCACCAGATGCCGCTGCGGCGTGTGCGGGGGTCAATCATCAGGCGGCACCAACCCCAGACCACGCAGATAGACACCGATGCCGGATTCCAGCAAATCCTCGGGGGAAAACGGCGATGACGTGCCCGGCGAGTTGCGCGCAAAAAGTTCGACCACACCGTGGGACATGGCCCAGACATGGGCCGAGAACATCGACGCGGGCGGGCGTTTTTCCGGGGGGATATGCTGGCTGAGTTCAGAGGCGGCGCGTTCCAGTACATCGCGCGCGCGCTGCGAACCTGCGGCCAGTTCGGGCGTGCGGTTGACGGAAATACCGCTTTCGAACATCGCAATGTAGTGGCCGGGATATTTGCGGGCAAAGGCCAGATAGGCGCGGCCTGTGGCCTCAAAACTGGCCAGCGCCGAAGGCTGGCCCTTGTCGTAGGCATATTGCATCACATCGGCAAACACCTCATAGCCTTGGCGGGCGGCTTCGGCGATCAGGTCTTCGCGGCCCTCAAAGTGGCGGTAGACCGCCGCCGGGGTGACGCCGGCCTGTTTGGCCGCCTCAGACAGGGTGAACCCGGTGGGGCCTTTGGCCTCGATCAGTTGCAACGCAGCCTCGACCAGTGCCTGACGCAGATTGCCGTGGTGATAGCCGCGTTTAGGCATCCCAGATCTCGGGCCCGCCGGACACGGCGCTGTCGATCTTGCCGATGGCCTGCGTGTCTTTGTGGGGATACTCCAGCGCGCTGAGCACCCGGCGCAGTGCGGCAATGCGCGCCCGGCGTTTGTCATCTGACCGAATGATGGTCCAGGGCGCGTGCTCCGAATGGGTGCGTTGGAATGTCTCTTGAATGGCTGCGGAATAATCGTCCCATTTCTTCAGGCCTTCCACGTCAATCCAGGACAGTTTCCACTGCTTAAGCGGATCGCTTTCACGTTTCATGAAGCGACGTAACTGTTCGGCGCGCCCGACGTTTAGCCAGAATTTGAACAGGTGAATGCCCTCATCCACCAGCATTTTTTCAAAGGCAGGCGTTTGGTGGAAAAAATGTGCGCGCTGTTCATCGTCGCAAAAGCCAAACACCTTTTCGACCACACCGCGATTGTACCACGAGCGGTCAAAAAACACCATTTCGCCGCCCGAGGGTAGATGATCAATATAGCGCTGAAAATACCATTGTGTGCGCTCAACATCCGATGGTTTTGAGAGCGCCACAACCCGTGCACCACGAGGATTAAGATTTTCGCGGAAGCGCTTGATTGTACCGCCTTTTCCCGCTGCATCACGCCCCTCAAATACAATGGCAATCCGCGCGCCAGTGTCCTTGGCCCAGGCTTGCATTTTGACCAGTTCGATCTGCAGGCTCAGCAGCTCTTTTTCATAGGCCTTGCGGGGCATGCGCTCAGAGTGAGGATACGCAGGGCTTAGGATATCCCCCTTTTCGCCGCGTTTGATGGCGTTGCGCACATCTGCGGGGGCGTCTTGCTCAAAGAATGTGGTGATTGCGCCGTCGAATGGCAGCTCCATGGGCCTCTCCTTGTGTGCGGGGCACTGTGTTCGGGGCACTATGGGATGTTAAGGGTGTTAACGCAATCGCGCGCGGGTGGCGGCGCGGTGGATGGCGGTGATGACCGTCTGAGGATCGGCATGCTGGGGCATGTGGCCGATACCCTGCATGGGCGTCAGGGTCGCATTGGGGATTTGATCCACCAACAAGGCCGAGTGAATGGACAGACCCACTGTGTCATCGGCTGTGCCATGCAAAATTTCGGTGGGTGTCATGATCTGGCCATATGCAGGGATCAGCGCCTTGATCTGCGGCAGGATATTGCGCCGCTGCAAGGCGTTGGCGCGCAGGGCCTCGCGGCGCAGGGTCAGGGCGGCGCCGAATTCCTCAAGATAGCCATCGGGAACGGCGTCGGGTTCAAACACCCCCGCGATCGAGGATTTCACCCGCGTCTTGGACACGAATGCAGTGATCAACGGATTAAGGAAGGGCGCGGTAAGCGGGTGAGATGTCAGCCGATAAAACCGCGACACGCCCGTGGTCCACGGGTTTGAAGGCGAGGCCAGCAACACCATCGCAGACAGGGTTTCAGGCTCGTGTACAGCCCAGGCCAGTGCGACCGCGCCGCCAAAACTGTGGCCAACAATGATTGGTTGATCTGCGCCCAGGTGCCGGGCCGTGGCGGCCAGCAATTGCGCCTGGTCCTGCAAGGTTGCCCCGGTGGTGTTGATCCGGTCGGTAAAGCCGTGTCCGGGCCGGTCAATCAGGATCACGCGGTAGTCTTGCGCCAGCTCAGGTGCGATGGAGGCCGTCCAGTCCCGCAGATTGCCGCCCGAACCATGGATCAAAACCACATCAGGGGCGGTGCCTGCCTCGCGGCCCATGACATGTGCATGCACTTTGTTGCCGTTGATCGTGATGATTTCGCCCAAGGGCGGAAACGCCGTCTCGGCCTGGGTTTCGCGGATGCTGGCGCGCACGAGCACAAAGGCACAGACGCACGCCAGAACAGCCAGAAAGACAAGTGATTTAACCATGAGGCCCATGTAGATCAAATGGCGTGGTTTGGTAGATTTCATTGACCCAATTGCCATAAAGCAGATGCGCGTGGCTGCGCCAGCGGTTCTGAGGGTCGTTTGACGGATCATCGCCCGGGTAGTAATTGCACGGCACATTGATGGCCGTACCGGCCTCAACATCGCGGTCGTATTCCTGTTTCAGCGTGCCGCTGTCATATTCCAGATGGTTAAAGATATAGAGCGCATTATGCGCGTCATCCTGCACCAGACAGGGGCCGACCTCGTCACTGGCCAGCAGGGTTTGCAGACCACCCGCCGCATCAATTTCATCCTGGCGCATTTCGGTCCAGCGGCTGACGGGGATCACGCAATCATCTGAAAAACCCCGCAGATAAGGCGAGGCAGGAGCCATGTTCACATGCCGGAAACAGCCAAAGGCCTTGGCGTCGAGCATGTGCTTTTTCACCCCATGGAAATGGTTGATCATTGCCATCCCGCCCCAGCACACACCAAAGGTGGAATGCACATGGGTCCGGGTCCAGTCAAAGACGCGGCGCAGTTCCTCCCAATAGGTGACATCCTCGAATGGCATATGTTCAATCGGGGCACCGGTGATGATCAGGCCGTCAAACTTCTCACCGCTGTCATAGACCTCAGAGAACGGGCGGTAGAAAGATTGCATATGCTCGGCTGCGGTGTTGCGGGTCTTGTGCTCGGACATGCGGATCAGCGCAAAGTCGATCTGCAAAGGTGTTGCGCCAATCAGGCGGGCAAACTGGTTTTCTGTCTGAATTTTCTTGGGCATCAGATTAAGCAGCCCAATGCGCAAGGGCCGGATATCCTGACGTGCGGCATCGCTGTCGTCCATCACCATCACACCTTCGCGCGTCAGCACGTCATAGGCAGGCAGATTGGCGGGAATTTTGATGGGCATGGGTCAGGCTTTCAAGCAATCACAGACGGCACAGATAAACGCTCAGTCCCGGCGCGCAAGGGCGGTGGCAATCAACGCCTCAAACGCTTGCGCATCCGCCACAGCCGCGATTTCGGTGGCGGTGACACTGACGCCCCACTTCTCCATCGCTTTGTAGCGGGGGGCGCGGTGGGCCAGTGCACGCGCATAGGTCCAGCGGATAAAGGCGTCTGGGTCAACGTCCTGGGCGTTGGTACCGGTTTCAACCAGATAATCATCCCAGGCCGATTGCAGAAATGCCGGCTGATAGGCCATCGGTTTTGGCGCTTTGTCAAACCGGCGGATCAGGTCCTGGGTGTGCGCGTCACTGCCTTGGATATGCACCAGCAGGCATTGGGTGGACAGCTCTTGCAGCAGCGCGTCATCCGGATCGTCGCCGTCTACCCACTCGCATATGGACCCGCCCGTGTCGCAGATAAAATGCGGATACCCATAGAGCGCCTGCGCACGGTCGATGAAATAGCCGGTATCGCGCAGCGCATCAATTTCAGCCCGGCGGAACAGGGCCTGCCGTTTTGAGTACTCCTCAATCGGTGCACCACCTTTGACCGGATCCCCCGGTTTGCCCAGCCAGCTGGACACCGGCGCAAGATTGTTAAAGCTGATGTTTGAGGCAATGTAGATGCTGTCAGACATCAACAAATCGCGCAGGAACGGCACCTGCATGGCGTGGGCCTTGGCGTTGTCGGCGATGTATTCGCCCAAATACCGCGTGCCAATGCGGTAATCGATGGAATAATGAAACCACTCACCCTGATCGCGCAACATGTTGGAAATATGAGTTTTTCCAAGACCTGACATGCCGTAAAACAGCACGCGTTTATGGGGGGCGTTTTTCCAGTCATCAGGGGTGGCATAGATCATCAGCGCGGTCCTCTTTGATCCCTCGTACAAAGTGGGGGCGGCGCGGTCAAATTGGAAAAGGTGCATTGCGGCGCAAAGCCCAACTTGTGACGTGATACAACGCAAACTTTGCATTCAAAGGACCGCGCGGTTTCATACGCAAGGTAAGCGACGATGCGCCGCCTGTCTTACCCGGTTCCATGTCTGGGGGTGAATAGGCTGCGATTGGCCCCGACTGGCCCAAAAACGTCTCAATCCCAACCAAGCAGGGCTGGGGCCCATTGCTTTTGCAGTGTTGTGTGTCACCAAAACTGCGACCCTTCAGATTACCGGGCACGCTTGGTGGTATGGTATGTAACGGGCCGATCAAGTGATTTGTTTTGTGTTGACAGCCCCGAACCTTTCTTTTTAAGTACGGCAAATTTATCTGGTATATACCAGACAGTGCAAGCAGGACCTCTCATGAACAAACCTCTCCCCAGTCACGCGCAAGTGGTCATCATCGGCGGCGGCATTCACGGCTGTTCGGTGGCGTATCATTTAGCAAAGGCAGGCTGGACCGACGTCGTCCTGCTGGAACGCAAGGCCCTGACCAGTGGCACCACCTGGCACGCCGCAGGGCTTGTCGGGCAATTGCAGGGCAGCCACGCAACCACAGCTTTCGCCAGTTACGGTGTCGAGTTGATGCAAGAAATCGAAGCCGAGACAGGCCAGAACCCCGGCTTTCGGCAATCCGGATCTATCTCAATCGCGGTCAACGATGAACGGATGGCGGAACTGAAACGCAAGGCCGATTTTGCCTCGTTGTTCGGGATTGAGGCGCATTACATGGACACCGCCGAGATTTCAGAACGCTGGCCGCTGATGAATGCTGACGGTGTTTTGGGTGGTATCCACATGCCCTCTGATGGTTCGGCGAACCCGATCGACCTGACGCAGGCTCTTGCCAAGGGTGCGCGGATGCATGGAGCAACGATCCGCGAACGCGTCAAGGTCGAGGAGGTCCTTACACAGGGCGGCAAAGTGACAGGAGTGCGCACCGATGAGGGCACGATCACCGCAGATGTCGTCGTCAATTGCGGTGGCATGTGGGCCCGCGAGCTGGGGCAACCGAGCGGTGTTGGCGTGCCGCTGCATGCCTGTGAACACTACTACCTTGTGACCGAAGCGATCCCCGATCTGCCCGGCGACCTGCCGGTTCTGCGATCCTATTGCGATGGCACCTATTGGAAGGAAGACGCAGGCAAGCTGTTGTTCGGATTTGCACATTTCCACGCCAAGGCCTGGGCAAAGGACGGCATCCCCGAAAGCTTTGAATTCGACAGTCTGCCCTTTGTCGAAGATGACGTGATGGAGGTTCTGGAACTGAGCATGAACCGCGTGCCAATCCTTCAGGAAACGGGCATCCGGACGTTCTTCAACGGCCCCGAAAGCTACTCTCATGACGGACGTTTCACACTGGGGGAGGCCCCTGATCTGAAGGGCTATTATGTTCTGGCGGGTGTGAATTCCACAGGCATCCAATCCGGCCCCGGTGCGGGCAAGGCATTGGCTGATTGGATCATGGCAGGTCACCCGCCGATGGATCTGGCCGAGATGGATCCCGCCCGCATCGAAGACTGGCAGGCGCGCGATCCATATTTGCGCGAGCGCTGCCCGGAAACGCTGGTTCTGACCTATGCAATGCACTGGCCCGGCCGTCAGCGCGAGACAGCGCGCGGGTTGCGCCGCACGCCGTTCTACCACCCGATGAAAGCCAAAGGTGCTGTCTACGCCGAAGCGCAGGGATGGGAGCGTCCGGGCTGGTTTGCACCCGAAGGCGTGTCACCGCAATACGATTACTCCTTTTATCGCCCCAGTTGGTTCGACCAAGCGCAAGCCGAACAAAAAGCCGCCCGCGAAGGTGTTGCGATGATCGATTATTCCATGCTGGGAAAACTGATGGTTGAGGGGGCGGATGCGCTGAACTTCCTGCAACGCATTTGCACCAATGATATTGATGTCCCGGTTGGTCGCGTTGCCTATACGCTGATGCTGAACGAACGCGGCGGCATTGAAAGCGACGTCACCGTGGCGCGCCACGGGCCCGACAGCTTTATGGTCATGTCCTCAATCTCGCACACGCGCCGGGACCGCGATCATCTGCAACGCCACATAACCGATGGCGAAGACGTGCGCCTGCGCGATGCAACGTCGGCGTATGCTGTGTTGTCGGTCGCAGGTCCCAAGGTGCGCGATCTGTTGGCCGCGGTCAGCGATGTTGATCTGTCGAACGAGGGTTTCCCCTTCAACAGTCTACAGCACTTCCACATTGGTCACGCCCCTGTCTTTGCCCAGCGTTTGTCCTACACTGGCGAACTGGGGTGGGAGATTTTCATCACCCCCGATTTTGCAGAGCACGTGTTTGAGATGCTCTGCGCGGCAGGTGACCCGCTTGGCCTGCAACTGGTTGGCGGCGAGGCGCTGAACGGGCTGCGGATCGAGAAAGGCTTTTTGCACTGGGGTCATGATATGTCGTACACTGAGGCCCCTCATCAGGTTGGTTTAGGGTTTGTATGTAAGCCCGACAAGGCAATCCCGTTTATCGGGCGTGACGCCTTTGTTCGTCGCAAAGCCGAGGGCAAAGGCCCTTTCCTGTGTCATATCAAGCTGCAGGATGCCGGCCCTTTGTTGCACCACAACGAACCCGTGCTGAACGAGGGCAAAGTGACAGGCTACATCGCCAGTGGCACCTATGCCTATGCCCAGGGTGCGGCCATCGGGACCTGCTTAATCAACGCGGATGACCGCGCGGCGATACCGGATGGAACATTTGCTGTCATGGTTGAGGGTCAGGCCATTCCGGCGACCATCAGTTTGCGACCTTTCTCCAAGCCCGCGCTTTCAAAGTAGGGATGCAGCGCTTTCGTGACTAACTCTGGGGTGCCGCGCAAATCGTGGTGCCCCTGCTGATTCATAATGGCTGCACCTGCATAAGGCCGGTTTGTCGTGCTCAGCGGCCCCTTGTGATCTGTTGGGGCTAAGACAGGTCAGGTGTTGCCACCTAAGGCGCGCGGCTATGCCTCGCGTCCATGGTCGCGCAGCCTTGCATGCAGGGCAGGGGCCTGAGGCGCACCCGCGTCCAGCGCGAAGATATAGGCATGGGTCAGGTAGAAGCAGGCGGCGTCGACATTGTCGGCGCCATCCGCAGCCTGCGTATAAAGCCGCACCAAGGCCGGCAAATCATCCGCCGCGTGGGCGGCGATCATGGCGGCGTCAAGCGTGCTCATTCCGCCGCAAGGTCTTGCCCGCGATGGGCCATCACCTTGGCCGCCACCCAATCATGAAAGCAATGCGTGGGGCTGTCCATCACAGGGCTGAAACGCCCCCCGTCAAAGCCCGGCACATGGCGGCCTTTTTGCATGCCTTCCACTACAAAGATGTCTTCCTCAAACACCTCTTTCCAAAGGGTGGCATTGGCGGCACGCAGATCGGCATCGGTTTGCGGTGTGGCATAATACAGATGCACATGCTCCAGCGTTTCTTCGGTCGATTTCGCCTCAAGCACGATGGCAAACGAATGATCGCGGTGCACGCCCAGCAGGACATTGGGATAGACGGCGATATACTCGGCCTGCTCGTCCCATTTGGCACCCACATTTTCGTAGTCGGGGAACACATTGCCCGCGTCGCCCTTTAACTGACGATACACCAGCGTGCCCTGGCCCGAGAACTGCCCGGGCTCTTCGATGTGATAGTGATCTTCCAGGCGGGAATAGCTGTTCAGACCGGGGTGAATCCACGGCAGGTGATAGCTTTCGCAATAGTTTTCCACGGCCAGCTTCCAGTTGGTTTTGACGCTAAGCTCAAACCGGCTGTCGGCCCCACCGTGATACACGGGCTTCTCAAAATCCGCCCAGCGGGTGATCAGATCGGCGTGGACCTCTTCGAACGGGGCGGCGTCGCCCGAGACGTTGATCCACACCACATCGCGCCAGATATGGCTGCGCACTTCGTTCAGTCCCAGCGTGTCGCGGTCAATGCTGTCGTGGGTATTATGCCCCGGTCCGCCCACATGGGGCGTGCTGACCAGCTTGCCTTTGGTCGAATAGCACCACGAATGATAGGGGCAGCGAATGGCGCCCTCAATCTTGCGCGGCTCTTCGACAAGGATCATACCGCGGTGACGGCAGATGTTCTGAAACACCCGCACGGCGCCGTCCTTGTCGCGGATCAGCAACAAGGGCATCCCCAGAAACTCAATCGGTTTGGCATCGCCGTTTTCCGGCACATCCGCGCCCACGGCCAACCCGGCCCATTGGCCAAACAAAAGCGCGTGCTTTTCCTCATCGAACACGGCTGTGTCGATGTAGTGCGCATTGGGCAGGCCATTGGCCTGATCGACGGATTTGCGTACGGCGCTCAGATCGGTGAGATGGGATGACATGGCAACAGGTCCTTTACGGCGGGATGCGCTGATCCTAGCAAAGGGTGACACATTTAACCGGCCAAAACGCGACGTGAATTGTCAGTCAGCGACCAGGCGCGCTGCTGGGCGTCTTGCGGGTTTAACGGACCACATGTACCGCGCATTTTGCATGGCGCACCACACGGTCGGCGGTGGAGCCAAGAAAGAAGTTCTCAAGTCCGGGTTTGTGCGAGTCCAGCACGATGCAGTCAATACCGTGATCTGCCGCATAGCGCACGATCGCGCGCCCGGCATGGCCCGACACAAGGGTGGCGCTTGCGTTTGGCAGAGTTCCGGCGATCTGCGCCAGCTCGTCCTCGGTTTCCTTTTGACGGTTGGCCAGAATATGGTCCGGAATTTCAGCACGCGCATAGCCCGGCACCGGTTCCAGCACATGGATCACCGAAAACTTGGCGCCTTCCGCCGCCAGTGCTTTGGCGATTTCAAAGGTGCCCTGGGCATCGTGGTTTTTGTCAAACAGAACGGGCAAAAGAATGTTGGTATACATGGGGAACTCCGTTGGTTGGTTCACCCATCAAAATATCGCACCGTTCGCCTGCCCGGGTTGAGCAAAATCAATGTGGCCAAGGATGGCCCAAATGCTGGCCCAATGTCAGGCCTTGCCATGATTGTGCCTGTGCCGGTGCCGGACCAGCCATGCGGATCATCGCAACCAATGCTGCGCGGATTATATGCCTCGGGGCAGGGCCGCAACACCGGTGCGCGCCATGTCCGACAATCCCAAAGGACGCATCAGATCTGCAAAGGCGTCGACCTTTTCAGGCGTGCCGGTGATTTCAAACACAAAGCTGTCCAGCGTGCTGTCGACCACATTGGCCCGAAATATATCGGCCAGACGCAAGGCCTCGACCCGTTTGTCGCCTGTGCCCTCGACTTTCAACAGTGCCAGCTCGCGCTCAACCGCGCGGCCTTCGACTGTCAGGTCATGCACGTCATGCACCACAACGATCCGGCCCAGCTGCGCCTTGATCTGTTCGATCACCTGCGGCGTGCCGGTGGTGACGATGGTGATGCGGCTGAAATGACCTTCGTGGTCGACCTCGGCCACGGTCAGGCTGTCGATGTTATACCCACGGCCTGAAAACAAGCCGATCACCCGTGCCAGAACCCCCGGTTCGTTGTCGACGATCACCGCCAGCGTGTGCCGCTCGACCACATCCGAAAACGTAGGGCGCAGATTGTATGCGGAATGTTTGTTTGAACCTTTTTTGATCTTGAGCGGGGACATGGGTTTATCCTTTGGGTTTTTTCTTGGCGGCAAGGCGCGATAGTGTTTCATTGATCAGTTTGAGCACCTGCTCATTGTCAATACTGTCACGCATTTCCTGCCATTTCAGGGTTTGAGCCGCATCGCGGCCGCCGACCTCGCGGAAGTGGGCCTGGCGGTCAGCCTGGCCGTCGCGGCGTTCGGCGGCGTTATCAGAGCCCCAATGCCGGTGTTTGCGCATGTGGTCGATGTTCAGCTGATCGGCGCTGTCTTCCAGTGTTTCATCCAGGGCTTGCCGGTCGCCCCGCCGGATTTTGCGGTTCTCCATCGCCTTGATGGTGCGCGCATGACGGCGCGCGGCCTTGTCCGAGCTGTTGGCGGCAATCTTGCGCTGGCGTTTCAGATCGCGGGCTTTTTCAGCAGCGGGATCGCGCGGGGTATCGGGGCCACGATTGGGCATCACGCGGGCTTGCTCCACAGACCAAAGGCAAAATGGTAAATGCCTTTGTCACGCATGGATTGATCCAGTGCGATCAGACGGTTCTGGATGTCGGGGTCCTTGTCCTCAAGCCCCACAACAAAGCCGGCACACAGGTGGATCATCGACCCGCCCAGAATATGCAGTTTCTCGCCGGTGTGACGCTCGTACGAGGCTTCGATCTTGTCGCTATGGGGGGCCTCAGAGGGATCACGCCAGAACTGTTTGAACCGCCGAAAGGGCGTGCCCAGTTTGACGCGCACCCGGTCCACTTCGATCAGATGGGCGTTTTCGGCCAGAAAGGCGCGCGCGGCACTGACTTCGCTGCGCCGCCATTGCAGACGGGTGGGACCGACATAATCGTGGATCACCAGCATGCCGCCGGGTTTCAGCGCCGTGACACTCCACTCTAGTGCACGATCAATATCCGGCATGTGGTGCAGGGCATTTTGCCAATACACGATGTCGTATTCGCCCGGATGGTCGCGGTCAAAGGCATCCTCAAGGTAGACGCTGAAGTTATCGGCCATGCCCGCTTCGGCGGCAGCGGCCTTGGCTTGTGCGACACGGTCGGCAGAGACTTCGTAAAGATCAAAGTGATTGACCAGACCGGCCTCGACCAGCATGCGTTCATTCACGCCGGTTCCAGCCCCCACAGCCACACCGCGTGCCAGCGTTTCACCGCCCGAGGCGGCACGAATGGCACCGGCCACACCGGTTTCATGCTCGGGGCAGATCATGGTGTTCAGATAACGCACAATCGGCACGTTATCCTGCCAGCGACGGCCCGGTTTGGGCGCTTTCCATTTGCGCCCGGACAGTTTGTATAGCAACCGTTTCATGGGGTTACACCATCACCGCGCCCTTAGAGCCGATGGCATCTTTGGTCGACGCCTCGCCCAGCAGCATTTTGTTGTGTGGCTCGCCTGATGGGATCAGCGGGAAGCAGTTTTCATGCTTGTCCACCAGACAATCAAAGATCACAGGGCCGTCGTGGTTGATCATTTCCATGATCGCATCATCCAGATCGGCCGGGTCGTTGCACAAGATCCCCTTGCAGCCAAATGCCTCGGCCAGCTTGACGAAATCGGGCAGGGCTTCGGACCACGAATGCGAATACCGCTCGCCGTGCAGCAGCTCTTGCCACTGGCGCACCATACCCAGGCGTTCATTGTTCAGGATGAACTGCTTGACCGGCAGACGGAACGGTACCGCCGCGCCCATTTCCTGCATGTTCATCAGCCACGACGCCTCGCCTGCGACGTTGATCACAAGGGCATCGCGGTGCCCCATTTGGACACCGATAGAGGCCGGAAAGCCGTAACCCATAGTGCCCAGCCCGCCCGAGGTCATCCAGCGGTTGGGATCGTTGAAGTGCAGGTACTGCGCGGCCCACATCTGGTGCTGGCCCACTTCGGTGCAGATATAGCGGTCATGATCCTTGGTCAGGGCCTCAAGCCGGGCCAGCGCGTGCTGCGGTTTGATCACTTTGCCTTCCTGAGTGTAGGACAGGCAATCGACTTTCTTCCAGTCGTTGATCTGCGCCCACCACTTGGCGATGCCCTCGCGGTTGACCTTGCGACCGCGCGATTTCCAGACCTTCAGCACATCCTCCAGTACATGGGCAATGTCGCCCACAATGGGGATGTCGGTTTTGATCACCTTGTTCAGCGACGATGGGTCAATGTCGATATGCGCCTTGGTGGAACCGGGGCTGAAGGCATCCAGCCGGCCAGTGATGCGGTCGTCAAAGCGCGCGCCGACATTGATCATCAGATCGCAATCATGCATCGCCATGTTGGCCTCATACAGGCCGTGCATGCCCAGCATCCCGATCCAATTGTCCCCATTGGCGGGATAGGCACCAAGGCCCATCAATGTCGAGGTGGTCGGAATGCCCGTCGCATCGACCAATTCGCGCAGCAGCTGGCTGGCCGCGGGGCCCGAGTTGATCACCCCGCCGCCAGTATAAAACACCGGGCGTTTGGCTTTCTCAATGGCTTCGACCAGTTCGGTGATTGCCTCCATATCGCCTTTGACCTGTGGCTGGTAATGGCTGACGCGGGCCTTTTGCGGGGGGATGTAGGTGGATGATGCAAACTGCACGTCCTTGGGGATGTCCACCAACACGGGGCCGGGGCGTCCGCTGGTGGCCACATGAAAGGCCTGGTGCATGGTATCAGCCAGATCGGCCGTGTCTTTGACCAGCCAGTTGTGTTTTGTGCAAGGACGGGTGATGCCAACGGTATCGGCCTCCTGAAACGCGTCCGAGCCGATCATGAACGTCGGCACCTGTCCTGTCAGCACAAGAATGGGAATGCTGTCCATCAGCGCATCGGTCAGCCCGGTAACGGCGTTTGTTGCACCGGGGCCGGATGTCACCAGCGCCACGCCCACTTTGCCCGTTGCCCGCGCATAGCCTTCGGCGGCGTGTACGGCGCCTTGCTCGTGGCGCACCAAAATGTGCTGAATATCGTTTTGCTGAAACACCTCGTCATAAATCGGTAGCACGGCGCCACCGGGGTATCCAAAGACGACATCCACACCCTGATCCTTCAGGGCCTGGACTACCATTTTTGCTCCGGTCATTTGACGTGTCATATGCTTGCTCCGTTCACGACATATCTTCTTTTCTTACGCGCATAAAAAAGCCCCCGGTCTTATTCGGGGGCGCATGGGGTACCAATATGGTTGCCGTTACCGGCCCATGCGCCTTTTTCCTACAATGACGACTAGCTTGGCCATGGGCCTGCTCCTTCATGCTGCGTGTGCGAGACATTATGGTGCTGTTTCAGGCGCGTCAACAGGGGTTTGCGGATTAAATGTCGCCTGAGGTGCAAAATCTTTGCGAATCTTGCGCGATATGGGCGCGTTTCCGCAACTCAGCGTGTTTTTGGCTGTTTTGTTGTGGACCTGTTACAGGAATCAGGCACCCCTAGGGCCAGATGCAGCCCTATGCCACAAAGAGCCTTTGCCATGACCAATATCGATTTGAATTCCATATCTGCGGACGACTGGGACGAATTAAACGACCCACGCCCAACGACCTGTGATTTTGACGCCGTGGTTGAAGCGGCCCTGTCACGCCGTGGTTTCTTAAGCGGGCTGGTGGCCTTTGGATCGGGCGCCGCTGCGATGGGGGGGATGCCGGGGCAGGGGCATGCACAGGCGTCGCGCTTTGCCTTCACGCCAATTGAAAGCGCGACAGATAGCACCGTGCATGTGCCTGAAGGGTACCGCTGGGATATTCTGTGCCGCTGGGGCGATCCGCTGTTTGCAGATGCGCCCGCGTTTGATCAGGCCACAGGGGGCGACACCGCCAGTGCCGACCGGGTGTTTGGGGAAAACACCGACGGGATGGAAAGCTTTGTGATCAACGGGCGTCAGGTGATTGCGGTGAACCATGAATTTGCCAACCGCAAGCACAACCTTGTGGCGGCCAAAGGCGGTCAGCCGCGTGATGCCAGCGATGTCGAGAAGCTGCAAAAGCTGCAAGGCGTGACAGTGATGCAAGTGGCTGAGGGCGATGAGGGCTGGCAGTTGGTGATTGACAGCCCCTACAATCGCCGCATCACCCATCTGACGCCAATGCGCATTGCGGGGCCGGCGGCGGGGCATGACCTGCTGAAAACCGATGCTGATCCGACAGGTACCGCAAGCCTGGGAACCTTCAACAACTGCGGCGCGGGCAAAACGCCCTGGGGTACGTATCTGACCTGCGAAGAGAACTTTAACGGCTATTTCGGATCAACCAATCCCGCGGCGGACGTGCCGCCCATCGTGCAGGATGGCTATGTGCGCTACGGCATTGGGCCTGACGGGTGGCGCTATGATTATCACATATGGGATGCGCGCTTTGACTGGTCGCAAAACCCGAACGAGCCACACCGCGCCGGTTGGGTGGTTGAAATTGACCCCTCAAACCCTGACAGCACGCCGGTCAAGCACACAGGGCTGGGCCGCTTCAAGCATGAAAACGCCGAGGTGGTGCTGGCCCCCGATGGCCGCGTGGTGGTCTATATGGGCGATGATGAGCGCGGCGAGTTCCTGTACCGGTTTGTGTCAAACGGGGTGTATGTGCCGGGTGGCGCCACCGATGGTTTGCTGGACAATGGCACGCTTTCTGTGGCCAAATTTGCCGAGGATGGCACGGGGCAGTGGCTGGCCTTGACGCCTGAAACCACCGGCATGGACAGCTTTGCCGAAATCGCGATCTTTGCGCGCAAGGCAGGCTCGGCCGTTGGCGCCACAACCATGGACCGCCCTGAATGGATCGCTGCGAGCCCGCACGCGGTCGAGGCCTATTGCTGCCTGACCAACAACAAGAACCGCGGCGTGCGGCCCAATGCAGGCGGTGATGACACATCTGTCAACGGTCCCAACCCGCGCGAGACCAATCACTATGGCCAGATCGTGCGCTGGCGCCCGGATGGTGATGATCATGCGTCGGGCAGCTTTGCGTGGGATTTGTATGTCATGGCGGGCAACCCGCAGGTCTATGACAACATCTATGGCGGGTCCGACAACATCACGGCAGGCAATATGTTCAACTCACCCGATGGCATGGCATTTGACAGTGCGGGTCTGGTTTGGATCCAGACCGATGGCAATGACAGCAACACCGGCGACTTTGCCGGTATGGGCAACAACCAGATGCTGGTCGGTGATCCGGTCACCGGTCAGATCGCGCGGTTCCTCACCGGGCCCAAAGGAAGCGAGGTGACGGGGCTGTGCTGGTCCGCCGATCGCCGGTCGATGTTTGTGGGCATCCAGCATCCGGGTGCGCCGTTTCCCGATGGGGACGGGATGTTGCCACGGTCTTCGGTTGTGGTGGTGCGACGAACAGATGGCGGCCTTATCGGGTGATCACTGCCGCGACAGATATGGGGTGAGCACGGCCAAAGTGGCCTGATGACCGTTTGCGAACGCCAGGACATCGGCCCCGGAAAAGCAAACCCCGTCGACATCGCCGGCCCGCGCGTCGATTTTGGCCCCTGCCATCAACAGTGCTTCGGTGGCAATCGGGTTCCATTCCGAGACGGCTGTGATCAGCGGCGTCCAGTGCAATGTATCTGAGCGTTGCTCAATGTCGGCGCCCAGGGCGACACAGCGTTTGATGATTACGGCCAGTTCTTCGGGGGCAATGCCGTCGAGGTTGGCAAAGCCCAGACCGTGCAGCACATTCGTATCGCCCAGACCTTTGCGTGGATCAGCGCCTGCATCCAAAAGCAGGTTAATCACCTCGAGTGACACACCAAACATGCAGGACATGGCGTGATACAGCGCCGAGCTGTCAAACTCCCCGACTTGTTCGTTGATGCCCCAGCCCGCAAGGGCCGCGCGCACGGCCTCGACGTCACAGTCTTCGATGGCGTCAAAAAGGTCGGGTTGGGGTGAGGGTGGATTGGTTTGTGCCTCAAACATGCAACGCGCCGTGTCCGGGTCTGCCAGGGTTTGGCGCATCACTTGCAACGTTTCAGCCACCTCGTGCAATTCGGCTGGGGCACCGGGCGATTTCAGTATCTCGGCCAGTTCGGTTTGCAAAGATTGCAACTCGGGCGAGGGACCCGGCACACCATCCGGGCCGATGACAATCATATTCTGCATGACCTGCCCCAGGCGGGCCTCAAACTTTGAAATGTCCATGTGCGTTCCGGTTCTGATCCATTCGACTTGGCCGCTGACATACCCATGTATTTAGGCCAAATTGGGTTGGCTTCGTGTCTGTGGACGGGTCTTTCGCTGATCCGGGCCTGCTGGATGGTCTGTTTGCGACGCAATTTTGGCGGGTTTCTTGGGGTAATGCGGTGGAAACTTTTGACACTGTGGAAACACAACAGGTGAAAGGACCGACCATGCCCACAGTTTTGACCCAAGATCAGATCGACAGCTTTCACCGCGATGGGTTTCTGGCCCCGGTTGATATCTTTACCGAAGATCAGGCGGCTGAACTGCGCGCCGAGCTGGAAGCGGCCGAAGCCAAATGGCCCGAGGCGTTTGAGGGATCTGCCCGCAACAATGCACATCTGAACATCATGTGTCTGGACCGGATCGTACACGAGCCACGTCTGGTCGAGGCGATGGCTGATCTTTTGGGGCCGGACCTGCTGAACTATGGCACGGTGCTGTTCATCAAAGAAGCGCATGATCCGGGTTTTGTCAGCTGGCATCAGGACGCGCGTTACATGGGGCTGGAGCCGCATGTGGGCATCACAGCCTGGGTTGCCCTGTCTGCAGCCACCAAGCAAAGCGGGTGTATGGCGATGATCCCAGGCAGCCATAAAGAACTGCAACCGCACGAAGACACATACGGCGACACCAACATTCTGACCCGTGGTCAGGAGGTGCAGAATGTCGATGAAAGCAAAGCCGTCGCAACCGAGCTGCGCCCCGGTCAGGCCTCGTTTCATTCCGCCACGGTGATCCATGCGTCACAGCCCAACAACTCGGATGATCGGCGCATTGGCTTTGTGATCCAGCCCTACATGCCGCCGTCGGTGGTGCAGACCATCACGCCAACGGGTGCGCAGCTGATCAGGGGCGAAGACCCGCACGGCAATTTCTACCGTTTGAACAGACCTGTACGCGACATGGACCCCGATGACATCAAAGCGCGCGACAAGGTCAATCAGGAATGGTCGGATATCTTGTATAACGGTGCTGAAAAACGCAGAAACTATTAGGCGGCTGATGCGTCTGGACGGGGTGGTGTGGACCAAGGGTACGGCCCCCTGTGGGCAAGGCCTTTGCCATTTTTGTTGGACTTGTTGCGCATCTTTTGTACCCTGAGCGAATATTAAGTCACGTTTCATTTAATGAGTTGGGTCCCACATTGCGGCCCACCATGCACCCCCCGGCATCATTGGCTACGGGTCATGGCATCGATGAATTTTGGTTTAAGGATCAGATTATGACACATCATACCCACAAGATTTGCGGAACACGTCGGACTTTTGTCATGGGGCTTGCCGCGCTGGCGGGTGTGGCAGGGCATCCGGCACAGGCCGGTGGCGGACGCGAGCCCGAGCCATCCACCAGTCACGACATCGATACGACGCCGAAAAAGACATCCAAAAAGCTGGATGTCATCTATACGCAAAAATACCTGAAAAACGTCAAAACAAAAGACCTGCGCACAGCGCTTAAGGCCAATAAAACCGGTCATAGCGTGGTGGTCGAGGGGTTCAGCAAATCCGGCTCGAATATGATTTTTGAGATGCTGTTGCTGGACTCTAAGACAACGTTGAAGATCCTGAACGAGCTAAAGAACAAGACCAAACGCGCGGACAGACGGGGGGTGTTGAACATTCACTATGAAAACGCCCATGAGGGCTATGCGTATTGGCAAAACGAGGTCGGCGGACGTGAGGATGCCAAGGAAGGGCTTCAGGCCATCCAAGACTGGCTGAAACTTATACGCAAATGGACCCGCACCCCGATGGAGGGAGCAAAAGTGTCCAAGAAGGCCAAAACCAACTAAACGATATTACAGGTCCTCTGGCGCAGGGGGCGTATGGTAACACAAGGATTAGTGTCATGTGTTTGAAGCAGTTAATGAAACACGGTGTTGCGGCCATCGCCTGTGTGCTGGCCGGGCCTGCGATAGCGCAGGATGCGACCCATTTCACCAAGGCCTATACTGCCTTCATCAACATCTGCCTTGAAAGCGCGCCGTCCTTGCGCAACACGGAAAAAGCCGCGCGCCGCTTTGGGGTCACCAACTTTCGGTTTAAACCCGAGCTGGTGGATTCGACCACGGTCGGCACGCATTACGGGTATTCCTATCCGGTGCGCGACCAAAGTGTGGGCAACTCAACCCCGCGCACGCCGGGCCAGATTGCGGTCAGCTATACAACCAACAGTCGCATGATTGACCGGATGTGCGTAATCACCTTTGCCGATGGCCCTGACGGGCTGACGGCGGATCAAACCAAATCAGGGTTTTTGAAAAGCATCGAAGCAAAGCTGGCCGACCAAAACCCAAGGTGGCGGTCAGCTGATCTGATCGAGGTCAGCGCCGGTGCATTTGACTATGAGTTCAGCGCGACCACCTATGGCGATCTGAGATACCTCTATTTGCACATCTGGGAATAATGGATAAGGCTAAAATCCTGGCAGGGCGGCCTTGACCTGAGCGGCGATGTCGAAGGCATCGCGCGTGACTGCGGTGTCCAGATAGCCATAGGCCCGGTCCCGGTCACGCGCCACGCCGATGCCATAACCGTAGATCACACCTAGGGTCAAATTGGCCCAGCCTGGTTGATTGCTCATTGAGGTATACGTGCCGCGCTGCTTGTAAAGATAAAGCGTGTCCTGCCCAAATGGCGGATTTGCGCGACGGAGGCGTTTGGGATCTGTAGCGCAATGTTCCAGATCATCTAGGGCGCGCTGCAGGTCTTCGGGCGCATTGCTTAGGATTGCAGGCCCTGCGCGAAAATGGCGTTCGATCAGGGACATGTCAGCGGTGCGTATCCATGCGCCGGTGCGAAACAGTTCAAGCCCAAAAGCGCAGCGTGCGGTGGGCAGCCCCATATCGCCTGCGCGGCGAAACCAAAGCAAGGGATTGCGTGCGGTCCAGTCAGCGGGCACAGCGTCAATCACATCAGGGGCGCCGTGTGCAAAGATCTTCCCGATGGTTTCAGCACCGCGCGCGTCCCCCGCCTCATAGGCCTGCCCAAGGGCCGACAGGGCAGTGGCGATCATCGCAGGATCAGCGCCCCCCCGGATATCCTTCCACAGAGCCTTGCCATAAATCACAAGGTAATCGGCATCACCGGTGGCTGCCGCCTGCGCATAAAGCGCACGCCGACGGGTTTCGCGGTCAGGCACATAGGCGGTGCGGTTGATCGGGGCCAGTGAATTGGCCAGTTCGACCACAGACGGAATATCGCCAAGCGCCACATTGGCCTGCAACAAGGCAAGACGCTGCTTGATAATCTTGGGGTCTGTTCTGAACTTGTCGGGTAGGATCACAGCCAGATTGTACCGTGCGCCCACCTCGCCTTTGGCGGCTGCAAGTTCAAACAGGGATCGGGCCTGATCGCGGGTGGCCTTGTTACGCCTCAGGGCAACACCAAGCACATTCTGTGCGGCGGGGTCTTCGTCTGCGGCCATTTGCCTAAGGATCGCCCAGTCCGCCTTGGTCAGCGTGTCGCCTGCCTTCAGCGCCTTGACCACCTGCGAAATCGTTGTGGTGGGCGGGGTCACAACCGGTGCCATGCGCATTTGCAGTATCGTCACGCCACTGAAAATGATCAGGCCCAGACCAACCAGCAGCAGCAAACCAGGGCGCAGCCTCATATCTTGGCACCAGTGCCCTGCAACACGCCGTGTTCCATCGCGTAGCGTGTCAGCCCGGCGGTGGATGAAATGCCCAGCTTGCGTTTGATGTTCTTGCGGTGGGTTTCCACGGTGCGCACGGAAATATCCAGTACTTCGGCCACCTCGCGGTTGGATTGTCCCTGGGCCAGTTGCAGCAGGATCGTCTGTTCACGGTTGGTCAATTGCTCGCGGTTGGAACTGTCGTAAGGCTCCAATGACCCTTGCGCACCGGTGCACAGATAGCGCTGGCCTTGCATCACCGTATCAATGGCGATCTTGATTTCGTCCGTTGGCACATCTTTCAGAACATAGCCCATCGCACCGTGGCTGAGCGCGGACGAGATATACTCAGGGCTGTCATGCATCGACAGGATCAAAATGCGCGTCCCGGGGCGTTGCTCGAGCAGAATTTCAGTGGTCGACAGCCCACCGATCCCTGGCATGTTCAGATCAAGCAAGATGACATCAGGGTTCAGCGTTGCGGCCTGTTCGATGATGTCGCGACCGTCTGACAGCGTGGCGATCACCTGAACGTCCTCATAACTTTCCAGAATGGACTGGATGCCTTCGGCGACCATCGGGTGATCATCAACAATGGCAATTCGGATCGGGGCGATGGGTGTCGTCATGCGCTTGCTTTCGTGTTTGGGTTGGCCTGGGGCGTATCATCGGGCGACAGCATATGCGACAGCGGCACCGACGCTTCGATCACTGTGCCGTCCTTGCTGGACAAAATGCGCAAGGCCCCATCCAGTTGCTCGACACGTTCTTGCATGTTGCGCAGTCCCAACCCCGAAGGCGCGTCCGTGCCCTGATCCAGACCGCGCCCATTGTCCGAGATCCGCATCGTCGCACCGCTTTTGTGGCCGCGCACATCTATCGTGACGTGGGTGGCTTCGGCGTGGCGCTCGATGTTGGTCAGCGCCTCTTGGGCAATACGGTACAGTGCGATTTTGCTGTTGTCATCCAGACGGTTGCGAAACACCACCGTTTTGAATTCAGTGCTGATCCCGGTGCGGGTGGCAAATTCATCGGCCAATGCCTTCAGCGATGGGCCTAGCCCCAGATCATCCAGCGTGCCGGGGCGCAGATCGCGACTGATGCGGCGCACTTCCTGAATGGCCAGCCCCAGATTGTCGATGCCTGCATCCAGATTGTCACTGGCGCGCTCGTCGCCCGCACTCAGCCGCCGCCGCGCGCTGTCCAGTGCATAGCGGATGCCCACAAGGATCTGACTGATGCCATCGTGCAATTCACGCGCCACGCGGCCGCGTTCCTCTTCCTGGGCGTCAAACACCCGCTGAGTCAGCTCTTTCAGCTTGGCATCGGCCAGGCGCCGTTCGCGGATGTTGATGAACATGCCGGTGGTAAACACTGCCAGAAGGGCCGCAATGGTGATCGCCCCGATGTATAAAAATGTGGCGCGCACGCGGGCCTCGACCTCGGCGCGGCTGGCCGCCACGGTGGCGACCACATCATCGATGAACACGCCCGTGCCTACAGCCCACCGCCAATCCTGCAAGCCGATCACATAGACGACCATCCGGGCCGGTTCGCCGGTGCTGGGTTTGATCCAGTCATAGCTGTGATAGCCGCTGCCCGAGCGCGCCTGCTCAATCAGCATGTCGGTGATGGGCGCACCGGTTGAATCCTTCAGCCCGGCCCAATTGCGCCCGATCAAATCGGTGCGGCGTGGGCTGACCAGATTGTTGCCCTCATAGTCATAAACAAAGAAATAGCCATCCTGACCATAAAGCATCGACGACAGGATTTGCGTGACTTCCAGCATCGCCGCCTCGTCGTCGGGGGCGGCCCGGCCATAGATGTTGATGAACGCGGTACGCGCAATCGACAAATAGTTTTTCAACTCGTCGCGCTTGGCCGCAATCAGCTGCGTCTCAAGGTTGCGGATTTCGCGTTCGGCCAGTTGGCGCGACTGCACCGTCACCAGAACCGAAATCGCGACAGCGGCCAAAATCAGCGGCAAGGTCGCAATCAGGATCAGCTTTTGGCCGTAGTTCAGCGCGCGCCATGGGTTCCATCGTGTCATGCCTCGAATCGTTAAGGCGAATCGTCTGCGATGCCCAGCATTTTGGCGAATCTTGCGGCACGTATGGGGGTTTCAGCTGGCACCGGATTCCCCCAATTGCGGCATTATTGGTCAATCATAGTTACCAAATGCCGTGTTTCTACGCAGTACTCGGTATTTTCAACATCCGGACGTCAGAGTAGGGTGACCCCACTTGCAACGATCCGCGCCTGTCCCTTTCGGGGGGCCTGTCGCTATCCAATTAACTCGGGAGGAGATAACACATGGATCGTCGTTCTTTTCTGAAGAATACAGCTCTTGGCGGAACCGCCGCCGCCGCCACCACATTGGCCGCACCTGTTTATGCCCAAGGTAAGCGTACGCTGACCATGGTCACAAGCTGGGGCCGTGGTTTGGCTGGCGTGTTTGACGCCGCACAAAAAGCCGCCGACAACATCAACGCCATGTCCGACGGCAGCCTGACGATTGATGTCAAAGCTGCGGGCGAACTGGTGGGTGCGTTTGAAGTGTTTGACGCCGTGACCGCCGGTCAGGCCGATATGTACCACGCGGCTGACTATTATTTCGTCAACCAACACCCTGCGTTTGCCTTCTTCACTGGCGTGCCATTCGGCATGACAGCGACCGAGCTGAACAACTGGTATTACCATGGCAACGGCATGGCGATGCACGACAAACTGGGCGAAATCTTTGGCCTGAAATCCTTCCTGGCGGGCAACACCGGCACGCAGGCGGGTGGCTGGTTCTCGAAAGAGATCACAGGCCCCGAAGATTTCAACGGTCTGAAGTTCCGTATGCCTGGTCTGGGCGGCAAAGCTCTGGGCTACATGGGTGCCTCGATCCAGAACCTTCCCGGTGCCGAAGTGTACCAGGCGCTGGCCTCGGGTGCGATTGACGGAACCGAGTGGATTGGTCCCTGGGCCGATGAAAAAGCCGGCTTCCAGGAAATCACCAAGTTCTACTACACGGCCGGCTTCCACGAGCCATCCGCGGGTCTGTCGCTGGCGACAAACCGTGAAGTGTTCGAAAGCCTGACACCGCAACAGCAATCCACAATTGAGATCGCTGCGGGTCATGCCAACGTGTGGAACCTCAGCCAGTTCCTGATGAACAACGGGGCCGCCCTTGAGCGTCTGAAAGCCGGTGGCGTTCAGGTTCTGGAATTCCCGGACAGCGTATGGGATGCCATGGGTGGTGCCGCGCAGCAGGTCTATGACGAGTTCATGGGCGATGAGATCTTCGCGGAAATCCTGACCGATTACCAAGCCTCGATGAAAGCCTCGTCGGGCTGGTTGACGCAGTCGATTGGTGCGTATCGCAACCAACGCGACCGCGTTCTGGGCTAATCTGACCCACGCATTATCATTGCAGGTTCCGGTGCGCCGGGGCCTGCCTTTGTGCTTATTCTGAAAAGACGGGCCAAAAGGCCTGCAAACGCGCGGGGGCGTGACCGGGATGTTGGACGCTATTTTGTGGCTGTTCCAAAATATTGGACTGGCTTTTTACAACTTCTTTTATGCACTGGCCCATCCAAGCCTCTGGCTGGATTGGTCCGATAAGGAAGCAATCATGCGCTTCGTCTATTACGGCGGATCGGTTGAGTTCTTCTTTGTGGTGTTCACGATCTTCCTGATTTTCACCGCCGTTGGCATGTGGCGCAACGCCTTCATGTGGGGCTGTGTGCGCGTGCTCGAAGGGTTTGCCAACACGATCGGGCGTTTCTTTGCCTGGGCCGGGTTGCTGATGGTGCTGCAACAGATCGTCATCGTCTTTATCCAGCGGATTTTCACCCGGCCTGACATTGCGTTCGGTTTTGGTATTCCGTTGCAGATGGATATCAGCTGGTGGGCTGAAGAACTGAAGTTTTACAACGCGTTGGTGGTGTGCCTGTGTTGCACATATACCTTTGTGCAAGGGGGCCATGTGCGGGTGGACCTGGTCTATGCAGCCGTGAAATTCCGCACCAAACGGATGATCGACATGATCGGCAGCCTGGTCTTCATGATGCCCGTCGCGGTGCTGACGTGGATGTATGGCTGGTATTTCATGTGGCGGCACCTGATCACGCCAAAACCCTCGGCGTCGGACACGCTGGAACGGTTGATGCTGAAATCCCGCGCGGTGCGCTGGAACGTCGAAACCATCGGGTTCAGCCCCAATGGGTTCAACGGCTACTTCCTGTTCAAAATACTGCTGATCCTGTTTGCGGGCATGGTCTTTATTCACGCGATTGCGTTCTTCTACCGATCCTATCTGGAGTGGAAAGAAGGGCCTGAAAGCGAAGGAAAATACCTCGACAAGGACACGCTTGGCGAGGGCGAAGAAGCCTATGAGGGGACACACTGATGTTGTTCGGACTAGATGGCGTAGAAATTGGCCTGATCATCGTATTTTTGTGTCTGTTCGGTGGGATCCTGTCCGGTTTTCCAGTGGCCTTTGCCATTGGTGGGGCCGGGGTGATCTCATTTGCGATCATTGCCGCCCTTGATAGTGCGGGTTTGTTGATCCACCAGGCGATTGACACCTCAACGCAGGCCTTTGCCGATGTGGTGGCCTCGGGCGTGAAGGCGGATACGATATCCGTGTTCCGATACCCCGATTTGCCGCGATACGACACGCCCGTTTTCCCGCAAGGTTGGGAAACGGCGCTGGATCGCAACGTGTCGTTCATCGTGAACCGCATCAACGAACGGGTTCTGGCGGGGCAATCGATTGAGACATTGCTGGCCGTTTTGATGTTCGTCCTGATGGGCATCACGCTGGAGCGCTCAAAGATCGCCAATGATTTGCTGACCACCATGGCGCGGGTCTTTGGGCCTTTGCCCGGCGGTCTTGCTGTGTCGGTTGTGGTTGTGGGGGCGTTTCTTGCCGCCTCAACCGGGATTGTGGGGGCCACGGTTGTTACCATGGGCCTGCTGAGCCTGCCGACCATGTTGCGCAATAACTATTCGCCTGAGATTGCCACCGGTGTGATTGCTGCGTCTGGCACCTTGGGGCAGATCATTCCGCCCTCAATCGTGATCGTTCTTTTGGGCACGCTTGCCGGTGATCTTTATTCTGTGGCGCAGGAAAACCGTGCGCAGGAATTGGGGTGCTCGGATGCACTGACGTACCTGGGCGAGCCGGCTGTTGTGTCTGTGGGCACATTGTTCCAGGCGGCGCTGTTGCCGGGGATTTTGCTGGCGCTGCTTTATGCGCTGTATGCCTTTGGCTATGCGTTGATGAACCCGACCAAGGCACCGGCCGTGCAAATGGGTGGTGGCGCAGGCGAGGCCCGCACCCGCTCGGAAACCTTCACGTGGTTGCTGGGTTTGCCGTTGGCGCTGATCGTGGGCACGGTCCTGATGGGACAAGTCAACATCGTGGGCTCGCAAAACCTGACGGTGGCCAGCTTCTCCGAGCAGGGGGCCGTGGCCAGCTTGCGCACCACGGTCAGCCCGTCGTGTCAGGCTGCGATGATTGACCTGCATGGCCAAGAGGCCTGGGATGCTGCCGTGGCCGAACAACAGGCCATCAATGATGCAGGCGGTGTGCAACAATCGGTGCAACTGACCGAAGAGCAGCTGGTCGAGGCCTATGACGCCAAAGTGGCCAATGCCGCCCCGATTGGGACAGGTGTCGCCATCATCTTCTTGTTGCTCGCGCTGATCCTGACATTCGCACGCGGGGTCAAACCATCGGCCAGCCCTATGCCTTTGCTGGTTGGTGGCGTGGGCATTGTGCTGGGGCTTTTGCTGGACATCGCCGTGATTGGCCCTGCCATGAGCCCGGGACTGACCATCATCGTGCTTGCTATCCCGCTGGCTATGGCGCTGTGGGGCTGCGCGCATGCGTCGGCCCGCCTTGCTGAAAACGAACTGATCCGCGTGGTCTTTCCACCGCTGGTTCTGATCGTTGCGGTTCTTGGGTCCATTCTGGGGGGCATCACCAATCCGACGCCTGCTGCGGCCCTTGGGGCTGGTGGGGCGCTTATGCTGGCTGCATATCGCCGTCTCAAGGACGAGGAACGCTCGGGGAAGATCATCATCATGGCGACCTTCGCGGTGATCGTGGCCATCCTGATGGGCGTGAACTTTGATCTGCGGATCAATGTGCAAAACGTGGCGGCCGAAACCTGGGTTGCCTTCATGGTGGCCAAGGCGGCGTATCTCTTCTCGCTGTTTGGATTGCTCTTTGCCTGTTGGACGTTGTTTGCCGGCGGGGTGCTCAGCCCTGTGGTGCGCGAAACCGCCAAGGTGACGTCGATGGTGTTCACCATCCTGATCGGCTCGCAATTGTTGAACCTGGTTGTCATCAGCTTTGGCGGCGAGCATTACATCCAGCAGTTCCTGCGCAGTTTCGACAATGAATACAAAGTGTTCCTGATCGTTATGCTGGTGCTTTTCGTGCTGGGGTTTGTGCTGGATTTCCTTGAGATCATCTACATCGTGATCCCCATCGTTGGCCCTGTTATCTATGGCGGCACGTTTGACCCGAAATGGGTGACGATCATGATCGCGGTGAACCTGCAAACGTCGTTCCTGACGCCGCCCTTTGGCTTTGCTTTGTTCTATCTCAGGGGGGTTGCCCCCAAAGAAGTCACCACCGGGCATATCTATCGCGGGGTGGCACCGTTCGTGCTGATCCAGGTGGTGGGGCTGGCCATCTTGTGGTTCTTCCCGGCGATTGTGACAATTGTCCCGGCGCTGATCCCGAACTGATCTAAGCTGCACACAAAAAAGAGCCGCCTCATCACGTGGGGCGGCTCTTTGGCATTTAAAAAGTCACATCATCCGGGCTTTGAGCGTTCATGCGGTCGGTTGCATCATCCCGGCATACCACCGCGCAAAGCTGGCCACGTTCGGTTCCAGATCAGGCTGAAACCGGCCGGGGCGCGCATCGGGGTGGGCAAGTCCCCGCTGCTGATTTTCCAGCGCCGGGATGTCTTCGGCCAGGGCTGCATCCATACGGTCCAGATACACCGCTGATTTCTCGGCGAACTCGGGCAGGGCCACGCTGGCGGGCGGGAAGCACGAGGTTTGCACCACTTTGCACCGGTTCGGCCCCATCGGATAAGCCTCATAGCACCACAGCGCATCCTGATTGGCGGCAAAGCTCATGTTGGGAAACATCCACGTATACCGCGCGCCTTGTTGTGCGGACCCGGTCAGGCCGGGGATCGCGGGCAGGGCGGCGTGTTGGGTGTCTTCCAACAACCCGCCAGTGCCATCAGTGGCGCCGTATTGCGTGGCGAAGGCGCCCGCGACATCATCGGATGGGTCGGGCAGGGCATAGACCGCATCCACAGTATCGGGATGCACAAACGGCAGGTGGTAATATTCGTTGAAGACCTCCAGAAACGCTTTCCAGTTGCAACCCACCTCCAGCTCAAGCCGCCGCACAGTGACCAATGTGTCCAAAGGCCAAGGTGCATGGATCTGCGCGAAATCCTTCATATGCACATCCAAAGCGGGTGCATCGGGGGACAAGCACACAAAGGCAAAGCCGTGGCGCTCCTCGGCGCGGTAAGCGATCAGGCCGTTCTGGGATGCATCAAATCCTTCGGCTGCGTCCATCCGGGGGGCCGACACCAGACGGCCATCCAACCCGTAGAACCACGAATGAAACGGGCACCGTATGCCTTTGCAGTGGCTGGCGCCGTCCACCAGACGCGCACCACGATGGCGACAGGTGTTGGCATAACACCGCAGCACACCGCCTTTGTCACGCAGCAAGATCAGCGATTGCCCGGCCATATCCAATGCCTGCACATCGCCCGGTGCCGCCACGATGTCAGCGCGCCCGACACACAGCCAGCTGCGCCGGAAAATCTGAGCGATCTCAGCGTCACATACACTGTCCGAGACATAGCATTGGGGCGGCAGACTGCTGGCCTGATGGGCAGGCAGGCGGGCCGGGGCGAAATCGAGCTGAGCGATGTTGGACATAAAGTATCTCACTTTGGTTCAATGATCAGTCGCAGGCATGCTGCGCCCAAAGCGCATGCGCCGTATAGCCTGAAAAAACCGGAATGATCTGGAAACGACGCCTATTCGCCCCGGTGGGGCCGCAAGGGCCTGCCATCTGGCAGCGAAATTTCAGCCACCTGTTCCGCGATCGGATCATTGTTCAGCGGATGCAGTCGGGTATCATATTCCGACGGGTCGTTCAGTGGCGTCCAGCTGCCGTTGGCATAAACCTCAAGCCCGGAAAATTGCGCCTTGTACCCCATCTTGTCACTGCCGGGCACCCAATAGCCCAGGTAGACATAAGGCAACCCGGCCTCGCGGGCGATCTCAATATGATCAAGAATGATATGCGTGCCGATGCTCAGCTTGGTGGTGCCGGGTTCAAAGAACGAATACACCATGCTGACGCCATCATCCAAAATATCGGTCAGGCAGGTTGCGATCAGCTGCTTGTCGGCAGGATCCATATATTCGATCACCCGCGTGCGGATCGGGGTTTCTTCGATCATAGCGGCAAATTCAAACGCATCCATATCGGCCATGCCCCCATCGGCATGGCGGGTGCCCAGATATTTGCGAAACAGATCGTATTGTTCTTCTGTGGCCCAGGGTGACGTTGCGCGTCGTTCCAGATAGGCACCCCGCTTTAAGGTGCGCCGCTGACTTTTGGACGGAGTGAAGCGCGACACGTCAATGCGCGCAGACAAACAGGCCGCACAATCGGCACACGACGGACGATAAAGCACATTTTGCGACCGGCGAAAGCCTTGCTTGGACAGGCTGTCATTCAACCGCTGCGCGCCTTCGCCTTGCAATGCGGTGAACAACTTTCGTTCCATCCGCCCTTCAAGATAAGGGCAGGGTTGCGGGGCCGTTACATAAAACTGAGGCGCAAGAGGCAGGGTGTGGCGCATGGTCCCTTTCGAAAGATAGACGGTCACTTCAGGCCGACGATAGCAACGAACGTCATGCTCGCCAAGTGCGCATTACATTCAAGGCGAATACCTTTAAAATTGGTTAACTTGCAGCCCGACGATTCAGCGCCACAGTGCCCAGCAGATGATCGCTCAGCCCCTGGCCCTTGGGCCCTGTCAGCATCAAAACACATGACACGATCTGAAGCGGCACCACGACAAAGCAAAAGCTGAACAGCCCGCTGTGTACCATCGCCATATTCAAATCCATCCGTGCGCCTGAATGGGTGCGAAATTCGATCGCCATCAGGCGCATGCCAAGGGTGGCCGACCAACGTGACAAGCTGACCACACGGTAGGCAAACCCCACCATCAGCATCAGCGCAGGGAAAAACAGCAGACCCGTGAACGCGGTGAACGGCACGATCAACACGCACAGCACAAACACCAGCACTGTATCGATCAAAAACGCCATCAGGCGCTTCATCGGGACATCCGCGTAAAACTCAGGCTGGGTCTGCGGGTCGGGGATATGCCAGGTGTAATCACTCATCTCAGGGTCCATATAGGTGCGCCAACAGCCCGGAACCAGTGTCCGGGCTGGAAGATATCCGCCTTTGCGATCAGGCTGTACCGCGCTCGGGTTCGTCATCTGCATGCGGCGCGGCCGCAGCGGTGGTGCGCTCATCCATGAACTGGTCGAACTCGGCCTTGTCACGGGCATCACGCAGACGCTGCAGGAACGCTTCAAAGTTGTGCTGCTCTTCTTCCAGACGGCGCAAAGTTTCGCCCCGGTAGGCATCAAAGGCGGCGTTTCCGGTTGATCGGCGCGTGATATCTGAACGGCCAGACCAGCCACAAGAACGGTTGTGGGTCTTCGTGCGCGCGGTGCTGCAAAACATATTCTTGCTCCAGATCATGTAAAAGAGAAGGGCCAGGCCAACAGGCCAGAAGGCGATAAAGCCAAGAACCATGGCTGCGATCCAGGCAGGTTTGCCTTTGTCGTCGAGCCAGGCTTCGGTGCGGGCAAACCAACCTTGGTGATGTGAAGCGCCGGAATGGGCGATGGTTGACATGAATGGGGTCCTTTCTGGAGGGTTACGTTCAATGTGAATGCGTTTCACATTATCCAAGATGGGATGCCCTGGGGTTTGCACAAGGTCGAATGTAAAACTATTTTACATTATTTAAATTTATGACGTAAATTCAGCCACTTGCGCGCCTGAAATTTTACACATCACATCCGGCGCACAGGCAAAAACGTGGCGCGGCGTGCCCGCAGCGGCCCAAATCTGCGCGAAATCCAGCAACCGAGGATCAAAGAATGCACGTGGCGGTGTCAGGTGCCCCACCGGCGACACGCCCCCGATGGCAAACCCGGTTTGTGCACGGATCAGGGCCGCATCGGCCTTGCCCAATGGCTCGCCCGCCAATGCGCTGGCAATGCCCGCATCCACCCGATTGCCGCCTGCGGTGACAAACAATATCGCCTGACCGCTGGTCTGACCCTGAAAGATGATGGATTTGGCAATCTGGTCGCACTCGCATCCCACCAGATCGGCGGCCATCTGTGCTGTGGTCGCCTGGCCAACCTCGACCGGGGCGGTGTCAATGCCTGCGGCCTCAAGCGCGCGGATCACCCGTTTCAGACTTTTGGACATGGCACACCCCATTGGTTGACTTCGCCGTGCACCATGTCCCAGAACGTGACCATGACACAAGCACCTGACAGTGACGCTCTGCACAAAGACCTTCTGGCCCACGAGACACGCGTCTGGCATGCCTTGCAACAGGGTGATGCAAATGCGGATCGTGCCCTGTTGTTGCCTGCGTTTGTGGGGGTGTACCCGTCGGGGTTCAGTGACCTTGCGGGTCATGCCGCCCAACTTGCGACCGGACCAAGCGTGGCGTCTTTTTCCCTTGGTGCTGTGCGGGCCTTTGCGGTCGGGGCAGATCACGCGATGCTGTGTTATCTGGCGCGGTTCCGGCGCGTGGGGCATGATGCGGACGAGCAGATGTATGTCAGCTCGCTCTGGCAGCGCGACGGGCAGGGCTGGCGCAACCTGTTTAGTCAGGACACACCTGCCGCATCCGAGCCAAGCGATTGACCCCAACCCTGATCCGTCCCATCGTCATGCCATGAGTTTTTCCGGTCGTATCACCCGTTTGCCCCGCGCCTATGATCCCGATCAGGGGGCAGAGGGCGCGCAATCTGTGCCGGGCCAGACCGGTGACATCGCTGCGCTGATCACAGGTGCGGCGGGGTGCAGCCCCTATCTCAAGCAACTGATGACCCATGAGGGGGCCTGGCTGGCCACTGCCTTTGACGATGTAGACGCGGCCCTGGCACAAGAGTTCATGCGCCTGTCGGCCGTGCCTGCCGACGATCTGCCCACTGAATTGCGCCGGGGCAAACGCCGTATCGCACTTATGACGGCGCTGGCTGATCTGGCAGGCGTCTGGGCGCTGCACGAGGTCACACGCTGGTTGACACAGTTTGCTGATCTGGCCTGCCAACTGGCCCTGCGGGCTGCGGTGGCACGGGAAATTCGGCGTGGCAAACTGCCGGGCATGACCGAAGACGACCTGTCCGATTGCGCCGGTATGTTTGTCCTGGCGATGGGCAAGATGGGCGCGCATGAGCTGAATTACAGCTCGGATATCGATCTGATTTGTCTGTTTGACGAGGCGCGATTTCAGCCTGATGACTACAACGAGGCCCGCGCATCATTTATCCGCGCCACGCGCGCCATGTCGGGGATGCTGAATGACCGCACGGCAGATGGGTATGTGTTCCGCACCGATCTGCGCCTGCGTCCTGACCCTCAGGTGACGCCGGTATGCATGGGCATGGCCGGGGCCGAGGCCTATTACGAAAGTCTGGGCCGCACCTGGGAACGGGCAGCCTATATCAAGGCACGCCCCTGTGCCGGTGATCTGGCCGCCGGGCAGCGGTTTCTGGACGGGCTCAGGCCGTTCGTGTGGCGCAAACATCTGGATTTCGCCGCCATCGAGGACGCCCACAACATGCGTCTGCGTATCCGCGAGCACAAAGGCCTGGGCGGGGCCATCACCCTGACAGGTCACAATATGAAGCTGGGCCGGGGCGGCATTCGCGAGATCGAGTTTTTCACCCAGACCCGGCAGATCATCGCCGGTGGCCGCGATCCTGATCTGCGGGTGCGGGGCACGGTTGAAGGGCTGGCGACACTGGCGCAAAAAGACTGGGTGCCCGCCCAGGCCGCCGCTGATCTGACCGCGCACTACCGCTTTCACCGCGAGGTCGAGCATCGCCTGCAAATGCTGCGGGATGCGCAGACCCATGCATTGCCCGGATCGGACGCCGAATTTGACCGGCTGGCGTGTTTCATGGGCCTTGGCGTGGATGAGTTGAAGGCGGAATTGCGGGACAGGCTGGCGCAGGTGGATCACCTGATCGAAGGGTTCTTTGCGCCTGATGATGAGGCGTCACCGGGTGCGGAGCAGACATCAGATAGCAGTGATCTGACCAGTGATCTAACCCGCGACCTTGACCGCGATATCATATCACGGTGGCCCAGCTATCCGGCATTGCGCTCGGACCGGGCAAGTGAGATTTTCCGCCGCCTGCGCCCGGATATTCTGGCCCGTCTGGCGCGCACTGCCCATCCCAACGAGGCGCTGCTGGCGTTTGATGGGTTTTTGTCGGGCCTGCCGGCCGGGGTACAGGTGTTTTCGATGTTCGAGGCCAACCCACAGCTGATTGATCTGCTGGTGGATATTTCGGGCACGGCCCCTGAACTGGCGACGTATCTGTCGCGCCATGCCAGTGTGTTTGATGCAGTCATTGCCGGTTCGTTCTTTGCCGAGTGGCCGGGCCCTGCGGCCCTTGGCGACGAGTTGCACAGCGCACTGCGCCAGGAACCGGATTATGAGACCAAACTGATCACCGCGCGACGCTGGCACAAGGAATGGCATTTCCGCATCGGGGTGCATTTTCTGCGCGGGCTGATCCCCGCCGAAGAGGCCGGTCGCCATTATGCTGATCTGGCCGAGGCCGTGCTGCGTGCGCTATGGCCTGCGGTTGTGGATCAGTTTGCGCTCAGGCATGGCCCGCCACCGGGACGTGGTGCGGTGGTGCTGAGCATGGGCTCGCTGGGGGCCGGGCGGCTGAATGCGCGCTCGGATCTGGACCTGATTGTGATCTATGATGCGCCGGGCATCGACCAATCCGACGGGCGCAGGCCCTTGGCCACGCGCACCTATTATGCGCGTCTAACCCAGGCGATGATCACCGCGCTGACGGCCCAGATGGCCGATGGCCGGTTGTACGAGGTGGACATGCGTCTGCGGCCCTCGGGCAATCAGGGCCCGGTGGCGACCAGCCTGCAATCGTTTCAGGACTACCAGGAAAATGAGGCCTGGATCTGGGAACATCTGGCGCTGACCCGCGCACGTGCCATTGCAGGCTCTGATGCGCTGGCCGATGATATCGACCGTTTCCGCACCACCTTGTTGGGGCAGGCGCATAGCGCTTTGGATGTGCTGCGCGAGGTGAAGGACATGCGCACCCGGCTGTTGCAGGCCAAAACCCCCGAAGGCCCTCTGGATGCACGCCGCGGCCCCGGCCATTTGCAGGCCCTAGAGCTGACCGCCCAAACGGGATGTCTGCTGGCGGGCAGTGCTGCACGCGATGTGCCAAGCGCGCTGCTGGCCGCGCAAGAGACAGGCTGGATGACCGCCGAGCAGGCCCGCGTTTTAACCGATGCCTATGATCTGTGCTGGAAAACCTTGCAAACCTCGCGGCTTCTGGGGGACAAACCCATTGATCCGTCGCAATTGGGCGAAGGAGGCGCCGCTTTTGTCTTGCGCGAAACCGGATTTGACAGCATCACCGATCTGCAAGCGGGGCTGAACGCCGCCACCGCCGCTGCCTCAGATGTGATCACCGGGCTGCTGGCCCAGACGCCGAAAGGGTCAAAAGATGCACCGTGAATCGATTGATCCCAAAGGCCTGATCTATGAGGCCTACCGCATTGAGGGCATCGACGCCGGGCAATGCCGCTCGATCTTTCTGGATTGGGCGCTGTCCTTGCCCGAGAGCGAAGACACCCAAGACGCATTACGCCAGCTGATGGCCCGCTACGCGCCCGAGCATGCCGACCATCCCATGACCACAGTTATGCAAGAGGGCCAACAGGCCGCAGCCCGCCCGAAACGCCGTGGTGGCTGGCGGTCGCGCCCGCGTGATGATGTTTAAGTCATTGAAATAGAACTATATAACTGCTGTTGAAGTTATGTTTCCACATCGGAAACGCCTTGTTCTGAACTGGAAACAATCACGGTAATGCACCGGAATTGTCTAAATTGCGCCTAAATTCAGGATCAATTTGTCTTCAGTCATTTGGGCACATGCCCGAGGAGGAAGACATGAAAACGCTTAAAATTATTGCCGCACTGGCAACCGCAGTATCCCTGTCCGCATGTGCATCGGTTGAAACCGTGTCGCGTTCGGCCCCGACAACCGCTCCTTCCGTGCAGCCCGCATCCGCACAGCTGAATATTCAGGCCGTTCAGATCGCCGTGCCATATTCACTGACCGTATCCGAGGCCAACCGCTATTATCCTGGCAGCGACATTGTCTGGCGCGAAGATCCGCTGGGCGATCGTCACCAACAGGTGAAAGCCATCTTCGAGGCCGGTTTGCAAAAGGCATCTGCCCAAACCCAAGGGTCCGTGCCGGTTCTGGTCGACATCGAAGTGTCACGCTTTCACGCGTTGACTGAAAAAGCGCGCTACACCACCGGTGGTGTGCATTCGCTTCAGTTCACAATGCGTCTGCTGAACCCTGAAACCGGTGTCGCCTATACCGAGCCGCGTGAGATCAAGGCCGACTTCAAAGCCTTTGGCGGTGCCCGTGCCATCAATGCGGAACGCAATGGCATCACCCAGAAGGTGCGCATCACCGATCGCATCGCCGAAGTGGTGGCCCAGGAATTGGCCAACCCTGGCTCGTTCGTGGCACTCAACAACGGCTTTTATGGCGCTCTGAACCAACTCTGAGCTTTCACGCCACTGACAAACCAATTATGGGGGGCAGCATGACGCTGTCCCCTTATCCTATTGTCCGCCTGAAACCCAAGATGCGCGCGCAACATCTGCGCTTTGGGTTTCCGTGGGTCTATGACAACGAAGTCGTGACCGACCGGCGCACCCGTGCCATTGCCCCCGGTACCATTGCGGTTCTCGAAGATGCGGATCGCGCGCCGTTGGGGCTGGTCGCTGTGAACCCGGCCTCGCGTATTCTGGCGCGTGTGCTGACCCGCGATCTGAACGCGAGTATTGATCATGATTGGCTGACCGCGCGGGTGAAATACGCCTTCGATTTGCGCGCGCAGCTGTATTCCGATCCGTATTACCGCCTTGTGCATGCCGAAGCCGACGGTCTGCCCGGTGTGATCATCGACCGCTTTGGCGATTACGTGGTGATCCAGCCCAATGCCGCCTGGGCCGAGGCCCTGCTGCCCGAGCTGGTGATGGCTGTGCAAACCGTCACAGGCGTGCGCAATGTGCTGAAAAATGCCGCAGGGCGGACGCGCGCCACGGAAGGTCTGGATGATGTCTCATGTGTGATGGCAGGGGCGGCACCGGATACGCCGGTGGCTGTGCCCATGAACGGGGCCACATATATGGCAGATCTGACGGGCGGTCAGAAAACCGGGCTGTTCTTTGATCAACGTCCCAACCATGCCTTTGCAGCGCAACTGGCGCAAGGCGGGCGTGTGTTGGATGTGTTCAGCCATGTGGGCGGCTTTGCCTTGGCCGCTTTGGCGGGCGGGGCGACACAGGCTTTGGCGGTTGATGGCTCGGCCCCGGCGCTGGAGTTGGCCACGCAAGGCGCGGCCCAGATGGGGGTCGCGGACCGCTTTGAGACCCGCAAGGGCGATGCCTTTGACGTGCTGACCGCCCTGGCCGAAGAAGGCGCACAGTTTGATACGGTGATCTGTGACCCACCCGCCTTTGCGCCGTCGAAAAAGGCGCTTGAGGCTGGTCTGCGCGCCTATGAGCGTGTCGCCCGTATTGCGGCACCTCTGGTGCGTCCAGGGGGCGCTTTGATCTTGTGTTCATGCTCGCATGCCGCTGATCTGGCCAAGTTCCGTACCGCGTGCATTCGCGGCATCGGGCGGGCGGGGCGCACGGGCGCGCTGCTTCATACGGGCGGGGCAGGCCCCGATCATCCCCAACACCTGCAACTGGCCGAAAGCAGCTATCTCAAGGCGCTGTTTTTTCGCCTATGAGGGCGCTGCTGGACACCTGCGTGATCTATCCCACGGTGATGCGACAAATGTTGCTGGGTGTGGCCGGGCAGGGGGTGTTTACCCCGCTTTGGTCGGCGCGCATCATCGAGGAATGGCAACGTGCCGCCCAGAAACTGGGCCCTGATGGCATGGCCCAGGCGGCCTCTGAAGCCACGTTTCTGGGGCTGAACTGGCCGCAGGCTCAGGTGTCATATCCGCCGTCACTTGAGGCGCGCCTGTGGTTGCCCGATCCGGCCGATACGCATGTTCTAGCGGCGGCCATAGCAGGTTCGGCCGATGTGATCATCACCCTGAACGCCAAGGATTTTCCGCGCAACATCCTGTCAGAGGAAGGGCTGAGCCGCGTTGATCCGGATGCGTTCCTACACAGTATTTGGCAGGCCCAACCCGAGCTTGTCGCGCACGCGGCCACTCAGGTGCTTGATACGGCGATTGGATTGTCTGGCAAAGACTGGACCATGCGGGCCTTGCTTAAAAAAGCGCGCTTGCCGCGTCTGGGCAAAGCGCTTGGATAAGGTGCCTCTGGGCACGTCCTTACACTCTTACACTTGCCGTGATAAAACGGCTTAACACCATCGCTTACGCCTCGCGCCAGCGATCCTCCAGTTTGGTGATGGCGGCAATGCGCTCGGGTGTTTTGGGATGGCTCATCAACCAGGCAGGCACGGCACCGCCGCGCGATTGCGTCAACGCTTCCAGCTTCTCAAACAATGTGATCTGGGGCGCTGTGCCAATACCTGCGCGTGTCAGCAGGGCTGCGGCATAGGCGTCGGCCTCATACTCATCCGCGCGTGACAGCCGCGCGGCCAAAAGCGTGGTCAGCATATTGGCAATCCAGACGCCCACACCGGGGATAAACCGGCTAAGCACCATCGCCAGGGCGGTGCGCAGTGCATTTTGACCTGAGAAATCAATCATCCTGCGGCGGGAATGGCCCAACGCCACATGCCCCAGTTCATGGGCGATGACGGATGCAATCTCATCGGCACTGACCTCACCGCTCTGGAATTTGCGGTAAAACCCGCGGGTGATGAATATGCGCCCATCGGGTGCAGCCAACCCGTTTACGGGGTCAATCTCATAAATGTGCACCCGGATGCGCGGCAGATCCAGCGCGTTGGCCAGCCGGTCGCACATGACTTTTAACATCGGATCGGCCAGCTCGGTCGAACGCGCGTCCAGCTCGCGCCGGGTGCGCCAGGCCGAGAAGTGATACATCGCAATGCCGTAGGCGACGGCCAGCACTATGGGCAGAATTTTCAACATGGCCTTTATATGGGGCACATACCGCCCTTCGGCAAGCTCATCCGCCTCTTGCGTGTCGGCCTCGCGAGGCGGGCATGTCAGGGCCCGAAGAGCAGCTTAGCGGATCAGCAAATCCAGCGGTTGGCGCGACAGCCGTTCCACGCCCGTTTCGGTCACCAGAACCGAATGGCCATAGCACATCGCCTTGCCTGCGTCTGAATCCATCACGATCATATGCAGGAAAAACACCTGACCGGGTTGCATGATCAGCGGGTTGCCTTCGTAGAACATCGGGAAATCCACCCAGATCGGGTTGTAAATTGCCCCCATCGCATAACCACAGGCCTGAGAGCGCGCGTGCTGCAATCCGGCGGCATCAAAGACCCGCACATAGGCGTCAAACACATTGCCCATCGGATCACCGGGGCGAATGGCCGCCTCGCAGGCCTCAAGCGCATCAATGCAGGCGCGGTGCATGTGGATTTGGTGCGCGTCCGGTGTGCCGATCACCACCGTGCGCATCATCGCGGCGTGATAGCGGGCATAGGCGCCGGACCATTCCCATGTCATCTGGTCTTGTGCATCCAGATGGCGGCGCCCCGAATAATACCGACACAGCAGCGCATACTCGCCCGAACCAAGGATAAATTCATTGCCCGCATAATCCCCACCGCCACGGAACACAGCGCCTTGCATTTCCGCCAGAATATCGCCCTCAAACGCGCCGGCACGGGTGACGGCAAGGCCCGCATCCATCGCATCATCTGACAGTTTGGCTGCCAAACGGTGCATTTCCACTTCGGCGGGTGATTTGAAACGGCGCAATGTGCGGATCACTTCAGACGCTTCAATGAGGTCTGGCAAAGCGGCACGCAGCATCTGGCCGTTGAAATCGGTCAGCCCTTGGGTTTTGCTTTCATATCCCAGCCGCCCATTCGCGACCCCAAGTTTTGACAGCAGCGCCTTCAGATCATCCGTCGGGTTCACGCCTTCTTTTTCGGCCCAGATGTGTATCTCGTCATCGCTCAGCGTCGAGGTCAGCTGCGCCTGACGCCAATCGGGCAGGCGGGTTAGCAAATGCAGATCGCCCGAGGCCGTCAGCACCAGGGCCTGAAACATCGCAAAGCCAAAGGTGTCATAGCCGCAAAGCCAGAAATGGCTTTCAGGTGCGAACATTATCAACGCGTCAAGACCTGCGTCCTGTACCGCTTGGGTGGCAATGGCTTGGCGTGTGGCGTATTCAGCCGCGTCAAAGTGAAGGGTCATGCGGGGTCTCCGTGTGTGTTTCGCTGACACCACGACAGATGCCTTCGAAAAGCAAGAGATTTTCCAGCCTTATGCCCCGGGGATGACGTGGTCTATTTCCTCGCCCCATGTGTCGGACATTGTATAGCCCAAAGGGTAAGGGTCAGACGGAGATGCACCCAGTTGCATGGTGGCGTATATCCATGCGCGGCCTGAAATGCGCGGCAGCACGGCCTGATACGCCCCAATCTGCGTGGTGCCCGTCACGGATGTCAGAAAGCTGGAGTTGATGGTCGAGCGCATATCCACCTGTTGTCCCGGCGTGATCTGGCCCTTGGCATGCATCGCCGCTAGCCGCGCAGCTGATCCCGTACCACAGGGCGAGCGATCCACCCGGCCCGGCGGCATAATCGTGGCGTTGCGGTAGATATGAGCGCCCGGATCAACTTCGTCGGTGAACATGAGAAATTCAATAGTATCAAAGGCTTGAAACTCGGGATGGCGCACTGTGATTTGCTCTTGTGCCGCGGCCTTGATACGTTTGCCAAGCGAGACCATATCGCGGGCCACATCCGGCGCAATCCGAAACCCCAGATCCTGCGCCCGGGGCATGATATAATACACACCACCAAAGGCCACATCGACCTGCAGAGTGCCCAGACCCTCGACCTCGATCGGGACGTCCAGGTGCTCGGCAAAGGCGGGAAAGAAATTCAGGGTTACGCGGGTCACTTCGCCGTCCGCACAGGTGGCATCGGCCCGGATCAATCCGGCGGCTGTGTCCAGAACCACGGTGGTCTGCCCGTCTTGCATGGGCAAGATCCCGGTTTCCAGCAGCACAGTCGTCACACACATCGCGTTCGAGCCGGACATGGCATGTGTCCCATCAGCCTGCATCGGGATGAACCCGGCATCGGCGTCGGGATGGCACGGGGCCAACAACAGATTGGTCGTCATCTGGGCGCAGCCGCGGGGTTCGTGGTTCACGAATTGGCGCAGTTCGTCATGGGCCTGAAGGTGCTGCATTTTGGCCAGCATCGTGTCCCCGGGCACATCCAGCACCCCGCCGGTCAGCACACGGCCAATTTCACCCTCGGCATGCGCCCCGATGATGGTGACGGTTTTGGTCCAGCGCATATCAGGCCCCTTTGGTTGGTTGGGCCGAGATTGGCGAGATTTTAGAAGTTTGGAAAGAGAGAAACCCGCGTTACGCCGAACAAGACGCCCCGCCCAGCACGCAGAACTTGGCGCAATGGGGATGGTTGAGGGCCACGTCACGCTCGGCCTCGGCCAGCGTGGTGCCCAGCTCAAATTGCGGATCGTAGGGCAGCAAGGTGCAGGCCAGAACGCTGGGTGTGTCAGCGCCTTTGCGTTTGACCACCATGCGCGAGGACGAACACATCATCGCATCGGGCGATTTTGACAGGATGTCCCAGCACCCGGTGGTGATTTCGGGCACTTCAACGCTTTCGTCCATTTCTGGGAAAAGCACTGTCATTCCGGGGTTATGCGCGTCGATCTTAAAGTTGTGCGCATCATAAAACGCCTGATACCCTGCGCGGCTGTCGGTGTCGGTTTCACCCCAGACCGTACGCCCTGCAACGGCCATCTTCAGGCCCGCATCGCGCAGCCATTCCATGCCTTCAACCGTACGCGCAAAGGCGCCTGTCCCGCGTTCTTTGTCATGCAGCTCGGCCGAGTAGTGATCCACGGAAATACGCAGGGTCAGTGTGTCGCGGTACTGCGTGGCCAGCTCTTGCAAGCCTGATTGCACCCGTTTGCGCATCATGGGGCGCATGGCATTCGTCAGGATCAACACTTCATAGCCACGTTCCAGCGCAGCGCGGGTGATGTCGATCATCTGCGGATTCATAAACGGCTCACCGCCGGTAAAGGCGATCTCGCGGATGGGCCAGTTGCGCTCTTCGATCTGGTCCAGATAATCGCGCACTTCAGCTTCGGTGATATAAACCAGACGGTCATTCTCGGGCGAGCTTTCGATGTAGCAGTTCAGGCAGGTGATATTGCACAATGTGCCGGTGTTGAACCACAACGTCTCGGGATGGGTCAGGGCCACGGTCGCACGCGCCTCGCCATTGGCGGTCCAATCGGGGTCAGTGAACTTGCCGACATTCGCCTTAAGGCCCGTGCCATCTTTCATCGGAATGCGTCCTTTGCACCTGTGTTCCATCGCACCTAACGGCTTGGACCTGATAAGAAAAGCCAAGCTGATCGGCGCTGACGCCATTGTGAACATATACCAACCTGTTAGAGTTGCGCCAACACATCGATTTGGGCAGGAGGCCCGACCATGGTATCGCGCACAATTCCCGTGGATCCGTTTGATCTGGTCATCATTGGTGGCACGGGTGATCTGGCCCGCCGCAAGATATTGCCGGCGCTGTTTCGGCGCTATTGTGCCGGGCAAATGGGCGAGGGCAGTCAGGTGGTTGGCGCGGCGCGCACCGATATGGACACCGACGCGTACCGCGCCATGGTCCGCGATGCGATTGCTGAATTTGGCGGGGCTGAGAAAACCATCAAAACCAAGCTGAACAAATTCCTTAGTCTGATCAGCTATATCACCCTGGATGCCAAAGGGGATCAGGGTTGGGACACGTTGGCACAAACCGTGCAGTCCCAGCATGTGCGCGCGTTTTACTTTTCGGTGGGGCCCAGTTTGTTTGGGGATCTGGCCAAGCGTCTGCAAAAGCATGGCATGGCTGGCGACACCTGCCGCATAGTGGTCGAGAAACCCTTTGGCCGTGATCTGGCCAGCGCCCGCGAGCTGAACAAAGTGTTGGCGCGGTATTTTGACGAAAGCCAGATTTACCGGATCGATCATTATCTGGGCAAGGAAACCGTGCAAAACCTGATGGCGGTGCGATTTGGCAATATGCTGTTCGAGCCGCTTTGGAATTCTCAATACGTTGATCACATCCAGATTACAGTGGCCGAAAGTGTGGGCGTCGGCGGGCGCGGGGGCTATTACGACAAATCCGGTGCGATGCGCGATATGATGCAAAACCATCTGATGCAGCTGTTTTGCCTAATCGCAATGGAACCCCCGGCCAAGTTTGATCCCGATTCCGTGCGGGACGAAAAGCTGAAGGTGATCCGTGCGCTTGATCCACTGGCGCCCGAAAACATCGTGCGGGGTCAGTACGAGGCCACCGAGACCAAGCCAAGTTACCGCAAACAGGTGGAAAACCGCGACAGCACCACCGAGAGCTTTGTGGCGCTGAAAGCCAACATCAGCAATTGGCGGTGGGCCGGCACGCCGTTTTATCTGCGCACGGGCAAGCGGCTGCGCGAACGTGCGTCCGAGATTGCGGTGGTGTTCAAAGACGCGCCGCATTCGATCTTTGACAGCGAGGCGGGGCGGCACCGCAATATTTTGACGATCAAACTGCAACCCAACGAGGGGATCGAGCTGGGCGTAACCATCAAGGAACCGGGTCCCGGTGGCATGCGTCTGATTGACGTGCCGCTGGATATGACATTTGCCGAGGCGCTTGGCCCCGATCAGGCTGATTTCCCCGACGCCTATGAGCGGCTGATCATGGATGTGATCCGGGGCAACCAGACATTGTTTATGCGCGGCGACGAGGTCGAGGCCGCCTGGGCGTGGACCGACCCGGTGATTGCCGCATTTGAAACCGCCGAGCCGCCTTTGCCCTATGCCACAGGCAGCTCTGGCCCCGACGAAGCCCTGGCGCTGATCCACCGTGATGGCCGTGCCTGGCGTGAGATCAAAGCATGAGCACCCTGCGCGAATACCCTGACGCCGAGATGATGGCGATTGACGTGGCCAACCAACTGGCGGGCGAGCTGACGGCGGCACTGGAACACGAAGAGCGTGTGTTGTTCGTGGTGCCCGGTGGCACAACGCCCGGTCCGATCTTTGATGATCTGTGCGACGCTGATCTGGATTGGTCGCGTGTCGACGTTCTGCTGAGTGATGAGCGCTGGGTGCCCGAGGTACATGTGCGCTCAAACACCCGGCTGATCCGGGAACGGTTGCTGGTCGGGCGGGCCGCCAAAGCGCGGTATCTGCCGCTTTTTGCCAAGGGCCACACCCCCGAAGATGCGCTGCCCGAGCTTGAGACCAACATCGTGCCAAACCTGCCCATTTGCGTGTGCCTTCTGGGCATGGGCGGCGATATGCACACCGCCTCGCTGTTTCCCGGCGCAGACCGGCTGGCGGAGGCTTTGGCCAAAGATGCCCCCATCTTGATGCCCATGCGTGCCCCCGGCGCGCCCGAGCCGCGCATCACCCTGACCGCGCATATCCTGAACGACGCTTTGGCCAAACACGTGGTCATCACCGGTCAG
This sequence comes from Roseovarius sp., assembly GCA_045106595.1. GTDB lineage: Bacteria > Pseudomonadota > Alphaproteobacteria > Rhodobacterales > Rhodobacteraceae > Roseovarius. The sequence continues at coordinate 51,662 of JBGCEW010000001.1, read as the reverse complement.
CAGAAACGTGCCGCCTATGATGCAGCGCTGCGCACGCCTGCGCTTGACGCCCCCATTCGGGCTGTTCTGGACGGTGCCACGGTGCATTGGGCCCCCGAGTAAGGACTACAGATGTTTGACGATCTCAAAGCCATGGCCGCTGATCTGGCCGATACGGACATTCTGACGCTCTTTGCCACCAAAGACCGCGCTACGGATTTCTCGGTCGCCCTTGAGGGGATGATCTTCGATTATTCCAAAACCCGCATGACGGGCGCTGTGCGCGCGGCGCTGTTGGGATTGCTGGACACCCAAGGCGTGCTGGACAAGCGCAAGGCGATGTTTTCCGGCAAGCCGATCAACGCCACCGAAAACCGCGCGGTTTTGCACACAGCCCTGCGTAATCTGGTGGGCGCTCCGATCATGGTCGAGGGTCAAAACATCATGCCCGAGGTGCTGGCCACGCTGACCCGGATGCAGAACTTTGCCGAAGATCTGCGCTCGGGGCGGTTTGCGGGGCAGGGCGGGCACAAGATTACGGATGTGGTGAACATTGGCATCGGCGGCTCGCATCTGGGCCCTGAAATGGCGACGCGCGCACTGGCGCCCTATCATGACGGGCCGCGCTGTCATTTCGTGTCGAACGTCGACGGCGCGGATATCGCCGATACGCTGAAAGGTCTGAATGCGGCCACCACGCTGGTGATTGTGGCCTCAAAAAGCTTTACCACGATAGAAACCATGACCAACGCGCAAACCGCGCGTAATTGGATGGCGCAAACGGTTGAATACCCCGAGCGCCAGTTTGTGGCCCTGTCGACAGCCGAAGAGAAAACCAGCGCCTTTGGTATCCCGCCTGAACGTGTCTTCGGATTTGAGGATTGGGTCGGTGGGCGGTATTCGATGTGGGGGCCAATTGGCCTGAGCATCATGCTGGCCATCGGGCCGGATCATTTCCGCGACATGCTGCGCGGCGGCGAGGCGATGGATGCTCATTTCCGCGACGCCGAACCGCAAAACAACATGCCGATCATGCTGGCGTTGGCCGGGCTGTGGCACCACCAGGTGTGTGGCTATCCCACCCGTGCCGTGCTGCCCTATGATCAGCGATTGTCGCGATTGCCTGCATATTTTCAACAGCTTGAGATGGAAAGCAACGGCAAACGCGTGACCATGCAGGGCGAAACGCTGGAGGGTCCCAGCGGCCCTGTTGTGTGGGGCGAACCCGGCACCAATGGGCAACATGCGTTTTATCAGCTGATCCACCAAGGCACCCAGGTGGTGCCCTGCGAATTCATGGTGGCCGCACGCGGGCATGAACCTGAGCTGGCCCATCATCATCAATTGCTGGTGGCCAATTGTCTGGCCCAGTCCGAGGCGTTGATGCGCGGGCGCTCGCTGGATGTGGCGCGTGGCTTGATGGCCGATAAGGGCTTTGAGGGCGAGGCGCTGGAGCGTCAGGCCCGCCACCGGGTGTTCCCCGGCAACCGCCCCTCGACGACGTTGATCTATGATCAGCTGACCCCGTACCGTCTGGGGCAAATCATCGCTCTTTATGAACACCGTGTGTTTGTGGAAGGCGCTGTTCTGGGGATCAATTCGTTTGATCAATGGGGGGTCGAGCTGGGCAAAATTCTGGCGGTCGAGCTGGAGCCGGTGATCAGCGGCAAAGCCTCGGGCAAGGGCAAGGACGGCTCAACCTCCCTATTGGTCCGCTTCGTACACTCGCACACCAGATGAGCCGCCCTCTGACCCCGGCCTGAAAGCGGCCGGGGTGTCTGCGCTTTGGGTTATTTGGGCACAAGCACGGCATTGACCACATGGATCACGCCGTTGGATTGATCCACATCGGCGATGGTCACCTTGGCGGCATTGCCGTTTTCATCGTAGATATAGACATCACCGCCCTTTACCTGCGCTGACAGGGCATCGCCTGACACTGCATTGAAATGGTAAAACCCATCTGATGACGCCTTGGCTGCGGCCATGATATCGGCCGCCGACCAGTCGCCCGCCACCACATGAGCCGTCAGAACCTTTTGCAACATCGCCTTGTTTTCGGGCATGAGCAGCGTCTCGACCGTCCCGGCAGGCAGGGCGGCAAAAGCATCATTGACCGGGGCGAATACCGTAAACGGGCCATCGCCCTGCAGGGTGTCAACCAGACCTGCGGCCTGAACGGCGGCCACCAGAGTGGTGTGATCAGCCGAATTCACGGCGTTTTCCACAATATTTTTGCTTTCAAACATCGCAGCCCCACCCACCATCGGGTTGGCGGCATAAACGGCTGTGGCGGTTAGGGTGGTCACAGCCAGAAGAGTTGATTTAATAAATGACATATGTCGTCCTCCTTGAAGGCGCGGGCCAAATGCCCAAGCGCGTAATCAAGGTACGGATCGGCTGGAGGATAAGTTTCAGGACTGGCCTGTAAAAATCATAACCCTATGACTTTGCAGGAATATCAAATGTGTCTGGGGCCAGCGTGTAGCTGTCAAATTCAAAGCCGGGCGATACGGTGCAGCCCACCAGTGTCCACGCGCCCGTGCACCGCGCCCTTTGCCAGTGATGGGCAGGTACAATCACCTGCGGATGCTGACCCGCCGTCAAATCCTGCCCCAAAAGATGATCGTCATAGGGGCCTGCATCTGTCGCGGACAGTGACAACATCAGTGGCGCACCGGCGTAGTAGTGCCAGATTTCAGCCGCATCGACCTTGTGCCAATGGTTGCGCTCGTCGCCTTGCAGCAGAAAATAGATGGCCGTGCCACTGGCCCGTCCAGGCCCTTCGGCCCGCCAGGTTTCCACGTAATGTCCGCCCTCGGGATGGGGGGACATGTTCAGACGGGTGATGATCTCTTGTGCTGTGATATGTGGTGTCATGGCCCAAGGCTACACCGGTCTGGCGGGCAGGGGAATGCCCGCGTGCGGCGCTGGCACGCCTAAGCGCTTGGCGCGCAATCTGTTATGGTCGGATCAATGGTTTTAACCGGATCGTCTTCTGAGCATTCCTCGCCAGAAACGGGATAGTGATCTTCATCTGCACAGCCCGTCAGAAAAGACGCTGAAACTGCGAGGATCAGCAGCATGAAATACTTCGACATATCGTTCTCCATCGATTGATCGGGGGTATCCCCGGATATGGAACGGTCAATAAACCGCCAAGGTGATCACAAGTTGATTTGCATCAATCGGCCGTGTGTTTTGCGCCGTTACGCTTAAGGCAGCACACTGCGGCTGTTGGGCCACTATGGGACGGGGGGTGTTGCCTGACCGGCAAGCACGCCGCCTGACATAAAGCCGCCAAACCTCAGATTGTGAAAGGAAGGCCAATGAAACAAAGCATGATATGTCTTGCACTGGCAGGCATGATCAGTCTGTCGGGCTGCGACGGGATGAGCGAACAGGGCCGCATTGCAACCGGTGCCATCGGGGGCGGCGCGCTGGGATACATCACAGCAGATGCGCTGGGTGCCGACAGCGACTGGCGGCTGATTTCAGCCCTGGCGGGCGCTGCTGCGGGCACATTAGTGGCACGCAACCCCCGCCGTGGTCGCTGTGCCTATGCCCGTGGCGACGGAGGCTATTACACCCGGCGGTGTCGCTAAGACGGCGGAAACCGCGTGCGCTCAGCGCAGGATCGACCGCCCGGCATAAATCGCTGTTTCACCCAAAGCTTCTTCGATGCGGATCAGCTGGTTGTATTTCGCCAGCCGGTCCGAACGCGCAAGCGATCCGGTTTTGATCTGTCCGCAATTGGTGGCCACGGCCAGATCGGCGATGGTGCTGTCTTCGGTCTCGCCTGAACGGTGCGACATCACGTTGGTCATCCGCGCGCGGTGGGCCATATCAACCGCTTCAAGTGTTTCCGACAAGCTACCGATTTGATTGACTTTTACCAACATGGAGTTCGCCGCTTTGCGGGTGATCCCCTCGGCCAGGCGGGTGGGGTTGGTCACAAACAGATCGTCACCTACCAGTTGCACCTTGTCGCCCAGGGCGGCGTTCAGGGCGATCCAGCCGTCCCAGTCATCCTCGGACATGCCATCTTCGATTGAGATGATCGGATAGTCGGCCACAAGCGCTTGCAAATAAGCGACGTTTTCATCCGAGCTGAGCGATTTGCCTTCGCCCGACATCTCATATTTGCCGTTCTTGTAGTATTCGGTCGCTGCGCAATCCAAGGCCAGATGGATTTCCTCGCCGGGTTTGTAGCCCGCTTTCTCAATCGACTTCAGGATGAAATCCAACGCCTCGCGGGTCGAGGCGATGTTGGGCGCAAATCCACCCTCATCCCCGATGCCGGTGGACAGGCCCGCGGCAGTCAGTTCTTTTTTCAGCGTGTGGAACACCTCGGCGCCCATGCGCACCGCGTCGCGGATGTTTTCCGCCGACACTGGCATGATCATGAATTCCTGAATATCGATTGGGTTATCAGCATGTTCGCCGCCGTTGATGATGTTCATCATCGGCACTGGCAACACCCGCGCCTGCGTGCCGCCCACATAGCGGAACAAAGGCTGCGTGGTGTAATCAGCCGCGGCCTTGGCGTTGGCCAGCGATACACCCAGAATGGCATTGGCGCCCAGACGGGCCTTGTTGTCGGTGCCGTCCAGTTCGATCATCGCCTGATCAATTGCCACCTGTTCGGTTGCATCAAACCCCACCAGCGTCTCGGCGATTTCGCCATTGACAGCAGCGCAGGCCTCCAACACGCCTTTGCCCATGTAGCGGCTTTGGTCGCCATCGCGTCGCTCAACCGCCTCATAGGCACCGGTCGAGGCCCCCGAGGGCACCGCTGCGCGCCCCATTGTGCCATCTTCCAGGATCACATCTACCTCAACCGTAGGGTTGCCCCGGCTGTCCAGAATTTCGCGGGCGTGGATGTCGATGATCGTGCTCATGGGATGGGTCCTTGGCTAGACTGCGGTTTTGCCGCTCTCATACCAAGTTTGAGCCTAAGTGCAATGCAGCAAGGGCCGGATCACGCTGTGGGTTGGAGCGCGCGTGCCAGGCGACGTTCGCGCAGGAACGTATAAAGCCCTGAACAAATGATCAGCGCGGCACCGCACAGCGTGATGGCATCGGGGCGTTCATTGAACACCAAAACCCCCGCAATCATCGAAAAGATCAGCCGTGTGTACCGAAATGGCATGATCGCCGAGGCCTCGCCGATGCGCATCGCCGCCACGATGCCGTAATAGCCAACCGCGCCAAAGAGGATGCCAAGGATCATCATTTGCCATTCAACCGGGCCAAGCGGTTGCATGCTGTTTCCCGTGGCCCAAAGGTACAAAGGACCTGCGAAGAACAAGGCAAAGAAGCCCTGAAACGACACCACGGTGCTGTCCACGCGCGCGTCAATTCTGCGGGTGATCAGATCGCGGGCGGCCACGCTGATCACGGCCAGAATGATCCACAACGTATTGACATCAAAGGCCGACAGTCCGGGCCGGATGATCAGCAACACACCCAGAAAGCCGACGATAATGGCGCTCCAGCGGCGCCAGCCCACGTCCTCGCCCAAAAACAGGGCCGCCCCCATTGTGATGGCCAGCGGCGTGGCCTGAAACACTGTGGCCACAACCGAAATGTCAATCAATGACAAAGAGGTGGCAAAGGCAATCGCCGCCACCACCTCGGCTGCGGCGCGCAGCACAGTGGGGGCACGCCATGCAATCGGATCAAGCAGGCTTTGGCCCCGCAAGCGGGCACTGACCGCAAAGATGATGCTGCTGCCCACCCCCAGACCAAACAGGATTTGGCCCACATGCAAGGTGGCTGACAGTTGTTTGACAAACACATCCTCGACCGTGAAAGCAGCCATGGCCAGCAACACCAGCAAAATGCCGTTGACGTTGTTCATTGGGGCGATGTCCTTGAAAAGGGTCGTTGACCCTTAGTCGCTTTTTTTCGGCACCGCGTAAAGCTCTAGGCGATGGCCAATCAAACGATAGCCCAGCTTCTCGGCGATGCGCTCTTGCAGGGCTTCGATTTCGGGGTCGACAAATTCGATCACGGCACCGGAATTCATGTCGATCAGATGGTCATGATGATCGCGCTCGGCATCTTCGTAGCGCGCGCGCCCGTCGCCAAATTCCAGTTTGTCCAGAATGCCCGCTTCTTCGAACAGCTTGACCGTGCGATACACGGTGGCAATGGAAATGTTGGGGTCCTGCGCCACAGCGCGCTTGTGCAACACTTCGACATCAGGATGATCATCAGACGTCTCAAGCACTGCCGCGATGGTGCGGCGTTGATCGGTCATGCGCAGGCCCTTGGCCTCGCAGCGGTCAATAATCGTGTCTGGCATGGGTGCCCCGGTCGCTGAGTGGTGCCAACCGGATAAACATTCCTGCCACGGGTTTCCACCATCTTTTGCCTTGAACAGGTCAGGCAGCTTGACTTTTGCACCTGCAGCATACATATCCCCGCTAACCGATGTTTCCTGCCGCGTGAGCAGAACAGCCGCCATCATGAGCGGCCAATGACAAAAACGAAACATCGCGGATTGATCCCAAAATCACGCGTGGGGCCAGACGCCAGATCAACCACGGGCAGGGTGCCCGGTGGTCAGGATGTTGGCGAAACCACGATATGGCGCGCCGTTGTGGCCTGCGCCTGAAAACTGTCAGCGTGAGGGATGTCCTTCACGCCACGTAAGGATATGAAGTTGAACCTTTTTGAAGAAATGGGGCTGCCCGCCTCGCTGGTCAAACGCTTGGCCGATCAGGGCATTACCGAACCAACACCGATTCAGACCCACGCCATTCCGCTGGGGCTGGACGGCAATGATGTGATGGGGCTGGCGCAGACCGGCACCGGCAAAACCGCAGCCTTTGGTCTGCCACTGGTGGCCGCACTGATGGAGATGCGCGGCAAACCTGCGCCCAAGACCGTGCGCAGCCTGATCCTGGCCCCAACCCGCGAGTTGGCCGGCCAGATCAAAGATGCCATCGTGCCGCTGATTGCAGGCTCGCCCATCAAGGTGGGTGTCGTTGTGGGCGGTGTGGGCATCAACCCGCAGATCAACCGCCTGTCAAAGGGGCTGGATATTCTGGTGGCCACCCCAGGGCGCTTGCTGGATTTGCTGGATCGCCGCGCGCTGACGCTGGACGAAACACAGTTTCTGGTGCTCGATGAGGCCGATCAGATGCTGGATCTGGGCTTTATTCATGCGCTGCGCAAAATCTCGGGGCTGTTGCCGGATCAGCGTCAGACTATGTTGTTTTCGGCCACCATGCCCAAGCAAATGGAAGAGATCGCAGCCAGCTATCTGACCAACCCCAAACGTGTGGCGGTGAACCCACCCGGCAAGGCGGCGGACAAGATCACGCAATGCGTGCATTTCATCGCAAAATCTGAAAAGCCCGATCTGCTGATCGAGCTGCTGGACAAGCACCGCGACGAGTTGGCGCTGGTCTTTGGGCGCACCAAACATGGCTCGGACAAACTGGCCAGAAAGCTGGAGCAGGCGGGTTATTCTGTCGCAGCCATTCACGGCAACAAATCCCAAGGTCAGCGCGACCGTGCGCTGCGGTCGTTCCGTGCGGGCGAAGTTACCGTGCTGGTGGCCACCGATGTGGCGGCGCGGGGTCTGGATATCCCGGACGTGAAACACGTCTACAACTACGAGCTGCCCAATGTGCCCGAAAACTATGTGCACCGGATTGGCCGCACCGCACGTGCCGGCAAAGACGGGCAGGCCGTGGCCTTTTGTGCCCCCGATGAGATGGGCGAATTGAAAGACATCCAAAAGGTCATGAAAATCTCGATCCCCGTAGCGTCGGGGCGTCCATGGGAAGATCTGCCTGATCCAAATGCGAAACCGCAGGGCCGCAAAGGCGGCGGGCGTCGTCGTGGCGGCGGCGGCGGTGGACACGGCCAAGGCCAGGGGCAGGGCAAGCCCGGTGGCGGTCAGGGTCGCTCGCGGCGGCGTCGGCGCGGTGGTGGCGGCGGTGGCGGAGGCGGCACCCGCTCACAAGCGGCCTGATCCTGCCATATCGTTTGAACGAACAAAAAACGGCCTGCCATCTGGTGGGCCGTTTGCGTATCACGGACAACAACGGGCCATGATCGAGGGCGAGACTGGCTCAACCCCGTATGAGCGCCAATCGTCATTGTCTTCCCATTGCCACTGTTCGCGCATCCAGTCGCCTGATGCATCGCGGTGCCACCACCAATTGGGCGCGCCCAGCTCGCCGTGCCAGACATACGCCAAAATCACCGGCTCTGACCCGGTGTGCAACGAATGCAGCCGCTCAGACGGGGTGATCGATGCCATGCCGGGTGACAAGGTGATCGGCGGCTCTGACACCCCATGCCGGATGGTCAGCTGACCCGACAGGCACAGATACACCTCATCTGCGGCATGGGTGTGCGCCGGGTAATCCAGATCCGGGTGTAGGACGAACAGCCCGGTGTGATGGCCCGTCGGTGCATCGCCGGTTGGCTGCCAAGACAGCGGCGCCATATGCATCTTGTGACTGATATCAGCCGGGGCTTGTGGCCCGTGAAACACGGCAAACCAATCCAGATGGTCCAACACCGCGTGCAGATGGGCGCGCAACGGCGATGTCTCAGGGATTTGGCGCAGTGCGCGCGCCAATATGGCATCACTGGCAAAGGCACGGTGACTGGGGCGCTCTGTTCCGCCTTCTGTGCGGTTGATCTGGTTCGGCGTCACGCCCTTCAGAACCTGCAAAAACGGGCCGAGTGCGGGCGTGTCGCGCAGCCGCGGGGCCAGCATGGCGTATTGAGCAGCAAGATAGGCAGTGACGGTGGCGGTGCGCATGGCGGACCCGTAATGAAGCAAAGCACAAGTGCACCAAGCTTGTCGCGCATTTGCGCATGCGTCAATCCTGCGGGATCATGCCCGACAAAAAACCGCGACTGCCACAGTATGGGCAACCGCGGTGATGACGTCTTTGACCGGGATCAGGCGTAGATCGAAGGCACGCCCAGATGTTGATGAATTGCGTTCACCTCACCGGGTTCAATTCCCATCGCTTGCGCCAGCGAATGCAGGTATTTCGCCTCGTTCTGGTTGTCCAGATCAATGCCCATAACGGACATGGCGTAAACCTGCTGTTCCAGCCCGCGCGGGGTGTCTTGTGCAATGGATTGCGCATCAACCGGCTGGCGCATTTCGTTCATCACAAAATCGCGTTCCTCAGCCGACACATCGCCCAGGCGGCCCATCAGCTTTTCTTCCTCGGCGGCGTCAATCTCGCCGTCGGATTTCATCGCCATGATCATGGCGCGCAGCATCAGGGCGGCCATCGCCTCTTGGTCTGACGACGGTTGTGCTTCGGGTTCGTCCTGTTTGGCCAGTGCCTGATTGAGCATATCGCCAAAGCTGCCACCGGGTTGACTGGGAGCGGCCGACTTGGCGCCCATCAGGCCGCCGATCAACCCACCAAGGCCACCGCCTGCGGCACCACCGCCTGTGGCATCGCCACCGGCCAGCCCGCCCAGCAGATCATTCAGGCCACCGCCCTGAGCACCCTGCGCGCCAGATCCCCCCTGACGCGCGCCGCCCAGACTTTCCAGCAAACCGCCCAAACCGCCGGCCTGCGCACCGGATGCCCCGCCTGACGAGGCCGCGCCTCCGCCCAGGATTGCGCCCAGCATATCCTCAAGCCCGCCGCCCTGTGACTGTGCCTGTGATTGTGCCTGCTGCTGCTGCGCGCCCGGCGAATGCATGCCACCGAACAACCCGCCGCTGCCCACTTGCCCGCGCGCGGCGGTCTGGCCTTGTGATGCAGGGGTCGTACCCTTTTTCATCATTCCGCTGACGCCTTTGGCGACAGCCACACCAATGGCCACTTTGGCCAGTGTTTTCATCATCGACATATCAGTTTGCCCTCCCAGTTGGCTGAGCGCACTATGGGGCAGGTGCGCCGCATCAGACAGGGGAAATATCGCAGCGCTGACGCATCGGCGGTTTTATGAAGAGCCGGGCGCAGTTATCCGCGCCGCTGTGCGGTCACATCAGATCAGGCGCGCGGCCATAGCGATTGGCCAGTTTGGCCACAGTTAACCCCTGCACGACAATCGAGAAGATGACGATGACATAGGTGCAGGTCAGGATCAGGGGTTTCCATTCATTATCGGGCAGGCTCAGCGCCAGCGCGACCGAGATACCACCCTTCAGCCCGCCCCATGTCATGATCGGGATGACCCCGGGTGAAAAATCGCGGAACGGGCGCAGCACCAGTACGGGCACCGCCACTGCGGCCAACCGCGCGATCAACGCCAGTGCAATCGCCATCACGCCCGCCATCAGGTAGTCGGCCTTGAACGCGACGGCGAAGACCTCAAACCCGATCAACAGGAACAGAACGGCATTGAGGATTTCGTCAATCATTTCCCAAAAGGACGACACATAGTTGCGGGTCTCTTCGGACATGCCGTGCTTGGTGCCCACATCGCCAATCAGCAGCCCGGCGCAGACGGCCATGATCGGGGCCGAGACATGCAGGTAAACCGCCAGCTCATAGCCGCCAAAGGCCAGACCCAGCGTCAGCAGCACCTCAAGCGAAGGGTCATCAATGCGGCGCATCACGCGGAAGGTCAGCCAGCCCAGCACGATGCCCAGCACCGCGCCGCCGACGGCCTCTTGGAAGAACAGTTTGGCGGCACCGGACAGACCACTGGCATGGTGATCATCGGTGGGAAAGGCGATGCCCACCAGCACCAGAAACACCACATAGCCGACACCGTCATTGAACAGCGATTCCCCTGCGATCTTGGTCTCAAGCGTTTTGCGCAGATTGGCCTCGCGCAGAACCCCCAGAACGGCGACGGGATCTGTGGGCGAGATAAGCGACCCAAAGACCAGCGCAATCAGGATCGGCATGCCTGAAATCCACGAAAACGCCACCCCGAAGATGACCGTGGACAGGGCCACACCAAAGGTAGCCATCAGGAACACCAGCCGCCATTGCTGCCGCAGATCACTGATTTTCACATGCAACGCGCCGGCAAACAGCAACAGCCCCAGCATGCCCTCAAGCAACGCATCCGAGAAATCGATGCCCAGAATGACCGACCGCATGGTTTCGGCGATGATCAGCTGCGGCCAGATCAGATCGGTGACCAGAACCCCAAATGAGGCAAACAGCGCCACCACCAGAATACCAATCGCCGAAGGCAGTTTTAAAAACAGATAGTTAATGGCGCCAAACGCCCCGGCCAGCACGATCAGAAGCGACGCGATTTGAAGGATGTTCATGTGATGTTGGTGTCCCTTGGTATTTTCGTGGGCCTGTGCAGCCTTTTGGTCTTTTGCCCGGTTGCTAGCACGCGGGCCCGGTCAGAACCAGCATTAGCTGAGGCACAGATCGGCCCAGACCGGCAGGTGGTCGGATGCAACATGCGCCGGGCGCTGTGCCCAGACGCCCATATCATGCGCGTGCAGCTGCTCTGTGATCAGCATCCGGTCCAGACGTGCCACGGGACGCGCTGCCGGAAAGCTGGGCGGCGTGTGTAGGCACGACAACCCATGTGCCGTGGCCTCAAGCGCCGCCATGCTGCGCCATTCGTTGAAATCGCCAACGATCAATGTGGGCATCTGGGCCCAGTGCTCCATCGCGCGCCGGATCGCGGCCAGTTGCAACAACCGGTATCGGCGCACCAGCCCCAGATGCACGCCAATCACCCGCAAGGGCCCGATCGATGTTTCAAGATCGGCACGGATCGCCCCGCGCGGCTCAAGACCCGGCAACTCAAGATGCGAGGTCTCATGGACTGTCACATGATCGCGCGTCAGCATCGCATTGCCATGCCAGCCCAGTGATCCGCCCAGATGTTTGCCCTGAGGCCCAAACGGCAGGATTTGCCAGCCTTCGGCCTGCGCTTGCCCGTGGGGCAGGGCCGCCGGGCGTGGGGGCAGGCGTTTGTCGGCCTCTTGCAGGACCATCACATCTGCCTTGATCGCATTGATCACCTTCAGGCTGCGCCCCGGCCTGCGCCGCAGGTCCAGCCCGACACATTTTTGCAGGTTGTAACTTGCAATCCGAACGCTTGGTGGTGACATTCCTTGTGATACCATCACCATTCAGAAAGGGAACCCACGCTGATGTTTGCCGACCAAACCTGGCTGGCCCGCATGATCTGGATCGCCTTGGCCATCGTCACGCTTGAGGCGCTGATTTTTGGGCCGTGGTCGCTGGCCTTTGTGGCCTTTGCCACGCTGGTGCTGTCGCTGGCCCCTGTTCTGGTGGCCCGCTGGGCGGATGTTATCGTGCCGCCCAGCTTTATCGCGGCGATCGTGTTGTTTGTCGGTGGCACGGTGTTTCTTGGCGAAGTCTACAATTTCTACGAACGCTACTGGTGGTGGGACACGATGATGCACGGCGGCTCGGCCATCGGGTTTGGCCTGATCGGGTTTATCCTGGTGTTCATGATGTTTCAGGGCGACAGGTTCGCCGCACCACCACTGGCCATGGCGTTTTTCGCGTTTTGCTTTGCGCTGAGCATCGGCACCATGTGGGAGGTGTTTGAGTTTGTGATGGATCAGTCATTTGGTCTGAACATGCAAAAATCAGGACTGACCGACACGATGGGTGATCTGATCGTCGATGCGGTGGGGGCCTTGATTGGGGCAGGGGCCGGATACGGATACCTCAAAGGGCGCGCCCACGGCGGGTTGTCGTCGTTGCTGGATGAATTTGTCCGCAAAAACCCGCGGTTGTTTCAGCGTCTGCGCAAATGATCAGGTGCCGCAGAATGTGGCCTGCACCACCTCAGACGGGGCAGGTGGATGCGTCAGGTCCTGCGCGTCGGTTGGCGTTTCAAAGGGCTGTGCCAGGGCAGACATCAAACGGTCCAGCGGTGTCAGATCACCGGCTACAGCGGCCTCGATCATCTGTTCAATCCGGTGATTGCGCGGGATCACTGCCGGGTTGGCAGCTTGCATCGTGGTCTCGGGGGCGGTCTCAGACCCGATGCGCGCCCGCCAGGTTGTTTCCCATGCGTCATAGGCGCCGGGGTTCAGGAATTCATCGCGTGCGGTGCCTGTACCCAAAGCCCTGAAGGTATTGGTGAAATCCGCACGGTTTTCGGCCATAAGCGCCAGCAGATCATGGATCAGCGCGTCATCCTCGGGCGCGGCGTTGGTGATGCCAATCTTGCGGCCAAAGGCCATGCGCCATTCGGTTTCAATCAACTCAGGCATGGCGTGCACAGCGGCGGTAAACTCTTCGACAGCGGCATCGGCATCGGGCATCAACAGCACCAGACAGGTGGCCAGCTGCGCCATGTTCCAGACGATGACATTTCGTTGGTTGTCGTAGGAATACCGCCCATGCGCATCAATCGAGCTGAACACCGTGGTCGGGTGATATGTGTCCAGAAAGGCGCAGGGCCCGTAGTCAATCGTCTCGCCTGAGATCGAGGTGTTGTCGGTGTTCATCACGCCGTGAATGAAGCCAACAGCCATCCACCGTGCCACCAGCCGGGCCTGCCGGGCGATCACCGCGTTCAGAAACTCGGTTGGATTTTGCGCCTCAGGGTAATGACGCGCAACACTGTAGTCATAAAGCGCCTGCAGACTGTGCACATCACGGCGCGCCGCAAAGAACTGGAAGGTGCCCACGCGGATATGGCTGGCGGCGACACGGGTCAGAACAGCACCGGGCAAGCCGCCTTGTTCGCGGTACACCGGCTCGCCTGTGCTGACAGCGGCCAGGGCGCGGCTGGTGGGGATGCCAAGCGCGTGCATCGCCTCGGACACCACATATTCGCGCAAAACCGGCCCCAGCCAGGCGCGCCCGTCGCCCATGCGGCTATAGGGTGTGGGCCCCGAGCCCTTTAGCTGAATGTCAAAGCGGTTGCCCTGCGCATCCACCACTTCACCCAGCAGATTGGCGCGGCCATCGCCCAGTTGCGGTGAAAACCCGCCAAACTGATGGCCCGCATAGGCCTGTGCCAGTGGATCGGATCCATCGGGGGGCGTGTTGCCGGAAAACGCTTGCGCCATCGCCTGATCCGGCCCGCGGGTGATGCCCAGTTCCGCCGCCAGTGCTGTGTTAAAGCGCAGCAATTCAGGGGCTTTTACAGGCATCGGGTTAAGCCGGGTGTACGCGCCCGTTGGCAGGCGGCCATAGGTGTTATCAAAGGGAATGTGCAGGGTCATGCGTGTAATCTAGGGGCTGTTGTGCGCCGCGACCAGCCTGATTTCACCGATCCGGTGCACGTTTCGCCTCGCGTCGGCACCGATCCGAGCAATAGCGGACGTCGCCCCAGACTTTCTCCCACTTTTTACGCCAGGTGAATGGCCGCGCGCAGTGCACGCAGACCTTCGTAGGCAAATCTGACTTCTTGCGCATTTTCATTGGCCTACCCGACGCTGTTAAAGTTCTCGGGTCATCAGCATGTAGCGCTCACGTGGTTCAAAGTGCAGCTTTTCATACAGGGCGCGTGCGGCTGTGTTCTGGCGGTCGACCTCAAGGTGCAGCGCGCGCAAACCGACACCTGACAACGCCTTGGGCAGGCTAAGCAGGACTTCGGTGCCAATGCCGCGCCCGCGGACGGCGGGCCGGATATAGATCTCGTCCAGAAACCCATCAAGGCCGCCCAGCTCGATCGACCAGCCAAAGCTGATGATCGCATACCCAATCGGTGCACGGGACGGACCGATGATGTAAATCGCCCCATGCGGCGAGCCTTCAAGCAAGGGCGAAAGGGCCTGTTGCCGGGTCTCGTGATCCTGGGTGATGCCTTCTTCGGCGTGGAAATCGGCCACCAACCGGGTGATGCGGTCAATGTCGTCGGGTTTGGCAAGGGTCAGGGCGGTCATAAGCGGCCAAGCCTTTCTGTCAAAAGGGTAAAAAAGCCATCTGCATCCAGATCGCCGATGAAATAAGCGTTGGGGTCGCGGTCGGTGACACCCCACCAATCGGCGACAGTCATGCCCATGGTCAGCTCGGATGTGGTTTCAATTTGCACATTCACGTGCCGGCCGCTGAACAGCTCTGGCTGGATCAGATAGGCGATGGTGCACGGATCATGGAGCGGCGCACCGGGCGCGCCGTATTTCTTGCGATCGTAGCGCTCAAAAAACTCGGTCATCTGTGCTGTGGCCACCCCCACTGGCGTGCCAAGGGCACGCAAGGCCGCGTTGCGCGGTTCTGTCACCAGCGCCTTGTGGGTGACATCCAACGGCATGACGGTCAGTTTGACACCTGATGAGAAAACGATATCGGCGGCGTCCGGGTCTACATATATGTTGAATTCAGCTGCGGGGGTCACATTCCCCACCTGAAAATAGGCGCCACCCATCAGGATGATTTCATCAATTTTATCAATGACATCCGGCGCGTTCTTAAATGCATTCGCGATGTTGGTCAGCGGGCCGATGGGGCACAGGCTCACCGTGCCTGATGGCGCGTTTCGCAAGGTTTGAACAATAAAGTCAACGCCGTGCTGATCCTGCAGGGGCATGCTGGGTTCGGGCAGGTCCGGCCCATCCAGACCGGTCTTGCCATGAACATATTCCGCCGTCACCAGATCGCGGCCCAAGGGCCTGTCGCATCCTGCAAAGACAGGGATATCTCGGCGACCGGCCAATTCGCAGATCATGCGGGCGTTGCGCGTGGTCAGCGCCAGGGGCACATTGCCGGCCACACAGGTCAGGCCCAGAACTTCGACTTCATCCGGGCTGGCCAAGGCCAGCAAAATGGCCACGGCATCGTCCTGGCCGGGGTCTGTGTCGATGATGATTTTGCGCGCCGTCATGGGATGTGTCTTGCCGCTATTGGCGTGAAATGTCCACATCGCATCGCCCGGGTCGGCGGGGCCTAGCCGCCGCGTTCTTCGGCCTTGGCGCGGTCCCAGAGCGCATCCATCTCAGACAGGTTTGAATCCTCAGGTGCCTTGCCTTGTGCGGCCAGCAGGGCCTCGATCCGCTCAAATCGCCTTGTGAACTTGGCATTGGCGGCGCGCAGGGCGGTTTCTGGTTCGACCCCCATGTGCCGGGCAAGGTTGGCCATCACAAAAAGCAGATCGCCAAATTCTTCCTCAACCTCGGCATGCGTCAGGTTCGAGGCGGCGTCTTGCAGCTCGCCCACTTCCTCGGTGATTTTATCCAGCACCTGCGCGGTTTCAGGCCAGTCAAACCCCACACGCGCGGCCCGCTTTTGCAACTTCACAGCACGCAACAACGCGGGCAGCCCTACAGCTACGCCGTCCAGCGTGCCTGTCTGGGCCTTCTCAGCGCGTTCAGCTGCTTTGACCGTTTCCCAATCACGGGTCTGTTGCTCGGCTGATTTATCGCGGCTTTCGTCGCCAAAGACATGCGGGTGGCGGGCCACCATTTTATCGCTAATACCATCAGCTACGGCGTTGAAATCAAACAACCCTTTGTCTTGTGCAATTTGCGCGTGGAACACGGCTTGCAACAGAAGATCACCCAATTCGCCGCGCAACTCATCCCAGGCTTCGCGCTCGATTGCGTCGGCGACTTCATACGCCTCTTCTATGGTGTAGGGGGCGATGGTGGCGAAGTCCTGTTCGATGTCCCAGGGGCAACCTGTTTCGGGGTCGCGCAACCGCGCCATGATCGCCAGCAACCGCGGCATTCCGCCATGCGGGGAGTGAATTAGGGGATCGTCAGCCATTGCAGCGCGCCTGTAATTGCGGTTGAGTGAACCCTGACGGGCAAATCAAGGAGTGTCCAGACCATGGCAGTTATCAATCGCATCGCGGGCTTTGCGGATGACATGACCGCGTGGCGGCGGCACCTGCATGCACATCCTGAATTGGGGTTTGACTGCCACCAGACGGCTGCCTATGTGGTGGAGCGTCTGCAAGAGTTTGGCATCACCCAGATTGAGACGGGTATTGCCCAAAGCGGTGTGGTCGCGGTGATCGAAGGGCGCGGGGACGGCCCCACGATTGGGCTGCGCGCTGACATGGATGCATTGCCGATACTTGAAGAGACGGGATTGCCCTATGCCTCTGAAATAGATGGAAAAATGCATGCCTGTGGGCATGATGGACACACGGTGATGCTGCTGGGAGCGGCAAAATACCTGGCCGAAACCCGCAATTTTGCAGGGCGCGCGGCGTTGATTTTCCAACCCGCCGAAGAGGGTCCGGGCGGAGCGGATGTGATGATCGACGAGGGTATCCTTGAGCGATACGACATCGCGCAGGTCTATGCGCTGCACACGTCACCCGGTGCGCAAGCGGGCAGTTTTCACACCACGCCGGGGCCGATTATGGCGGCGGCGGACACCTTCCATATTGACATCGAAGGGCACGGTGGGCACGGCGCTTACCCGCAAGACACCCGCGATCCGGTGGTTGTGGCTGCTAGTATAGTACAGGCAATTCAAACAGTTATAAGCCGTAATTCATGTGCATCCGAGCGGGTTGTCATCTCGGTCACGCAGATTCATACCGGCACGATTGACAATGTGATCCCGCAGACGGCCTATCTGAACGGTACGATCCGCACGTTTAACAAACAGATGCAGGACATGGTGTTCAAACGCATGGAAGAGATCGTGGCGGGGCAGGCGGCTGCGTTTGGGGTTGAGGCCAGGCTGCGCATCGATCAGGGCTATCCGCCCACGGTTAACGACCCGGAACGCACCGATTTTGCAGCAAAAGTAGCGATGGACGTGTCAGGAGAGGACGCGGTTTCAACCTGTTACGCGCCCGAAATGGGTGCCGAGGATTTTGCCTATATGTTGGAAAAACGCCCCGGCGCATATCTGTTTTTGGGACAGGGTGACGCCGCAGGGCTGCACCATCCGAAGTTTAATTTCAACGATGAGGTGGCCCCGGTTGGCGCGTCATTCTTTGCGCGTATCATGGAGATGGCGCAACCTGTAGATAATGGATAAAGAGGTATAATATCATGTCCTTAGCCGAAGCAAAGAACCAGGTGGACCTGGCATTCACACGCGAAAGCAAGCGGGGTCAGGGGTATGAAAACTCCTTTGGCGGGGCCACGTCTTTTTTGCGCAGGCGCTATACCAAAGACCTGACCGGCGTTGATATTGCGGTGACCGGGGTGCCGTTTGATCAGGCGGTCACGAACCGGCCCGGTACGCGGTTTGGACCACGGGCCATTCGTGAGGCCAGCACGTTGCAACCATTTGACGCGCCCTATGGCTGGGATGGCTTTGATCCGATGGTGGATCTGGACGTCATCGACTACGGTGATCTGAGCTTTGATTATGCGGATATTCCCAGCTTTCCCAAGGCCTTACAGGATCATATCAAAACGATTTTGGATGCTGGTGTGGCCAGTATCACCCTGGGGGGCGATCACTATATTTCCTTTCCGATTCTGAGGGCTTACGCCGAGAAGTTCGGACCGGTGTCGCTGTTGCAGTTTGATGCGCATTCCGACACGTGGCCCGATGACGATATGACCCGCGTCGATCACGGCACGATGTTCTATAAGGCAGTCAAGGAAGGGCTGATTGATGTCAGCCGTTCCGTGCAGGTTGGCATCCGCACCAGCAACGAAGATACGCTGGGTGTGCACACCATTGATGCGCGCGAAGTGCATGAACGCGGACCTGTGGAAACAGCCAAGAAAATCAAGGGCATACTTGGGGATCATCAAACCTATCTGACGTTCGATATCGATGGTCTGGACCCGGCCTTTGCACCTGGAACGGGCACGCCGGTCTGGGGTGGGCTGAGCAGTGGGCAGGCCGCAATTATCCTGCGCGATCTGGCCGGGATCAACATGATCGGCGGCGATGTGGTAGAGGTTTCACCGCAGTATGATACGTCCGGTGCGACAGCGGTGGCAGGGGCCCATGTGGCGATGGAACTGCTGTGTTTGTGGGGGTGGAACAAGCGCAAAGGGTAAGCCCAAGCGCGCCCTGAACGTTATGGCATCGCGCGGCAGGTAAACCATTGGCAGACTGCCAGTTTGACCACCCTGAAATGACAATTTTGAACCAGAAGGTCAAAAAACGATGAAGTTTCTCATGGGACTGGTGATCATTCTGGCGGTCGCGGCAGGGGCTTTGGCGATTTATGCGCGGTCTTTGACGTCCGATCCGGCGCACTGGCACCAGATGCCCAACAAGCCGCGTGACATCAACCAGGCCGGTGCCGCCTTGCGCCAGATCACCGCCGAGGACGACACGCTGGCGCGGCTGGATGCAATCATCCGTGCGACGCCGCGCACGGTGGTGCTGGCCGGATCAGTTGAGGATGGGATGATCACCTATGTCACCCGGTCTGCTGCCTTTGGGTTTCCGGATTACACCACCGTGCAGCAGGACGGCCCACAGATGACGATCTATGGGCGGCTGCGGATCGGGTATGCCGATTTAGGAGTCAACGCCAAGCGTATCGACGGCTGGCTGGCTTTGTTGCGGCAAGGCGGATGACAGACAGCCATCCTGCGTCTCGCGCCACATCGGCACATTCAGGGACATCTGGCACTGCGCCATGAACATCCGGCCATCCACCTGAAGGCAAATGTATTCGCCCAGTTCAATCCGGCTGCCTGTGCGGTCGGTGCAGTAGCAATCAATGGTTTTGCCTCCCGGGCCTTTGACATCGCTAAAGGCGGGGGACGCGATCAGTATCAGGGGCATAAGATAACGCATACGATAAATATAGCACGTCGTGCCCTCTTGACCAAGTGCGGCGGATACGCGACTTGAGGTCCCATGATACCACACGACCGCCTGCACCAGATCACCCAGCGCTTTGAATTCCTTGAGGCCCAGATGGCCGAAGGGACCGGCGATATTGCACAGCTGGGCCGGGAATATGCCGAACTGCGCCCGGTGGTTGAGGAAATCCGCGCGTATTTTGGTGTGATCCGCGACATTGAAGGCGCGCAGGCGATGCTGGACGAGCCGGAGATGCGCGAGCTGGCCCAGGAAGAGCTGGCCACGCTGGAGGTGCAGCTGCCCGAGATGGAGGCGGCGTTGCAACTGGCGCTGTTGCCGCGCGACAAGGCGGATGCGCGCCCGGCGATGGTGGAAATTCGGCCGGGCACGGGGGGCGAGGAGGCGGCGTTGTTCGCAGGTGATTTGCTGCGGATGTATCAGCGCTATGCCGAAAGCCGTGGCTGGCGGTTTGATATTATTGAGGAAAGCCAGACCGAGCTGGGCGGGATCAAAGAAGTGATTGCCCATGTGAAGGGCGACAACGTGTTTGCGCGGATGAAGTTTGAAAGTGGCGTGCACCGGGTGCAGCGCGTGCCCGAAACCGAAAGCGGGGGGCGCATTCATACCAGCGCCGCGACGGTGGCGGTGCTGCCCGAGGCCGAGGACGTGGATATTCACATCGATGCAAATGACATCCGGATTGATACGATGCGCGCGTCGGGGTCAGGTGGGCAGCATGTGAACACCACGGATTCGGCGGTGCGGATCACGCATATTCCATCGGGGATTGTGGTGACGAGCTCGGAAAAATCCCAGCACCGCAACCGCGAGATTGCCATGCAGGTGCTCAAGACCCGGCTCTATGATGCCGAG
The DNA here is from genome assembly GCA_045106595.1 of Roseovarius sp. Lineage (GTDB taxonomy): Bacteria > Pseudomonadota > Alphaproteobacteria > Rhodobacterales > Rhodobacteraceae > Roseovarius. The sequence continues at coordinate 31,215 of JBGCEW010000001.1, read as the reverse complement.
CGTCAAAAGGTGCATGATGAACGCTCGGCGGACCGGGCGGCGCAGGTGGGGTCGGGGGACCGCTCGGAGCGGATCAGGACGTATAATTTTCCGCAAGGGCGGATGACCGATCACCGGATTAACCTGACGCTGTACAAGCTGGATCAGGTGATGCAGGGCGATCTGGACGAGGTGATTGATGCGCTGACGGCGGATGCCCAGGCGACATTGCTGGCGGAGATGAACGGGTGACCGTGCAAGAGGCGTTGATGCTGGGCACACGGTTGCTGAATGAGGCCGGGATTGAGAATGCGGCCCGCGATGCACGGCGGCTGATGGCTGCATTGCTGGATATGGATCCGGGGCGGCTGACCCTTGTGGCGCAGGACCCGTTTGATCCGCTGATCGAGGAAAATTTCATTTCGGCGATACTGGAGCGCAAACAGCGGCGGCCGTTGTCGCATCTGCTGGGATACCGGGATTTTTACGGGCATCGGTTTAGTGTGTCGTCCGATGTGCTGGACCCGCGCCCCGAGACGGAAACGCTGATTGATGCGGCTTTGGCGGACCCGTTTGAGCGGGTGCTGGATTTGGGCACGGGATCGGGGTGCATTGTTTTAAGCCTTCTGGCCGAGCGGGCCGGGGCCACGGGGCTTGGCACTGACATATCGGATGCGGCCCTGAGCGTGGCGCAGCGCAACGCAGAGGCGTTGGATCTGACGGGGCGGTGCAGCTTTGCGGTGTCACACTGGCTGTCGGAGGTGGACGGGCAGTTTGACCTGATCGTGTCCAATCCGCCGTATATTGCGCTGTCGGAAATGGCCGGTCTGGCGCCCGAGTTGGGGTTTGAGCCGCGTCTGGCTTTGACGGATGAGCAGGACGGGCTGGTGGCGTACCGGCTGATCACGCGGCAGGTGGGCGCGCATCTGACACCGGGTGGTCGGCTTATGGTTGAAATCGGTGCGGGCCAAGGTGCTGCTGTGTCACAGTTGTTTGAGAGCGCGGGGCTGTGTCACGTGTGTATTTTGCCCGATCTGGACAACCGGGACCGGGTTGTGGTGGGCCGTAAAGGCGTCTGAAATGGCACAAATGCAGTGCTTTTGGGCTGATAGACGCAGAAAACCCGACAAAATATAGCTTTATACTTGTATCGGGGCAGATGTCATGCTTATTGAAGAACAGTCATGTTCGCGGATGTTCCACTCAGGCGCACCCCCATGACACCAAGCCAAGACATGTCGGGATCCGGGTTTATATCGGCGCAAGGGGTGCCATACGGATCACACAAACGACGCTTTGAGCATAAGGCAATTAGTTCATCCCATGAGATCACAGAAGTCACGTTCGCGGAACAAAAACCGGAATAACAACAACCGGCCCTCGGGTAATATTATCAACCGGGTTTTTGACAGCTCGGGCCCCGAAGGCAAGGTGCGCGGCACGCCGCAGCAGATCATTGAGAAATATAACCAGCTGGCACGCGATGCGCAGTTGGCAGGGGACCGGGTTGCGACCGAGAACTTTCAACAACACGCTGAGCATTACCTGCGTCTGCTGGGCGAAGCCCAGAAAGAACAGGACGCCAAGCGCGAAGAGCAAGAGCGCCAGAACCGCGAACGCCAGGCAGACCGGGACCGCGAGCGCACGCAGCGCCAGGAACGCGAATCTAACGGTGGGGCGGGCAGCGGCAGTGATCCGGCCGATGCGCCTCAGCCTGACGTGATGGTTGAAGCGGCACCCGTCGCTGAGGACAGTGGCCTGGTGGAAACGCCCGAAAGCCAGCCGGCCAAACCCAAGCGCCCGCGCAAACCACGCAAGCCCAAGCCAGAGGTGTCTGACGACGCAGGCGCGCCCGCATCCAGCCCGGAAGGTCCGGCAGAGGCCGCTGAGTAAGCCGCTTTCAAGCAGAGATTTTAAAGAGCGCGGTGGCTGAGGCTGCCGCGTTTTTTTGTGCGTGCTTCGGTCTGCTCATCCGCCCTGACAGGCGGCCTCGCGTTATGCGTTCAGCAGGCGTGACAGGGTGCAGAATTGTTCCAACTCGACGGTTTCGGCGCGCTGCGTGGGCTGGATGCCTGCGGCCAGAAGCCGGTCTTCAAGATCTGGGGCCATGCCTTTGAGGGCGGCGCGCAGCATCTTGCGGCGCTGGTTGAACGCCTTGGCCACCACATGTTCGAGCTGTTTTGGATCGGCTGGAAAGCGCGGTTCAGGCAAGGCGGTCAGATGCACCACTGCCGATGACACCTTGGGGGCCGGGGTAAAGGCCTCGGGCGGGAGCGACATGACGATGCGCGCATCCGCACGCCACTGCGCCAGCAGGGCAAGGCGCCCATAGGCTTTGGAGCCGGGCCGGGCCACGATACGGTCTGCGACTTCGCGCTGAAACATCAACGTCAGGCTTTGCCAGAAGGGTGGCCAGTCGGGCGGGGTCAGCCAGCGCACCAACAATTCGGTGCCCACGTTATAGGGCAGGTTGGCGGCAATGCGGATCGGCGGCGTCAGGTGCTGGGCCGGATCAAGGGTGAGCGCGTCGGCATTGAGCACCTCGAGCCGGCCAGGGTAGGCGGCGGCGATCTGGGCGAGGGCGGGCAGGCAGCGGGTGTCTTTTTCAACAGCAACAACCCGGCGCGCGCCTTCGGACAAAAGCCCACGGGTCAGCCCGCCGGGGCCGGGGCCAATTTCCAGCACGTCACAGCCGGTCAGATCGCCGGCCTGCCGGGCAATTTTAGCGGTCAGGTTGAGATCAAGTAGGAAGTTCTGCCCCAAGGATTTGCGCGCAGAGAGGTCGTGATCCGCGATCACCTGGCGCAGAGGAGGGAGGTTATCGATTGTGCTCATGTGGCGCGGCGCGTCTGGTTGGCGACAGCTGTGGGCCGGGCGGCGCAGACCGGAGAGCAAACGAGACCCATCGCGCGCGCCCGTCAGACCGTGGTGGCGGCCATGCGGGCCGCCATTTTGAGAGCTTCGATGGTGGATGTGGGCGTTGCGATGCCCTGGCCTGCGATATCAAATGCGGTGCCATGATCAGGCGAGGTGCGGATGAACGGCAAGCCAAGCGTGACATTGACGCCGCGGTCAAAATCGAGCGTTTTGATCGGGATGAGGGCCTGATCGTGATACATGGCGATGGCGGCGTCATAGGTGTCGCGGGCCTTGGCGTGGAACATCGTATCGGCCGACATAGGGCCGATCAGAGCAAGGCCATCACCGGTCAGGCGCTGGATCACAGGGGTGATCATGTCACGGTCTTCCAGGCCCATTTTACCCCCTTCGCCGGCATGCGGGTTCAGCCCGGCGATTGCGATACGCGGGCGCGGTATGCCAAAGCGGTTGATCAGGGCGGCATGGGTGATGCGAATGGTATGCTCAAGCAGATCGGGGGTCAGGGTGCGGGGCACATCGGCCAGAGGGATATGGATGGTGGCAGGCACCACCCGCAAGAGATCACTGGCCAGCATCATAACCACATGATCCACACCGCCCAGATGGGCCAGGAATTCGGTGTGACCGGGATAGGCAAAGCCAGCGCCGTCTTGCAGGGCTTGCTTGTGAATGGGGGCGGTGCACAGGGCCGAGGCCTGACCCGATTGCACCAGATCCACACCGCGCGCGATCACGTCGATGACGCTTTGGGCATGGGTTGGATTGGGCGTTCCATGCGTGAGCGCGCCGTCAAAGGCATGGGGCAGCACCGGCAGGGCGCTGGCGCTTGCGGCGAGGGCCTCGGCCGGGTCAGTGATGAGACGCACGGGCACATCGACGGGCAGATGCGCGGGGTCGCCAATCAGGAAAAACGGCAAGGTTTCGCGCAGGTGATCCCAGGCGGCGGCGGCCAGTTCAGGGCCGATGCCTGCAGGCTCGCCACAGGTCAGGGCGATGGGCGGCGTCATTCCAGCGAGATGATCCGCGCTTCGGCTTTCAGCTCTTCGAGGTAGCCATTGGCAAAGCTGTCGAGGCGACGGTTGGTGATGAACAGCGTCAGGTCCTGATCGGTGGGGCCTTCGCCTTCGAGGTTGGCCGAGCGGCCACACAGCATCACAACGCCCAGATTGGCACCGCGCGAGATGGTGGCGATTTCACCGGCATCCAGAGATGAGATAGCCACGGCCACGTCCTGCGGAATATCCGAGGGTGGCAGGCTGGTGCGTTCCAGCACTTCGTCGGGTTGGCCATAGGCAACGCCGTAGAAGTCATCGCAGGTGTCGGTGGTGTCCTCGATCTGCTGGGCGCGGGCCAATGCCGCATCCGTGCGGCCACCGGGGATGTAGTAGATGGCGTATTCGATGGCGGAGTATTCCGGGGCTGGCGCATCCAGCTCTTCGATGTCGCGCAACTGGAACAGGGCGATCGCCCCCTCAAGCGGCAGGGGATCGGTGACTTCACCGGGGGCCAGCGCCAGAATAATGGTCCGCAATTGCGGTGGCAGCTGGGTCAGGGGCACCCATTCCATCCGTCCGCCACGGGCCCGCGTGCGCGAGGCCGAATAGCGCCGGGCATTGGCGGAAAATTCAGCCTCGGAGGTGACCTGAGAGATACGCGTTGCGCGTTCCTGCACGGCCAGAGCCTGTGGTGGGGTGACGGGCATGATGATTTCCGACAGCAGCACACGCACCGATGACGAGGTGCCGGAAATGGCGGCTTTGGCGCGGTCAAGATCATCCTTGGTCACCGAGACACGCGCAGAAAACCGCGCGCGGTTCATTTCGCGCCAGGTGATGCCGGTGCGCACAAAATCACGCAGGGTGCTTTCGCCAACACCGGCCCGTTCGAGGGCGCGGATCAGTTGGGCTGCGTCCATACTGGCACGCGCGGCGAATTCCTCGACGCCCAGCTGGATGTCTTCGTCGCTGAGCACAACGCCATTGGCGCGGGCGGCACCCATTTTGAGGCGATCCTCGATCAGTTGTTCACGCGCCAGTTCGGGCAGATTGCCGGGCGAGCGGAACAGCTGCAACATGCGCGCACGCTGCTGCACCTCGTAGCGGGTGATGGCCTGATCGTTCACCTTGATCACGGGCTCAAACAGGTTTTGCGCCTGTGCGGGGCCTGCGGGCGCAAGAAACGCCGTGACCACAAGTGCAAGTGTGCAAAGGGCGGAGGAGAGAGGGCGGCCTGTCATGTCAAATCAGTTCCTGCATGTGCGCGTATATGTTTTGTCCGACGTCTTGGCCGAGAAACCGCGCAAGGCGACAGTCAGGGCGAAATCAGTCGATGGTTCCAGAATAGTCGAAGAGGTAAACCGACGCGAGGCCGAAAATTTCGCTTCGACACATTCATTTGTGTAGGTCACGCCAATGCCGGCGGTGACGTTGCGGTCGCTGGCCACATCGTAGCGCCAGTTGGCGCTGCCGGTCCAGTGACGCGAGAGGCGATAGCTGCCATCCACGGCCCATTCGGAAATGGTGTTGGCGCGGTTTTCAGCCAGATCGCGGCGCAGCCAGATGTAGGTGGCGGCAATGTCGGCGTCCTCATTTTGCCAGCTGGCCCGCGCCGAGGCTTTGGTGGTCTGGTAGCCCTCGTCAAACAGCCCGCGCGCAGTGAGCGTCAGGCCGATGGGGGTTTTGATCTGGCTGGCAAACAAGTAATCGGACTGCTGGCTTTGCAGCCCCGACACGTTGGAAAAGCTTGTCATGCCGTTGAGTTCCAGCAAGCGCTCTTCGCGCACGACCTGGCCCATGACCATGTTGGTTTCCCAGCCGCCCGGATCAATCCGGCTCCAGGCCAGACCGTAGGCGGCGGAAAACCCGTATTCGCGCCGGTCCGGTTCGGGAAAGCGTGACAGGCTGAACAGGTTGCCTTCGTCAAATTCGACCAAGGCACTTTCGTCATTGGGAATGTTCAGCGCATCGCCCCCGGACCACGCCAGTTGCACCATCGGTTCAATCACATGGGTGGCGTTGGAGGCGGTGTGTTTCAGCAAAGGCCAGCGCAGTTGCACCGAAGTCGAGGGCGTCACGGCGGTTTCACGGCTGTCCGAGGTCAGCCCGCCCTGATCGACAAAGAAGCTGTCAACCGCCAGCCCGGCCTGCACGCGGCTGTGCACCCCACCGGGCAAAATCCAGCTGCGGAACCAATCGGCCGAGGTGGTGAAGCGGGTGACATCCACGCCGTCGGCAAAGGGGTCAAAATCCGCGCCATCGGTCAGCAGCCCCGACGAGCGGTAATGGCTGTGGGCGGCGGCGGCAAAGACCAGCTCGCCGCCGGTGCGGACAGGAAAGAAGCGGCGTTCATAGTCGATGTCGGCGGACAATGTGGGCAGGGTGCTGTCTTGTTCGCCGGTGCGCAGGGATTTGAAATGGGTGATGGCCGCGCGGATGTATTCATCGCGTTTCACCCGTTCGACGGCCAGCTGGCTGTCCAGCCGGTCCTTGCTGGAATAGCTGTAATCCAGCAGGTAGGTGTCATCGTTCACGGCCTCGATGTCAAAGGTCAGTTTGAAATCATTCTTCAGATCAAACGCACCGCGGCCAAACAGATACGCGCGGTTCGAGCGCAGCCCCTGATCATCATCTGAAACGGCGCCTTCAAATTCGATTTCGCCGTTTTTGAAGGCCTGGCGATAGCGGTATTCCAGCGTCAGGGTTTTGGTGGCAACAAAGGGCGTCAGCGTCAGGTCGGCGTGATCGCCCAGCCGGATGAAGTAGGGCACTTTGACGCCCGTACCCAAGGTCGAGCTGTTGTAGACCGATGGGATCAGAAACCCGGTGGCACGTTTCAGCGTGGGGTCTGGCAGGCGCAGGCGCGGCAGGTACAAGATGGGTGTGTCGAGCACCCGGAACTGGGCCTCGTCAAAGTAAAGCTGGCGTTCGTCTTGGTCATGGATCACCCGTTTGGCGCGGATTTGCCAAAGCGGCGGGCGGCCATTTTCACACACCCGGCACGAGGTGACAGCGGCCTTGTAAAGCTGGCTATAGCGGCCATTGACGCGGTTCATTTCATGGGCGGCCAGTTGCAGCTGGTCATCCATCACCACGCGCGCGCCGGTCAGCAGGCCGTTTTCCAGCGATCTGTCCAGTTGGGCGGTATCAGCCAGCACGATCAGATCGCCTTCGGGATCCTCAAGCGTGATCGGCCCGGTGATGCGCAGGGTTTCGGTGGTGCGGTCATAGGTGATGCGCGAGGCCATGAGGCGGCGGCCGTCAAAGAATGCCTCGACATTGCCAGAGGCGACCAGCGTGGTTTCACCGTCCAGGAACACATCATCGGCAATCAGCACGGCGGCCTGAGGCGGGCCGGATTGGGCCTGTGCCGCGCCGGTCAGGGTGCTTAGGCTGATGGCCGTCAGCAACACGGCGAAGGCACGCAACACGTGGGTCATCCGTCCTCCATATGCAGCAATATGCCCAAGGCCAAGAGGAAGGACGCCACCGGCGGTGCCCAGGCGGCCAGCATGATGGGGATCTGGCCATTTTCGCCCAGGATCTGGGCAAAGTTACGGATGTAGTAAAGGCCAAACCCCAGCATGATCGCGCTGAGCACCGACAGCGAGGTATTGGACAGCCGCGCATGGCGCATTGTGAACGCCGCGGCGATCAGCACGAGGGCCACAAGGAACAAGGGGCGTGACAGTTCAAGCTGATACCAGACGGCATAGCGGCGCGCGGAAAATCCGGCCTGTTCCAGCTGGGCGATGTATTTGGGCAAATCCCACAGCGCGATATATTCAGGCTTGCCAAAGCTGTCGATGATACGGTCCTGGGTCAGGGCCGAGGGGATGCTGAGTTCATCCAGTTGCTCGGCGCTGGCTTCGGGGTTGGTGCCGGTGGACAAAACCCAGCGTTTGACGTCTTTCAACAGCCATTCGCCTTCGCGCAGCTGCGCTGTTTCGGCAATCAGCCGTTCGCGGGGTGCGCCATCCGGCGAGAACGACAAGAACGTGGTGTTGAACAGGATGCTGACATCCGAGCTGGCCCGCACCGCATGGATCACGGTCTGGCCTTGGGCGCCGCCCTGACGCAGCCACAGCCCCTCCGAGGCAATGGCCAGCACGTTGGCCCCGCCACCGCGATAGCCGCTGATCAGGTCATTGTAGCGCTTGGACGAGGCGGCAACGATGGGGTTGATCATGGTGATCGTGATCACGCCAATCAGCGCTGCGACGGTCACCGGTGCAATCAGACCTTTGAGGGCAGAGCGCCCGGCGGCCCGGACCACCACCAGCTCGGACGAGCGGGCGAGGCGCAAAAACAGGGTGACCGTGGCCAGGATCATCACCAGGGGCATGATCTCGTAGTTGGCGGAGGGCATGTTCAGCAGCACAATTTCCAGAATAGCGGTGAAGGGCAGATCGGGGAAATCCTGCACCTCGTCGGCGATATCCACCAGCGCCAGAATGATCACGAAGACCAGCATGATCAGCGCGAAGGTCCAGAAGAATTTGCGTGCGAAATACAGGTGAAGGATCATGTGGCAGGCCTCCGCAGGCGGCGCAGGCGGCGAAACAGCCCCGGATTGGATGCGATATGCAACAAGAGGATCGTCAGAAGGATGCCGACAATCGTTGGCACATACATCAGTGGCCACATGGCCGCGTTGTGCAGCACCGTGCCCGATACCGAGCCTTCGACCATTTTGATGCCCACCAGCAGCACAAAAGCGGTGACAATCTGCCACCAGACCCCAAACCGGCTGTGGGTGCCCAGCAGCAAGGTGGCAAAGCCCACAATCGCGGCAATCACGCACAGCAAGGCCTGCACGATCCGGTTGTGCCCCTCGTAGACGATCTGGCCCACGGCCGCGCCCGAGCGTTCGGCCACCATTTCGGGACGCAGGATCAGATCAGGCGTGCTGGAAAAGGTGAAATGCGTCAGCGACACCTCGTCTTGTTCGATCAGACTGGAGATGTCGTAGGAAAAGTCATCAAAATGCGTGGTAAACAGCCGGTTGCCGTTTTTGCGCAGGTTCTGGCTGAGCCCTTCGAGCATCACCAGTTTGGTGCCCGAGCCTTCGCGCACCAGATAGGCACGCGACGACGTATAGGTGACGGCACTGTCGGGATTGCGCCGGTCTGACAGGAAGACATCGCGCAACTCGCCCTCAGGGGTGATGTCGCGGATATAAAAGGTGATGCCCGCCGCAGGGTGCAGAAATTCGCCTTCGGTCAAGAGCTTGGCGGTGATGTTCTTGCTGACCTCGGCGCGGCGCAGGTGCAGCTGGCTGAGGCTGGCGGGGATCAGAAAATGCGTCAGGATCGACATCATGATGGCAATGATCACGCCGTAGATCACCACAGGGCGCACCAGCCGCCAGGGCGAATAGCCGGTGGCCTGCATCACGGTCAGTTCGCTTTCGGTGGTCAGACGGTTGGTGACATAGACCGCACCGGCAAAGGCCGCGATCGGCAGCACCACGCCAATCACGCCGGGCAGGGTTAATGCTGTCAATTCCAGAAACACCCACGCCGGTTGCCCGTCGCCGATCAACCGGTCGAACATGCGCACCGCCTTGTTGATCCAGAAGATCGAGACAAGCACCAATGCGAAAAAGCCGAACAGCACCATGAATTGCGACAGCATATATCTGTCGAATCTGGTCAAGCCCCATACCCCCTGCACACTCAATCTTGTGGTGAGCCTATCGCAAATACATAGGCAGGAAAACGACTAAAGCACCGATCTGCACCGGATAAGCGGGAGTTTGTCATTCCGGGTGGCTTTGGTGGGGGGCAATGGGCGTCAGGCAAGCCTTTCCATCCGTGGCAGTGCGCGCTAGGTCTGGGGGCAAATCACGTCTTATCCCCGCAAAGGAGCCTTCGCCATGACCACCCCCGTTTCAGTAGATTTCGTGGAGCCTGATCTGGACCAGATCGCAACAGCAACAGGCCGTGTCGCGGTGTTTGTAACATCTGATGGCAAGCTGGACACAGCCGCGCGCCGGGTGAACCGTCTGACCAAGGGTGCGTTGAACCGCATGGTGGACAGCGGTGCTGTGGCCAAGATGAAGCCGGGCGAAAGCACAACGCTGGCCTGGCCTGCGGGCATGGCCGCCAAGGCGCTGGATGTGGTGTGTCTGGAGCGCAATGCCAAGGCCGATGAGGCGCGCAAGGCCGGGGTTTCGCTGGGCAAATCCAAAGGCAGCGATGCGTTGCTGGTGCTGGCCGCTCAGGTGAAACGCCCCGAGGACGTGGCACAGGGCATCGCCTTGCGGGCCTATGCCTTTACGGCACGCAAGACCAAGGGCCAAGACCCGCAAGAGCCGGTGACTGTGATGGCCACCAAACCGGCCGAGGTTGAGGCCGCCGCGGCGCCTTTGCTGGCGGTGGCCGAGGGTGTGTTTTTCACCCGTGATCTGGTCAGCGAGCCTGCGAACCATCTGACGACCACCGAATTTGCCAAGCGCATCGAAGATATGGCGTCGCTGGGATTGAAGGTGACCGTTCTGGAAGAGGATGCGCTGGCCAAGCTTGGCATGGGATGTTTGTTGTCGGTGGGGCATGGGTCGGTCAGCCCGTCGAAAGTGGCGATCATGGAATGGAACGGTGGCGCCAAGGGCGCGGCCCCGCTGGCGCTGGTCGGCAAGGGGGTGGTGTTTGACACCGGCGGCATCAGCCTGAAACCCGCAGCGGGCATGGAAGACATGACCATGGATATGGGCGGTGCGGGCGTTGTGGCGGGCGTGATGCGCGCGATTGCCCTGCGCAAGGCCAAGGCCAACGTGGTGGGTCTGGTTGGGTTGGTGGAAAACATGCCCTCCGACCGCGCCACGCGCCCCGGTGATGTGGTGACTTCGATGAAAGGTGACACGGTTGAGGTGATCAACACCGATGCCGAGGGCCGTTTGGTGTTGTGCGATGTGCTGCACTACACGCAAGAGACCTATAAGCCTGCCGCAATGATTGATCTGGCCACGTTGACCGGCGCTGTGATCATCGCGCTGGGGCATGAAAAGGCGGGTGTGTTTTCCAACAACGAAGATTTCTGCAAGACCTTCCTGAAGGCCGCCGAGGCAGAGGGCGAGGGTGCATGGCATTTGCCACTGGATCCGGCCTATGACGAGATGCTGAAAAGCCAGATCGCGGATATGAAAAACGTGGGCGGACGGGCCGCGGGCTCGATCACGGCGGCGCAGTTCCTGAAACGGTTTGTGTCTGATGACTGCCCGTGGATTCACCTGGATATTGCAGGCACGGCATCGGTCAAGGCAGACACGGCGTTTGCCCCCAAAGGGGCGACAGGTTGGGGTGTGATGGCGTTGAACCGTCTGGTGGCGGACAACTACGAGGGCTGATCCACAATGGGGGCTGCGTTCTTTTATCACCTGACCCGCGCACCGTTAGAGGTGACTTTGCCTTTGTTGTTGGACAAGGCACGCGGGGCCGGGTGGCGCATTGCGGTGCGTGGCCAGGACGAGGCACGCATGGAGTGGCTGGACGCCAAGCTGTGGCTGGGTCCTGAGGACGCGTTTTTGCCCCACGGTCGCGCCGGTCAGCCGCATGCGGCCGAGCAGCCGATCTTGCTGACCACCGGGGCGCAGGCGGCCAATACGCCGGCCTGTTTGATGACGATCGACGGCGCGGATGTATCGCCTGATGAGGTCACGGCGATGGAGCGCGTCTGTGTGCTGTTTGATGGCCATGATGATGCGGCGGTGCAAACCGCGCGCGGACAATGGAAAACGCTGACAGACGCAGGGTGTTCGGCGCAATATTGGTCTGAGGAATCTGGCCGCTGGGAGAAGAAGGCAGAGACCTGAGAGATAGGCCGGACTGGCAGATGGGGGGGACATCACCCGCCAATCCGGTCACGCCCGCATCAAAATGACATGATGCGGGTGTCATCCGCCAGCAGGCGCGCGGCCATCGGCCGAGGCTTGGCCAGCCCCACACCGTTTAGCAAAGCATCCGGTGCCACGCCCTTGTTGGGCAGATAAATCGCGCAGACTTCGACCTGACCGCCTTTGGCCATGATGTTTTGCATCAGGACCTGCGGGCTCATGCCTTTGGGGTTTTGCGGGGCCAGCGCAGAGGCGGGGGGATCTTTCAGCGCCAGATCACCGGCCGGGCCACACAGCAGCACATAACCAGAGGCACCTTGTTTGATCGAATGCATCGTCAGCACCATGCTCATCAGCTGTGTCTGAGGGTCGGCGCTGGTCAGGATCGTGACCAGTTTCGTCGCCTCCGGATCGGCATGGGCAGGCAGGGGGGTGCCGAGGGCTGTGGTCAGGGCCAGCAGCGCGCCGGATAGGGAAAATCGCATGAGGTGCTCCTTTGCGTGGATCAGTGAACCGGGATGATTCAGAATCGGGGTGATTCACGGGCACTGTAGGGGCGCAACCGAAGGATAGATTTGATCTATCTCAATTACATGCAATTTATTGAATGTGTCGGTTAACGGCCTGTCAGCGGCTGAGCACCAGCTTGCCGCCCGAGATTTCCACAGATGAGAAACGCTGCAGATAATCCATGCCTAACAGGGACTTGTTCAACTCGCCTTCATTCACAAAGGCGCGCACATTTCTGTCTGACAGTGGCCCGACGCGGAAGCTCTCGATGCGCACGGGGGCTGTGCGGACCTCGCCGTTGGCGGTTGAGGCGCGACCGAAAAAATTAAGCTGATCAAGATCCAGACCGATGGCGGCGGCGTCGTCCATGCTGAGCACGATGTTGGTGGCGCCGGTGTCGACGACAAAGGTGATCGGCGCGCCGTTCAGGTCTGCGGTGAGGTAATAATGCCCGTCCCCGGCCCGTGGCAGTTCGATCCGGTCGCCATCAGCCATAATGGCCTGACCGGGTTGCACGGTGTTGCGGATGTCCTCCCACAGGCCGACGCCCGCGATCACACCGATAAAGATCAGCCCCCAGACCAACGCCTGTTGCGTGACCTTGCCCAGGCTTTCGCGGTTCTGGGCAAAGAACCACAGCAAAACCGCGCCACCCAGCAGCGAGAGATATATCAGCCGTGCACCGTCAAATTCGCTCATGGGGTTGATATAAGCATGTTTTTCACGATGTCACGAGCGCTTAGCCCGCCAGCCCGAAACTGCGCAGGCCATCGAGCACGAATTGCACCGCCAGCGCGGCCAAAAGCATGCCCAAAAGACGGGTGGTGACGTTGATGCCGGTTTTGCCCAAGGCCCGTTCGACCAGATTGGACGACAGGAACGACACAAACACCAGCCCCAGCGTGAACAGCATCAGCCCGATGACCCAGGCAAAGCCAAACCAGTCGGGGCGCTCGGCCACCAGCAAGATGACCGTTGTGATGGCACCGGGCCCGGCCAGCAAAGGAATCGCCAGTGGAAACACCGAAGGGTCGTCAAAGTCGTCATCCTCGGCCTCGGCGGTGCGTTCGCGGCGCTTTTGGGTGCGCTTGTCCGACAACATATCAAGTGCGGTCAGGAACAGCAGGATGCCGCCGGCTATGCGAAAGGCGGGCATGGAGATGCCGATAAACCCCAAGAGCGCCTCGCCCAGCAGCGCGAAGGTGATCAGGATGCCTGCTGCGGTCAGACAGGCGCGCACCGCGATGATGCGGCGGCGGCGCGCATCGATGCCTTGGGTGATGGCGATGAACATCGGCGTCAGGGCCAGCGGATCGATCACCACCAGCAGCGTGATAAACGTGGTGATGAGAAACGCGGTGTCCATGCTTTAGCCCTGTGCCTTTGTCAGCCGCTCTTCGGCCTTGAGCCAGAGCGTTTCAGCACGGTCAAGCCCATCCATGACCTCGGCGTATTTCTTTTGAAATGCAGTGGCTTGCACGATGTTGTCATCGTCGTACATCTTGGGATCGGCCAGCCGGGCGGCGATTTTGTCGCGCATCTCGTTCAGCTTCTCAAGACGGATTTCACAGGTGCGCACATCCTGGCGCAGGGCCAGAATGTCTTCTCGGCTGGCACGCTTGGGCTTTGGTTTGGGCTTGGCGTCTTTGGTGGGTTTGTCCGGGGTCAGAAGCGACGTGCGATAGGTTTCCAGATCGCCCTCATAGGGCTCGACCCGGCCGTCCTTGACCAGCCACAACCGATCGGCGGCCAGACTGAGCAAATGCATGTCGTGGCTGACCAGAATGACCGCGCCGGAATAGGCGGTGAGGGCCTCGACCAGGGCCTCGCGGCTTTCGATATCAAGGTGGTTGGTCGGCTCGTCGAGGATCAGCATATGCGGTGCATCAATGGTGGCCAGCAGCAGCGATAGCCGCGCCTTTTGTCCGCCTGACAATTTGCCCACCAGCGTGTCGGCCTGATCGGCGCCGATTCCAAAGCCGCCCATGCGCGCGCGCAGGCGCGACGGGGTCTCGGACGGGCGCAACCGGCGGATGTGATCCAGCGGGGTTTCGTCGATGTGCAGCTCGTCCACCTGATGCTGTGCGAAATAGCCCACGCGCAGCTTTGAGGTGGCGTGCAGTTTGCCGCCCATCACATTAAGTCTGCCTGATAACAGTTTGGACAGGGTTGATTTTCCCTCGCCGTTGCGGCCCAGAAGAGCGATGCGATCATCCTGATCAATACGCAGATCCAGCTTGGAGAGGATCGCCTTGCCATCATAGCCCACAGCGGCCTCTTCCAGCCGCACAATAGGGGGCGACAGCTCCTCTGGCTCGGGGAAGGAAAATGCCTTGAGGGCGGCCTCGGAGGGGCGCATGATCGGAGTCATTTTCGACAGCATTTTCAGCCGCGATTGCGCCTGTTTGGCCTTGGTGGCCTTGGCGCGGAAACGGTCGACGAAAGATTGCAGATGCTCGCGCCGGGCGTCTTGTTTTTTGGCCTCGGATTCCTGTGCGGCCAGCCGCGATGCGCGGGTGCGCGCGAAGGTATCATAGCCGCCCTGATACAGCGTCAGTTTGCGGTCTTCGAGGTGCAGAATGCTGCCCACAGCGCGATTGAGCAGCCCGCGGTCGTGGCTGACGATCAGAACGGTGTGGGGGTATTTGGCCAGATAGCTTTCCAGCCAGACGGCACCTTCCAGATCGAGGTAGTTGGTTGGTTCGTCCAGCAGCAGCAGATCGGGTTCGGAAAACAGCACGGCGGCCAGGGCGACACGCATGCGCCAGCCGCCCGAGAAGTCAGAGCAGGGCTGCTGTTGTTCGGCATGGGTGAAGCCCAGACCCTTGAGGATGGTGGCGGCGCGGGCCTCGGCGGACCAGGCGTCAATATCGGCCAGACGGGTCTGGATATCAGCGATGCGCGCGGGATCGGTGGCGGTATCGGCCTCGGCCATCAGAGTGGCGCGTTCGGTGTCGGCGGCCAGCACGGTGTTGATCAGCGACACCTCGTTGGAGGGCACTTCCTGGGCCACACCGCCAATGCGCGCACGCTGGGGCAGGGAGATGGCACCGGTTTCCAGCACCAGCTCGCCGCGGATCAGCTTGAACAGGGTGGTTTTGCCGGTGCCATTGCGGCCCACGATGCCCACCTTGTGACCATCAGGAATGGTGGCCGAGGCGTGCTCGATCAGGGTGCGGCCTGCAACCGCGTATGAGATATCATCAATGCGCAACATGGGGCCGAGCCATGCCGCATGTGCGCGGGGAGGTCAACGGCTGTTGGTCACTCTGGCAGGGCTGTGCCAGTGAATTCGGCCTGAATGGTGAAACTTACCAGATCGCCGACACCTGCGGATGATCCGGGGTCAGGCACGCCGTAGGTCATGCCAAAGGCCGACCGGCTGAGTGCGCCCGTGGCGGAAAAGCCAATCCGCGCATGAGGTTCGAATTCACCTGCCGGAATTGCGCCGTTCAGATCAGCCGCAAACGTGACGGGTGCCGATACGCCCAGCAGGGTCATCGTGCCGGTGATGGTGGCGCTGTCTTCGTCGGTCAGCGTGATGGTATCGGACACAAAGCGGATGTCGGGATGCGCGGCGACGTTGAACCACGCGCTGTCCAGCATGGCATCAACAAAACCCTCGGGCGGGGAGGGCAGATCAAGCGAGGCTGCGGTGATTGTGGCGCTGAGCCGGGCCGCTTCGGGTTGCAGCGGATCAAGTGTGAGCGTGGCGTCAAAGCTGTCAAACCCGGCGGTGTAGGCGGTGAGGCCCAGATGATCCACGCTGAAGGTGATGCTGGAATGGCTGGGATCGAGGCGGAACTCTTGGGCGGGAATGGCGGCGGGGCCGGTTGCCTCGCCATGGGCCCCTGCGTGCAGGACGGCGGTGAAAAGGATGGGCAGGAACATGGGGCAGGGCTCCGATCGGTGGCAGGTCACTTGTGTAGTATCCGCAATGGCACTGACGCACCAATCACAATCGCGCTTTTCAATTCAGGGCTTGCGTGCTATCGGGTCCGCGATCAAAAGCGCGGGCATGGGGCCACGCGCAATCATCTTTAAAAAAGAGGCTGACATGGCTGTTGAACGCACCCTGAGCATCATCAAACCCGACGCAACCAAACGCAATCTGACCGGCAAAATCAACGCCAAGTTCGAAGACGCAGGTCTGCGCATTGTCGCGCAAAAGCGCATTCACCTGACCATGGCGCAAGCGGGCAAGTTCTACGACGTGCATGCTGAGCGTCCGTTTTATGGCGAGCTGTGCGAGTTTATGGCGTCCGAGCCAGTGGTTGTGCAGGTTCTGGAAGGCGAAATCGCGATTGCCAAGAACCGCGAAGTGATGGGGGCCACGAACCCTGCGGATGCAGATGCGGGCACGATCCGCGCGGAATTTGCTGAAAGCGTTGGCGAGAACTCGGTTCACGGATCGGATGCGCCTGAGACGGCCGCGCAGGAAATCGCGTATTTCTTCTCGGGTCTGGAGCTGGTGGGCTAAGCCTGCATCACGACTGAAGATTTAAAAGCGGCGTTGCCATGCGGGCGGCGCCGTTTTTTATTGGGGTCTGGTCTGCAAGGTTGGTATCCGCAAGTTGCTGTATGCGTTTTTAAACAGAATGATGCAGCGCATAGTTAAGGTATTGCATGAACTGCATATGCTGTGAGGTCTGCCTGTCAGATCGCCGCAAAATCTGTAAACACCTGCTTGGATATCACCCGAGGTTGGTTGGGTTGCGTCGCAGGTTTGGGCTGCGGCTTGGGTGTGTTCTTTGGGGTCTCAAGTGCCATGTGTCTGCTCCTTTTTATTTGAAGGTGCAGGCCAGCCAGAGCGCGTCTGACGGACGCTACACCTGGTTCCTCCGAAAGGGAGAAACCTTTCATTGCACCCAAGTTTGATCTGAAATGTGGTTGAAATAAGGCAGCATTCTACCGTTTTGAGACAGTTCGTTAAAATGTGCTCAATTGGTCACGAAACGGGGTCAATGACGGGCTTAGGACGCTGATTTATGGGTGTTTTCCGCAATCATCGAGATCATTTCGAACATCACAGCCGCGGCTGTGAGCGCGGTGATATTGTTGGGGCTGTCTTTGGTGGGCATCATGCACACAACATCGCCGCCAATGATGTTCAGCCCGCGCGCGGCGCGCAGAATGCCAACGGCTTCGTCTATGTCAAACCCCTTTTCGCCCGGCTCAAGGTTTGACACGGCAGGGGCGACGGTGGGATCAAGGCAGTCCAGATCAAAGGTGATGTAAACCGGCCGATCGCCCAGCACCTCGCGGGTTTGGGCCACGACATCGGCCAGACCCCGTTTGCGAAAGTCCTTCATGGTCACAACGTTATAGCCGTAGTCATATGACGGTTGCAGCCAGTCCAGAGACCGTGGGTGCCCGCGCAATCCGATCTGCATCGAGCGGGTGGGATCGACCTGGCCCTGATCGGCCAGATAGGCGCCCCAATGCGCGGCAGATTTTTTGGCACCCAGGAAATGATCGACCTTGGTAAAGACATCCGTATGCGCATCGAGATGCAAAAAGCTGACCGGTTCGCCCCCCGCAAGCTGCCCCTTGCCCAAGGCCTGAACGATGCCGCCGGTGATCGAATGATCCCCGCCGATGGACACAGGCCGCGCGCCTGCGGCGTCAATATCGCGGTAAAAGGCGGTGATCTGCTCGATGCAATCTTCGTTGTCATTGGCGCGTGGAAACGGCACATCACCCACATCTGCGATCTTGGCCGAGGTCCAGGGATCCAGCTGAAAGTCCATATGCGCGCGGCGCTGTACGGCTGACACATGGCGCAGGGCACGCGGGCCAAGGTGCTGATCGCGCTCGGTTGTGCCATTGCCGGTGGAATGCGGCACGCCGACCAAGGCGATGTCCATGCCCTCGGGGCCTTGATGCGGCGCGCGAAACATCGTGGGGATGCCCCACCAATACAGGTTGTCCATCATGGATTTCTGATAGGGATCGGTCATGGTGTGGCCTCGGCTGTGTGGGTGTTGTGCATCCGATCTGAGGCTTTTTGCCCGCGCAGCGCAAGGGGTGTCGTGCGCTCAGGGCGCAGATTGACCGGACAGCCCGACCTGCAATTGGTGCACCAAAGGCGCGAACCATTGCCAGTTTTTTGCCGCGGAATCGCTGACCACCAGATTGCGTTTGCGCCCAAAACGCGGGGCTTGTGGCAAGATGTGCAGCCGCCCCGTTGCCAGATAAGGGGCCGCCAGCGCGGTGGGCAGATAGGCCGATCCGCCATGTTCCAGCAAGAACTCCAACCCCCAGTCGGCCGTGTCAAAATTCACCCGCGCCACGCCTGCATCATGGTAGGCTTCATCGTGCTGGCGGCGGAAATCGGCACCGTAATCGACAAAGATATAGGTCTGTGAATTGCGGATCGGTGTGTCGGGCGCATCGGAATACAAAACCAGGGATTCGGGGGGCAGCGCATGGGCGGTTTGCTGGCCGCGCAGAGCTGTGTCATAGGTCAGGATCACATCCACCATGCCTTGATCCAGCCAGTCATCCAGATCGCGTTGACGGCCTTGTTGCACTGAAACGGCCATTTCCGGGCTGCCCTGTACGACGCCGTCAAAAAACACCTTGCCGGGGCCATGCCACAACCCGCTGTGACACCCGAATGTGCAGACCGAGCTGAGCCCGGCAGGCAGGCCGGTTTCAAACCGGGCCTGACGCCAAAGACCGACCATCGTATTGGCATAGCGCAATAATTTAGTGCCCGCAGGCGTCAGCGTGGTGCCGGATTTTTGCCGGATCAGCAGCTGTTGCCCCAGGCTTTCCTCAAGGGTTTTCAGCCGGGCGGTGACGGTGGATTGCGTGACGTTCATCTTGTGCGAGGCCCGCACAAGGCTGCCGGTGTCGACGATGGCCAGAAAGGTTTGCAGCGCGGTGATGTTCACTTGGGGCCCTTTCAATTCGGAATAGTCGAATTTAATCTGCAATTAAATTCAATATCAAGAACTGTTATTTTGTGCCAGTGTGGCGTCAACACAGACCATGACGGGACAGATATGAATACCTACCAAATGTTGATCGACGGTGACTGGGTTGATGCCAGTGATGGCGGCCGGTTTGAGACGTTCAACCCGACCAATGGCACGGTTTGGGCCAGCGCACCCGAGGCCACGCAGGCCGATATCGACCGCGCCGTCGAGGCCGCGCATGTGGCGTGTTATGAGGGGCCCTGGGCCAGCTTTACCCCGACGCAACGCGGGGCGTGTCTGCGCCGGTTGGCCGATTTGATGGCGGAACGCTCTGAGGAGCTGGGCGCGATTGAAACCCGCGACAGTGGCAAGATGTTTGCCGAGACGCGCTGGCAGGCGAAATACATCTCTGAGTTTCTGATGTTCTATGCCGGGGCGGCTGACAAGATTAACGGTGACACGTTACCCATTGATAAGCCAGACTTGTTTGTCTTTACGAACCGCGAGCCCCTGGGGGTGATCGCCGCTGTGGTGCCGTGGAATTCGCAATTGTTTTTGACAGCGGTCAAAATCGGCCCGGCACTGGCGGCAGGCAATACGGTGGTGTTGAAAACCTCGGAACATGCGCCGGCGGTGATTTTGGAATTCGGCCGGTTGATCGCCGAGGCGGGCATTCCTGACGGTGTGGTGAACATCGTGACGGGCCACGGCGATCCTTGTGGTAAGGCGCTGACATCGCACCCGTTGGTGGCGCGGATTTCATTTACCGGCGGGCCGATGGCCGCGCGTCACGTGCTGATGAATTCCACCAATAATTTTGCCGAGGTCAGCCTGGAGCTGGGCGGCAAATCGCCCTTTATCGTGTTTGATGATGCCGATCTGGACAATGCTGTCTTTGGGTCGGTCGCGGGGATTTTTGCGGCTTCGGGGCAGTCCTGCGTTGCAGGCAGCCGTTTGCTTGTGCACGAAGATATTGCCGATGCGTTTTTGGCCAGAATGGTGGACATCGCCAAGGGCATTCGCATTGGCGACCCGATGCACGAAGACACGCAGATGGGGCCGCTGTGTACGCGCGGCCAGCTGGAGCATATCGAGGCGCAGGTGGCACGCGCACAAGAGCAGGGCGGCAAAGTGCTGAGCGGTGGCAAGCGGGCGGACGCGGGTGAGATGTTCTTTGAACCGACCATCATCGACTGCCCCAGCGCGGACCTTGAGATTGTCGATACCGAACTTTTTGGTCCTGTTCTCAGTGTCTTGCGGTTCAAAGATGAAGCAGAGGCGCTGGCGCTGGCCAATGACACCGAGCACGGGCTGGCGGCGGGCATCTTTACCAAAGACAGCGCACGCGCCTTGCGGATGAGCCGGGCTGTACGGGCGGGTATTGTCTGGATCAACACCTACCGGGTGATTAGCCCGGTGGCGGAATTTGGTGGTATGAAATCCTCGGGCTACGGCCGGGAGAGCGGGTTTCAGGCTGTCTATGACTATACACGGCCCAAAACCGTGTGGATGAACATTTCGGATGCGCCGATGGGCAATCCGTTTGGACCAAGATAAAAACGGTTTTCGGTGAATCCCTGTAAGGATGAGACGAAAACCGTCCTGACAATGAAGCAATGAAAGGATGGTTGTCCAAAAGCTATAAGATAAGTTTTTAGACACCCAATTTAGGGAGTAATATCATGAAGTTCCACCTTGCAATTAATCTGGAGCGTTTGGACGACAGCACGGATATGAAAGACGTGCGCGACCATACGCTGGAGATGGTGAAAATGGCCGATGCGGCCGGGTTTGAAATTGCCTGGGCCGCCGAACACCACGCGCTGGAGATGACCATTGCGCCAAACCCGTTCCAAATTCTGGGATGGTGGGCTGAGCACACGCAAAACATACGGCTGGGTGTGGGCGTGGTGAACGCGGCCTATTGGCACCCCATCAACCTGGCGGGGGAAGCGGCGTTTCTGGATCTGATCAGCGACGGTCGTCTGGAATTTGGCATAGGATCAGGGGCTTACCAGCGAGAGTTCGACCGGATGAAGCCCGGATTGGACCAGCGGGACAGCTGGCGCTACATGCAAGAAGCGCTGCCTGTGGTGCAACATTTGTGGCAGGGTGATTATGCCCATGACGGCGAGTTCTGGCAATTCCCGACGGCGACGTCCTGCCCCAAACCGGTACAAGACGACGTGCCCGTATGGGTGGCGGCGCGCGCGCCGATTACGTTTGATTACGCGGTTGAAAACAACTGCAACATCATGTCCTGGCCGCTGACCATGCCGATGTCTGAGGCCGAAACCTATCGCGCGCGTCTGGATGATGCGATTGCCAAGAACGATGGCAAATACGATGGCCGCTGGTCGGTGATGCGTCACACCGCGGTCTATGACACCGAAGACGATCGCGCGGGTGCGATGAACTCAATCCGCCGGGTTCTGAGCCAGTTTGGCAACCTGCTGATGAAAAACGGTGAGGTGGTCAACGGCTTTCCTGAAGAGGTGTCGCTGGACACGCTGGAGGGCAATGCCCGCGTTGATCCGGTAATGCTGGAAGAGAACCTGATGTTTGGCTCGCCTGAGCAAGTCGTTGAAAAGCTGCATCTTTATGAGGATTTGGGCGTGGATGCGTTTATCTATTATGCCTCAATGGGGATGGATATGGCGCAACAAAAACGATCGCTGCAATTGTTCATTGATCAGGTGATGCCCGCCTTTGCTGAAAAGGAGCTGGCCCATGCCGGTTGAAATTCGCCGCACACTGAACCTGGTGCAGATGACGTATAAGGAAGGCTGGAAAGAGGTGGCCGAGCCCACCAAACTGGTGACGGCGATGGCGATCATTCGCAACCCGTGGTTCGGTCTGGGCCATGTCGAGGATCTGCGCCCTGAAATTCGCGAGCACGGCCCGGTGCTGGGCAAATTGCTGACCGATATGGTGCTGGCCAAAACTGGCGGCACGGTTGAGGGCTATGGCAAGGCCAGTGTCGTGGGCATGGGCGGCGAGATTGAGCACGCGCAGGCCCTGACCCATACGCTGTTTTTCGGCAATCAGTACCGCGAGGCGGTGGATGCGAAATCCTATCTTGTGTTCTCCAACACGCGCGGGGCGGCGGGCACATCGCTGATGATCCCGTTGATGGATAAGGACGATGGCGGGCGGCGCTCGCATTATCAGACGATCCACACAAGCGTGCCCGATGCCCCGGCTGAGGATGAAATGATTGTTGCCCTTGGTGCGTCCATTGGCGGGCATCCAAACCACCGGATTGGCGATAGATATCAGGACCTTAAAGAAATGGGTCATGATATTGACAACCCGGCGGGGGTGTAGGTGCCTGTCGCATCTGATGGGACGGCGTATGATCTGACGGGCCCTGAGGGTGCGCCTGTTGTGGTGCTGATCCACGGCATTGGTCTGGACCGATCTACGGTCTGGGCCCCGATTGTGCGCTGGCTGTCGCGCGGGTTTCGCGTGCTGAGCTATGACTTGCCGGGACATGGGCAAAGCGCCCCGGCCAAGGGCGAGGTCAGCCTTGCAACACACCGCGATCAGGTGATCGGTTTGATGGATCATCTGGGCATTGAGAGCGCCGCTTTGGTGGGGTTTTCAATCGGTGGCATGATCAACCGGCGGGTGGCGATTGATGCGCCCGAACGGGTGTCGGCGCTGGTGATCCTGAACTCTCCTCATGCGCGGGGGGACGAGATGCAGGCCGCGGTTGAGCGTCAGGCGCGAGACAGCACCGCCGGGGCCGAGGCCACAATGCAGACCACGCTGAAGCGCTGGTTCACGATGGAATATCGCATTGAGAACAAGGCCCTGGTGGACGATGTTAAAGCGGTTGTTCTGGACTGTGATCCAGACAGTTTTGCCGCGCACCGGATTGTTCTGGCCGACGGCGTCAAGGAATTGATCCGGCCAGACCCCGCTATCACAGCGCCCACGCTGGTGATGACCTGCGCACATGACGAACGCAGCACGCCTGCGATGAGCGACGCGATTGCATCAGAGATTGACGGCGCTGAGGTGGCGATTGTGCCCGCGTTGAAACATTTGGGGCTGATTGAGCGGCCGATGATGTTTGCGGATCGGATTGAAGGCTTTTTGGATAGGGTAGTGCCATGACAAAACTAACAGGTGGGCAGGCAGCGGTTGAGGCGCTGAAGGCGGAACGCACGAGCCATGTTTTTGGCCTGATCGGATCTGCAACAATGGAGATGTTCGACGCGCTTTATGATGCGTCAGACATTCGGTTTATCGGTGTGCATGATGAGCGCACGGGCACCCATATGGCCGACGGCTTTGCCCGGATGAGCGGGCAGGCGGGGGTTATTCTGGCCGGGCAGAACGGACCTGGCGTGACCAATCTGGTGACCGGTCTGGCACAGGCCAAGGCGGCCTATTCGCCGGTGGTGTCAATTGGCGGGGCACTGGCATCGGGGCACAAGTACCGCGATGCGTTTCAGGAGGTGGATCAGGACGCGTTGTTCAAGCCGATCACCAAGAAAACCTGGACCGCCACCAGCACCGAGCGTGTGCCCGAAATGATGCGCGAGGCGTTTCGCGAAGCCTGCGCCCCCCGGCAAGGCCCGGTGCATTTGAACCTGCCGAGGGATGTCCTGGCAGGGCAGGCAGAGTATGACGCGTTTCCCGATCCCAGCGCATACCGGCCCTTCATCGCCCCGGCCGGGGCGCCTCAGGCGATTGAGCAGGCGGCACGGATGTTGCTGGGTGCTGAAAAGCCTGTGATCATTGCAGGTGGTGGGATCAAATCCACCGGTGCCGGTGAGGCCTGTATGGCGCTGGCAGAGGCCTTTGATTGCCCGGTTGTATCGTCGCCCGGACACGGCGATGCGGTGCCATTTGGGCATCCGTTGAATGCCGGACAAATGGGGCCAAGGGGCAATATCGTGGCCAGCCGTTTGGTGAAAGAGGCGGATGTCATTCTGGCGCTGGGAACACGCATTGGGTTTAACGCCACCTTCTATACCTATGATAACATTAATAAAGACGCCGATATTATCCATGTGGAAATGGAGCCAACAGCGATTGGGCGGTATTTCCCGGCCCGGTTGGGGATCATGGGGGATGCACCGACCGTGGCGGGGCAATTGCGCCGCGAGATCGAGACAGCGGCAGATCGCACCAAGGCCGCAGACTGGTCAAAGGCGTTTCAAACCGAACGTGCGGCGTTTCTGGCCAAGCGGGATGACGATGCGCTGGTGGATGCAATGCCGCTGCACCCTACGGGACTGTTCAAGACGCTGCGCGATGTGATGCCCAAGGACGCCGCCGTGACGATGGATGCGGGCACATTGTGTTTGCAAGCCACGGATGCGCTGAACTACTGGCACCCCAAAAGCCTGTTCACGCCGCTGGATTTCGGGCTGGTCGGATTTTCCTTTGCCGCCGGATTGGGGATCAAGCTGGCCGCACCTGAGCGGCCTGTGGTGAGCCTGATGGGCGATGGCGGGTTTGGCATGACGGTATCCGAGCTGAGCACGGCGGTGGATCATGGGATCAACACTGTCACGCTGGTGATGAACAACCAATGTTGGGGGGCCGAGAAGGCGTATCAGAAGGATTTCTTTGGTCAGCGCTATATTGGGGCTGATATCTCCAGCCCGCCGTTTGACAAGCTGGCCGAGCTTTATGGCGCCAAGGGGTACAAGGCCAACACGTTGCCTGACGTGGCCGCGGCGCTGGAGGCGGCGTTGGTCTGTGGCAAACCGGCGGTGATTGATGTCGCAATGGACCCCGAGGCATTGTATTCCTTCCGCAGGGACAGTTTCAAACACCGCGGAGGGTAACCCGATGAAAGCGCACAGGATCACGCCAGCGATTGGCGCCGTGTTGGAGGGGGTTGATTTGCACCAGCCTTTGACTGCGCAGGTGGCGGATGGGCTGTATGATGCGCTGATGCAGCATCAGGTGATTGTCATGCGGGGGGCGGATATTGCGCCTGAGCGGCATCTGGAACTGGCGCAGAGCTTTGGCGAACTGGACGCGCCGCATCCGCTTTATCCGCATGTCGAGGGGTTTGACCGGATCGTGAAGCTGGAGAATGACAGCAGCGCGCCGCCTGACACCAATTGCTGGCACACTGATCTGACGTTTAAGCAGGTGCAGCCCTTTGCCTCGGTTTTGATCGCACGAGAGGTGCCTGAGGTGGGCGGCGATACGATGTGGTCGTCGTGCTATGCCGCCTATGACCGGCTGCCCGAGGGGATGAAGGCCGATCTGGAGGGGCTGGAGGCCATTCACGACATGGGTGATTTCCGCAATTCCTTTGGCAGCAGCCCCGAGGCGCTGAACGAAGGGATGGCGCGGTTTGGGCATATGATCCGGCCGTTGGTGGGGACGCATCCTGCGACGGGCCGCAAGTACCTGAATTTCAACGAGGCCTTTGTGGTGCATATCAACGGGCTGGGCACATCCGAGGCCAACGCGCTGAAGCTGTGGCTGACCAATCATATGAACACGCCCGAGGATCAGATGCGCTGGCGGTGGGCCAAGGGCGATCTGGTGATGTGGGACAACCGGTGCACCATGCATTACGCGGTGGCCGATTATCTGCCCGCTTATCGGTGCATGAACCGTATTACAGTGGTGAACGACGCACGCTCGGGAGGGCAGACATGACCGAAAAAACCTATCCTGCGACCGACGCACAGCGCCAGACAGATGACTGGAACCCGGTGTGGGACATGATGGCCGAGATGGACCCCGAGTATCTGGAGGCGTTTTTGGCGTTTCGCGCTGTGCCGCAAAAGCAAGGCCCGTTGCCGCAGAAAACCAAAGAGCTGATCATGATCGCCATCAACGCGGCCACCACGCATCTGTGGGCCCCCGGTGTGCGCCGTCATATGCAAAACGCGCTGCGCGAAGGAGCCACCCAGGCCGAGATCATGGAAGTGCTTCAGCTGACCTCGATTATGGGGGTGCATTCGGTCACGCTGGGTGCGCCTATTCTGGCCGAGGAGCTGGAAAAGGCCGCGCGCGACTGACGCAGACGGGCCAAGTTTGACACAGACACAACCGGGCAGTTGCAAATCCTGACCGGATTTCTCATCTTGGTAGAAGTTTTCAGGAGCACGTGTATGCCGCCATCCAAACTGAGCCAGGATCCGCACAAGGCCGAAGAGCCGCGCGAGAAGAACCTGGAGCTGGCCATCGGCCGGGAGCTGCGCGAGTTTCGTCACTCAAAGGATATGACCGTGGCCGATCTGGCGCAGGCGACGGGGCTGTCGGTGGGGATGTTGTCAAAGATTGAGAACGGCATCACATCGCCCAGCCTGACCACGCTGCAATCGCTGTCGCAGGCGCTGAGTGTTCCGGTGACATCGTTTTTCCGGCGCTTTGAGGAACGGCGCGAGGCGGTGCATGTGAAGGCGGGCGAAGCCGTTGAAACCACACGTGCCGGCACGCGGGCGGGACATCAATATCAATTGCTGGGGCATTTGGGGGCCAATTCATCCGGTGTGATGATGGAGCCCTATATCATCACGCTGACCACGAAATCGGATGTGTTCCAGACGTTTCAGCATGACGGGGTTGAATTGCTGTACATGCTTGAGGGGGAAGTGGGGTATCGCCACGGCGACAAAAGCTTTCACCTGCGCCCCGGAGACAGCCTGTTTTTTGACGCCGACGCGCCGCATGGGCCGGATGAGTTGATCAAACTTCCCGCGCGGTATTTGTCGATTATCAGCTACCGTCAGGCGGGGCAGGGCTGACTGGCAATATTTCCTAACAGGAATATTTCATTCTTCTGTTGAAATTGCTGTGCGATCTGACTAGCCTTATCGAGTAGCAATTTATGCAGATTCTAAAGGAGGCGCTGATGTGTGGAATCGTCGGACTGTTTCTAAAAGACAAATCGCTTGAGCCAAAGCTGGGCGAAATGTTGACCGATATGTTGATCACCATGACCGATCGCGGCCCCGACAGTGCCGGGATTGCCGTTTACGGGGATGACACCGAAGGGCGCGCCAAGCTGACCTTGCAGGCGGCCGATCCGGGTGTGACCTTTGCGGGGCTTGATGAAGAGCTGAACAGCGCGCTGGGTCTGGATATCGCGATGCGGATCAAAGACACCCATGCGGTGCTGGATCTGCCCGAGGATAAGATGAGCGTCGTGCGCGCCGCCCTGAAAGACATGCGGCCCGATGCGCGGGTGATGTCGGCGGGTGAGACCATCGAAATTTACAAAGAAGTGGGTCTGCCCGGTGATGTGGCCGAGCGGTTTGATATCCCCACGCTGACCGGCACACATGGCATTGGTCACACGCGTATGGCCACGGAATCGGCGGTGACGACACTGGGCGCGCACCCGTTTTCAACCGGCGCGGATCAGTGCCTTGTGCACAACGGATCGCTGTCCAATCACAATAGCCTGCGCCGCACCTTGGCGCGTGAAGGCGTGATGACCGAGACCGAGAATGACACCGAAGTGGCTGCGGCCTATCTGACGTGGAAAATGCAGAACGGCAGCACCTTGGGCGAGGCTTTGGAGGCCGGACTGGATGATCTGGACGGGTTTTACACCTTTGTGGTGGGCACCAAGGACGGGTTCGGCGTGGTGCGCGACCCGATTGCGTGCAAACCCGCCGTGATGGCCGAAACCGATCAATATGTGGCCTTTGGCAGCGAATACCGCGCGCTGGTCAGCCTGCCGGGTATTGAGGACGCCAAAGTCTGGGAGCCTGAGCCTGCCACTGTTTATTTCTGGAGCCACTGAGATGCAGACATTTGATTTAGGTGAAAAGGGCCTGCGCGCCTTGCACGAGGAATTGCATGCGCTGAACGGGTCGACCAATTCGACCGCCTGGGAGGTTGTGAACGCCAAGGGCGCACACGCGATTGCCTGCGGTCTGGACGCGCCGATTGAAGTCACGGTGCGTGGCTCGACGGGGTATTACTGCGGTGGGATGAACCAGCAGGCGACGGTGATCGTCGATGGCTCGGCCGGGCCGGGGACGGGCGAAAACATGATGTCCGGCAAGATCATCATCGAAGGCGATGCCAGCCAGTATCTGGGCGCCACGGCCCATGGCGGGCTGATCGTGGTCAAGGGCAATGCGTCGTCGCGCTGTGGGATTTCCATGAAGGGCGTCAATATCGTGGTGCAGGGCAACATCGGTCATATGTCTGGTTTCATGGCACAATCTGGCAATGTCGTCGTGTTGGGCGACGCCGGCGAGGCCATGGGCGACAGCTGTTACGAGGCGCGGTTTTTCGTGCGCGGCGAGGTCAAAAGCCTGGGCGCGGACTGCGAGAAGAAAGAGATGCGGCCAGAGCATATCGCGTTCTTGGAAGAGATCCTGGCCGAGGCTGGATTTGACGCTGATCCGTCTGAGTTCACCCGCTATGGATCTGCCCGGAACCTGTACAATTTCGACGTTGATAACGCTGGCGACTATTAAAACGGTTTTGAAAAACTTGCAGAATGCACTTTTCATAAACCGTCCGACACTGAAACACTTGCCTGGACGGTTTCCAGTGAACCTGAGGCAGATTAACTGGAAACCGTTCCTGAGGGATATGCAAAATGACTGACCAGAAAATCCCGCACACCACGCCGCGTATGTCGGCGACTTTTACCAATGATGTGAATTCGGATATCCGGCGCGCTGCGGCCACGGGCATCTATGATATTCGCGGCGGTGGGGCCAAACGGCGTGTACCGAATTTCGATGATTTGCTGTTCATGGGGGCGTCGATTTCGCGCTATCCGCTGGAAGGTTACCGCGAGAAATGTGAGACATCCGTGACCATCGGCGGGCTTCATGCGAAGAACCCGATTGAGCTGGATATTCCGATCACGATTGCCGGTATGAGCTTTGGGGCGCTGAGCGGTCCTGCGAAGGAAGCGCTGGGGCGTGGGGCCTCGGCAGCTGGCACGTCCACCACCACTGGCGACGGCGGCATGACGCCCGAGGAACGCGGCCATTCGGACAAGCTGGTGTACCAGTATTTGCCATCGCGTTACGGGATGAACCCCAATGACCTGCGCAAGGCGGATGCGATTGAGATTGTCGTGGGCCAAGGTGCGAAACCCGGTGGCGGCGGTATGCTGCTGGGCCAGAAAATCAGTGACCGCGTGGCCGAGATGCGCAACCTGCCGAAGGGCATTGACCAACGCAGCGCCTGTCGCCATCCCGATTGGACGGGACCGGATGATTTGGAGATCAAGATACTTGAGCTTCGCGAGATAACCGGTTGGAAAGTCCCGATTTATGTCAAAGTTGCGGGTGCGCGTCCGTATTATGACACCACGCTTGCGATCAAAGCCGGGGCCGATGCTGTTGTTCTGGACGGCATGCAGGGTGGCACGGCGGCGACGCAGGATGTGTTCATTGAACATGTGGGTCAGCCGACGCTGGCGATTATCCGACCTGCGGTTCAGGCGCTGCAGGATCTGGGCATGCACCGCAAGGTGCAGCTGATCTTGTCGGGCGGGATACGCTCGGGCGCGGATGTGGCCAAGGCGATGGCTTTGGGCGCGGATGCGGTTTCGATCGGGACAGCGGCGATGATTGCCATTGGTGACAATGACCCCAAGTGGGAGGCCGAGTATAACAAGCTGGGCACCACGGCGGGGGCCTATGATGACTGGCACGAGGGCCAAGACCCTGCCGGTATCACCACGCAGGACCCGGAGCTGATGGCGCGGTTTGACCCGGTTGAGGGGGGGCGCCGGTTACGTAACTATCTGAAAGTTATGACACTTGAGGCGCAGACCATCGCGCGGGCGTGCGGCAAAAACCACCTGCACAACCTGGAGCCTGAGGATTTGGTGGCGCTGACGATGGAGGCCGCTGCCATGGCGCAGGTGCCTTTGTCAGGCACTGATTGGTACCCCGGAAAACCCGGTACGAACTTCTAAAAATATTGACAAGGAGGCTGTGTTTCGGCCCCCTTTGTTTTGACGAACAGGGAGATAAAAAATGACAACAGACCTTGCAGCCTTTGCCGCAGAGACCGGCGTAAAGTATTTCATGATTTCCTTCACCGATTTGTTTGGGGGACAACGTGCCAAGCTGGTGCCTGCGCAGGCCATCGCGGACATGCAGGAGGATGGTGCAGGCTTTGCCGGATTTGCCACCTATCTGGACCTGACGCCGGCACACCCTGATATGTTAGCTGTGCCCGACCCATCATCCGTGATCCAACTGCCGTGGCAGCCCGACGTGGCCTGGGTGGCTGCTGATCCGGTGATGGAAGGCGCGCCTGTGGATCAGGCCCCGCGCAATGTGCTGAAACGTCTGATTGCTGAAGCGGCGGACGAGGGCATGCACGTCAAGACAGGTATTGAAGCCGAGTATTTCCTGCTGACGCCCGATGGATCGGCGCTGAGCGATGAATACGATACTGCCGCCAAACCGTGCTATGATCAGCAGGCGGTGATGCGCCGCTATGACGTGGTGCGCGAGATTTGCGATTATATGCTGGATCTGGGCTGGGGGCCGTATCAGAACGACCACGAGGACGCCAATGGCCAGTTTGAGATGAACTGGGAGTTTGATGACGCGTTGAAGACGGCAGACAAGCATTCGTTCTTCAAGTTCATGACCAAATCCGTGGCTGAAAAGCACGGCTTCCGGGCGACGTTTATGCCCAAGCCTGTTGAGGGGCTGACGGGCAACGGGTGCCATGCGCATATTTCCGTGTGGGATGCGCCGGGCGACAAGGCCAAGGTCAATGTCTTTGCCACGGATACCACCAGCGGTAGCCAGACGGCCGAGCTGGGGTTGAGCGAGCAGGGATCGTATTTCCTGGGCGGGATCATGAAGCATGCCAGCGCGCTGGCGGCGATCACCAATCCGACGGTCAACAGCTATAAACGCATCAACGCGCCGCGCACCATGTCGGGGGCCACATGGGCACCCAATACGGTGACATGGACTGGCAACAACCGCACACATATGGTGCGTGTCCCCGGCCCGGGCCGGTTTGAATTGCGTCTGCCCGATGGGGCGGTAAACCCCTATCTGTTGCAGGCTGTGATCATTGCCGCAGGGCTGTCGGGTGTGCGCACCAAGGCCGACCCCGGCAAGCGCTATGACATTGATATGTATGCCGAAGGTCACAAGGT